>NZ_PCQA01000001.1 GCF_002979915.1 Arthrobacter sp. MYb213
CCCCGCCCCCCTCCATAGTGCTCCCCAAAATTAGATTCTGCCCATAAACAGCGGTTTCTCGGCCTTTTTGCGCCAGAACTCCTTAACTGTCGGTCCATTCTTCCTTAGACCCTCCACAACAGAAGCTGGGAAAAACCCGCGAAATCAAGGCCTTTTTTAATTCCAACTCCTCGCGAAAACGCGTTGTTTGCGTTGACAGTGGAGGGTTGTGGAGTAAAGTGGAGTGCAGTAGAGGGAATTGGGTAATTGGACCACTTTGCGGGAGAGGCGGTGTGCATGTTCCTTGGAACGTACACGCCCCGACTCGATGAAAAAGGTCGACTAATTCTGCCTGCTAAATATCGTGACGAGCTCTCATTTGGCCTAGTGCTTACCCGAGGGCAGGAACGTTGCATATATGTCTTTAGCCAGCGCGAGTTTGAGAAGCAACATGAGCAACTAGCTCAGGCATCGCTGACTTCGCGTAAAGCACGAGATTATGCGCGTGTGTTCTTGTCAGGTGCTTCTGACGAATTGCCAGACAAACAAGGACGAGTCACGATTCCGCAGGTATTGCGTAGCTACGGAGGCTTGGACCGTGAAGTGACGGTCATCGGTGCGGGAAACCGAATCGAAATTTGGGACTCCACTGCCTGGCAGCAGTACTTGCAAGAACAGGAAGAAGTATTTTCCGAAACGGACGAAGACTAGAACCCATTGCGGGTTCCGGTGTTTTCCACAGAAACAAGAACGCTGGGATGAGATCTCCAGCCACCTTGACGGTGACTTGCTCTGGCTCCACTTCCCCGGATCCAGATCAAAATTCATCGACACGAGGTTGGATGGGGATCTGATTCCAGCGGAGACAACAACAGCGAAAAGGGGGCGCAGTGCCGAATCAAGATTCTCAACGACCAGCTTCGGAGCGACATGTTCCGGTATTACTGGATCGATGCGTCAATCTTTTGGCACCGGGCATCGAGCGCGCCAATGCCGACGGACGTAGAGCCGTTGTTGTGGACTGCACCCTAGGAATGGGTGGACACTCCGAGGCGATCCTGCAACGCTTCGACAATCTCCACCTGATCGGTCTTGACCGTGACGAGCAGGCTCACCAGCTTGCCGGAGCTCGTCTAAAGCCTTTCGAAGATCGAGTAGACCTTGTGCATGCGGTCTACGACGAAATCTCGGACGTGGTGGAAGACCTGGGTTTCCCGGGAATCGACGGCGTACTTTTTGATCTTGGTGTTTCCTCATTGCAACTCGATGAGCGCGAACGAGGTTTTGCATATTCCTACAATGCGCCTCTAGATATGCGTATGGACACCTCGGTGGGTCCAACTGCCGAAGACTTGGTCAACGACCTGGACCGTGAGCGACTGCTCCGGATTATTCGTCAGTGGGGCGAAGAGAAATTTGCGGGTCGAATTTCTACAGCCATCGTGGAGGCGCGAGCCACAGAACGAATCACGACGACAGCTCAGCTGGTCGAGGTTATTCGCTCGGTAGTTCCTGCTGCTGCAGCACGCACCTCAGGGCACCCTGCAAAGCGAACTTTCCAAGCATTGCGTATTGCGGTGAATGAAGAGCTTGACGTTCTGGAACGAGCTATACCTGCGTCGATGTCCTCACTACATGTTGGCGGCCGGGTGGTCGTCATGAGTTACCACTCGCTCGAAGACAAAATCACCAAACGTCACTTCGTCAAGGGTTCTACCTCGTCGGCTCCTCCGGGTTTTCCAGTTGAGCTGGAAGAGCATAAGCCCGAATTCAAGGTACTCACCAAGGGCACCGAGAAGCCGACAGAAGCAGAAATCGCAGAAAATCCACGTGCTGCATCGGCCCGCTTGCGTGCGGTCGAAAGAGTTCTGAAAAGGAGCTAGCCCATGACCCAACGAGCCCAACGTCGAGTCACCAAGACCGCCGCAATGACCGCACAGACGGTTGTCGACGGTAGTGCTGCTCGCGCCGTTCGTCCGGAACCAGTGGCAGCAAGTGAACTTCCAGAGCTTGATTCGCGCCAGCGCGTTACGCTCTCACTCGTACCGCGTATTAACGAGACCAACAAGCGTTCGATGTTGGTCATGGTGATTGCTCTGGTCGTCGTGGCATTTTCAGTGATAGTTACGCTCGTGCTGATGAACACGTCGGTAGCCCAAAGACAATATGACATTGTGTCTTTGCGAAACCAAGAACGCGTGCTCTCGCAAGAAAACCAGGCGCTACTCAAGGAAGCTCAATCGCTGTCAGCTCCGCAGGCGCTGGCCAAAAAAGCGAAAGCGCTTGGCTTAGTAGCACCGGGGGCTCCTGGACTGGTGGATCTCAACGACAACTCCATCACGAAGTCTGCAGACAAGGCCGTGGAGGCGGAAGGTAATTCCGCCAACTACGCAACGTTGCCACTACCGGGGCAGAGCATCCGCGAGAAGGCAAAGGCCGACACGAAGAAGAGTGAGTCCAAGGCACCAGTGCCTACTGTGGGCAATGCCTCTAAAGATGATGCGAAGCCGGCTACCGATTCGGCGGACTCGAAGAATTCCACGAAGTCTGTAGTGAAAGACGAATCGGCAACTCGCAAGATTGCCGATGACGGACGACCGGTCTTCAAAGATAGCGAACTCAACGGCGGCACGATCCCAGCACCAATGATCAAATCCCCGACGAACTAGCTTTCGCTTTCTAAGCTAGAACCACGACGGTAATTCTCGCTGTCAAGAAACCACGTTGAGGGGACTGAGTATCACCGTGAGCTCGACCGCACTGGACACAGCAAAAAAGCGCATGCGTTTTTTGCTCATCTTATCTTTGGCAGCACTCCTAGCAATCGCGGGCCGATTGTTTTGGGTACAGGGAATTAACGCTTCGACCGTCGCCGATGCCGCGCAGGCAGACCGCCAGCGCGAAGAAGTCATCGCGCCGACCCGTGGTTCTATCGTTGATCGCAACGGTACGTTGTTGGCGGTCAGCGTTGACCGTTACGACCTGGTTATTGACCAGCGAGACCAGCGAGATCAATTCCGCCGCGCCAAGCGCGATGGCACCAACGGTAGCGAGTTCATCGGTTGGGATCAGGCGGTCAAGGAACTAGCCCAGATTCTTGACCAGGATCCAGCAGAGCTTGCCACTTCCGTTCAGCCGCAGGACGGTGCCAAACCCAAAGGCTACGTGGTCCTGGCCAAGGGAGTCACTCCAGAAGTTAAAAACGAAGTGATGGAAGTCGGCATCCCACGCCTTTCCCCATTGCTACGTAGCGAACGACAGTACCCACAAGGCGTGATCGCCGGACCGCTCCTAGGTTTTGTGCGAAACTCTGAGGATCAAACATCCGTGGTGGGTGCTGAAGGCTTAGAACTGAGCCAAGAGAAGCATCTTAAAGGAACCGAAGGCAGTCGCAAGATTGAGGTCAGTGCCGACGGCGTCCGCATTCCGGTCACCGAGGTTGAAGAGACCCCAGCGGTTAACGGCCAAGACGTCATGCTGACCATCGACTCCGATGTGAACTATGTGGCACAGCGTGAGGCCGAGAAGAAGCAGAAGCAGTTTAATGCCCAATGGGTATCGGTAGTCGTTCAGGAAGTAAAGACCGGCAAGATCCTTGCCATTGGTGACTCTGCTCAATTAGATCCCAATGACCCAGGTGCTACCGATCCAGAATTTCGTCGCTCCGTGTCCATTACCCGGGCTTTTGAGCCTGGATCCACCGGCAAAGCTGCAATTTTTGCTGCGGCAATTGATCAGGGAGCGGTGACGCCTAAGACCGAGTTCCGTGTTCCGAACAAGTACACAGTCACCAAGGAGACTATTAACGACTCCTTGCCACACGACACTTTCGATATGACTGCGGCTGGAATTTTTGCTCGTTCCTACAACACCGGTACCGTGATGGTCGGAAACAAGCTGACCAAAAAACAACGCTATGACTACATGCGAAAGTTTGGGCTAGGAAGCCCGATTTACCTTGGACTAAACGGTGCAAGCGCTGGACAGCTGGCGAAACCAGAAAATTGGGATCGCCGCCAGCAGTACACCACGATGTTTGGCCAAGGTTATTCGCAAACTGTCCTTCACACCGCCTCGATTTTCCAGACTCTAGCCAACGGCGGAGAGCGCATCGCACCGAGCCTCATTGAAGGCTATAAAAACGATGATGGAAGCGTAACCGAACCGGATCAGTCAAAAACGAGCCGCGTTGTGAAGAAAGAGACAGCAAAAGAGATGCTGAAGCTCATGGAAGGCGTCGTGGAATCGGGCACCGGTACTAAAATGAAGATACCGGGATACCGCGTAGGCGGTAAAACAGGTACCGGACAGGCCGCAAGTGATAAGGGCTATGACGGGTACAGCTATTCCTTCGCAGGCGTAGCACCACTGGATGACCCACAGTACGTTGTGGTGGCAACCATGTACCGTCCGCAAGGTAGCTGGAAAAACTTTTCGGTCGCCGACACGTTTACCGAAGTAATGAGTCACGTACTCAACACCTACAACGTGCCACCAAGCTCCACAAAATCAGAAGCGTATGACGTCTTCGTTGGTAAGGAACAAAAGAAACCTTGGTAGTTCAGGAATCAGGCACGCCACGCGAGCTGGAACATCATTTGCGACCTAGCACGGTCAAAGGCATCGACTTTGATCAGTTGCTAGAACCTCTCGCTGCAACCGCTCATGGAGCCGCTAATAAGCGACCTATTACCGGAGTGAGCCTGAACCCACAGATAGTTCAGCCCGGGGACGTATTCCTGGCCATCTCGGGCGCAAAACGTCACGGCGCAGAATTCCTAGACACCGCCATAGCCAATGGAGCCGTCGCGCTGATCACCGATGAGGCGGGCCTCAATCTGTTGGCGGAACCGGCATCGATTCCGGTGGCAGTAGTCAGTGACGTGCGTAAAATTGCAGCTCGTGCCGCCAGCATGGTCTACGGTACTGCCCGGAACTGCCCGGAACTGCTAGCGGTGACCGGTACCAATGGTAAAACCACCACCACCTTTATGATCCGGGCAATTACCGAGGCCCTTGGCTCACACGCAGGTCTTGTTGGCACCATTGAAATGTCTGCTCGCGGTCAAATTATCCCTAGCGTGCTCACCACCCCCGAGGCCACCCAGTTACATGGTGTCCTTGCACGGATGCATGAACAAGATATTTCCACGGTGGCAATGGAAGTTTCTAGCCATTCGCTGAGTTACGGTCGAGTCGACGGATTGCAGTTTGCCGTATCCGGATATACCAACCTCACCCAGGACCATCTCGATCTACATGGCTCCATGGAAGACTACTTCCAGACCAAGGCGCAACTGTTTACCTCGGAGCACAGCCAGCGTGCAGTGGTGATGGTCGATGACTCCTATGGACAGCGACTGGCACAGAATGCGTCAATTCCCACCGAGTCACTGAGCCTTGACTCAAAGACCGATGCCGACTGGCACGTAGCGAACATTGCGCCCAGCGTATTAGGACATGAGTTCTCCATCGTGCACCGCGATGGACGTGAAATTCATGCCCGCACCGGTTTGCCGGGACTGTTTAATGTCGCCAATGCGGCGCTGGCAACCGTGATGGTGCTGGCCAGCGGTGTCGCACTAGAACGGCTCCAGGAAGCACTGAAGCAAGCTGACCCACTGTCAGTATCGGTTCCAGGTCGTATGCAAGTCATTGGCGAGTCACCGGTGGCCGTGGTGGACTTCGCGCATAACTCCGATGCCATTGCCAAAGCCTTGGAATCGATGCGCGTCACCGAGCAAGGACGTCGAATTATCGTTTTCGGTGCCACCGGTGAACGTGACAAGACCAAGCGCCCAGATATGGGTGCCGTGGCGGCGCGTCATGCAGACATCGTTATTGTCACCGATGACGATCCACATGGGGAAGACCCGGAACCAATCCGCGAACAGGTTGCCGCCGGCGCGCAAGCGGTCATCGACGCTGAACGTACATCGGTTCAGCTATTTAACATCGCGCCACGCGCTAAAGCCGTAGAGTTCGCTGTGAGTTTGGCTGGAGTGCAAGACGCGATACTCGTTGCCGGTCGCGGACACGAAGTTAGCCAAGACGTAGCCGGTATTGACGTTGAGTTAGATGACCGCGTCGAACTGGCCAATGCGCTAAAGCTTCATGGATTTGTGACCATTTACTAGCTCACAGAAGTCCTCCTCAACCGCCGCTCAAGTGTAAAGTCCTAATTGCCATGATTGATTTGTCTCTCTCCGACCTGCTCGCGATCACCGGGGGTCGCGCGACAGCTACTGTCGCCCCATCCACCGTCATCTCATCGGTTACTACCGATTCGCGTGACGTGCTTCCCGGAGCCCTTTTTGTTGCTAAACCCGGCGAATTTTCTGACGGACACGCCTTTATTGACAAAGCCCTGTCCAGCGGAGCCACGTTGGCCCTCGCCGAACGTGTCACCCTCGACGAGCAAAGAGCCGAACATCCGGCAATTATTGTCGATGACGCGGTCGAAGCGATGGGCCAGATCGCTGCGCACATCGTTGAGTATCTGAAGAAGAAAAACGACGCCGTGGTCATCGGTATCACCGGCTCGGCCGGCAAAACAACCACCAAAGACCTCTTAGCAACCATTCTGTCCAAGGTTGCGCCTACGGTGTCGCCGATTGGCTCCTATAACGGAGAAGTCGGAGTACCCCTGACCGTCTTTAGTGCCACCGAAGACACCAAGTACTTGGTGATCGAGATGGGCGCTACCGGTATTGGCCACCTGACCTACCTCACCGATATGGTCCACCCTAAGATCGGGGTGGTGTTGTGTGTAGGCACCGCACATGCCGGTGAATTTGGCGGAGTGGAAAATATTGAAAAGGCCAAGGGCGAACTTGTTGAAGCCTTAGACGCTTCCGGGACCGCACTACTAAATTTTGATGACTCGCGAGTCGCACGGATGGCGCAGCGCTCCGGGGGAGCGGTACGTTACTTCGGTACCGTCAGCAACAAACCCGAGAACGCGAGCGTCTGGGCGCAAGATGTCGTGGTCAACTCCGATGGACAGCCTGAACTGACTCTAGAATTTTCCAATGGTTACAGCCAGCGCATCACCTCAGGACTGCTTGGACGCCATCATGTCTCGAATATCTTGGCCGCTGCAGGTGCAGCCGCTGAACTAGGTATCGACTCGGCCCTAATTGCGCAGACCCTTGACGGGCTGACTGCTGGCAGTCGCTGGCGCATGGAACGCATTGAGCGCGCCGATGGAGTGACCATCATTAACGATGCGTACAACGCGAATCCAGAGTCCATGCGTGCAGCACTTCGCACGCTGGCCGAACTAGGACTTCCTAACGAGCAAGGTGTTGCCCGGCGTACCTGGGCGGTATTAGGCGAAATGCTGGAGCTCGGCGACGAATCCCGACACGAGCATGATGTTTTGGGCCGCATCGCGGTACGAATGAACATCAAAAAGTTGTTGGTGATTGGCTGGGGCGCAAAGCTGGCATATAACTCGGCGGTGCTCGAAGGCAGTTGGGGTGACGAAGCCTACTTCGTGGAAACCATCGAAGAGGCACGTAGCCAGCTTGCCGAGCAGCTTTTGCCCGGCGATATAGTTTTGTTCAAATCTTCAAATGGCGCCGGGTTACGACACCTAGGTGATGACATTGCAGCACTGGTGAAAGAAGGCGAAGACGCATGATCGCATTGATTCTAGGCGCAGGCATTGCCTTAGTGCTGACCATGGTGGCCATGCCGCTGTATATCCGACTGCTGACCAAAAAGCAGTACGGACAAGTAGTGCGTGACGACGGACCGAACTCACATGCGGTGAAGTCCGGTACCCCCACCATGGGTGGTGTGGTCTTTATCCTTGCGGTCTTTGTTGCTTACTTCCTCACTCACGGCATCCTAGGGCTGATGGGGCGTACTTCCTCCGGGATTACCGCCAGCGGCTTGCTGGTATTGCTCTTGTTCGGCGGAATGGGACTTGTCGGCTTCCTCGATGACTTCATCAAGATCGCCAAGAAGCGTTCCTTGGGACTGCGCGCCTACCAGAAGATCGTCTTACAGGCGATTGTGGGCATCAGCTTCGCAGTTCTTGCCTTGCAGTTCCCTAACGCTCAAGGGCTGACGCCCGGGTCGACGGCGATTTCATTTTTGCGAGATCTGAAGATTGACCTAGCCTTCGCCGGACCATTGGTGGGTCTGATTCTCTTTGTGCTTTGGGCCAATCTGATCTCCACTGCGACCACCAACGGTGTGAACTTGGCTGACGGTCTTGACGGTCTTGCCACTGGTGCTTCGATTATGGTGTTCGGCGCTTACACGCTCATTGGTATCTGGCAACAAAACCAGGCCTGTGGCCGCGATAATGCGATGGAAGTTTGCTACACCGTGCGCGACCCGCAGGATCTAGCGCTGCTCGGTGCAACGATTTCCGGCGCCTTGATCGCCTTCCTCTGGTGGAACGCTAAGCCAGCGAAGATCTTCATGGGGGATACCGGCTCGCTAGCTATTGGTGGCGCCCTCGCAGCGATGGCGATCCTCTCACGTACCCAGCTGTTGCTGGTTGTCATTGCCGGCCTGTTCGTCATCATCGCCTTGTCGGTGATCATCCAGGTTGGTTACTTCAAACTTTCCGGTGGTAAGCGCGTCTTCAAGATGGCGCCTTTGCAACACCACTTTGAGCTCTCGGGCTGGCCCGAAGAGAATGTTGTTATTCGTTTCTGGATTCTGGCCGGTCTCTTTGTCGCAGCCGGGCTGGGTCTGTTCTACTCCGAATGGGTTGTCGCACTGTGAGTGAAAAACTGGCCAATCTGACCAGCTGGGATGCAAATTGGAAAGATCTGCGCGTTGTTGTTGCAGGTCTGGGGCTCTCCGGATTTTCGGCCGCCGACACACTGATTGAGCTTGGCGCCATAGTTACCGTCATTGACGGACGCGATGATGAGATCAACTCGCAGCGTGCCGAGACCCTGAAAATTGTCGGAGCACATCAGGTGTTGCTCGGTGCAGAACATATCGATTCGTTGCCGCAGGTTGACGGGGCCGCGCCGGATCTGGTCGTGGTTTCGCCAGGCTGGAATCCACGCCACCCAGTCTTGGCTGCTGCAGCCGAAGCCGGGATAGAAATCTGGGGCGATATTGAACTTGCCTGGCGAGTGCAGAACCGTGCAGGTCGCACCGCGCCGCAGTGGCTAGCGATCACCGGTACCAACGGTAAAACCACGACCGTAGGCATGACCGAAGCAATCTTGCAGGCCGCCGGCTTACGTGCGATCGCCGTGGGCAACGTGGGCACCCCCATCTTGGATGCGGTTCGTGAACCGGTGGACTACGACGTATTTGTTGTTGAACTCTCCAGCTTCCAGCTGCACTACACCCACAGCATCTCTCCATTGGCCTCCGTCGTCTTGAATATTGCCGAAGATCATGTGGACTGGCATGGTGGCTTTGAGGCCTACCAGGCCGATAAAGCCAAGATCTATGAGCGAACCCAAATCGCCGCGATCTTTAACGTCGCAGACGCCAAGACACTTCAAATGGTTGAGAACGCGGATGTCGTTGAAGGATGCCGCGCCATCGGCTTCTCTACCGACAGCCCAACGGTTTCCACCGTAGGGATAGTTGAAGGACTATTGGTGGACCGCGCATTTATCGAAGAGCGCCGAAGCAACGCCTTAGAACTGGTGGCGCTGAGCGACATCGGTGAAATCGTTCCGAAGCATACCGCAGCCAATGCCGCCGCGGCCGCTACTTTAGCCCGAGCATACGGGGTAGAAGCAGAGGCAATCGCTATGGGTTTGAGCAGTTTTGATTCTGGTGCTCACCGTATTCAAGCAGTGGCGCGACGCGATGACATCTTGTGGATCAATGATTCAAAGGCCACTAACCCGCACGCAGCTAATGCCTCGCTGGCAGCCTTTAGCTCGGTGGTGTGGATTGCCGGCGGACTGTCTAAAGGTGTGGACTACACCGAGCTGATCAAAACTCATGCTCAGCGTTTACGCGCCGTACTGCTCATTGGTACCGATAACGACTCACTGCGTGCGGCACTGGCCGAACATGCTAGTGACGTTCAGTTGGTAGATATCACCGCGCTAGGACAAGCTGCCACGGCAGTGCCTCCGACAGGCTCGCAGGTGATGACCCAAGCCGTGCGCAAGGCAGCAGAACTTGCTCAAGCGGGGGATACCGTATTGATGGCCCCGGCAGCTGCCTCGATGGACCAATTCAGTTCCTACGCCCAGCGTGGCAACGCATTTATCAGCGCTGTCAGTGATGTCATGGATGAGGGAACCGCAGGAACTAAGTAAGCAACTGGACCGGACGGGAGGCAATGATGGCAACAGCACGTGGCAAAAACACCAAGAATAGAAAGCCTAAGTTCTCCCCGGTAGGTCGGCTCATCGGCAACATCGAATCTGGCAGTGCACGCACCGCTTCGATCGATTACATGCTGGTGTTTGTCACCTCAATTGCCTTGGCAATATTTGGTGTGCTGATGGTGCAGTCCTCGGCGTCCGTTGAGGCAATTGCTCGCGGCAATGATGGTTTCACCGTGGCGTTATCCCAAGCGATGTTTGCCGGGTTAGGCATTGTTGCGATGATAGTGATGCAGTTTTTCAAACCTGCAACGCTGAAAAGACTGGCCTGGCCAGCCGCACTCGTGGCGGTACTACTGTTGTTCCTAGTGGCGTTCACTCCACTAGGCCATGAGGTCCTGGGTAACCGAAACTGGATTCGTATTACCAGCACCATCGGCCTGCAGCCCAGTGAGTTTGCGAAGTTAGCCTTGGCAGTTTTTGCTGCATTCATGCTTGAAAAAAAGCAAAACATGCTCCACGACTACAAGCACTTATTTGTACCTATCGTTCTTCCCATCGGCGGCGCCATTCTTTTACTGGTGTTGGCCGGTAAAGACGTAGGCACCGCGCTGGTATTGATCTTGATCATTGCCACGGCACTGTTTCTTGGCGGACTGAAGATGAAGTGGCTAGCGCTGGCGAGCATTGTAGGTTTTGCAATGCTCGCGGTGCTGGTATTCGCTTCTTCTAACCGTCGTGCACGTGTGTTGGCTTGGTTGAAAATTGACTGCGGTGTCGATGACAGAATCTGTTACCAGTCCAGCATGGGACTGCACGCATTCGCCTCCGGCGGTTGGTTCGGCGTCGGAGCAGGGCAATCACGACTCAAGTGGTCCTACGTTCCCGAAGCGCAAAACGACTTCATCTTCTCAATTCTTGGCGAAGAATTCGGATTTGTTGGTGTTCTCTTCGTCCTATGCATGTTTGCACTGCTGGCCTTGGCCATGTTCCGTATCGCGATGCGCGCCAGTGATTTGTACACCAAGGTATTGATGGGTTGCATTTCCACCTGGATCATCGGACAAACATTCATCAATCTTGGTACGGTCAGTGGATTGCTACCGGTCATTGGTGTGCCGCTACCTTTCATTTCTTCCGGTGGTTCGGCGATGCTTGCGGTAATGCTAGCTATGGGCTTCGTGCTTTGTTCGGCACGCGCTCAGAAACTTGCTGCCCTAGCGAACTTTGCTACGGACACCAAAAAGTCGCCAAAGTAAGTTTTACGTTGATTGTGCCTAATCGCTGGTCTTGGACCCGAGGAGTATAAAAGCCATGAGTGATCCGATCCGTCTGGTCGTTGCCGGAGGCGGAACCGCCGGCCATATTTCGCCAATGCTAGCCATCGCAGATGCAGTGCGTGAGCAAGATTCGCAGGCAAGCGTCGTTGCCCTGGGTTCTCCCGGTGGGCTTGAAACGAAGCTGGTTCCCGAAGCCGGTTATCGGTTAGCGCTGATCCCTAAGGCGCCGATGCCCAGAAGCATCAACCTCGATCTGCTCAAGTTTCCGTTTCGGTTCCTCAGCGCAATCAATGAAGCAAAGAAGATACTGCGAGAAACCAAAGCCGAAGCATTGCTCGGCGTCGGCGGATACGTCTGCACCCCGGCTTACCTAGCGGCTAAAAAGCTTGGCATCCCAACTTTTGTTCACGAAGCAAATTCGGTTGCAGGCATGGCCAATAAGCTGGGTGCAAAACACGCGGTCGGTGTCGGAACTACATTCGCTAACACCGGACTACCAAACGCACGTCAGGTTGGCATGCCGATGCGATCTAACGTCGCGCTGATGGATCGGTCCGCGATTCGTGACGAGGCTCGTGCGTACTTTGGCCTCACCGATCAGTCGCCGGTGCTGGTGGTCACCGGTGGGTCTTCCGGTGCGCAGAGCATTAACGAGACTATTGTTGCTTCGCTTGACCAGCTGCACGCTGCAGGAGTGCACGTAGTGCATATCACCGGTCGAGGGAAGCAAATTACCGATGCCCAAGGTAACCATCTGGAACACGCCGGTTATACGCAACGCGAGTACGTGGACCGAATGGAGTTCGCTTACGCCGCGGCAGACCTGATGATCTGCCGTTCCGGCGCGGGCACCGTGTGCGAGCTGGCGGTGGCTGGAACCGCTTCAGTTCTCGTTCCATTGCCAATTGGCAACGGTGAACAGAAACTAAATGCGAGCGAGCTGGTTGCAGCCGGAGGCGCATTATTGGTTTCGAACTCGGACTTTACTCCCGGCTATGTCACCGACACGGTCCTGAACTTGATCACCGATCAGCATAAACTTGAACAGATGTCGCAAGCTGCTGCTTCGCTGGGACAACGAGACGCTGCCGAACAGATGGCAGCAATGATTATCGACGAAGTTTCATCCCGGCGTTCCGCGTCGGGTCAGGAAGGCTAAATTATGGCACAGCAGCCAGGCAACCACATCGCCGAATTAGGCAAGGTACATCTGATGGGCGTTGGCGGCGTCGGCGTCTCAGCCGTAGCCCGACTGCTCCTGGACTACGGGGTAGCGGTCTCTGGTTCAGACGCCAAGGATTTGCCGGTCCTTGAAGGCCTTCGTGAACGTGGCGCTCGGATCCATATCGGCTACGACCCACAAAACTTGGGTGATGCGGACACCGTGGTGATCTCCTCGATCATCAAACCAGGCAACGCGGAATACGATGAAGCATTGCGCCGTGGACTGAAGATCATGCACCGTTCCGAGGGTCTCGAAGCGACTATGCGTGGACATCAGCAGGTGGTGACTATCGCCGGTACCCACGGAAAAACTACGACTACCTCGTTGACCGCCCACATGCTCAAAACCGCATCGGCTGCGCCATCCTTCGCCGTGGGAGCAAACATTCCAAGTCTTGGTACGAATGCGGAATTGGGCCGTGGAGAGATCTTCGTGGCGGAAGCAGACGAGTCTGATGCTTCGTTCTTAAACTACCGACCAAATGTCATCGTCGTCACCAATATTGAGGCGGATCATCTGGATCACTACGGCACCGCCGAAGCGGTCCACCAAGCTTTCGTAGAATTCGCTCGCTTGTTACCCGAAGACGGTCTGCTCATCTGTTGTGCCGATGACCAAGGTGCTAATGATCTTGCGCGGAAGATGCGTGCGGAACGACCCGAGTTGCGGATCCAGACCTACGGTTTTGCCGATCACGCGGATCGCCGACTTAGTAACGCCCGGGCCTTGGAAGATGGCCGATTTGAGGCCACCATCGAGTGGGGTAGCGGTCAGAGTCATATTCTGAATCTCGCGGTGCCCGGGGAGCACAATTTGCTCAACGCCGCAGCGGCGCTAGCCGTAGGCATGGACGCGGGACTGGAGATTGAAGAAGCGTTGGTGGCGCTGGGAAGTTTTGCTGGTGCCGCTCGTCGCTTTGAATTTAAAGGCTCGGGCAATGGCGTTCGAGTCTATGACGATTACGCTCACCACCCCACCGAGGTTGATGCCGCGTTGAAGGCCGGCCGAGCGGTGGCAGGCAACGGAAAGTTGCACGTCATCTTCCAGCCACACCTCTTTAGCCGGACCCAGGAATTCTACCGTCAGTTTGCCCAGGCCTTGTCTTTGGCAGATAGCGTGCGGGTGTTAGAAATTTACCCTGCCCGCGAAGAGCCGATCCTTGGGGTTACCAGCGAGCTCATTGCCCAGCGCATTGAAGTACCTAGCGAGGTTCTCACTCCGCTGGCTGCAGTAGCCCATGCGGTGGAGTACGCCGAGCCTGGTGACGTGGTGATGACCATCGGCGCCGGTGATGTAACCGAACTGGGCGAGCAAATTGTTGCTGCATTGTCCTTCGACTAAATCTGGAGGTTAATGTGATGGAAAATTCCAAGGTAGTCGAGCTTCCGGCAAGTCCGGAGAAAAAGCGTCGCAAGCTGCTACTCATTATTGCCGCGAGCATTGTGGCTTTGAGCGTTACCGCCGTGCTGGTGCTGAGTTTTTCTCCGTTGCTTGCGGCGAAAAAAATCGAAGTGACCGGCAGTAAATTGGTCAGCGAGAAAAAGCTACTTGAGGTGTTGGCCCCGTTGCAGGGGGTTCCACTGCCACGCATCTCAGAGTCGCGCGTAGCGGAACTCATCGGTGATGAACCGGCCGTGGATGAAATCGTTGTCCGAGCAAAGATGCCAGATACTCTCGTAGTTGAGGTCGTTGAAGCTGAACCTGTAGCGATCTTAGTGGACGGCAAGAACTCATTTATTGTTTCCTCCACCGGCGAGAAGCTGAAGAAGATTGGTGAGAAAGATAAAACCAAGCTTCCTCGCGTCAAAGCGTCAGATGAAACGAAAGATCCCGAGAAATTTCAACTGTTGACGGGAATTTTGAGTACCGTGGAGCCAAAGGTGCTTAAACAGGTGTCAACGGCGACCCTCACCCAGGCTGGCTTCATGGAGCTAGCCTTGCCGAACAAGCGAACTCTGATCTGGGGAGACGGAGATAAAGCCGCACTTAAAAACGAAGTGGCTAATATTTTCCTGAAACAGCTCAAAGAAAATAAGGCCAAGGCTAAAGTCATCGACGTAACCAATCCAGAAAACCCGGTGACGTATTAAGTCGTTCGCCACGGGCGAGGGATGAACATTCTCAAGGGAAATTCTGGAAAGATAGGTTTCAAGAGACGACACGCCCCAGCGGTCGTTGCAGAAAGCCAGCATGGCTCATAGCGTTCTTAATAGCGATAGCTTGACAGAATCTTAACCTTAAGGTTAAGAGTCAAGGTTCTACGCATGAATCGTGAAATATGTAGCACATCTAACAAGGGAAGCGGGACGTGGCAGCTCCACAGAATTACCTCGCGGTCATTAAAGTCGTCGGAATCGGCGGTGGCGGTGTAAACGCAGTCAATCGAATGATCGAAGTCGGTCTCAAGGGCGTTGAGTTCATCGCCATCAATACCGATGCGCAGGCTCTACTCATGAGTGATGCCGACGTAAAGCTAGACGTGGGACGCGAACTTACGCGTGGCCTCGGCGCTGGTGCTAACCCTGATGTGGGACGCCAGGCAGCCGAAGATCACGTAGAAGAAATCGAAGACGTCCTACGCGGCGCCGATATGGTCTTCGTGACCGCCGGCGAAGGTGGCGGCACCGGTACCGGTGGCGCACCTGTCGTGGCACGTATCGCCCGCGGACTGGGTGCACTGACCATCGGTGTTGTAACCCGTCCATTCACCTTCGAAGGTCGTCGTCGTGCGAACTCTGCCGAAAACGGCATTGAAGCATTGCGCGATGAGGTCGACACGCTGATCGTTATTCCTAACGATCGCCTGCTGTCCATCTCTGACCGTAACGTGTCGGTGCTCGACGCATTCCGTCAGGCAGACCAGGTCTTGCTTTCCGGTGTTCAGGGCATCACTGACCTGATCACCACCTCAGGGCTGATCAACCTCGACTTCGCGGACGTCAAGTCCGTGATGCAGGGTGCTGGTTCGGCACTGATGGGTATCGGCTCGGCCCGAGGCGAAGATCGTGCGGTTAAGGCCGCCGAACTAGCAATCGCTTCGCCACTGCTGGAAGCATCCATCGACGGCGCACACGGCGTGCTCCTTTCCATCCAGGGTGGTTCGGATCTCGGCTTGTTCGAGATCAACGAGGCTGCTCGACTGGTGCAGGAAGTCGCACACCCAGAGGCAAACATCATCTTCGGTGCCGTCATTGACGATGCCTTGGGCGACGAAGCGCGTGTCACGGTGATTGCAGCAGGCTTTGACGAGCCAGATGTCACCAGCAAGCCAATGGCTCCGTTGGTCTCTAAGCCAGCAACAAGCCGTCCAGCGCAAGAGCAACCTGTTCCACAGGCTGCACCGGCAGAAGCGGCGCCAGCGCCGGAAGCGAAGCCGGTTGCTGCAGAGCAGAACAACTCCTTCCAGGATCTTCCAGATGTTGTCGATTCGGACCTTAACGGTTCGAACGATGATCTGGACGTTCCTGACTTCCTGAAGTAAATCAGCGATTAGCTGAGCAGTGCTACATTTCGCGTCGAACCTCGATTCGAGTATCCACCTGGCGTTTACCACGCAAGCCGAGGGAAACCTTGCCTTGCATGTGAACGATGACCCCCACCTCGTGGGGGAACATCGGGCCAGATTGGAAGACTCGATCGGGGTTCGACGTTTTTCTTTGCACTTCATGAACCAGATTCATTCCACCGAGGTGGTGCACATAGCCTCGGAGCGGCGCACCTCGTGGACAGAGCCGGAAGCGCCAACCTGTGACGCGCTGGTGGACCCCACCGGACGCGAAGCGCTGGCGGTGATGGTTGCAGATTGTCTGCCGGTACTATTCGTCGCTAAAGACGCTGCCCGGAAGCAAACGTTCACTGCAGCGGCCCACGCGGGTCGGCGGGGGCTACTGGACGGAATATTGACCCGTACGGTGGGTGAACTTCAAGCATTGGGAGCCGTGCACATCGAGGCGGTTATTGGCCCGGCAATTTGTGGCCAGTGCTATGAGGTCCCCGAATCAATGGCCGTGGAATCAGAGCAGTCTCGCCCCGGAATACGAAGCAACACTAGCTGGGGCACTCCGGCGCTCGACTTGCCGGCCTCCGCGCACAAGGAATTGTCAGATCTCGGAGTAAATGTGCAGCAAAGTGGTGTCTGCACGCTAGAAGATGAGAGATTCTTCTCCTACCGAAGAAGTTCACGGTCGGGCCGACTAGCCGGGCTGATTTGGCCGAAAATATAGGCCTGCGCGACACACCGCCCAAAAATATCGAATGAGCAATGCCAGCCGTTTGGCGTGCGGTAGCGTCAGAGTAGCGGATTCATGCACCTGGGGTTGCATGGACGGGACAACTGAGGAGAAAAAACGTGGCTGACGGACTACGCAAGGCAATGGTCTATCTCGGCTTGGCGGATGCCGTTGAGCAGAGTGAGGTCGATACGGACAACTCAGAACCGAGGACCCAGGTACGGGCCGTCGAGGATGTTGCAACGCAACGTCCAGTCGAGGCCCCGCGCCCGCAGCCGGTTGTTAAATCGGTTGCACCGCATTCAGTAGCCAAAGAACCAGAGAACGAATACCGTGCTCCGGTCACACCCATTAAGCGTGCCCCTTCAGTACGGGATGAGGATTCCGAATTGCGTCAAATTACTACCGTGCACCCACGTTCTTACAACGATGCCAAAATCATCGGTGAGAACTTCCGTGACGGAATCCCGGTGATCATGAACGTCACCGACATGGGAGAAACCGATGCCAAGCGTTTAGTCGATTTTTCGGCTGGCCTGGTTTTCGCACTCCACGGCTCGATTGAACGAGTTACTAACAAGGTTTTCTTGCTGTCCCCAGCCACTGTTGAAGTACTGGGAGAAGACCGCAAGCAGTCCGAAGCCCAGGCGACCTTCTTTAACCAGAGCTAAGTTGCCAGGAGCGAGCGCGTAAAAATGGTGTTCGGGATAATTTATCTCTTGTTAGCTGTCCTACAAATTCTGTTGATAATGCGAATTGTGTTGGACATAACTGAAAGTTTCGCTCGACACTGGCATCCTAAAGGGATTGCTCTGATCGCTGCGACAACAATCGTCACGATAACGGACCCTCCACTACGGTGGCTGCGTAGCAAGATCAAACCTCTGGATATCGGTGGAATCCGGCTTGACTTGTCATTTTTGATCCTGTTTATCGTCGTAATGATTGTCAAATCGATCGTAAGTGGCGTAGGTTACAACATAGGGAACTGATTAGGGATTTCGTAGAAGAATACGAGGTTCTAAAGAGGTCCTGAAGAGCAAAAAACAATAAAATTGAGTTGAACCGGCAGTTCGGTTTCGTAATTAGTGTCCGAATCGTTATATCCTTTAGGAAATGGTGCTCCGACTTCACCGGTCGCGACACTGAATGAACGGTAAGTGTTTCGCAAGACAGCAACTGTCGGGCGGAAATGATCCCAGTATTGAGGTGACCCAATGGCTTTGACGCCAGAAGACGTAGTCAATAAGCGGTTTCAGCCGACCAAGTTCCGAGAAGGCTACGACCAAGACGAGGTAGATGACTTCCTCGACGAGATCGTTGTGGAATTACGTCGCCTGACCGGTGAGAACGAAGAGTTGCGCCGCCGCTTGGCAGGGCAGGGTGGAGACACAAACGTCTCGGCCAAGGAACAGTCAGTTCCTGCTCCAGTTGCCGCCGCTCCAGCTGCTAAGCCAGCTGAAGAAAAGAAGGTCGAAACCAAGACCGAAGAGCCTAAGAAGGTCGAGACTCCAGTTGCTGCTCCAGCCGCTGAGGTCAAGAAGACCGAAGCTCCGGTTGCTGCAGCTAAGGTCGAGGACAAGAAGGACGCGGCTCCTGGAGCCAACGCTGTTCCTGCTGCTGCCCCTCGCACCGAGTCCGCAGAATCCGCAGCTAACGTACTTGCCATGGCACAGCGCCTGCATGATGAATATGTCGCCTCCGGTGTTGAGCAGCGCGACAAGATCATCTCGGAAGCTAAGACCGAGGCAAACTCGCTGGTTACCACCGCAGAAGAGAAGAGCCGTAAGACTCTCTCTGCACTGGAGCAGCAGAAGTCAGTACTTGAGCGTAAGCTTGAGCAGCTTCGCGGCTTCGAGCGTGACTACCGTGCACGTCTGAAGACTTACATCGAAGGACAGCTCCGTGACCTTGAGTCGCAGGGATCCATTGATAACGCAGGGAAGACCAACTAATCCTTATCGGGTTGATGGCTTGAACTAAATATCAGTACAATTAACGGTGGTGCTCGGATTGATCCGGCACCACCGTTGTTGTTTAAAGGGAATTAATGGGTAACAGTGTGAGTGCTTCACCATCTAGGAGTGCTGCCTCGGCTAAGCGCTTCGCAGGTCTTGGCCTGATCATCGCCGTAGTAGCGCTAGTTCTTGATCAAGCCGTCAAGATTCTCGTTGAGAGAACAATGAAACTCGGTGAATCAATTGAAGTGATTCCGAATTTCTTGGATATCCACTACATTCTCAACCCTGGCGCAGCCTTTTCCATCGGCGAAGATTTCACCATCATCTTCGCCATTCTGCAGGCCGCGGTAGCCGTATACGTGATTTATCTGCTGTTACGCAAAGTAGGCACCCGCGGCTGGGCGATCGTTTTGGGTTCGTTACTTGGGGGAGTACTAGGTAACCTGACCGACCGGTTGTTCCGCGAACCAGCCTATGGCTTCGGCCACGTGGTCGACATGTTCTCAGTCCAACACTTCGCGATTTTCAACGTCGCAGACTCATTTATCGTTTGTTCGATGATCGTGGTGGCGTTGATGCTGATACGCGGACGCAACCTCGATGGAACCATCGGTGATCCGCCCAAAAACAACAAGACTGACGCTGACGACGAGAAGACGGAGCCCACGGCATGAGCACGACTGAGGGAACTGAGATCCATGATCTCCTCGTGGCTGAAGAGGATGCCGGCCAACGGCTGGACTCGTATCTTGCCAAGGCGTTGGAGATCCCGAGAATTTTAGCGAAGACGCTGTTCAAAGACTCCATGGTTGAGGTCAATGGACGTGTGGTGACGAAGCCGCTGAAGGTTCGAGCTGGCGACGCGTTGCACGTGAGTATTCCACCGCAGTCCGACCCACTAGAAATTAGAGTAATTGCCGTGGAAGATTTGAAGATCATTGCCGACGAAGACGACTACGTTGTCATCGATAAGCCGGTCGGAGTCGCCGCGCATCCGTCTCCTGGATGGGTCGGACCTACCGTCGTGGGTGCACTCATGGCCGAAGGCTACAATATTTCCACCTCTGGTGCCGCCGAGCGTCAGGGTATTGTTCACCGCCTCGATGTGGGAACCAGCGGTCTCATGGTGGTAGCCAAATCGGAACGTGCCTATACGGGGCTGAAGCGCGCCTTTAAGGAACGCACCCCCAAAAAGATTTACCACGCGGTAGTTCAAGGACTACCTGATCCTCTTGAAGGAACCATCGATGCACCGATCGGCAGGCACCCAGGCCATGACTGGAAGTTCGCTGTCCTCGAAGGTGGACGCGACTCAGTCACGCACTACGAGATGCTCGAAGCCTTCGGCCGAGCAAGCCTGGTAGAAGTGCATCTAGAAACCGGACGCACCCATCAGATTCGTGTGCATTTCTCCGCCTTTGGACACCCTTGCGTCGGTGACCAGACCTATGGGGCAGACCCGAACCTCGGTGCTGCATTAGGGTTGACGCGCCAGTGGCTGCATGCCAAACGGTTGGGATTTAATCACCCGGTCACTGGGGATTGGGTTGAATATGAAAGTGAATACCCGCATGACCTCGCCGGTGCACTAGAACTGTTGCGCGAAGGTAGCTACTAGTCCTGTAGCCCACCGGCTATGAGAGCTCCCACAGCCGGTGGCAGGTGGACGATATTCGTGGCGTAAATCGTTAGACTGGTTCAGTGAGCGCGACACGTGACGGATTTGTCCATCTGCATACCCATACCGAATACTCCATGTTGGACGGGGCGGCCCGGCTTTCGGAGCTTTTTGAAGAAGCTAACCGACAAGGCATGGAAGCCATGGCGATTACCGACCATGGATACCTTTTTGGTGCCTTCGACTTCTGGAAGAGGGCTACCGACGCCGGAGTAAAACCAATCATCGGCGTAGAAGCCTATGTAACTCCTGGCACGGCGAGAAACGATAAGACTCGTGTGAAATGGCGCACCGACGAATCCCAAAAGGGTGACGACGTCTCCGGTGGTGGTCTGTATAACCATATGACCTTGCTGTCTTACAACAACAAGGGCATGGACAACCTCTTCAAGGGATCCTCGCGGGCGTCCCTAGACTCAGTCTTTGGCAAATACCCACGCTGGGACCGCGAACTGCTCAACGAGCATTCCGAGGGCCTGATCGCCACCACAGGTTGCCCCTCAGGTGAAGTCCAGACCAAACTGCGTCTGGGCCAGTATGACGCCGCCAAGGCTGCAGCCGCCGAGCTTCAAGACTTGTTCGGAAAAGAAAATTATTTCTGCGAGATCATGGACCACGGTCTAGAGATTGAACGTAGAATCACCAAGGATCTGCTGCGTCTGGCCCGCGAACTAGACATTCCGCTCGTTGCCACCAACGATCTTCACTACACCCACGAAGCCGACTCGAAGGCCCACGAGGCGCTACTGGCCATCAACTCCGGTTCCACTCTCGACGAACCGACCTATGACCAGGGCGGCAGCCGATTCGCATTCTCTGGGTCCGGCTATTACCTCAAGAGTGCACGCGAAATGCGTGAGTTGTTCAAGGAACACCCGGAAGCGTGTGACAACACCCTTGAAATCGCTGACCGTGTTGATCTTTCTTTCGACACCAACGCGAACTACATGCCTAAATTCCCTTGCCCGCCGGGAGAAGACGAAACCAGCTGGCTGATTAAGGAAGTAGACAAGGGACTGCACTATAGGTACCCCAATGGCATCCCTGAAGACTCACGTAGACAGGCCGACTACGAGCTTGACGTCATCATCAAGATGGGATTCCCCGGCTACTTCCTAGTCGTCGCCGACTTTATTAACTGGTCAAAAAGCAATGGCATCCGCGTGGGTCCAGGCCGTGGTTCCGGTGCCGGTTCCATGGTTGCCTACGCGATGCGTATTACTGACCTGGATCCTTTGGTACACGGGTTGATCTTTGAGCGTTTCCTGAACCCGGAACGTGTTTCCATGCCCGACTTCGACGTGGACTTCGATGATAGGCGCCGCTCGGAAGTCATCAAGTATGTGACCGAAAAGTATGGCGACGAACGTGTTTCAATGATTGTCACCTATGGTTCCATCAAGACCAAGCAGGCCTTGAAGGACTCCTCTCGTGTGCTGGGCTACCCATTTAGCATGGGTGAGACCTTGACCAAAGCCCTGCCACCGGCGGTGATGGCCAAAGATATCCCGCTGAACGATATTGATAACCCAGATTCAAAGCGTTATTCAGAGGCCGGAGATTTCCGTAATCTGGTGGCCAACGACCCAGAAGCCGCGCGCGTTTTCGAAACGGCCAAGGGCATTGAAGGGCTGAAGCGTCAGTGGGGAGTTCACGCCGCCGGCGTGATCATGAGCTCGGATCCGATCATCGACGTCATTCCGATCATGCGCCGTATCCAAGACGGCCAGGTTATTACCCAGTTCGATTACCCGACCTGTGAAGGTTTGGGCTTGATCAAGATGGACTTCTTGGGGTTGCGTAACCTCACCATCATTTCCGATGCGTTAGAAAACATCACGTACAACACCGGTGATGAGCTAGACCTCGAGGTACTGACGCTCGAAGACACTGAAGCCTATAACCTGCTAGCACGTGGTGACACCCTTGGCGTGTTCCAGCTCGATGGTGGGCCAATGCGCTCACTGTTGAAAATGATGCGCCCGGATAACTTCGAAGATATCTCCGCTGTGATCGCCTTGTACCGACCAGGTCCTATGGGCGCTAACTCGCATACAAACTATGCGTTGCGTAAAACCGGGTTGCAGGATGTCACCCCGATTCACCCGGAACTTGCTGAACCACTAGCCGATATTCTTGGCGGAACCTACGGCCTGATTGTGTATCAGGAGCAGGTTATGGCGATCGCGCAGAAGCTTGCCGGGTACTCGCTGGGCCAAGCAGATATTCTGCGCCGTGCCATGGGTAAAAAGAAGAAGTCAGAACTGGATAAGCAGTTCGCCGGCTTCAAGCAGGGTATGAATGACAATGGATATTCAGACGCAGCGGTGAAAACCCTGTGGGATATTTTGCTGCCGTTCTCCGACTACGCGTTCAACAAAGCCCACTCAGCTGCTTATGGTGTGGTGTCTTACTGGACCGCATACCTCAAGGCGCACTACCCGGCCGAATATATGGCCGCATTGCTCACCTCGGTGGGCGATGACAAGGACAAGCTTGCGCTGTACCTGAACGAATGCCGGCACATCGGCATCACCGTGCTTCCCCCAGATGTTAATGAATCAGCACTGAACTTCACCCCTGTGGGTAAAGACATCCGCTTCGGCATGGGCGCAATCCGTAACGTCGGTGCTAACGCGGTGGCCGGCATGGTTGAGGCGCGCACTGAAAAGGGCGCGTACCGAGACTTCAGCGACTTCTTGAGCAAGGTCCCTGCAGTGGTCTGCAACAAACGCACCATTGAGTCCTTGATTAAGGCCGGTGCTTTCGACTCGATGAAGCACCCGCGTCGTGCTCTGGTGGCCATTCACGAAGAAGCCGTCGACTCGGTCATTCAGCTCAAGCGCAACGAAGCAGCGAACCAGTTTGATCTGTTTAGCGCGCTGGACACCTCCGAAGTTTCAGATGCGATGACGGTAGCAATTCCTGATCTTCCCGACTGGGAGAAGAAGGAAAAGCTTGCCTACGAACGAGATATGCTCGGTCTTTACGTCTCGGATCATCCGCTCCAAGGTTTGGGCTCCGCCCTTGATCAGTACGCGGATATGCCGGTGACGAGCGTGTTATCCGATGAAGGGCCAGCGGACGGGCATGTCATTTCCATAGCCGGCATGATCAGTGGGCTGCAGCGACGTATTGCCAAAAAATCTGGCAACCCTTACGCACGCAGTGAAATTGAGGACCTTTCCGGTTCCATGGAAGTGATGTTCTTCGGTCAGGCCTACCAGCCAATCGCCGAGATTCTCGCCGATGACTTGATTGTGGTGATCAAGGGACGTGTACAGCGCCGCGACGATGGATCGATCACACTTAACGCCCAAGAAATGATGATCCCCGAGCTTTCTGATACCTCAGGAACCGGACCGGTGGTTATTGGTATACCTACGCATAAAGCCACCGAGACGCTGATTCAGAAACTTGGAGATGTGCTTCGCACCCATAGTGGAAACACCGAAGTGCGGGTAAAGCTCAGCGGTAGCCGTGGCACCTCGTTGATGCGGCTGGGTATGAATTTCAGGGTCAATCCGAACCCAGCACTCTTCGGAGATTTGAAGGTGCTGCTCGGCCCGGCCTGCCTGGACGTGTAGCAACCGCACGACGTATGACCGGATGGGGTAACTTATGGGAACCCAATCCGGTCTTACACGTTAAACTGGGGTGGTGACCTTAAACCCAGATACCGATTTTTCCGAACTCGCGACCATCGATTGGCGTGGAGCGAAACTCAACCGTGCTCAGCTCAAAGCCAAGATGCCTCGACCTGAAATGAATTCGCAGACGGCCGCCGAGGTCGTCCAGCAAATCATCAACGACGTGCGTGAACATGGCATGGAGACGCTCAAGGACCTCGCCAAGCGGTTCGATAAGGTTGAACTGGAACATACCCGGGTCCCACAAGCTGAACTAGACCGAGCCTTGAACGAGCTTGATCCGCAGGTTCGCTTGGCTTTAGAAGAGTCCATCAAGCGCGCACGCGTCTTTGCTCAGGCCCAGTTGCCGCAGGACGCCACCGTTGAATATGGCCACGGTGGAACCGTGACGCAACGCTGGGTTCCGGTGCGACGCGTCGGACTCTATGTCCCAGGTGGATTGGCTGTGTACCCTTCCTCGGTCATCATGAACACTATTCCGGCACAGGCTGCAGGGGTCACCTCGCTCGCGCTGGCAAGCCCACCACAGGCGGATTTTGGCGGACTGCCACACCCTACGATCTTGGCTGCAGCGAAGCTGTTGGGAATTACCGAGGTACACGCAATGGGCGGGGCCCAAGCCGTGGCGGCATTCGCCTACGGGGTGCAGGTGCCCAATGATCAGCGTGGAGATATTGAACCGGTAGACGTTATTTCAGGTCCGGGCAATGTTTTTGTGGCCACCGCGAAGCGCTTGGTAAAAGGCGTCGTCGGTATCGACGCGGAGGCCGGACCCACTGAAATTGCGATTTTGGCCGATGAAACTGCCAACGCATCATTTGTTGCCGCGGATATGATCTCGCAAGCCGAACACGACGCTAATGCGGCGGCCGTGCTGGTGACCGATTCACCGGCTCTCGCCACCGCGGTGCGCGCCGAACTTGCCACGCAAGTCGCAGCCACAAAACACACAGAACGCGTCCAGCAAGCACTGTCTGGTGCACAGTCCGCAATCATCTTGGTTGATGACCTGGTCCAGGGCGTTGAAGTGTGTAATGCCTACGCGGCTGAGCACTTGGAAGTACTGACCAGAAACGCCGCCGAGGTGGCAACGCAGATCAATGCTGCCGGGGCGATTTTTGTCGGAGAATTTGCTCCGGTTTCCCTCGGGGACTATTGCGCAGGCTCAAATCACGTGTTGCCAACCAGTGGCACCGCATTGCACGCGTCGGGGCTGAACGTGAATACGTTCCTCAAAGCCATCCAGGTGATCAACTACGACAAGAGTGCGCTTGCAGAGGTGGCCAATCACGTGATCAATCTTGCCAATGCGGAGGACCTCCCAGCACACGGTGACGCGGTCGCGGTGCGTCAAGCCCATTAGACGCTAAACTGTTAGGTGACGTGTGTGAATTTCTATACGCCGACGGCGTTGGTTAGCACCACGATCGCAAAAAGTTGGAGGTGTCATGAATTGCCCTTATTGTCGCAACGCTGATTCGCGTGTGGTCGATAGTCGAGTCGCCGATGATGGCGTATCCATTCGACGTCGTCGTCAGTGCACCGAATGCTCGCGTCGTTTTACCACCACTGAAACTGCTGCGTTGAACGTGTTGAAGCAGTCTGGCGCGGTTGAACCTTTCTCGCGCCACAAGGTCATCAACGGCGTGCGTAAGGCATGCCAAGGACGCCCAGTCACTGATCACGATTTGGCCATCCTTGCCCAAGAGGTTGAGGAAACGGTCCGCACTTCAGGTGCAGCGGAAATTCCCGCGCATCAGGTCGGGCTGGCCATCCTTGAGCCGTTGTCACGTCTGGACGAGGTTGCATACCTGAGATTTGCCAGCGTTTATCACAATTTCCAGTCGCTGACCGATTTTGAGACTGCGATGGCGAAGTTGCGTGATCGCCGTTCCAGCACGCCACAGGGCAACCAACGCCCACTGACAGCAAACTAACTTGGCACGCCAGTGATGGCGACAGATATAGCGCAGGCCGGGTCCCACCCCTAGGGTGTGGAGACCCGGCCTGCGCTGTTTCACGATGTTGCGGTGCTAGGTGTTTATGGGAGTGTGAGGATCTCAGCACCCTCGTTGGTCACCAATAGCGTGTGTTCAAATTGTGCGGTGCGCTTTTTATCGCGGGTGGTTACCGTCCAGTCGTCTTCCCACATATCCCATTCGGTGGTGCCCAAGGTGAGCATCGGTTCGATTGTGAACACCATGCCAGGTTCGATGATGGTGTTATAGGCCGGCGCCGCATCATAATGCGGAATGATCAGGCCGGTATGGAAGGCCTCACCGACACCATGCCCGGTGAAATCGCGGACCACGCCGTAGCCGAAACGCTTGGCATAGCTTTCGATAATGCGACCGATGACATTAATTTCTCGGCCGGGCATGACCGATTTAATGGCACGCTTCAGCGAAATTTCGGTACGTTCAACGAGTAACCGAGACTCTTCATCAACGTCCCCGACAAGGAATGTTGCGTTGTTATCCCCATGCACTCCACCAATGTAGGCGGTGATGTCAATATTGATAATGTCGCCATCTTGGACCACGGTGCTGTCTGGGATGCCGTGGCAGATAACTTCATTCAGTGATGAGCACAGAGACTTTGGGAAACCGCGGTATCCCAGGGTGGAAGGATAAGCTTTGTGGTCCATTAGGAACTCGTGTCCTAGTCGGTCAAGCTCATCGGTGGTTATCCCTGGTTGGCAGGCTTTACCTACTTCGGCCAATGCCTGAGCGGCAATGCGCGAAGCAATACGTATTCTCTCAATAACTTCAGGGCTTTTCACCTCTGAAGCAGTATTTTCTGCCGGGGCCTTCTTGCCCACATATTCGGGGCGTTCAATATCGGCCGGGACACTAAGTTCGGGAAAGATTGTGCCGGGAGTCAAGGTTCCAAGAGGTGCAGTTGCGACAGTAGCCATATAAACATTCTAACTACGCAATGAGCACAACATACGCTTTGAAGATCAACCGAACTGCGTGAGATTGAGCTAGCGTTGAGTCATCAAGATCCAACGACCCGAGGAGCTTACGGTGAGCGAGACTTCCATTTCAGATGAAGGCAAGTATTGGTACAACGTATCAACGGGAAGTATTGAGAAGGGCCCACAGTCCGATTGGACGAAACTTTTAGGCCCCTACGATACTGAAGAGGCAGCACGCAACGCGATGAGCAAGGTTCAGGCTCGTAACGAAGCATGGGATGCCGAGGACGAAGAAGAAGCCTAAATATGCAGAACCCGCGTAGGGGAGTATTCCCATACGCGGGTTCTTCATTTAAGCGCCAAGCGACTTATTCTTTGAATTCGTAGTCGGCAGATGGGAAGGAACCGCTGACGACTTCCTGATGATATTGGCTTACCGCTGAGGAAATCACCGAACGAAGATCAGCATATTTTTTGACAAATCGTGGCGTGCGGTTCGCTCCTAAGCCCAACATATCCTGCCATACCAGAACCTGGCCGGTGGTCGCGTTGCCCGCACCAATGCCGATGGTTGGTACCGTCAACGCTTCATCAACCTTCGCCGCGACAGGGCTCGGAACCATTTCCATAAGGATGGTGAAGGCGCCTGCGCGCTCTAGGGCTTTGGCGTCGGCGATCATGCTTTCGGCCGCATCTCCACGACCTTGGATCCGGTACCCGCCCAAGGCATGTTCGGACTGCGGGGTGAAGCCGATATGTCCGATCACGGGCACTCCAGCTAGCACCATGGCACGGACGTGTTCAGCGAACTCTTGGCCACCTTCAACCTTCACCGCCTGCGCGCCACCTTCTTTCATCAGCCGCACAGCAGTGGCCACAGCCTGTTGGGCTGATTGCTCATACGAGCCAAAAGGAAGATCTGCAACAACCAACGCACGCTTGGTACCGTTTGAAACTGCCTTGGTGAAGACGATCATCTCGTCCACGGTAATTGGCAGGGTCGAATCGTAACCGATCACGGTATTCGCCGCTGAATCGCCGACAAGCAGGACTTCGATCCCGGCTTGGTCGAAAATTTCCGCCATCATGACGTCATATGCGGTTAACATGGCAAACTTTTCGCCGCGTTCTTTAGCCTGCTGTAAATGGTGAACCCGAATGCGTGAAGGGCCTTTGTCGGGGTCAGAAAGATATGGTTGTGGCATAGAAAAACCTTATCGCACTTACCCCCTGCGATGCGGGGGCGAGATTGGGGCTTAAAACGTATAGTCTTGCAACAAGTTGTTTAACTCCCCGCCGTGATCAGTGCGGGAATAAAAGATTTTTATGAGGCGGTGAATTATGGATCGTCAGCAAGAATTCGTGCTGCGCACCATTGAAGAACGAGACGTTCGATTTGTGCGTATGTGGTTTACCGACGTGGTCGGTTCCTTGAAGTCTGTTGCGCTAGCTCCGGCGGAAGTCGAAGACGCTTTTGAAGAGGGACTGGGCTTTGACGGCTCTTCGATCGACGGGCTGTCGCGCATCTCCGAATCGGACATGCTGCTGCAACCGGACCCTGCGACCTTCCAGATCTTGCCGTGGCGCGGTGAAGTAGAACCCACCAGTCGTATGTTCTGCGACATTCTCACCCCCGAAGGTCAGCCTTCTAACGCAGATCCACGTCAAGTGCTCAAGCGTCAGCTGACCGAAGCCGCTGATATGGGATTCACTTGCTACACGCATCCAGAGATCGAGTTTTACCTGCTAGAAAGCAGCAAACTCGACGCCCAGGGACGCCCGCAGCCAATTGATAACGGCGGCTATTTTGATCATGTACCCGACGGAGTTGGTCAAGATTTCCGTCGCGCGTCGGTCACGACCCTGGAGGCTCTGGGAATCTCGGTGGAGTTCTCCCACCATGAGACCGGTCCTGGCCAGAACGAAATTGATTTGCGCTATGCGGACGCGTTACAGACCGCGGATAACATCATGACCTTCCGTACGGTGATCAAAGAGATGGCGATGCAGAAGGGTATTCATGCAACCTTCATGCCCAAGCCGTTTTCGGATCAGCCAGGCAGTGGCATGCACACTCATTTCTCGCTCTTCGAAGGCGACTCAAATGCGTTCTTTGAAGCCGGCCGTGAGTATCAATTATCTGATGTCGCCCGATCGTTTATCGCAGGGATTTTGCACCATGCGCCGGAAATGACGGCAATCACGAATCAGTTCGTGAACTCCTATAAACGGCTTTGGGGCGGCGGCGAAGCCCCAAGTTACCGTTCTTGGGGACATAACAACCGTTCAGCTTTGGTCCGTGTGCCACTGTATAAGCCGGGTAAAGGCCAAAGCGCACGAGTGGAGTACCGCGGTATCGACTCGGCAGCGAACCCATACCTGGCGTATGCAACACTGCTTGGCGCTGGGCTGAAGGGGATCCGCGAGAACTACGAGCTAGAGGAACCAACGGAAGATGACGTGTGGGCATTGTCCACTGCCGAAAGACGAGCTTCGGGCCACGTTCCGCTACCTGGTACCTTGCATGACGCGCTGAAGGCAATGGAAGAATCCGAATTCATGGCCGAGGTGCTTGGCGAACAAGTCTTCAACTCATTCTTAGCGAATAAGCGAGCCGAGTGGGAAGAATATCGTCAGGTAATCACCCCTTATGAGCTCAACAAGTATTTGGGAATCCTCTAAGACGCACGTCACGCTCACCTTTGTGGCGGCAGCAGGAGACAAACGAAAAACATGGCAGAAGTATCCTCACGTGCACTGATTAACGCTGGCTTCAGCGATACCGAACGCGCAAAGAAATTCCTTGGATCAGAGGAACTAGCGCAAATTGACCCGGTGCTTATTGTGAGGATGATGGCGCACGCTCCGGACCCAGACCAAGCATTGTTACTGGCCTTGCGTTTGGTGGACCGGCATCCCGAAGCCGCAAGAATTTTTCGCGAGCCTGAGACTTGCCTGGCATTGGTCCGCTTGCTAGGTGGGTCTTCGGCTTTGGGAGAGTTTCTTATCCGGTGTCCTGAAGCATTGGACATTGTGCGTGAGGCTCCGAGCAAAACCTTTAAACCGGTCAGCTTGGAAACTATGCGTAGCGCGATGCTGGAGTCTGTCGGGGCAACCCGAACAGCCAATAATCATTGGATTTCCTCCAGCATCGGTGCTGATGCGCGGCAAAAACTCCGTGCAAGTTATCGTAAAGCGCTGCTGTCCTTGGCTCACCGTGATCTTGGAGCTGCGGACCCGCAAGAAATTCTTCCGCTGGTTGCCGCAGAACTGGCAGATATGGCTGGCGCAGTGCTTGAAGGCGCATTGGCGATCGCCCGCGCCGAAGCCTCCGAACAATACAGTCCGGAGGACGTTGACTGCGTCAAGCTTTCCATTATTGGCATGGGTAAATGTGGCGCCCGAGAACTGAACTATATTTCAGATGTTGATGTCATTTACGTGCATGGAAGCACTCCTAACGTAGACGAGGATCTGGCAGCGGCCATTGCCACGGTTCTTTGTGGCAATACGGCACGAGCCATTATGACTCCGGGGCCGGAACCGATGCTTTGGGAAGTTGACGCAAATCTTCGTCCGGAGGGTAAAGACGGTGCGCTGACGCGGACCTTGTCGTCGCACGAGGCGTACTACAAACGCTGGGCACATTCTTGGGAGTTCCAAGCCTTGCTCAAAGCGCGTAGCATCGCCGGAGATACCGAGCTGGGCCGCTCTTATGAGCGCATGGTCTCACCCATGGTTTGGTCAAGTTCGGGACGCGAAGGTTTTGTGGAATCCGTTCAAGCGATGCGCCGCCGGGTGACGGATCATATCGACAAGGAAGAAGTTCCTTGGCAGATTAAGCTCGGTCCAGGTGGGTTACGCGATGTGGAATTCACCGTGCAGTTACTGCAGTTGGTCCACGGGCGAGTTGAACCGTCCATTCAGGTACCAACGACCACGCTTGCGATTCGCGCCATGAGTGAAACCGGCTATATCAGTCGTGAAGACGCCAAAAACTTTGACGAGTCCTACCGGTATTTGCGTCTGCTAGAGCACCGTATCCAGTTGAGCCAGCTTCGCCGAACCCATCTGATGCCACGCGTCGAGGGCGCCCAGCGCGTTCTGGCCCGTGCGGTGCGTGGGGTTGGCGACTTGCAAGCCACCAATCCCGAGCGGTTGCTACGCCGCTGGAATGAGACTAAACGTTTGGTCCGTTCCCTTCATGAGCGTATTTTCTACCGGCCACTGCTGGTCACTAGCTCAAACCTCTCGGCAGATCACGTCCGGTTGACTCCAGAGTCGGCGCAGGCACGTTTGCGAGCGTTGGGCTATTTGGATCCGAAGGCTGCAATGCGCCATATCGAAGCGCTCACCGGGGGAGTCTCGCGCCGTTCTTCCCTGCAACGACAGTTGTTGCCAGTGCTGCTAGATTGGTTCGCTCACGGTGTAGATCCAGATGCCGGGCTACTGGGGTTTCGCCGATTGAGTGAGGCTCTGGGCAAATCTCCTTGGTTCTTAGGGATGCTACGTGATACCAACGCGGCCGCCGAACGACTGAGCCACCTGCTGTCCAACACTCGCTTCCTCACCGACCTATTGGCTAATGAGCCAGCTGCGGCCGCATGGCTGGGTTCAAACGCAGCCTTGATACCGCAGTCCTATCAGAGCCTGCAACAGCAGAACGCCTCCATCATTCATCGGACCAAGCAGTCAGAAGCGGCTATCCGACAAATTCGGCTAGTACGCCGACGCGAATTCTTGCGGGTAGCCCTTGCCGACGGAGCTGGACTGTTGAATGTCTCGCAAGTTGGAGAAGCACTTTCGAATATCGACGGAAATATGATCGATGGTGTGCTGAAAGTATTGCTCAACGCTGACCAACAAAAACATGGCGAGCATGCGGTGATTACGGTGATTGCCATGGGGCGCCAAGGCGGCGCAGAAATCGGTTATGGTTCGGACGCTGACGTACTCTTTGTCCAGCGACCTATGCCCGACGCGAGTGCACAAGAATCACAGGAGCAGGCGCTACGAGTAGTCACAGAGCTGATTTCTTGGTGCGCGAAACCGCTAAAGCCAGCGATCCCCGCCGAGGTAAAGCTCAAAGTCGATTCGGATCTACGCCCCGAAGGTCGAGCCGGGATGCTTGTTCGTTCCCTTGATGGGTACGCAAAGTACTACGAGCGTTGGGTGGAAATTTGGGAACGGCAGGCGTTACAGCGTGCCCGTCCTTTTGCCGGTGACGCACAGCTCGCCGAAGACTTCATTAAACTTATTGAGCCGGTACGTTACGGTAAGGGACTTGACGAGTCTGAGATGAAAGATATCCGTAAGATCAAGGCACGTGTGGAATCCGAAAGGCTGCCACGCGGTGCAGATCCTAACCGGCATCTTAAACTTGGTCGCGGATCGCTATCAGACATCGAGTGGTTGGTGCAGTTTTACCAGCTTCAGTACGCCTGGAAACATGCCTCCTTGCGCACACCAGCAACACGCAAAGCACTTGATGCGATGGCTGGGCTCGAACTGATCAGTGAAGAAGATGCCGAACTGTTGGACTACACCTGGTCAATGGCTACCCGTATTCGCAGTGCAGAGATCATCACTTCGGGACGCTCTAGTGATGTGCTTCCACGGTCCGCCCGTGATATGGAAGCAGTAGCGCGTTGGTGTGGCTACGAAGCAAATCAGGGATCAGCTCTGGAAGAAGATTATCTGCGAGCTACCAGACATTCCCGTGCGATTTTTGAACAACTCTTCTACGGTTTCGAAGACTAGGTCAGCCCTTGAAACAGCAAAACGAAACGACGTTGACCGACCCGTCCAACAAGAGCTGGTCACCAAGCACGGATGATTATGTGTGTTGGGAAAAGAGTAGCTACATTGGCCAGGGTGCTGTGCAATGGCGGTGGGCCTGTGCTCAATTGTTGAGCTGGGGAATCAAAACGCGCAGTGGTTTTCGGGTCACCCCCGCCGTGCCAGTGGTACCCGGACAAGAACCAACGATCAGCGTGCACGTCTTAGGGCTGACGGTACTTGAACCGGTTCGGGTGGTCGCCGTAGTGAACACCGAATATCGTGTGGGTTTCGCCTATCAAACGCTTCCCGGGCATCCGGTCTGCGGGGAAGAAGCATTCATCCTAGAGCGCCGTGATGAAAATATTTTCCTCACCATCAGGTCATTGACCAAACCTTCTTCGGTTATGCCGTGGCGAGTGCTGTTTCCGTTGTTACGCGTCGCGCAAGTCGTGGCTCGGTTGCGGTACTTTCGTGCGTTGAAGCTCAAAAGCTAGTAAATAACTCATCAACGAGACTCCCCGTTTATCGGAGATTTTACCTAGACTAGCGTCAGGCATCAGGGACAGCTGAGCGCCGAATATTATTCCTACAACAGAGTATGGAACGGTAGAAGAAATGGACGAGCGATTTATGCGTGAGGCCGTGGCGATGTCACGTCGCGGGATGCAAGCAAATCAGGGCGGCCCTTTCGGCGCAGTGGTTGTCAGGGCAGGCGAAGTCATCGCTACGGGAACCAACCAGGTTACTGGAACCAATGATCCTACCGCTCATGCCGAGATTGTCGCGATACGTAATGCCGGCACCAAACTGGCTACCTTTGATCTTTCAGATTGCGAACTCTACACAAGTTGTGAGCCTTGCCCGATGTGTCTGGGCGCAATTTATTGGTCTCGTTTTCGGCACGTCTACTACGCCAATACGCGGGTTGACGCCGCGGGCATCGGCTTTGATGATGAGCTGATTTATACAGAGCTCGACAAACCAATGGGGGAGCGGCTTATCCCCTTCACTCATCTGCCTCTTGAGGAGGCCGCGGAGGTCTTCGCCGAATGGACCATCAAGGAAGAAAAAACCCGCTATTAGGCATCCCGGTATGGGGTAAGCCTCGGCTCGACATCCGGCCAGGGCACGATAATTCGCGCGGTGGGCGCCAGCGCTTTGGTTAGTAATGCGTCGGCGACCACGATGCCCTGAGCTGAGACCTCAAGTATGGCCAATGGCATCTGCTCACGGGGGTCCGTGGCCTGCAATGCCCAGTGGTTGGCAAGCTCGCCGATTCCTCGCTCTAAAAGTAGTTCTTCGCCGTCCATATAGCCGCATGCATCGATTACCGGGTGGCCAAGGACTGAGCGCGGGCACACCTTGTCGTAGGCTGCGTCCAGCGGCTCCAGGTAGCCCACGATTTCGTTGTCGTCGCGTTTGACCGCTAGCCATGTACTGATGTCCATGACTCCACGCTATGTCAGAAAAGCTTCACCTGCTTAGTCTTACGGTTTATTTGATGCGTTAACGCTGAAAGGTCTGTCCCACTAGGGACAGACCTTTCAGTTAGCGGTTAGCTAGCAGATGTGAAGAATTAGCAACCGTAGTAGAGCTCGAACTCGTATGGGTTCGGGCGCAGGCTCAGTGGCTTGATTTCGTTTTCACGCTTGTACTCGATCCAGGTACGGACCAGATCCTCGGTGAATACGCCGCCTTCGAGCAAGAACTCGTAGTCGGCTTCTAGAGCCTTCAACGCATCTTCTAGGCTCTCAGGAGCGCGCTGGATGTCCTTGGCTTCCTCGGCAGGAAGCTCGTAGAGATCCTTGTCGATTGGATCCGAAGGCTCGATGCGGTTCTTGATGCCGTCCAAGCCAGCCATGAGCTGTGCTGCGAAGGCCAAGTATGGGTTCGAGGATGCATCTGGTGCACGGAACTCAATACGCTTTGCCTTAGGGTTTGACCCGGTCACTGGGATACGGATACCTGCGGAGCGGTTGCCCTGCGAGTAAACCATATTCACCGGTGCTTCGTAGCCCTTGACCAAGCGACGGTAGGAGTTCACCGTTGGGTTGGTGAAAGCCAACACGGCCGAAGCGTGCTTCAGCAGGCCACCGATGTACCAGCGAGCGGTATCGGAGAGTCCAGCGTAGCCCTTTTCGTCGTAGAACAGTGGCTCGCCGTTGGCCCACAGCGACTGGTGCACGTGCATGCCCGAGCCGTTGTCACCAAAGACAGGCTTTGGCATGAAGGTAGCGGACTTGCCCCATGCGTCGGCAACGTTCTTCACGACATACTTGAAGAGCATCAGTTCGTCGGCTGCGTGAACCATGGTGTTGAACTTGTAGTTGATCTCGGCCTGGCCAGCAGCGCCGACCTCGTGGTGGCTACGCTCAACTTCGAGTCCGACATTGTCCAGCTCAACGCAAATCGCGTCGCGCAGGTCTGCCTGCTTGTCGGTTGGCGAGACTGGGAAGTAGCCGCCCTTGTAAGGGGTCTTGTAACCCTGGTTGCCGCCCTCTTCCTTACGACCGGTGTTCCACGGAGCTTCGTCCGAGTCGATCTTGTAGAAGGCACCCTGTGGGGTGGATTCGTAGCGGACATCTTCGAAGATGAAGAATTCAGCTTCTGGTGCGAAGACCGCGGTGTCAGCGATACCAGTTGACTCTAGGTACGCTTCGGCACGCTCTGCAACGCCACGTGGGTCACGGTGGTAAGGCTCACCGGTGTGTGGGTTGATGATCGAGAAGTTGAATGCAAGAGTCTTCTCGATGCGGAACGGATCAATAAAGCCCGTGGTGACATCTGGGATCAGCTGCATGTCGGAATCAGAGACGCCAGCGAATCCACGGATGGAAGAACCATCGAAGAGCTGACCGTTGACGAAGAAGTCTGCATCTACGGACTTTGCAGGGACGTTGAAGTGCTGCTGAACGCCCGGTAGATCGGTGAAGCGGACGTCGAGGAACTTGACTTCTTCCTCGGCAATATATGCCAAGACTTCTTCTGGACTGGTAAACATGTGCAGGTTGCTCCCTGTTGAGATATTGGTTTGGTAAACGGAACGATCACACGAGTTCGTCTGACCGGTTCTCTTGCTTACCTAGTAATCTTACCTAGAATCCGTTTCACAATGGTGTCTCGATTGTTTCGGACACGTTACATAGGAAAAGTTTGGGCGCGTCATGCCCCGTCAGAGGGTGCAATGTGACTCGTAACAAACTGATGAGATTCACACAGTTGCCCCCGATACACTGGGTATGTGGAACGTAAAGACTTTAGCTCGTGGCTTGAAGGCCCCCCGCAATTAAACTCCCAAGAATGGCCGGGGCAACGATTAGGCCGTCCTGAAAAGGGCGCCGGATCGATTGGACGCTTCCCCCGTAGAGTCGGTGCGCTCTGCCTAGACTGGGGACTGTGCATGCTGCTCAGCTGGTGGCTATTTGATTTTAGAGACTTGGCGACCTTGTTACTATTCCTCGTCGGGCAAATGATTGCCGTAGGTTTCACCGGTCACAGTATCGGGCATCGTACCTTCGGGCTTCAGGTGCAGTCGATGGACGGAACCGCGGTGAAACCGCTGGCCGGAGTGATTCGATCGGTCCTGCTGTGTCTGGTTATTCCAGTGTTCTTCACAGACGCAGACCAGCGAGGATTCCACGATCGGGCCGCCAAGAGCGTTCTGGTGAATATCCGCTAAAGAATTTGATGTAGTTCAGACACAGAAAAACCGCACTAGAAATTCTAGTGCGGTTTTTCTTTTGACCGAGATTAGCGAGCGCGACGGTTAGGTCGTGCACGATTCGGGTCGATGCCCTTAGGGATCGGCAAGCGGTTTGCGGTCAAGGTAGTCAGTCGCTTATCAACGGCGCTGATTTCCAGTTTGGTAATTGATTTAGGAAGCTTCTTCATCTTCTTGCTCACGTCAACCAGATCAGTCTGGTCTTCGCTCTGGCCGGAGTTGATCACATGGATCGGAACGTTTGGCAGCACGCGAGAAATACGCTTACGTTCGGAAGTCACCAAATCGCGAACTCGGTTGGTTGGGCCTTCGGTAACAAGTACGATGCCTGGGCGTCCAACTGCCAGGAACACTAGGTCCTGGTGACGGTTAAACGCTACTGGCTCATCCTTCAGAATCCAGCCTCGACGCAGCACGCTCATTGCTGCTCCGGCGGCGCCTGGACGACCTATGAGCTGTGAGAACGCAGCTTTCTCGGCCCGTCGGGACAAAATGAACAGGGCTGCAAGTAAGCCGAGCGGGATCGCGATAATCAGCAAGGTGATCCAGTTCTGGATCAGAATGCCGATGATCAGACCTACAACAATGACACCAAGGAATGCCAGAAGCATCCACCAAACGACCATCGGGTCATTACGGCGGGTCATCTGGAAGACCTGGCCCATTTGCTTTAGGCGACCGGGCTCTTTATTTTGTTTTTCAGCTTTGGGTTTACGCGAAAACAAACCACGCTTCTGCTGCGCGGCCGCATCGTTATCGGAGTTTTTGGCCATAGTGCTTCAATTCTACGCGATCTAACTGGCTTATTTTTCTGCAGGACTCTTTACAAGAGAATTTACTTGGTTTTTGGCACTGTACGCGACAAAGCGTCGGACCCAACGGCCGATTTTTACGACTGTTGGGCCCGACGAAAATAAAATTCTCGTGCTACTTAGCGACTAAGTATCGAAGCGGCTTCCTGCCGGGTCGTACCCGAGGACTCAATGTTGGACAAGGCTTCAGGGATCTCGCGACCCTTCTTGCGCATTGCGCCGGCCCAGAGTCGGCCAGCGCGGTACGAAGAACGTACCAATGGGCCAGACATAACACCGGAGAAGCCGAGTTCTTCTGCTTCTTGTTGCAGTTCGAGGAATTCTTGTGGCTTCACCCAGCGGTCCACCGGCAGGTGGCGCTCGGTAGGGCGCAGGTACTGGGTAATGGTCAGTAGATCGCAACCGGCCTCGTGCAGGTCACGCATGGCCTCGGAGATTTCTTCACGAGTTTCGCCCATACCCAGAATGAGGTTTGACTTAGTAATCAAGCCACGCTTGCGGCCATGGGTGATGACATCCATGGACCGGTCGTAGCGGAAGGCCGGACGGATACGCTTAAAAATACGTGGAACGGTCTCGACGTTGTGGGCGTAAACCTCAGGTTCGGAATCGCAGATGGCATCCAAATTATCTGGTTTACCCGAGAAGTCTGGGATCAACAATTCCACACCGGTGGTGGGATTCATCTTGTGTACCTGGCGTACGGTTTCGGCGTAGAGCCAGACACCCTCATCTTCGAGATCATCGCGAGCTACGCCGGTGATCGAGGCGTAACGAAGGTCCATTTTCTTGACGCTCATGGCCACCTTGAATGGCTCTGAACGATCAAGTGCGGCGGGCTTGCCGGTGTCAATCTGGCAGAAGTCACAGCGACGGGTGCATTCTGAGCCACCGATAAGGAAGGACGCCTCGCGGTCTTCCCAGCACTCGAAAATATTTGGGCAACCGGCTTCTTCACACACCGTGTGTAGACCCTCGGACTGCACGAGGTTTTTTAGCCCAACATATTCGGGGCCAATTTTCAGTTCTGCGCGAATCCACTCTGGTTTGCGCTCTACAGGAGTCTGGGCGTTGCGTTTTTCGACGCGCAGCAGTCGACGGCCTTCAGGTTCAATGCTCATTAAAGGGTCCTTCTACGTTTGAATTCTTGTGCTTAGACGACTTGGGGAGTGAGCAAACGCTCGAGTTCCTCTTGTACCCGTTCAACGACGTCGTTGGGGGAAACCGTCTGACCTAGTTCTTGGGAAATCGTGGTGACGCCAGCATCGGTGATGCCGCAGGGGATGATCTGGTCGTATGCAGTGAGGTCATTCGAACAGTTGAGCGCAAACCCGTGCATCGTGACTCCACGGTTGATGCGGATACCGATAGCGGCGATCTTTCGGTCTTGCTCGCCGTTAACTCCCGGTACCCAAACGCCTGAGCGACCTTTGACCTGTACGGTAGGGATTCCCATTTCATCGATAACGTTAATTAACGCCTCTTCTAAGGTCTCAACGTACAGACGAATCGCGCTGATTTTCTTGAGTTTCACGATCGGATACCCGATGAGCTGGCCCGGGCCATGCCATGTTAGCTTTCCTCCACGATCAACGTCGACAACGGGGGTGCCATCAAGTGGTAAATCTTCAGGTTCGGTCCTCTTGCCGGCGGTATACACCGCCTCGTGCTCAAGAAATAGGACTCTTGGGGTCTGTTCATCGGCTGCTACAGCATCGTGCAAATCTTGCTGATAATCCCATGCTTGCTTATATGGAATTAGTTCCGTGCCGAGTCCGACTCGTTCGAATTCGATCGCCATATTGGCAACCCTACGCCTTTTAGAACATTGCCTGCTAATTGGTTGTCAATGGCTTAGCTGTGGATAACTTCAACGCCTTTTTCGATTTTGCGTTAGAACTGAATCATGAGTGATTCAAACAATTTACTGGCGTGGCCGACCTGTCCGGGGTACGTGACGGTGCGGCCACTAAATGCCAAGTCACCATGCAAAGTTTGGTTAATGCGTCGTGACTCAGATCAGAGTTACATGGTGTTGAAGATTTCTTCTGAGGCAGAACGTATTTGTTCCTTGCGACAGAAGCAGGTTGAAACAGCAAGGAAATATGTCGTCGATTTTTACGGCACCCTCACGACACAATTAGGCGACGGTATTCTCATGGAGTATTGCCCGGGCGGTAGCCTGGCTCAGCTTCTTGAACAGCGAAGCCAGTTTTCGTTAGGGGAGTGCGTCACGGCCTTGGCCCCGATTGCCCAAACCCTCTCCGCACTACATGTTAGTGGACAGGTTCATGGCGATGTTTCGGCGAGCAATGTGTTGCTCACCGCCGAGGGAATGCCTAAGCTGGGGGACTTCCAAGAGGCTCGAATTGGTAGCGACCAGAGCGTAGGTTCGGGCACACCGGGATTTATGGCACCAGAAGTAGCCTCATGCCAAATAGAATTTCGCGTAGGTGAGCAGGATGTTTACTCACTTGGAGCTTGCCTCTGGTATCTACTCGAAGGTACCGCGCCTCCAGAGCCAGGCCAACGTCCACCCATTACGGTGATCTTCCCCCAAGTACCGACACTCATACATGAATTGATGCTGGATTCTTTACATCTAGATCCTCGTCAGCGCCCCACAGCCGAACAGTTTGCGCGAACCTTGTTTGCAGCGGTACAGGCCGAACCCATTGATTGGCAACATTGCACGCCAACGGACTCGACTCATTTGATGGCAACCATTCACCCCGAAGTGACATCGAAACATGCGCGGGGCAAGGTACAAAAGACGAAAGGTCCCAAGAGATCATCCCTAGCTGCGCAGCCCCACTGGCAAGAGCACGAGCTACATCAAACCCCAGGACGCAGCAAGGTGTATTTGACTGTCGTCGGAGGAATCTCGCTTATTGCCGTCAGTATCTTCGGCGTGAATATTTTGGGGGACCAATGGAGTGGCATCAAAACAGAGAATACAGAACCGGCGGTTCCGGTTGAAGATTGCCGGATCCAAGACGCTGCGGTGGTACCGGCCTGTGCATTTTCAGCCGATGTCGTCATTGCCAACTTCCTTAAACTCTCCGGCGAGCGTGATGCAGCTTTGGAAGCGAAAAATGTGAAGGCGTTAGCAACGATCTACCTGCCTGCCTCGGAACAGCTGGAACGCGATAAGCAAATGCTCGACAGCTTGGCTGAGTTGGAGCTAGGGCTCAGTGGTTTGAATACAACACTGGAAGACATTTCGGTCATGGCTCGTGCACAGCCGGACACCGTGATACTTAGCGCAACCTCGACCCAAGAAGCCTATGACTACGTGAATACAAAGAACCAAGTGGTTCATCGTGCGGCGAGCGGAGCTCATGAGCGTATTCAGGTGGAGCTCAAACTCGTTGAAGGGCAATGGAAAATCGGTAAATTACTTGGCCGTGGGGCATGACAAAGGCGAGGCATCCGAGAAATCTCGGAATACCTCGCCTTTGACTAATACCGGGTGTGCGGTGGGACTAGACCCAGAGCACAGCGATCGCGATATTGATCAGAGCCATACCGCCTGTTGCGTGGGCAAGTCCGGTAGGAACTTCCTGACCGGCCTTGATCTTCTTGCGACCCAAGAATGCGGCAACCACGATGATGATCGCGATGACGACCTTGACGCCGATCTTGATGTGGTTCACGTCCCCACCATTAGCCTCGGCCATACCCACCAGTGCTAGACCGGTGACCAGCTGGGCGATGGCGCCGTACCACTGCCACACGTTGACGGTTGGGGTCTTGAAGTTAGCCAGCCAGCCGCCAAAGATCGCTGCTGCGCCGAGAATATGTAGGAAAACTAGAAAGAGAGTTAAGAAGGTCATAGCTCTAGCCTAATTGATTTTCGACGAATTGTAGAAACGACGATCGCCCCTCCCGAACTAACGGAAGGGGCGATCATTGAGCTAGCTATGCGAAGCCGATTTGGGGACTTTACAGACCCAAGTCGCCCTCGAATGCGCCACCCTCAAGGCGAGCCTTGAGAGTCTGCAGGAAGCGACCTGCATCGGCGCCGTCAACTAGACGGTGATCGTAGGTCAGGCACAGGTACATCATGTGACGGATGGCAATCGAATCGTTGCCGTCCGCGTCGGTGATGACCATTGGACGCTTCACGATCGCACCGGTGCCCAGGATTGCGACCTGTGGCTGGTTGATGATCGGGGTGTCGAATAGTGCGCCAACCGAACCAATGTTGGTGATCGAGAAGGTGCCACCGGAAAGCTCATCCGGACCAATCTTGTTGGTACGGGTGCGTTCTGCGACGTCGGCAATGCGTGAAGCCATGCCAGCGAGGTTCAGATCGCCTGCGTTCGAAACGACAGGAACCAGCAGGCCCTTGTCGGTGTCGACAGCAAATGCCAGGTGCTCGGCATTGTGGTAAGTGATCTGCTGAGTCTCTTCGTCGTACTCGGCATTCAGCTTCGGGTGTGCCTTCAATGCTTCGGCAACAGCCTTTGCGATGAATGGCAGGTAGGTGAGGTTGACGCCGTTGACTGCCTTGAAATTGTTCTTGGCAGAAGCACGCAGCTTGACCACGCGGGTCATATCAATCTCGTGAACCTGAGTTAGCTGAGTGGAGACCTCGAGGGACTCGCGCATACGACGGGCGATAACCTGACGGATACGTGGGGCCTTCGCGGAGGTACCGCGCAACGATGAAGCTTCGACAGCCGGTGCGGCTGCTGGCTTGGCTGCTGCTGGAGCTGACGCAGCTGGTGCTGCAGCTTCCTTGGCGGCCACGGCGTCGAGAACGTCCTGCTTACGGATGCGTCCACCCACGCCGGTGCCCTTGACCGAGGTGATGTCGATGCTGTGCTGGTTAGCCAAGCGACGTACCAACGGAGTTACATAGCCAGCGTCGGAGTTGTTCTCGGCTGCTGGTGCTGCAGGTGCTTCGGCCTTAGCGGCTGGAGCTGGTGCAGCAGGAGCGGCTGGAGCCTCTGCCTTTGCTGGTGCTTCTTCCTTGGCAGCTGGTGCTGGAGCGGCCGGAGCCTCTTCCTTAGCAGCCGGTGCTGGAGCAGCTGGTGCTTCTTCCTTCGCTGCCGGAGCAGCGCCGGCGGCACCGATGATTGCAAGGACGGCACCAATTTCGGCGGTGTCATCTTCTGCTACGCGGATTTCCAGCAAGGTGCCGGCAACTGGCGATGGAACTTCGGTGTCAACCTTGTCGGTGGAAACCTCAAGCAGTGGCTCGTCGACGGCTACTTCTTCGCCAACTTCCTTCAACCAGCGGGTCACGGTACCTTCGGTAACCGATTCGCCCAAAGCTGGGAGGGTGACTTCGGTGCCGGAACCGGAAGCTGCTGGAGCCTCTTCCTTAGCAACCGGAGCAGCCGGAGCTTCCTCTTCTTCCTTGGCAGCTGGTGCTTCTGCTTCTGCAGGAGCTTCCTCAGCAGCGGGTGCCTCTTCTGCGGCAGGAGCCGCAGGAGCTGCTTCGCCGGAGCCAGAGCCATCGCCAATACGAACTAGAGGTGCGCCAACTTCGGCTTCCTCATCTTCGGCGACAAAAATTTCTTCGATAACGCCAGCAACAGGTGATGGAACCTCGGTGTCGACCTTGTCGGTGGAAACTTCCACCAATGGCTCGTCAACCTCTACGCGGTCGCCGACCTGCTTCAGCCAGCGGGTTACCGTACCTTCGGTAACGCTTTCACCCAGTGCGGGTAGGTTTACGGTCTCAGACATCTTCCCGTATCTCCTCTTAAATAAAGCTTGAAGTGTGGTTTGGGTGAGCAACTAACTACTAGTGCACACCCATAAACCGATGAATGGAGGCGTTGCCTCCGAGCTTAGTACACCGGGTAGCGCGTGTGAACGTGCTACCCGGTGAACTATCAGCGAAATTAGCCGTGAAGTGGCTTGCCAGCCAGAGCCATTGCGGCTTCGCCTAGCGATTCGTTCTGAGTTGGGTGTGCGTGGATGAGCTGCGCAACGTCTTCTGGGTATGCTTCCCAGTTCACGATCAGCTGTGCTTCACCGATCTGCTCACCAATGCGACCGCCAATGCCGTGAACGCCCACAATTGGACCATTCTTGACGCGGACCATCTTGATCAGGCCGGAGGTGCCCAGGATCGAGGACTTACCGTTACCAGCCAAGTTGTACTCGGTGGTCTCGATCTGATCCTCGCCGAACTTCTCTTTAGCAGCAGGTTCGGAGTAACCAACGGAAGCGATCTCTGGCTCGCAGAAAGTCACCTTCGGGATGTTGATGTCTTCAACGATGGTTGGGTTCTGACCGGCGATTTCTTCGGCTACGAAGATACCGTGCTGGTAACCGCGGTGTGCCAACTGAACGCCTGGGACGATGTCGCCAACGGCGTAGATGTTGCCTACGCCGGTGTGCAGACGCTCGTTTGGAATAACAAAACCACGATCCAGGGTGATGCCCTGCTCTTCGAAGCCCATGTTCTCGGTGACCGGGCCGCGACCCACTGCAACCAGAACGATTTCTGCTTCGAGAACCTTGCCGTCAGCCAGCGAGACCTTTACACCGTTTTCATCCTGGTCGACCTTCTCGAAGAAGACGCCGGTGTTGAACTTGATGCCGCGCTTCTTGAACGAACGCTCAAGGGTCTTGATGATGGCTGGGTCTTCGTTTGGTACCAGCGAAGGCAGGCCTTCAACGATGGTGACGTCGACGCCGAAGGACTTCCAAACAGAAGCGAACTCGACACCGATGACGCCGCCACCGAGCACGATTGCGCTCTTTGGCATGTCAACCATGTTCAGCGCTTCGGTGCTGGTCAGTACGCGGCCACCGATTTCCAGACCAAAGGTCTTGGAAGTCGAGCCGGTAGCAAGAACGATGTTCTTGCCCTTGTATGCGACACCATCTACATCAATGGTGTCCTTGGAGACTAGGCGTCCGTTACCTTCGATAACGTTGACCTTCTTCATCTTCAGGAGACCCTGAAGACCCTTGTGCTTGCCGGCGACGATGCCGTCCTTGTACTTGCGTACGCCACCGAGGTCAATTGACTCAAGCGACGAGTTGATGCCGTATTTGGCACCTTCGCGAGCATTCTCGGCGAGTTCTGCTGCGTGCAGGTACGCCTTAGTCGGGATACAGCCGGTGTGCAAGCAAGTGCCACCGACCTTTTCCTTCTCAATCAATCCGACGGTGAAGCCCAACTGGATGGCGCGCAATGCGACTGAGTATCCAGCGGAACCGCCGCCGAGGATGAGGACATCAAATTCTTGCGTTGCTGCCGAATCGGCCACGTGAACGCTCCCTCGTAATAGCTAAGTGAGGTCGGCCATGGCCGACCAGGGGATCGGGTGGTGAACTTATTCACCCACGTCCGAGGGCGCGAGGAAAAATTCACCGGTGATGTTTCAAAACTTACTTTAGTACCGTCAATGCACCAGAGTCATCTTGAGTTGGCTAAAAGTCGGCCATATCTCGTATTTTGGCACACATTCCGGTGCGGGCTATGACATCGCCCGCACCGGAATGTGTTCTAAAAGGCATTTTTAGCGGGTGCCGGACATCTTCTCGGCAAATGCCACGAGAGTGCGCACCTGCGATCCGGTGCCATTTTTCGGGGTATAGCCCCATGCGGAGCCCTCGTTGAAGGCTGGACCTGCGAAGTCAATGTGCGCCCAAGGGATCTTCTGACCGTTGTTTTCGCCCACAAATTCTTCCAAGAACACCGCAGCGGTCATCATGCCGCCCATCCGCTCGCCAATATTTGCCAAGTCGGCAACCTGCGACTCGATGGTCGGACGAAGTTCTTCTGGTAGAGGCATGCCCCAAGCGAGTTCACCGACGGCGTCCGAAGCGGCTACCAAGTCGTCACGAACCTGCTCATTGCCCATGATGCCCGCGGTGCGCAAGCCTAGGGCAAGCATCTGCGCTCCGGTCAGCGTTGCAATGTCAATGAGTACGTCTGGGTTCTCGAGACTTGCTGCAGCAAGACCGTCGGCCATCACCAAACGACCTTCGGCATCCGTATTGAGTACCTCTACGGTCTTGCCACCAAACATGGTCAACACGTCACCGGGACGGGTTGACGCGCCACCTGGCATGTTTTCGGCCAAGCAAAGCCACGCGGTAACCTTCAGGTCTAAGCCGAGTTCTGCCACAGCCGCGATGGTGTTGTATACGGCGGCGGCACCGGACATATCGGACTTCATTGCGTGCATTCCGGCGGCTGGTTTGATCGAGATACCACCGGTATCAAAGGTGATGCCCTTACCAATCAGAGCTAAATGCTTGGCGGCCTTGGAAGGCGAGTACTCAACCTTGACCATGCGAGGCTGACGGACCGAACCGCCACCGACGCCCATCAGACCGCCGAAGCCTTCCTTGGTCAATCGCTTCTCATCAAAGATCGTGACCTTCAATGGCAAAGACTTGGAATGATCCTTCACCGCGCTGGCGAATGACTCTGGGTACAGGATGTTTGCGGGTGCGTTGATCAGGTCTCGGGTCCCACGCACGGCGCGGCCGATGATCGCAGCACGCTTGAGCAAGCTCGGCAGGTCCTTGGAGGTAGCCACCGCGGTAGCGATGAATGCCTCGGTGAGCACTGGCTTGTCGTTCTTCTTCGAACGGAAATTCTCGTAACGGTACGAGCCCAAGGCCACGCCCTCGGCCACGGCGGCGACCTGTTCAGTGCTGTCGGCTGGCAAAGCAAAGATTGCGGTCTTGGCGTTCGAGAGCTGTCGCGCTGCCGAACCGGCTGCGCGACGTAGCTTCTCATCGGTCAGTTCGCTCAGTTCCTTCACGCCCAGTCCGATGAACAAGATGGTCTTGACCTTGGTACCTTCAACGGCTGGAAGCAGAGTCACCTCGTCGGCTGAGCCTGCCACGTTGAGTGTGAGTAGCGACTGTTCCAAAGCTGCGGTGGTCTCGGCAGCAAGTGGCGAAGCGGCAATGGATACCTTGTCGTCCTTTTTTAGGACGCCCAAGATGAGCGTGTCGGCGTTTTTCCGTTTGATGTCTGCACCAATGGCGGTCAACGTGAGATCACTGGAGTTGATCACAAAATCATTCCTTCTATGCCTTTGTAGGGTCTAAGGATGGTTCAGCCTGTGAGGATAACCGGTAGGTGGAGCCGGTGAGCTGAGTATTTCCTACACACGATGTTAGCCGAAGGTTGCACCTCGGCGTGCCTCACTTCACAGCGAGCGAAAGGGCAAACAGTTAGGATAGTTCCTTGGGCTACATGATTTTGTGGCCGTAGAGGCAGTAACCGGAAACAAATGAGGTGTGAATGTCCAAGGAACCGTTGATGACTCTGGTCAGCACCAACCTGGACGATCCCAGCTTGCAGGGCCTGGGCATGTATGTTTCCTTGCGGGGTGCCTCCGATGCTGGGCACGCCCATGATTTGGTCTGCAACGAGCTTTTTGCGCACCTCAAATCCGAGCTTTATGCGCGCTTCGACGCTGATGAGCTGGTGGTTTACAGTACTCAACGTCCACGCGTGACGTTTGTTGGTGACCACTTCGCTGGCTACCAAGAGCCGCGTTTGGAAATTTATCTGATGACCGATGAACTGGACCGTAAGTTCTGGTTTTTTGCCGGCGTTGAACCGGATCTGCGCTGGGAGCGAACCATCGCAGAACTACTGAACTTTATTCAAGCGTTCAACGTGAATCTAGTGATTGGTACCGCTTCCTTACCGATGCCTGTGCCACATACCCGTCCTGTCGGGGTGACCGCCCACGGCAATCGCAAAGATCTCATCGAAAATATTTCTACCTGGAGTCCGACGGCTGAAACTCCCTCCGGTCTGACCTCACTATTGGAAATTCGACTCAATGATGCTGGCCGTGACGTAGTTGGCTATTCGCTCCACACTCCGCATTATCTGGCCGAAGCCGAGTATCCTGCCGCGGCAGTAGCGGCCTTAGAGCACGTCGGGGCGGCACTGAAATTGGCGCTACCGACCGAAAAACTACGTGAAGCTGGCCGACTGATCGAGTCTCAACTGGCGGAACAACTCGAAGGCAGCAACGACGTTAAGCAAATGGTTCTTGGTTTCGAGAAGCGATTTGACGCGCACGCTGAAGAGCACGACCGGCGTTCGCTGTTGTTGGACGAAGACGAAAGAATCCCAGACGCCGATGAGCTTGGTGCAAGTGTTGAAAATTTCCTTGCCACCATCGAAGACAACGCACAATGGCTAGATGCCAACCGAGGCACCGGGGATAACGACTCCACATCGGGTGACCCTGACCAGTGATTCAGTCGCATCTAAATTCGACTCGCTCATGGATAGTTTTCTGTGCCGGAATTTTTGCCTATATGGCAGCGGTTTCTCAGCGCACAAGCTTCGGTGTGGCTGGTTTGCAGGCTACCGAACGATTTGATGCAACCGCACAGATTTTGGCTTCGTTTTCGGTAGTCCAACTTGTCGTTTATGCCGGCGCTCAGGTGCCCATCGGGCTACTGCTGGACAAGGTGGGCCCTCGAATCTTGATCATCAGCGGGTCGGTGTTGATGGCGCTGGGGCAGGCGTTCCTAGCTATTTCTACCAACGTACCGATGGGACTCGTTGGGAGAATTCTTGTTGGCTCGGGCGACGCGATGGTGTTTGTCTCCGTACTGAAGCTGCTACCCCTATGGTTTTCAGGCTCTAGAATTCCGGTACTGACCCAGCTTGTTGGAACCTTTGGCCAAATGGGCCAGCTTGTCAGTCTTTTTCCGTTTCACTTGCTTCTTGTCCAGTTCGGATGGACACCTGCTTTTTCGGTGATGTCAGGCTTAGCCCTAGCAAGCTTGCTCATTGCCGTGTCGTTGATAAGCAACGGTCCTGGATGGGCACACCTGAGCACCAGCGCGCCGATGCGTACTCGGGATCGGCTGAGCGCTGCTTGGAAACAACCCGGCACACGCTTGGGTTTTTGGACTCACTTCACCACCTCATTCATGCTCAACGTCTTTCTTCTTTCCTGGGGATACCCGTTCCTTGTCCAGGGCCAAGGGCTCGATGGTGACTTCGCCTCGGCTCTGATGTCGATTTTTGTAGTTGTCGCCATTTTGTATGGGCCATTTCTTGGCGCGCTGACCGCTAGATACCCGGACAAGCGTTCCAACTTCGCTCTGGGTGTGATTGCAGCGATGATCTTCATGTGGGCCGTCGTTCTGTTCTGGCCCGGTGCCGCACCGTTATGGGTGCTAATTGTATTACTTGTTGCTGTCGCAGCAGGCGGACCGTCCTCAGTCATCGCTTTCGACTTCGCCCGAACCTTTAACCCGCCTCATCTCATGGGTACGGCCGTGGGATTAGTAAACACCGGCGGTTTCTTTGGCGGCTTCGTCACGATCTACTTGGTCGGTGCGATCATGGACTGGCAGTATGTCGCGAGCGGATCAAACGGTGAATTGTATAATTTGCCAGCATTCCGTATCGCCCTCTCGGTGCAGTTTGTCATGGCATTTATTGGCATCACCTTCATGCTGATTGAACGCGGCAAAGCACGCCGCCAAAGCGCAAGAATCCCCGAGTAAAGAGTTCTCCACAGCGCGTAGCGAACTCATGATGCGCCGGCGCCTCTAGGCGCATCGTGGGGATATGACTACAACACCAGAACGCCAGCCCCTCTCGCTCTCTGATTGCGATGACGTGTTGGCTTACATACCCCACGCACTTGGATTTCATCCACAAAAATCATTAGTGCTCCTGCTCATTGTTGGGCAACGACTGGAAGCGACGCTTCGTGTCGATTTGCCGGGCGAAATCCATCACGACGATCGTGAGGCGTGGCTGGGACAAGTGCTCAATTTGCTACATCGTTTGCCGCAAGTGCGCAGCCTTGTGGCCGTTGTGTATGCGCCGGAAGGTTCCCGTAATCCACGTAATGTTCCATACCGCCAAGTCATCGGCGAACTTGATGAAGCCCTCGAATTCACCGACATTGATCTGCGTCAGGCATGGTGCCTGTCTGGCGACCAGGTCTGGGACTACGCCGATGACGACGTAAAAATAACCTTTCCTCGTCCAAATGTTTCCTTAGGAAACACGAACCTTTCGCTGGTGCTTGCAGGATCGGCACCATTAGAGCGTCCGTGGGACGGAACCGGGATCGAAGAATGGGACAACGCCGAAGAGGTTCGACTACTCGCGAGGACTCTCGCTTTAGACGTACTGGAAAGCCTGGAGCAGTGGGCTGATGTCTTAGATATGGATGAAATGCGAGCAAAAGCATTTCTGCATTCATCGAAGTCGGGAGCAGCCAGAATGCTTGCAGGCCTCCAAAAAAGAATCGTTCGCGACGTTCTGCCCTATCTTGCTGGCATCGGTGCCCAACAAACCATCATCATGGCAGAGGAACTATGCCTCAATTCTGGAAAAGACCAAGCTAAACCATTGGCAGATTTTCTTTTGGGACGAGGATGGCAGGGACCGGACTGGCGACGCATAGAAAGGCTCTGGTCTATTTCTCGAGATTTATTGGGAGTCGCCCGTGCTGAAGAACGTTACGCCTTGTTATGTATCTTGGCGTGGATCGAATGGGCGCGTGGACGTGGCTCGATGGCCATCACGTTATTAGACAGAGTTCTTGATGAGCAAGGAGACTATCGACTGGCTCAGCTGCTTCGTGAATTGATGAATAGGGGAGCCATGCCCGAATGGGCAACGGATGAGCTTCGTGCCTGGAGAGCCAAAATGGGGTAGCAGACGCGCGGGAAACTTGCCCAAGTGGTGTCTGTGGGCGAATTAGTGGATAATGAAAAAACAGACCCGGTTAGGTTCGAGATGTCTAAGTTCGGAAAACATAGTTTTGGGAACATTAGACGTGGTTGGTGCGTTGATAACAATGTACCCACCGTCGCGTTGAGTCACTGATTTCAACGCATTCGGACTTGACAGGGTCATAGTGGTGTTACCGGCAGGTGCATCCGGAACGCATCGTTAGAAAGGTTATTCGTGTCATCTTCTGAGACGAACGCTAATCGTATGGCAACTGAGGCAGAGACCGAGGAATCGGCAACGACCCCTGTCGCGAAAAAGCGCGCTACCCGTGCGAAGGCTACGCCTCGCACCAAGAAGACTGCAGCTACCGAAGAACCGGTAGAGAATGAGCAGGGTTCTGAAGAGTCCGAAGACGATTCTGAGTCGGGTGCTTCTGACGCAGCTGGTGCCAAGGAAGGCTCGGCAAAGGAAGAAGAATCCAAGGGATTCACTTTGTCTTCAGCCGATGACGATGCTCCTCAGCAGCAGGTCATGGTGGCCGGCGCAACCGCCGACCCGGTCAAGGACTACCTCAAGCAGATCGGTAAAGTTGCTCTGCTAAACGCCGAGCAGGAAGTTGATTTGGCTCTGCGTATTGAAGCGGGCCTTTTTGCTACCGACAAGATCAAAACGGATGATGGTTCGATGGATCAGCGCTTGCGCTGGGACTACGAGCAGATCATCCACGACGGCAAGATTGCCAAGAACCACCTTCTAGAAGCTAACCTTCGACTGGTAGTTTCGCTTGCGAAGCGTTACACCGGCCGTGGCATGCTTTTCTTGGACTTGATCCAGGAAGGTAACTTGGGTCTGATCCGTGCGGTGGAGAAGTTCGACTACACCAAGGGCTTTAAGTTCTCGACTTACGCCACCTGGTGGATCCGTCAGGCGATCACCCGCGCCATGGCCGACCAAGCACGTACGATTCGTATCCCTGTGCACATGGTTGAAGTCATCAACAAGCTGGCTCGCGTCCAGCGTCAAATGCTTCAGGATCTCGGTCGCGAACCGACTCCAGAAGAATTGGCTAAGGAACTGGACATGACTCCTGAAAAGGTTGTCGAAGTTCAGAAGTATGGTCGTGAACCAATTTCCTTGCACACCCCACTGGGTGAAGATGGAGACTCCGAGTTCGGCGACTTGATCGAAGACTCTGAAGCGGTCGTCCCAGCTGACGCGGTGTCCTTCACGTTGCTGCAGGAACAGTTGCATTCAGTGTTGGATACGCTGTCCGAACGTGAAGCCGGCGTTGTCGCCATGCGTTTCGGACTGACCGATGGCCAGCCGAAGACCTTAGACGAGATTGGCAAGGTTTACGGTGTGACCCGTGAGCGTATTCGTCAGATCGAATCGAAGACCATGTCGAAGTTGCGTCACCCATCGCGTTCACAGGTTCTGCGCGATTACCTAGACTAAACATCTTGAAGTAAAGCGGTCTCCCAGCCTTTCTAAGGTTGGGAGACCGCTTTATTTTTAACTAGTCGAGCTAAACAGTGAATCATTAAAACAATAAAGGGTGACCCAGCTCGTAGCTGGATCACCCTTCTGCTCATCGGATGAGTACCCGATCAGTTAGTCGTTTATGTCGACCTTTGGCTTTTCATACAGTCGTGAGGACTCGTCCTGCCAGACCGAAGTGATTGGGCGTAGCTTGGATTCCACGGAGCGTGCATGGTGAGCACAGAAGAGTAGTTCCCCGCTGGTTGAAGCCAGCACTGCCCGGACGTAGGCCTGTGCGCCGCATCGGTCGCACCGGTCCAGGGCGTTTAGTTCACGACTAGTGGTAGTAGTAGTCATTGCCAGCCTCCTTAAATCGATGTTCACTCTATACAACCAGCTATGAGCCTGACTTTATGCCCAAAACGGCTTGCTTTCGCTCACCGCGTAGCAAGTGTGGATAAGTTTGGTTGAATTTTTGGCGAATTACCGGCGAGTCCTAGTAGCACCAAGTTCGAACACATAAACGAGTAGAATGGAACAAGTTCATTATTTTCCCGCGTCAGTAGGAGATTGCAGCCCCGTGGCCTCAACCGATAATTACAATGCCCGTCATCTCTCCGTTCTTGAGGGTCTCGAAGCGGTACGCAAGCGACCCGGCATGTATATCGGTTCTACCGATTCCCGCGGTCTTATGCACTGTCTTTGGGAGATTATTGATAACTCGGTTGACGAAGCTCTCGGTGGTTTCGGCCAGGCCATAAACGTCATCCTGCACTCAGATGGATCCGTCGAAGTGCATGACGATGGTCGAGGTATTCCCGTGGACGTGGAACCGAAGACAGGCTTAAGCGGCTTGGAAGTTGTATTCACTAAGTTGCACGCAGGTGGCAAATTTGGTGGCGGTTCTTACAGCGCATCTGGTGGTCTGCACGGTGTAGGAGCCTCCGTGGTGAATGCTCTATCAGCGCGTTTGGACGTCGAAGTTGATCGTGGCGGAAAAACGTATTCTTTGCAGTTCCGCCGTGGTGAGCCAGGAAAATTTAGCGACCGTGGCAAGCCAAAGGCGGACGCGCCATTTACGGCCCACGAAAAAGCTACCACTCCGGAAGTCATTGGTAAGGCAAAGCGGGGGGTTACCGGTACTCGGATTCGCTATTGGGCCGATGACCACATCTTCACCCCTGACGCGAAGTTTTCCTACGAGGAACTTCAAAATCGTGCGCGTCAAACCTCATTCCTGGTTCCGGGCCTACGTATTACGCTGCGTGATGATCGTGGCCTGCCCGGAACAGAAGGCGCCGAAGGCTCCTACGAGGAGGTATTTCAGCATGACGGCGGAATCAGCGAGTTCGTTGAATACCTCAGCAGTGATTCTTCGGTCACCGATGTCTGGCGGGTGCACGGGAGCGGTTCCTTCCATGAGAAGGTTCCAGTAATCGATGAAAATGGCCGCAGCCATATGCAGGACGTCCAGCGAGTGTGCGAAGTCGACGTAGCGTTGCGGTGGGGGATCGGCTACGACACCACGATGCGTAGCTTTGTAAACATCATCGCCACTCCCAAGGGGGGAACGCACATTGCAGGGTTGGAACAGGCATTACTGAAATCTTTCCGTAAGAACATCGAATCCAATGCTCGCAAGCTTAAGTTCGGCCAAAAAGACAAAATCGAAAAAGACGACATCATGGCCGGCCTGACCGCGGTATTAACCGTGCGCCTTGCCGAACCACAATTTGAGGGACAGACCAAGGAAATCCTTGGAACGTCGCAAGTACGCCAGATCGTGACAAAGGTTGTCGAGAAGGCGCTCAACGAACGTCTTTCATCGACTAAACGCGGTGAAAAGGCCGAGGCAGCCACGTTGCTTGAGAAGGTTGTCAACGAGATGAAGTCTCGTATTTCAGCCCGTATGCATAAGGAAACGCAGCGTCGTAAAACTGCGCTTGAATCCTCCTCGCTTCCTACTAAGCTACTTGATTGTCGTAGCAAGGAAGTTGGACGCTCGGAATTATTTATCGTTGAGGGCGATAGCGCGTTGGGTACCGCACGTGTAGCGCGTTCAAGTGAATTCCAAGCCCTACTTCCTATCCGAGGCAAGATCCTCAACGTGCAGAAGGCGTCCATCTCGGACATGCTCTCCAACGTTGAGTGCGCGGCGATGATTCAGGTCATCGGCGCCGGATCAGGTCGTAGCTTCGATATTGAACAGGCGCGATACGGCAAGATCATCCTGATGACAGATGCTGACGTGGACGGCGCGCATATTCGAACGTTGCTCCTGACACTGTTCTATCGATACATGCGTCCCATGATTGAGCATGGACGGGTATACGCTGCTGTGCCTCCACTTCACCGGATTGAAGTGATCAACGCCGGCTCTAAGGCCAACGAGGTCATTTACACCTACTCTGAGGCCGAGATGACTCGTCTGCTGGCGAAGCTGGAAACCGAAGGCAAGAAATATAAAGAGCCAATTCAGCGGTACAAGGGATTGGGCGAGATGGACGCAGATCAGTTGGCAGAGACCACAATGGATCCACGTCATCGTATGCTTCGCCGTGTAGGGATCGAGCATGCCCAGGCAGCAGAGGAAGTCTTCGACCTGCTCATGGGATCAGACGTCGCGCCACGAAAGAACTTCATTATCGCTGGCGCCGAGAATCTTGAAAGAGACCGTATCGACGTCTAACCAGACCTTGTGCTGAGAACTATAGCCCTGTCATTGATCGCCTTAAACGATCAACGACAGGGCTATACATTTTAATGATGTTTAGCTTGTCGGCCGGAGCGTCAGGTGGATTACCAGGACAGTAGGCGCGGGGCGATAAGAAGAATTGTCGGGCACACAAGTAACAGAACCGTACAGGAGAGAACCACAAAGTTTTGGAACCCACTCAGCGGTGCCACAGGCGACAGGAGACGCTGCAATCGGCGGGAGGAGACTTCTCCACCGGGCATGCCTACAATTTCTCCTGCTAATCCCATAGCGCTGTCCTGGCTGGTCTTCGCCGGTGCAATAGAGGAGGCCACCCCGACGATAGCTCTAAGAAGTACCGGGCGGGTAACGACCTCTAGTGCCTTGTCATCAGCGAGCATTTCGATTAATTGACGAACTGCTTCCAAGGACAAGCGAGAAGTAGGCAACCACGGTAATGCCTCATGCCACGCCGTGAACGCCAAGATAAGAAAATCATGACGTTGATCTAGATGTGAGCTTTCGTGGGCAATGACGCCGCGCTGCTCATCGGCAGAAAGCTGGGTTAGCAGTCCACGTGATAGCACCGTAACGGATCCATTAAACCCAGGTACACAATAAGCCACGGGCAAATCATGGTCGAGGACCAATGTGTTAGGTCGTGTCTGAGAGGGGTTGCTCAATAGCCGTAACAGATGGCGGTGTTTAGCGCGTTGTCTCGTGGTGCGCCATGAAGCCCGCACTAGGGTCAACACTAGGTGCATAGCAAATAAGAAGGCAGTGCTCAGCGCAAAGAGGTGGATCACCCCGGGGAAGTTTACGCTAGGATCCCCGGTGGCTAAGAGCCAGCCGGCGTGGAGAGCGGAAATGAGGTCATTGCCTAGGGGTGTTAGCCCCCAAACCAGCATTGACCCGATCATGGATAAGCCACCGCCCAAGGCGATAGCTTGCCACAGTAGGACGGCAGCGACGGGAGCGCGTGCGGTCCATTTTGCTTTCGACAAAGCCAACGGCGTCGGCCACGCCAAGACGATAGCCAACGCCGCTAGGAAATATGAGGTGAGAAGCACCCAGTCCCCGAAATTCGTGTTACTTAGACAGTCTTTACAGAATCCAAGATAGCACGTAGGGACACGGCTTCATCAGCCGAGATTCCTCCGATGAATCGGGCAAGGACGGCTTCACGATCTTGGGCGGTGCCCAAAGCATCATTTAGCAGTCCAACAGTATGGTCCTCACGGGAAGAGGACGCGGTGTAACGATGTGGACGAGTAGAGCGTTCCCGCGCTACGAGTCCCTTCTTTTCCAGTCGCGCCAACACGGTTAGTACCGTGGTTACTGCGAGTTCCTTCGCATCAGTACCGCGTGCAGCTAGGGCATCACGAAGATCATTAGCGGTAAGCGGTTCTGCGGAATCCCACAGTAGGTCCATGACGGAGCGTTCCAGATCGCCAAGGCTGGCCACCAGGTCTTACCTCACTTGCTTTAGTGCTGATGCAGTGTTGTCGCACTTCATAAGGAGTGAAAACATTCTGCTTGGAGATTCCATTGTATAGGCGTTCGTCCGATATTTCTACATGACGTAAAAGTATTGGGTGATTTGCGGGTTTGTCGGTAACTGGATTTAGTCACTCAGAAGTTGGGGTTGCGTTGTGCTGACTTGGGTTTTTTTGTTTCAGAAACTCTAGCCTGTGTCAATGCTGGGAATTTTGATTGTTTGAGCGTGGCGCTCGATGGTGAATAGCTCGATTTGAGCCGATTTCTACAAGCTGTCGAAATTGGTCTATTGTGGCCGTAAGAGCTTTTCTACGCAACGTAGAAGTAGATGTGCTGCGGACTCGTGACAAATGAGGAATCCATGGATGTATTAGAGATTGCTCGGTGGCAATTTGGGATCACCACCGTGTATCACTTCTTGATGGTGCCACTAACCATTGGGCTAGGACTGACCGTAGCGGTGATGCAAACCGTTTGGCACCGCACGGGCAACGAGCAGTGGTTAAGAATGACCAAGTTCTGGGGGAAGCTGTTCCTCATCAACTTCATTATGGGAGTGGCCACCGGCATTGTCCAAGAGTTCCAATTTGGCATGGCGTGGAGTGAATATAGTCGATACGTAGGCGATGTCTTCGGAGCGCCCTTAGCCATGGAGGCACTCCTAGCGTTCTTCGTAGAATCCACTTTCCTTGGCTTATGGATCTTCGGGTGGAAAAAGCTGCCTCGACGTATTCACTTGGCTACCATCTGGTGCGCATCGCTGGCAGCTATCCTCTCGGCCTACTTCATCTTGGTTGCCAACTCGTGGATGCAGCACCCGGTAGGTACCGAACTGATTAATGGTCGTGCGGTGATGACGGACGCCTGGGCCGTATTTACGAACAACACCGCCCTAGTCACCTTCCCGCATACAATCTTCGGTGCCTTCGCCGTGGCCGGAGGGTTTCTCCTCGGGATTTCCTGGTTCCACTTATATCGACGCCGTAAAGAAGGCATCGACACGGTCGATGCGAATGGGCGTGTGGTGGTCGGCGAAGACTTATCCAAGGGCCGCGTCCGTGACCGCACCGACCACAAGGTCTGGCTTACCTCATTGCGTATAGGTGCGCTCATCGCCACAATCTCTTTCTTCGGCGTCGCCTTGTCGGGTCATGAGCAGGCCAAGCTGATGTTTGAACAGCAACCGATGAAAATGGCTGCCGCCGAAGCAGCCTGTCACGACGGCACCGGCTTCTCGGTCCTAACCTTAGGAAATGTGGGTACTCAAGGAGCCACCACCTGCGACGACGTCGTGGCAGTATTTGAATTACCGGGTCTGCTTTCCTTCTTAGCCAATGGCGACTTTGAGACGCCGGTCAAAGGCGTAAACACGCTCATCCCTGAGTATCAGGAAAAATACGGAAGTCATTATCCAGACGACCCAGCATTCGGGCAATACGCGGGAGAAGAAATCAGCTACCTGCCGGTGATGGAGGTGACCTACTGGGGATTCCGTCTGATGATTACCCTCGGTGGGTTGTCCGCAGTGGCTGCTGCACTGGCCTTGTGGGTCACCCGAAAGGGTACCGTTCCGCAAAGTAAGTGGCTATCGCGTCTGGTACTTCTTGGCATTGCCGCACCATTTGGAGCGAACTCCGCGGGCTGGATCTTCACCGAAATGGGACGGCAGCCATTTACCGTGGCCCCAAACCCACAAATGGGTGGGGTGGACCAAGTGTTCATGTATACCGCGGCGTCGGTGTCACCAACGGTGAGTGCCGGGGAGATGCTCTTCTCCCTAATTACCTTGACCTTGGTATACGGGGTACTGCTCGTAGTTGAACTGGTACTACTTACCCGGTATATCCGCGGTGGAACCGGATCAGCCATGCCCGAACTCCTAGAACCCGAGCAAACCTCTGGCAAGGACCCCAGCGACGACGACGGCGACGTACTCGCCTTCGCATATTAGACAGGCGGAAAGTAATGGAATGGCTTCCAACTCTCTGGTTTATTCTCATCGCAGTACTGTGGACCGGTTATCTCTTCCTTGAAGGCTTTGACCTGGGCATCGGCATGCAAATCGGGCTGGGGCGGGCAGGAGAGAAACGCAAACGCGTACTGCTCAACACGATCGGTCCAGTCTGGGACGGAAATGAAGTCTGGTTGCTGACCGCAGGCGGGGCCACCTTCGCAGCCTTCCCCTACTGGTACGCCTCGCTGTTCTCCGCACTCTACATCCCACTGACCTTGGTGTTGGTGGCGCTAATCTTCCGTGCGGTAGCCATCGAATACCGTGGCAAGGCACAAAATGCTACGACACGTGGTCTTTGGGATTTGGCCTTGGGCTGGGGATCGTTGATCGCTGCGTTCGGGGTAGGCACGATGCTGGCCTTGACCACCTTAGGGCTGCCCCTAAACGAAAACGGTGACCGGGTAGGTGGCCCGTTCGCATGGTTCACTTGGCATGCCGTACTCGGTGGTGTCGCGGTCGTGGCATTTAGCTGGATACACTCCGTGGCTTTCCTACGATTGAAAACCGAAGGCCCGATTCGCGAACGCGCCGGGCAGCAGTTTGTTCGATGGATGCCATGGTGCGTTCTGCCATTGATGCTGTGGTCCGCAGTCGTGGTGCTAGCAGATACATCGCTAGCCGCCTGGACGCTGCTCGCACTGGCATTGGTTGCCGCGTTCTTCGCATGGTTTAGCGCCCGTGCAGGCCACGAGGGTCGCTCGTTTATTGCTTTGGGTATCATGCTCGTCGGAGCTGTCGCAGCGATTTTCGTCGCGGCCTTCCCGGTAGTAATTCCTTCAACCATCAACTCAGCATTTGATCTGACCGTATATAACGCGTCGAGTTCCCCGTACACGCTGAAACTGATGAGCATCGTCGCTGCATTCGGCGTTCCACTGGTCCTGGCCTACCAGTCATGGAGCTACTGGGTCTTTCGTAAACGCATCAGCGAGAAACATATCCCCGAAGACCATCTCGTGACCTCAGTCGTGAAGTAGTTCTAGTCAGTCCGAAAGGTACAACAGATGTCTGCGCCACGCTTTTTGCCACGTGCACTTCTCAAACGCCGACAAATCGCTTTCCTAGCGCTTTTTTCGGCACTCAAATCCATCGGGTTAATTCTTGTCGCCTATGCACTAGCTACATGGATTACCCAGATGTCGGTAGGCCAAGAGCACTCGTCGACGTTACTGTGGATGGCATTGGCTGGGGCAGTGCTTCGCACTGTCGGGGTCTGGGCACTAAATGCTGGGGCTCGACGTGTAGGTGCGGGCGCCAAAGAAAAGATGCGCTCTGAGCTCATCGCCACCGTTGCTGCCCGCCCCGGAATCATCGGACATCCGAACCATGACCAAACGGTGGCGCAGACAGCAACACTTGCCAGCCATGGCGTGGAAAAGCTAGACGACTACTTCACCAAATTCATCCCTGCGCTCATTGGCGCCGCGCTAATCCCATTGCTCTTAGGCGTTTATGTTCTGAGCCTTGATTGGCTCAGCGCGCTGATCTTGCTGTTGACGATTCCCCTAATACCGATATTCATGGCACTCATTGGGATGCACACACAAGACACCATTGCACAGTCCCAGAACAAACTTGATGCGCTGGCCAACCAGCTCTTCGAACTTGCCCAAGGACTACCCGCGTTACTGGGGCTAGGCCGAGCACAATCGCAGGGGCATGCCATCAGGCAGGTCAGCGAACGCTACCGGGTGGCCACCATGACCAACCTGAAAACAGTATTCATGTCCAGCTTCTGGCTCGAATTGATTTCTACGTTGTCCGTCGCGGTGCTCGCGGTCGTCATCGGCGTGCGACTAGTCGGCGGAAATATGGATTTGGCCGCCGGACTGACTATCTTGATTCTCGCCCCGGAACTATTCGTAGCGCTGCGCGAGGTGGGCTCGGCCTACCATGCGGCGGACGATGGATTAGCAGCCTTTGCCCGGTATGAAAAGCAGATCCAAGCAACACCGACCAAGCAGTTACAGAAAGCAGCCTGCCCGGCCCCTGCTGGGCATGTCCTAGAAATTGAAAACCTGACCCTGCAATATCAGCACACAAACTATATTTATCAGGATTTCAACCTCAGCTTGCAGGCCGGCGAACGAAAAATTTTGAGCAATGCCAGTGGTACCGGAAAAACGAGCCTTCTCAAACTTATTGCCGAAACCCACACGAGTAACAACGAATTTGCCAGCGAGCTGGTGAGCGGAACAATACACGTCTGCGCAGAACTCGCAGTGATCAGTCAGCATCCCCGCTTCAACGAGGCAACCGGTACCGCGCAACTCGCACAAGATGTTCCTCAGGCACCTGCCCAGTTCATGCAGTCCATGGCGGCTGAACTAAACCTCATTGAGATGTTGCCACGGTCCATCGGGGAGTATTCTCCCGGTGAGCTGCGCAGGTTAGAAGTACTACGTGCGCTTCTACGGGTCCACACCGTTCCCGAATGTAACCTCTTACTGGCAGATGAACCCACCGCACATCTAGACGAAGACAATGCCGAGTGCGTTCGACGGCTGCTAACGCAAGTGCCAGCACGTTGCGCAATACTCATTGCCAGCCATGATCCGCTCATCGACCACAGCAATCCGCGACAGACTGTGCGCGACCTTAGCTCCACAGGGGACACCGCTAGCCAACAATTTGTCGCTCCCACCGACGATGATTTGCACGCTGACGCACCCAATCCAAGTGATTGGAACCCACGCCGAGAGGTTGTTAGACGCTACGCCTCGGCCCGCAAGGCCCTTTGCTACGGGGTGCTGGCCATACTCTGCGCGGTGGCGCTCGCCGGATTGAGTGGATGGTTGATCGTCGAGTCCAGCTACCAGCCTGCCATCTTGCACCTGACCGTTGCCTTCGTGATGGTTCGAACTCTAGGTATCGGCCGAGCAGTCTTTAGATATCTGGAACAACTGGCCATCCACGACGCAGTACTCAGTTACTCCGCAGCCCTGCGCGAAAAATTGTGGAATGCCATGGTTGCCAACCCCGCGCAATGGGGAGTGATGAGCCGGTCCTCACTGGTTCTGCGCTACCTGCTGGCCGAAGTCGACGAGCTACGAGACGGCATCGCCCGGGTACTCTTTCCACCCCTGCAAGCAACACTGGTCTGGGTTACCGCTACCGGGGTGCTGTATCTCATTCAGGCAGAATTCGGATACCTCGCCTTCAGCGCTGGGCTACTCTTGCTTTTCCCTGTCCGGTGGTTGGTGAAGACCGTAGAGGGACGCCACCTGGCTATGCAACTGCAACACCGCTTACAGGTGAACCAACTGGTTCTCTCGATCTTGCGACATAAGGAATCACTACGCGCCTTCGGAGCGTTGGACAGGATGCTACGCAAACTCGCCGACGCCGAGCAACACAACACCGAACAAACCCGTCGCCACGCCTATGGACAGGGCACCGCGCCGGCACTAGCAACATTGATCACCGTGCTGCTGTCGGTGGCCCTAGTTCTCGCCTCAGAGGTAAATGCGTCCAACACGGCTCTGGCGGTCTTACTGGCTCTGTCCCTAGGGGAACCGGCGTCCAATGCCCTGAATGCGGTTCAACAAGGGCGGGCTCTGAGCGAGCTGAGTGGACAACTTGCCCGTAGGGGGATTGACCAACCCGACAAACTTACCGAAGCCGCTCACCTTGACGAGCCAAATTTGACCGTCCATGGGTATCGGCTTAAGGGTTTAGAACTGGGCTACGTACCGGGTGTCGCGGTGCTCTCCGGATTGGATGCCGAGATCCTGCCCGGTCAATGGACCGCACTGACCGGAGCCTCTGGGTCGGGTAAATCTACACTCATGACCGCGCTGCTTGGCGCGCTACCTGCCAGCGCCGGAAGCATGGAAGTCATCGATGAGCAGGGGAGCTACCGGCCGATGCGCCAAGGTTCCATGGACTCGGTTGCCTGGTGTCCACAAGAGGCGCACCTCTTTGACTCGACCTTGCGTCGAAACCTCAACCTTGCGGCGGCTACCGACCTGACAGCCTCTGATAATCAGCTCATCGACGTGTTGCACCGGGTAGGGCTTGGTCGCTGGTATGCCGATGAACCTCAAGGACTAGATACCCGCATCGGTAGCGGCGGACACCGACTGTCCGGAGGGCAGCGCTGCAAACTGGCGGTGGCTCGTGCCCTCATTGGGGGACATCAAATGATCCTGCTCGATGAACCCACCGCACACCTGGGCGAGGATGAAAGCGCAGAACTAATCCACACGCTCCGGGTAGCGCTCGCCGGTCGGACGGTTGTACTGATCACTCATGATAAGAGACTTGCACAAATGTGTGAGGGTTCGATCAACTTGACCGAACCCTCACACCAGCTGACTAACTTATTGCCAAGGAGTTAGAGCAGTACACCGCCGTCTGAGAATGGCAAGGTGTCCTCACCCGGGTGTAGCTCAGGCTTCGCGCGCGGCTTAGTCACTGGTGCGACACTAGGGGCCGATGGGGTTGGCTCATCAGGTAGGGCTTGGGCCGCGCCGGCGATTGGTGTCTGGCCAACAAGGGTGCCGCCAAGAATGTTGATCGTTTGCGCCAACGGGGCGCCGGTGCCGTCGCGCTTGGCGAACTCGGTGGGCAAAGCACGAACCACCCCGGCGGTTGAACTTGCGCGGGCTGGACCATGGCCGGCGTAACCCAACGCCAGGTAGTCTTCACCCTTGGCGAAGCGGTGTGCCCTGACACCTGCGGTAGCACGCCCCTTAGCAGGGAACTCGCTAAAGAGGCTGATCTTCACCGACTGGCCAGAAGTACCAGGTAAGGTTTGTGAGCCGGCCGCGATGGTGGCCACCACGGCGTCATCATTTGCCTCGCCCACCACACCGAAGTGAATGACCTGATCCTCGCCGGAGAGTTTGATACCTGACATACCCCCAGCGGTGCGTCCCTGCGGGCGTACCGCGCTGGCAGCAAATCGGAGAAGTTGTGCCTGCCGGGTGACAAATACCAGCTCATCATTGTCACCGGATGGTGCAGCGGCAACGACCGAATCGCCATCCTTCAGCGTGATGACCTCAAATTCATCGCGGTTCAGCGGATAGTCCGGGGTAACTCGCTTGACCACACCGTTCTTGGTGCCTAAGGCGAAGACTTGATTTAGTGGCAGCAAGGCCACCACTCGTTCACGCTTTTCGAGTTTGAGGAACTCATCGACCGGAACACCATTGGCCAGCTGCGGGAAGCCATGAATTTCGGGCAGCACGGGGACATCGATCAGGGAGATTCGAATCATTCGTCCGTGACTCGTCAACGCACCAATTTCACCGCGTGCGGTGGAAGGCACTTGCGATAAAAGCACGTCATGTTTGATTCGGGCGGAGGAAAAGTCAAGGGTTGCTCGGTCATGGGTGCGGGCGATTTGCCCGGTAGCCGAGAGCAAAACGAAGCAAGGAGAATCTGAGACTTCCAAAGCGAGCTTCGCAGTTTTCCCGGTGCCTACCGCATCTGGAAGGGCGGTTCCCTTCAACGGTTCCAAGGCCGAAGACTTATTTAGCTTGGTACGTCGCGGGGTGCCGAAGGTTTCTGCTATCTGGCCGAGTTCCTCGGAGACAAGCGCACGCAGGATCTTGTCGTCGCCCAGAATTTTACGCAGTTCTTCGATTTCGGCGCGTAGCTGTTCGGCTTCGGCCTCCAACTCAATGCGTGAGTATTTAGTTAGTTGACGCAGACGCAGTTCAAGGATGTGGCTTGCTTGGGGCTCGCTGAGGTCAAAGACCGTCATCAGTCGTTCACGGGCTTCGGCGGTTTGCTCTGAGGAGCGGATAATGGCGATGACGTCGTCAATATCGACAATCGCAACCAGCAAACCTTCAACCAGGTGCAAACGATCTTCGCGTTTAGCCAGACGGTGAGCGGTACGTCGGCGCACCACGTCGATGCGGTGATCTACATATACGCTCAACAATTCGCGCAGACCCAAGGTGCGTGGCTGGCCCTCAACCAACGTCACATTGTTGATACCGAAGGAGTCTTCCAAGGGCGTGTATTTGTACAAAGCGGCCAACACCGCGTTCGGATTAAAACCGTTCTTCAACTCAATAACGAGTTTTAGTCCGTGATGACGATCGGTGAGGTCAACAACGTCGGAGACACCGACAATTTTCTTGTTGTTGACGCCGTCTTTGATCTTTTCAATGACCTTCTCCGGGCCCACCGTGTAGGGCAGTTCGGTGAAGACCAATGCTGACTTGCGTGCGGAAATCTGTTCCAAGGCAACGGTGGCACGGGTACGGAACGCGCCGCGACCGGTACGGTAGGCATCTTTCACTCCGTCGAGTCCCACAATCGTTCCGCCGGAGGGCAGATCCGGACCCGGAACGATTTTCATGAGATCTTCGACCGTAGCATCAGGATTTGCAATCAAATGCTGAGTTGCCGCAATCACTTCACCCAGATTATGTGGTGCCATATTTGTGGCCATGCCCACCGCGATACCGGTAGTGCCGTTGACCAAAAGGTTCGGGAATGCAGCGGGAAGAACCTCGGGCTGCATGAACTGATTGTCATAGTTCGGGACGAAGTTCACCACGTCTTCGTCGAGGTTCGCGGTCATGGCTACCGCGGAAGCAGCTAGTCGGGCCTCGGTATAACGTGCTGCTGCCGGGCCATCATCAAGGGAGCCGAAGTTGCCGTGCCCGTCAATCAGTGGCAAACGCAGTGAAAAGTCCTGGGACAGTCTGACCATGGCGTCATAGATCGCAGTGTCGCCGTGTGGGTGTAATTTACCCATCACTTCACCGACCACGCGGGCGGACTTTACATGGCCCTTTTCTGGGCGCAAACCCATTTGAGACATTTGGAAAAGTATCCGTCGTTGCACCGGCTTCAAACCATCGCGGGCATCAGGCAGCGCGCGTGAGTAGATCACCGAGTAGGCGTACTCCAAGAAGGAGGATTCCATTTCGCTGGTGACATCAATATCGACGATGTTTTCGACGAAATCCTCTGGGATCTCAGGGGTTTTTTTGCGAGCCATTACTCTGTCTACGCCCTTCATCTGCTGCTTCACGGCCTAAAATGTTCTACTTTCGTGTTGCGTCTGAGCGCAAACACGAAAGCGCGACTATTCTAAGCCTATGGTGGATCGTAAACTTTCAGCGGCATATCCAGCCCACTGGGAAGCAGATGTTGTTCTTCGCGATGGCACGACCGCGCATCTAAGGCCAATTACGCCCAAAGATGCTCAGGCCTTGCAAGATATGCATAAACAGCAATCTGAAACTTCGGTTTACCTACGCTATTTTACGTACAAGTCATCGCTGACTCCTAAAGAACTCGACCGCTTCACCAATGTAGATCATCACAACCGGGTGGCGTTTACCGTGGTTCGCGGTTCAAAAATCATCGGGGTTGGTCGCTATGACCGTTTGGATGACCCCACCGAAGCCGAAGTGGCGTTTAACGTGTCTGACGAATATCAAGGCACTGGTATTGGATCCATCCTGCTCGAACACCTCGCCGCTGCAGGGCGTGAAAACGGTATCGAGAAATTTACTGCTGAGATTTTGCCGGAAAATCGGAAGATGCTCACTGTTTTCTCCGATGCAGGTTACGCGGTGGCACGCCACTTTGAAGATGGCGTGATCATGCTTGAATTCCCCATCAACCCCACCGATAAATCTCGTGAAGTTACCGAAGCCCGCGAACACCGCGCCGAAGCAAGTAGTGTGGCGGCAATTCTGGCTCCCTCTTCGGTCGCTGTCATTGGCGCTAGCCGCTCTTGGGGGAGTATTGGGCACGATGTGCTTGATCGACTGGTCGAAGGCCGCTTCTCTGGAACTGTCTATGCGGTAAATGAGCAGGCCTTCGAAGTGGGTGGGTTGACCAGCTACGGAAAAATCACCGAGGTGCCCGGCTCCGTAGATCTGGCTATTATTTGTGTGCCGCGCGAACGTGTACTGGAAACCATTACGGAATGCGGCGCTCACGGAGTTAAAAGCCTGATTATTATGACTGCCGGCTACGAATCGGTGGACGGACTCCTCGCGCAACGCGAACTTGTGGCTTTGGCTCGCGCCAATGGCATGCGTGTGGTCGGCCCTGCCTCATTAGGGGTATTGAACACAGACCCGGCGATCCGGCTGAACGCTTCACTAGCTAGGGAGTTACCCATTGCTGGCAAGGTGGGCCTGTTTAGTCAGTCGGCAGCTATGGGCATCGTCCTGCAGGGCGCGGCAATGCAACGAGACGTGGGCCAGAGCAGCGCCATCTCGGCCGGCCTGCGCGCAGATGTATCTGGCAATGATGCGATGCAGTATTTTGAAGATGATGAACGAACCGCGGTACTCGCCATGCATCTTGAGTCTTTCGGTAATCCACGTAAATTCTCGCGCATTGCTCGTCGTCTGGCGCGCAGTAAGCCAGTGATCGTAGCAAAATCAGATTTGCTCGGACGCAGGCTTCCCCCAGGACATTCGGTACGTTTAGGCGAAGCTCCGCCTGAAGCATTGAACGCGATGCTCCGCCAATCGGGGGTCATCCGGGTCAGGTCTATCGAAGAGTTGATGGACGTCGCGTCGTTGCTCTCCATTTTCCCTGCTCCGGCCGGGCCGCAAGTCGCGGTGCTTTCCAACTCCTTAACGTTGGCTGAAGTCGTTTGTGATGTTAGCGAAGGACGGAATTTGTTCGCTACCGTGCAACGCGAAGAGCTTGATTATTCGAAGGGGCAATCGCGCTCCACGGGAATTCTTCGAGCCCGAGTCAGAGATCTGGTTCAAGACCCGCAGGTGCACGCTGTGGTGGTGGCCCATTTGCCGGATATGGGCATGGACGCCAAATCGGTTATCAAAGTGCTTTCCGAATTCAGTGGTCAAGACAAACCAGTTATAGCATTGCTGACCGGATTGACCGATACGAAGATCCGCGAGGGGATACATCATTCAATTCCCGTGTTTACCTCGCCAACCGAAACGATTGGTGCTCTTGCTAAGGCCTACGGTTACAGCCAGTGGATGAATGTCCCCTACGAGGCCCTACCTGAATTTTCGGACGTTGATGCGTCCGGAGCCCACGAATACTTGGACGAGCTAGTCAACGGCATTTCGGGGACCGAACTTCAAGAGCTTACTCACGAACAGTCAGTGAAACTCCTCGGATTTTATGGGATCAAGGTTTTCGACTCGAAGGTAGTCAACAACGCGCAAGAGGCGGTGGCGGCGGCAAATCGACTTGGCTGGCCGGTAGCGCTCAAAGCCAATGACCCGGACCTGCGCCAGCGGCTAGACCTTGGGGGAGTGCGTCTGAATATTCCTGACGCACAGAGCTTAGAAGCTAACTTCAAACATATGAGTGCGTTGATGGCCGCATACAACGTGAACTCCCTCGAAGTGCAAACTATGGCCCCGGCTGGACAAGCATGCGTAATCAAGGCGGTGGAAGATCCACTCCTTGGACCTGTAATTTCCTTTGGGCTGAGTGGAGATCCAGTCAATCTGCTCAATGACTGGTCCCATGCTGTGGCGCCGCTGACCATCGAAGATCTTGATACCTTAATCCGCCGGCCGCGTAGTAGCGTCCGTCTGTTCGGATATCAGGGCCTGCCCGCAGTGGACCTGGTGTCTTTGAAGGACTTCATCGCCCGTGTCTCGTTACTCAAAGATCACCATCCGGCGATCACCATTATGAACTTCACTCCGGTGAGCGTGGCCCAGGAATCATCGAGTGTGTTGGGCGTCAGCATAAAAATAGGTGATGCCGAACAGCGTACAGATAGTGTCAGGCGAGCGCTGCGAAGTTGAGCTGAGGGCTGGCTTGGATGATTTGGGCGGTAGTACTCGGTAGAATTGGGTTATGAACTCACCAACGTATTCCACTACCGCTGGTGCTGAATTGCAGCACGATCTGGTCAGGGCAGGTTTTTACCCGCAGATGGTGCAGGATGTCTTAGCCGAAGCGATGATGTCCCAACCGGTACTTGACCACTATGTCCATCTAGAGACACACTTTGATCACAACGAAGTGCATCGCCATATTACGGTGATGGTGCTCAGTGAAAAAGTCCTGTACATCATCCACGTTGACGATCAGCAACTTGATGATCACGGTAAAGACGTCATGGCTCAGGTTTCGACCGAAATGATCGCATTGCACCGTATTGCGTCAGTGGCTACCAACTATGTGTATCACCAGCCACAGCACTACCGCACCGGTGATGAAGTGCGAGAATTGACGTTTGGAATGTCTTGGAATGGCACTCGTCGTATCGATTTGGAACCTGCCTCTTGCGCAGATCCGCAATGCGACGCGGACCACGGGCTGAGCGGGACCGCGCAGCCAGAGGATCTGGTAATTCGTGTGAGCGCTGAAGCCGACGGACAACGTGCAGTGAATAAAGCGCGTGAGTTCGCGGTTCGTCTTCGCCACGAAACTATCTGATTAGCTATGAGCCAAGAAATCAGCAATTCGACGTTGCCTACGCCGCCGCAGGCGCTGCCGGTTGCTCCCGCTTACGGGCAGTCAACGTTATCGGAGATTCTTCCGTCGGCTGCTACGGCACTGGGCGTTCCCGGCTATCTGAACCCGTTAGGGCTACAACCCACTAAACGGGTTGCCCTGATCATGGTTGATGGCTTGGGCTGGAATCAATTCAAATCTCATGTCGCACATGCGCCATATTTACGCTCACTCTTTGAGCGAGCACAGAAATTAGGTACTGGTTTTCCTTCGACCACTGCCACAAGTTTGAGTAGCTTGGCGATCGGTGTGACACCGGGAGAGCATGGCATGCTTGGCTACGATGTCATCGATCCTGAGCGCCGCCGCGTGGTCAACCAGTTGGGTGGGTGGCCTGCAGATTTGCGCCCCGATAGTTGGCAAACTCTTCCCACGATCTTTGAGGCAACGCGTGACCACGGAATTCATGTGGCCTCCGTATCCTTACCATTGTTCGAAAAATCGGCATTAACGCGTGCCTCGTTGCGTGGCCCAAAATTTGTCGCCGCTAGGCAAACCAGTGCGCGGGCCAGAGCGACCCACGAGATTTTTGCGAAGAATCGTAATGCTCTGGTGTACACGTATTTCAACGAGCTGGACAAGGCGGGCCATAAGTTTGGCGTGGACTCTAGTCAGTGGAGAGATTCCCTCGAAGAAATTGACTACGTCATTAAGACGTTAGTTTCCCGTTTACCCGAGGAAACCACGGTACTCATCACCGGAGACCATGGAATGGTGGATGTGCCCAGTTCGCAGCGCATTGACTATAGTCTGGAGCCGGAACTTATTGATGGTGTAGAACTGACCAGCGGTGAACCACGCGGTGTCCAACTGAGCTTTGCAGCTGAGACTAGCCCGACCCAGCGCCAGCACGTGCGTGAGGCGTGGCAGCGTGCGTATGGCACTAAAGCCTGGGTACTCAGTCGCGAGGAAGCTATCGACCTGGGCTACTTCGGCAAAATTTCAGCAGAGCACGCAGCACGTCTGGGTGACTTGATGATTCTGGCTGCCGAGCCAATTGCATTTTATGATGGCCGCAGAGTCTCTCCCACAGCTTTTGAGATGGTCGGCCAACATGGTTCGTTGACAGCAGGGGAACGATTTGTTCCGCTCTTTACGCTCCGCACCAAATAATTTATTGCGTGCTAATGCGCACACATTAAAAGTGAGAGGCACCGTGCAAAGAATATTTGCACGGTGCCTCTCACTATTCGCGGATCCGACTATTTAAGAATCGGTGTCCTTTTTACGCTTTCCAAACATGATGTCATCCCAGCTGGGAACAGAAGACCGCTTTGGTTTACGCGGAGCGTTATCTTCAGCTGAACCGCCATCGTCCTGGGTGGTATCTTCAGAATCATCCTTATCGGTGACTACTACCAGCTGCGACGTCCTTGAAGACACACCCTGAGATAAATGAGGGAATGAATCTTCCTCATCCTTGTCATACTTACTCATGCTGCGTTCAATGATTTCGTTCAACCGGTCATCCTTTGCAGGATCTCCGGGAGCTCGCTGACCGCGGCGGGCGTTGAGCAGGCTGACTAGTTCCTCGGAATCATTGTTCTCCGAGGCCGGAGCCGGAGCAGATGGAGCCTCGGTTTGTCCTACGGCTGCGATCGGGCGAAAGTACTCAGGAGCCTGCTGCTCACTTAAGGTCTGCGCCCAACGGTTCAGGTTCTTCAAAGATTTACGCGACGGAGTGAAAACCCACTTTGCGATATTTTCTTTGTCCTCATTCGAACCATTGTCTAATGACTCAACATTTTCAGAGTGCAACGGTGAATCAAACTGGACCGTGACAATCCACTGTCCTTCAGGATCTTTCCAGGAGTTCCAGCGAGCGTGCTCGGCATCAATATTCAACTGGTGCAGACGATGCACCACCATTGATCCAAGATCCGCTGGCTCTTCGCCGAAGACCTCGCGGTATTCGGCGTCGGTTTGTGGTCCTGAGACCTCAACGCGACGAGCTAACTCTGCGATGTGCTCGCGTTCTGCGAGAACAGGGCCCTCATACTTGATGATTTGCTCTACCGGAACATCCCACTCAAGTGAAAGATCATAGGCAGATGCACCGGCGCGTACCCGCGCCTGAATCTCACGTGGCGAATGAACCGAAGACTCATCTCGGTTCCGTGGCGCCCGCGCGCGGGCGATTTCGGCCATTGCACTGCGCAGCGCATCGTCGACAGGAAGTTCAAAACTCATCCCATCGTCACTGCTGACCTGCAGGCTGGAACCATTTTCATGAATTCCTACCAGTCTCAGCTGACGCATTACTACCCTCCACACGGTCTATTTCCTGAGTAAAACTCTGCCACTGATGGGCCCAATTTCCTACCACCGCCCCGGGTGTGGCGCAAGATTCGTCTCAAGTTCATATCACTTTGGGTCCTCCGTGTCACCGGAGGGAATGTTGTGCCCTGTTAAACGTTATACTTTTAGGCCGGTACCGTTGTTTGCCAACAGGCTCCCGGTAGCGAGCATTTCGCCAGAAGAAAAGAGTTAGAAACGATTATGGTCAACAAAAACCTTGCTTCACGCGAGACCAGTCAAGACCGGTCCCGTGCCGAGCAGTTGGCCGCGGCAAAAAAATTAGGCACCGTTGCAAGCGCGAACCTGATCGATGAGAATGAAGCCGAACTTGCCGAAGCTTTCATCCTGCCAGGTGGAGAAGCCGGTCAGGATGAAGCCAATGTTGACATCGTTCCGGAGCAAGCCGACGAATTCACTTGTGCCTCATGCTTCATGGTGCGTCACCGTTCGCAGCTGGCGCGTGAAGAGCAGGAACAAAAATATTGCACCGAGTGCGAAGGGTAACCTCGCAAGACTCGATGCAATATGTCTGTCACAAGAACGTCTGAATTACTTAGGCGCTAATCGTCTGTTGGTTTTTCGGCGTGGTGAGATTCAGACTCACGCTGGCCTTCTTCGGTGTATTCATACATCACACCGTTGAGGGCCGCGGTCAGCTCTTCTGGACGACGTGTAGAGGTGATCCAGTAAGGTGTCTCGTCGCGTGGATCAGTCACCTCGATGCAAACAACCGCATCTAGCCATCCGCGCAGGTTCATAAAGGCTAAACCGTGTAGCTTCTGACCACGTTGTTTGAAAGCTTCTTCGCCACGGTAGCCGACCGCTTCGCCGACAAATTTACGCTCGATGGTCGCGCGACCTACGGTGAGGTTTTCGCCGGTGACTTCCAGGGTGGGAACCTTCAGCAAGAAGATGACTACGATGGCGACTAAGACAATCAGCCCGGTGGCGTAACCCCACGGGACACTGATCGGTGCGATAGCAACACCCGCGGTGATGGCAATCAATAAAGGCCAAATCCATGTGCCGGCCGACGGCCATAGCTTTTCACGGAATAAAACATTTGAAGCCTCTGGGCTGGGAGTACTCATACCCTCCAGTTTAGGCACTATTTCGCTGGCTATGAACCGCCGCAAAAACTGGCGGTCGGGTTGAACTGCTCACGATAGAGTTGGGCAGGTAGAAAATGACCACACAATTCCTCGGGGGAATAAGCAAAACTCATGAACGAGCCGACGATTTCAGTAAAGATCAAGATGCTGGACCCAGACTTGCCGGTACCAGGCTACGCGCACCCCTCAGACGCCGGAGCTGACCTGCATGCTCGCGAGTCCGCAGTGCTCCAACCAGGTGAGCGGGCATTGATCCGCACCGGTCTGGCGATCGCGCTTCCGCACGGTTACGTGGGCCTAGTTCATCCACGAAGTGGCTTGGCAGCCAAGCATGGAATTACAGTGGTCAATGCACCGGGTACCGTAGATGCAGGCTACCGTGGCGAGATCATGGTCACACTATTAAATACGGATAACAGCAACGCATTTGAAGTGCAGCGCGGGGATCGAATCGCACAGCTCGTCATCCAGAAAGTCGAACTTGCTCAATTCGAGCAAGTCGAGACGCTAGATGACACTGCTCGCGGAACCGGCGGCTTCGGTTCAACCGGCGGATTTACCGCGAACTAAGTACTCTTGATGTAGAGAGCGCAAAATTTAAGGACATCATGATTTTCAAGCGTAAGAAGTCGGAAGCAAATCCGGTCGAAGAGCCAACCACTGCCTCAAGCTCCACGGAGCCTGAGACGAGTGCCGGTCCCTTCGACATAAGTGACGTGCCAGATACCGACAGCTACCTCGATTTCGGTTCGATTCTTGTTAAACCGATTCCAGGTATGAAGGTACGCATGGATATCGAGCAGGCGAATCAGCGAGTTGTTGCTGTTTCTCTAGAAATCGCCGAATCACGCGTGCAGTTGATGGCCTTTGCCTCGTCAAAGTCGGAGTCGCTATGGCCCGGAATCCGCGAGAAAATCACCGGTGACATTCGCGAACAGAATGGAGAAATTTTCTCCCGCGAAGGCGAACATGGTGAAGAGCTGCTAGCTAAGGTTCCACAGCAGCTTCCAGATGGCCGTGCCGGACATGTAGCCCTGCGTTTCGTTGGTGTTGATGGTCCGCGCTGGTTCCTGCGCGCCGTGGTGGGCGGGGCAGCCATCGGGGACGAGAGTGCCACCGAGGTCATCGATAACCTTCTGCGCAGCGTCGTGGTCAACCGTGGGGACAAGCCACTGCCTCCGGCCGAGCTTCTTCCATTGAACGTGCCAAGTAACGCCAATACACGTGTTGAGACTCCTTCGCCGGAAATTACTCGTCCGGAACGTGGCCCCGAAATAACTCAGATCGGCTAAGGACATGTCCTGCGAGCCTGCACTCTTATCGGCACAGCTTGGTGGCAGAGAATCAAGACCAGCTCATCGGCATCTTGACTCGTTGTCCGAGCTGCCCGACAAGGGGCGTATCGAGCACATCGGGTATATCCAATCGGTTAGCTACTCGGCCCCGAATACTCCACCGCGGCTCACTGCCGTGGTAGTTGACCAGTTAGCCGCTGCTACCGGTCGACAGCGCACCGTAGCGCATGTGAAGTTACTCTTCATGGGACAAAAACAGGTACCTGGAATCAAGCCTGGAGTGAAAATCAAATATGCGGGCATGGTGGCCCCAGTTGATCAGGTCCCCAGTATCTTTAATCCCCGATATCTGATCGTTCCGGTAAGCCACGGGTAGTGGCGACGTCCAAAATAGTCGGGTACCAGGTATTGAGGACCGACCGAGGCAGAAGTGAGAACAATGAATAACGAAGAACAGCCAAGTGAGTCGCAAGCTCCCAAGGAGCACTCGCTAGCTTCCAGCCTCGGCCAGAACGCAAAGCTATCGCAGAACGCGGACGGCGGGATCGACGTGATCGCCAGCGTCGGTGGCATGCGCGGAATTCTTGAGACGGTAATTCCAGGCTTCGTGTTCGTGATGGTCTTTGCGTTAAGCCGCGAATTGTCCTGGGCGCTGATCGCATCGATCGGGCTTGGCGTGATCTTCATGATTGTGCGGCTGATCAATAAAACGACATTGGTGCAGGCGGCCAGTGGGCTGATCGGCATCCTGATCTGTGCCTTTGCTGCCCGGTCCAGTGGGGAAGCTAGAGACTATTACGTTCCAGGCTTCTTCATCGGTGCCGGATACTTGGTAGCTCTTGTCATCTCGATTGTCATCAAATGGCCGCTAGCAGGAGTGCTCTTCGGTTTCATTCGCAACGAGGGAACCGAATGGCGGCAGCAACCGGGCAGGTTACGCCGCTACACCATCGCCACTTGGATCATCATCGCGGTCTTTATCGCGCGATTGGCAGTGCAACTGCCGATGTACTTTGCCGACAACGTAGTGGCCTTGGGCCTGGCTCGCGCACTGATGGGCGTGCCACTGTACGCTGCCGGACTGTGGTTCGCATGGCTGGTCTCACGCCCGGCCCCGGAGAAGTCCTAACGCTTTTTCCCGCGCAACGTGGTCCGCAAGGACGCTTCGGCTTCGGGAGTGGTGATGAAGAAGATTTCATCCCCGCCCTCGATAACATCATCATCGCTAGGTGGGAAAGGTGCCTTGTCTCGCACAATCGCCACAATTGTGGTGTCGTGTGGCCAAGTCACGCGCCCTAGGGTGCGGCCGATCAGCTCGGAGTCGTGGGGCACGGTGAACTCCGCCATATGAACCTCGCCGCTTTTGAGCGTCAGTAGCCGAACCAGGTCGCCTACCTCCACGGCCTCCTCGACCAATGCAGTCATCAATCGCGGGGTGCTGACAGCGACATCGACACCCCACGCATCATCAAACATCCACTCATTTTTTGGATGGTTCACTCGTCCCACGGTACGGCGGACACCAAACTCACTCTTCGCCAACAGCGAGACAACCAAGTTGACCTTGTCATCACCCGTGGCAGAGACAACCACATCAAATTCTTCGAGTTTGGCGCGTTGTAATACCGCCAGCTCGCAAGCATCTCCAATGAGCCATTGGACATTGTCCAGGTCAGCGCGTTCGGCCATTTCGGCTTTCTGATCAACGACCAGTACCTCATGAGAATTCAAAACCAGCTCGCGGGCAATCGAGGTGCCTACCGACCCGGCGCCGGCAATCATAACTTTCACGTGGATTAGCTCTCTAGTCTTAGTCGCTGGCGGCGACCGGTGCGTTGGCAAGGATTTTTTCGACGTCTTTACTTTGGTCCAAATTCATCATCACGTGCACCAAATCGCCGCCCTGCAGTCGCGTGCGGCTTTGTGGAATGGTTCCTTCGCCGAAACGAGTCAGGTAGGCCACCCGAACCCCGGCAGCTTCCTCGACTTCTTTGACGAGGTGGCCATACCAGTCGCGATGCAAGGCGACCTCGGTCAGCATCAACCGTCCCGATGGTTCGCGGTAATCTCCGCGCATCGAGTAGTCCGGCAAGATGCGTCGCAGCACTTGGTCGGTACTCCAACGCACCGCTGCGACCGTAGGAATTCCTAGGCGCTGATAAATTTCTGCTCGTCCCGGATCGTAAATACGTGCCACAACATGGGGTACGTGGTAACTTTCACGGGCTACGCGGGTGGCAAGAATGTTGGAATTATCACCGCTGGAAACTGCTGCAAAGGCATAAGCTTCCTCTATTTTTGCTTCGACTAAGGTGTCTCGGTCAAAGCCGAGGCCAATAACTTTGCTGCCGGAGAACTCTTGTCCTAGCCGGCGAAAAGCCTCGGGGTCTTGATCGATGACGGCCACCGAATGCCCGGCTCCGTCTAGCGTATGAGCCAGCGCAACGCCTACGCGTCCACAGCCCATGATCACAAAGTGCGCCACCGCCAACTCCTTGCTTTCTTACCACCAGTAAAACTTTCTTGTGCTGCTCAATGTACAGCTCCGAAAGCAACAATAGCCTTTGGTGCGAAGCACATCATTGACCCAACGCTACTGTCTAGGCCGTGCCCTGAGATAACGTTATCTCGTGCCTGCTTTATTTGATGGTCTCAAAAGGATCCTCGTGGGCCGACCGTTTAGCACTGAACAGCTTAAACGTAAACCGGTCCCACCTAAGATCGCCTTGCCGATCTTCTCCTCCAGCGCGCTGTCATCCTTGGCATACGCGCCTGATGAAATTTTGTTGACCCTTGCCATGGCCGGAATCGCCGCCACGATGCTTTCACCAGCTGTGGGCGTTGCGGTACTCGTGGTGCTTCTGGTGCTGGTGCTCTCTTACCGTCAGTCGGTAGAGGCCTACCCATCAGGTGGGGGAGACTATGAGATTGTCCGGAAGAACTTAGGTCCCCGCTCGGGAACCACCGTGGCTTCGGCGCTCCTGGTCGACTTCGTGTTGACTGTTGCTGTGTCCAGTTCTTCTGCGGCGCAGTACCTGTCGGGTGTTTTCCCGGCCTTAGAGGATCACCGTGCCGCGGTCGCCTCAGCCATTGTTGCCTTCCTCGTCGTTGCAAACTTGCGAGGACGAGGCCAAGGACGTTGGTCCTTGGCAATTCCGGTGTATCTATTTGTCGGCGGCATGCTGGTGATGATTGCCGTCGGTGCCGTGCTGGCTTTCACCGGAAACTTAGGGTTGGCCCCTAGCGCCGAATTTACAATCATCCCGGAACAAGAATTTGCCACCGGTATGCATGGAGTCGTTGGGGCGTTACTGATTCTGCGCGCTTTTTCCACAGGTTCGGCGGCGCTAACCGGAATCGAAGTACCGATTTCCAACGTTCACTACCTCAGCAAACCGCGCGCCAAAAATGCGGGTCGCATTCTGTTGGCCATGGGGCTATTGTCCGGCGTGCTCACCCTGGGCACGTTGATGCTGGCGCGAGCTACAGGCATCAAGGTAGTCGCCGATCCGCAGACCGCACTGATGCTAGACGGGGAACCTATCTCCGAGGCCTATGTGCAAATACCGGTGCTGGGCCAGCTGGCCCAGGCCGTATTTGGAAACTTTTTCCTCGGCACCGTGGTGGTTTCGATTCTGACCATCGCGGTACTGTTACTGGCCGGAAACCAAGCTTTTAACTCTTTCCCAAACCTCGCCAGCCACTTAGCCTCCGATGGCTTTCTGCCGCGCCAACTACGCACCCGAGGGGATCGCCTAGGATTTTCCAACGGCATCTTATCTTTGGGTCTTGCTGCCATTGTTCTGATTCTGTTGTTCAACGGCGACGTAACAATCCTGGTGCAGCTGTATGTGGTCGGAGTGTTTGTTTCCTTCACACTTAGCCAACTGGGCATGCTCAAACATTGGTCCCGGGTGCTCGTGACAGTGACCGACCGGAAGATCCGTGCGGCGAAGCGTCGCAAGCGTCTGTTGAACCTGATCGGTTTGATTTTGTCGCTGCTGGTTTTGGTGGTTGTGCTTGCCACGCGGTTTGTTCATGGAGCCTGGATTGCGGTGCTGGGCATCGTAGCGCTGACGTTGATTATGGAATCTTTGCAACGTCATTACCAGCAGGTCGACAGCGAATTGTCGATTGATGATGAGCATTCGGCCACCGCGCTACCGGCAAGAGTTCACGCCTTGGTACTGGTGTCCACGGTACGTAAACCGGTGCTACGCGCCCTAGCTTTCGCTCGGGCCTCGCGTCCATCAAAGCTGGAAGCGATCATCGTGGATATCGAAGCGGAGAAAACCGCGCGTACCTTAGCCACCTGGGATCGACTGCAGATCCCGGTTCCGATCACCGCGCTGGCCTCTCCATACCGCGATATAGCCGGACCCTTGATCGAACATATTCGGTCGATTAGGCGGGAATCGCCAAGGGATCTCATCGTGGTTTACATTCCCGAATACGTGGTCGGCCACTGGTGGGAGCAACTGGTGCACAACCAGACCGCCCAACGGGTCAAAAACCGACTTCACTACGAACCTGGAGTGCTCATCGCCTCGGTGCCTTGGCGCCTGCTGAGCTCTTCCGACGCACTACTCGGTGCCCCGACCGAGGAATCCTCGGCACACCGAAATACCTCACCTCACGAAGGATGATACTTATGAACGCTCCCGAAACCTTAGAACTACGCCTGGGCTCCATTGCCCACGGTGGACACACCGTGGCACGCCATGAAGGTCGAGTAATCTTTGTCCGCCATGGGATTCCCGGCGAACTGGTCAACGTGGTGTTGACCGATGCCGGGGAAGCCGCCAAGTTTTGGCGCGCCGATGTTGTTGAGGTACTCGAAGCCAGCGAACATCGAGTGCCTCATGTCTGGGATCAGGCCGATGCGCTGACTCACCGCGATCCGGTGGGCGGAGCAGAATTTGGCCATATTAGCCTGGATTACCAGCGTGTGCTCAAAGCGCAGGTGGCCGCGGAACAGCTGACTCGTCTGGGTGGGCTAAAGGCCGAAGATTACAATTTCCCAGAGGTGCAGGCAGTACCCGGAAATTCGGACGGTCTTGGCTGGCGTACCCGGATGTCCTACTCGGTGACCGAGAACGGCCGCTTGGCCATGAGCGGTTTTCGCAGCAATGAATTGACCGAGATTACCCAGATGCCTTTGGCGCATCCTGGGATCGAGGCCATAGGGCTGTACACCGTGGACTTTAGCGGAATCGATCGGGTGGAAGTCGCGGTTTCAAGCCAGGACGATTCCACGGTGCTCGTGCTGCTTTCAGAAGTTCGCCCAGGCGCTGCATTGCGTGTGGCGAAGCAACTTCCAGAAGGCGTCAACCTTGCCGTCTTTAGCCAGATGGGTGGTTCTGCGGCTGACGGTAAAGGCGAGCTCGAAGTTATCACCGGCAACGGTTGGCTCACAGAGCAGGTATTGGGCAATTCCTTCCGCATTACCGGTGAAGGTTTCTGGCAGGTGCACCGCAGTGCCGCAACGCTGTTGACCGAGCGCGTCATGGACCTTACGGCCCCGGAATCTGGCGAAGTCATCGCCGACCTTTACGCCGGCGCGGGACTTTTCTCCTTGCCGCTAGCCGAAGCAGTGGGACCCCAAGGCCGGGTCTTTAGCATCGAAGGTGCACCGGGAACTCACGCGGATGCGAAGAAGAATCTAGCGCAGACCCCACAGGTTACCGTGACACGCGGCCGGGTAGAACGCTTGATGCGCCAGCTGGCTCGCGAGGCTCAGCTAGACGCGGTGGTCTTGGATCCACCACGCACCGGTTTGGATAAGCAGTCAGCAGCGGAATTGGCTACTAGCGGTGTTCCACGCATTTGTTACGTCTCGTGTGACCCGGCAGCTTTTGCCCGCGATACTGCCCGTTTGATGGCTCGTGGCTACGAATTAGATCACATGGAGATTCACGATTTATACCCGCATACTCACCATATGGAGTCGATTGGTCTGTTCGTCCGCCGTTAGACGATGATTTTAAGCGCTTGAACCACAAATTAAGCGTAAAATTTCTGCGGATCCGGCATTTTCTCCCAGTTGCGGATAGACTGGTGTTAGCTCTGCAGCAATACAAATATGACATTCTCAGTTAGGAGCGCCTAACTGGAATTATGTTTGAGCATGCATAAAGAATGAGTGTCTGGCGAGAGGAGTCCCAATGAGTAAAGTGGACAGTTTCGGTGCCAAGGGCGTACTTGACGTCAAGGGAACCGAATATGAAATTTACCGACTGAATAAGGTCGAAGGCTCGGAAAGCCTTCCCTACAGCTTGAAGGTTCTACTTGAGAACCTGCTTCGCACTGAAGATGGTGCGAACATCACCGCAGACCACGTAAAGGCCGTAGGCCAGTGGGATGCATCGGCTCAGCCGAACACTGAAATCCAGTTCACGCCAGCCCGCGTGCTGATGCAGGACTTCACCGGTGTGCCTTGCATCGTTGACCTTGCAACCATGCGCGAGGCAGTTCAGGAACTGGGTGGCGATCCTACCCGCGTGAACCCACTGGCACCTGCCGAAATGGTCATCGACCACTCCGTGCAGATCGATACCTTTGGTTTCGCAGGCGCCGTTGAGCGCAACATGGAAATCGAATACCAGCGCAATGGTGAGCGTTACCAGTTCCTGCGTTGGGGTCAGACCGCATTTGACGACTTCAAGGTCGTCCCACCAGGCACCGGCATTGTGCACCAGGTCAACATCGAGTTCCTGGCTCGCACCGTGATGACCCGCGAAGTTGACGGCGTGCTGCGCGCATACCCAGATACTTGTGTCGGCACCGACTCACACACCACCATGGTTAACGGTATGGGCGTGCTGGGCTGGGGCGTTGGTGGCATTGAGGCCGAGGCAGCAATGCTCGGCCAGCCTGTCTCCATGCTGATCCCACGCGTTGTTGGCTTCAAGCTTGCTGGCTCCATCCCAGCCGGCGCGACCGCAACCGACGTGGTGCTGACCATCACCGAAATGCTGCGTAAGCACGGCGTTGTTGGCAAGTTCGTTGAGTTCTACGGTGAAGGCGTGGCAGCAGTGCCACTGGCTAACCGTGCAACTATCGGCAACATGTCCCCAGAATTCGGCTCCACCGCCGCAATGTTCCCAATTGACGACGTCACCTTGGATTACCTGCGCCTCACCGGCCGTAGCCAGGAGAACGTGGACCTCGTTGAGGCTTACGCCAAGGAACAGGGCATGTGGCACGATCCAAGCCGCGAGATCCGTTTCTCGGAATACCTCGAGCTGGATCTTTCCACCGTCGTTCCATCGATCGCCGGCCCGAAGCGTCCACAGGACCGCATCGAGCTGTCCTCGTCGAAGGAACAGTTCCGCAAGGACATCCACAACTACGTTTCGAACACCGAAGACACCCAGGGTGTTGGACGTCCATCGACCGCAGTTGAGGTCACCAAGGAAGATGGTCAGAAGTTCACCATCGACCACGGTTTGGTTTCGATCGCTTCGATCACCTCGTGCACCAACACCTCCAACCCATCGGTCATGCTTGCCGCTGCAGTTCTTGCACGCAACGCTGCCGACAAGGGTCTGGCCTCCAAGCCATGGGTCAAGACTTCGGTCGCCCCGGGCTCGAAAGTTGTTACCGAGTACTACGAGAAGTCCGGCCTGATGCCATACCTAGAGAAGCTTGGCTTCTTCGTGGTTGGTTACGGTTGTGCAACCTGTATCGGTAACTCCGGTCCATTGGATGCCGAGATCTCCGAGGCAATCAACACCAACGACCTCGCAGCCACCGCAGTTCTTTCGGGTAACCGTAACTTCGAAGGCCGCATCAACCCAGACGTAAAGATGAACTACCTGGCTTCCCCGCCACTAGTTATCGCTTACGCACTGGCCGGCACCATGGACTTCGACTTCGAAACCGATTCCCTGGGCAAGGACAACGAGGGCAACGACGTCTTCCTGAAGGACATCTGGCCATCGCCTGTTGAGGTTCAGGAAATCATTGATTCCTCGATCGACGAAGGCATGTTCGCCAAGGGTTATGAAGGCGTCTTCGAAGGTGACGACCGCTGGAAGGCCCTTGACACCCCAGAAGGCTCGACCTTCAAGTGGGACGAGAAGTCGACCTACGCACGTAAGGCACCTTACTTCGACGGCATGACCGCCGAACCAGCACCGGTTGAGGATATCTCCGCTGCTCGTGTTCTGCTAAAGCTTGGCGATTCGGTCACCACCGACCACATCTCACCTGCAGGTTCGTTCAAGTCGGAAACCCCGGCTGGTCAGTACCTGATTGCAAACGGTGTGGATCGCAAGGACTTCAACTCCTACGGCTCACGCCGTGGTAACCACGAAGTGATGATCCGCGGTACCTTCGCGAACATCCGCATCAAGAACCAGCTGTTGGACGGCGTCGAGGGTGGCTTCACCCGCGACTTCACCCAGGATGGCGCTCCACAGTCGTACGTGTACGACGCTGCGGAGAACTACAAGGCAGCCGGCACCCCGCTGGTCGTTCTTGGTGGTAAGGAATACGGTTCGGGCTCCTCGCGTGACTGGGCTGCCAAGGGCACCGCACTATTGGGTGTCAAGGCCGTCATCACCGAGTCCTTCGAGCGTATCCACCGCTCGAACCTGATCGGTATGGGCGTTCTGCCACTGCAGTTCCCACAGGGCGAGTCCGCCGATTCGCTGGGTCTAACCGGTACCGAGAGCTTCTCGATCTCCGGCGTGACCGAGCTGAACAACGGCACCACCCCGAAGACCCTGAAGGTGACCGCTACCGCCGAAGACGGCAAGGTCACCGAGTTCGATGCGGATCTGCGTATCGACACCCCAGGCGAAGCAGACTACTACCGTAACGGTGGCATCCTGCAGTACGTCCTGCGTCAGATCGCAGCTTCTAACTAAGGTCTTGACCACTAGTTAGTTTCAGCTTCTGGAACAACCCGAAGGCCTCAAAGCGCAAGCATTGAGGCCTTCGGTCGCTTAACTAGAACTCATTCGCAGACTCACGCCAAGCCTACTTAAGGCAGCTGCACCGGCAGTATTCAGCGTCCGAAAGCCGCGGTCAGCGACGATATTTGCTTCTAGCAAGAGTCACTGCGAAAGCCTATAAAAGGTGAAAATTCTCCTTAGTATGGAATGTGAACCGCACAAGGAGCTTGGAACATGAGTCATAGCTGGCACCAAGAACTGCTCAACGAAGACCAAGCCGCACGAATAGAAGAATGGCTCACCGCACCACAACTTGTCGCAGATCTCTCGTGGGGTCTAACTGACACCAAGGTTCTGCAGCTTCGTTCGAGTGGACGCCAATATATCCTCAAAACGGCTGGACCGCGCAATCATCACCTGCAACGCGAATTTGTAGCTCACGCGAGGTTTACAAGACCACTGGTTGAGCGAGGAATAACTGCCCAGGCACGCTTTGTCGATGAATCCTTACGACTTTTGGTGTTGGACTATTTGCCAGGGTACTTATGTGATCATTCGCCGGCCGCATTGGATCCAGAAATCCATGTGCAAGCCGGACTTGCGTTGCGGCTTATCCATGAGCAATCTTCGTACAACGACGGGAACTACGAGGAGAATTTCATTCGCAAATGCCTTAGCTGGCTTGCCGATGACCATCGAATCGATTCGCACCTCGTAGCGCGTGCGAGTACTGCACTGCATGAATATCGCACCGAGCCTGCCCTGTTGGTACCAACCCATGGTGACTGGCAACCACGCAACTGGATCATTAATGGGGACAGTCTTCACATCATTGATTTTGGGCGTTTCGACTTTCGTCCTGCGTCGAGCGATCTGAACCGGTTAGCCGTCCAGCAGTTCAAAGATGCACCAGAATTGGAATCCGCGTTCCTTGAAGGATACGGAGATGATCCACGAGATTCGCGAACTTGGCCCATCATCTCGTTACGCGAAGCAATCGGCACCGCGGTCTGGGCCTATGAAGTAGGAGACAACAACTTTGAAGCGCAGGGGCACCAGATGCTGTCAGATGCGCTAGAACTGTTCTGAGAAACCCAAAAACACCCGACCCGGCGCGAAATTACAGTGACAGTAGCCAAGGTCATTGTCAGGAAATTCGCACCATACCCAAACGTGACGGATAATGGAAAGAGTCCTGCGAAAGCTATAATAAGTGTTTCGCATGGATTGACCGGTCCGTAATGGGCGAACATGTAAAGGGGATGACAGTGTCTTTATTGGAGACCATCAATAAGCCTAGCGATCTGCGGGCTCTCACCCTGGACCAGTTGGAAGATCTCGCAGGAGAAATCCGCGCCTTCCTCATCGCCAACGTTGCGCGTACCGGCGGCCATCTCGGCCCAAACCTGGGTGTTGTTGAACTGACGCTAGGCATCCACCGAGTCTTTGATTCACCGACCGACTCCATCGTTTTTGACACCGGACATCAGTCCTACGTCCACAAATTACTTACCGGACGCAAAGACTTCACCACCTTGCGCCAGCAAGGCGGGTTAGCCGGATACCCCGACCGCAACGAGTCCGAGCATGACATCGTCGAGTCCTCACACGCTTCCGCCTCCCTGTCCTGGGTTGATGGCATTTCGCGAGCCAACAAACTTCGTAAGCAGACCGAGCGTTACGCCATCGCGCTAGTCGGCGACGGTGCGCTGACCGGTGGCATGGCTTGGGAAGCGGTCAACAATATTGCCGCTGACAAAGACCGCAAGGCAATTATTGTCGTCAACGACAACGGGCGTTCCTACGCGCCAACCATCGGCGGCCTCGCCAACCAGCTCTCCGGGCTGCGTCAGCAACTAGATAAGTTCCGCACTCACCCTTCCTACGAAGATGCCATGAGCAAGCTCAAGGGCAAGCTCAAAGATTCGGGTGCCGTAGGAACTTTCACCTACAAGTCGTTGCACGCCACCAAAAAGGGAATTAAAGACTGGTGGGCCCCACAGGGATTGTTTGAGGACCTTGGGCTGAAATATATTGGCCCGATCGACGGTCATAACCAGCGCGCCGTTGAAGAAGCATTACTCCAGGCCAAGCAATTCGGTGGCCCCGTACTCGTGCACGCGTTGACCGAAAAGGGTCATGGTTATGCTCCGGCCATCGCAGACGTGGCAGACCAGTTCCATGCGGTCGGCGTCATTGACCCAGAAACAGGCGTCCCAATATCCAGCGGGGGAGCCAAAAGCTGGACCAGCGTCTTCGGCGATGAAATTGCTTTAGTTGCCGACGAACGTGATGACATTGTGGCAATCACCGGGGCCATGTTGCAGCCGGTGGGCCTGAAGAAAATGGCAGACAAATACCCAGAGCGCGTCATCGACGTTGGTATTGCCGAGCAGCACGCGATGACAGCCGCCGCTGGCTTAGCCTTCGGTGGTCTTCACCCAGTGGTCTGCGTCTACGCGACCTTCCTAAATCGTGCCTTTGATCAGCTCCTAATGGACGTTGCCCTGCACAAGGCCGGCGTGACCATCGTATTGGACCGCGCCGGAGTCACCGGTCCAGATGGCCCCAGCCACCACGGCATGTGGGATATGGCTTTGACCCAGATCGTGCCAAATCTTCATCTGGCCGCGCCTCGCGATGCTTCACGCTTACGTGAAGAACTGCGCGAAGCACTGGCTATCGATGACGCACCAAGCGTGGTGCGATTCTCTAAAGGCTCGGTCGGTGAAGAAGTTGAGGCGATTGATCGGTTGCCTGACGGGGTTGACGTGCTCGCTCGCCTCGGAGATCGGGCCGCCCCAGACGTGCTGATCGTTTCGGTAGGTGCCATGAGCGAATTATCGCTGGACGTGGCACAAAGGCTGAACAGCCAAGGCATCTCGGTGAGCGTCGTTGACCCACGCTGGGTGCTGCCCGTTCCAGCTTCGGTCGTCTCGCTCGCCGCTCGCCACCGTATCGTGGTCTGCATCGAAGATGGCGTGCGCGCCGGAGGCGTCGGTTCCCGCTTGCGCACCGAGATGCGGGCAGCCGGAGTAGACACGGCACTGAACGAAGTCGGTCTACCTACAGAATTCTTAGCCCACGGAACCCGCGCACAGGTACTTGAACGGGTGGGACTCACCGCTCAGCAGGTGGCCCGGGACACCTTAGCTCAGGTGCTTGGAACCAAGGTGCCGTTCGCGCGGCCGCTGCCTGGACAAGATTTACCAACTGGTCAGATCCCCAAGCTGTGAGCGCACCAATGCCGTTTCCCACCGGACTGACGCGCACCCCGGAACCGGTGCGTTTCGGCTCGCTCATTGTCAGCCGCGCCTGGAAATACGATGGCACGCCGCATTGGGTGGTCCCCGGATTTTATCTTGGCTCCGATGAGCACGGTCATTGGCTGCACCAACCGGCTGGTTCCCTGGTAGCACGTCCAGGCACCGCACATTTGGCGCTGACCGATGCGCTTTGCCTCATCCCGCACCATGGTTTCTGGGTTGCTACCCTCTACTCGGATCCAGCCGACGATTTTGACGTCTATATCGATCTGGCCACCTCGATTGGGTGGCATCAGCTACGCCGTGGGGGATGGGAAGTAAATTCCGTCGATATGGATCTCGACGTCATTCGCTCACGTACTCGTGGCACCTTTTTAGACGATGAAGATGAGTTTGAAGAGCACTCGTTGAAGATGAACTACCCCGAAGAACTACAGCGTCAGATGCGCGAGACCAGCGCGTCACTCATAGCCAAGGTAGCGGAAAACCTACCACCTTTCACTGACTCACACCGACAGATTTGGCTGGCAAAGGTCGCGGAACTTCCACGTTGAGCCCAGCATTATCACCACTACTAAGGACAAAAAGATGGCGATTATTCGCACCTACCGCCTGGACGAGAAGAACGAACTACAGTTCCGCGAAGCGTGGTACCAGCAGTTTGATGAAGAAGAGCTGGGCCAGTTCGTGATTAATCACGGAACCGTGGGGCACATGTCAAAGACCAGCGATGTTCAAGACGTCAAGGTAGAACGAGCCGACGAGCTTTTCGCCGGCTTCCTCGCTACCTGCGAAGAAGATGGCTATGAGCAGATCCCAGCCGAAGAGCAGAGCTGGGTCATTGTGCAGTATGCGCTCAAAACCAAAGAAGGTACCGAGCGTGACCGCTACATGGAGAAAAAAGCCAAGGAAGCGCTCACCGGACATCTGGCCTGGCGTGGACTAGGGACCGTGGAATCAAGTGATTTCGCACCCAACAAGCTCAACATTCGGATCCTTTCGCCGGCTCCTAAACTCGCCGTAGCCTCGGTGAAGGTGTGCGTCCGTGACGCCAAATTGGATACCACCAAGATGAGTGTCGGAGTTGCCCCATACGACAATATCGAAGCGGTCAAGATGGCGCACCCAATGCCTGCCAAGCCGTTTTCGCTGAGCTAAAAACCATGGGGCCGGGACTCCGGCCCACACTAGGTTCTTCATGAACTAAGGACAAAGGATAGATGATTCCTCAAGAGGACCGGGACGAAACCCCGGGGGCCAAGCGTAAGACATCGCAATTTGGTGCTACACGCACACCTCTACACTTGGTGTTTCAGGCTTGCCTCGGCGTAATTGTTGGTATTGGTATCACCTCGCTACTGAGCGAGGTCTCGCACGTACAGGTGGCCCTAGCTGGGGTGTTCGTGGTGCTTGCCGCGTGGATCGTGGAGCAGGGATTCCGTTTGCCGGCACCGAATACAAAAACCGGTGCGCGTATCCGGCTGATCTTGCGCCTGGTCGCGCTGGTTGGTTTCACGATCGCCGTGAGCTCACTGCTGACATTGATCGAAGCCTAACTGCAGCTAAGAATTTTCGAATCTTGGTGGTTAAAATAAGCCGGCCAGAACATCTTTTGATGTTCTGGCCGGCTTATTGTTATTGACTAAAAATCCTTAGTCGGTGCCGGAGTCAAATGCTGCGGACTCGATGGCACGGTCCGTTGCTAGACCCGATTCGTCGACCGGTGAGGCGTCGACGATGTCGTTTGCTCCACCATTTTCCAGTGCACCAACCAGCTTCGCGGTGGATCCACCAACCAAGCCCATGCCTGCATACTGTTCCAGTCGACCGCGTGAATCGGCGATATCTAGGTTACGCATGGTTAGCTGACCGATACGATCCAGTGGACCGAAGGCTGCGTCACCTACGCGTTCCATGGACAGCTTGTCCGGGTGGTAGCTAAGGTTTTCACCTTCGGTGTTCAAGATCGTGTAGTCATCGCCGCGACGCAAACGTACGGTTACGGTACCGGAGATGGCCGAACCGACCCAACGCTGCAGCGACTCGCGCAGCATTAGAGCCTGTGGATCCAACCAGCGACCCTCGTACATCAGGCGGCCCAGACGGCGACCTTCGTTGTGGTAGCTGGCTACGGTGTCCTCATTGTGGATCGCGTTGACCAAGCGCTCGTAAGCGATGTGCAACAGCGCCATAGCAGGTGCTTCGTAGATGCCGCGCGACTTCGCTTCGATGATACGGTTCTCGATCTGGTCGCTCATGCCCAGACCGTGACGGCCACCGATGATGTTCGCCTCGTTGACCAGGGCCACCGGATCGGTGAACTCCTTGCCATTGATGGCTACCGGACGGCCGGCGGAGAAGGTGACCGAAACATCTTCGGACTTAACCTCAACCGATTCGTCCCAGTACTTCACACCCATAATTGGCTCGACTGCCTCAAGTGAGGTGTCCAGCAACTCTAGGGTCTTCGCCTCGTGGGTTGCACCCCAGATGTTGGCGTCGGTGGAGTAAGCCTTTTCTGCCGAGTCACGGTATGGGAAACCGTGCTCCTGCAACCATTCACTCATCTCCGAGCGTCCGCCGAGCTGAGCGACGAATGCTGGGTCAAGCCATGGCTTGTAGATACGCAGCTTCGGGTTGGCCATGAGGCCGTAACGGTAGAAGCGCTCGATGTCGTTACCCTTGTAGGTCGACCCGTCGCCCCAGACATCCACGCCGTCTTCGCGCATTGCGCGAACGAGCAGGGTGCCGGTGACGGCACGGCCCAGTGGGGTGGTGTTGAAGTAGGCTTTTCCGCCGGAGCGAATATGGAAGGCGCCACAAGCAAGTGCTGCGAGGCCTTCTTCAACCAAGGCTGGTTTGCAATCGACCAGGCGCGAGGCTTCGGCACCGTATTCCAGAGCGCGGTCTGGAACTGCATCGATGTCTGGCTCGTCGTACTGGCCCAGATCGCCGGTGTAGGTGTAAGGGATGGCGCCCTTGTCGCGCATCCAGGCAACTGCGACCGAAGTATCAAGGCCGCCGGAGAACGCGATACCGACGCGTTCGCCTACAGGGAGAGAGGTGAGGACTTTTGACATGTTTCCATCCTAATGGATAAATATGCAACACAGTGAATCGAGGTGTGAAATGTTCAGCACACCGTCCTACCCGATAGCCTATGGGTAAGTCGCCGCCTAAGTGAAGCGGCACCGCGCAAATTATCAAAGAGGTGCTCATGGAATTTCGTCAGCTTGGCCGCAGTGGTCTGAGTGTTTCGGTTGTTGGACTCGGTTGTAACAACTTGGGGCGCCCAGGAACGGCCACGGAATCACAAGCCGGAACCGACGCGGTGATCCACGCCGCTCTCGATGCAGGAATCACCCTCTTTGATGTCGCCGACAGCTATGGGCGTGAGCCTGGACTATCCGAAGAACGCCTTGGCAAGGCGCTGGGCAATGCACGTAAAGACATCGTGCTGGCCACCAAATTTGGCATGGATATGAAGGGAGTGAATGGTCCAGACTTTGACGCTCGCGGATCTCGGCGATACATCGTGAATGCGGTAGAAGCTTCATTGCGTCGATTGGGAACCGACCACATTGACCTCTACCAATTTCATACCCCTGATGCGAACACCCCCATTGAGGAGACGCTGAAAGCCCTCGATGATCTGGTGAGCAGCGGAAAGGTGCGTTATCTTGGGCACTCAAATCGCGCTGGCTGGCAAATTGCGCAGGCCGAGTATGTGGCTCGTGAGTTGGGCACCGAACGCTTTATTTCGGCGCAGAATCATTACAACCTTATTGATCGCCGAGCCGAGCTGGAGGTCTTGCCCGCAGCAAAGGAATTCGGGCTTGGCGTGTTGCCTTACTTCCCGCTGGCAAATGGTTTGCTGACTGGAAAGTATTCCAAGGGGCAGGCTCCGGAAGGAAGCCGACTGACACACGCTCGTCAGGGCTTGCTCGAAACCAGTGACTTCGAGCAGCTGGAAAAGTTTGCTGCATTCGCTGCGCACAGAGATCTCACCCCAGCGCAGCTCGCATTCTGCTGGCTCGCGGCCCAAGAGCCAGTATCCTCGGTCATTGCCGGGTCGACGCGTCCGGAGCAGGTCACGGCCAATGCAGAGGCTATTAGCTGGGTCCCCACCGATACCGAGCGCGAAGAAATCAACCAGATCTTCTCTAGCCCACAGAAGGTGGCCTTGTTCTAAGCTGAATCTTCACTCACCACGAACGCAGGGAATCTCATCAAGGCTGGTGAGATTCCCTGCGTGAGGTACTTATTGAGCTCTTGCTTAGGCGTCTAGCGGTGGATAAACCACGATGTCTTTTCCTTTGATGCTCGCGGCGTAGCGAGTAAGTCCTCGCGGCGCAGGTCCTGCGAGCACACTGCCGTCTTCATAGTTATAACGTGAGCCGTGGCAAGCACAATAAAAATTCGCTTCGGGAGTTTCTGTGCCCACTGCGCATCCCTGATGGCTACAGATATTCGAGTAAGCCAAAACAGTGCTTGCATCTGGTCGATAGAGCAATACGCCAAGGTCCTTGCCGCTGGCAGGCCCTCGTACGGTGACCTCGGCCTTTCCCAACTCCGCTAGCTGATCGCTAGGCATCACCTGTTGACCGTCCCCGTCGGGACTGGGTGCTGCACTGGCTGGTTCCGTTGAATCGGGCGAGGAGCTAGGGCTGCAAGCGGTGAGTGCCACCCCAAGACCTGTGGCGCCGGCAGCACCTAGAAGGGTGCGACGAGTGGGCTTCGAAGGAGAATTCATGGGCTAAGTGTGGCAGAGTCCGAGGCAAAAAACACTAGAACGCGAACTATTTATTTCTCTTCCTCGCCAGACCTAGCCCAGGTATACGACGATGTCCTTACCCTTGATTTCGCAAGCATAGCGAGGCAGGGCTTCGATAGCTGGTCCAGCGGTCGCCGAACCGTCTGCGGGACTGAAGCGTGAACCGTGGCAGGCGCAGTAAAAATCGTTTTTGGAAGACTTCGGGGTCACTGCACATCCTTGGTGAGTGCAGATACTCGAATAGGCCAGCACGGTTTTTGCGTCCTTGCGGAAGAGCAATACGCCGATCTCTTCGCCCGTAGCTGGGTCTTTGGCAACAACCTGTGCCCGTGCCTTCTCTGGAAGGTCGGCTAAGGGTAGTACTGTCTGCGCTTCGCCGGCGGCTTGGGGTACCTGTCCCGGTGTGGGGTTAGGAGCGGCGGATTCTCCGCTGCCACAGGCGGTCAGTAATGCGCTGGAGCCTAGAAGTGCGGAAGCGCACATTACGGTACGGCGGGCGGGGCGAGCAATATCGGTCATAGCTAGAGTCTCTCAGATTAACCTGTGGCAAAGCTAAGCCGTAGCCCCTCTGCGTAGCAAGTCACAGGCTAATGAGCGCGAAATCCAAATACCCCGTGTGGTTGTCATTCACTAAAGGAATAACAGCCACACGGGGTATTTGTAGAACGGGAAATTAGGAGTTGAACTTCTTCCCATTGACTCGGTCCGAGGCTCCAACCTGATCGAGGTATGGGGTGATCCCGCCTAGATGCATTGGCCAACCGGCGCCGGTGATCATACACAGATCAACGTCGGCAGCTTCGGCCACAACACCTTCGGCAAGCAACAAGCCGATTTCTTCGGCCAAGGCGTCCTGCACACGGGTCAGGATCTGTTCCTTAGTAGAAGGCTTATCGCCAAAGCTCAGCAATCCCTCCAGCGCGGGGTTGAGCACCTGGGCACCCGCTTCATCCTTCGCCCACAAGGTGGTGATCTTTGCATCGATCAACTTGCCCAGATTCTCTGAGACCGCAAAACGCTCCCCGAAGGACGCATTGAGCGACTCGTTGACGTGTTGTGCCACGGGCAGACCAACCATGGCCAGCAAGGTGAACGGAGTCATCGGCAGTCCCATTGGACGCAGCGCAGTATCTGCAGTGAGCGCGTCGGTGCCCTCATCGAATGCTGCCTGAACTTCACTCATCAAACGTAGTAGCACGCGGTTGACCACAAATGCCGTGGCGTCCTTGGTGCGCACGGTAGTTTTGCGGAGGTTTTTACCCAAGGCAAAGGCGGTGGCCACCGTTGATTCGTTAGTCCACTGGGTTGCTGCGATTTCCAACAACGGCATCACGGCGACGGGGTTGAAGAAGTGGAACCCGACCAGGCGCTCAGGGTGGGCCAGATCCTTGCCCATCTCAGTGACGGATAGTGAGGAGGTATTGGTGGCCAAGATGCATTCGGCAGATACCACCGCTTCAACCTCGGCAAACACCTGCTTCTTGACATTGAGCTCTTCAAAGACGGCCTCGATGACAAAGTCTGCGTCCGCGAACGCTTCCTTGGTCACCGAACCACTCACTAAAGCCTTAGCGCGGTTGACCGCGTCCTGGCTCATCCGACCCTTGGCGTGGAGTTTGTCGATTTCACCGTGAATGTAGGCAAGACCCTTGTCTACGCGAGACTGATCAAGGTCGGTGATGATCACCGGAACGTTCAGTCGGCGCACGAAGAGCAAGGCCAGCTGGCTTGCCATCAAGCCGGCACCAACCACGCCCACCTTTGTAACCGGTCGAGCAAGTTTGGCACTAGGCGCCCCGGCGGGACGTTTGCCACGCTTTTGCACTAGGTCAAGGAACGCGTACACGGTGTTCTTGAACTCGTGGGTGGCCATCAGCTCGGTCAGCGCAGCGATTTCTAGGTCTGCGGACTGCGCCTGGGTGAGCGTCATGCCCTTGCGGAACACCTCGAGCACCTTGTATGGGGCGGGGGTTGCGCCGGAAAGCTTCGCATCAACGAACTTTTCTGCCCGATCTGCGGCCTCCAACCAGCGGCGTGCCACCTCTGGGTCGCTAGGATCCACCGAATTTTCGCGCTGTACTTCACGTTCACCGCTCAGAACCGAGCCGGCAAACTTGACCGAATTTTCGATGAAGTCCGCTGGCTCGAACAAGGCATCGGCGACGCCAAGCTTGTGAGCTGCCGGACCGGAGAGCGTGCGGTTGTTGTTTAGTGGGTTCTCCACCATGACCTTCAACGCATTTTCCGGACCGATAAGTCGCGGCAAGCGGTAGACGCCGGCCCAACCTGGGATGAGTCCAAGGAAGGCCTCTGGTAGTCCCAGTGCACCGGCGGTGGTGCTGACCGTACGGTAGTTACAGGCCAACGCGATCTCTAGTCCACCGCCCAGGGAGAGTCCGTTGATAAAGGCAAATGTAGGGACGCCCAGGTCTGCTAGCAGGTCGTAGGCACGGTGACCCAGCGTAGCCATAGCGGTCGCATGCTCAGGCGCGGAGAGGCGGGTGACCGCGGACAGATCCGCACCGGCGATCAAGAAGTACGGCTTACCGGTGATCGCGAGACCGTGAATTTCTCCCGCTTTGGCGCGCGCAGCCTGCTTTTCAAGTTCCGCACGCAGTTCGATCAGTCCGCTTGGGCCCAGGGTGGTGGGTTTTTTATGATCCAGCCCGTTATCCAAGGTCAGTAGCACCAAGGTTTTGCCATCTGGCAGCTGCACATCCTTGGTGAAGGAGTGAGTCACGGTTTCGTCGTGCATGAGGTCGGTGACTGCCGAATAATCTTGTGTCATGTTCTCTTCCCTAAGCCTTCGTGCCGAAATCTGCGTGGTTTGGGTTCTCCCAAATTACGGTGCCACCCATGCCCAAGCCGATGCACATGGTGGTGATTCCGTACCTGACCGAATGATCTTCTTCGAATTGGCGAGCCAACTGGGTCATCAGTCGCACCCCGGAGGAGGCCAATGGGTGACCGACGGCGATCGCGCCACCATAACGGTTGACTCGCTCATCGTTCTGGTCAATACCGTAGAAGTCGAGGAAGGAGAGCACCTGCACGGCGAAGGCCTCGTTGATTTCAAACAATCCGATATCTGAAATCTTCAGTCCGGCCTTGGCCAATGCTTTTTCAGTGGCGGGGACCGGTCCGTAGCCCATCACATCGGGGGAGACCCCGGCGAAGGCAAAGGAGACCATGCGCATTTTTGGGGTTAATCCAAGCTCACGTACGGCCGCCCCGCTAGCGAGCATCGCTGCGGTGGCACCGTCGTTGAGGCCCGCAGCATTACCCGCGGTGACTCGGCCGTGGGCGCGAAAAGGGGTGCGCAAATCGGCGAGGGATTCCATGGTGGTATTTGGCCGTGGTGGTTCGTCGACGGTGTTGACCGCCCACCCTTCACCAGGTCGTTGCGCGGCAACCTGCACCAGATCCGGCTGGATCTGGTTGTGCTCGTAGGCCTTGGCTAGCTTCTGCTGAGAGGCGACCGCGTAGCTGTCTGCGCGTTCCTTGGTGATTGCGGGGAACCGGTCATGTAAGTTTTCGGCGGTATTGCCCATGTTTAGTGCTTGCGGGTCCACGATCTTTTCGCTCAGAAAGCGTGGGTTTGGATCTGCCCCAGCACCCATAGGGTGATTGCCCATATGCTCGACGCCACCGGCGATCACTACGTCGTAGGAGCCGAAGGCGATGCCGCCAGCTAGCGAGGTAACCGCGGTCATAGCGCCGGCGCACATGCGGTCGATGGCGAATCCGGGTACCGACTCTGGAATCCCCGAGAGCAATCCAACGGTGCGCCCAATGGTTAGGCCTTGGTCACCGGTCTGCGTCGTGGCAGCCATGGCGATTTCATCAATTTTCTCGGCCGGAACTTCGGGGTTGCGGCTCAGCAGGCCACGAACGGCTTTGACCGCAAGGTCATCGGCGCGTGTTCCGTGATAGATGCCCTTCTCGCCTGCTCGTCCGAATGGGGTGCGTACCCCATCGACGAAAACGACATCGCGGTCCTCTAGTGAGGTGTGCGCGGGTGCGGACACGGAAGTAGTGTTGACGCTCACCGTCGGGCTCCTTGGGATAGGTTTAGGCTGCCCAGAGATCAGGGGCAGTGGTCAGTATCACAGTGACCTAAACCATACGTTACTCATGAGTAACTTGAAGTGCAAGTGCTGACCGAGTGTCTCAGCAATTTCCCGAAGATCTGCGGTGATTTAGTCGCGCAATGCGTCGGCAAGTTTTGCGCTTAAGAGCTCTCGCTGCCAAGGCCTGGCGCCAAGTTCTTCCAAGGCGCTATCTACGGTTCCAACGCTCAAACTCGCTGGCGGATTCCAGCACAGGGCACGCAGGAATTTCGGAGTCAGTAGGTTTTCTCCGGGAATGTTCCAGTGCTCGCTAATCTCTGCGAGGACTTCGCGCGCCGCGGTGAGCCGCAGGGCTGCCTGCGGATTCTTCTCGCCCCAGATGCGGGCGTTGGGTAGGTCCTGTACTCCGGAACGTAATTCTGGAAGCTCGGGGTTATTTCTTCCGCGTTGCATCGCGTCCAGCCAGCGTGGAGCATCTCGTTTTGCGCTACGCCCGTGGAAACCTGGAATCTGAAGCAGTGTAGGAACACTGTTTGGTCGGTGGTTGACTGCTGCCATGATGGCAGAATCTGGCAGCAAGCGTCCGGGGGCCACGTCGCGGCTTTCTGCGAGAGACTCCCGGGACTGCCAAAGTTCACGAGCTACCGAGAGGTTGCGGCGGTTTTTGATTTTATGGATACCAGAGAGCTTGCGCCAAGCTTCGGGTGGGGCCACTGGATCTGGAAGATGGCGTACGTACTCAAATTCTTGGGCAGCAAATTCTAGCTTGCCCTGTTCTTCAAGAAGTTTGGAGATCTCTTCGCGCAGCTCGAACAGGACTTCCACGTCCAATGCCGCATAGTTCAGCCAGGATTCTGGCAATGGGCGGGTAGCCCAATCCACTGCTGAATGTTCTTTAGCAAGCTGTAGCCCCAATAGCTCACCGACCATCGTTCCCAGTGCGACCCGGGGGAAACCTGCTAAACGGCCAGCAAGTTCGGTATCAAATAATCCGGTCGGGGCTAAACCCTCATCGTGTAAGCACGGCAAATCCTGGGTAGCAGCATGCAAGATCCATGGCAATTCATTCATGAAGTCGACCAGTGGATCAAGCGACTCGATGGCTTCGGGATCAATGAGCCAGGTGCTGGCGCCTTCGCGACGTATTTGGATGAGGAAGGCGCGGCGTCCATAACGAAATCCGCTGGAGCGTTCGGTATCAACTGCGAGATCTCCGGTGCCAGCGCGTAGCGCGCGAATCGCCCGATTCAGTGCCGCAGGGGTGTTGATGACTTCCGGGATACCGTCTCGTGGAGCGGTCAGTGGAGTCAAGGTTTGCTGGTCTGCGGCTGGATCTGAAGTAGTCATGGTCCTTCTATTCTAGGACCGATGACCCAAAGTGTTAGCTCATCCGATGGTGTGGCAGTTGTTGGACACCTTCGGGTAGCGGTGGCATGCCCGCAAAGGTACACACCATATCGGCCCAGGCGCTCAGATGTGAGCCGAGCGCCTCACCATCCTCTGGAGTCCACGAGGCGCGCAATTCGATGTCGATATGGTCGTGTTCGCCCTGTAGCTCACCGAAGGATTCGGAGATGACCCGTGTGGCGGTGCCACCGGCGGAATGATGTGCGGCCTGACGCTCAGCCAATGCCTCTTCCAACCAGCTCCAAGCTACGGATGCCAACATCGAGTCCTGGCCCATCTCATGATCTAACCGGGCGCGAATGTAGGTGACGACGCGGAATTTTCCGCCCCATAATTCTTGGCCAGCAGGATCAAATAGCAGGATAAAACGCCCCGTGGCTAAGGGAGTTCCCGGTAACAAAAATGGGGTACGTGAAAATTCCTGACCATGTTGTCCGTGACTAGGCAACGAATTTTCCAGCACATCACCGCTCAGCGCCAAGGCGAAGGGTGCCAGCCGGGCGGGTGCAGGAATCTCGGTAATCTTTAGTTCTTTGCGAACATCTGCGCGCGAGAGCTCGCCCAGCGCCTCAGAAAAGGCGGTGGGAATTCGCGAAGCAGCAGGTTCATTGGACACAATCTGAGTCTAAAACGCGCCGTACCGCTGGTGCGGTACGGCGCGCCGAATTAGCCTAAGCTGCGCGGTGTGCGGCCATCAATTCACGCAGTTTTGCGGTAAATGCGCGCACGTCCTCCTCGGTGGTGTCAAAGGAGCACATCCAGCGAACGTGGCCCGCTGCGCGGTCCCAGTCATAGAAGCGGAAGAGTTCACGCAACTGGTCGGAGACCTCGGTAGGCAACTGTGCAAAAACACCATTGGCTTGTGCCGGGTAGACCAGCTGAACTCCGTCGATCTCGGTGACCGCAGCGGCCAACTGTGCAGCCATCGCGTTAGAGTGACCGGCAAGCTCGCGCCACAGTCCGGTTCCGTAGAGCTCAAGCAACTGTGCGGAGATGAAACGCATCTTGCTGCCCAGCTGCATATTCATCTTGCGCAGGTATTTCAAATCCTGAGCTAATGCAGGATCTAGCGTCAGAATTCCCTCGCCGAGCAGCAAGCCATTTTTGGTGCCGCCCAAAGAGACAATATCAACGCCAACATCCGTGGTCAGCTCGCGTAGTTCCACGCCAAGCGCGGCCGCCGCATTGGACAGGCGCGAGCCGTCCAAATGAACCTTCATACCCAGTTTGTGGGCGTGGTCGGTAATCGCGCGAATCTCCGCCGGAGTGTAGAGCGTCCCCAACTCCGTACCCTGGGTAATGGACACGGCCAAAGGTTGGGCACGATGCTCATCGCCCCAGCCCCAGGCTTCCTGGTCGATCAGTTCCGGGGTCAGCTTGCCATCAGCCGAGTTCACTTGCAGAAGTTTAAAGCCACCGATGCGTTCGGGAGCACCATTTTCATCCACGTTGATGTGCGCAGTATTCGCACAAATCACCGCTCCCCAGCGAGGAAGCAATGACTGCAACGCGGTCACATTGGCACCGGTTCCGTTAAACACCGGAAAAATCGCGGCGTTCTCGCCAAATAGTTTCTGCGCCATCTGATCCAGAGCCGCGGTGTAGTCGTCATCACCGTAGGCGCTTTGATGTCCGCCGTTTGCGCGAGTGATCGCCTCGAGGATGCGTGGGTGCACGCCGGAGTAATTATCGGAAGCGAATCCGCGCACCGCAGGGTCGTGGCTAATGGTCATAGGTATTGAGTCCTTTTGATGGTGGTACGTAGGTGGTGGTGTGCTCACTTAAAAACGCTACACCACCACCGTTGTATCCTGCTTAGGCGGTAGCCAATGGCAGGCGTTGGCCGTTGACTTCCGCTGGGTCCGTGCTCAGTAGTTCAACGGCTGCCGTGGCCAGAATCGACACGGGAGTGTGGCCAGTTGGCGCCTCAGTAGCCGACTTGTCGCTCAATGCTTTGACAACCCAACTGAGCGCTGCTGCCTGCGGAGCCTGCTTGCTGAAAAGTCTTGCAATGGCGTTTACCCAGTGCTCGGCTGCGGCCTTAACCGCACCATAATTGGCGTTGGAAGGAGTCGGATTCGTGACCGCCTGCGCGCTAACAATTGCTAGGCGACCGGCGTTTGAAGCTACCAGATCATCAACGAACACCCGGGTCGTATTACGCAACGTAGTCATCACGCTGGTATGGAGAAAATCCCAGTCAGCGTCGGACTGCCCGGTGATTGACTTACCGCCGCGCCAACCGCCCACCAGATGCAATAACACGTCGATTTTTCCATGCTCCGCGTGTATGTGCTGCCCGAGGTCGGTTACCGCCTGCAGATCCGTGAGATCACAGACGTAGCGTGAGCTGACAAACCCGAGGCGCTCTTCCAAACGTTCGGCATTACTGCCGACCGCCAAAACGCGCGCCCCGGCATCGGAAAGTTCGCGGGCCACTGCGACTCCTGCAGCCGAGGTAGCCCCGGCGATGAGTACCAGTGGGTTATTTTCTACTTTGCTCATAAAACCGATCCTAGATGCTTGTTGCGCCGGTCATGCCACGAGTCGAGTCGATCACCGCGGCCATCTTCTTGTTGAGCGCTTCGTAGAACATCGACAGTGGGAACTCATCGTCCATGACCTGGTCGGTGATTTCGCGTAGCGGGGCAGTGAGTGGCAGCGCGTCAGGGCCCTTAGCCCACACAGAGGCGGGGTTCGGGGTCACCGTGGAAGAGACCAATTCATAGGCGGCCAGCCAGTGCGCAAGCTTCGGGCGGTCGATCGATTTCCAGTACAGTTCATCGATCGCATCCCCCAAGGCCGCAACGATTTCTGGTACCTGATCCCAATCGATGCTCAACTTGGTGTCGGTCCAGTGTAAAACATGGTGCTGGTGCATCCAGGCGAACAATAGCTGGCCACCGAGTCCGTCGTAGTTACGCACTCGCGATCCGGTGATGGCAAAACGGAAGATCCGGTCGAAGATCACCGCGTACTGCACAAGCTTGGCGGTCTTAGCGGCCTGAGGGTCACTTTTCGGATCACTGGCGATCTTCATGGATTCGCGGAAAGCGGTCAGGTCGCAACGCAACTCTTCGAGCGAGTAGAGGAAGAATGGCATGCGCTGTTTGATCATGAATGGGTCAAATGGCAGGTCCCCGCGCATGTGGGTGCGATCGTGGATCAGATCCCACATGATAAAGGTTTCTTCGGTTAGCTGCTGGTCGCTCAGGAGTTCTGCAGCGTCTTCAGGTAGCTGCAGGTTGGTGATCGCGGCGGCTTCCTTGAGCACCTTGCGAAAACGTGCGGCCTCGCGGTCCTGGAAGATGGCACCCCAAGTAAATGACGGGGTTTCGCGAATGGCTACGGACTCCGGAAAGAGCACCGCGGAGTTGGTGTCGTATCCAGCGGTGAAGTCCAAGAAACGCAGTGGTACGAACAGCGCGTTAGTGTAGCTGTTGGCTTCGAGCTCGGAGATAAAGTCAGGCCACATGACCTGCACCAGTACCGCTTCGAGATAGCGGTTGGTCGAGCCATTCTGCGTGTACATCGGGAAGAGCACCAGGTGTAGCAATCCGTCTTCACGCTGGGTTTGCGGCTGGAATTGAAGCAGCGCATCCAAAAAGTCAGGGACCCCGAAGTCGGCGCTTTCCCACTTGTTGAGGTCTGCGATGAGCGCGCGGAGGTAGGCCTCATCATGCGCGAAGTATGGCAGGAGTTCTTCCAGTGCGGCCACGATGCGGGCGATTAGTTCGCGCGCTTCGCCGTGAGTTGCCGGGTCGGCGAGCGAGCCGTCCTTGGACTGCAGGCTCTGGAATTGCGTGGCAGAGGCCTTCAAGGTCAGCCATGCATCATGGGAAGCGAGCTGGTCCGCGGTGGCGCGTGGGGAGTGCTGGAGCTGAGTCATCGTGGGGCACCTCTTGAGATTCTTTGGTCGGTTCGTTGCTTAGCTATCACGCTACGCCCAAAGAACAGCATTAGTAATGCTCGATCAGCTATGAATAAGCATCTCTAATGCTAAGAGTGAGGTGCACCCCACGACGGTCAGAGGCTTTAGCCCTGTGTTTCGCGCAAGGTCAAGCTCAGCGAGTTCATGCAGTACCGCAGATCGGTGGGCGTTTTAAAACCCTCACCCTCAAAGACGTGACCCATATGCGAATCACAGTTCGCACAGCGCACCTCGACACGTTTCATGCCCATCGTCTCGTCGGTAATGTAACGCACCCGATCCTCCGCTAGCGGTGCGTAAAACGAGGGCCAACCGCAGCTCGCGTCAAACTTTGTGTCACTAGCAAACAACTCCGCGCCACATGCCCGACAGGAGTACACCCCCTGTGTGGTGGTGTCCCAATATTCACCGGTAAAAGGACGTTCCGTGCCTGCCTGGCGCAGGACGTTAAACTCCTGCGGAGAGAGAACTTGCTGCCAGTCGATTTCTGTCTTCTTTGAATCTTCGCTCATGTAAGGCATAACGATTTGCACGGCGAGATGATTCCCGAGCGTTCATTTGAGAGTATGGGCACATGGCTCGAAACATCGTCGACACCCTAGAACCGCGCAAAACCCTGCCCGCCACGCTATTGGGCGTCTCCCTAGGACTTGCCGCGGGCTCGGTATTTGCTGCCAGCGTCTCGGCGTTGGCCGGATATTTTGCCCGTCGTATGGTCACCCCGGAGGAACGACGTACGGGCAACGCGCTCATTCGCGCCATCGTCACCGACGATGAAGGGCAAATCTGGTTGCATTTCACCCGCGACGCAGACACCGCCGATCCTGGCGTCTGCATGCTCATCGCCGAGGATGAAGCCTGCGTGGCCCGGCTATCGGCGCCGCGCCCGGTAGTCGACAAACCCCGGCTGGTAGCCCGCAAACTTGAACAGATTTATCGCGGAAGCCTGGATGGAGTGCGCCGCGGATATCTTTCCGGGGCCATCTACGAACACCCTAAAGATGCGGGATTTGACGCCCAAGACATCACCCTTGACCTGAGTGTGGGACCCGGACCGGCCTGGCTGATTCCAGGCACTACCGCGCCCAATCTCTGGGTGATCGGGGTGCACGGACGCGGTGCCAAACGTACCGAATCTATCCGCGCGCTACCGGTGCTCACCGAACTGGGAGCCACCGTGGTGCTGATGAGTTACCGCAATGACGGACTTGCCCCCAACGCCATCGACGGGCGTTACGGACTGGGGGATACCGAATGGCAGGATGTGGAAACGGCAGTGCGCTACGCTCGGGATCACGGGGCCACACAGATTGTGCTCTTGGGCTGGTCCATGGGTGGGGCGATAGCCCTGCAAACCGCGGATCGCTCGGCTCTGGCTGCCGAAATAGATTCGCTGATGCTCGTGGGACCGGTGATCAACTGGGTTGATGTCATCTCGCACCAGGCAAGACTGAATAAAATTCCGCAAACTGTGGGGCGTTTTGCGGGGTGGCTGCTGACAAATAGGGCAGGGCGTTGGGCCACCGGGCTTGCCGCACCGGTAAATCTTAAAAGGCTCAACTGGGTGGACCGGGCCGCCGAGTTACAGCATCCGACCTTACTTATGCACAGTAAAGATGACCAGTTTGTGCCCTACGGTCCGAGCCTGAAACTTGCTGCCCTACGCCCAGACCTGGTCACCCTACGAGTCTTTTCCGGTGCCGGACATACCCGAGAACCAAATAGCGACCCGCAGGGTTTTGCCGCCGCGATCCGCGAGTTCCTCACCCAACGGATGGAAACTCAGCGGTAGCTGGCGATCGGAGCCACCAGTGCGTTCAATATTTTTACCGCATCGTCGGCGGCTATTTGTAGGCTGAACCCGCGCCGTCCACCGGAAATAAAAATGGTCTCGAACTGCATTGCACTGGCATCGAGCACGGCCGGGGATATTTGACGCTGGCCAAAGGGCGAGATCCCGCCCAGCACATAACCGCTGCGCCGTTGCGCGGCGTCCTTGTCTGCCATCTGCGCCTTTTTCGCACCCAAAACCGCGGCCACGGATTTCAGGTCCAACGTCGAATCCACCGGGACAATCGCCACAGCCAAATCTTCACTGGCCCGCGCACCGGTGGACACCATCAGCGTCTTAAACACCCGCGCAGCCTCAACGCCCAATTGCGCAGCGGCTTCCGCGCCGTAACTTTGCGCCGAATCACTATGCGTATAACTATGCGCAACATAAGTAATGCCGGCCGCTTCCAAGGCGGCGGTTGCCGGAGTGGAAGCGGCCTTTGATTTTTTCGCCACGAACTATTTTCGTTTCATTTCTCTGCCCACCGCTATGCGGTGGCTAGCTGTTCGGTGACCTGACGCTTAATCCGGCCAAGCATCGCGCTCATTCCACGCATCCGCAGCGGGGATAACGCACGGGACAGGCCCAAGCGTGCAGGCATGTCCTCAGGAACCGCTAAAATTTCCTCGGCTGAAGACCCGTCAAGGCCGGCGGCGAGCACCGAGGCAAAGCCGCGAGTAGTCGGCGCCTCCGGGGGAGCAGAGAAGAACAAGCGCACCACTTGATCCGCGCCCACCTCGACGATCAAAAACAACGGCGATTGGCACTCCACTACCTGTTCCAAAAGTTCTGGATGCTCGGCTAAATGCGGCGGCAACTCGGGTAACTCGCGGGAGTAATCCAACAACAGTTCCAGTCTGTCGGCTTCCGGAACCTCACTGAATTCCTCGACGATTTCTGCCAGCGCCGGGTTTAGCGCGCTCATGCGCGGGCTCCACGCTTAACAGGAAGTTCGCCGTTGGCCTCGCCGCGCACGATAGGCACACCCACCGCATTGCCCCACTCGGTCCATGAACCGTCATAGTTACGTACGGATTCGAAACCCAACAGGTGCTTGAGCACAAACCAGGTGTGGCTGGAACGCTCGCCAATACGGCAATAGGCCACCACATCGTCGCCCGGCTTCAACCCGGCTTCTTCGAAGTAGATCGCTTCCAACTCGGCGCGTGACTTAAACGTGCCATCGGCTGCGGCAGCCTTACCCCACGGCACCGAGGCGGCGGTCGGAATATGCCCGCCGCGCATTGCTCCCTCTTCGGGGTAATTTGGCATGTGGGTTCGTTCACCGGTGTATTCCTCAAGCGAACGTACGTCGATGAGTGGGTTGCCCAGGTGTTCGAGCACCTGTGGCAGGTAGGCGCGGATCACGCTGTCGTCGCGTTCGATCACCGGGTATTCGGTGGCGGTGACCGCAGGCTTTTCGGTGGAAGTCTCTCGCCCCTCGGCGATCCACTTGTCACGTCCGCCATCAAGCAAACGCACATCTTCGTGGCCAAAGAGGGTGAATACCCACAGTGCATAGGCAGCCCACCAGTTGGACTTGTCCCCATAAATCACCACGGTCGAGTCACGGCTAATGCCCTTGGAAGCCATCAGTTCGGCAAAGGCCGCACCCTCCACATAATCGCGGGTGACCTCATCGTTCAGCTCGGTGAACCAGTCGATCTTCAGCGCGCCGGGAATGTGCCCGGTGGAGTAGAGCAAAATGTCTTCGTTGGATTCGAGCACGACCAGGTTCTTGGCGCCCAGATTTGTTGCCAACCAGTCGGTGGATACCAGACGTTCGGGGTGGGCATACTGCGCGTAGTTTGGGTTGTTCTCCAGCGGTAATGACATGCGTGATCACATTCCTTGTCTTGCGGTTTTTATCCGCTGGCGCGCGGGCGCCAGCCACATTCTCACCTTCTAGCCTAGTACCGAAGTGCAAACAATCGTGTGGGGTGCGACATTCTTCTCCATCTTCGAGCCTTAGCCAAGGTAAACTGGCCGATGGGCCGCAGGTAGTAGACCCAATTCATCACCCGCACGTCGAACTGAAGGACACCACCGAACGTATGGCCAAGATCATTCACCTGACACAGACCACACCGAACCTCTCGGTCGATGAACTGTTGGCCGGCTTCCACCCGTCCTACCGTTTTGGTGAGGTGTCCTTTAACACCTACCGTCCCGACCCTAACCAGCCTTCTCAGGCCGAAGCGGTCAGCAAGCTAAGCAACTTCGCGCAAACAGTGGGTAAAAACAACGGTGGCGGGCTGTTCTCCAAGCTCTTCGGTAAAAAAACCACTGCCAAAAACGGTATGTACCTTGACGGCGGATTTGGTGTGGGCAAAACCCACCTGCTCGCCTCGCTATGGCACGCTAGCCCAGGGCCCAAAGCCTTCGGCACCTTTGTGGAATACACCAACCTGGTCGGTGCACTGTCTTTCCGTCGCACCGTAGAGGTACTCAGCGAATACAAACTGGTCTGCATCGACGAGTTTGAGCTCGACGATCCGGGGGACACCGTGCTGATGTCTCGGCTGATGCGCGAGCTCTCCGACGCCGGAGTGAAACTGGCTGCGACCTCCAATACGCTTCCGGGCGCCCTCGGTGAGGGCCGTTTCGCCGCGGTGGATTTCCAACGTGAAATCAAAACCCTCTCAGAACAGTTTGACGTGCACCGCGTAGACGGTGTCGACTTCCGCCACCGTGGCCTGCCCGATGCACCGCAGCCGTTGGATGATTCGGCCATCGAGGACTTCGCCACCGAACGTTACCCAGAGGCAACTCTGGCGGTGGATGACTTCGCCGAACTCGTGGCTCACCTGCATAAGGTCCACCCATCGCGCTACCGCCAGCTGCTGTCGGAAACAGATGCACTGGTCTTACACAACGTGGACACCATCACCGATCAGTCGATCGCCTTGCGCTTTGTGGTCCTAGCTGACCGGTTATATGACAAAGATGTGCCGATCGTTGCCTCCGGCAAGCCATTTAGCGAGTTGTTCACCGCAGAGATGATGGCCGGCGGTTACCAGAAGAAGTATTATCGCGCAGTCTCGCGTTTGACCGCTCTTGCCCGCGAGGGGCAGGTCGGCGAGCCCGCACTCTAAGCACCGCTTAGTTTTATGAGTTTTCCTACTTCATCGTCGAGCGCCACGCTCGACGATGAAGTGCGTTAACAGCCCTGCCAGCAGCGCCCAGAACGCACCGCCAATCCCCAGTAGTGTGACATTACCGGCGGCTACCAGCACCGTCACCAACGCACTCAAACGCCATTGCACATCGTGCATCGAACCAAGTAATGACTGCGTGAGGGTGGCTAGCAGAGCCAAACCTGCCGCTGCCTGAAACAACCCTGCCGGCGATGCGCTGGCCACCGAAACAATCAGCGCACTAAACGCCGCGAAGAAAATATAGAAGCCTCCAGAGCTTACCGCCGCGCGCCAGCGCTTAGCCGGATCCGCTCCCGCTTCGGGCCCGGAGGCCAAGGCCGCGGTAATCGCCGCCAAGTTGATTGCATGCCCACCAAAAAACGCGCTCACACCAGTTCCAACACCGGTGAGCAACATCGACGAACGCCACGGCACGGTGTACCCGAAGGATTTGGCCACCGCCACCCCGGGGATATTTTGCGAAGCCATGGTCACGATAACTAGCGGCACGCTAATGCTCATAATCGCGGCCCAAGAAAATTCCGGAGTTACCCATTGAAGGCTCGGAAGTATCTCCAATTTTGACCACGCATTAGTCCCGGCAATATGCCACAGACCAAAGCCCACCGCCGCCAGCATGCAAAGGACCACCGCAAATTTTGGCAAAAACCTGAGTCCGAGCAGAAACACCAACAGGATGCCTAAGGCTGGAACCGGAATCGTACCTAGCGCGGTGAACGGTTTCAGGCATAGCGGAAGCAATACGCCCGCGAGCATTCCCTGAGCGATCGGCACCGGAATATGAGTCAGTAATCGCTGTAAAAAGGGGAGTAGCCCGGTCGCCATGATCAGCACCCCGCCCACGATGAATGCGCCGACCGCCTGCTCGAAGCTAAACGCGCCAGGAGCCAGCGCCGCGAGCATGGCAGCGCCAGGCGTAGACCAAGAAATAGTTAACGGTATGCGGTGTCGTAATGACAGCACGATGCTACACAGCCCCACGCCTAGGGAGAGGATCAGCAATCCGGAGGCGGCCTGACTCTCGGTCGCACCGACCTGGAATAGCCCTGCAAGCACCACGGCAAAGGATGCAATGAATCCAACCATGGTGGTCACTAGGCCAGCGATGATCGCTTGGGCCAAGCCATTGACGTGAGTATCTGTGCGTTCGGTCATAGGGACATTCTGTCAGGTCAAGCGCAAGATGAAGCTATTGATTGTTAAAGCAAGAAAGGTACCGACAACATGTCGGTACCTTTCCAGGATGCTTGGTCAAGGCCGAAGCACGAACAATAGGGGATTAGCCCTCGTTGTTCTGTCCTTCGTTTTGCTCAGCGTTGCCGCCAAGTCCACCAAGGAAGTCGTTAGCACCCTGCTGGGCACCGTCGACCTGTCCTTCGAACTTGCCGCCGGTCTTCTCGTCGACAAAATTGCCAACGTTCTCAATACCTTCTGAGACCTGATCCGGGTTCTGCTTTGCGAATTCCTCTGCCTTGCCACGCAGATCATCAAATCCTGCCATGCTGCACCTCCATTCGACTGTGGGAACCCTTTTAGCTCCACAATTGGTATCCACCCTAAAACGAATTCCGTCTGCATGGAAGAGTCTGGGAATTCCCGGGCGTGTTGGTGCTGTGACCTTAAACAAAAAAGGGAATCACTTGGAGTGATTCCCTTTTTCATTTTTGGAGCGGTCAACGAGGTTCGAACTCGCGACCTCAACCTTGGCAAGGTTGCGCTCTACCAGCTGAGCTATGACCGCATGAATACTAGTTCTCACTAATATTCAGTGCGCGATACTGGGATCGAACCAGTGACCTCTTCCGTGTCAGGGAAGCGCGCTACCGCTGCGCCAATCGCGCCGAAGGATTCCGAAGAATCTCGACAGAAAACAAAGTAAACTCTGATTTCTCAGAGCGGACAACGAGGTTCGAACTCGCGACCTCAACCTTGGCAAGGTTGCGCTCTACCAGCTGAGCTATGTCCGCATTTGTGAATCTTGATCCGAAAATCAAAAATCCGTGCGCGATACTGGGATCGAACCAGTGACCTCTTCCGTGTCAGGGAAGCGCGCTACCGCTGCGCCAATCGCGCAAAAAGAATAACTAACCTCTTTGCGAGGTGGGGACGGGATTCGAACCCGCGTAAACGGCTTTGCAGGCCGCTGCCTCGCCTCTCGGCCACCCCACCATACTCGGCCGAAGCCGAGCTGACTAATTTTACTTAGTCGATGTTTCTTTCTGCGAGCGGACAACGAGGTTCGAACTCGCGACCTCAACCTTGGCAAGGTTGCGCTCTACCAGCTGAGCTATGTCCGCAAAAAGTGCTTGTTTTCGCGCCGTTTCCGTTCGCTCCAACGAGTAAAAACTCTATACGAGTTTCCGCAGGCTTCCAAATCGAGAGCGTGAGATCTGGTTCACAAAGCCCAAAACCCGCGGAACTACGCGGAATATTCATGAATCTCGTTCGGACTAGGAGCAAAGCGTCCACAGGCCATGTCATGATCGTGTGCATGACGTCACCAAAACTTGCTATTCAAACCGAATTGGGTCGAATGTACAGCCGTCAAGTGGGAGGGGAAGCGACCGTCCCCTCGATCACCACGGTCATCGGTATGGACAAAATGGACCTCTCCGGGTGGGCTGGCTATCTGGCAGCCAAGACCCTGTCTGAAGATCAACGTTTGTCCGAGGCGTTGTCGCAACCGAGCAAAATGCGGTCCTTAGTGCGTGATTCTGCCGCGGCCGCCGAACGCTTTCGGGACTCGGCGGCAGCCCGCGGGGATCGGGTTCACAACTACGCCGAACATTACGCGCTGCGTGCCTTAGGAGAACCCGAGCAACTTCATAAGGCGCACGCCGAGCTGGAAGCCAATAATGAACTGGGCTTTGCCACACACTTTGAAAAGTGGTGGGAACAGTATCAGGTGCAACCACTAGCCACCGAGGTGACGGTGTGGAATCACAGTGTTGGCTACGCGGGAACCATTGACCTGGTCGCCCGCATAGGCGGCAAGGTGTGCCTAGTGGACTACAAAACCAAGGCCATGGATCGCGAGGGGTTCGTGAAAACCCCGGATGACAAAGTCATCATGCAGCTCGCGGCGGCCGCCAAAGCCGAAGAGCAGGTGCTCGACGCAGAAGCCGGCATCTGGCAGGACTGGCCGCATGGCACAGATTCGATGCTGCTGGCAGTCGCGCTAGGGGAGGGCGGGAGTCGAACTTTTATGGCGCCGGTTCAAGCGCTGCCAGATTACTGGTCAAAGTTTTACGCACTGCGCCGCAACTGGGACGCGCAGTTCAAGATTGCCCAAGCGCGTGCCTCACTGGTGGAAATCACGCCGCCGCCTCAGGACCAGTCGCCTGCGGCACCGTAGACTGGTGTAGTTAGTGTCGGCACGCCCGGCACTGACACTTCGCACAGCACTACTAAGGGAGCCACACGTACTATGGCGATTTTGGGAATTCGGATCATCGGTGATCCCGTTCTACGCACACCAGCGCAGGAGGTGACCGAGTTTGGGCCGGAAATCCAGAAGCTGGTCGACGATATGGATCAAACCATGGAAAACGTTGACGGTGCGGGCTTGGCGGCCCCTCAGGTAGGCGTGTCACTGCGCGTTTTTACGTACCAAATTGGGGCCGAACGTGGCCACATCATCAACCCGGTACTCGAACTGAGCGAAGACTTCCAGACGGACGAGAACGAAGGTTGCCTGTCCATTCCCGGGATCTCCGCCCCAGTTGCCCGCCGGCGCCACGTGGTCGCTACCGGCTTCGACAAGTTCGGAAAAGCGGTTCGTATCGAGGGTGAAGGTATGCTTTCTCGCTGTGTGCAGCATGAAACCGATCACCTCGACGGGGTGCTGTTCTTGGATCGGCTGGCCCCGGATGAGAAGAAAGCCGCTTGGCGCACGCTACGTGCCAGCAACTATGAACAAATGACTACCGCGACGATGGCACAGCGCGCAGGATTCCTCGGATCCAGCTTCGGCGCAGGACTGGGGAACTAACTATGCGCATCCTTTTTGCTGGAACCCCGCAGGTCGCGGTCACCTCACTGAACTATCTAAATGACGCGGGTTTTGAGATTGCCGCGGTACTCACCCGCCCGGATGCCCCGCTGGGACGCAAGCGCGTAATGACTCCCTCGCCGGTGGCCGCGCGCGCCGCGGAACTCGGGCTGGAAACCATCAAGTCGAACAAAATTGATGCCGAGGTGACGGCCCAATTAGCGGCGCTGAACCTCGACGCGGCAGCCATTGTCGCCTTCGGCGGGTTAGTCCCACAAGCCGCGCTGGGCGTTCCTACCCACGGCTGGATCAATCTGCACTTTTCCCTCTTGCCGCAATGGCGTGGCGCCGCACCGGTGCAGCACTCGATCATTCACGGTGATGACATCACCGGAGCGGTCACCTTCCAGTTGGAAGCTGGGTTAGATACCGGTCCAGTCTTCGGGCAGGTCACCGAACGTATTGGCGAGCTAGATACCGCTGGAATCATGCTGGAAAAACTCAGCGAATCCGGCTCAATGTTATTGGTACAAACCCTGCAGGCAATCGATTCGGGCCAGGCGCGAGCAATCGCCCAAAGCGGGTCGCACACCTACGCACCAAAAATTCTCGATGGCGACGCGCAACTAGATTTCACCCGCACCGCCACCGAAATCCGCCGCCGCGCCCACGGCACAAGCCCCTTCCCGGGTCCTTGGGCCACCGCCGAGGGGTCCAGATATAAGTTTGGGCCGCTCAGTGAACGCCGCGAACGCACCGATTTGGCACCGGGCGTTGTACATATTGAGCCGGGCAAGCACCCCCAAGTCTTTATCGGCACCGCCACCTGGGCGTTGGAACTTTCAACTATCCAGCCTCCAGGTAAAAAAATGATGAACGCCTCCGACTGGGCTCGCGGAATCTTGACCCAGGGAACGAAAGTGAGCTTCGCATGAGCGAACACGATCCACATAACGAACCTCGACGCAACGAAGCCGGGCGTACCCGCAACCGCGGGCAGGGGGACCGCCCCCGCCAGTACAGCCAGTCAGCCCCCGGGCAGCGTAAACGTGCCGCCGATCCGGCTCGACTAGTCGCTTTTAAGGTGCTGCGCGAGGTTTCCGGCAAGGACGCCTACGCCAACCTGGTCTTGCCCAAGATGATTCGCGAACATCAACTTGAAAAGCGCGACGCAGGTTTTGCCACCGAGCTGGCTTATGGTGCACTGCGCTCACAGGGTTTCTACGACGCGATCCTCTCCACCTTGGTTGACCGGCCCTTGTCCGAGCTTGATCCGGCGATTCTTGACGCACTGCGTTTGGGTGCCCACCAGTTGCTGGTGATGCGCGTGCCAAAGCATGCGGCGTTGGATGAAACCGTTTCCTTGGCACGCGCGCAGATTGGCGCCGGACCCTCGGGACTGATCAACGCGGTCTTGCGCAAGGTCAGCCTGCAGGAGCCCGAACAGTGGGTCGCGCAGCTGACCGCGGCTACCACCAGCGAGTCGGAAAAACTATCCATCGAGCACTCGCACCCGGACTGGATCGTGCGTGCACTGCGTGGCGCATTGATCGCGCACGGCCGCGAGGCCACCGAACTTCCTGCGTTGCTTGAAGCGGACAACCTCGCCCCGGTAGTCAACTTGGTCGCCCTGCCAGGTCTAGGCACCGTGGACGCGGCGCTGGAAGCAGGCGCGGAGCCGGGCACCCTAGTGGTCGATTCGGCCACCTATAAGCATGGTGATGTGGCCCGCGTGCCTGGTGTGCGTGAGGGAACCATCCGTGTGCAGGATGCCGGCAGTCAACTGGTAGCCCGCGCGCTGGCCAACATTGAGTTGCCGGTGCCAGGCGAAGACACCTATTGGCTCGATCTTTGCGCAGGTCCCGGCGGCAAGGCGGCATTACTCGGCGCACTAGCGGTTCAGCGCGACGCCCGACTGACCGCAAATGAACCTACCGAACACCGTGCCCGACTGGTTGAACAGTCCATGTCAGCGGTGCCCGGCGACTTCTGGATGGTCACCACCAAGGACGGCCGCGACTTCGGCACCGAAGAATTTGCCGGGGACTATGACCGCATCATGGTCGACGCGCCCTGCTCCGGACTCGGCTCGCTACGCCGCCGACCAGAATCTCGCTGGCGCAAACAACCACGTGATATCCCGGAGCTGACCAGCTTGCAGGGTGAACTACTGGCCGCCGCGTTCAGCGCGGTGCGCGTGGGCGGGGTCATCGGTTTTGTCACCTGCTCGCCACATATGGCAGAAACGCGTCTGGTGGTCGAAGATTTCCTCAAGTCCCACCCGAACGCCACACTGCTAGATACCGGGGCCGCGATCAACGCCGTAGCCCTGGAAGGTTTCCCAGCCAGCGGACACGAACTTGCCGGTGGTAGCACCGCGCAGCTGTGGCCGCATGTGCACGGAACCGATGCCATGTTCATGGCGATCATTACCAAAACCGCCTAGTTCGCGACCTAATTTCCAGCGCCCCACCCAAGGAGCACCGATGAGTCACCCGCGCATTAATCCGTCGATCCTATCCGCTGACTTTGCTCGGCTTGCCAGCGAGTTGGAACGTATCCACACCGCAGACGCGGTCCACGTGGACGTGATGGACAACCATTTTGTGCCGAACCTGACCCTCGGGCTTCCGGTGGTGGACGCGCTACAAAAGACCAGCAAGCTGCCGATCGACGTGCACCTGATGATCGAAAACGCCGATCGTTGGGCTCCGGAATATGCGCAGCTCGGTGTGGACTCGGTGACTTTTCACGCTGAGGCCTCCGCCGCGCCGATCCGACTGGCCCGCGAATTGCGTGCCGCCGGATCCAAAGCGGCCATGGCCTTGCGCCCAGCCACCCCAATCGAACCGTACTTGGACATGCTCGGTGAGTTGGACATGATCTTGTTGATGACCGTTGAACCGGGTTTTGGCGGACAGAAGTTCCTGGATTTGGTGTTGCCGAAGATCAAACGTACCGCGCAGGCTATCGCCGGCACCGGCAAGCCGATTGCCCTGCAGGTTGATGGTGGCATCTCTCGGGATACGATCCTGCGCGCCGCCGAGGCCGGGGCTGACGTGTTTGTGGCGGGATCCGCGGTGTATTCTGCGCCCGAACCGGCCGCAGAAATTGACGCATTAAGAAACCTTGCGCGCATCACCCACTAAAATGTGTCAGACTAGGTGTTAATAAACACGAATACGTGCTCCGGGGTCGGTGTAAGTCCGAACCGGCGGTGATAGTCCGCGACCCGCTTCCAAGGCCACAAGCTAAGGTAAGCGGTTGAGCCGGTGAAATTCCGGTACCGACAGTTAAAGTCTGGATGGGAGAAGCACGGGTTTGATTTGCCGTTGGCGTTGCTGACCGGACCGCTCTAGGGAGCCCTCCGCGCACTACGTCTAGGCCATCAAATGCACACCCCCGGAGCCGCCGCTTCGAGAAGGGTGAATGATGGATATTCTGCGGTGGCTCATTGAAGCTTTTAACTCACAAATTGCGATCGGTACCTCGGCACTATTAGTGCGCGAGGTCGTCGGCAATATTTTTGGTCTAGCCAGCGCGCTAGGCGGCATGCGCCGTAAAATCTGGGCTTGGCCCGTAGGCATAATCGGCAACCTCTTACTGCTCACCGTCTTTTTGGGCAGCATTTTCGACACCGGTTATAGCGCCAACCTCTGGGGTCAGGCCGGTCGACAAATTATGTTCATCGCCGTGTCCTTCTACGGATGGGTGCGTTGGAAACAGGCCCGAGATGAAAACGGTGCAAGCCACGCGGTCACCCCACAATGGGCGTCAAACAGGGCCCGAGTGTCTCTGGTTGCGATCCTCATCGTTGGCACCGTGGCGCTGACCCCACTGTTTAGGGCACTAGGCTCTTACGACCCGGTTTGGGCTGACGCCTGGACCTTCGTCGGTTCGCTGCTGGCCACCTATGGCATGGCCAAGGGCTGGGTCGAATTTTGGCTGATCTGGGTGGCGGTGGACGCGGTCGGCGTGCCGTTACTCTTCTCCGCGGGCTACTACGCCAGCGCCTTCATGTATCTGTTCTACGGCGGCTTCACCATCGTCGGCTTCTTCGTCTGGATGAAGGCTAAAAGGAACGAAAAACCGGCGATCGAAACCGAAATGCTCGATCCGACGATCAGGGGGAACAAGTCATGATCGAAACCACAGATCTGGACCAGGCACTGCGCACCGCACTGGAAGCTGCGACGCGTGGGGCGCGCGGGGCCAACCCATTAGTTGGCGCGTGCGTGCTGGACGGGGCGGGACGAGTGATCGCCACCGGTTTCCACCTCGGAGCCGGCAACCCCCACGCGGAAATCGACGCGCTGCGCCGTTTAGGCCGCATGGATCGCGCCCAAGCGGCCGAGCTGACCATGGTGGTCACCTTAGAGCCGTGCAACCACACCGGACGCACCGGCCCCTGCGCGCAGGCGATCGCTAACGCCGGCATCGGACATGTGCACTATGCGATGAGCGATGACACCAGCGCAGCTAGCGGCGGGGCGCAGTTCCTACGTTCGCGCGGCGTAAAGGTAACCCAGAGCGAAAATAATCAGGCTGCCTGGGAACTAAATCACCGCTGGTTCCGTGCCAAGGCAGAAAATCGTCCATTCATCACGGTGAAGACCGCGCAATCCTTGGACGGGCGGATCAATGCGCCCGACGGCAGTAGTCAATGGATTACCTCTGATGCCTCGCGCAATCACTCACACGGGCTGCGCGCCCGCGTAGACGCGATCGTGGTCGGTACCAATACGGTGATCGCCGACGATCCGCGGTTGACCGCACGCACCGCCGCCGGGGGACTGCACGAGCACCAGCCTTACCGCTTTGTGATGGGGCACCGCGAACTGCCAGAAAACCTGGCTCTGGCCTATGACAACAACTGGGAACAGCTGCGCACACACGAGGTCTCCGAGCTCATTGAACGCGCCACCGAGTTGGGCTTTAATCACCTGCTCATCGAGGGCGGTTCGATCATCGCCTCGGCCTTCATCGAAGCCGACCTAGCAGATGAAATCTACTGCTACCAGGCCCCGGTAATTATCGGCGCCGGCAGTACCTCGGTGAATATCGCCTCGGTGACCACCCTGTCCCAGGCTCGACATTTTAGGCTCGACGCCCACCAGTCTGACGCACTCACCCGGCTGGACGCCGACGTGATGATGCATCTTGAACCGCTGCCCGAGCGCGTAGCCAAAACTTTTTAGAAGGAAATCACAGCATGTTTACCGGAATTATCACCGGCACCGGAACGGTACTGGCAATCACCAACCACCCCGAGCAAGACCTCGCCGTGCTCACGCTCAAGGCTCCCGGGCACGCCGAAGACCTCGGACTCGGTGGCTCCCTGGCGGTCAACGGCGTATGCCTGACCGCCACCGAATTAGACGGCGACACCGTCAGTGTAGACGTGATGGGTGAAACCTTGCGGCGCACCAGCACCGGAGCGTTGCATCCGGAGTCGGTCGTCAACCTAGAGCGTTGCACCCCTGCCGGTGCCAGGCTCGACGGGCATGTTGTACAGGGCCACGTCGACGCGGTCGGCACCGTACTGGCCCGCGAGAATCACGGACAGTGGACGACCTTCCGCATCTCGGTACCCGATGACTACGCACCGCTCACCGCGGAAAAAGGCTCCATCGCACTAGATGGCATCTCGCTAACGATCACCGCGGTGTCCCCGGCAAGCGCCACCGGCGCGCACTGGGTGGAGGTCGGCATCATTCCGATCACCTTGCAAGAAACCACCATGGGCACCCGCCAAGTCGGCGACGCTATCAACATCGAGGTAGACGTGCTGGCCAAATACGTGGCACGACTGAACGCGTTTGGAGGCCGAAACTAATGGCCGGCAAGGAACTTGATTCGATCCCTACCGCCTTAGCCGCGCTAGCCGGCGGTGGAGCGGTCGTAGTTGTGGACGACGAAGACCGCGAAAACGAAGGTGACATCATCTTCGCCGCGCAATTTGCCACCCCAGAGCTGATGGGCTTCACCATTCGTTACACCTCCGGGGTAATCTGTGTGCCATTGGAAGCTGTCCGCGCCGATCAGCTGGGCCTGGCACCGATGGTCGGCATCAACCAGGATTCTAAAGGCACCGCCTTCACCGTGTCCTGCGATGCTGCTAGCGGGATCAGCACCGGAATTTCAGCCGCTGACCGGGCGCTGACTTCACGCCTCTTGGCCGATCCTGACACAGTGGCGGCCCAGCTATCGAGGCCCGGGCATATCTTCCCGCTGCGCGCGGCAGCCAACGGCGTGCTTGAACGCCGCGGTCACACCGAAGCGGCCGTGGACCTTTGCCGCGGTGCGGGACTTGAACCGGTGGGTGTGATCGGAGAAATCGTCAACGACGATGGATCGATGATGCGACTCGATGAGCTACGCGTCTTCGCCGAAGAGCACCAATTACCGCTGATCAGCATCGACGATTTAGCTCGCTGGCGCCGGGTTAACGACGAAATTGCGTTGACCGAAGCGGTCAAACTGCCCACCCCCTTTGGCATCTTCAGCGCCCGGGCCGCCTCGGTGGAAGGCCACGAACATATTGTGCTCAGCCACCCGGCCCCCACCGTGGATGGGCCGACGAACCTGGTGCGCATTCACTCTGAATGCCTCACCGGCGACGTCTTCGGGTCCTACCGTTGTGATTGCGGCGAGCAGCTTCACGCGGCACTGGAGCAGATTGCCGCCGAGGGCGGACACCTGGTGTACGTTCGCGGACACGAGGGTCGCGGCATCGGGTTATTCAACAAGTTGCGCACCTACGCGCTACAAGAAACGGGTGTGGATACGCTCGACGCAAACCTGCACCTGGGCTTCCCGGCGGATGCGCGCGAATACTTCGCGGTCGCCGCGATCCTCAAACACCTGGGTATTGACGAGATCCGCTTGCTGACTAACAATCCAGATAAGCAGGCACAGCTCATTCAAGCCGGCGTGCACGTCACCGAGCTGGTCCCTAGCCGCATCGCCCCGCGCAGCGAAAACGAAAGCTACCTGCGCACCAAACAGCAGCGCTTCGGCCACGACCTGCAATTGCCGCACACTAAAACCACCTTCTAATAAAGCTAGAAACCAAGATTTTTAAGGAGAACCCTATGAGCAAGCACGGAGCCCCGAGCAACGTCGCCGATGAACTAAAGGCACTTGACCTCTCCGGTCTTAAAGTCGCGATCATTGCCGCCAGCTGGCATGAGGTCATCATGAATGGCCTGATCGACGGCGCGCAGCGTGCCGCTCTCGACGCGGGCATCAAACCCACTCTGATCCGCGTACCGGGCACCTTCGAGTTACCAGTGGCCGCCAGCCATCTGGCACAGAACTACGATGCGGTGGTCGCGCTCGGCGTGGTGATCCGCGGCGGAACCCCACACTTCGATTACGTCTGCCTGGCCGCGACCAACGGGCTAACCGACGTTTCGGTCAATACCCGTACCCCGGTGGGCTTCGGCGTGCTCACCTGCGATGACGAAAAGCAGGCGCTAGACCGCGCAGGTTTGGAAGGCTCCAGCGAGGATAAAGGCTACGAAGCCTTCTCCGCCGCTGTGATGACCGTCGCAGCACTACGCTGAAATAGGGTTTTGGCGTCACAAAGCGAGCTAGAAGTTCGAGCGTTGGTCGGAAAACCGATAAGCTGGTGCACGTGAAAACTTTTGACGAGCTCTTCAGCGAATTGTCGCTCAAGGCCCAAACCCGCCCGGAAGGCTCTCGTACCATCGCCGAACTCGATTCGGGTGTCCACGGCATCGGCAAGAAAGTTGTCGAGGAAGCCGCCGAAGTATGGATGGCTGCCGAGTACGAAAGTGACGAAGAAACAGCGGAAGAAATCTCTCAGCTGCTCTACCACTTGCAGGTTTTGATGATTGCCAAGGGTCTATCCTTGGCCGACGTTTACAAGCATCTCTAGCCGTCGCGCTGCTGCGACCGGGTTTTCAACTCGGTCGTAGGCATCGCCCGGCGGCAGTAACAACGGCCAATTAATCCCTTGGCGCTTGTTTTTGGCAACTCGCCGCAGCGCCACACTCATGAAACGAGTAAATAAATGCTACGCGTAGCCCTGCCCAACAAAGGCGCACTGTCCGAAATCGCTTCCACCATGTTTAAGGAAGCCGGGTACCTCCAGCGTCGCGACACCCGCGAACTGGTACTCGTCGACGAGGAGAACCAAGTTGAGTTCTTCTACCTGCGCCCCCGCGATATCGCCGTCTATGTCGGTCGCGGCATCTTAGACATTGGAATTACCGGTCGCGATCTATACCTAGACGCCGATGTTGACGACGACGTGGAAGAGCAGCTCTCGCTCGGAATCGGCAAGTCGGCCTTCCGCTTTGCCGCCCCGGTGGGCGCGTTCAGTTCCATCGAGGAACTTAACGGCAAGCGTATTGCCACCAGCTACGACATTCTGCTTGATCACTTCCTGAAGAAGAACGGTATCAACGCCAGCGTTGTCCGACTCGACGGTGCCGTGGAATCCTCGGTACGCCTCGGCGTAGCCGACGCCATCGCCGACGTTGTCGAAACCGGCAACACCATCAAGGCTGCCGGGATGGAAATCTTTGGCGACGTGCTGCTACAGTCCGAAGCGGTGCTCATCGGTCGTGTCGGACACAAGCCAGCCGGACTTGACGTGCTGATTCGCCGCCTCTCTGGCGTGCTTGTTGCGCGCCAGTACGTGATGCTGGACTACGATATTCGTCGCACACAGGTCGAAGAGGCTTGCGCGCTGACCCCTGGTTTAGAGTCGCCTACGGTCTCTGACCTCGCGAACTCCGACTGGTGCGCGGTGCGCGCAATGGTTAAAAAATCGCAGACCAACAACATCATGGACGAGCTGTACGATGTCGGCGCCCGCGCGATTCTGGTCAGCCAGATCCACGCTTGCCGCATCTAGCCACGCCAACTCAGGAGAAACAGCTCATGACCGTAGCAATCCGTGTCATTCCCTGCCTTGACGTTGACGCCGGCCGGGTAGTTAAAGGTATCAATTTTGAAGGCTTGCGTGACGCCGGTGACCCGGTGGAACTCGCCCGTCGATACAATCTGGCCGGAGCCGACGAACTCACATTCCTCGATGTCACCGCGTCCAGCTCCGATCGCGAAACAACTTTTGAAGTTGTCCGGCATACGGCTGAAGAAGTTTTCATTCCGTTGACCGTTGGTGGGGGAGTGCGCGCCGCAGAAGATGTAGATCGTCTGTTGCGCAACGGTGCCGATAAGGCTTCGATCAACACCGCAGCGGTGGCCCGACCTGAGGTCATCAACGAAATTACCGAACGTTTCGGTTCGCAGGTATTGGTTCTTTCGCTCGACGCACGTCGTACCGACGATCCAAATATCGCTTCCGGCTACGAGGTCACCACTCATGGTGGCCGTAAAGGCACCGGTATGTGCGCGGTGGCTTGGGCCAAAGATGCCGCCGAGCGTGGCGTCGGTGAGATTTTGTTGAACTCGATCGATGCCGATGGGACCAAGGACGGGTTCGATCTGGAAATGATTCGTGCCGTGCGTGCCGCGGTGAAGGTTCCACTGATCGCTTCCGGCGGCGCGGGCAAGCCCGAAGACTTCCCGCCCGCGATCGAAGCGGGAGCGGACGCGGTATTGGCTGCTTCGATCTTCCACTTCGGCCCAACCGACATGATCGCCAAGGTCAAAGATAAGATCCGTGAAGCCGGTTACCCGGTCCGCTAATCTGTGTTTCTAAGATGGGCCAGTTCATTCTCCGTGAATGAACTGGCCCATCTTTGTACGTAGACCCTGGCTACTATTGACTAACTAATCACGGGCGATGAGTTCCTTTTTCGTTCTCCAGACATCGATTTCAATTGGGTCGCTAGGTACCGCAGCTTGCCCCGGAATTGACTGCCAGGGTCCGCCATCAACACTGAACTCACCTCGGAACAACGTCGTGAGTCCAACACTGTAGGTACCGGTTTCCTTATAGGAGTGGCTTGTTGGTGTCTCATCGCGGAGCGTATGGTTTGGAGCCGGCTCACCCGGGAAGTCTAGGTTCCTTGTATTTCCGTCACCGTACTTCCAATTCCATCCGTCTGGAATCGCTTTCACTCGTACTTGTGTGCCGAGTACCGTTGAATTGAAAGACTGGCTTTCAGTTTCAGCCCAGAAGTGAGAATTCCCGTTTCGTAACGAGAATTTTTCGGGATCGCTCTGCAAATCGGACGCCAGTATTGGAAATGCTCTGAACTGTTCGGGGGACACCCTAATTTCAACTACGAATTCGTCTTCGGGAAGTTCAGGGTCGAACGATTCGCCAGGACAAAGTCTAAAAGTTCTTATGACTTGGCCGGCATCGTCGCCGTCGAGACTGATAATTTGACGCATAAAAGGGACCGAGCCGTCTGGGCACTGGCCTTCATCTGAGTTTGAATCGCATCCGCTAACGTTCTCAAGTCCAGGAATGCAGATATTTGAATCTTTATACTTATATTTGGGTTTTTCAGGTTTTTGAATTAATTCAGGCTGTGGCGCTCTGTACCAGGTATCGTTCTTATCCCTAGAATCATTCTCGTTCTGGTCGCATTTCCAATAGATAATAATCTTACGGTCTATAAGTTTTTCCACTTTTGTGCAGGCTTCTTGCTGCATGGAAGATTTCTCTCCGTAAGAGCTCGGTTCTGACGACGTCGAACCGAGCATCAATGCAATCGCTACCGAGAATAGCCCGGCTAAGGTCGAGAGAATCATGAGTTTTCGTCTATCACGAGAATCTTTTCGACAACCCATCCCTTATCAAATTTCAATTGTAGGGTTGCCTGAGTCGTGCCTGTAGCTTCATATTTAGCGATTGGATTATCAGCGATGGTGTAAGTTTTCGACTCGTTTATTTTAAAATTTAGGGTAACGAGTGCCCTGTTCTTGGCGGACTTGTACGAATCAACTGCCGCGTATTCATACTCTCCACCAACTTGCCACTGATTAATGGACTTACTATGTGTGGCAGGATCAATAATCGCTTCGCCACAGAGTTGGCACTGTCGAGACGTCACCTTTTCAATTGGTTTAGTGATGTTCGTTTCGCCGACGTAGTTCATTAGCTGAAAGTAGTACTCACCGAATGCCTGCGCACCTTGCTCAGAATTCTTATGGGCTAATGCGGTGTATTCGGGTACTGGAACATTCTTCGCGGGACCTTTAGCCGTCGCTGGCTGATATTTAGGCTTCGTCGGTGATGGCGACGGCGTCGGTGAAGGGGATTTTTCAACCGAGGGTGAAGCCGATTCTGGAGGCTGCGGGGGAGAAGCACCGCCGGTGCAGGCGGTAACCGTCAATGCACAGGCCAAAAGGATCGATTGTGCCATTGCATTTTTCCGAGTGTTCATCAGAACTCTCCGAGCATGTCGAGGATAGCGTGTGAGCGTTAGCCTAGACCCATTGCGCGGCTATTGGGAGAGGTAAGCCGAAACCTGTGGATAACGAAAGATAGACCTTCGGCTAGGAAAAGTGCCGAACGGAGTTAAAGCGAAGGGTGGTATCCGCGGATAATTTGCAACGCGCTTTCGCCAGCTTCGAAGGTGACTAGGGCTTCCGAAGTGCGACCGGAGGCATACATGGTTAACTCGGTCACCGGTCCATTTACGGAAACCGCGTTAGGTGCTTTCTTTGCCACATGACGCTGTCCATCGGGGCGACAAAGAATGATTCCGACCGGAGCTTTACGGAAAAAGTAACGCGAGGTTTTGAGCAGTGATTGCCACAATAGCTCGGTGTATTCCTTGTCCAGTACGCGCGGGGCCCACTGGCTGCGCGCGCGTCGAACGTCTTCGGTATGAATGAAAAACTCGTTCAGGTTCAGCGCCTTATCAAGTTTCTCAAATGCGAACGGCGAGTAACTTTTCGGCCCAGAACGGAATCGTCGCACCAGGGCGGCGTAGCGTTCGGGGGTTTGTGATTCATCGGCGAGCTCGTGCAGGCGCGCTTCAAGTTTCGAAGCGACTGGCTTGAGGACAACGCCGGCGCTGAGCAATGAATTTTCGCGCAGAACGAGGTGCGCGGCGAGGTGTCGAGTCTGCCAACCGGCACACAGGGTATCGGCGGTGGGGCCTGCTGCGAGCAGGGTCTCGGCCAACGCTAAACGGGAAGCTTGAACTAGGTGCATCACCTCTGAAACTAGCACGTACAGCGGGTTCTTGCGCGCTCCATGCGGCGGGTGTCGCCCAACGGTTAACTTTGACTCTCAGCGGTGCGTCATGCTCGGGCACCTCGGCGGTGAAACCCAGTATGCTAAAGGGGATGTCTACTTCGCATAGTGGCTCGAATTCGAGCTCCGAAACAGAAAAACTTGACCCGCAGATCGCGCAAAAACTAAAGCGTGATGCCAATGGGCTCTTCGCCGCGATCGTGCAACAGCATGACACCGGGATGGTGCTGATGCTCGGCTGGATGGACGACGAGGCGTTGCGCCGCACCCTGACCAGTGGGCGAGTCACCTTCTATTCGCGCTCACGGCAAGAATATTGGCGCAAGGGTGATACCTCCGGGCACTCGCAGTATCTGAAGTCAGCCGCGCTGGACTGTGATGGCGACGCGTTACTGCTCAAGGTTGACCAAGTGGGAGCCGCTTGCCATACGGGCACGCAATCTTGCTTCACCGATCGTGAGCTGCCGGCCACCATCGGCCACCGCCCGAGCTAGTTCTGCGCCGGTAGTACGGCCGCGCCCGGGCCGATTTTCGGGCGGCATCACCTGAGTTTTAAGCGTTGAAAAGAAGTTAAATGAAAACCCTAGGCAAGATATCCCCGTCCCGCGAAGCCTTTTTGGCTATGGCACCGAACCGCCGCGTCATTCCGGTCACCATTTCGGTGCTGGCAGATTCGCTGACCCCGATCGGTTTATACCGCTCGTTGGCTGGCGGACGCCCGGGCACCTTCTTGATGGAGTCGGCCGCCCCCGGTGGGGTGTGGAGCCGCTACTCCTTCGTCGGGGTGAACTCGCCGGCAACGCTGAGCACCCGCGGCGGGGAAGCGTATTGGCAAGGACATGTACCCGAGGGCTTGCCCACCGGTGGGGTGAGCGTTGAGGTTTTGCGCGACACCGTGCGCGCGCTGCACACCGAACCGGTGCCCGGAATGCCTCCGCTAACCGGCGGCATGGTCGGCTTCATCGGCTGGGAATGCGTACGGCACTGGGAGCATCTGCCCAATCCGCCGATCGATGACCTAAACATCCCGGAACTGAGCATGAACCTGGTTGCCGACATGGCAGCGCACGATGCGACCGAGGGGACCGTGACGCTGATTGCCAACGCGATCAACTTTGACGGTAGCGCGCAACGCGTCGAGCAGGCCTACGATGGCGCGGTGGCTCGACTGCAGGCGATGCTCGATCAGCTGGGCAGCCCACTAGAAACGACCGCCACCACCTTGCAAGGCACCGATGTGCCACGCGAGAAGTTGATGGAAGAGGTCACTCACTCCTGGGCGGAAAATCAGTACCTGGACGCGCTAGCCAAGTCGAAAGAGGCGATCGTGGATGGGGAAGTCTTCCAGATCGTCGTTTCGCGGCGCTTTGAACTTGAAACGCAGGCCGACGCGTTGGACGTCTACCGGGTGTTGCGGGCGACGAACCCGAGCCCATATATGTACCTGTTCAACTTTGAAAACGAGGATGGCGAGCCGTTCCAGATCGTCGGTTCATCCCCGGAGGCGCTGGTTACGGTCAACGACTCCCACGTGGTCACACACCCGATCGCCGGATCCCGGCCACGCGGGGCAAACTACGAGGAAGATCAGCTCCATGAAAAGTCCTTGCTGGCCGATGAGAAGGAACGCGCCGAGCACCTGATGCTGGTGGATCTCTCGCGCAATGACCTCTCCCGGGTCTGCAAGGCAGGCACCGTGGAAGTCACCCAGTTTATGGAGGTCGAACGCTTCAGCCACATCATGCACCTGGTCTCCAATGTGGTCGGTAAGGCGCGTGAGGATGTTGACGCGTACGACGTGCTCGCGTCCACCTTCCCGGCCGGGACCCTGTCAGGGGCGCCCAAACCACGCGCTTTGCAGCTCCTGGATCAGTACGAACCGTACCGCCGCGGGGTGTACGGTGGCGTGGTGGGTTATCTGGACTTCGCCGGCGACATGGATATGGCCATCGCGATCCGTTCCGCCTTGCTCAAAGACGGCCGCGCCTATGTGCAGGCCGGCGGCGGTATCGTCAACGATTCAAATTTCGCCGATGAAGCGCTAGAAACCGTGAATAAGGCTGCGGCTCCGCTGCGTGCGGTATACGCCGCCGCAACGATGCGCCAAGCCCAAACCGAAATTGGTGAAAGCAAGTGAACAAACACCTATCTGCCCGCAATACCGCGCTGCTCGGCGTGCTCGGTGCGTTGCTGGGCCTGTGGACCGCGACGCGTACCTGGATTACCGTCGACGTGGAATCGGGCACCGTGCAGGTCCCGCAAATTGTCGTCGATGGGTCCACCGCCGCAGCCTCGGTGACCGCGGTCTGTGTGGCGGTGCTGGCCGGAGCGCTGGCGCTGCTGATCGCCGGAAAGATCGCGCGCTACATCATCGGGGTAATTACCGTCTTAGCCGGTGCCTCGGTGATCACCTCCGGAATCAGTACCCTAGCTAACCCGCAGGCGGCGGCGACCAGTGCCGTCGCGGAGGCCACCGGGCTGACCACTAGTGCCGGGGATTATGCGGTGTCCGTGTGGCCCACGATCACCGTGCTGGCCGGGGTGATCATCGTGCTCCAAGGCCTACTTGTTCTGGTGATCAGCGGGCGCTGGAAGAAGAGCTCAAAGTACGACCGGAAGGTCAGTACCGCCGGGCAGCCGCCGGCGGATCCACAATCGCGTGGCATCTCCGATTGGGAGCAGCTGTCCAAGGGTGAGGATCCCACCACCGGCGAACGCTAAGTGATGCCCACCACCAAGGTGAAATGAAGCGCCGTGGAATAGGCCAACTGTGCGGGCAAGTGGCAGAATAGTAATCGAAGACCAAAGCGCTGGCCGTTTCACGCAGACGGAGCGCACCCCCAGAAGAGTAAAGGGACACATCTAGTTATGTCGCAAAACACCGAGATTGATCCGGTATACACCGAAGAAATCGGCCACGGCAACTCGATCGCAGCCTGGGCCTGCGTCGGCATTATGACCATCGGCTTCATCATCGGCGGGATCGCTTTCGCATTCCACAATTCCACCGTGGTGTACGCGTCCATCGGTGTCGTAGTGCTCGGCTTGATCGTCGGCTGGATCATGAAGAAGGCCGGTTTTGGTGTGGGCGGTTCGCGCAGCGGAGCAGCACACTAAATTGAGCGTACTTGATGACATCATCGCGGGCGTCCGGGAAGACCTGGGCGCCCGTCGCGCCATCCTGAGTCTGGACTCGGTCAAAGCCGCGGCGCAGGACACCCCGGCCGCGCTCGATGCCTACGCCGCACTGGGTGGACACGCAGATCAGGGCGCCCGAGACACCACCTTAAAGGTGATCTCCGAGGTCAAACGCAAGTCGCCCTCCAAGGGAGCGCTCGCGCAGATCTCAGAACCAGCGGTGCTTGCCGCAGCCTACGAGGCCGGCGGCGCGTCGGTCATCTCGGTGTTGACCGAAGCCCGACGTTTTGGTGGCTCCCTAGCCGACCTGGACGCGGTGCGTGCCGCGGTGCGTATTCCGGTGCTACGCAAGGACTTCACGGTCGATGAGTACCAGATTTACGAGGCCCGCGCCCACGGTGCGGACCTGATATTGCTAATTGTTGCGGCCCTAGATGATGAAACCTTGGCCAGTTTCCTACAATTAACTCACCAGCTAGGCATGAACGCTCTGGTGGAGACGCATACCGAAGAAGAAATCGCCCGAGCCGTGAAGGTCGGAGCGAAAATTATCGGTGTGAACGTGCGCAATTTGAAAACGCTCGACGTGAACGTTGACACCTTCGCACAGTTGGCTCCGTTGTTGCCGCTCGACGCGGTGGTCATCGCCGAATCCGGTGTGGAGTCGGTGGCGCAGGTGCAAACCTATGCGGCGGCCGGCGCCGACGGCATTCTGGTCGGTGAGGCGCTGGTGAAACACGCTGACCCGCAGGCTACCGTGGCGCAGTTCATCGCCGCCGGGACAGCTGCCAAACCGGCACGCTAAGCACGGCGCATCCAGTTTTTGATGCCCCGCCAAGGAACGCTCCTTGGCGGGGTATCGCCCAACATTTTCAAGAAAGAGGGAGTCGATGAACGCATCGGATGACTCGTTGAAACATGCAAGTGGACCCTACTTTGGCCAGTATGGGGGACGTTGGATGCCCGAATCGCTGATGGCGGCCATGGATCAGTTGACGCAGACTTTCGAGGATGCCAAGGCCGATCCAGCGTTCATCGAAGAGGTCAAAGAGCTCAACCGGAACTACTCCGGACGCCCCTCACTGCTCACCGAGGCGAAGCGTTTCTCCGCACAGGCCTGTGGCGGCGTGCGGATTTTCTTGAAGCGTGAAGACCTCAACCACACCGGTAGCCACAAGATCAACAACGTGCTCGGCCAAGCACTACTGGCCAAGCGCATGGGTAAGACCAGGATCATCGCGGAAACCGGTGCCGGCCAGCACGGCGTCGCCTCGGCTACCGCGGCCGCCTTGATGGGCCTTGAATGTGTGGTCTACATGGGCGCCGAAGACACCCGCCGACAGGCGTTGAACGTCGCGCGCATGCAGCTGCTTGGCGCCACCGTGATCCCGGTGACCGTAGGCTCCCAAACGTTGAAAGACGCGATCAATGAGGCGTTGCGCGACTGGGTCGCCAACGTAGATAACACCCACTACCTATTGGGCACCGCTGCCGGCGGCCACCCATTCCCGGCCATGGTGCGTTACTTCCACCAGGTGATCGGCGAAGAAGCCCGCGAACAGGTGCTCGCACAGACCGGACGCCTACCGGACGCCGTGACCGCCTGCATCGGCGGTGGCTCGAACGCCATCGGCATCTTCCACGGTTTCCTGGATGACAAAGAGGTTGAACTGTACGGCTACGAGGCCGGCGGCGACGGCGTGGATACCGGCCGTCACGCCGCGACCATCACCCTGGGCAAGCCCGGCGTGCTGCACGGCGCGAAGAGCTACCTGATGCAGGACGATGACGGTCAGACCATCGAATCCCACTCGATTTCCGCTGGGTTGGACTACCCAGGTGTGGGCCCGGAGCATTCCTACCTGGCCGACATTGGCCGGGTGCACTATGAGCCGGTCACCGATACCGAGGCCATGGACGCGTTTAAGATCCTGTGCCGCACCGAGGGTATTTTGCCGGCGATCGAGTCCGCTCACGCCTTGGCCGGAACCATTCGTTTGGCCCAGCGCAAGCTCGCCGAGGGCGCAAAGCCCGAGGACACGATCATCATCGCGAACCTCTCGGGGCGTGGAGACAAGGATGTTTCCACCGCCGCGCAATGGTTTGGAATGCTCGAAGACGATGCAGCTAACACCCCGGAAGGCAACTAAATGTCGCGTGTGACAAGTGCAGAAAAGATCGCGGCGGCACGTGCCGAGGGACGTCCGGCGCTGATCGGTTACCTGCCGGCGGGCTTTCCAGATGTGGAAACCAGCATCGAGGCAGCCGTCGCGCTAGCCGAGAACGGTGTGGATGTTATCGAAATGGGCATCCCCTACTCGGATCCGGTGATGGACGGCGCGGTGATCCAAGAAGCCACGGTCCAGGCGTTAGCCAACGGATTCCGCGTCTCGCAAATCTTTGACATCGTGCGTGGGATTACCCAGCGCACCAACGCCGCGGTCATGGTGATGACCTATTGGAACCCGGTGCTCAGCCTCGGCGTGGACGAATTTGCTAGGCGCTTTGCCGAAGCTGGCGGCGCCGGTCTGATCACCCCGGACCTGGTGCCCGACGAAGCCGATGAATGGTTTGCAGCCAGCGAAAAGTACGACCTGGAGCGGGTCTTTTTGATCGCGCCGAGCTCCGCCGAGGCCCGCGTGAAACGAACCGTCGAGGCATCGAGCGGATTCGTTTACTGCGTTTCGCTGATGGGTGTCACCGGTGCACGCTCCGAGGTCTCCTCCGCCGCCCAAGCGGTAGTGGACGCGGCACATGGCGCCGGTGCGGAAAATGCCTGCGTCGGTTTGGGTGTCTCGCGCCGCGAACATGTGCAAGAAATCGGCAGCTACGCCGACGGCGTGATCGTCGGTACCGCACTGGTTGCCGCGCTACGTGACGGGGGAGTGCCGGCCGTGGGCCGCCTAGCCGCGGCATTGAGCGGACGGGCCTAAGAGATGTTTCCGGCTTCCATCCCGTCTCCGCCGGTCGAGTTTTCAAAGTTTTCGCTCGGCCCGCTGACCATCCACGCCTATGCGCTGTGCATCTTGGTGGGCATCGTGCTGGCGCTCTGGCTGACCAGCCGACGAATGCGCGCCCGCGGCGGGGATTCGGATCAGCTCTGGGACATCGTTATTTGGGCGATTCCTTTCGGCATCGTCGGCGGACGGCTCTACCATGTGCTGATTACCGATCCCGGTTACTATTTTGGGCTCGGCGGGCGGCAGTCGCACTGGGCCGAGATTCCGCAGCTATGGCTGGGCGGACTAGGTATTATGGGGGCGATCTCGCTTGGCATCGTCGGTGCCTGGATAGGTTGTCGACGCACCGGGGTGCGGCTTTCGGCGTTTATCGACGCGGTGGCGCCGGGCGTACTGCTGGCCCAGGCCGCCGGACGTTGGGGCAACTGGTTTAACCAGGAGCTCTTTGGTGCGCCGACCACCCTACCCTGGGGACTACAGATCGACCCGGAACACTACAACTTCCCCGCCGGGCTCCCGGCTGACACGCTCTTTCACCCCACCTTCCTCTACGAATCACTGTGGAATGTCCTAGGTGTGGTGGTGCTGCTCGCGCTGGATAAGAAGTTCAAACTGCGCCGCGGGGCGATGTTCTGCTGCTACGTGATCTGGTACGGCATCGGCCGCACCTTCACCGAATCGCTACGCCTAGACCCAGCAGAAATCATCACCATCGGGCCGCTTTCGCTGCGCATCCACCAGTGGTTGGCCATCGGCTTGGTAATTTTCGGTTCGCTGGCGCTGAGCTATGTGTTGGCCAAGCTACGCCCCGAGGGCAAAGATTCGCTGTTTATCGACGGACGGGAACCGGCTGCCGTGCAAGCCGGCGCTCCTGCGTCCGAGTCCGAGTCCGCGTCCGAAGAGACGCTGAAACCTACCGGGGTCGAGAAAAAATCGACTACCGATGAGCAGTCCCCACCGACGGCCTAACTCTTGAGCTAGACAGCGGTGCAAACCGGGGAGCAGACACCTAACATTAGGTGTCTGCTCCCCGGTTTTTTGTGCCCACTGCGCAGAATTTGATGCGGCAGATCCGGACCGACACCGCGGATTTGAGTCTTTCCTTAACATTTTCGAAACAAAACTGCGTGCCAGCAAGAAACATAATGCGCGTATTGTGAAGCTACACGTCCGGACGAGTCCGCCTTTCGGCGAGCCCGATCGGACGTAGAAAAAGAACCACAGCGCGGTGGATTCCTGCACCCTGCAACGCAGGTAAGGCGAGCGGCAGAGACTACCGATCAGCAATTTATCGGCCCGACCCGGCTCGCCTTTCACCGCACACCCCACGAAAGGCACGCTCATGAGCACGACCGGAGTCCAGCTGAACGCTTCGCCAGGTTTAGGCGGGGAAGTTACCTCGCCCTACACCCGATTCTCCGCGATTCCACCGGCACAGGGTTTATATGATCCGGCCGCGGAGAAGGACGCCTGTGGTTTAGCGATGATCGCCTCGCTGAAAAATGCCGCCTCGCATCAGATCGTCACACATGCACTGACCGCGCTGCGCCGCCTAGAGCACCGCGGCGCAATCGGTGCCGATGAGGGCACCGGCGACGGGGCAGGCATCTTGCTGCATCTGCCCGATGGTTTTTTCCGGGCGGTTACCGAATTTGAACTGCCTGCCGCCGGAACTTACGCCGTCGGTATGGGCTTTTTGCCGGCCGAGCCTGGCGAAGCCGAATTCGCTCGCAACGAGCTAGAATCGCTGGCGGCCGAAGAGTCGCTGCGCGTACTGGGCTGGCGCGAGGTGCCAGTTGATGCCTCGGTACTCGGCGCCTCCGCGCGCAAGGTGATGCCAAAGATCACCCAATTTTTTGTCACCGGCTCCGCCACGGCGTTGAGCAGTCGTGAACTAGATGCCGCGGCCTGGCGTATCCGCCGCCGCGCGCACAACAAGATCGGCGTGTACTTCGCGTCATTCTCCGCGCAAACCATCGTCTACAAGGGCATGGTTTCCACCGCGCAACTCGAACCGTTTTACCCAGACCTGTCCGATGCGCGCTTCGCTAGCCGCTGCGCGATCGTCCACTCACGTTTTTCCACCAATACCTTCCCTTCCTGGCCGCTGGCCCAACCCTTCCGAAGCATCGCGCATAACGGCGAGATTAACACCGTCAAGGGCAACCGCAACTGGATGCGCGCTCGGCAGTCCACGCTGTCCGCCTCGCTTCTTGGCGAGGTCCCCGAGGAACTGTTCCCGATCTGCACGCCCGGCGCCTCGGATTCGGCCTCCTTCGACGAGGTCGCCGAGATGCTGATGCTCTCCGGTCGCAACGTCAGCGAAGCGATCATGATGATGATCCCGCAGCCGTGGGAGAACGACGAAACTATGGACGCGGATCTGCGCGCCTTTTACGAATACCACTCGATGCTCATCGAACCGTGGGATGGCCCGGCCGCGGTGTGCTTTACCGATGGGCAGATGGCCGGCGCCGTGCTGGACCGCAACGGTCTGCGTCCGGCCCGCTGGTGGGTGACCGATGAAGACCTAGTGGTGCTTGCCAGCGAGGTCGGCGTCATCGACACCGCAGAGGAGCATATCCTCGCCAAGGGCCGCGTGGCCCCGGGCAAAATGTTCGCCGTGGACTTAGCCGGTGGGCGGATAGTGGCCGACGCGGAAATTAAAGCACAGGTGGCAGCCGCTAAACCCTGGCGTCAATGGGTGGACGCAAATCTGAAGACGCTTGACGATTTTCCAGATCTTGAACATGTGCGTCACTCCTCGGCCTCGGTGCAATTGCGCCAGCTAACCTTCGGTTACACCACCGAGGAGCTGCGCATCCTGCTGGCGCCAATGGCGAGCACCGGAGCTGAACCACTGGCCGCAATGGGCACCGACACACCCATCGCCGCGCTAGCGGATCGTCCGCGTCTGCTCTTTGATTACTTCACCCAGTCCTTCGCCCAGGTCACTAATCCGCCACTGGACGCGATCCGTGAAGAACTGGTGACCTCCATGGGTACCAGCATTGGTCCGGATGGCAATTTGCTCTCGCTGGACCGCGTGCCGCAGACCCACATTTCACTCGATTACCCGGTGCTTTCCAACGACCAATTGGCCAAGATCGTGAATTTGCGCGATGAGCAGGGGGAGAAGTACTCGCTGAAGGTGCGCGGGCTGTACCGCCCGGCCGGCGGCGAATCGGAGTTGCGCGCCAGGCTGCAAGAAATCTGTGAGAAGGTCTCCGCCGCGGTGAACCGTGGGGTGCGCTACCTGGTGCTCTCGGACCGTGATTCCTCCGCCGCGTGGGCGCCGATCCCGTCATTGCTGCTGACTTCCGCGGTGCACCACCACCTGCTGAAAAGCTCAAACCGTACCCGCGTGTCACTCATTATCGAATCCGGCGATGCTCGCGAGGTGCATCATATCGCCGCGCTGATCGGTTACGGTGCCTCGGCAATCAACCCGTATCTGGCCCTAGAATCCGTGGAAGAATTGGCCGAGCAGGGCGAATTGCCCGGGGTCGACGGCGCACTGGCCAGCTCGAACCTGCGCAAGGCGCTGGGCAAGGGTGTGCTGAAGATTATGTCCAAAATGGGCATTTCAACGGTCTCCAGTTACTGCGGTGCGCAAACCTTTGAAGCCATCGGGCTGTCCAAGCGCGTGGTCGATCAGTACTTTACCGGGACCACCACGAAGCTTTCGGGCATTGAGCTGGAGGTGGTGGCCGCCGAGGCTGCCGCCCGCCACGCCCGCGCCTACCCGGAAAATTCCGGTGGCGCTCAGCCCAATGAGTTGGAAACCGGTGGCGAGTATCAGTGGCGCCGCAACGGGCCACCGCATCTTTTTGACCCGCAAACCGTCTTCCGCCTGCAGCACTCCACGCGCACCCGCCGCTATGACGTGTTCAAGCAGTACACCCAGGCGGTAGACGATCAGGCAACGCAGCTTAAAACCCTGCGTGGCCTGCTGGAATTTGATACCACCGGGATCACTCCGATCGACATTGACCAGGTGGAACCGGTCAGCGAGATCGTGAAGCGTTTCGCCACAGGGGCGATGAGCTACGGCTCGATCTCCGCCGAGGCCCATGAGACGCTGGCGATCGCGATGAACCAGCTCGGGGCAAAATCTAACACCGGTGAGGGCGGCGAAGATCCCGAACGGCTGCTCGATCCGGCGCGCCGCAGCGCGGTGAAGCAGATCGCTTCGGGCCGTTTTGGGGTGACCAGTCTTTACCTGACCAACGCCGATGACATCCAGATCAAGATGGCCCAGGGTGCCAAGCCCGGTGAGGGTGGCCAGCTGATGAGCCAGAAGCTCTACCCATGGGTGGCTAAAACGCGTCATTCCACCCCGGGTGTGGGACTGATTTCGCCACCGCCGCACCACGATATCTATTCGATCGAGGACCTGGCCCAGCTGATTCACGATGCGAAGTGCTCCAACCCTTCGGCGCGGGTGCACGTGAAGCTGGTCTCCGAGTCAGGCATCGGCACCGTGGCCGCCGGCGTGGCGAAGGCCAAGGCCGACGTGGTGCTGATCTCCGGCCATGATGGCGGTACCGGTGCTAGCCCGATGAATTCGCTCAAGCATGCCGGAACCCCCTGGGAACTGGGCCTAGCCGAGGCGCAGCAAACGCTGATCCTCAACGGGCTGCGCGACCGGGTGACCGTGCAGGTTGACGGGCAGCTAAAAACCGGGCGTGATGTGCTCATTGGTGCGCTTTTGGGTGCCGAAGAGTTCGGTTTTGCCACCGCCCCGTTGGTGGTTTCTGGGTGCATTATGATGCGCGTATGCCATCTGGACACCTGCCCGGTAGGCGTCGCCACGCAGAATCCTAAGCTGCGTGAGCGATTCACCGGTAAGGCCGAATTTGTGGTGAACTTCTTCGAGTTCATCGCCCAAGAGGTCCGCGAGTTGTTGGCCTCATTGGGCGCGCGCACGCTGCAAGAAGTGATCGGCCGGGTTGAACTCTTAACCGGGTCCGCCTCGCAGTTAGCCGCGCATGAAAAAATTCAGGGGTTGGCGCTGGATGCGATCACTCATGTGCCGGCCGTGGAATTAGCAGCACGCAGCCGACGGATCGGCCAAGATCATGGGTTGGAAGCGCATCTGGACCAGAAGTTGTTAGCCGCTGCGCAACCGGCCTTACGCGATCGAATTCCCGTGGTGCTCGATGCACCGATCGTAAACACCGACCGTTCAGTGGGTACGTTGCTTGGTCACCACGTGACCAAAACTTTCGGAATCCAGGAGTTGGCAGCGGATACGATCCAGGTGAATCTGACCGGCCGTGCAGGCCAGTCGCTGGGCGCGTTCCTGCCCGCTGGGATCACCGTGCAACTGTCCGGAGACGCCAACGACTACGTGGGCAAGGGTTTGTCAGGGGGCCGAATCGCCATTCATCCGCCGCACACCACGCTGTCTCAACCAGAGGAGCAGGTGATCGCCGGAAATGTTGTCGGTTACGGCGCAACGAGCGGCGAATTGTTTATCAACGGCATGGTTGGCGAACGTTTTGCGGTGCGTAACTCGGGAGCGTCGATCGTTACCGAAGGCATCGGCGAACACGGCTGTGAGTACATGACCGGCGGTCAGGTACTGATTTTGGGTCAGACCGGGCGTAACTTTGGCGCCGGGTTCTCCGGTGGCACCGCCTGGGTGTTGGACTTCGACCGGGCCACACTGAACCCGTTGGCTGCTGCCCAGGGCGATTTGCTGATCGGCGCCGTCACCGATGCGGAGGCTGAGAGCATTTTTGCGCTGCTCACCGAGCATATTGCGCTGACCGCCTCACCGTTGGCGCAACGTTTGGTGCTCGATTGGGAGAACACCCGCACCCGGCTGAGCAGCATCATCCCGCGCGATTTTGCCGCGGTTCAACAAGTTCGTGCCCAGGCCGCAGCCGACGGGGAAAACCCCGATTCGCCGCAGGTGTGGAGCAAAATTTTGGAGGTGACCCGTGGCTGATCCACGAGGTTTTTTGAAGGTAACCGATCGCGTCACGCAACCTAAACGTCCGGTTCCGATCCGCCTGATGGACTACAGCGAAGTGCTCGAACGTCAAACGGCGGGCACCTTAACCGCGCAGGCCGGTCGCTGCATGGATTGTGGCGTCCCCTTCTGCCATAACGGGTGCCCGTTGGGAAACCTGATCCCGGAGTTTAATGACTTGACCTACCGGGGTCGGATGGACGACGCTGCCGCGAGGTTGCTGAGCACCAACAATTTTCCGGAGTTCACCGGGAAACTGTGTCCGGCTCCCTGTGAAGCTGCCTGCGTGTTGGGCATCAACCAGCCTGCGGTGACGATCAAGCAGGTCGAGGCCGAGCTGGCCGAACATCTGATGGAGCAAGGCGATTTTGTGCCTTACCCGCCGGCTCGTCATACCGAGCGCCGTGTGGCGATCGTCGGTTCGGGCCCGGCCGGATTAGCGGCCGCACAGCAGTTGACCCGCGCCGGCCACACCGTGGCGGTATATGAGCGTGACGAGGCGATCGGCGGATTACTGCGCTTTGGGATTCCTGACTTCAAACTCGAAAAACAGGTGATCGATCTGCGCCTGGCGCAAATGGAGGCCGAAGGGACGATCTTCCGCACCGGCATCGAGATTGGTAAGGACATCAGCTGGGAGCAGCTACGCCGAGACTATGACGCGGTGGTTGTTGCCACCGGGTCCACCGTTCCGCGTGAGCTGCCGGTGCCTGGGCACGATCTTGACGGGGTGCATCACGCGATGGAGTTCCTCACCGAGAGCAATCGTGTGGTTTCCGGTGTACAGCAGAGCACCAGCATCGACGCCAAAGGCAAACATGTGATCGTGCTTGGCGGAGGGGATACCGGTTCGGACTGTATCGGTACCGCGCTGCGTCAGGGGGCCGCCTCGGTGACCACGTTGGCGATCGGTGTGAAGCCGCCGACCGAACGCAGTGACAATCAGCCGTGGCCGATGATGCCGTTGCTTTTTGAGGTGCAATCTTCACATGAAGAAGGTGGGCAACGTAATTATCTCGCCTCAACGGTGAACTTCGTTTCCGGCGAGGGAACCGAGAAAAATAAGGTGATCGGTGTTACAGTTGCAGAGACAGAGATCGTTGCTGGTAAGCGCCTGCCGAAGCCTGGAACCGAACGCGTACTCAAAGCGGATCTGGTACTGCTGGCTCTTGGTTTTACCGGTCCGGAACCTTCCGGACTTACCCAGGCGCTGAGCATCGATTTTGACAACCGGGGCAACGTCGCCCGAGATGGCTACTACATGACAAATACCGAAGCGGTGTTTGTCGCCGGAGATGCTGGTCGGGGGCAGTCGCTGATCGTCTGGGCTATCGCCGAGGGTCGCGCATGCGCCGCCTCGGTCGATAAATTCCTGACGGGTTCGACTAATCTTCCTGCACCTGTTGCTCCAAATGATAGAGCCATCAGCATCATTTGAATGGCATAAGCTTTGATGCGACGAATCCACCATGGATTCGTCGCATTTTGCCTATGTAAACTTGAAAGGCATTTGGCTGACGGTATGAGACGCGCAAAAATTGTGGCAACATGGGGCCCGGCCCTAGCTAGCTATGAAAACACAGTAGCGGTACTCCAAGCGGGCGTTGACGTCGCCCGACTAAACATGAGCCATGGGGATTACTCCATGCATGCTCAATCTTTGGCGAATGTGCGTAATGCAGCCGCCGAGGTGGGACGTGCGGTCGGTATCTTCGCCGACCTGCAGGGCCCTAAAATTCGTTTGGGACGCTTCAAGGACGACGCCAAGTTCATCTTGGAGGTCGGCGAGAAGTTCACCATCACCATCGAAGACATCCAGGGCACACGCAACCTGTGCTCCACCACGTTTAAGGGCCTGCCAACCGACGTGCAGCCCGGCGACTTCCTGTTGATCAATGACGGCAAGGTCAAGCTCAAAGCACTTGAGGTCACCGACACCGAGGTTCGCTCCGAAGTAGTCGTCGGCGGCGAAGTATCGAACAATAAGGGTATTAACCTGCCAGGCGTTGCGGTTAATGTGCCGGCGCTGAGTGAAAAAGACGAAGATGACCTGCGTTGGGCCATTCGTGCCGGCGTGGACATGGTTGCCTTGTCCTTCGTGCGCAACGCGAGCGATATCGACCGCGTGCACGAAATCATGGACGAGGAAGGCCGCCGCCTGCCGGTGATCGCAAAGATCGAAAAGCCGCAGGCAGTCGCTGCCCTCGAAGAAATCACCCACGCCTTCGACGCGATTATGGTCGCTCGTGGCGATTTGGGTGTGGAACTGCCACTGGAAGAAGTTCCACTGGTGCAGAAGCGTGCGGTAGAGCTTGCTCGTCGCTGGGCTAAGCCGGTCATCGTCGCCACCCAGGTGCTCGAATCGATGATCGAATCGCCAACCCCAACTCGCGCGGAAGCTTCGGACTGCGCTAACGCGGTACTTGATGGCGCCGACGCGGTCATGCTTTCGGGGGAGACCTCCGTAGGTGCTTACCCGGTGGAAACCGTGGAGACGATGTCACGCATCATTTCCTCCACCGAACAGCACGGGCTGGATCGCATCCCACGCCTTGGCTCGCAGCCAAAGACCCGAGGTGGCGCGATCACCCGCGCCGCGGTGGAGATCGCCGATCAGCTCGACGCGAAATACATCGTCGCTTTCACCCAGTCCGGTGATTCGGCCCGTCGCCTATCGCGCCTGCGCCCGAAGAAGCCTGTGCTGGCATTCACCCCACTACAGCAGACCTACAACATCATGACGCTGATGTGGGGCGTGCAGGCTCGTTTGGTCGCTTACGCGGATCACACCGATAAGATGACCGCACAGGTTGACGAACAGCTGCTCAGCGAAGGCTTGGCGGAAATCAATGACCTGGTCTGCATCGCTGCCGGTTCCCCTCCGGGACAGGCCGGTTCGACCAACTCGCTACGCGTACACAAGGTCGGTGACCTGGCCGATGCCGGGCAGCTGGTTGACGGCAAGCCGATGCCAGTACGTGAGCACGTTGGGCCGTGGGCACCATCGAATGTTTCAACGCCTAAAGACCTGTAAATCACCGTTTCGGGTACTTAGCTAAAAACCTGCCCGCACGCCTTCAAATGTGAGGTGTGCGGGCAGGTTTTTTCGTTGCCAGGCGGTATTTCGGATTCTTGCGACATGCGTCACATTTTGGCTCAATGGTTAACGAAAAATGCCGTCGAACAAAGTTTTCACTCTGTTCGACGGCATCTGCCTTGTGCCCAAGGTGGGACTCGAACCCACACATCTTTCGATACTGCATTTTGAGTGCAGCGCGTCTACCGATTCCGCCACTTGGGCGAGCACATTGACGAGTTTACTAGAGGTTTCGTAGATTTCCTAATCGAGAACCTCGCGTCATCGCCTCGATAATCGTACATGCAAGTAGGCTTAGATAGGAAACCGGAGCAGCGCGGCTCGCGGAGAAATAATTCTTTACTTTTGTCAGCACCCCGGCAGAAACGCAGACCACGAAGGAAGGCGCCCTATGAGCGAGCTACCAGAAATCACCAAAATCCCCTCCGAGGCGCCCGCCAGTGCGCGTCGGGTGATCGTGGCCGAGGACGAGACGCTGATCCGTCTGGACATCGTCGAAATCCTCCGTTCCGAAGGCTACGACGTGGTCGCCGAGGTCGACAATGGGCAAAGTGCACTAGAGAAGGCACGCGAACTAAAGCCGGACCTGGTCTTGATGGACGTGAAGATGCCGGTCATGGATGGCATTACCGCGGCGGAAGCCATCGTCAAGGAACGCATCGCCCCGGTAGTCCTGCTCACCGCGTTTAGTCAGAAGGAATTGGTGGAGCGTGCTCGCGAAGCTGGCGCCATGGCCTACGTGGTTAAGCCTTTCACCCCGGCAGACCTGACTCCAGCCATTGAAATTGCGATCTCCCGCAATGACGAGCTGCGTGCGCTGGAAGAAGAAGTCAGCAACCTGGCAGAGCAGTTCGAGACCCGCAAGCTGGTTGATCGCGCTAAGTCGCTGCTGATCACCAAGATGGGCTTGACCGAGCCAGAGGCTTTCCGTTGGATCCAGAAAACCTCTATGGATCGCCGCCTGAGCATGCGCCAGGTCGCCGACACCGTGATCGATCAGGTTAAATAACCGAAGCAAAGTACTCCAATGCCGAGAATCCCGGCCATGTGCGCCAAGCCACCTATGGTTTGGCGCACATTTTTTAGTTTAAAAATAAATCAATCCGGCTAGTTTGCGCGAGTTTGTTCAATGCACACCAACTGTTCACCCAGATTTTGATGCCTAGGTGTTGACAGTTCAGATTGACGTATCTGCTCAGGGGCATAAGATTGAAATTGCGCTTTGAGCCCAATCTGGCACGACACTCTTTTTCCTCGGATTTTGTCGCTCTCAGCCCAAGTTCTTTTTCCTTGCCGTTCGACCCTCAGGCTGGTATTCAATGGATTTGACGCTAATCGTCGTCCTTGTCATCGCCTTGGCGTTGTTTTTCGACTTCACCAATGGTTTCCATGACACGGCCAATGCGATGGCCACTCCAATCGCAACCGGAGCAATCACTCCAAAAAAGGCTGTAGCTCTTGCCGCAATTTTGAACCTTGTTGGCGCGTTCCTCTCCACCGAGGTCGCAAAGACAATTTCAGGCGGCATTATCAACGAGGACCCCACTACGGGCGTGCAAATCATGCCCGAAATGATTTTTGCGGGTCTGATGGGCGCTGTGGTCTGGAACGTATTCACCTGGTTGCTTGGACTTCCTTCAAGCTCCTCCCACGCATTGTTTGGTGGCTTGGTGGGCGCGGCGATCGTCGGTGCCGGGTTTGGTGCTATCGATTACGGCGTGCTGCTGTCCAAGGTGCTGCTACCAGCGCTTTGTGCTCCGCTGATTGCTGGTGTTTCCGCGTACATGTGCACGAAGTTGGCGTATTCAATCACCAAACGTCAAAACGGTGCCTCGCCGAAGCGCGGTGGCTTCCGTTACGGACAGATCTTCTCCTCGTCGCTCGTTGCACTTGCCCACGGCACCAACGATGCGCAGAAGACCATGGGCGTAATCACGCTAACCCTTGTAGCCTCCGGCCTGCAGACCGCAGGCACCGGCCCGCACCTGTGGGTTGTGGCTACCTGTGCGATCGCGATCGCGCTTGGCACCTACACCGGTGGCTGGCGCATCATTCGCACCATGGGTTCGGGACTGACCGATGTGAAGCCGGCACAGGGCTTTGCCGCTGAGGTTTCTACCGCATCGGCGATCCTCACCTCCTCACACCTGGGCTTCGCACTGTCAACCACGCAGGTCGCTTCCGGTTCCGTCATCGGTTCCGGACTGGGACGTAAGGGCGCCGAAGTTCGCTGGGGAACCGCCGGACGTATCGCTTTGGGCTGGTTGTTCACCCTTCCAGCGGCGGCCATCATCGGCGGCCTAGCCGCTTGGCTCACCCACACCGGTGCGGTGGGCGTGGGAATCGTCGCCGTACTCGGTGTCGGAATGCTCTTGCTCTTCTGGTACCTGTCACGCAAGAACCATGTGGGACACGAAGACACCCTGTCAGACATCGATAATTCGGGTGCTGCGGTGAACATTCTGTCGAAGAAGGAGCGCCGTGCTCGTGCTAAGGCTGAAGCGAAAGCTGCCCGCAAGGCTGCGCAGGAAGCCATGGACAAGGAGCCAGATAACTCATGATCGATTGGTCAGCATTTCTTATCGTTGCGCTGGTTAGCTGGGTTGCGGCCCTATGCATCGTGACCGCCTATTCCTTTGGTGTCCGGCTACTTGCCGTGGCTCGCGACGAAGGCAGTAATACCTCGGCGAGTAAGCTCGGTGCGTACCTCTGCTTCGGCGTGTGCGGTGTGATCGTACTCTTCGGCGTGGTGCTTATCGTTCCGCAATTGAGCCGGGCAATTCTGGGCGCGTAACAGCGCCTTACCGGTAGTGCCTCACAACTAAATATTGCCTTCGATGGAGGCACCCCTAGACTGGAGCTATGACAAGCTTCAAGTACTACGTGGGTGCCTCCATCGACGGTTTTGTGGCCGACGAAGCCGGCGACACGCACTGGCTACGCCCGTATCGCGAACTCGCCGGATTTCGCGGCGACATGCAAGAGTTTTTTGACAATGTCGGCGCGGTGGTAATCGGCGGGAAAACCTACGAAACCATCGTCCGAGATGTCAGCGAAGGGCACCTGCAGTGGCCTTTTGGCACCAAGCCGGTGTGGATTTTCACGCATCACGAACTGCCTACGCTGCCCGATACCGACCTCACCTTTATTCGCGGTGAAATTAGTTTCTGGAGCCGGGATATCGCCAAAAGTGCCGGGGCCGGCGATGTCTGGCTGGTTGGTGGAGCGGATCTGGCTGGCGGATTCATTCAGGCCGGAATACTTGATGAACTGACGGTGATCACCGTGCCAGTGTTCCTCGGTAGCGGAGTGAATATCTTTGGGCGCAACGCTATGGCGCAACTGTCTGAACTGAAAATTCGCGAGCTCGGAGACGACATCTTCGCCTCCAGCTACGCGATTTCCTAACTACCGGTCAGCTGGTGACGGGCAAAAGCATGTTGGTGATTCGGGCGGTCGCCACCCGTTGACCCTCGTCGTTGGTGATGATGATTTCATGGGTGGTGATGCGCCGGCCCAAATGTATCGGGGTGCACACCCCGGTGACCAGCCCTGCGCGTCCGGCCTTATGGTGGGTGATGTTCAGATCAACCCCGACCGGGTTGGTCTTGCCTGCACCATGTAGCGCGGCGGCCATCGAACCTAAAGTCTCGGCCAAAGCTGCCGAGGCGCCGCCGTGCAAAATCCCCACCACCTGGGTATTGCCAGCCACGGGCATGGTGGCAGTGACACGCTCGACGCTGAACTCGGTGAAGTAAATATCCAGCTTCTCTACCAGCGTGCCCACTCCGTGTCCGTGCAACGCAGGCCACATCGCTCGGGGCACACCGTGCTTGGTTAATTGGGCCGCAAAAGGATGTGCTGAAGATTGCTCGGCGTGAGAAGTGTAATTGTCGCTCATGACAACTAGGCTAAAAGGCGTGAGCGAAACTACCAAAACGACATCTGCGTCGGACAAGAAACTTCTGATCATCGATGGGCATTCGATGGCCTTCCGCGCGTTCTATGCGCTGCCCGCCGAAAACTTTGCGACAAGCACCGGCCAGCATACAAATGCCGTCCACGGATTCGTCTCCATGTTGTTGACGATGATCCGCCAACAGAAGCCCACGCACGTCGCGGTGGCCTTCGACCTAGACACCCCCACCTTCCGTTCCTTGGAGTACACCGAATACAAGGGCGGGCGCAATAAGACTCCCGAGGAGTTCTACGGCCAGATCGACCTCATCGCGCAGGTGATGAAGGCGATGAACATTCCTAGCATCACGCTGGAAAGTTTTGAGGCCGACGATATTCTGGCCACCATGGCCACCCGGGGTGAGGAAGCCGGCTTCGAGGTACTGGTGGTTTCCGGGGACCGTGACGCCTTCCAGCTGATCACCGACCGGACCTTGGTGCTCTACCCGAAGAAGGGTATTAGCGATATTCCACCGATGGACGCCGAAGCGGTGGAAACTAAATACTTTGTACGCCCCGAGCGTTACTCGGACCTGGCCGCGTTGGTGGGCGAAACCGCCGATAACTTGCCAGGGGTGCCCGGAGTAGGACCTAAAACCGCAGCGAAGTGGTTGAACCTCTACGGCGATCTGGACGGAATTCTGGAGAACGCGGAATCGATTAAGGGCAAGGTCGGCGAGTCTTTGCGCGCCCACGTGGATAACGTGACGCGTAACCGTCGGTTGAACCAGTTGCGCCACGATTTGGAACTACCGGTGACCTTGGAGGAAACCGAGCTGGTGGCACCAAACCGCGAGGAGATCGAAAACCTCTTTGACGCGCTGGAATTTAACACCTTGCGCAAGCGTCTCTTTGACCTGTTTGCCGCCGAAGAGGATGAAGAGCAGCCCGAAGCAGCGGTTTTTGAACGCCTGGAAGCGAAAGACGCGGGCGCTTTGAGCGACTTTATTACCGCCGGGAAGGGCGCGCCGATTGCGGTGCAGCTGGCGGTGACCGGCGCAGAAGCCGTCGGTGTGGCGTTATTCCGCGAAGGTCAGGCGATCTGGCTCGAACTGGCCGGGCTGGATGAGGACAGCGAGAAGGTGTTGGCCGATTTCTTGGCCGATGCGCAGGCTCCGAAAATCTTCCACGATGCCAAGCTTGCCAAGCACCGGTTGATCGAACGTGGTTTTACTGTTGCCGGACTGGGCGATGACACGCTGATTAGCGCGTATCTGATTCAGCCTGATCGGCGTAGCCACGAGCTGGTCGATTTGGTGCAATACCACCTGAAGTACACGGTGCCGGTGCTCAAGCCCGCGAAGAAGGGGGAATTGGATCTCGGGTTGACCGCGGATCTGGCCGAACCGACGCTCGCGCAGGCGCAAGCAATCTTTGACCTCTCCGCGTTTTTGGCCATTAAGGTTGCCGAGAAGCATGCAGCGCAGCTAGCCGCCGAGATGGAACTGCCGCTGATCGACGTGCTCTTTGACATGGAACGTGCGGGCATTGCGGTGAGCCGTGAACGCCTAGACGAACTCAACGCGCATTTCACCGGGCAGGTTGAGCAGGCCACGAAGGAAGCCTACGAGTCGATCGGCCACGAGGTGAATCTTTCAAGCCCGAAGCAGTTGCAGGTGGTCTTGTTTGAAGAGCTGGATCTGCCGAAGACGAAAAAAATCAAAACCGGTTTCACTACCGATGCCGAATCCTTGCAGGACTTGTTGGTGAAAACCCAGCACCCATTCTTGGTCGCGCTCATGGCGTACCGCGAGGCGATTAAGCTACGCCAGACCGTGGAGGGGTTGCTGAAATCTATCGGTGACGATGGGCGGATTCACACCACCTACGCGCAGACCGTGGCGGCCACCGGGCGATTGTCTAGTCTGAACCCGAACCTGCAGAACATTCCGATCCGTTCCGAAGAGGGTCGGCGTATCCGCGACGTATTCATCGTCGGTGAGGGCTACGAAACCCTGCTGACCGTTGACTACTCGCAGATCGAAATGCGTATTATGGCGCACCTGTCCGGCGACGAAGGGCTGATCGAAGCCTATGAAAGCGGCGAGGACCTACACCGTTATGTCGGTTCGCACGTCTTTGGGGTGAGCCCTGCGGAAGTGAGCTCCGAGATGCGTTCCAAGGTCAAGGCGATGAGCTACGGGTTGGCTTATGGGCTGAGTTCCTTTGGGCTGTCCAAGCAGCTGAAGATTTCCGTGGACGAGGCGCGCACGCTGATGAAGGACTACTTTGCACGCTTTGGTGCGGTGCGAACCTACCTGCGTGCGGTGGTTGATCAGGCCCGTAAGGACGGGTACACGGAGACCATCTTCGGCCGGCGCCGGTACCTGCCGGAGCTGAACAGCTCGGATCGACGTTTGCGTGATATTGCCGAACGCGCGGCGCTAAACGCACCGATCCAGGGTTCGGCGGCGGATCTGCTCAAGGTCGCGATGCTGAAGATTTCGCAGCGGTTGCGCGAAGGATCGTACAAGTCGCGGATGCTCCTGCAGGTGCACGATGAGTTGGTGCTCGAGATTTCCGCAGGCGAGTTAGACGCGGTCCAAGAGCTGGTCACGCACGAAATGAGCCAGGCCGCGGACCTTTTGGTGCCGTTGGATGTCCAGCCGGGCATCGGCAAGTCCTGGCATGAGGCGGAGCACTAAAGCCAGTTCAGAATAGTCGAAGCCGCCGGGGTGCCCCTTTTTGGGGTGCACGCCGGCGGCTTTGAACCAATATCGGTCAGGGTGGCCCACCGGTCAGCCTGCGAAAGGTACAAACCATGAGTTCTGCGACACCCCAGGGAATTGGCCTCGAATTTTTTGCTGCCGAACAGGTAGCGAGGGGACCTGAGGAAGGTTGGGTGTCCTTTTCGCGTGCCGTCGGGCGGGGTTTTCATGACCCCGGCACGGATGCGGACAGCGAAAAGATTCTGGCCGAGATGGACCTGAAGGACGGTGTGCAGTACATCGGGGCCTACGATCGCTCGGCGCTCGCGCCAAGCTTGCATGTCAGTGACCCGGTGGGCACCTACCAGTATTATCCCGGGACGCTGAACGTTGGCGGGCCGAAGAACTTGGCGGTGCACCAGATTACCGCGGTGACGGTGAGCCCGACGCATCGCCGGCGCGGAATATTGCGCTCGATGATCACCTCGCACCTGGAGCAGGCCGAACGTGCAGGGGTGCCGGTGGCCGTGTTGACCGCCACCGAAGCCACCATCTACGGACGTTTTGGGTTCGGCCTAGCAGCGGAACAATGCCGCTTTGAACTGAATGTTGAGCAGGGGGCGCGGTTGCGCCGGCCGCATACCGGAAGCGTCGTAGCCGTGGATCCGGCGAGCATCGAAGAGCAGATGCTAGCGCTGCGCGTGGAGCATCAGCGTCTCACCGTGGGGGCGGTCAGCCACCGGAGTTTTGATATCGGGCGCGATATCGGGGCGTGGGAAAACCATGGGAACCTCAAACCGGTGAAAAATCTGCGCGCCGCGGTGCATTATGACGCCCACGGAACCGCCGATGGGTATTTGACCTACACCTTCGACGGGTGGACCAAAGAACCGGCCACGATGTCGGTGAAAACCTTGTGCACGACTAATGGCGCCGCACGCCTTGAGCTGCTGGACTATTTGGGCGCGCACGACCTGATTAAACGCGTGACCGGCTCGGCTCCGGTCGATGATGTGTTGCCGATCGCGCTTGAAAACCCGAGAGCCTACAGGGTGCTTGGCCGCGATGATCATCTGTGGTTGCGTATTTTGGATCTGCCGGCCGCGCTGTCGGCGCGCACGTACTACGGCGATGCGCAGCTGGTGGTCTCGGTGCGTGACGAGCTGGGTTACACCGCGGGGACCTGGCAGCTGCAGGTTGTCGACGGGAGTATGGTGGTGGCGCGCGTCGAGGGTCAAGATCCTGAGGTCTGGCTTGATTGCCGCGAGCTGGCCAGCCTTTATTTGGGCACTCGTAGCGCCACGCAGTTGGCCGATGCCGGATTGCTAGATACCGCTACACCGCAGCTTCTCACCGTACTTGATCGGGTCTTTGCTGGCCGGCAAGCACCCTATTGTCAGGTGGATTTTTAGCCCCCATGCAGTCAAATACACCAGTAGCGAACGCTGAGCTGTCACGTCGTCGGTTGTTACGCTTCGCTTTGGGTAGCGGCGCCGGGACGGTGGGTCTGCTAGGTTTGGCGGCGCTGAGCGGATGCGCGACGAAACCCGAAAGCTCAGCAACTTCGGCGACCGGGCAGGCCTCTGCACCGACGACGGCCAGTGCCTCTGCGCCAGCGTCCGACCCGACGAAGACCAGCTCGAGCGCGGAACCGTTGTTCAGCCCCAGTTTGAGCAAAAAAGAAGCGACGGCCCAATTTGGTCGGCGTGCGCCAGGGCAATTCGGACTCGAGGTGCCGGGGATTCAGCTCGCTCTACCCTCCGGGGCGCAGGGCGTGGCGCTGACCTTTGATGCCTGCGGGGGAGCCCATGGCAGCACAATGGATCATCGGTTGATCGAAGCATTGCGCACACACAAAACCCCGGCCACGTTGTTCGTCAATCAGCGGTGGGCACGCAGTAACCCGAAGCTGCTTAACGAACTGATCGCGGATCCTTTATTTGAGATCGCAAATCACGGCACCCAACATGCCCCGCTCAGTGTGGCGGGGCAGCAGGCGTACGGAATACCGGGCACCGGGTCTGTGGCGCAGGCATATGACGAAATTGTGCTGAACCAACGGTATTTGGCGCAGGAATTTGGCGTCCAGGCGCGTTTCTTCCGTTCGGGGACGGCGCATATGGATCAGGTGGGTGTGGCCCTCTGCCGGAAACTGGGGTTGGTGCCGATGAACTTCACCGTGAATATGGATGCTGGGGCGACGTTCCCGGCAGCCAGTGTTGCCAAGCAGGTGAGCGCGATGAAACCCGGGGACGTGGGGATCGGACACTTTAATCAGCCAAATTCCGGGACCGCACGCGGAGTAGATCGTGGGCTGAAGAAGCTGGCGGAGAACGGGATAAAAGTCGTCCGGCTCACCGCTGCTTGAGCAGGCCGGGAGCGTTGCGGGTGAGCCGATGCCCGCGGATCGGACACTATAAAAGCCTAAAAGTAATGAAGCTCACAAAGTGAGGCTGTCGATCTTAGACGTTTACGCTTTGACCCGCACTTAGCTTCGCGCGTAGACTTAGGAAGGCGTGTCATGGCTTTGTCATGTCCGCAGGTAAACTTTACCCACTCGAAACTCCGGGACTTCCGGAGTCTCGACTGATCAAATCTATCCACAACGGAGTCCCTACTACATGACCATCACCTCGAACGAGAACAACAGCGCACCAGTCGTTGCGATTAACGACATTGGATCTGCTGAGGACTTCCTGGCCGCAGTCGACGCCACCATCAAGTACTTCAATGATGGTGACCTCGTCGAAGGCGTCGTTGTTAAGGTTGACCACGACGAAGTTCTGCTCGACATCGGTTACAAGACCGAAGGTGTCATCCCTTCCCGCGAGCTTTCCATCAAGCACGATGTTGACCCAGGCGACGTTGTCGCTGTTGGTGACAACGTCGAAGCCTTGGTTCTGACCAAGGAAGATAAGGAAGGCCGTCTGATCTTGTCCAAGAAGCGCGCTCAGTACGAGCGTGCCTGGGGCGACATCGAAAAGATCAAGGAAGAAGACGGTGTCGTTACCGGTACCGTCATCGAGGTTGTCAAGGGTGGCCTCATCCTGGACATCGGCCTGCGTGGCTTCTTGCCAGCATCGCTCGTCGAGATGCGCCGTGTGCGCGACCTGGCGCCGTACATCGGTCAGGAAATCGAAGCCAAGATCATCGAGCTGGACAAGAACCGCAACAACGTTGTTCTTTCCCGCCGTGCCTGGCTTGAGCAGACCCAGTCTGAGGTTCGCTCGACCTTCCTCAACAAGTTGGAAAAGGGCCAGGTTCGTCCGGGCGTCGTTTCCTCCATCGTCAACTTCGGTGCATTCGTGGATCTTGGCGGCGTAGACGGTCTCGTCCACGTTTCCGAGCTGTCTTGGAAGCACATCGACCACCCATCAGAGGTTGTCGAAGTTGGCCAGGAAGTAACCGTAGAGGTTCTCGAAGTCGACCTAGACCGCGAGCGCGTTTCGCTATCGCTGAAGGCTACCCAGGAAGATCCTTGGCAGACCTTCGCCCGCACTCACGCGCTGGGCCAGGTTGTACCAGGTAAGGTCACCAAGCTGGTTCCATTCGGTGCGTTCGTTCGCGTCGAAGACGGCATCGAAGGCCTTGTTCACATCTCCGAGCTTGCAGTGCGCCACGTTGAGTTGGCCGAGCAGGTTGTCTCCGTGGGCGACGAGCTGTTCGTCAAGGTCATCGACATCGACCTGGAACGCCGCCGCATCTCGCTGTCGCTCAAGCAGGCTAACGAAGGCGTGGACCCAGAGGGTACCGAATTCGATCCAGCTCTCTACGGCATGGCCGCAGAGTACGACGAAGAGGGCAACTACAAGTACCCAGAGGGCTTCGATCCAGAGACCAACGAATGGCTCGAAGGCTTCGACACCCAGCGTTCGGCTTGGGAAGCACAGTACGCTTCCGCTCAGGAGCGTTGGGAAGCACACAAGAAGCAGGTTGTTGCTGCAATCGCTGCCGACGCAGAAGCAGAAGCAGAACCAGCCGCTACCGGCGGTTCGTCAGCTGCTGCTCCAGCATCGTACTCCTCGGAGGCACCAGCCACCGATGCAGGCACCCTGGCTTCGGACGAAGCACTTGCTGCACTGCGCGAAAAGCTGACCGGCAACTAATTTCGATTAGTGCTAGTGAGCTTGGCGAAGAGCTAAGTAAACGCTGAATGAGAAGGTCCAACCCATTGCGGGTTGGACCTTTTCTGTTTAATAAGCGGCGTAGCCGGCGAGGTGGGCTCTTAGTCATCCTTCGTGCTGAGTGTGAGGCCGGCAGATCGACCCAAAGATGGAGTGCGCGCAGAATGTAACAGTTATAGACTAAACCCTGTGGGTCTCCAAGTTGGGACCGGTGAGGGATAGGCATGAAGCAGTCAATGAGCAGCGACGCTTTGATAGGGCATCATGCCACCGAGGGGAAGCTAGTACCTTTTTACTCGGTCGGCATCGATGAATGGCGAGAGGTGCCTGGCGCGCTGCCCAATATGCTGGTGATCCTTGCCAGTTGGATTCCGTTAATAGCTTTGAACGTCTACCTGTTTCGCTTCGCTTTCCCTCAACGACCGGAGATGGAAGTCGGAAAACTGTTGACCTTCTCGGTCATAGCCGCCTGCATCGCGATCATGTGGGCCGCCGCGCGGATCGCCCCTTGGTTGGCTCTAGCAGCAACCGCCACGCTCTACCTCATTTTGCAGCCAAATGGAACCGCGCAACTGGTGGTGTTGGGATGTGCGAGCTGGTTTGCGCTCCTGGCGCTCAGCGGAATGATCAACCAGTGGCGACTGATCCTCAGACTGCGCCGATGGCGGGCTCATGCAACCTCCACGGTGCTCATCCCGAGCGAACAATTACGAGAATTGCGCGTCTACCGGCAACTGCCGAGCACACTGTGGTATTTGGCCTTAGGCTCGATCCTCTACCCGCTACTGAAGCTCATCTGGCAGTTCCTCACCGACGCCGAGCAGGTATTTTCCGACCTGGATCCCGAGCGCATTGATGGGTTCTTGATCGGAAGCGTCGCACTGGGACTGTGCCTGATCGTGTTATTGGTGCGTTGGGTCGAACAAGGCATCGTGGGGCATATTGCTCTGGAAGTCCCGTTGGCCAGCGAATTTGGGCCGCTAAGTTTTGTGGCGATCGGCGCCTCGGTGGCACGCGAGCCGGAAAATGGCGTGCGCTGTGAATGTACCGACCCCACGGAAGATTCCAAGAGCAGCGAATATGAGCAGTTTGTTGAATGTTTGGATCGGTGTGCGGTGCACGGGGTGGGTGCGGTCAACGCGTTGCGCGGGGCTGAATTTACTCGGATTGCCGATCAGCCCTGGGTGTACGGCGAACATGCCAATGATCGGTTGCTGCGAAAAACAGATCGACTGGTGATCGCCGGGTTCAGTGGGTGGGATTCCAAGCCGGTGCGTTTGCAGGTAGACACGGTGTTCGGGCAGGGGAGCGTTGCGCCAGCAAACTACCTCCCGAAGCGGGCCGCTGAACCATTGTGCCGGGCCAAGCGAAAAATGTCATGGCGAAACTGTGTTGATACTCCATTGGTGGCAGAGGAGTTTAACCCCGCCACGATGCGAGTGTTGGATCAGACTCCGCTGGGCCCGCTGGGATTGACTGGGTATGCGGTGCGCGTGGCAGGGCAACGACCATTTCTTGTAGACCACCCGGTGCGCTAAACCTCGGGGCGGTCGTTGATCGTATTGCGACGTGGTCTTTGGGTGGGATCCATAAATTTGGGCAGGATCACCTGGGGTAGCCCACCATTGGAGATGACCTTAAGGATTCCCGCATGCACGTCGTGATGATGCGCTGTGCACAGGCAACAGCCAAGATGCACGGCGGTCGGTCCGCCAAGGGACCACCACCAAATATGGTGCAATTCGCAGTGTTCGGGCGCAACGGTGCACCCGGGCACGATACAGCCGCGATCTCTGGCCTTGATCGCCCGACGCATATACGCCGGGAAATTTCGTTGTTGGCGTCCGATATCCAAAATTTCTCCACGACCACCGAGGACCAGTGGAATGATTTTTGCTCTGGCCAGTGCCTGACGTAGTTCGGCGGGCCGCAACGTGAAACCATGTTCGGTTACCCCGTAAGTGGTGGCCAGCCCGGTGAGTTCGGCTAAGGAAAGGTGAACCATGATGGTGGGCTGGACTACCGGAATTTCTGCTTCTTCGAGTTCCATTAGCTGCGTTGAAGCTTCAGTGTCGTGAATTTTGCGCAGCAGCTGGTTTAGCTTGTGACCATTAACCTTCAACAACATCAACAGGGCTTGTAAACGTCGCCGGGCAACGCTTGCCTCGGTGAGCGGATTCCAGGTGGCGCTGGCTGCTTCGGCCTCGGTCACAAAATCGGGATGTTCGGCGGTGCTGGCCGCAGATTGCTCGGCGTCTACTTGCCGGCTGGCCGCACCGGCTGCGGTGCGTGGGTTATCTCCCTGGTTGAGCAGTGACTCGAAACCGTCGGCGTCCAGCGGGATCAGCCGTACCTCATAGATGATCAGACCCTCCCTTTCACCTTTGCGATACACTCCGGCGCCGGCTTGTGGGTCCGTTACTGCGTGTTGTTCCTTGGCGGATTTGATCAGCCGGTTCAATTTTTTGGTGCGAGTTTTAGGTTCTGGCTCGGCTAGTACCTCAAGCGCTGCCTGTTCGAGCAGTTGGCCGGCTCCATTCTGGGCGCTGGCGGTGGCGGGGGAGTCGAGTTCACCGGCAGTCGGTTCGAACTTTTCTAAGCGGCGAGCGGTGCTCAGGGACTCACGCGGGTCCGGGCCGGCGGTGTTGAACCGCTTGGCAAGCGCCGTGAATTGTGCGGGGCAGCGGTTACCTTGGGCATCGAACTGGCAAATCATCAGGTGGGAGTCGTTCACCCTGCGTCGTGCTTCAAAAAAGTCCAGGTTGAGCCAGGCGGCAAGCATCTCGGCCGCGCCCTTAAAGCTGGGGCGGGAAGCGGTGAGCATCGGGGCGGCTGCCAGATCGCAGGCGTTGGACCGCAAGGCGTCAAGCTGCGTGATATCTAGTTGGTGGGCGCCGGTGGCCTCGATGAGGTGAGCGCAGTGAATTTGGGTGCGCACGGTCTCATGAGCCAGGGCCTCGGTGCCGGCGGTCAGTAGCAGTGCGGCCCGAGGATCGGACACGGAAGAAAGGTGAGTGCGAATGGCGGATTGAAGTTCTGGGGCTACCGCGGACAGGGCGATGAGCTCTGAGGTGCAAAGCTCCTGAGAGTCGGCCAAGGTTGTGTGCAGCTCGGTGAGTAGCTGCATGATCCGCGTTGTCATAAAGCCAGTGTGCACTCGGGGCCGCGGCCGGGAATTAGCTGGGCTGCCGGATGTGGATAAGCCTAGCGGCGGCGGATCGAACGGGTCACGGTGAAGGTTGCGTTGCGCGCCAGCTGTGTGGTGGGGCCGATGCGGCGGGTCAGTTCGCTGCGGTAGCGCAGGTGCGAGTTGAACACGCACAGTAGTTCGCCGTCATCGGCCAGGACGCGGGCGACCTCATCGAACAACTTTAATGCGATCCCTGCGTGCACGGTGTTGCCGATGTGGAACGGCGGGTTCAAGGTGATGAGTGTAGCGCTGGCCGGTGTGTGGCGGCTGAGCCCGTCGTCCTGTACCGCGGTGATTCGCTCGGCAAGATCGTTGGCCTGCGCGGATAAGCCGGTGGAGGTCACCGCGGAGGCAGAATGATCCGAGGCGTCGACGCGTAGCTGGGGGTGGGTGAGCGCCGCGTACACACCGATGGAACCGTTGCCGCAGGCCAGATCGAGCAAGCTGGCGTGCGCGCTGAGATCAGGCAGGTTTTCCAATAACAACCGGGTGCCCGGATCTAAGCGTTGTGCCCCGAAGGTGGCGGCCCCAGCGCGCAGCGTGAATTCGGTCCCGTTGACGGTGTGGGTGGCGCTGCGTGGGTAGTCGCGGGCGGATGCTTCTGGCTGCGGGGTGCTCGCGGAAAGGACGCGCGCCTTTTGCCGGGCGAGAGAAACGTCGAGGGTGGAGAAATATTTGCTGAGCGTCTCATTCATCGCGCGGTTCATATGTTTGAGCATCCCGCCGGCATGCACGATGGCCGCAGGGTCGCACACGTCGGCGATGGCGGCGGCCTGCTCGTCGAGCACGTCTAGGCCGCGCGGCAGGCGTAGCAACACCAGCGAAGCGTCTTGCGCCACGGAATCGAGGGGGAAAAATTGTACGACGTTGACCGCGTGTGGGGCGAGAGCTTGCAGGTTGGCGGTGATCGCGCGCCGGGAAGTGAGCGAATCGGTATGCACCCGCAGCGAGGTGGCTCCGGCTGTCAGCGCGCCCAGGGTCAGCGCGCCGTAGTGGTCCCCGATGATGGACACGGTCTGTGGCCAGTGCGTGACGGTATCGAGGAGGAGTCGGTCCGCGGCGTCGTGGGCGAAGAGGTTTTGCCCCTCGACCTCGGGCCAGCGGCGTAGCTTGTTCAGCAGTTCGTGTGTCATGAATCCACCCAGGTGGTGTGGCCAGCGCGGAGCATTCCGGCGCCGGAGGTGAGTGTGGCGATAAAAGTGTGCAGTTGTTCGGTGGCGGCTGGTTCGTCGTTGATGCCGATGCTCAGTACCGCGTGGGCGTCGCCCCAGTGCGTGTCGCCGAGTTGATAGCCGGCGGAGCGCAGCTCGTTTTCCCAGCGTGCGGCCCACCCATGATCGGCCGAGAGCTCAAAGAGGCGTAGCCGCTGCACGGTGCAAAGACTCGCCTTCGCTAGCGCCTGGGAGACCGAGTCCGAGTAGGCACGCACCAATCCGCCGGCGCCGAGTTTGATGCCGCCAAAGTAGCGTACGGTCACCGCGAGGATGTCGGTCAGATCCGTTCCACTGCCGGTGTCGCGTTTTGCTAGCGCCTCAAGCATCGGCAGCCCGGCGGTTCCCGAGGGCTCGCCGTCGTCGTTGGAGCGCTGGGTCATTCGATCCGGACCAAGAATGAAGGCGCTGCAATGGTGGCGGGCGTCAAAATGGGTTTTGCGTAGGGTCGCGATGTGGGCACGGGCGTCGGCCTCGGTCTGCACCCGGTATAAGTAGGTGATGAAGCGCGAACGCTTAATTTCGAGCTCATGCACCGCGTCCACACGAAGCGTCGTGTAGCTAGTCGCGGCCGAGTCGTTGGTGTTCATCGTACTTAGTTTATAGGGTGGTAGACATGATCCATGTGGGACTGACCGGCGGCGTGGCTTCCGGCAAATCGGCAGTAGCAACACAATTAGCCAAATTGGGTGCGGTAGTCATCGACGCGGATAAGCTCGCCCGCGAGGTGGTGGCGCCCGGAACCGAAGGGTTAGCGCAGATCCGGCAGGCTTTTGGTCACCAAGTTTTGGCCTCCGATGGTTCGCTGGACCGGGCGGCCCTCGGCGCGTTGGTCTTTAGTGATGAGGCGCAACGACTGAAGCTGAACGCAATCGTGCACCCGTTGGTACGCGCCGAGGCTAACCGTCTGCGTGCCGCCGCAAGCAGCGAGGCGGTAGTGGTCGAGGACATCCCCTTGCTCGTCGAATCAGGCCAGGCGGATCGTTTTGATTTGGTGCTGGTGGTGCAGGCGCCACATGATGAGCGGATCCGGCGGATGGTTGAAGATCGCCGGTGGAGCGTGGCCGAGGCTGAATCTCGGATGGCCGCGCAGGCCAGTGACGCGGATCGCGCGGCGATGGCCGATCATTTGTTGATGAATGATGGCACACTTGAACAGCTCCAAGCACAAGTGACCGAACTATTTGAGAAGGAATTAAACCGCTGATGCAGAAAATTTCGAAGTGGACGATGCTCGCCAGTTTTGCCGTGGCATTGTTGCTCTGGTTGGGCTTTGGTGGACGCACTGAATTTGTAGCCTCGGATGGTCCGTACTCGCCGGTGGTTTATATCGCCGGGTGGATTGCCTTGCTTGGATTGCTCTCGGCGACCTTGCTGACCGTGAGTTTCTTCGGCGCACAGATTCGCCGGACCGCCACGCGTAACGCGATTCGCACCGGAATGCGCTTGGGCGGCAAGTAATTTCACGTTCAGCAGGTACTCAGGCGTAGGCGAGTGTCGGTTGCGCTGGTTATGCTGGAATCATGAGTCTTGCCCAGCCGATTAAACGTGTAGTAGCTCCCTTCGAAGTCATCAGCGATTATGTTCCGGCGGGGGACCAACCCACGGCGATTAAAGAGCTGACCGAACGGATCAACGGCGGCGAAAAAGATATTGTGCTGCTCGGCGCTACGGGCACCGGTAAGTCCGCTACCACCGCCTGGCTGATCGAGCAGGTGCAACGCCCCACGTTGGTGCTGGTGCAAAATAAGACCCTCGCCGCACAGCTAGCCAATGAGTTTCGCGAGCTGATGCCAAATAACGCGATCGAATACTTCGTGTCTTACTACGACTACTACCAGCCCGAAGCGTATGTGGCACAGACCGATACCTTTATCGAGAAGGATTCCTCGGTCAACGAAGAGGTGGAGCGGCTACGCCACTCGGCGACCAATGCGTTGCTCACCCGCAGAGATGTGATCGTGGTGGCAACGGTCTCGTGCATTTATGGTTTGGGTACGCCGGAAGAATATGTGGCCGGCATGGTGACCGTGCGCCAGGGCGAAGAATTAAACCGCGATGCGATGTTGCGCCAGTTCGTGAACATGCAGTACACACGCAACGATATGGACTTCCATCGCGGAACCTTCCGGGTCCGTGGGGATACCGTGGAGATCATCCCGATGTACGAGGAGCAGGCGCTACGCATCGAGTTTTTCGGTGACGAAGTGGAAGCGATCTACACCCTGCACCCGGTGACCGGTGAGGTGATCCGCGAAGAAACCGAGATGTACATCTTCCCGGCCAGCCACTATGTTGCCGGTGCCGAGCGCATGCACAAGGCGATTAAAACCATCGAAGATGAGCTGGCTGCTCGACTCAAAGAACTTGAATCGCAAAATAAGCTTGTCGAAGCCCAGCGGTTGCGCATGCGCACCACCTATGACCTGGAAATGATGGAGCAGATGGGCTTCTGCAACGGCATCGAAAACTATTCACGGCATATCGACGGGCGCGAATCGGGCAGTGCGCCACACTGCTTGCTAGATTATTTCCCCGATGATTTCTTGATGGTCATCGACGAGTCCCATGTCACCGTGCCGCAAATTGGTGCGATGTATGAGGGTGATATGTCGCGTAAGCGTACCTTGGTGGAACACGGCTTCCGTCTGCCTTCGGCCATGGATAACCGGCCCTTGAAGTGGGACGAGTTCTTGGAACGCATCGGGCAGACCGTGTATCTTTCGGCGACCCCGGGCAAATATGAGCTGGGCAAGGCCGATGGTTTTGTGGAGCAGATTATCCGTCCAACAGGACTGATCGACCCAGAAATCATCGTGAAGCCAACCAAGGGTCAAATTGATGACCTGCTCGATGAGATCCGCGTGCGTGTAGAACGTAATGAGCGCGTATTGGTTACCACGCTGACCAAACGAATGGCAGAGGATCTGACCGACTACCTCACCGAACATCAGGTCCGCGTGCAATACCTGCACTCGGACGTTGATACGATCCGCCGTGTGGAGTTGCTGCGTGAATTGCGTATGGGCTCCTATGACGTGTTGGTAGGAATTAACCTGCTGCGTGAGGGACTGGACTTGCCGGAGGTGTCCTTGGTCGCGATTCTGGATGCCGATAAGCAGGGGTTCTTGCGTTCGGCGACCTCGCTGATTCAGACCATTGGCCGTGCTGCACGTAACGTATCGGGCCAGGTGATCATGTATGCGGATAAGATCACCGATGCCATGGACAAGGCCATTGATGAGACCAACCGTCGCCGCGAAATCCAGCGGGCACATAATACGAAGCACGGTATCGATCCGACCCCATTGCGCAAGAAGATTGCCGATATCACCGATCAGCTGGCCCGCGAGGATGCAGACACGCAAGAGCTGCTGAACAACAATCGGCTGGCCAAGGACGCAAAGCGCACGAAGTCCTCGAAGATTCGTCAGGACGGTTTGGCAGCCGCGCCGGCAGAGGATCTATTGGGTCAGATTGAAGAAATGACCGCTCAGATGCATGCCGCCGCCGGGGAACTGCAGTTCGAACTGGCTGCGCGTATTCGCGACGAGGTGGGCGAGCTCAAGAAAGAACTGCGTCAAATGAAGGATGCTGGCCACGCGTAACATGATGTTAACTTCGGCTAACTAACCGCTGTTTGATAAGTAGTTATACCGTCTTTTTAGGCTCGTAGAGTGGAATTGGAAGTGCGTGATGGTACTTATCACGCGTCATGAGTAAAGCTTGTACGCTAGACTTAACTCTCGTACGTAGGGGAGTATCCCAAATGCTGTGAACGTCAACACGCGAACCATCGAAGTTTCGCCGGGCACAGCAGCCGAACAAGATCTAGTTCTTGACGGCGGAGAGACTTGCGAATCTTTGTCCTAACCTTACGACGGAAGGCTACTCCTTTATGGGTACTTCAGGGTTAACACTCCAATTTGAAATCATTGCCTTGGTAGCGCTCTGCGTTGTCTTGCTGCTCGATTTGCTCTATGTGGTCAAGCGACCGCACGAACCATCGATGAAGGAAGCCGGACTTTTTGTTGGCTTCTACATCGCACTTGCAATAATCTTCGGTGGAATTGTCTGGTGGCAGGCAGGTTCCCAGCTTGGTCAGGAATTCTACGCCGGCTGGATTACCGAATACTCGTTGTCGATTGACAACCTCTTTGTCTTTATTATCATCATGACCCGCTTTGCTGTGCCACGTAAGTACCAGCAAGAGGTGCTGATGTTCGGCATTATCATCGCGCTGGTGCTACGTGCAATCTTCATTATTGCCGGTGCAGCGATGATCGAACACTTCTCTTGGGTGTTCTACATCTTCGGTGCGTTCTTGCTCTGGACCGCTTGGCACCAGCTGAAGGATGACGACGACGAAGATAAAGACAGTGATAGCGGGATCGTCAAGAAGCTGACCAGCAAGATGCCATTTGCCAAGGAATACGACGGCAACAAGCTACGTACCGTAGTGGATGGCAAGAAGCTTTTCACCCCGATGGTGATGGTTTTCATTACTATCGGCATGACCGACCTGCTGTTCGCAGTGGACTCGATCCCGGCGATCTTTGGTCTGACCAACTCGGCGTTTATTGTCTTCACCGCGAATATCTTCGCGTTGATGGGTCTGCGTCAGCTGTACTTCTTGCTCGGCGGGTTGATGAACCGTTTGGTCTTCCTGAAGCACGCACTGAGCTTCATCTTGGCGTTCATTGGCGTCAAACTGGTTCTTCACGCACTGCACACTAACGAGCTACCATTCGTCAATGGTGGTGAAGGCTTTGCATGGGCTCCAGTGATCCCAACCAACGTCTCGCTGATTGTTATTCTGGCGACCATCGTGATCGCTACGGTCTTGTCGCTGTGGACCCCACTGGGTCGCAACGCGGCAGCGAAGGCCGAAGCAGCAGAGGCTGAAAAGGCAGCTGCTAAGGCTTCAATCGAAGGCGAGCAGGAGTCGGGTAAGTAACCGAAACCAAGCTACAAAGAATACCCGCCGCAGCTGCTTACCCAAGCAGCTGCGGCGGGTATTTTTCTGTGTTAAATAAGTCTGGAGCGTGACTCGCCGATGCGGCTGAATCACGCTCCAGACTGCTGTAAGCGGGTACTAGTTCGTCGGGGTGAGGATGATGCGCAGCGGTGCGAGCAGTGCTTCTTCCTCGGCTGGCAGGCCGAAGGTCTCGGCCAGCATCACGATGAACGCCCCACCCATGGTTGGGTGCAACATGTGGTGGTTGGTGTAGACCAACGGGATCTCATCTTCGTCCTCGTCGGGGTCCACCTCGTAGGCTTCGGTGTCGATTGGACGTGCCAGCACCAAGTGATCGCCATTTTCTACGAACAGTAGCTCATAGCGGTAACCATCTTCGTAGAGCAGAATGCTGTTTGGCTTGTCCGAAGGACCGAAGTATTCGGGGTTTTCGGCAACGAATGGCAGTTCGGAAACTTCTTGCCAATTGACCGCCAGGTTCACGAAGTCGGTGAGTCGCTCGGCAAAGTCCTCGGCGGTGAGCTGGTACTCAGGGTCGAAGGTGTATACCGGTTCAAAATCGGCGTCCGAATCGTCTAACGCTGGGGTGGTGACAAAGAATGCCTCGCCATGGAGCACGAGTGCGAAGTCGATGTCAGATTCTACAAATTTGTAGACCAGTCCATCTTCATCGGCGCGGTCTAAAGCAATGTTGTATGGCACGTGGGCGGCTGCGATGACGCCGTCCAACTCTTCGACCTTCGAGACCAGATCGGCTGGAACATCGACACCATTAATACTGTTTCCCATAGTGTTCCTTTCGATCTTTATGACGGGCAAGATGCCCTTATGCGAAACCTAGCACGGTGGTAGTGGCAATGTGTGACAAGCCACTCCGTGCGCTTGGTCTGACGCGAAGCAAGAACGGAGAGGTTGCCCTCTCGGCCCTTGCTTGTGTGCCAGTCTAACCATGTGCTGGCACCTGCGATAGCCACTAGCCGGCGTTGGCAGCCGCCTCAGGGTCTTCACCGTTGGTCATTGCCAGTAGGCGGCGGAAGATTGCAGGTCCATCGTCGCCGATTCCATCGTGGTGGAAATCCTCGGTGACCCAGGCTCGTAGCCCTTTGACTTGGGAAGCGGTGCGTAAGGAAAGCTCGCGGTCCACATAAACGTCGTCGTGATAAACCGCAGCCGCCACCGGAACGGTATTCTGCGAAAGGACATCCAGATCGTAGAGCGGCCCGAAATGTTCGTGCTCAGCTAAAATTCTTGCCACCTCCTCGAACGGGCGCAGTGCCGGATCGTCGGTGAAATGCCAGCGATAGATCATTTCACCGGTTAGGAGTGGCGTTTCCGTTTGTTCTGCGAAATCCGGATTTTCTTCCATGACGGACTGGGCTGCCCAATTAGTAGCTGCGCCTTGGGCATAGATGGTCTCATGCATCAGCGCGTACAGCGGATTCGTGGCGAAAGAGGCCTGAGCGTAGAGGGTCGCCAAGAAGGTATCGGAAAGACGTTCCCCGCCGGGTGTCTGTACGAAGGCTTCTTCAAAGACATGGTGCAGCAGGTGCACTCGGGTGTTGCCGCCTAAGAACATTCCCAGCATCTGTACCAAGGGCACGGTGACCTTGCGGCCGTCGGGCAGCAACTCGTCGTCGTTGTGCCGTAGGTGATCGTAAATCTTGTGCAGCGTATCAAAATCCTGAGGATACCAGGAGAAATACTCACGGTTACGTTCGGCCATGCGCTGGTACGTAGCGCGGTAGACAGTGCGCGCATCACCGTCCAATGAAGCCAGACCTCCGGTGACTAAACAACGCTCCAAGGAGTTAGGGAACATGGATAGATAAGTCAGCGTGCAGAAGCCACCATAGCTCTGACCCAAGGTGCTCCACTTGGTGATAGTCAAGTGTTCGCGCAGTGCCTCGGCATCACGAACGATTGAGTCCGCGCGGAAGTGTGACAAGTAGCGGGCCTGAGCTGCTGCGTCGCCGCGCAGGCCCAAAGACTGGCGATTAGCCGGGGTGGAGAGGCCGGTACCACGCTGATCTAGTAGTAGTACGCGGAAGTGTTTGGTAGCTTCGGCTAACCAGCCCGATAAGGAACCAGGGCGTGGAGACTTACCGCCGGGGCCGCCTTGCAGAAACAGTAACCAAGGCCTTGACTTATCGGTGCTTATTTCGCGGGCGAAGACGGTGATTTTCTCACCGTTTGGCTCGTGATGATCTAGGGGGACTTCAATACGGTGTTCGGTGACATCCATGCCGCGGTAGTGAATCATCGAGCCATCTCCTGTAGTGCGTCGCCGTCTAGTCGGCGGGTGCTCCAGCCGTCCATGGTGGACGAACCGATCGAATCATAGAATCCAATGGCTGGAGCGTTCCAGTCAAGAACGGCCCATTCCAATCGACGGTAGCCGCGTTCTACGCAAATTTGTGCCAGTGTCTTCAACAGCGCGGTTCCGGTGCCCTCACCGCGTTCACTTTCGCGAACGTAGAGGTCTTCCAGATGAATACCGTGACGCCCTTCCCACGTGGAGTACGTCAGGAACCACATGGCGATACCGACTAGTCGGCCTGACTCGTCCTCGGCGACGTGCGTGAAGAGCTTCGGATCTGCGCCGAAAAGGTGCTTTTCCAGCTCTTCGACGGTGTTCTTGACCGCGTCAGGTTCCTTCTCATAGACCGCTAGTTCGTGGATTAATTCCAGGATCTGGGGGCAGTCTGCAAGGCGCGCTTCTCTGATTGTGCTCATGTGTTTAAGCTTACCGCCGTCATGTAGCTATATCGTCGGTGACCAGTCCTAAGGTTGAATTCATGATGGGTGGACACCACGCCATGAGCGGCGCGGCCGCCTGGCTTGCAATAACAACTCCGGTAACGGTCGGTTCGGTGAATCTGGGATTTGGCGTACTCCATATGGAGCGGTGGGAAACCTTGGCTGGCGCGATTGTTTGCGCCGGGGCGGCGTTACTTCCTGACGCGGATCATCACAAGGCAACAATTGCGCGGTCCTTGCCACCAATTTCAAATATCGTGACCCGAGTGATCAGTAAGGCTGCTGGCGGACACCGTAACGGTACCCACTCAATCTTGGGGATCTTATTCTTTATATTTATTGCCTGGTTGGCTGATTCTTGGTCAATGGACGTGGACCAACTTGGGGTGGTCTATCCAGGGGCGGCGCTCTTCGCGATTTTGCTGATTTCCTTCGCGGTCAAGAGCGTAAAGTTCATGCCTCCGCTTTTGTGTTGGGTGATTGCGTTGGCTGCTGGCGCGTTTGTTGGAATGAACGCACCGGATGAGAGAGCGTGGTTTCCGCTGGCGGTCACCGTGGGGGTGATCGTTCACATTGTGGGGGATATGCTCACCATTGGCGGTTGTAACCTGTTGTGGCCGATCAAGATTGGCGCGCCTCGCTGGTTTCGCAAACTCCCGGTGGTCGGTGACTGCTGGAAAGCGAACGGACGGGTCGCATTGCCGGTCCTGGCCGAGACGGGGTCGAAGGCTGAATGGATACTTGCCAGCCTCATGACTTCCTATGTTGCGATCGCAATTATTCTGACCTAGCGAGCACAGTCGTATTCGGTGATGCTCACTCCCGAATCGAAAGTTCGAGTTCGGGCGTGAACGAACTCAACAGGCTGATAACTGCGCGAGCCGAACAAAGGAATCCCTGATCCAAAAACCAAGGGGTTGCGTTTGAGAACTAGTCGGTCGATTTCCGGCAAGAGTTCACCGGCCAGCTCTCCGCCGCCACATAAATAGATGTCCAAACCTGTTTCGTGCTTCAACTCGCGGATTTTGGCGAGCGGATCGTGGGTCAGTTCCACATGATCTGGCACGCTTCGCGCATTTTTGGACGCCACTATTTGGTGTAGGTGTGCGTAGGGAGAGTCGAGTCCGCCGTTAGATTCCGGGTTGTAGGTATTCCACCCCATGATGACTGAATCAAATTTCGTCCTTGGCGCAGTGAGCCCTAAAGCTTTCTGGACGTGGGAAGGAACTGCGTCACCGTATTCTCTGAGTACCACTTCCATGTGGTCCCCTTCGATGGGGAAAGCTGAAGGATCGCCATTAGGCGCGGCGATATATCCATCGAGGCTTACCGCCACGTAGTAGACGAGCTTGCGTGGCATTTTAGACTCCGCCCAGTAGTGAATAAATTCCACGACAAAGCCTAGGGCAGGAAGTCCTCCGTGGCTAGAGAATTGGAAGAAACCCTCAACTGCCACAGACAGATCCGCGAGTCCCAAGCCTTCTGGGTCTCTAATGAGAACGGTGCTGGCGGTTGTTTTTCTTCGCAACAGTATCTTGGCGTATTTGAAGCCGCGAAACACTTTTCCGCGTGGGAACAACAAATGAGACAAGCAGACTATTGAAAGCGGGGCAGTCGAAACTTTGCTTAGACAAAGTGCGAGCACTGTAATGAGCGAAGGAATACCCAAGAAGAGTGAAAGCTCCCGTATGCCGCAACGGAATCTGGGAACCGATGACTTTGAGGAACTGTGATAAGAACCGTGCAAGTCTAGGTTTTTGTCTTCTGCGGTAGTCCTACACCCGGACGTACCACTCCAAGAGCGAAGTGGTACGAATCCGGGTTTAAGGTTGGTTGCCGGCCACCTTCGGAGCCCAGCTCACATAGAGTAATCCGGTACCAACGAGTACCAGTCCCAGCTGCAGGAGTGTGGGAAATAAGCCTTCAGCGGTGAAGAGCACTGCGTAGTTATTGATCAGGGCGAGCCATGCGATAAACATGACGAGGCTGCCGAGCATGCGCAGTCGAATGCGATCCATGGCCACGACCTTACCGTTGCACAGTCACGAAAGTAGCCCATATTAAGTGAATATTTCGTGAACTATGAATGGCTAATCCATGCGCCCCACAGCGGTCACCGTAACGACTGGATGACCTGCTTCGTCAGAGTCGTCTTGGGAGATGGTTGCGTTGATGCCCCAGTCGTGATTTTCGTCCGGATCGGCGAAAATCTGACGTACTTCCCAGATTCGATTTGGTTTCTCATTGATCACGAAGAGGTTCGAACCGCGACCGTTAGGTCCGTCATCAATATCTTCATGTTCTTCGAAATAGCTATCCAAGGCTTCGGCCCAGGCGTCTGCATCAAAACCGTTGTGTCCATCTAATTCCCCCAGGGCCTGATCCTGCTCGTCGGCGAAAAGCTTCACTCGACGGAACATTTCATTGCGAACCATTACCTTGAAGGCACGGACGTTAGTGGTGAGCTTATCCGGAGCTGGGGGAGTGATCTGGGTTTCCTCGTGCAGCTCGCCGCGCGAGAGCTCTTCCCACTCGTCCAAAAGTGAGGAGTCGATCTGGCGGATCAATTCGCCAAGCCACTCAATAAGGTCTTCTAGATCTTCGCGTAGCGAATCCTGTGGCACGCTCTGGCGTAGCGCCTTGTAGGAGTCGGTGAGGTAGCGCAATAGCACGCCTTCGGAGCGAGCAAGCTGGTAGTACTGGACGAAGTCAGAGAAGCCCATGGCTCGCTCATACATGTCTCGCACCACTGATTTGGGCTGTAGTTCGAAGTCAGCCAGCCAGGGGGCACCGGAACGGTACTGTTCAAAGGCAGCTTCGAGTTTTTCGGCCAATGGCTGCGGGTAGGTAACTTCTTCCAACGCAGCCATACGCGCGTCGTAGTCCATCCCGTCGGCCTTCATTACGGCGATAGCCTCACCACGGGCTTTCTTCTCCTGGCCAGAAAGTACTTGGCGAGGCTTCTCCAAGGTTGCCTCGATGACCGAAACTACATCTAGGGCGTAGCTTGGCGAATCAGGGGAGAAGAGCTCCAGCGCAGCTAGTGCGAAAGGCGACAGTGGCTGGTTCAGTGCGAAGTTCTGCTGCAGGTGCACCGTTAGCTCATAGAAGTTGCCGTGTTCATCGGGTTCATTGCGGCGAACCACCACACCGGTGGCGATCAGCTCACGCAGAATGCCTAAGGCACGCAACTTCAGCTTGCGCTGCGAGGCAGGAGTTTCATGATTCTCGGTGAGGATACGTTTGGCTGCTTCGAAGGAGTTGCCTTCACGTTCCAGCAGGTTGAGCAACATCGAGTGGGAGACCTGGAAGGAAGACTTCAGCGTTTCGGGCTCCGCATGCACAATCTTGTCATAGGTCTTCTCGCCCCAGGTGACAAAGTTCTGTGGTGGCTTCTTCTTGGGGATCTGCTTAAGTTTGGAGGAGCCTTCGCCATGCTTCTTCAAAGCCTTTTCCATAGCCTTGTGGTTTTCAATCGCGTGTTCCGGTGCCTGAACCATCACGGTACCCGCGGTGTCAAAACCTGCGCGTCCGGCACGGCCGGCAATCTGGTGGAATTCGCGGGCGTTGAGGATGCGGGTGCGTGTGCCGTCAAATTTGGAAAGGGCTGTCATCAGCACCGTGCGAATTGGCACGTTGATGCCAACTCCCAAGGTATCGGTACCGCAAATGACCTTGAGCAGTCCTGCCTGAGCCAACTGCTCTACCAACCGGCGGTATTTAGGTAGCATGCCTGCATGGTGCACACCGATGCCGTGGCGTACTAGACGGTTGAGCGTCTTTCCGAATCCGGCGGCGAAACGGAAACCTGCCACCAGTTCGGCGATGCGGTCCTTTTCCTCACGGGTACAGACATTGATGCTCATTAGCCCGGTGGCGCGATCAATCGCATCCAACTGCGAGAAGTGCACGATATAGATCGGGACCTGCTGGGTTTTGATTAGTTCCTCGACGGTTTCTTGAACCGGTTCCATCGAGTAATAAAAATGAAGTGGGATAGGACGCTCGGAGTGGGCAACGGTGACAGTGGTCTTTCCGGTGCGCTCTTCAAGTTCTTTTTCGAAGCGTGAGACATCACCCAAGGTGGCGCTCATCAGTAGGAATTGCGACTGTGGGAGTTCAATAAGTGGTAGTTGCCAGGCCCAGCCACGTTGCGGGTCTGCGTAGAAGTGGAACTCATCCATGATGACCATGCCTGCGTCGGCGCGTGAGCCTTCACGTAAAGCGATGTTCGCTAGGATTTCTGCGGTACAACAGATGATCGGAGCATCGGCGTTCACCGAGGAATCACCGGTGACCATGCCAACGTTCTCGGCGCCGAAGATCTTACATAGGTCGAAGAACTTCTCCGAGACTAATGCCTTGATCGGTGCGGTATAGAAGCTGATTTCGTCGCGTGCCATTGCGTAGAAGTGTGCGGCAATGGCTACTAAGGACTTACCCGAGCCAGTAGGCGTCGCCAGAATGACGTTGCTTCCGGCGGCTAAGGCCATAGAGGCCTCGTCCTGGGCTGGGTACAAATCAATGCCACGGGTGGTTACCCAGCGGCCAAATGACTCGTAAATCTCGTCGTCGGAAACATTCTTGGCATCTGCAGGCAGGTAATCGGTGAGCAACATGATGTTCTAAGCCTATCTCGTTGAGAAGTATGACCGGGCGCTAGTGCGGAAAGTAGTGTGGGGCTAGGCTGACAAGCATGAAGTGGGATCCGAGCATATATACAGAATTCGCCGATTACCGGGGGCGTCCCTACGAAGATTTACTGGGGCAGTTAGACGACATCACACCCCGCGGGGTTGTGGATCTCGGCTGTGGCCCGGGAAATAAGACAAGCCTGTTGGCTCAACGGTGGCCTGCTGCACAAGTGACAGGACTAGATTCCTCGCCGGAAATGATCGCCAAGGCTCAAGACACGGTAAGACTGCCGAATCTAGACTTTGAACTGGTTGATGCGCGCCAGTGGCACCCGGATGACAAAGTTGATCTGCTCTTTTCAAATGCGATGTTGCAGTGGCTTCCCGAACACCGTGAACTGTTAAAGACTTGGTTGCACGATCTGAAAACCGGTGGGTACATAGCTATCCAGATACCGGGGAACTTCGGCTCGGACTCACACACGGTGATGCGGCAGGTGGCAGACTCGGACAAATTGGCAGATAGGCTTTCCGGGGTGCTTCGCCATGATGACGCGGTAAGCGAACCGGAGGTCTATCAGAAACTGTTGCTTGAGGCGGGATTTCAAGCGAACGTCTGGGAGACGTCCTATCATCAGGTGATGGTGGGGGAGGAACCAATTCTGGACTGGGTGCGTGGCACGGCATTGTTGCCAGTCAAAGCAGCCCTCACCGAAGAGGATTACCTAGACTTCGAAGCCGACTATTCACGCGAGGTTTCTACGCACTATCTATCTTTTACAGGGCCGGACGGATCGAAGCTAACAAATTTCCCGTTCCGAAGAATCTTCATGATTGGCCGCAAACTCAGTTGAAAGTATCCAGACGAAGAAAACGTCTGAGCTTACAAGTCAGGGATCCCCGGATGAGAACATCCGAGGATCCCTGACTTCATGCAGAAGTAACTCTACGTTGGCGTTTGGCAGCGATTACCAGCCGCGCTGACGCCACTCGTCCAAGTGAGGGCGTTCGTTGCCTACGGTGGTGGAGCCACCATGTCCGGGAAGAACGTGGGTCTCATCCGGGAATTTTTCGAATATACGTTCGGATACATCGTTGATCAGCGACTCGAATCGTTCGGGATCCTTCCACGTATTACCTACACCACCGGGAAAAAGACTGTCTCCGCTGAAGATGACTTGTACTCCGGAAGAGTCGCGCAGTGCATAGGCGATAGACCCTGGAGTATGGCCACGCAGATGAATGGCTTCTAAATGCACATCCCCAACTATGATCTGATCTCCATGGTTCAAACCGTCGGAAATCTGCACCCCTGACTCCTTGCCAATACCAGCAACGTCATCACTGCCCGCATAGGTGGGAACCTTGTACGTTGCAACGGCTTCGGACAGGGCCCGTACGTGGTCCCAATGCTCGTGGGTCGTGGCAATGCCTATTACCTGAGGTGCCGGACCATCGGAAGCTGCACTGTCAATAAGTTCTTGAATCGCCGGCATATTATCGGCCGCATCGATGATCAATTGTTTTCCACTAGCGCGTTCGGTCACCAAGTAAACATTGTTATGCATTTCGGAAACGCTCACCGAACGAATCGTGACGTCGTTTAAGAGAAGTTCGCTCATACGCTTTAGCCTACGTGGGGCAGGCGCAGGAACGCGATAGGCTCTGGTGGTCACTCAAATGCATTGCACTGAATGGAGCACCCATGGCTGTCCTCGATTTTATCCGTATCGACCCCACGTCGGGTGTGGCGCCTTACCAGCAGGTTCGCGAACAAATTTTAGCTAGTATTGCGCGCAGTGATTTGGCTCCGGGGACGAAGCTACCCTCGGTCCGAGCGCTCGCCGGTGACCTCGATCTGGCGGTGAACACTGTCGCGAAGGTTTACAAGGAACTTGAAGCACAAGGTGCTGTGGTGACTCGTGGACGCCATGGAACGATCGTGCAAGCAACGGATGATCGAGGCGATCAGGAAGTCAGCGACGCGGCCGCCGATCTGGCTAGGGTCTCCCAAACCTGGTCAGTCGATGAAGAAACGGCCGTCAAGTATTTGCGGGCAGCCTTCAGCTCCCTACCACGCTAGACCCACCGACGCCCTGGCTTGGGTCGCTCGTCGATTGACCCGAATTGCATCCGGCGAAAGAATCCTCAGATGTCCTTTCAGCCCCAAGTCAAGAGGTTGGCAGTCCTTCGTCGCTTTAGGGAGAGACAGCCTGACATAGAATCTGACCGCTTTGATGGCCTGGGCGTGGTCCGTGGTCTAGATGTGCATTGCGGAAGTTTTGGCTGAACGTTAGAAACCTTTCAGAAGCAATTCCGACTTCGCCCAGAGCTGTGACGCGATGCGCGGATTATGCATCTGGGGATTAACCTTTGTAGCTATTCTGCGGGTCTCGTAATAAGCGCCCGGAAGGAATGAATCATTAGAGGTTCCTTCAGCAAGCCAAATCAGCTGGTCTGCACCTTTTTCCGTCGTCACGGTAAAAAGACGTTTGAGCGGTCCGTGATAGACGCGCCGCATGAAGTGCGTGGTGTCACTGGCAAAGTTACTTGCGACGATTCCAGGGTGGAAAGCAACCGCAGTAACGCCATGTGTTCCGAACCGGTGCTGTAATTCTTGAGTAAAGAGGATATTGGCGAGTTTCGCATTGCCGTAGGCCTTCTGCGGAGCAAAATCGGCCGCATTTTGCAGGTCGTCGAGGTCCAACCGTCCGAAAATACGAGCAGCCACACTGGCTGTTTGAATAACGGTGGCGCCACCTGCGATGAGTGCTGGCATGAGCAAACGAGTTAGCAGAAAGGGTGCGAGGTGGTTAACCTGGAATGTCTTTTCATGCTCGTCCACGGTAATGACGCGTGGCCCCATGATACCGCCGGCATTGTTCGCAAGTACGTTGATTTCAGGATACGACTCTAGGAGCGTGCTCGCGAGCTGCTGCACCTGAGCTAGTTCGGCGAAATCCGCAATATGAAAGGGAATGTCGAGCTCTGCGGCCAGATCCTTAGTTTTGTGCAGCGAGCGTCCAACGATGACGACGCGATGTCCACGTGCAACTAGCTTGCGCGCGGCAGCTGCTCCGATGCCGTCGCTACCGCCGGTGATGATAATTGTTTTTCTCAAGTTGAACTCGTTCCTAGATGTCATCGCACGTCCGAAGAGAGCTATCGTGTTCGTAACTTGCTGCAACGGGTGGATGTGGTCATCAGGTAGATCTGAATGCGTACTTTTACGCTCGTAGTAGTACGACTCCGCATTTGCGGGGCAACCCGCTTAAATTCATCCTAATGGAAATGCGGAACCACGGAATGGGTCATTTCCTACGGATTCCACCGCGGGGAATAGCCAGGCATGCATCGTGAACCGGGCTTTCGCACTCGCCACAATATTTGAACTGGCTGGGTCTTACCTGGACGAAACTGCGGGGCTCGACCAGCCGAGCCACGGCGCTTGCTTGAAGCCCTAAATGCCAGTGGACCAGTAAGTCTACGGCCCGAGAAATCGATCGAATATCGCCCTTCGCGAACGTGTCACTGATTTGTGCCACATGCCACGTTTATTCGAAGTAGTTTTCGATTAGTATTACCTCGTGGCTATTACTGCAGAAAGCAAAAAACTCGATTTGTCCCGTCTGATCGTCAAGGGTGCGCGTGAGCACAACCTGAAGAACGTAGATGTGGATCTCCCGCGTGATGCGATGATCGTCTTTACCGGGTTGTCCGGTTCAGGTAAATCATCTCTAGCCTTCGACACGATTTTCGCCGAAGGACAGCGACGCTACGTGGAGTCCCTCTCGGCATATGCGCGCATGTTCCTTGGGCAGGTCGACAAACCGGACGTAGATTTCATTGAAGGTCTTTCCCCGGCAGTGTCGATCGACCAGAAATCCACGAACCGCAATCCACGCTCCACCGTTGGCACCATTACCGAGGTGTACGACTACATGCGTTTGCTCTGGGCCCGTGTAGGACACCCGCACTGCCCCGAATGTGGCGAGCCAATTTCTAAGCAGTCGCCCCAACAAATTGTTGACCAGCTGCTGGAAATGCCAGAGAAGACACGCTTCCAGGTGCTCGCACCCGTGGTTCGTGCGCGCAAGGGAGAGTTCGTTGATCTGTTCGCTGAGCTTTCTTCCAAGGGCTTTGCCCGCGCACGGGTAGATGGCAAAACTATTCAGCTTTCAGACCCACCGAAGCTGGGCAAGCAGATCAAGCACACCATCGAGGTGGTCGTTGATCGCCTAGCAATCAACGACACGGTGCAACAGCGGCTGACCGACTCGGTAGAAACCGCATTGAACCTTGCCGAAGGCCGGGTACTGGTGGACTTTGTTGATCTTGACGAAGATGATCCGAAGCGGGTACGTGCATTCTCCGAGAACCTCGCGTGCCCAAACGAGCACCCCTTGGCCATCGATGAGATTGAGCCGCGCACTTTCTCCTTTAACAACCCTTTCGGCGCATGCTCCGCTTGTAGCGGCATCGGCACCAAGCTTGAGGTTGATGAGCACCTGATCATCCCGGATCCAGAGCTTCCACTGACCGAGGGAGCCATTGCCCCATGGTCCCTAGGTAAAGCGACTACCGAGTACTGGAACCGTCTGATTGAAGGCCTGGGCAAGGAGCTTGGGTTCACCATGGACACCGCCTGGCAGGATCTTCCGCCAGCCGCGCGTCAGGCAATCTTGCACGGCAAGGACCATAAGGTGGTCGTGCAGTACAAGAATCGCTTCGGCCGCGAACGTAAGTACTCCACCGGGTTTGAAGGTGTCATCTCCTATGTTCACCGCAAGCATCAGGAGACCGAGTCGGACCATGCCCGTGACCGCTACGAGCAGTACATGCGTCAGATCCACTGCCCGACTTGTGGTGGAGCGCGACTAAACCCGGCGTCCCTCTCGGTGCTGATCGGTGGAAAATCCATTGCCGCGGTGGCAGCAATGGACCTGCGTTCGGCCGCAGAATTCTTGACCAGTCTGGAACTGAGCGAGCGCGAGGCGCAGATCGCCAACCAGGTGTTGAAAGAAATTGGCGCCCGCATGAAGTTCTTGCTGGACGTGGGGTTGGAATACTTGACCCTTGAGCGTGCAGCTGGCACCTTGTCAGGTGGTGAAGCTCAGCGTATTCGTCTGGCCACACAAATTGGTTCCGGTCTGGTGGGCGTGCTCTACGTTTTGGACGAGCCATCCATTGGATTGCACCAGCGCGATAATCGCCGGTTGATTGAAACTTTGTTGCACCTGCGTTCGCTGGGCAACACGCTGATCGTGGTTGAACACGATGAGGACACCATCGCCGAGGCCGACTGGATCGTGGATATTGGTCCTGGCGCAGGTGAACACGGTGGCGAAGTTGTGCACTCTGGCTCGCTAGAAGATCTGAAGAAAAACACTCGCTCTTTGACCGGCGACTACCTCTCGGGACGTAAGCAGATTGAGCTGCCGGCCAAGCGCCGAAAGATCGATAAAAAGCGTGTACTGAAACTGGTGGGTGCGAAAGAAAACAACCTACAAGATGTCACGGTGGACTTCCCGCTGGGTGTACTCACCGCGATTACCGGTGTCTCCGGCTCAGGTAAGTCGACTCTAGTTAATGACATCTTGTACAAGGTGCTGGCCAATAAGCTCAATGGTGCCAAGCAGGTTCCCGGCCGCCACACCCGCGTGGTAGGCCTAGACCAGCTGGACAAAGTTGTGCACGTAGACCAGTCGCCGATTGGCCGAACACCACGCTCAAACCCGGCCACGTATACCGGTGTGTTTGATAACATTCGCAAACTTTTCGCAGAAACGAACGAAGCAAAACTGCGCGGCTATCAGCCAGGTCGGTTCTCCTTTAACGTCAAAGGTGGTCGTTGCGAGTCCTGCTCGGGTGACGGCACGCTGAAGATCGAAATGAACTTCCTTCCTGACGTGTATGTGCCGTGCGAGGTCTGCCATGGAGCGCGCTACAACCGCGAAACCTTGCAGGTGCTCTACAAGGGCAAGAACATTTCAGATGTGCTGAACATGCCGATCTCTGAGGGTGCCGAATTCTTCGCTGCCTTCACACCTATCGCGCGTCACCTGCGGACGCTTGTTGATGTGGGACTGGGATATGTGCGTTTGGGTCAGCCAGCCACTACGTTATCTGGCGGTGAGGCGCAGCGTGTGAAGCTTGCCGCAGAACTGCAGAAGCGCTCAAATGGTCGCTCCATTTACGTGTTGGACGAGCCGACCACCGGGTTGCACTTCGAGGACATTCGCAAGCTGCTTAAGGTCCTGCAGGGTTTGGTCGACAAGGGAAATACCGTGTTAACCATTGAGCACAATCTTGATGTCATCAAGTCTGCTGACTGGGTGATCGATTTGGGTCCTGAAGGCGGTTCGGGCGGTGGCACCATTCTTGCGACCGGTAGCCCGGAACAGGTGGCGAAGGTGGCTGCTTCACACACTGGAAAGTTCCTTTCCGAGGTTCTCTAGTTCAACGATTCACTACTGAAGCGGACCCACTGAATATGCGATTTCAGTTATGGATTGTTTACGTGAGTCCGCTTCATGGGAAGATGTCTAGGTGAATATGTCGGTAACAAGTGTGCTCTTTGATCTGGACGGGACTCTCGTGGACCCGGCAGGTTCCATAACATCCGGAATTCGTCATGCCCTCGTGGCCAATGGCGTCACCGATCCGGGGGAGGAAGCTGTCGAAGCGTTAGTGGGTCCACCCCTGCAAATCGGTCTGCGCACCCTTGATGGTGTCCACGATGGGAATATCGAGGAGATCATTGCGGATTACCGGGCACGTTATGCCGAGGTAGGTATGGCGGCCTCTCGGGTCTACCCCGGGATTCGTGAACTTTTGACGACCTTGCGTGAAGCCGGGATCTACGTCGCGGTGACTACCGCCAAGCCAGAACCTATCGCGCGAGAACTGATTAGCAAGCAGAACCTTGATTCGTCCTTAGATGCGATCTTCGGAAATGCATCAGAGCACGGGACGATGGGGTCAAGCAAAACTCATATTGTTCAGGCCGCACTCACCGCAGGTAAGCTAGACCCGGCGAGTTGCGTTGTCGTGGGTGATCGACACTATGACCTCGATGCGGCACGTGAAAATTCGGTGTCGTCGATCGGCGTGGCCTGGGGATTCGCGCTTGAAAACGAACTGGACGTTGCCGACCACCTGGTAGCTACCGTGCAAGAACTTGCGCAGTTACTGCTTGGTGAACAAGGCGCAGCGCAGTTAGCAAGAACAACGATGCAGGAGGGACAGAAGTAATGAGTCTTTACACTATGACCCGTTCCTCCATCCGCGGAATGCTCCACACCTTGTGCCGCCCCGAAATCACCGGCCTACACAATGTGCCCAAAGACGGCGGATTTATTGTCGCCTCAAACCACTTGTCATTCCTAGACTCGATTATCGTTCAGGCGCTTACCCCACGAGATGTCGCGTTTTTTGCGAAGGCGGAGTATTTCACCACTCCGGGCATTAAAGGCAAAGCCATGAAGACCTTCTTCGAGTCTGTCGGTTCTATCCCGGTACAACGTGGTGAGCAGGCAGCTTCCGTGGCCGCCTTGGACTCGTTAGTAGAGATCATTGAAAGCGGAAGCGGAATCGGTATTTATCCTGAAGGTACGCGTTCCCGTGACGGGAAGCTGTACCGCGGGCGTACCGGTGTGGGGTGGTTGGCACTGACCACCGGTGTTCCTGTGATCCCGGTGGGACTCATTGGCACCGAGAAACTTCAGCCTGCCGGTGCGAAGGGGATTCGTCCCACCAAATTTTCCATTCATTACGGTGAACCGTTGTACTTCGAGCAGCTGGGACGTAAACACCCATTGCCGGAGCGTCGTCGTGCAACCGACAGGATTGTTGACGCAATTGCCGAACTAAGCGGACAGGAACGCGTCGACTCGTACAACCAGTTGCCACCGGACGCGAAGTAGTTATGGCAGATCCAGCCAGTTACCGTCCCAAATCATCTGACATCCCCACTAAGCCTGGCGTCTATCGCTTCCGCGATGAACACGGGCGGGTCATTTACGTCGGCAAAGCCCGCGTGTTACGCAACCGGTTGGCTTCCTATTTCGTAAACCCACAGCGACTCACGGCTAAAACACGTGCGATGGTATTCACCGCGACGAGTGTGGAATGGACCACCGTAGGCTCGGAGCTTGAAGCACTGCAGCTGGAATACACCTGGATCAAGGAATACACCCCACGCTTTAATATCGTCTTCCGGGACGACAAAACCTACCCGTATCTTGCCATCACGATGGATGAAAAGTTCCCTCGGGCCCTGGTGATGCGAGGGGACAAACGTAAAGGCGTCAAATACTTTGGCCCGTTCTACCCGGCCAAAGCAATCCGTGAAACACTCGACACTCTTCTACGTGTATTCCCGGTGCGCACCTGCGCTCCTGGGGTTTTCAAGCGCGCCGAAGCCTCGGGGCGCCCTTGCCTGTTGGGCTATATCGACAAGTGCTCCGCACCCTGTGTAGGCCGTATCAGTCCCGAGGAACACCGGGACCTAGCCGATGACCTTTGCACCTTTATGGGTGGCGAAGCCGGGAAATTCACCCGCCAACTCACCAGTCAGATGCAAGAGGCAGTAGGCAAGCTCGAATACGAAAAGGCCGCGCGCTACCGTGATGACATTGCTGCGTTGAATAAGGTCTTCGAACGTAATGCTGTAGTTCTTGCCGAGAATACCGAGGCTGATGTCTTCGGTATCCATGCAGATGAACTCGAAGCAGCCGTGCAGGTCTTCCACGTACGAGATGGCCGAATTCGTTCACAACGCGGCTGGGTCGTGGAAAAGGTTGCGGATCTGACCGACGCCGAATTTGTGGAGCAGTTGCTGACTCAGGTTTATGCCGATCATGCGGACCGGATCCCACGCGAGGTACTGGTCCCGACCTTGCCTGACGATATTGAAGATGTAACGACCTGGCTGACCGAACTGCGTGGATCCAATGTTTCGCTGCGGGTGGCCCAGCGTGGTGACAAGGCAGCGCTGGCTTCGACCGTGGTTGAAAACGCCGAACAAGCATTACGTTTGCATAAGTCCAGACGAGCCGGAGATATTTCGACGCGTTCGGCCGCAATGCAAGAACTCCAGGAAGCCTTGGGCGCGGAAACTGCGCTATTACGTATCGAATGTTACGACGCTTCGCATACGCAGGGAACTAACGTTGTCGCCTCGATGGTGGTCTTTGAAGACGGGCTGCCGAAGAAGAGCGAGTATCGAAAGTTTTCGATCACCGGTGATGCTGCGCGTGATGATACTGCCAGCATGTATGACGTCATTTACCGTCGTTTTAATAGGTACCTGAAAGAAAAACTAGATCCGGAAACGTTTAGTACCGGCGAAGTTGAGGCTGGAACGACCGAGAAGAAGAAATTCGCTTACCCACCGTCTTTAGTGATTGTTGACGGTGGTCCGCCACAGGTTGCAGCCGCTCAGAAAGCCTTAGATGACCTGGGCATTGATGATATTCCGGTGGTCGGCCTAGCGAAACGTCTCGAAGAGCTATGGTTACCAGAAGATCCGTTCCCGGTGATCTTGCCTCGTGCTTCAGCAGCGCTATATCTAGTACAGCGACTGCGCGATGAAGCGCACCGTTTCGCCATTACATTCCACCGGGCGAAGCGTTCTAAATCGATGATCTCCTCGGATCTGGACGCTATTAACGGTTTGGGCAAGTCCAAACAGGAAGCGTTGCGTAAACATTTCGGGTCAATGAAAAAGATCCGAACTGCGACGCTGGAACAACTTATGGAAGTCCCTGGAGTCGGAGAAAAACTTGCGACTTCCATCAAGGAATCCTTAGAAGATACTTCACGTGCCGGTGTGAACATGACTACCGGTGAAATTGTCGACTAGCCTTGAGTTATGACCACCGAGTATGAAGCTGTAAAACCTCCGGAATCCGAGCTCGTGATCGTCACGGGCATGTCTGGCGCGGGACGAACCACTGTTGCCCATGCGCTGGAAGACCTTGGCTGGTATGTGGTGGAGAACCTGCCACCATCGATGCTGGGGATGCTCACCGAGCTGATGAGCCGTTCGCGCGGAACCATTGCACGACTTGCAGTGGTCATGGACGTTCGCTCTAAGGCCTTGTTCCCAGAGATTCGTGAATCTTTGGCCTTGCTGACCAGTGGCGGGGTGAAATACCGCATGGTGTATCTGGATGCCAGCGACGAAGTTCTGGTTCGACGATTCGAACAGGGCCGTCGCCCGCACCCGTTGCAAGAAGACGGACGTATCCTCGACGGCATTCAACGTGAGCGCGACGTTACCGGACCGCTACGTGAAGCTGCCGAACTGATCTTGGACTCGACCTCGATGTCGGTCCATGATCTTGCGCGTTCGGCCACCGAGTTGTTCGCCGAGTCCGGGCCAATCATTCTGCGTATTAACGTGATGAGCTTTGGGTTCAAATATGGTCTTCCTACCGACGCCAACTACGTGGCAGACGTGCGTTTCATTCCCAACCCACACTGGGTTCCTGAACTACGCCCGCAGACCGGCAAAGACAAAGAAGTCTCAAATTACGTCTTAAGTCAGCCGGGAACCAATGAATTTATCACTAATTACTTGAAGGCACTTGAACCCGTATTTGAGGGGTACCGCCGCGAAAACAAGCACTATGCCACCATCGCTGTGGGTTGCACCGGCGGTAAGCACCGTTCGGTCGCGACTACTATCGAATTGGGGCGTCGTTTGGCGCAGCTGCCAAACGTGCGCGTGAATATCACGCACCGTGATCTAGGCCGGGAGTAGTTTTCGATGGCATTCGCAACGGGACCGATCCCGATTCAGGGCCTTACCCGGCCCGATGATATGCGCAACCCCTCGGTGGTTGCGTTGGGTGGAGGACATGGTCTGTCCGCCTCGCTTTCGGCACTTCGCCGACTAACTACCGAATTGACCGCGGTAGTCACGGTGGCAGACGACGGTGGAAGCTCAGGTCGCTTGCGCGGCTCCTTTGACGTCTTGCCGCCTGGAGATTTGCGCATGGCCCTCGCTGCGCTCTGTGACGATAATGACTGGGGCCGTACCTGGCGCGATGTCATGCAACACCGGTTTAAATCAGATGAGCATCCCGAAGAACCGCTCAATGGTCACGCGGTGGGTAACCTGCTGATTCTCGCACTTTGGGAACTGCTGGATAATCCAGTGGCCGGTTTGCGCTGGGCCGGTGCGCTATTGGGCGCACGCGGTCAGGTACTCCCGATGAGCACCGTTCCTTTGTCCATTCATGGTGAAGTCCTTGAAGCGGACGAAGTGACCGATACGCTGATTAAGCGACGCGTGGACGGGCAAGCCCGACTGGCGGCTGCCGGCGGTGGGGGATTGGTTGCTAACGTCCATCTCGAACCAGTTGACGCGCCAGCATGTTCCGAAGCGTTGGATGCGATTGAACTGGCCGACTGGGTCATCCTTGGCCCCGGGTCTTGGTATACCTCGGTGTTGCCGCATTTATTGCTACCCGATATGCGTCAGGCTCTCGCCGATACAACCGCTAAGAAACTGCTGACAATGAACCTTGCCACGGACACCGCGGAAACCACTGGAATGGACGCTGCAGCGCATCTCGAAGTGTTGGGACGCTATGCTCCAGAAGTAAAGTTTGATGCGATTATCGCAGATGAAGCGCGGATTCGTAACAAGGAGAGATTTGAGCTGGCAGCGCAAAAACTCGGTGCGCGTGTCTTCTTTAGTAGAGTAGGGGTATCTGACGGTCGTGCCGAGCACGACCCGTTGCGCTTAGCGGCGGCCTATCATGAGGTGTTTACCGCAATAGGATCCTAATCGGATCTATGTAAGGGAGTTTGATTCATGGCATTGACGGCTTCCGTCAAAGACGAGCTGTCGCGGGTTGAGATTCGCAAGCCATCGGTACGTAAGGCCGAGGTTTCGACCATGCTCCGCTTCAGCGGCGGACTACATATTGTCTCCGGGCGAATAGTTATCGAGGCCGAGGTTGACTTGGCTGCGACCGCTCGCAGGCTCAAGGTCGCCATTGGCGAGCTCTACGGACACGACGCAGAGATTGTCATGGTCTCTGGTTCCGGAATCCGCAAGGGTAGCCGATACATCGTGCGCGTCGCCAAAGATGGCGAAGTTTTAGCGCGGCAGACGGGCCTACTCGATCAGCGTGGACGGCCCGTTCGTGGGCTTCCCTCGGTGATTGTTAACGGCTCTACCGCGGATGCCGAAGCGGTCTGGCGTGGCGCCTTCTTATCGCATGGTTCGTTGACCGAACCTGGACGCAGCTCCGCATTAGAAATCACTTGCCCTGGACCAGAAGCCGCACTGGCTCTGGTTGGCGCTGCACGACGCCTGGACCTCACGGTGAAAGCGCGCGAGGTACGTGGTGTCGACCGCGTGGTCATTCGCGACGGGGATGCAATCGCTCAGCTTTTGACCCGTATGGGTGCACATGATGCACTCATGGTGTGGGAAGAGCGTCGAATGCGTAAAGAAGTTCGCGCCACCGCGAACCGACTAGCGAATTTCGATGATGCCAACCTGCGTCGTAGTGCACAGGCCGCCGTAGCTGCCGGTGCACGCGTAGAGCGGGCGTTAGAAATTCTTGGTGACGAGGTGCCCGAGCATCTGCGCTACGCCGGGGTGCTGCGTCTGGAGCACAAGCAAGCGTCATTGGACGAGCTGGGTCGCATGGCCGAGCCGCCGATGACCAAAGACGCGATTGCCGGTCGCATTCGCCGCCTTTTGGCGATGGCTGATAAAAAAGCCGGTGATATGGGAATACCTGGCACGGAGTCCAGTGTTCCAGTAGATGAACTGGAACAGTAAAAATTGTCCCCGCGGGAGACCTTCCGCGGAGATTCAACCAATTGAGAAGATTGAGGAGAATCATGGCTGTTTATTCACTGCCTGAATTGCAGTACGACTACGCTGCACTAGAGCCGAACATCTCGGCTCGCATTATGGAGCTGCACCACTCGAAGCACCACGCAACTTACGTTGCTGGCGCAAACTCGGCGTTGGAGCAGTTGGCAGAAGCTCGCGAAAAGGGCGAATTCGGTAACATTCCAAAGCTTTCGAAGGACCTGGCGTTCCACTTGGGTGGACACACCAACCACTCGATCTTCTGGAACAACCTCTCCCCAGAAGGTGGCGACAAGCCAGTAGGCGAGTTGGCAGCAGCCTTGGACGAGTTCTTCGGCTCGTTCGACGCTTTCCGCGGCCACTTCACCGCTTCGGCCATGAGCCTGCAGGGTTCGGGTTGGGCAATCCTGGCTTACGAGCCACTGGGTGGTCAGCTGGTCATCGAGCAGCTTTACGATCAGCAGGGCAACGTTCCAGTAGGAACCATCCCGCTGTTGATGCTGGACATGTGGGAGCACGCCTTCTACCTGGACTACGTCAACGTCAAGGCTGACTACGTCAAGGCCTTCTGGAACATCGTGAACTGGGCAGATGTCCAGGCACGCTTCGAAGCAGCCCGCACCGGTGCCGCTTCGCTCATCGTTCCAGGTAAATAATCTACATTGAATTAACCTTCGGGTAATTCACCTCACATTTTGCGCGATTATCGCGTAGGATGTTACAAGTGTGTTGCGGACCTCGCATTTTTGCGAGGTCCGCAACACACGGCACAACGGAGTGTCCTCTTAGATAAGCAGGCCACTTCCGTGAAAAGCACGGTTGTGGCAACGTCATCCCATTTAGAGGAGATAGTCACGTGACAACTCGTGTTGGAATCAATGGTTTCGGTCGAATCGGACGCAACTTCCTGCGTGCAACGCTTGCACATAATGCAGACATCGACATCGTCGCCGTCAATGACCTTGGTTCAATCGACTCACTTGCCCACCTGGTGAAGTTTGATTCCGTGCTCGGCCCAGTCGGCCAGCCGGTATCCGTAGATGGCGATACCATCGTCGTCGGAGAACGCCGCATCAAGGTTCTGTCCGAGCGAGACCCGGCAAACCTTCCATGGGGCGAGATGAACGTCGATGTCGTCATCGAATCGACGGGCTTCTTCACCAAAGCCGAAGACGCCAAGAAGCACATTGCTGCTGGCGCAAAAAAAGTCATCATCTCGGCTCCGGCCAAGGATGAAGACATCACTATCGTGATGGGTGCCAACCACGAGAAGTATGATCCGGCAAACCACCACATCATCTCCAATGCTTCATGCACCACCAACTGCTTGGCCCCTATGGCCAAGGTGTTGAATGATGAATTCGGCATTGTTGACGGTCTCATGACCACCATTCACGCCTACACGGCAGACCAGCGTCTACAGGATGCCCCGCATAGCGATCCTCGCCGTGCACGTGCCGCAGCGCTGAACGTCATCCCAACTTCCACCGGTGCCGCCAAGGCAATCGGTGTGGTTCTGCCAGAGTTGAAGGGCAAGCTCAACGGTTACGCCATGCGCGTGCCAGTGCCAACGGGCTCAGCTACCGACCTGACGGTCAACCTGGCACGTACCGCCACCGTGGAAGAGATCAACGCAGCCTTCGAGAAGGCTGCAACCGAAGGCAAGATGGCTCAGTACCTTGAGTACTCGACCGATCCATTGGTTTCCTCTGATATTGTGACGAACCCTCACTCGGCTATTTTTGACTCCGGTTTGACCACCGTGATCGGTAATACCGCGAAGGTTGTGGCATGGTACGACAACGAGTGGGGATACTCTTCGCGACTCGTTGACCTTGTTGAATTCGTGGGATCAAGCCTCTAGTCGATAACCTAGAGACATGACTTCTCACACTCTCGACGATTTACTCGCTGACGGTGTCCGCGGGCGGTACGTTTTGGTTCGTAGTGACCTAAACGTACCGCTCGACGGGGCGACCGTAACTGATGATGGACGCGTCCGCGCGTCTCTTCCGGTGATCACCAAACTGACCGAGGCTGGTGCCAAGGTCATTGTGATGGCGCACCTGGGCCGCCCTAAGGGCCAGGTTGATTCGAAGTATTCCATCGCGCCGGCCGCACATCGGCTGAACGAGTTATCTGACTTCGAGGTCAGCGTAGCAACCGACGTCGTGGGCGATTCTGCCCGCGAGAGCGCTGCAGCGTTGACCGAAGGTTCAGTTCTCGTACTTGAAAACGTGCGTTTTGATGCTCGTGAAACCTCCAAGGTGGATGCCGAGCGCGAGGAGTTCGCTAAGGCATTGACCTTGCTGACCGGCGAAAACGGCGCTTATGTGAACGACGCCTTTGGCGCGGTTCACCGTAAGCACGCTTCGGTCTTCGACATTGCGGCTTTGCTGCCTAGCTACCAGGGTGACCTTGTCGCCACTGAGATCAAGGTACTGAAGACCCTCACCGAGGCTCCTAAGCGTCCCTACGTTGTTGTCTTGGGTGGTTCAAAGGTTTCGGACAAGCTTGCAGTAATTGACAACTTGCTTGGCAAGGCCGATCAGTTGCTGATCGGTGGAGGCATGGCATTCACCTTCCTCAAGGCCCAGGGGCACGCTATTGGCGGATCCTTGCTTGAAGAAGACCAGATTTCGGTCTGCCAGGAATACCTAAGCCGCGCTGAGAAACTAGGCTGCGACATCATTGTTCCTAGTGACGTGGTGGTGGCCAGCAAGTTTGGTGCCGACGCCGAGCACGAGGTGCTTGATGCCGACAAGATCGAGCAAGCGAGCTTCGGCGCTAACGGTTTGGGCTTGGACATTGGTCCAAAGTCTGCGGAACTGTTCGCCAGCTACATCACGAGTGCAAACACGGTGTTCTGGAACGGCCCAATGGGCGTCTTCGAAATCCCGGCTTTTGCCGAGGGCACCCGCACGGTGGCCCAGGCTCTGGCTGATTCCGAGGCATTCAGCGTAGTAGGCGGTGGCGATTCTGCCGCTGCGGTACGTGCGTTGGGCTTCTCTGAGGATGATTTCGGCCATATCTCCACTGGTGGCGGAGCGTCGCTGGAATACCTTGAAGGCAAGACCCTGCCCGGTGTTGCCGCTTTGGAAGGCTAAATTATGACGATGTCGAATAACGGCGCCTATGTGCGTCAGCCGCTAATTGCCGGCAACTGGAAGATGAACATGGACCACGTCCAGGGCATCACTCTGGTGCAGAAATTGGCGTGGACCCTGAAGGATGCACAGCACGACTATGATCGCGCTGAGGTTGCGGTGTTCCCACCGTTTACCGACATCCGTGGTGTGCAGACCCTGACCCTCGGCGATAAGCTGGACGTCGTTTACGGCGCTCAGGATTTGTCCGCTCAGGATTCGGGTGCGTACACCGGAGAAATCTCCGGTCAGTTCCTGAACAAGCTCGGCTGCAGCTACGTGCTGGTTGGCCACTCGGAGCGACGTGAGTACCACAACGAGACCAACGCTGTGGTGGCTGCGAAGCTTACCGCCGCTTACCGCCACGAGGTAACTCCGGTACTTTGTGTTGGAGAAGGCCTTGAGGTGCGGCAAGCAAGCGAGCATGTTGCCTACACGCTGACACAGCTTGCCGAGTCGTTGGAAGGCATTACCGCCGAGCAGGCAGCAACCTTGGTTGTTGCTTACGAGCCGGTATGGGCCATTGGAACCGGTGAAGTTGCCGGACCAGCAGACGCTCAGGAAATGTGTTCCGCGATTCGTGGGGCACTGACGGAGCGTTTCGGTGAAGAAGTTGCGCAGAAGGCGCGCCTGCTTTACGGTGGCAGTGTCAAGGCTGCAAACGCCGCCGCAATCATGCGTGAACGAGATGTTGATGGCGTGTTGGTCGGTGGTGCTAGCTTGGATGCCGAAGAATTTGCTAATATTGTAAGGTTCGAGCACCATCTGGTCACCGACTGAATCTAATTAAGGAACCGTCGACTTGGATATCATCAAGATCATTTTGCAAGTACTACTGGGCATTACCAGTGTCTTGCTAACCCTCCTGATCCTGCTTCATAAGGGTCGAGGCGGCGGTATGTCCGACATGTTCGGTGGCGGCATGACCAGCTCGATGGGTTCGTCGGGTGTTGCCGAGCGCAACCTGAACCGAATTACCATTATTCTCGGTCTGGTCTGGGGCGCCGTTATTATCGGTCTGGCGCTAGTGATGCGATTTAGCGTCGAGTCATAAGCGACTAAAATTCGAGGGTCCCACACAAGTGGGACCCTCGAATTCGTTAAAAGTGATGCTGCTTCATGCTGCTAACGAAGCTGTCCAAACCGGTCAGTATCAACGGTGGAGCCTAACACCAGCACCCGATCGCCTTCATTGAGTACGGTGTCTACATCGGTGTTCTGCCAAATACCAGCTCCACTAGCTTTGGCTGCGATGGTCACCCGGTACTTTTTTCTTGTCTGAGTTTCGCTCAGCGGAATCCCGCAGAGAGACTTTGGTGCCAACATTTTAACCATGGCGTATCCGGGGTCTACTTCCAGATAGTCCATGATTGACCCGCGGACCAGGTGGGCCACCCGGCGGCCCATGTCTTTTTCTGGATAGACGATGTGGTTAACGCCGAGTTGCTCAAGTATCAGCCCATGCCTGTCATCTTGCGCTTTTGCCCAAATCAGTGGAATCTTCATGCTCACAAGTAGTGAACAGCAAAGGATTGAGGACTGTAGGTGGCTACCTACGGCAACCACCACACGGTCAAAGTCATGGATGGCGAGCTGCTCAAGAACCTCACGGCGTGAGGCATCGGCCTTAACTACCTGCGTCAATTCGCCATTGAGTGCCTGGACATTGTCCTCATGTTGGTCAATGCCCAAAACATGAGTCCCGGTTTTCATTAGCTCTAACGCGAGTGAACTGCCAAAGCGGCCCAACCCGATCACTGCCACCGAATCGGCGGTGGAGGTAATCTTTGACTCTGAATGGAAATTTAGTAACTTAGCCAATGGCCGGCCTTTCTTTGGGAAGCTCATAGAGAGCCTTACGATTGCGCAGGGCTAGTGCGGAGCCGAGAGATAGCACTCCTACGCGCCCCAGGTACATCAGAGCTATCAGCACTACCTTGGCTTCATCTGGTAGGTCAGGGGTGATGCCCGTACTTAGCCCGACGGTGCCAAAAGCCGACGTCACCTCGAAGAGGCAACGATCCAGTGAGTAGTCCGTAAATAACACTAAGCACATGGTCCCGGCAAAAACTGCTGCGGCACCCAATAGTGCAACGGTGAGCGCTTGACGATGGACCGAACGTGAGAGTCGTTTGCCCAACACATTGACGGCAGCATCTCCACGTAGCTCGGTAATGATAATGAATGCCAAGACCGCAGCTGTCGTGATCTTGATGCCACCAGCGGTACCCGCCGGTCCGCCGCCGATAAACATGAGCACATCCATGCCCAGCCAGGTTGCCGGATGCATGGCCCCGATGTCGATGGAGTTGAATCCCGCGGTACGTGTTTGCACTGATTGGAAGAATCCGGCCAAGAGTCGACCTGCTGGATCCAGTGCTCCGAGCGTCTTGGGGTTGTTCCATTCCATGACGGTGATGAATGCGGTGCCACCAATGAGCAGAATCGCTGTCATTAGCAAGACCAGTCGAGTATTCATACTCCATTTCAGGGTGTTTGAACCGTAACGGCGCAGTTGGACGAGTACGGGAAAGCCCAGGCCGCCGAGGATGATGGCAAAGCTGATCGGTAGGCTAATCCACGGGTCGTCAACGAAGCCCATGAGATTATCCGTGTACAAGGCAAAGCCAGCATTGTTAAAGGCCGATATCGCATGGAATGCGCCATGCCACATTGCCATCGGCAAACTGTGGTCGTAGCTAAGCCAGAACCGGATGGTCAACACTGTGGCCGTGAGCGCTTCGATGGACAGGGACAGCAGTAACACCGTCTTAGCGGCGGTGCGGATATCTTGCCCACTGAGCGCGCTGCTTTCACGTTGGCTGGAAAGCCGGGTCAGTGTGCCAATTTTTCCCATCAGCAGCATGCTCAGCAGCGAGGCGACGAGCATGATCCCTAAGCCGCCGAGCTGGATCAGCACAATGATCACGATTTTGCCGAACAGCGTGTAGTAGGTCGCCGTGTCCACCACGGTCAACCCGGTCACGCAGACTGCGGAAGTCGCGGTGAAGATCGCATCGATTAAAGAAGTGAAGTGACCTTCGTTGTGCGCCCATGGAGTAGCTAGCAACAAGCCACCGACAAGAATCGCACCGAGGAACCCCAACGCGACGACCTGGGCAGGTTTTGCCAGTGAATTTTGTCCCCGGGAGTGAGGGGGTCTAGAAGAATCTGCGCGCATCATTTCACATCGTTCGAAGTTGCATCGTGCTTATGCGCGAGCGGGAGTAACGAATGAAATCCTACGCCTGAACCGGGTTTTGTCTAGTGTGATTTGCAGCTCATATTATCGGATCTGCTGGCGAAGTGCCAAATGTTTTTCAGGCCCCGATTGTCAACCTTCTGCGTTGTTCTTGCAGGCTTCCGTAGCGCTAGTTTTGTATCCGATTATGCTTCGCTGACGCGCTAGGTTAGCTAAGTGCACTGTCCACGAGTTCAGCAACGCGTTGTGCAGTACCCCAGGAGAGGGTCACACCCGCTCCGCCATGGCCGTAGGCAGCCACCACTGGTAGCCGGTGGCCCGAAACAAGTTCTAGACGGATGCTTGCTCGTGCCGGACGTAAACCAACCTTGTGCTCCAAAACTTGTAGTCCTGCCAGTTCCGGCACCAGCGCGGTGGCCCGACGAAGAATTTGCGTCGCGGTCTTTGGATCAACTTCTTGGTTCCAGTCGTGTGCGGTGTCCGTGCCGCCGACAATAATGTCCTCTCGGCGCGGAATGATGTAGCTAACACCCTCCGGATAGTCATCGTCGCACAACCAATTTCTCAGATTATTTGTGTTCGCTAGTCGCAGGACCTGGCCACGTATTGGATACACCGTATCGTCGTCGCCCAATAATTCTCCGCCACGCAACCCACCGGCAATCACCACCACATCGGCATCATGCTCAAGCTCTTTTAAATCCTTGATGGTCTGACGGATAAAAGTAACCCCTAGCTTTGCCACCTCGTTTTTTAGCCACAACAGGTAGGTGCTCATGGTGATGATGGGAACCGTTGCGTAGGCTCCGCCGAAGGCGCCTTCAGGCAGATCTGCGGGGAGTGCCTCACTCACGTTTGCCACGATTTTTGTCCAAGACCGGTCAGCTCCGGGAACATGGTCGACGTTTAGTCCGGTGCGCAAATCTACCCCGGTCTCGGCGATGTGAGCTAGTTTCTCGAAGCGCGCCAGGGAACGGGCAAGTAACAGGTCCGCGGCGGGGGAGTTTTCCGAATGGTAGGGGAACCAAATGGCTGCGGCTACCGCCGAGACGGTTTCTAAGCTGTCTTGATCGGCGATCACGGTGACGTGGTGGCCGGCACTTGCTAACTCGTAGGCGCTGGATAATCCAATGACGCCGGCGCCGATCACCGTAATTCGAGTGGGCTGTGCTGAATGTGTTTGGGTGCTCAAGGGAAGTCCTTTCAAATCACAAAGACCGGTGCTTCTCACGCATGAGAAACACCGGTCTTTGTTTGCGCTTAGAGTAGCGTGGCCGCGCTACGGTCAATCAACCAGCGAGTGGCCTCGGTGCCTTGAACGGCACTAGCTGGCACCGCCAACTCGTTGACCTCGTGCTGGGCTGCTGCTAAGGCTGGAGCTTTCTCCGCACCAGAGACCAGTAACCACACCTCACGGGCGGTGTTGATGGTGCTCATGGTCAGCGACACCCGATGTGGTGGTGGCTTGGGGGAGTCATGTACCGCAATCGCGCCGAGATGCTCTGCCCGAGTGAGATTCGGGAACAATGACGCGACGTGCGAGTCCGGGCCCATGCCCAGCATCAATACATCAAACACCGGATTTGCGGCACCTTCGCTGGCTTCCTCGGCCAGCAACTGCGTGTAGGCGGTTGCCGCGTCCTCGGCGCTTGCGTAGGAGTCACTATCACCCATCATGTGTACGTTACCGCGGTCAGGGCCCAGTGCGTCCAAGGCAGTGAATAACGGTTCGGCCTGCACCGCGTTGCGGTCTGCGCTGTCGGCGGCGACAAATCGTTCATCGCCCCACCAGAAGTGGACGGCGGACCAGTTCACCGAGACGTTTGCCGGGTTCTGCGCCACGGCAACCAGCGTCGCAATGCCCAGCGAACCGCCGGTCACAACCACGTGGGCCACTCCGCGAGCGGCAAGTGCGTCGGCGATCGTGGTAATCAATCGGGCGGCGATACCTTGTGCGGTGGCATGGGCATCTTCATGGATGACAATTTGTCTAGCGATCACTGGAACGGATGCTCCTTAGGTTGGTCAAGGTAAGTCCACGGGTGATGACCTCACCAAAAACGTCGTCGGCGTCAAGCCGGCGCATTTCTTCGGCCAAACACTCGGCGACCGAACGGCGTGGCAGCGAGATTCGCTGGGGTGCTGAGCCAGGTAGGTACAGATGTGCCACGGCTCCGGAAGGGCGTGAAAGTTCCACATCCCCGCCCTCGCGGGTGAGTCGGACGCTAGATAGACCACCGGTGGACTTATCCGCCGCGATAGTTACCGGAACCTCCAGGCACATGGTCAGCCAGGCCGCCAGCAGCGAGGTGGACGGTGAGTTTTCTGAGCCTTTTACGGTGATGCCCGTCAAGCCGTCGGTGCCGATCAAATCAATGATGCTGGCAAGCTGTGCACGCCACAGGGTGATGCGCGTCCACGCAAGATCGGTGTCTCCAGCCCGGTAGGTGCTGGCCCGTTGGAACAACGCCTCGGTGGGGTCGCTGGTCTCATTGGAGTCAGTGATCCGTCGGTGGGCGAGTTTGCCCAGCGCGGTGTTGTATGGATCTGCTGGAACCCCGTGTGGCCACCAAGCAACAATCGGGGCATCTGGCAGTAACAGCGCCGAGATTAACGCTTCATCTGCGGCCATATTAGGGCCGTGCGTGCGCATCACGATGACCTCGGACGCTCCGGCGTCTCCGCCGACGCGGATCTGTACGTCCAGACGATTTTCGCCCTTTTCAGAACCGCGCACCACGACAATAATTCGGCAGGGGTGCTCACGGCTTGCGAGGTTGGCCGCCTCGATGGCATTCTCCGCGAAACCTTCACGAGTAATGACTACCAAGGTCAGCACCCGAGACAATGCCACCACACCGTGGGTGCGGCGCGAAGAGATCAGCTTTTTAGCCACCTTATTGGTGGTTGTATTGGGAAGATCAATCATCATGGTCGTCGCCACGTCCTTCCATCTTTGGCCATCAGCTCATCCGCGCTGGCCGGACCCCAAGAGCCTGGAAGATAAGGATCTGGTTGCTCGGGTTGCGCTGCCCAATACTCTTCGAATGGGTCAAGGATGCGCCAAGACTGCTCAACTTCTTCGTGGCGGGGGAACAACGGTGGTTCGCCCAATAACACATCAAGAATTAAACGTTCGTAGGCTTCCGGGGAAGACTCGGTGAACGCGTTGCCGTAGCCGAAGTCCATGGTGACATCGCGGATTTCCATCTGGGTGCCTGGCACCTTAGAGGAGAAACGGATAGTGGCGCCTTCATCTGGCTGCACGCGGATGACAAACGCGTTTTGACCAAACTCGTCATCGGCGTGATCTGTGAACAGCAGGTTTGGTGCACGTTTAAAGACCACCGCGATCTCGGTGACGCGGCGGCCTAGACGTTTGCCTGCACGCAGGTAGAACGGGACACCATTCCAGCGACGGGTATTGATGTTTAGGCGGACCGCAGCGAATGTTTCGGTCTTGGAAAGCGGGTTAAAACCTTCTTCATCCAAGAAGCCGACTACTTCCTCGCCACCCTGCCACCCGGAAGTGTACTGGCCACGAGCACTAGCCTGACCCAAATCCTCAGGTAGCTGAACGGCGGTGAGTACCTTTTCCTTTTCGCTGCGCAGGTGATCGGCGTTGAAGGAAATAGGTTCCTCCATGGCGGTCAGTGCGAGCAGCTGGAGCAGGTGGTTCTGGATGACGTCGCGGGCTGCGCCCACGCCGTCGTAGTAGCTTGCACGTCCACCAATGCCGATATCCTCGGCCATGGTGATCTGCACGTGGTCCACGTACTTGTTGTTCCACAGTGGCTCGAACATCTGGTTTCCGAAGCGCAATGCCAGGAGGTTCTGCACTGTTTCTTTACCCAGGTAGTGGTCGATGCGGAAGACCGAATCGGCCGGGAACACCGATTCAACGATTTCGTTCAGTTCCCTGGCACTTTGTAGGTCATGGCCGAAAGGCTTCTCAATGACTACGCGTTCCCAGCCCGGGTTCTCATCCTTGGCGAGTTTATGCTCGGACAGCTTCTGGCAGACTACGTCGAACCAGCTCGGTGGGATGGAAAGGTAAAACGCGTGGTTTCGCCCGGTGGACCGGGAATCTGCCAGCTCGTCGAGGGTCTCTGCGAGCTTTTCATAGGCATTGTCATCGTCGAAGGCGCCGGAAATGAAGCGCATTCCGGCGGCCAGCTGGTCAAAGACCGTCTCGTTAAACGGGGTTCGCGCACTGGCCAAGATCCATTCGCGAGCCTGGTTGGTGAAGTCTTCTGCCGTCCAGTCGCGGCGGCCGAAGCCGACAATGGCAAAGTTTGGGGGTAGTAGGCCGCGGTTGGCCAAGTCATAGACCGCGGGCATAAGTTTTTTGCGGGCCAGGTCGCCGGTGATTCCGAAGAACACCAGCGCGCCCGGACCGGCGATGCGGTTAAGCCGCCGGTCGCGGGCGTCGCGAAGTGGATTACTCATATTTTTTGTTAGCTCGCAGCCTCAAGCAGCGCCGCGATACCCGCGGCGCGGTCGGTTAGATTCACGCGCAGTACCGGACGGCCATGTTCGGCGTCCGAGAGTACCGCGCCATCACCGGTCGCCTGGGCGGTGATCAAACCGCCAAAGCTGAAGGGACGGCCCGGGATCTCTAGATCCTGCTCGTGGTTTGCGGTGACCTGCAGGAAGACTCCCTGACGGGGGCCGCCCTTGTGGTACTGGCCGGTGGAGTGCAGGAACCGTGGTCCCCAGCCGAAGGTTACCGGGCGTCCGGTGCGTTCGGCTAGCAGGTCACGGAGCGCTTCCAAGCCAGCGTCCGCATGACGGTCCAGATAAGCATGGATGGATAGGTATCCGTCCTCGCCCAACTGTGCGGTCAACTCGTCCAAGGCGCCAGCTAGGTTAGTGGCTTGCGTACCGAACAGTTCAACGCTGCCATCCACCGCATCCGGGGACCCGGCGGTAGGAGCGTCCAACAGCGAACGGGCGGCAACCTTAGCTGCCTCCACATCTGGCTGGTCGAATGGGTTAATGCCCAGTAGATAGCCAGCGACGGCAGTGGCAAATTCGAAGATCATGAAGCTGGTACCCAGCGGTGCACTGATGTGAATCGCCGTGGCTGCTTCATCAACTTCTTCAGGCAACTGCTCATGCAGGTACAACGGCAGGATATCTGTTGCGATATTCTTCAGCTCCGGGGCGTTCGCGTCAGCGACCACCGGAAGCACACCCTTGCCGAGCTTGCCGGTGGATTCTGCGATGAGCTGTTCGGCCCAGTCGCCGAAGCCCGGAAGCGCGTCACCAATTTCTGCAATGACTAGCTTGTCGCGTCCTGCGGTCACCAATGCTGCGCCCAAGTGCAACGCGATATTATCTTCGTCATCGCTGCTCAGTAGGTCGGAGATCAATCCGGCTTCCTCGATGAGCGCTTCAATATCCGCCCCGGCAAGACCGCTGGGTACCAGACCAAAAGCGGTGAGCGCCGAGTATCGTCCGCCCACGTTGGGGTCTGCGTTGAAGATCGCGCGCACGCCGTCAGGATTATCCATCGGGGAGCCCGGATCGGTGACCAACACTAGTCGCGTGGCAGGATCGATACCGGCGGCTTCGAAAGCCGCGGTGAAGGCCCGACGCTGCGAGTCAGTTTCCACGGTGGAACCCGACTTGGAAGCGACCACCACTACGGTGCGCTCCAGATCGGTGTTCACAATGGTCGAAACCATTTGTGGGTCGGTGGTGTCGCAAATGACTAGGTCTATCTCGTCATGCGCGGCAATCACCTCGGGTGCTAGTGAGGAGCCACCCATACCGCACAAGGCGATCCGGGTGAGTCCTTCAGCCAGCAACTGCTCGCGGAGCTCCAGGATCTGTGGAAGCAACTTTTCGGCCGCTTCGAAGGGCTGTGCCCAGCCTAAACGGATTGACGCCTCAGCCTGCGCTGATGGACCCCACACGGTAGGGTCCTGATTGGCGATACGGCTGCCAATCCGGGCTTCGATCAGCTTCGGTAGAAGCTGATCAACCGACGCGAGGGCCTCGCCGGAAGTTACCAGGCCCAATTCCATTTACTTGGCCTCTTTCAAGGCCACCGACATGTCTTCCAACAGTTCGTTCCAAGCGACGTCAAACTTCTCAACGCCCTCTACCTCAAGCAGCGACACAATCTCGTTGTAGTCGATGCCCTGGGCTGCCAGTGCGTCCAGCACGCCGTTAGCCTGGGCGTAGCTGCCCGAAACGACGTTGCCGCGAACCTCGGCCTCGGCCGCGGTGGCGTCCAAGGTCTTCTCCGGCATGGTGTTCACGGTCTGCGGTGCCACAAGTTCGGTGACATACAGGGTGGACGGGTAGGCAGGATCCTTCACGCCGGTCGAGGCCCACAGTGGGCGCTGGACGTTGGCGCCGGAGGCAGCCAGCGCCTCGAAGCGCGCGGAGGCGAAAGATTCTTCGAAGACCTGGTAGGCCAGACGTGCGTTAGCCACGCCGGCCTGGCCGCGAAGTGCCAAAGCTGCTTCGGTGCCCAGCGCGTTTAGACGCTTGTCGATTTCTGAATCGACGCGGGATACGAAGAAGGAAGCTACTGAGTGAATCTTGGAGAGGTCAAGGCCCTTAGCCTTGGCCTTCTCCAAGCCGATCAGGTACGCGTTGATGACCTCGCGGTAGCGTTCCAGTGAGAAGATCAGGGTGACGTTAACGCTGATGCCCTCGGCGATGGTTTCGGTGATTGCTTCGAGACCGGCCAGCGTTGCTGGGATCTTGATCAGTACATTTTCACGATCCACACGCTGGTACAGGGCCTTGGCCTGGATGATGGTCTGCGCGGTGTCGTGGGCCAGACGAGGGTCAACCTCGATGGAGACACGGCCGTCAAAACCGTTGGTGGAGTCGAAGATCGGGCGGAACAGGTCGCATGCTGCGGCCACGTCGTCACTGGTGATCTCGGTGATCGCGTCCTCAACGGACTTGTGACGCTGCTCGGCGATAGCTTCGCCGTAAACGGTCGCGTTGGACAGTGCGGCGGCAAAGATGGACGGGTTGGTGGTCACACCAACGACGTTCTTCTCTTCAATGAGCTTGGCTAGCGAGCCGCTGGTCAAGCGTTCGCGGGAAAGGTCGTCGAGCCAGATGGATACGCCGGCGTCGGACAGGGCCTGGGTGTTTGGGTTAGACATATTGTGTACCAGTTCCTTTACTTAACAACTTTTTGGGCGGCTGCGACAACTGCTTCGGTGGTGATACCGAATTCGCTGTACAGCTTCTTGTAATCTGCGGAGGCACCAAAGTGATCCAGCGAGATGATCTCGCCTGCGGAACCAACTAGTTCACGCCATCCCTGTGCGACACCGGCTTCTACCGAGACGCGGGCGGTGATGGCTGCCGGAAGAACTTCTTCGCGGTAGGCAGCGTCCTGCTTGGCGAACCACTCGAAACTTGGCAGTGAAACCACGCGGGCTGCAATGCCCTTGGTTGCCAGCTCTTCGCGGGCTTCAACGGCTAGCTCAACCTCGGAGCCGGTAGCCAGCAAGATGACATCTGGGGTGACTTCTGCGCCGTCGCGGACGGCTTCAGCCAGAATGTAACCACCCTTCAAGGTGCCTTCGGCACCGCGGAAACCGGTGGCCGCACGGTCATAGATAGGCAGGTTCTGACGGGAAAGTACGATGCCCGATGGGGTATCAGTCAGTTCCAGCATTCCGCGCCATGCGTAGGCAACCTCGTTGGCGTCCGCTGGGCGCACGACGTCGAAATTCGGGATGATGCGCAACGATGCCAGCTGTTCAACCGGCTGGTGAGTTGGGCCGTCTTCGCCCAGTCCGATGGAGTCGTGGGTCCACACGAAGATCGACGGAACACCCATCAATGCAGCCAAGCGGATTGCTGGGCGCTGGTAATCCGAGAAGATCAGGAAGGTACCGGAGAATGCACGAGTCGGTGAGGACAGTACGATACCGTTCACGATCGAGGCTGCAGCGTGCTCACGGATACCGAAGTGTAGGACGCGGCCGTATGGGCTGGCATCCCACGAGTCCGTGGAGCGACGTTCTGGAGCGAAGGACTTCGCGGTATCGATGGTGGTGTTGTTCGAACCTGCCAGGTCGGCCGAGCCGCCCCATAGTTCTGGCAACTCGTCGGCAATGGCGTTGATAACCTTGCCTGAAGCCGCGCGGGTAGCCATCGTGGACCCTGGTTCGAAGGTAGGGATCTTTTCGGTCCAGCCCTCGGGCAGTTCGCCAGCCTGCAGACGCTCAAGTAGCGCAGCCTCTTCAGGGTTGGCGCTCTTCCAGACGTTAAAGGTTTCATTCCACGTCTCATGTAGTGCCGCGCCACGGGTAACAACCTCGCGGGCGTGAGCCAACACGTCATCTTCGATATGGAAAGACTGTTCTGGGTCAAAGCCTAGAACCTTCTTGAGTCCTGCAACTTCTTCCGTACCAAGCTTTGAACCGTGAATGCCACCGGTGTTCTGCTTGGTTGGCGAAGGCCAGCCGATAACGGTGCGCAAAGCGATGATCGATGGACGTGAGGTCTCTGCCTTGGCGGCGCGGATCGCTGCGTCCAGGGCTGCCATGTCTTCGACGTACTCGCCGGTGACGGTCCAGTCCACCCGCTGGGTGTGCCAGTTGTAGGCGTCGTAGCGACCCAAAACATCTTCGGTGAACGCGATGTCGGTATCGTTCTCGATAGAAATTTTGTTGTCATCGTAAATGACGACGAGGTTGCCAAGTTCCTGGTGACCGGCCAATGAAGATGCCTCTGAGGTGACACCTTCCTGCAGATCGCCATCGGATGCAATCACGTACACCGTGTGATCAAACGGGCTGGTGCCAGCTTCTGCAGCAGGATCCAGCAAGCCGCGCATGCGACGCTGTGAGTAGGCGAAGCCAACGGCTGAGGCAAGGCCCTGACCCAACGGGCCGGTGGTGATTTCCACGCCGGCGGTGTGGCCGAACTCTGGGTGACCCGGGGTCTTAGCGCCCCAGGTACGTAGCGCCTCAATATCTTCCATTTCTAGGCCGTAGCCGGAAAGGAAGAGCTGTAGGTACAGGGTCAGTGAAGTGTGACCGGGGGAGAGGACGAAGCGGTCGCGACCGATCCAGTTTGGATCCTTCGGGTCGTGACGTAGGTGCTTCTGGAAGATTAGATATGCTGCCGGAGCCAAGCTCATGGCGGTACCTGGATGGCCGTTGCCAACTTTTTCTACGGCGTCGGCTGCCAGGACACGGGTGGTGTCGATGGCCTTACGATCCAACTCGGTAAGTGAGAACTCTTCTACTAAGGATTCAGTCGCCACTGCGGCGTTCCTTCCATTGAGGCTTGGACGGGGATAATCCCGCTGACACGCAATACGCCGTCGACCCTCCTACCCGAAGTCGAGCTTATTTGGGGTATTTGGTGGCGACGGCGCGATTACTGTCCACTCTATCGCGAATCGGGCATTGTCTGTATGGCTTGAACAAACATGACACGCAGAATTTCAATCAATCTTTGACCCCTCGAACATTGCGTCGTGCAGAAAGGTGCCGAATCGACTTGAACCTCGATCCTGCTATGGCTGCGATATTTTCGTCTGGAAATTGAGATAAGCCCGCCACGGTGGTGTTTCGTTCTACTGATTGGGCTGTGGTTGGTTGGTAATGCAAACATTGGAAAGCCGTTGTCATACAAGGTGTAAAGTCTGTTGAAAATCCAATTACAAAACTCAAAGCCTGTGGAAGACTCAAAGGCGATGGGATCACAAGGGCCCGATCTCCCATGGGAGGACGCCCTTGCTAAACCCGGGCATTGCGCGCTCAACTACTTCGCGTTGATTCGTAAGATGACCGGAATCACGCCGATATTCAGCAATAGTTCCTCAAGGCAACTACCGCCTGACTTCTATTCGTCGTAGAATAAAAGATGTCTGTCTTGTACCCGTGTAGAACTGAGTGCGTTTAATTGAAGACTCTTAATGTCACCGGAACATCAGTGCCGCGCTCGTCGCGTCAACCTGATGAAAGCACCGGGGATTTTGTCAAGCGTAAGGCCGGCTCCTATGTGGCGTTGACTAAGCCTCGCGTCATAGAGCTGCTCCTGGTGACCACCCTGCCCACGATGATTTTCGCGCAGCGCGGTTTCCCAGATGTCTGGCTCATGATCGCAACCCTTGTTGGTGGGGCAATGTCCGCAGGTGCGGCAGGCTCGTTTAACTGTTACCTGGATCGCGACATGGACAAGCTGATGAAGCGGACCAAGGGCCGCCCGTTGGTTACCGGTGATGTCACTCCTCGCGAAGCATTGATCTTCTCTTGGGTATTGGCAATTGCTTCACTCGCGGTGTTCTGGTTCGGGACCAACCCGCTGACCACTGCACTTGGTCTTGCCGCGATTCTTCTATACGTAGTTCTTTACACGATGATTCTTAAGCGTCGCACCTCGCAGAACATCGTCTGGGGCGGCATTGCAGGCTGCATGCCAGTTCTGATCGCTTGGGCCGCTGTGACCGAAACCGTCGAGTGGCCAGCGATTATCTTGTTCCTGGTTATCTTCCTTTGGACTCCGCCACACTACTGGCCACTGTCAATGAAGTATGCCGATGACTACAACGCGGCTTCGGTGCCAATGCTTGGTGCTATCGCTAATGCTCGTCGCGTCTCCGTTCAGGTTGTGCTCTACGCATGGGCCACGGTCGTTTGTTCGTTGCTACTGCTTCCTATGGGCTATGCAGGCATTGTCTACACCGCGGTTGCCGGTGGGGCTGGCCTTTGGTTCGTTTACGAATCGCACGTGCTTTACCGCGAGACCCAGCGTGACCATAGTCCTGCTGAGATGAACCGTAAGGCCATGAAGGTCTTCCATATCTCGATTACCTACTTGTCACTGGTCTTTGTGGCCTTGGCATTTGACCCATTCGTGGGCAGCCCGCTGTTTGGCTAAAAGCCCTGATTAGATCCCCGTTTCCTTTACCGGAAGCGGGGATTTTTCTTTTTGCTCTTGGTAACCGTCTGGAAAATCTGTGCGGAACCGGTGGGCATGATCCTGAAGCGTTGGTAAAGAATAGCTAACGTTTATCTCTCTTGCTATACAAGACTTGTTACGCAAGGTAAGTTCAAAGTATGAATCTCAATGCGGAAAAGATCGCTACGAACCTGCGCAAGGGAGTGCTTGAATATTGCGTTCTTGCGTTGCTTTCCGAGCGGGATATGTATGGGCTTGAGATTGCCAATCAGCTCGTTGAACTGGAGCTGACCGCTAGTGAGGGGAGCCTTTACCCATTACTAGCCAGAATGAAAGACGCGGGCAGTGTGCGAACGCGCTGGGAACAAGCTGACGGTTCACGCTCACGGAAGTACTACGCAATAACCGACAACGGTAAGGAATCACTGGAACTCTTTGGCTCGGTCTGGGGTCAGCTGAGTAATCAGGTGGACGGTTTATTAGGAGGACATCATGTTTAGTACCAAGCCGGACGTGACTGCCAAGCGCTACCTGCGTCAACTCAGCGGATACTTGGCGGACCTGCCTGAAGCTCAGCGACGAGTCATTCTCCAAGACATCTCCGAACACAGCGAGGAGTCAAGAATCAGCGGCCGAACCGAATCGGAAGCCATCGGTGCCTTGGGGGAGCCCAGAGAAGTGGCCAAGGCCTCTCGCAGTGAGCTCGGGGTCCCCGAGCCGCGCGGAACGGGTCCCTGGCCGGTAGGAAATACGCTCATCGGCACTGCTATCGCACTGGCAACTTTCACCGCGGCGATTGTTAGTTTCTTTCTTCGTAACGCAGAAGGTCAGCACCCGGATTACACAAGTTCAACGCAACGTTCGCTAACATCGCTCGTGGAACTTTACGGGCCCGGAATAGCGGTGCTCACACTGGTGCCGGCTGCACTGCTAGCGGTGCTCTTACTGGTGCCATTGAGGATGCGTCGCTGGGCAACTCTGATCTGCGCCGTAGCAGCTTCGGTCCTCGTTATTTCTAATCCTATTGATGCTGGGCTGTTCTATGTTCCGATGACTATCGTAATTTGGCTGGCCACGATGCTCCCCTTTGCAAAATCCTTGCAAGCGGGACGAGGAGAATCGCTCGTCCTGCGAATTATCGGTGTGCTGATTATGCTTCTTCCCGTAGCTCTCCTCGCAAGTGGGGTAGAACGCGGCAATGTTGGCGTCTTCATGATTCCGGCGCTGATCTGGGCCGTTGCTTGCTTAGCGATATCAATAGGGATCATGCTCAATTGGCGCATCTCTTACTGGGCCGTGTTGGCCTACGGAGTGCTTGCGTTGATCGTCGCGGTATTCGATAGTGGAATGCTGGTGGCGGCGATCTGGATGTTCGGTGGGATTGTCTTAACTTTTGGAATCTACGGGCTGCTGCGACTGCGACCACGAGCTGGCATCACTCGCTAGCAAATGGCTCACTGTGCAATACGAAAAAGCGCCTGGCTCCCTAAAGGGGCCAGGCGCATAAATTTTGGTGAGGAATTAGTGCTGTTCTACGCGTTCGCTGCGCGGAAGCCGGACTGCACAGTCCCACAGGTTGGTTGCCGCCACCAGCAACAGGCTAGCGCCAAGCATATGTAGCAATACCAAGACGATAGGCAGGCCAGTGAAGTGCTGGGTGTATCCGATAGCAGCCTGTACGAGGATGACCACTACCAGCCACCAGGCAGCTGTACGGACCTTGGACCTGCCCTCGGCGCGGTAAGCCAAGACGAGGACGGCAATGGTGGCCATAATCAACAGGTATACCGGAGCGGTATGCATGCGAGTGACCAGCAATGGGTCAAAAAGGTGACGTGGTGCGGAAGCGTCACCCGCGTGGGGGCCGGTGCCGGTGACGATAGTGCCCATAATGACTGCGAGCATGGACAATATCCAGGCAGCGGTGGCGAACTGACCCACCGATTTAGTCGACGCTGGGTGGTTGTCTTGCTTTAGCTCGCGTCGGGTGCGGTTGACCAAGATTGTAGCCAAGCAGACGAGTGTTCCCGAGAGAATGAAGTGCAACGACACGACCCAGGGGTTCAGGTCAGTTAATACGGTGATGCCACCGATAACTCCCTGAGCTGGGATGCCTGCCAAAAGAACCCAGCCAAGGGTGAAGATCGATGGATGGGTTTTGCGCATATTCCAGATGGCAACTAAGAAGGCGATTGCAATAACCAGCAAGACAAAGGTCAGTAAGCGGTTACCAAACTCAATTAGACCGTGCACGCCCATCTCTGGGACTGGAGTCATGGAACCGGGCACACAGTTTGGCCAGTGCGAGCAGCCCAAGCCAGACTTGGTCAGGCGTACCGCGCCACCGGTGATGATGATGCCAATCTGAGATATCAGAGAAGCGATCGCCAGACCGTGAACAAGTCGGGTGACGTGCGTCGGCAACCTATCGGCCCAGCTGGGGGTGACTAGGTTTGAAGACATGGAAATCTCCCTTATTTTGTGTTGGTTAGTTCCATTTGAAAAGTTTGATGGCGGCAAATGAGCCGGCGGCAGCCCAGAGTACCAAGAAAATTACACTGGCAATGCTGAACTGCCCCTCAATCATTGCCGCCCGAAGTGCGTCACCTAAAGCGGCCGAAGGCAAAGCATCCAGCGTTGGCTGAAGCCAGGTCGGGGCCATAGTTAGCGGGAACAGAACTCCGCCGACTCCAGCCAGGAGGACCCAAGCCAAGTTGGTGATAGCAAGTGTCGCTTCGGGGCGAACCGTCCCGGCAATAAGCAACCCCAAAGCCGTAAACGTCGCAGCGCCTAGGAGTAAGAACAGTACGGCGGGAATAATTCCCCAAAGGTTTGGCTCCCAGCCCAGCAGTAAGGCCACGATGGTGATCAGCACTACCTGGATGGCTAGCACGGTGAGCACCGCAATAACCTTGCCGAAGATCAAACCTGCTTTACCTAAGGGGGTAGTCGAGAACATGCGCAGCACGCCATAGCGTCGGTCAAAGCCGGTGCCGATGCCTTGACCGGTAAAGGCTGTGGAAATGACACAGAGGGCTAGTACTCCGGGCACTGCCGCATCAATGCTACGCGGTGCTACACCCTCTAAAAGATCAGTGAAGGTCAGTCCGAAGAGGGCAATAATAGGCAAAACTACCGCGAGTACTAACTGCTCCCCATTGCTGAGCATCATCAGTGTTTCGTATTTGCCTTGTAAGGCGATGCGCTTGGGCATAGATACGGCGTTGGAATGACTCATGGTCGGGCTCATACCGTTTCCTCCTTCTGCGCGAATTCCAAGAAGACATCTTCTAGGCTGCGTGCTTGCAAGTTCATGTGGGTCGGCAAGATTCCTTCACGCGCCCACCAACTTGTCAGCCAATTAAGATGCTCCGGGGAACTGACGCCGGTCAGATGGTATTCACCAGGTGCGGTCTCGCTTAGGTGCAGTCCTGCTGGCGGCTGCGGTAGATCTAAGGATGGGGTGGCGCCAAAGTTCACCGGACGGTTTTCATGTTCGGCGGCAGCCAAAGTAGTCAGCTCGGTGACGGTGCCCTGCGCAACAGTTCGACCCTTGTCGATAATGTACACATAGTCGCTTAGTCGCTGTGCGTCATCCATCAGGTGTGTGGTCAGCACAATGGCTTTACCGAGGTCGCGTTGTTCGCTAATAAGGTCAAAAACAACTTGCCGCGATTGCGGGTCTAAACCGGCGCTCGGCTCGTCTAAGAAGAGAACTTCAGGGTCACCGGCCAGTGCCAGAGCTAAGGCGACTCGTTGTTTTTGTCCGCCAGAAAGCCGTCGAATAGTGCGGCTACCGAAGGATTCAAGATCCAACCGCGTGATCAGCGCATCTATATCGATGGGTTTTTTGTACATTCCAGCAACGTGGCGCAACAGCGGAATCGGTCGCATCGACGGAGGTAATCCTCCATCTTGCAACATCACGCCGACCCGCGAGCGAAGGTCGGGATTATCGCCGAAGGGATCTTGGCCGAGCAACTCAATCGTTCCACCCTCGGGGCGTAACAGGCCCTGAGCGCAGGCGAGCGTGGTTGACTTGCCGGCACCATTAGAGCCCAAAAGGGTAGTGACTTGGCCGGGGAGGGCTTGGAGGGAGACGGAATCCAGGACCCTGAGCATGCGATTATTCAGCGCAGGAACCGGTCCCAAATCCTTGCTCAGCTCACTAATAATGAGGCTGGGAGTAACTGAAGACACCACAGCATTCTACGTCATGTCGAAGTCGTAAGGGCTGAGTCTTTAGTCACGAAGGCTCGATTTAGGTTTCGGTGCGGAGGATGATAGTCATAGGGCACAAAATCCCTGTGATTCTTTGAATGACTAGCCCTACCTTAGTAAGTCCTTCCTTACTAGACGTAGGGGAAAAATATAGGCATGCTTGTGTTGTGTATTCATCTAATTCAGACACAGCTAGTACCGCAACCGACACTACGGTTGGCACGGTTGGGGATGCTGAGGAGCGCACGCGAGACCGAGTTCTAAACGCGGTGCTCGAAGACGGACCGGTCAGCGCGGCCGAGCTTGGAAGCAAGCTCGGGTTCACGCCAGCAGCGGTTCGCCGTCACCTTGATGCGCTGTCAAAAGCAGGGCTTGTTGAGGTAAAGCTGGTAGCAAATCAGAAGTCGGGCGCAGGTCGACCGTCTCGCAGGTACGTACTATCGCACCGCGGACAGACGAAGCTGGGCAACGATTACCTAGACATCGCCACCCAAGCACTCAAGGTGCTCGGGGACGCGGCCGGCGAAGATGCGATTCGCAAATTCGCGCGGGACCGCTTCGCGACGATGGAAATCCGTTATGCGAAGGCAATGGACGGTATTGAAGGACTCGAAGAACGAGCAACGAAGCTTAGCGAGTTGCTCAGTTCAGACGGTTTTGTGGGATACACCCGCAATGTCGAAGCGAAAGTTTCGAAAGCACTAATGCGCAGCGTTCAGCTGTGCCAGGGGCATTGCCCCATACAAGATTTGGCACGCGAGTTTCCGGTGTTTTGCGACATGGAAACTGAAATGTTTGCTCGACTGGTCGGTGTTGATGTGCGAAGGCTCTCGACATTGGCCGGTGGCGGACATGTGTGCACGACCCACATTCCAGTGGGTCGCGGAAAGGCGCCGTTACGCGCTGAGAAGAGAACTCGAATTCAGTTCACGAAGATGGAGAGGCCGCGATGACGGATCAGATTGCACAGGAGTCTGCCGACCCAGGTGTAATTTCCGAAATTCTGGAGAAGAACCCCGAACTCCAAGGAATCGGTAATTACGAATACGGCTGGTCAGATAAGAATGACGCGGGTGCAAATGCACGCCGTGGCGTTGACGCTGAAGTTGTAGCCAACATTTCCAACCTCAAGTCAGAGCCTGAGTGGATGTTGGAGCTACGTCAGAAGGGCTTGAAGTACTTCGATCGCAAGCCAATGCCAACCTGGGGTCCAGACCTCTCGGGCATCGACTTCGACAACATCAAGTACTTCGTTCGCTCGACCGAGAAGCAAGCCACCTCGTGGGAAGACCTTCCGGAAGATATCAAGAACACCTACGACAAGCTGGGTATTCCAGAGGCTGAGAAGCAGCGTCTGGTTTCCGGAGTTGCCGCGCAGTACGAGTCCGAGGTTGTTTATCACCAGCTGCGTGAAGACCTTGAAGCTCAGGGTGTAATCTTCCTCGATACCGATACCGCGTTGCGCGAACACGAAGACGTCTTCAAGGAGTACTTCGGCTCGGTCATCCCGGCAGGCGATAACAAGTTCGCTTCGCTGAACACCGCGACCTGGTCCGGTGGCTCCTTCGTGTACGTCCCTAAGGGCGTCCACGTAGAGATCCCACTGCAGGCCTACTTCCGTATCAACACGGAAAACATGGGTCAGTTCGAGCGTACCTTGATCATCGCTGATGAAGGTTCCTACGTTCACTACATTGAGGGTTGTACCGCTCCGATCTACCAGTCGGATTCGCTGCACTCGGCAGTAGTTGAGATCATCGTGAAGAAGAACGCTCGCGTTCGCTACACGACGATCCAGAACTGGTCGACTAACGTGTACAACCTCGTGACCAAGCGCGCCATCTGTGAAGAAGGCGCCACCATGGAATGGGTCGATGGCAACATCGGTTCCAAGGTCACCATGAAGTACCCAGCGGTATACCTGGTTGGCGAGCACGCCAAGGGTGAAACCCTGTCCATCGCCTTCGCCGGCGAAGGTCAGCACCAGGACACCGGTTCGAAGATGGTTCACATCGCTCCGAACACCTCTAGCGCCATTGTCGCTAAATCGGTGGCTCGTAACGGTGGCCGCTCCGCATACCGTGGCTTGGTCCAGGTCCGCGAAGGTGCCAAGGGTACAAAGAACTCGGTCGTCTGTGACGCGTTGCTGGTTGACCAGATCTCGCGTTCGGACACTTACCCATACATCGACGTCCGCGAGGATGACGTGACCATGGGCCACGAGGCGACGGTTTCCCGTGTTTCTGAAGAGCAGCTGTTCTACCTGATGTCCCGCGGCATGGCCGAGGACGAGGCAATGGCAATGATTGTGCGTGGCTTCGTTGAGCCAATCGCACGTGAGCTTCCAATGGAATACGCGCTGGAACTGAACCGCCTTATTGAACTCCAGATGGAAGGATCGGTCGGCTAAGAATGTCGGAGACCACCACTCAGATTCCCGAAGAGAAGGCGCGCATTGGCGCCCCATCGATTCCGGGCTTCACCGAAGAGGGCGAAAACCTTTCGCCACTAAACGACAGCGCTTCCTCACCACTAGCCGGGGCTTCTTCCAAGAGCCACAGCCACGGTGGCGGTGAAGGTGTCGCGGATTCTTCGCGTGCAGGCCGGTTGACCAGCTACAACGTTGAAGACTTCCCAAAGCTCACCGGTCGTGAAGAAGACTGGCGCTTTACCCCGCTGAAGCGTATCGGTTCGTTGCACACCGCTGAACTGACCGGTAAGGCACCAAAGGTAGAGCTGACCGGCTCAGAGAACGTCACGCTACGCACCGTCGCAGCAGACGACGCGATCCGCGGCAACGCTTTCACCCCCGATGACCGCGTGTCGGCCAACGGCTGGAAGTACGCCGATGGCGCGCAGGTTCTTACCATCCCGGCTAACGCCGAGAACACCAAGAGCGTACTGCGCATCACCGGTGAGTCGCTGGAACCTGCAGCTCAGCACCTAGTCATCGTGGCCGAGGAAAACTCCGAAGCCATGGTCGTTATTGACCACGTGGGTTCGGCAGTGCTGGCACAGAACATCGAATTTGATGTTCGCCAGGGCGCGCGCTTGCGTGTTGTCTCCCTGCAGGCTTGGGAGTCGGATGCAATCCACGCTTCCTCGCAGCAGGCTGTAGTAGCTAAGGACGCAACCTTCAAGCACATTGTTGTCACCTTCGGTGGCGACTTGGTGCGCGTGAACCCATCGGCTCGTTTTGCTGGGGAACACGCTGAGATCGAGCTGTACGGCCTGTACTTCGCCGACGCCGGTCAGCACCTGGAACACCGTTTGTTCGTTGATCACGCGGTTCCTAACTGCAAGTCCAACGTGCTGTACAAGGGTGCCTTGCAGGGCAAGGGCGCACACACCGTCTGGGTTGGCGACGTGCTGATCCAGAAGGCCGCTGTGGGTACCGACTCCTACGAAGCTAACCGCAACCTGGTGCTCACCGACGGTACTCGTGCCGACTCGGTTCCTAACCTGGAAATCGAAACCGGCCTCATTGATGGTGCCGGACACGCTTCCACCACCGGACGCTTTGACGACGAGCACCTGTTCTACCTGATGGCTCGCGGTATCGATGAGAAGACCGCCCGCCGCTTGGTGGTTCGTGGCTTCCTGAACGAAATCGTCCAGCAGATCGGTGATGAGCAGCTCGAAGAGCGCTTGACCGAGACCATCGAAGAAGAATTGGCAGCTACTCACCTTTAAGTAGCGCCGGTTCTACCAGCCTTTTAGATATAGAAACGGAACGACGTATGTCTACTCTGGAAATCAAAGACCTGCACGTCTCGATCGACACCGAGCAGGGCGAGAAGGAAATTCTCAAGGGTGTTTCATTGGTAATCAATACCAACGAAACCCACGCAATCATGGGCCCTAACGGCTCGGGCAAGTCCACCTTGGCTTCGACCATCGCCGGTCACCCACGTTACAAGGTCACCTCGGGTTCAATTACCCTTGACGGTGCCGACGTACTGGAGATGAGCGTTGACGAGCGTGCCAAGGCAGGCCTGTTCCTGGCCATGCAGTACCCAGTTGAGGTCCCAGGCGTGACCATGACTAACTTCTTGCGTACCGCCAAGACCGCAATCGACGGCGAAGCGCCGAAGCTGCGTACTTGGACCAAGGACGTCAAGGAAGCCATGGCGAAGCTGAAGATCGATGCGGACTTCGCTGGCCGTAACGTCAACGAAGGCTTCTCCGGTGGCGAGAAGAAGCGCGTTGAAATCTTGCAGATGGAACTGTTCAAGCCTAAGTTCTCGATTCTGGATGAGACCGACTCGGGCCTTGACGTTGACGCGTTGAAGACCGTATCTGAGGGTGTTAACCGCGCTCAGGAAGAAAACCAGATGGGCACCTTGCTGATCACCCACTACACTCGCATCCTGCGCTACATCAAGCCAGACTTCGTGCACGTGTTCGTTGATGGTCGTATTGCTGAGCAGGGCGGCGCAGAACTCGCAGATCGTTTGGAAGAAGAAGGTTACGACCGCTTCCTTAACGTTCAGGCCTAGTAAGGTATAACTCATGAGTGAATTAACCGAACAGAGCACAGGAGCCAAAACGACTCCGTTGGAAGATGTCGAAGAGGCGCTCAAAGACGTGATCGACCCGGAACTCGGCGTCAACATTGTCGACTTGGGTCTGCTTTACGGAATGAAGTATGCCGAAGACGGCGTGCTAATTCTCGATATGACGCTCACCACCGCTGCATGCCCGCTCACCGATATTATCGAAGAGCAGGTTGCCCAGGCTATGGAAAGCGTTGTCGACGAGCATCGTCTGAACTGGGTCTGGATGCCACCTTGGGGTCCAGAACGTATCACCGATGATGGTCGCGACCAGATGCGAGCACTTGGTTTCAACATCTAAGTTGTATTGCTAAAGGCACCTTTCAAAATCCGCTAGGGATTTTGGAAGGCGCCTTTTCTTTGCGTTTGAAGCGCTGTTCCTCAAGCCTCAGTGATTTGGTGTGTGTACCGCTTCAAAAGCCATGGCCGTGCCGGTCCCGCCGGCTGCCGCCATCAAAGCCAAGCACAATTCGTCTTGAACCTTCTTTTCCTTAGCCTGCCAGAACAGCCTTGTGGTCAAAATGGCTCCACTGGCACCGTAGGGGTGACCCAGCGCCAACGCCCCACCATCACGATTCACGTCTTCAGGGGCTATGCCAAGCTGAGTCAGGCAGGCGATGGCTTGCACGGCAAAGGCTTCGTTGAACTCAATGAGCCCGGCCTGATCCAGTCGACGTTTGCACAAGAGCTGCTCTAGTTTTTGATAGGCGGGAACTGCTGCCATACCCAAGATTTGTGGGTCGCACGCACCGCTACCGGTGGACAGATAACGCAGTGCAAAGTTTGCACCCAACGCATTAAAGTACTCTGCGTCTACGATTAGTACCGCCGCGGCACCATCATTAATGGAACAAGAATTACCTGCAGTCACCGTGCCGCCGGGAACGAACGCCGGGCGCAAGGCCCCAAGTTTTCGCTCTGTGAGTCCAGGCCGCGGACAGGTATCGCGGTCAATGAGACCGGAAGCGGTATGCACCGTCACTATCTCGTTATCAAATCGCGCGGCTTGCTGAGCCTGGACCGCACGCTGGTGGCTTTGCAAGGCAAAATCGTCTTGGGCTCCGCGCGAGACACTAAACTCTGTAGCGATGTTTTCTGCCGCGACGCCCATATCTGGGTCCGCGTGAGGGCGTGGGGTAAAACGAGCACGTGAATAGATGCGCGGGACAGCGCCGGGCACAACATTCTTTTCCATCCGCCACGGTGCAGTACTCACCGATTCGACGCCTCCGGCGATGACTGCGCGCGCTTCACCACACTGAATCATTCGTGCCCCGGCTGCAATGGCTTCTAACGCGCTGGCACACTGTGCGTCTAGCGTGGTGGCTGGAATGCTCAGAGGTAGACGCGATGCCTGAGCGGCTACTCGGGCGATATTCCCGCCCGGTCCGGCAGCATTTCCGGCAAAAACGTGGTCTATCGCGGCAGGGTCTAGGCCTGAATCTTCGAGCAACGCGTTAAAAACTTCTGCGAGCAGGTCCTCGGCGCTTAACTGCGCAAACTCTTTATTCGACCGCACGATAGGCGTGCGCCGAGCTGCGATAATCAATGCTTCATTCATCGTAAACGCAGCTTTCTTAGACCCTCGGTTGTCGGTACGGGAAGGTTCAAAACATCTCGCTTGCCGCTGTTCGTCAGTGGCCAATGAGATAAAAATACGATGTCATGGGGAATCTTGTAGGTGGGAAGTAAGCTTTTCAGCTCGCGGTGCAGCTCCAGCGGATCGGGAAGTTTTCGTGTTTGCGGAAGCAGACAATAGGCGGTAATTTGTGCTCTGTCTGCCGCATCGCGATGAGCCTGAATCACCGACTGAGTAAGCCCGCATTGTTCTAGGGCGGTGCTAATTTCTGCCGGGTAAATATTGTTTCCATTAATATTGAGCATCTCACCATGACGGCCCAATATTTGGACCTGATTATCCGGCAGTAAACGGGCAAGATCTCCCACGCCTGTCGCATCTTGGCAGCGTTCCAACTCGCCTGCGCCTCGCGGGTCATAACCGGTGGCAATAAAGTCACTGGCAATCATGAGCCGGCCAACACCGTTGTCTTGCGGCGCATGTAGATGAGCTCGGACGCCGTCGAAGAAGGTACCGATGAATTCTGGCATCGAAGCTTTGGCCGAGCGTTGATGCTCCCGGTAGGCAATGAGGCTGTGCTCACTGCTCCCGTAGTATTCGGTACAAGCGATCTGTGGGGAAACTTGCAAGATTCGTTGGGCCAGTGGTGAAGCCAACGCTTCACCGCCAGTAACCACGTGGCGAAGTGAGGCAAATAAATTCGCCGGGAGCTGGTCAAGCATGAGCCGTATCAGGGTGGGAACAGCGACCATCCTGTTGCAGCTTTCGGTTTCTAAGAGCGTGGACACATCCTGAGCGTTCCAGCGCCCGGGTGCCACGAGTGTTCCTCCGGTGGCAATCGATTCTACTAGAGCGTAGAGGCCTAGCCCGTGGGTCAGTGGGCCGGGCACCAGGGTTCGTGCGTCCTGGGTGGCACCGAGGGTCGTGGCGCACCTGCCAATTGACTGCTGCCACGACTCGCGACTGCGCATTACTGCCTTCGGAGACCCGCTAGAGCCAGACGTGAACACGACCAGCAGCTCGCACTGTGCGTCGTCGCAGGGCGTTATCGCCGGAACGGTAGCAACGTCTTCAACCACTGATGGCACTCGCACTGTGTTCTGACCTAAGGCGCGTAGTACTGATTCCCCAGCGCGGTCGCAAAGTACCGTGGGTGAGTCGAAGAGTTCTAGCATTTGGAGAAGCCGTGCCGAAGGCCATGCCGGATCTAGGATGATCGCGCTGATACCGGCCAGCATGCACCCATGGAAGGCGATAGCCAGGGCGATGGGATCGGTGCAGTAGATACCGACACGGTGACCGGGTAAAACGTTCTGGCGTAGCTTGCCATCCAACGCATTGCTGCTCGCAGCTAAGGAAGCATAATCCAGCACGTGAGTGGTGCTGATGACCGCTGGGTGTCGTGGACGGGTCCGCGCATGCAGTTGCAATTGGCTGGCAAGATCCATTGGGTTAGCTCATCAGTGCCCGGTAGCTGCGGTGCACGGTGACAGCCACCAGCGCGGTGACGACGGCTTTGATGAGGTCTCCGGGCAAGAATGCGATGGCGCCTATCGCGGAGGTACCAAGATCAAGCCCTGTCACCGCTGCTGTCCATGGAATGCCGAACAGGTAGATCACGCCGATACCGCCAATGATGACCGAGACCAATCCTGTGATGATACGTCCGGTTTGGCTCTTTTGACGGAGCACCCAGAATTTGAACAGCGCGCCAATGACCAAGGATCCAAAGATCCAGCCCAGCAGGTAGCCGCCGGTTGGGCCTAGCAATACGGCCAGTCCACCACGGCCGCCAGCTAATAGTGGTAAGCCGGCTAAGGCAAGGACAACCACAATCAAACTTGAGAGCATGCCACGCACCGGGCCGAGGAGGGCTCCAGCGAGCATGACACCCAAAGTTTGCAGTGTGATTGGCACCGGCACAATGCCGATCACGATGGGAGGAACTAAGCCCATCGCGGCGATCATGGCCGCAAATATTGCGACATAAACAGTATTTCGGGTTTGCGAAGTTGTGGCAGTTGCCATGGGAGCGTCCTAACGAATGATTGTGCGAGTGAGTCTGGGGAGGATTATTTGGAATGTTCGGCGGAGTCGTAACCGCGTGCTTCTAGCGCCTCGGCGGTATCTTCGGCGATTCGGAGGGAACGAATCACCAGTGGAACCGCTACGGCGAGGGGATTATTTGCGAGCCCGCGCGCGTGTTGAGCTTCGCGGACTTCCAGATATACGCGTTTAAGTTCTGGAATGAAGCGAATAGCCAAAGATAGCCCTAAGGATATTTGTGCTGGGTTCGCGCCGACATGGCGTAGGGGAGAGGCCACCTGTTGAAAGAGTTCGAGCATGGCGTCAAAGGTGGTCGTCAAGCTGACTGCGTAGGCAAACATGCACATGGTGAGCAGGCGAAGTACCGACACTAGCGCGCTGTCCCAGGTCGTCTGGATTCCTAAAGAGACAAAGACGATACCAAGGATGAGGAGCAAGGTCACCAGGGGCATGCGTAGCTGGCGCAAGTTCACCCGAGCACTGAGCAAGATGAGGACGCTCAAAATAAGTAACACCAAGAGGATCTGCCAACTACCGATCAGGTATAGGCCGATGCTGAGAACCAGCAGTGCTCCAAATTTAAGTCCCGCTGGTAATTTAGCGAGATATGAGGTGTTCTGCGCGGCGATCATACGTGGCTCCACTGGCGGTAATGATCAATAGCATCCGCGGGCTGACCGTCAAAGTCGACGATCCCGTCAGTAACCACGAGGACACGATCAAAGTCTTCTAGTAGTTCTAGATCGTGAGTAATAACGATGGCTCGTTGTGGAAGTTGGGCGATCTCGCGTTGGAAGCGCAGTCGATTACGTAGATCAAGCATGGTTGTGGGCTCGTCAAAAACAATCGTGCGAGGTTGCATGGCCATTACTGCTGCCAAGGCCACCATTTGCTGCTCGCCGCCGGAAAGCGTATGGCTCTCACGATCTGCTAGATGAGCAATGTTCAGTTCTTCAAGGGTCTGTGTGACTCGAACCTTGCGCTCTACTTTGGACAAGCCGATGTTTTTCAGGCCAAAGGCTATATCGTCCGCGACCAGCGGCATGATGATTTGATTGGCAGGGTTTTGGAATACGAAACCCACATCGCGACGAATCTGTTTCGCATTTTTGGACGTCTCTAGTCCTCCCACACGGACGGTGCCACTGGTAGGAATAACTAGTGCGTTGAGTAATCGCGACAGTGTGCTTTTACCCGCGCCGTTTGCCCCGATGATTCCGATGCGACGTTCATTGAGCGTCAGGGTGATATCAGTGAGGACCGTGCGGTCTTCAAAGCTGACAGTGACTTGCTCAAGCTGGATCTCTGGTAATTCCACAATGCTCCATCGCGACGTACTTGTTTATCCAGGAGATCACCGCTGAAAGTTCGGTGTCTGGAAGGCGTTCTTAGTGACGTTTTTTACCACTGAGAAAAGAGCATACTTGATCACTGTTCAATTGTCTTGATCAGTGTTCAATGAATTACGTTTAGCCAAAGAACTGATCGTAGATAAGCACTAGTGAAAGGCCAATCATGATGATCCCCGAAGCTGCAGTCACAATTCTTGCGGCCAGTGGTCTGGAGCGTAATAAAAGACGTGCGGTTAGGGCGACGGCAAAGTACACGGCGACCGATACCGCGAAATGAGTGAGGCCAAGTGCGCCGGTCTGAACGGACAATGGCCAGCTTGCGTCCGGATTGATGAACTGTGGAATCAACGCCAAATAGAGTAGTAGCGCCTTCGGGTTGACCCCACTGGTGAGCAGTCCTTTGAAGAAAGGTGCGCGCCACTGTGCACGCGAATTCTCAGATGAGGGAGCCTTGGTCAGAAGCGCAAGGCGCCCGGGGGATGTGTTGAGTGCGCCACGGGGGTGGGCATTTGTGGCCTCAAATTCTGCGTGGTCCACCGAGGCAGTCGGGTAAAATTTTGCTGACTTCCAGCTGGTGAGCGTGGTAATTCCGAGCCATAGTAGGTATATGGATCCTGCCATGGTTAGCCAAAGGAGCAGCTGTGGCGAACTGGCGACTAACGCTGCCACGCCACAGACAAGTAGTGCGGTGTGAAATAGATAGCCTGTCAGTAGTCCCCATACTGCCGCGCGGTAGCCTTTAGGTCCGATAGCCGAGGAAATTATGTAAGCCCAGTCGGCGCCAGGGGTGCAGGCTAGGGTAACGGAGACCAAGAGGAAGCCAGTTAGTTGCGTGATTTCCATGGTGACTCCTCATAGTTCCTGACGTGCTCATATAAGGTTAGGGAAAATTGCCCGAAAAGTGCTTGCCGTTTTTACTCAGGAGGCACCAATTTAAGCAATCTTTTCTTGATTAGTGGATAAAACACGCAAATATATTGCGTTGTATGCTGAGTTCATGGATAAATTAGACCGGGCTATCATCGCTGAATTGCAACTGGACGGCCGGATGAGTGCAACTGCGGTAGCCAGTAAGGTTGGGCTCTCAGTTGCCCCTTGTCATCGACGAATTCGCGAACTCGAGCGAGCAGGGGTCATTGCCGGCTATCAGGCTGTCATTGCTCCTGAACGCGTTGGCTTAGCATTCGAGGCCCTGGTCTTCGTAACACTCAAAGATCGTGCCCAACTTAAAGCCTTCGAGGCGGCAGTTGAAAAAGATGAGTTGATCGTCGAGGCGCAACGCCTCTTTGGGGAACCAGATTTTTTGTTGCGTGTTTACGCCAAGGATCTGAGCCACTATCAGCACCTCTACGATGAGGTATTAGTTGAACTGCCCGGCGTGGAGAAGCTGACTAGCACTATCGTGATGCGAAATATCAAAGAACGAGCAATCCTGCCCGTTTAGCTTTTCGCTTCGAGGGATTGGCCGGTTTGCGCTGCTCTTGGAGTGATGATCAACGAGATTATCAAGATCGTGACAATGAGCCAGAGGGCTTGAGGTAATCCGATAATGTCTGCTACGAACCCAATAACCGGTGGTCCGCTGAGCATCGCTCCATAGCCAAAGGCGCTGATAACGCTCACGGCACGTGGGCCAAGGTGATCGCTGCGCGAGGCCGCGATGGACATTCCCACAGGGAACCCGAGTGAACTACCCAGCCCCCAAAATAGCGCTCCGGCCCCAAGCATCCAGATGTTGTCGCCGAGAATAAACAAGACAATTCCGACAAGACCGACCATACCCATAATCATCAGCGAACACTTGGTTCCAATGCGGTCAACAATTGGTCCGCCGGTGAATCTGCCTATGGTCATCGCGCCGGTAAAGAGGGTAAACATCAGCGCTCCGCTGGGATGGCTGAGCCCATGGCCGACGACAGAAGCCACCGCAAGCCAATCGTTGGCAGCCCCTTCTGCAAAGCTGAGCCCGGCAACCATAAGCCCCAGGAGCAATAACAGTCCGCGCCGTGAACGTGCGCCGGAGGCCTTCAGCTGGGTTTTGTCTCGTGGTGCCGAGTAATTGTAGTTCCAGGTTTTGAAACCGGTCTGTGCAAGGAGCGTTAAGCCAACGATTACTACGGCGACAAAGCTGAAGTGCCAGATTGTTTCGATTTCTAGGCTCAGGGTAGCCGTTGCGATGCCCGCGCCGAGTAGGGAGCCGAGACTGAAAAATCCATGCAATGAGGGCATGATGCTTTTGCCGAGCTTCCGTTCAACCTTGGCTCCGTTAACATTCATGGTGATATCAAGGCAACCGAATATTAGCCCGTTGAAAAATAAGATTACGAAGGCGGCGATACTGCTCTGCAGAATCGTGACAGATACGCCAAGGGTTACCAATATCGCAGCTAGGAAGATGGGAAGCACAAGGAGAAGATTTTTGGCCGAGAACGTTCGGCTTAGGCTCGGGGCCAACGCAATTCCGGCTAAGGTGCCAGCCGTCATGAAAAAGAGAAAAGCACCTAGCTGTGACCCGGAGAAGTCAAAGACCATATCGATCACCGAAAGTCTTCCAGCCCAAGAGGCGAAAGATAATCCTGCGATCAGGAAAATAAGGTTAACGCTGGAGCGTTCGCCGAGTATCGGCTTAGCTAAAGCGGGGGCGATAAGCGCCATCTACCTGTTCCTCCTGATTTGTACAGCACCTAGAGTTTATCCCACATTTGGAAAAGTTGAAACTAAAATCATCGACTTCACGTGCACTGCTAGCGCACTTTTAGGTGTTGCATATGAAACTCCAAGTATCGGGTACCTGTAGGGTGCAAGTTCAACTGAGTACTTGGAGGTGTGGCGCGGTAGTAAGGCCCCTTTTGATTGGCTTTTAGCCAAAGATTCTCCGCGATAATCCGGGGAAAATTCACTATCAAATATGTGCGCGAGACCAGCAATCGAAAAATCCGCTGATCAAGGATGGAAAAATCTCAACACTGGGAATTACCCGACCGGACCTTGGTGATGGCATGACACGAGCGGTGGTGCAATACCCAATTCTCGAAACGAGTTGGCTGCTAGCGCAAGGACTCTACGAAGCGGACAAAGCCAGTGGGTTCAAGAGTCGATGGAACGTCTAGAAATAACGCGCGAGCGGGGTAGCTTTGGTGGTTATTTGTTTACTGCACATCAATCTGGCGGCCTATTGCGGGTGAGTAATTTTCAATTTAGTGCCGAAGGTAGTCCGAACGGAGCCTTCAGGTCTCTAAGACATGCCACTCAGCGGATCTCGCTGCGGCTCGGTACTGAGTCAGAGAGCAAAAAGAACCGCCGTTCACTCGTTTTACATAGTGAACGGCGGCTCTCAGTTGGTACCCCCGGCCGGATTCGAACCGGCGACCTAGAGATTAGAAGGCTCTTGCTCTATCCAGCTGAGCTACGGAGGCGTAACCGAAAATTAGTTTAGCTCATTGGCAAGCCAGATCTCTAACTGAAAACGCTAGTCTTGTAGGAGGTCAAGTTCATGAGCGGTTGAGTAGGAGAATATTTGTATGCGGCACTGGAGAATTGATGGTCTGAAAAGTATCTCCTGCTTTACTATTCTCAGTTTCGCTTTGGCTTGGCTAGTAGCGCTCCCGCTGTGGCAAGGAGGGGGCTTGCATCACCCGCAATTTACCTGGATAGCCATGGCAATGATGGTAACGCCGACTATCGCAGCAGTGGCCGTGAGTTTGCTTCAGCGCCGAGGCAAGCAGTTCATCAAGGAATCGGGTCTTGCTCCGATCCGTAAGCCCAAGCGATTTCTCCTAGCTGCCCTCCTTGCGTATTTCATTCCCATTCTGCTCATCGTTCAAGCACCATTTATCGGTACCTGGCTCGGCGTGTTTCCTGGTGACTTTGATCAGTTCATGATTCTCAACTTTGTATCGGGAACCGACGGGCCTGCTAGGTATTTGCTTGGGCAAGCCGGGCTCATCCTTGTCGCCGGATTGCTGAATCTGATCCCAGCGCTTGGTGAAGAAATTGGTTGGCGCGGGTGGCTTTGGCCAAAATTACAGCCGTTGGGTCAGGTGCCAGCACTGCTGATTTCGGGTGTGATTTGGGGACTATGGCACTCGCCGCTGATCTTGTTGGGCTATAACTACCCCTTTGCCAAGGACGGTTGGGGAGTAGTAATGATGTGTGGAATGTGCATCGTTGTCGGGGCATTCTTTGCTTGGTTGAGGACCATGAGCAACTCCGTTTGGCCTGCAGCCTTTGCTCATGGAATCTTCAACGCCAGCGTAGGGTTGGTATCCCTATTTATGATCATGGGATCCATGCTCGACACAACGAAGGCCTCTATTCTCGGTTGGTCCGGTTGGATACTGCCAGGTGTAGTCATCGTGCTGATGGTAGTAGCCGGGGCATTCCGAGCCACTCAGAGTTATCCACAAAGGGAATCGACAGAGCTTCGCAACTAGGCTTCGAGGCGCAGCATGGATTGAAACCCGGTAACCGTACCGGTCAGATCCAAAGGAGAACAACGTCATGAGTGATCTTGTGACTATCCGTGCCGTTATTGGCACCGAGCCTAAGCTGAGCATCACGCCGCAGGGACTGGCGGTGCTGAAGTTTCGCGCAGTCACCCACGAGCGCAAGAGAGACCCGGAAACTGGGCAGTGGGTCGATGCAGGAACCAACTGGTACTCGATTAGCGCCTTCAGGTCTTTGGCCGAAAATGGAATGGAATCTTTTGAGCAAGGTGATCACATAGTAGTGACTGGCAAGCTTCAGGTTCGGCAATTTGAACGAAACGACGGATCGCGCGGAACCAGTGTAGATATCGAAGCATTTTCATTTGGGCACGATCTCAAATATGGAACTTCGAACTATACGAAGGTGCGCAACGGTGGCGGCGAATTTGACCGATCAACTCACGGCTCCCAGTCCGATGAAACTGAACAAGCCGACAATAAGAACTCCACAGCACCATGGCCTGAAAGGGACACGGAAGCCGCCTAAAAGTTCCTTATTCGGTGGTGTCACGGACAAACGTGTGAGACCGGGCACCACTGAGGCGAATTAGTGGTGTGTGGATTCGGATTTGCGGCTACTGAGCGACTAGCCTTAACCCCATGGCGGAATTCATTTACACGATGACCAAGGCTCGCAAAGCCGTTGGTGACAAAGTCATCCTTGATGATGTCAGCATGTCGTTTTTCCCGGGCGCCAAAATTGGCGTGGTGGGCCCTAACGGTGCTGGTAAATCAACGATCCTAAAGATTATGGCGGGCATCGATACCCCGTCCAATGGTGAGGCGCGTCTATCACCCGGTTACTCTGTCGGCATCTTGCTGCAGGAACCACCCTTGAATGAAGAAAAGACCGTCCTGGGCAACGTCCAGGAAGGTGTTGGCGAGATCTACAAAAAGATCACCCGCTTCAACGAGATCTCGGAGGAGATGGCTCAAGAAGGTGCCGATTTCGACACCTTGCTTGATGAGATGGGCAAGCTGCAGGAGGCTATTGACGCCGCTGACGCTTGGGACATCGACAACCAGCTAGAGCAGGCTATGGATGCCTTGCGTTGCCCACCGGGCGACGAGATGGTCACCCACCTCTCCGGTGGTGAGCGCCGACGTGTAGCACTATGTAAGTTGCTGCTGCAGAAGCCAGACCTGTTGCTCCTCGATGAGCCTACTAACCACTTGGATGCTGAGTCCGTACTGTGGCTAGAGCAGCACCTGTCGGCCTACCCAGGCGCAGTACTGGCCGTGACTCACGACCGTTACTTCCTGGATCACGTCGCTGAATGGATCTGTGAGGTTGACCGTGGTCGCCTGCACCCATACGAAGGCAACTACTCCACTTACTTGGAGAAGAAGCGCGAGCGTATGGAATTCCAGGGCAAAAAGGATCAGAAGCTTGCAAAGCGTCTGACCGAAGAGCTCGAATGGGTCCGCTCCAACGCTAAGGGACGTCAGACTAAGTCGAAGGCTCGTCTGGCTCGCTACGAAGAAATGGCTGCGGAAGCAGAGCGCACTCGAAAGCTTGACTTCGAAGAGATTCAGATTCCACCAGGCCCGCGCCTGGGCCAGGTTGTTATTGAAGCAGAGAATCTGAAGAAGGGCTTCGGCGAGCGTGTGCTCATCGACGGACTTTCATTCTCGCTTCCACGTAACGGCATTGTGGGCGTGATTGGTCCTAACGGTGTCGGTAAGTCGACGCTGTTCAAGTCCATCGTGGGCATGGAAGAAATTGACGGAGGATCGCTGAAGATTGGCGAGACCGTGAAGATCTCCTATGTCGACCAGAACCGCGAAAATATTGATCCGGAAAAGTCCCTTTGGGAAGTTGTCTCTGAAGGCAACGACTACATCCAGGTCGGTCAGGTTGAAATGCCTTCGCGTGCCTACGTCTCGGCTTTCGGTTTCAAGGGTCCTGACCAGCAGAAGAAGGCAGGTGTGCTCTCCGGTGGTGAGCGTAACCGTCTGAACCTGGCGCTGACCTTGAAGCAGGGTGGCAACCTGTTGCTACTCGATGAGCCTACTAACGACTTGGACGTTGAGACTCTTTCGTCCTTGGAAAACGCTCTGCTCGACTTCCCAGGTTGCGCAGTGGTCGTCTCGCACGATCGCTGGTTCCTGGACCGAGTGGCCACTCACATTTTGGCTTACGAGGGCACCGAAGAAAATCCTTCGAGCTGGTACTGGTTCGAAGGTAACTTCCAGTCTTACGAAGACAATAAGGTTGAGCGTTTGGGAGCCGATGCAGCTAAGCCGCACCGCGTGACCCACCGTCGCCTGACTCGCGACTAAGAATAAAGCGAAGCGCCGAGGCCAGCACGAATATTTCGTGCTGGCCTCGGCGCTTTTGACTGCGCAAAAGGCAACGTAATCTAGCTACTCTATCCTTGCGCTGTGTCGGGAAGAAGCGTTGGTAGCTTCAGATACTTACGGTTCTGGTGCACCAAATGTTGTGCGGGTTCTCCTTTGATGACTTCGAGAATTTCAGCCGCAATAAGACGTGACCCGCCGACGCTAATTGACGAATGAATTTGTGCGCGCAAAGCTGCCGGCGCCTTGTCAAAATACGGTTCCCCGGTGGGCAGAAAGGTCCAACCCTGATCTATGGTGAACCGTGGAGCTCCAGGCCGGGCGAAATTATCTGCCAGTTCTTCATGATCTTCGCCGAGCATATGGATCATGAATGTGTTTGCCGCTAACACTGCTCCAGCAGCCCCGGATTCTTTAGTCAGCGAAAAGGAAACTGCCACGGGATCGATCGATAACGAAGCGAGACTTGAGATCGTCAGTCCGTAAGGAATGCCATCAACCGTGGCGGTAATAAGCGCTACTCCTGCGGGGTGAGCGCGAAATGCGTCGCGGAAATCCGCCGACAAACTCTGCATACGTGAATCGTCCTTTGCTTTTGAATCACTGAGATTCAATCTCCCGCACCGAAACCCCTTGGGGTCAGGTGCCAACTATCTTCAGCCTAGAACCTCAAGTAAGCTTGAGGTCAATTTGTTGATCGGTGACGCTTCACACAGGGAGAAAATTTGAGCGACAATAACAATCCTGGACAAGAGCTTCTGGGAATCGGACAAGTCAGTGAGCGCACCGGGGTAGCGAAGTCTGCTCTTCATTACTACGAAGAGATTGGATTGATCCATTCAACACGTAGTGCAGGAAACCAGCGACGTTATCCACGGCATATGTTGCGGCGGATCTCGCTAATCTCCGTCGGAAGTAAACTCGGAATTCCACTGGCGGACATCGGTCATGCGCTCGAACCGGTGCCCATGGATACCATTCCTTCTGAAGCTGATTGGAAACGCGCTTCTACCGAATGGAAACGTGTACTCGAGCATCGGCGCCGAGCCATCGAAGAACTCGAAGACCGGCTGATGGGATGCATTGGATGCGGTTGCCTCTCGATGGAGGCATGTTCACTGCTCAATCCGGAGGATACCCTTGCAAGCCAAGGCTCTGGAGCCAGACGCCTAGAATCTGGAGACGATGTCAGCTAGACACCAAGTACGCCGACCTGCTTACTAGCGCTGTAAGTTCTTGCGGAAAGCAAAACAAGCGACAACCTGCGCCCAAATAGTTGGCGCAAATTGCCGCTTGGCATGCGTTGCTGATCTTACTCAGTGTTCAAAGCAAATCTGAGGTTTACTCAAGATCCTCTTCAAACTCTGGAAGTCGGACCATTCCTTCTTGGGCTACCGTGGCTACTAGCTCACCTGCCGCATTGAAGATTTGCCCTGTTCCCAGTCCTCGAGCAGAAGATGCGCTGGGGGAGCGCAGCACATAGAGCAGCCATTCGTCGGCACGGAACTCTCGGTGCCACCACATTGCATGGTCTAAACTCGCGATACTCAAGCCTCGATGAATCCAGCTGATGCCGTGGCGGCGGATGACCGGTTCGAGCAACATATAGTCACTGGCGTAGGCCAACGCGGCTCGGTGGAGAACCGGATCATCTGGCATGGGAGCGGTGGTACGCATCCAGACTGCAGCCATCGCTTCGTTTTTCTCGTAGCCAGGAAGGTACACCGGTTCGGTAATGTGGCGCATGTCGAAAGGACGTTCGTAGGCCCATTCGTGGGCTACCGGATGGTCGAAGTGACCGATGATGTCAGCCGTTTTAAGTAGAGTTTCTGGAGCTGGGACGTCAAAAGGCACCGCGTCCGAGTGGTCGAGCCCTTTGGCCGGTTCTTGGAAGGACGCAATCATCGAAAGAATAGGCACGCCATTTTGATAGGCGTGGACTCTGCGTGCTGAGAATGATCGACCGTCACGCAACCGTTGAACCCCAAAGGTGATGTTTTGTGTGGGGTCGCCCGGGCGAAGGAAATAGCCATGCATTGAGTGAATCGCACGCCCCTCAGGGACCGTGCGTGAACCAGCAATGACAGACTGAGCCAATACTTGACCGCCAAAAACCCTAGTTCGGGATTGGCGAGGAGTCTTGCCGATAAAAATATCTTCATCGGTGCGAGCCTGCTCGGCTCCATCCAGATCCAACAAATCCAGCAGGATTTGTGTAGTGCCCAGTTCCTCGGTCACGATATTGAACTCCTTGACGTGCTGACGGTGACTTTGAAAACTCTATCGTGACAAGTTCGAATATTCACGTGACGGCACCGTACGGGAACTGTCGCATGTGACGAAAACCGATGAAGGAGCCGGAAAGTTAGTCCCAAGTCATGAGAACATTAGGCTATGGCCAGTGATTCACTTGTTTTTGAAGACTCCAATTCAGTCAGCGATTTAGCTAACTTACTTAGCCGAGCCAAAGCTATCGAAGACGATGGAGCATTGCTCACCGTCCGTGGAACCGCGCTAGCAGTTTATGTTCCGGTGCTGGTTCCGGCGCAGCTTGGGCAAGGTGACTACACCATCCTAGGAATGCGTGTGCATCGCCTGGCAAAGGAAGCCCAAGGTAATGCCTGCTACTCTATCGCGGCTATTCAAGATCGTCTGGCGCGAATGGGGCAAGCAAGTACCGAGTTTATGTTCCCTCCGGTGGAAGAAAATCCAGTATGGGCCGGCATTACCGTGCCGATGTCCGGCTGGGTGGATGCCGGAAATGTTGCAGATACTGAGCTGGCCGCGGCAGCACAATCGGGTATCGATGCGGTAGCTAAGGCTTTGCCGGAAAATCCAGGCAAGCCTGTTGTTGCTCAAATACGTCAGCGCATCTGGTCTGCCCAGATGGAGGACTCGAAAGTTAGCCTCCCGCTGGGAGCTGCCTTCGCTATGCACGCACTAGGTTTCTTGTCGTCAGATGGGCAAAGTAGGATCCTGCGTCAGGGAAACTGGATCCGTGTCAGCAATGGGCTAGGACATGTTCTCTTGCGCCGTTCGGCGTCACTGCTCTGATCACAAAAAGCTCCGCACCGGCTTGGCCAGTGCGGAGCTTTTCGTTGAGGGTGTTTAGCTTGACGCGTTGAGCAGAGAATGCGCGGCGCGGTCGAAGTATTCCCGTAACGTTTCGGCATGAAGCATCGGCAGTTCTAACTGGTCGATGGCCTTGTTCATATGTGCCAACCAGACATCGCGGTTATGTGGGTTAACCACATACGGCATATGGCGCATGCGTAGGCGCGGATGTCCGCGATGCTCCGAATAAGAAGTTGGGCCACCCCAATATTGTTCTAGAAACAATTGCAGGCGAATCTGAGCGGGGAACAGATCCTTTTCTGGGTACATGGCCTTAAACTCTTCGTCTTCGGCGACGGATGCATAAAAATTCTCACTCAGTCGCGCGAAGACCTCGCGGCCACCCACTTCTTCATAGAAGGTCCCCGCATAGTCGGATACATCTACCGGTTCCTGAGCCAGCTTAAGGAACTCATCGGAGGATGGGCCGGTGACTACTGGGTTGCTCATCGGATCGCGCTTCACGGTGTGAGGCAGCGGGTTTATTTCACTCATTTAATAGATTCCTAAATTACGCGGTGACAGGTTCGTGGAGAACCGGAAAATTCACGGACCTGGCGATGAAGCAGACCCGATTGGCTTGTTGATGCAACGAATCTGCGAGCTCTCGTTGAGAATCGTCGGCTAAAGAAACCTGCGGACGGAGAACCACCTGGGTGAACTCTCCGCTATTGTCGCGGTTTAATCTTAAGGTGCCAGAAGCCTGATCTTGATAGCCGGTGATCACTACGCCGTGGGTCACCGCTACGTGGAGATAAGAGAGCATGTGGCATTGGCTCAAGGCCGCGAGCAAAAGTTGCTCGGGGTTCCAACGATCTTTATCGCCGTGGAAGGTCGGATCTGCAGTGCCGGAAATGTCAGGCAACCCATCGGCCCGGATGATGTGATCCCGGCCATAACCACGGTAGGTGTCGGTTCCAGCCCCGCGATTACCGGTCCACTCGATGGCGATCTGATAGTTGTGCAGCGAGAGATCCATACTGCCATTCTTCCACCCTTTAAGAAGCTTATGGTGTGCGTTGGAGCACGAATCCTAGGTACCTTAGCTACGAGGAACCGTACCGATATCGAACTACAACGCACACCATGGGTGCAAACTAAATATTAGGCCTTAGCATCCGTGGACTGGGCAGCCAAAGCCCTCACCACGTCTGCACGACTTTCAACCAATAGGCGGCGCATCGCGGGATGCTTCTCGCCTAGACCCGACAAAAACTCATCAGTGCGATCAATAGTCTTCTGAGAAACTGCCGAACTTGGGTAGAAGCCCAAAACGATCTGCTTCGCCATCTCATGCGAGTAGCTCTCCCATGCCTTGACCAGAAGGCCAAAGTAAGGCTCGGTGAAACCATCAAGCAATGAGTGGTCATGAGAAATATTGAAGCCCGAAATGACTGCGCCTTGCTGTACGTTGGACAGCGTTGCTGACGTGGCGGCCGTAAAGGCTTCCTTTTTCGCTTCGGCGGATGGGCGTGCGGCCCGGGCCGTGTGCCAGCTGGCTTTACCCTTGGCAGTGTCATCCTTGGCAAGCATCTCATCGAGCTCGGCGGTATCCATTCGTGCCCCGGCGGTCAGCGCGATCGCCAATGACCAGCGCAGATCGGTGTCTAGGGTCAGTTCATCTAAGACCACGGAACCGTCGAGCAACCCTGAAACCTGATCAAACTGCTCAGTGGTCCGAGAACGGTGTGCAAATGCTTTAGCGAACTGCAGCTGAGCATCGGAACCTGCCTCTGCTTGCTGTGCCAATTCCCAAAGGCGATCGGCTGCCTGTACCGAAAGCTCACTGCTGTGCTTCGGGGTGACATAGTAGTCCAAGGCGGTGTTGAGTTGACGCAAGAGAACCATGATGACCGACGAATCAACTTCGTGACCGATGTTATTTAGCAATAGCTGGACATAGTCACTGGCTGGACTTTCGGCATCGCGTACCGCATCCCAGGCCGCACTCCACACCAAGGTGCGTGGCAGTGATTCGACGAAGTCTTTCAAATGTTCCGTGGCGGTAGCCAATGATTGCTCATCGAGACGGATTTTGGTGTAGGTCAGGTCATCGTCGTTGAGCAGAACCAAGTCCGGACGCTGCATGCCGATGAGTACTGGAACCTCGGTGCTGGCACCCTCGACGTCTAACTCCTCACGGTGTACTCGCACGAGCTTGTGCTGTTCATCGAGGCTGTAGAAGCCCACCGCGAGACGGTGCTTACGCAATGTAGGGAATTCTTCGATCGCACTCTGGTTGATCGTGAATCCGGTGATGATCCCGGCGTCATCGCTCGCTATTTCAGCTTTGAGTGTGTTGACACCTGCGGTTTCCAACCATGAGGCGCCCCAGTCGCTCAGGTCCCGGCCGCTAGCTGCTTCCAGCTCGGAGAGTAGATCGGGTAGTTCGGTATTGGACCACGCGTGCTTCTTGAAGTATTCGCGGACTCCTGCCATGAACTCTTCCTGACCAACAAAGGCAACCAACTGGCGGAGCACCGATGCGCCCTTGGCGTAGGTAATACCGTCGAAGTTCACCTCAACATCTTCGAGATCATTGATCTCGGCAACAATTGGGTGGGTACTTGGAAGTTGGTCTTGGCGGTAAGCCCAGTTCTTTTCCAAGGTATTAAAGGTGGTCCATGAGCTGGTGAATTCGGTGTTCTGCGCCGCAGCCAAGGTAGACATGAACTCGGCAAATGATTCATTGAGCCATAGGTCATTCCACCACTTCATGGTCACTAGGTCGCCGAACCACATATGTGCCAACTCGTGCAGGATCGTGATTGCGCGACGTTCGACCATTGCATGGGTTGGACGGGAGCGGAACACGTACTCTTCAAGGAAGGTAACGGCCCCGGCATTTTCCATGGCTCCGGCGTTAAATTCTGGAACGAAAAGCTGATCATACTTTTCAAATGGGTAGGGGGTTCCGAAGTTCTTTTCATAGAATTCGAAGCCTTGACGGGTGACCGTGACGATATTCTCCACGTCTAGGTACTGCATCATGGAAGCGCGCGCGAAGACGCCCAATTCGACGGTTCGGCCGCTGGAGGAAACCAATGAATCGCGAACTACCTGGTAGGGGCCAGCGATCAATGCGGTGATGTAGCAGGAGATGCGCTGTGTTGGTGCGAAGTCCCAGGTGGCCGCTTCGCCCTGCTCAACAGGTGCTGGCGTTGGCGCGTTCGAAACCACGTTCCAGTATTTCGGTGCGGTGACCGAGAACTGGAAGGTGGCTTTGAGATCTGGCTGCTCGAAGACGGCAAACATGCGGCGGCAATCAGCGACCTCGAATTGTGAGTAAAGGTAGACTTCCTGATCCACCGGATCCACGAAGCGGTGCAGGCCCTCGCCGGTATTCATATATAGCGCATCGGCATCGATGGTTAAGACGTTCTCGGCTGCCAACGCAGGCAGTTGGATGCGGATGCCGTCGGAGTGCTGCGCCGGATCAAGTTCGACACCGTTGAGGTTGATGGACCGTACCGAGTCGGTCACGGCATCGATGAAGGTTGATGCGCCTTCGGTGGCAGTGAAGCGCACGGTGGTACGGGAAGTGAACACACGCTCGCCACGTGTTAGGTCCAGGCTCACCTCGTAGCCTTCGACGTTGATCAAGTTCGCGCGGTCGGCTGCCTCAGTGCGCGTGAGGTTCATTCCTGGCATAGTGCTCTCCGTTATAAGGTGCTAAAAGATTATCGCCACAGGTTCTGAAACGATTATTGAATAACTTCTCCCATTGTGTCACCGACACTGGGGGAGCATGCAAGCCCTAAGCCACAAAATCTTTATTTCTTGCCCAAACCTTATCCTCGCGGCCGACGCGTCACGGAGACTGCCAAAGGTTATACAGTTCGATTCTGAAGGTAGTTGGTCGCTAAGCTAAGAGGAGTATCAACCGTTCTTTCCTCCTAATGAATGAGGCAATAAAGCATGCGCGTACACATCGCCACCGATCACGCAGGTCTGGAACTCAGCGACTACTTGGTAAAGCACCTCACCGCCAAGGGATACGAAATGGTCAACCACGGCCCTAAATCGTATGACCCGCAAGATGATTACCCTGCGTTCTGTATCAATGCTGCCAAGGCAGTAATCGATGATCAGCGCGCCGGCGTAGATGCTTTAGGGATCGTCCTTGGGGGATCCGGTAATGGTGAGCAGATGGCAGCGAATAAGGTCGAGGGAATTCGTGCCGCCTTGGCATGGAACTTGGACACCGCCAAACTGGCTCGTGAACACAACAACGCAAATGTTATTGCCGTTGGTGGGCGTCAGCATTCGGTCGAAGAAGCGGCGCAACTGATCGAGGCATTCCTCGCAGAGCCATTTAGCGACGACGAACGTCATGTACGGAGAATCGGCAAAATCGCGTCGTACGAAACTACCGGCGAGGTCATCGACTAACCGTGCCCGAAGGACATTCCCTTCACCGTCTGGCTCGCCAATTTGATGATGTTTTTGGCGGGCAGACGGTTAAGATTACTTCACCGCAAGGCCGCTTTGTCGCAGATGCTGAACGCATCAGTGGCAACGAGCTGGAGCATGCCTTCGCCAAGGGGAAGCAGCTATTCTGCCGCTTTTCCAATGACCTATATCTGCGAGTGCATCTAGGACTTTATGGCGCCTTCGAATTTGGTGGCGACGATCAGTTCATTGGCGCATCCTCAATCGGCGCGCCACGCCGCATAGGTGAACGCGAAGTCAGCATGCAGGAGCCTGGAGAATATTCCGGTCCACCGGAACCCATCGGCGCCGTACGTGCCCGCATTGTCTCCGAGCATGGATGGGCAGACCTGCGTGGGCCGACAGCGTGTGAAGTCTTGGACTATGAGCAGGTGCAAGTAAAGCTCGATAAGTTAGGTCCGGATCCCTTAGTTGGTGCTGCTGCGCGATTCCAAGCGGCTAAGGGACAGGTGCCTGCTGGTGAAGATCTAGAGCTCCTAAAGCGAGGGCTCAAGGAGTTTCGGGCGAATCTTGCGCGCACTAGTAGCGCGATTGGCGTGGTGTTAATGAACCAAGACTTAATTAGCGGGGTCGGGAATATCTACCGAGCCGAAGCACTCTTTAGAAATCGTATTTCCCCGGATCTTCCTGCCAATCAGCTTTCTGGACGTAGTGCGAATAAATTGTGGTGGGACATCGTGGCCATCATGGAAGATGGCGTCCGTGACGGAAAGATCATCACTACTCGTGTTGAGGACCGGGATCCACTGGGGGTCTTATGGCCTGATAACGCTTACTACGTGTACCAGAGACAAGGGATGGGATGTCGCCGTTGCACAGGGACGGTCTCTCTGGCGGAAGTCGCTGGACGGAAACTGTACTGGTGTCCTCGGTGCCAGAAGTTGCCGCGCAAAAAGGCTTTGCAAGACGGTGCGTAGGGTGTTTGGGCCCAAGATCACTTTCTCGATGTTCGCGAAACCGCGTGTTTTGTAACGGCCGCAGGACAAAGTGGTGCTATACGAGATGTGTCCAAGTCGGAACGGGAATCACCCGATTTGCATCGACCTAGATTTATGGTCTAGACTAAATTCTGTTCGCGGCAATGAAGTCACGAATCGTGGGGATGTAGCTTAGTGGTAAAGCCTTAGTCTTCCAAACTAATGATGCGGGTTCGATTCCCGTCATCCCCTCCACGAAAAAGGCCTCGCTGATGCGAGGCCTTTTTGCATATCCAAAATAAGTTTGCGAACGAGCAAGTTACACGACGCAGAATTCATTGCCCTCGGGATCTGCAAGCACTACATGATCTAGATGTCCGTGCATGAAGTGTCTGGATAGTTCCTTAGCCCCGAGCAGTATGAGCTGCTCGACTTTCGCTTCAACTCGAGGTCCGCGTTGCTCGGCGGGCTGGTCGCGACCCAGTCCCACTTTCACGTCCAGATGAATGCGATTTTTCGCGATCTTGGATTCGGGTACCTTGAGTATGGATATTTGCGGGCCAGCGCCGGTCGGGTCGCAGATGACTGCACCGTCATCCCATTCCGCTGGCGGTACCTCGCAGGCAATCAGCCAGTCCTCCCAGGAGGCGAAGCCGGCTGGGGCTTCAGCGTCCACATATCCCAGCGCCGTCTTCCAGAAGCTAGCAAGTTGTGCAGGAGCTGCGCAATCAAACGTCAGTGTCCATGTAGTCAGCATGGCTAAAGGGTACTACCCACCGTTGCGCGGGGCAGTGGAAGGCTGCCAACAAAACCCGGAACTCGCGGTTCGAAACGCATGCTGGAGAGTTGACTGTGAGCGTTCAGGGATATTTCTGCGAAGAACATGGAAAAAGCTTGTTACTCAACTCACCTTTTTCGGTGTTTTACCTCAAAAACAGACGTCAACGCCGGAAAAACCGCGTAAATTCGCAGAAGTTAGAAGTTTTGAACACGAGGATGCCGATTTTGCTTTTAGCTCGAACCCGTGTAAATTTATTTCTTGTGATCACGCAGGGATAACAACTTCCCAGCAAAGATTCACGAGATGTTGGCTCAGGTGAAAAGCGATTTTCACACAGAGTACAACGGGGTATAGCTCAGCTTGGCTAGAGCGCGCGCTTTGGGAGCGTGAGGTCGCAGGTTCGAATCCTGTTACCCCGACTCATGAGATAAGTTCTTCGGAATTTATTGCATGATAAAAAGATCTAAAGATAATTTAGTTCTTGTGATCACCGGAAACAGTAAAAAGAATCTGGCAAGAATCGCAAACGATTAGTGGATACAGGATGACTCGGGTTAGACTGTTCACTGCTAATCGGGGTGTAGCTCAGCTTGGCTAGAGCGCGCGCTTTGGGAGCGTGAGGTCGCAGGTTCGAATCCTGTCACCCCGACTCTGTCGAACAACCCCGCAACGCCACCATGTTGCGGGGTTTTTTGCAGATAAAACCTAATTCTTAGACAACTCAGGAGTACAACGCTGTGAAGAGCGCCGTCGAAAACGTCAACCCGACTCGGGTGAAACTGACCGTTGAGGTTCCTTATGAGGAACTGAAGCCCCGCGTCGATGAGGCGTACAAGACCATCGCTCAGCAGATTCAGGTTCCAGGCTTCCGTAAGGGCAAGGTGCCGACTCGTATGATCGATCAGCGCGTTGGTCGCGGATACGTCATCGAAACCGCTGTGAACGAGGGCCTGAACGACTTCTACCAGAAGGCTATGGTCGAGAACGAACTGACCCCGCTTTCCCGCCCAGAGGTTGACATCACCGAACTTCCTTCCATCGAGAAGGAAGGCGAAGGCCAGCTGGTCTTCACTTTCGAAGTTGATATCCGTCCGAAGGTTGAACTACCTGACTACAAGGGTATTGAAGTTTCCGTCGAGGCTAAGGAAGTTGCCGACGTAGACATCGATAAGGCCCTTGATGACCTGCGCGGTCGTTTCGGCACCCTGAAGGATGTTGAAGCACCAGCTGCTGCAGATTCCTTCGTCACCTTGGACCTGACCGCATCGGTCGAGGGCGAAGAGGTAGACGCAGCTCAGGGCCTGTCCTACCAGGTTGGTTCGGGCAACATGCTAGAGGGCATGGACGAGGCTGTTACCGGCCTTTCCGCAGGCGAAGACGCCACCTTCGAGACCACCCTTGCCGGTGGCGAGCACGCAGGCAAGACCGCGACCGTGAAGGTTGTTGTTTCTGCAGTCAAGACCCGCGAGCTGCCAGAAGCTAACGATGACTTTGCTCAGCTAGCTTCCGAGTTCGACACCATCGCAGAACTACGCGAATCGCTGTCCAAGGATGCTGCCGAAGGCAAGATCACTGAGCAGGGCGTAGAGGCTCGCGAGCTGGTTCTCGACAAGCTGGTTGAACTGGTTGAGGTTCCTGTTCCTGCTTCCGTCATCGACGAGCAGATCGAACAGCACTTCAACGCACCAGACGCTGAAGCTGACCACGACACCGAAGAGCACCGCGCAGAAGTTCGCGAGAACACCGAGCGTGCTTTCAAGAACGAAATCATCCTTGACGCAGTTGCTGACGCCGAGGAAGTTGGCGTTGAGCAGTCCGAGCTGATCGACTACATCGTGCAGACCGCAGGTCAGTACGGCATGGAGCCAAACCAGTTCGCGCAGATGCTTGACGGTGCCGGCCAGGTTCCAATGTTGATGGGCGAAGTCCGCCGTCGCAAGGCACTTGCCAAGGTTCTTGAATTCGCAACCGTCACCGATTCGAACGGTGCCGCTGTAGACCTGACTTCATTCGTGAAGCCTGCAGGCGAAGAAGAAGCTGTAGAGGAAACCGCAGAGGCTAAGTAGTCTCGCAACCTCGGTAGCCACCTATCAACTTGGAAACGAGTTGGTAGGTGGCTACTTTTTTGTTCGCTGTCGGTGTAGTCATGCGCCGTGAGCGAAACAGGGGCATGAAACCGCGCATCTAGCAGTTGAAGTCAGTAATCTCAAAGTAACCAGTTGCAGCTTTGGGATTCGAAAAAGAATTTCAAAATCTGATCTACACGTTTGGAAGAGGTAGAGAACATGTCAAATGATTCGCGCACTCCCACCATGGCATCCGTTGACCCGGCCGGCCGTGAGGATTACATCTACAACCGCTTGCTCAAAGAGCGCATCATCTGGCTGGGCTCCGAAGTCCGCGATGACAATGCCAATGCGATTTGCTCGCAGCTGCTCTTGCTCTCTGCGGAGGATACTGAAAAGGACATTTACCTTTACATCAACTCCCCAGGCGGATCGATCACCGCAGGCATGGCTATCTACGACACCATGAACTTCATCCCGAACGATGTGGTGACCGTGGCAACCGGTCTGGCCGCATCAATGGGTCAGTTCCTCCTGTCCTCGGGTACTCCAGGCAAGCGCTACGCGACCCCTAACGCTCGTATCCTCATGCACCAGCCTTCGGGTGGCATTGGCGGTACCGCTTCGGATATCAAGATCCAAGCCGAACTGATCATGCACATGAAGAAGGTTATGAGCGACCTGACCGCGGAGCAGACCGGGCAGAGCGTCGAGCAGATCCTGATCGACAACCAGCGTGATAAGTGGTTCACCGCTGAAGACGCGCTGGAATACGGATTCTTCGACCAGATCGCAAAGCATGCCGGCACGGTCACCGGTGGCGGCGGCGTCGACGCCGGCAAGTAGTCGGCCTTAGCTATCGCCCTGAACCCCAAAGATTTGTCCAAGGAGAAAACCATGAACTTCAATCCGGAAGCCGTTAGCGGTCAGATGCCGTCGGCTCGCTACATCCTGCCACAGTTCGAAGAGCGCACCCCGTACGGGTTTAAGCGCCAGGATCCATACGCCAAGCTATTCGAGGATCGCATTATCTTCCTCGGCGCGCAGGTCGATGATGCATCGGCAGATGACGTCATGGCCCAGCTGCTGGTTCTTGAATCGATGGACCCAGAACGCGATGTCACCCTGTACATCAACTCACCAGGTGGATCCTTCACCGCGATGACCGCGATCTACGACACGATTCAGTTCATTCGTCCAGAAGTACAGACGGTCTGCCTCGGGCAGGCGGCCTCCGCCGCAGCCGTACTGCTAGCCGCCGGTACCCCGGGCAAGCGTCTGGCGCTACCAAACGCACGCGTGCTAATCCACCAGCCGTCAATGGGTGGCGGCGAACGCGGTACCGCGACCGATCTGCAGATCCAGGCCGAAGAAGTAATGCGTATGCGCTCATGGCTCGAAGAGACCATTGCAAGCCACTCGGGTCAGAGCGTCGAGAAGGTACGCGACGACGTTGAACGCGATCTGTTCATGACCGCTGCCGATGCCAAGGAATACGGCATCGTCGACGAGGTGCTTACTCCACGTAAGATGACCCGCGCAGTTCTTGGCCACTAGGACTTACGCGGAATAATTACTGAGTACTGGCGGTTTACCTTGTAGGTGCGTTCTCCACAAGAGGATTGCACCACGCAGGTAGACCGCCATATTCAGCTAATTTGGGGGTTACCTGACTTAGAATTGGGATAGTCCACGGCAACTCAAGCAAACAGGAGATCGGTGCGATGGGACGTATGGGCGAAGGCTCGGATCTGTTGAAGTGTTCTTTCTGCGGAAAGAGCCAGAAACAGGTAAAGAAGCTAATTGCAGGCCACGGAGTCTACATCTGTACCGAATGCATCGAACTGTGCAATGAGATCATTGCCGAAGAGTTTGCTGAAGAACAGGTCTCCGAAGATTTTTCGTTGCCAAAACCACGAGAAATCTTCAATTCCTTGGAAGAGTACGTGATCGGTCAGGAGAACGCTAAGCGTGCTCTGTCCGTCGCCGTATACAACCATTACAAGCGAATTCACGGCACTCAGGAGCATTCTCCTGTTGCAGCCTTGAATAGTGAGAATCCTCTAGATGATGTTGAGGTTTCGAAATCTAACATCATGCTAATTGGTCCCACCGGTTGCGGTAAGACCTACCTGGCGCAGTCGCTGGCGAAGAAGCTGAACGTTCCGTTTGCCGTAGCCGATGCAACCAGTTTGACCGAGGCCGGCTATGTCGGTGAAGACGTTGAGAATATTTTGCTGAAGCTGATTCAAGCCGCAGACTTTGACGTCAAGAAGGCCGAGACCGGCATTATCTACATTGACGAAATTGACAAGATTTCACGAAAGAGCGAGAACCCTTCGATTACTCGGGACGTTTCCGGTGAAGGTGTTCAGCAAGCTTTACTGAAGATTCTTGAAGGTACCGTCGCAGCAGTTCCGCCTCAGGGTGGACGCAAACACCCACATCAGGATTTCTTGCAGTTGGACACAACGAACATTCTGTTTATTGTGGCTGGTGCCTTTGCCGGACTCGAGGAAATTATTTCCTCACGTGCGGGCCGAAAGGGTATCGGTTTCGGAGCACCATTGACCGCAATAAAGTCTGAGGCTCCGTCTTATTCCGACGTTCGTCCCGAAGACTTGCTGAAGTTCGGATTGATCCCAGAATTCGTCGGTCGCCTCCCGGTGATTGCTACGGTAGAGCATCTTGACCGTGGAGCGTTGATTCGAGTCCTCACGGAACCCAAGAATGCCCTGGTGAAGCAGTACCAGAAAATGTTCCGGATGGACGGCGTTGAGCTGAGCTTCGAGCCGCAAGCCTTGGACGCAATTGCTGAACTGGCAATTGAACGTGAAACCGGTGCACGTGGGCTTCGTGCAATTTTGGAAGAGACTTTGGGCGGCATCATGTTTGAGTTGCCTAGCTTGGAAGAGGTTGCGGAGGTAGTGGTGACTCGTGGAACTGTCTTGGATAAGGACGAACCATTGCTCCTTTCCCACGAACTTGCAGCGAAGCGTAACAAAAAATCCGCATAGTTTAGAGTTCCATTAATTTTTTCGTAGGAAGTTGAAGGTTCATGCCACAGCGCACGCAAGTTGATTTCTGGTTCGACCCAATCTGCCCCTTCGCTTGGGCCACTAGCCGTTGGATCAAGGAAGTCGAAAAAGTTCGTGACATCGATGTTCGGTGGAACGTGATGAGCCTTTCGGTGCTCAACGAAGGTCGTGACCTTCCAGAGGACTACCGTGCATCCATGGATAACGCCTGGGGCCCAGTACGAGTAATTATCAAGGCAGCGCAAGAGCATGGCGACGAGGTTATTGACCAGCTCTACACCGCAATGGGTGAACTAATTCATTACGAAAAGGTTGAGGACCGCGCCGATGTCATCTCCCGCGCGTTAGCAAAGGTCGGGCTTCCTGCGGAGTTAGCACAGGCTGCCGATACCGATGCCAATGATGTTGCACTACGTGCAAGCCATGAACAAGGCATCTCCAAGGTTGGCCAAGACGTTGGCACCCCAGTCATTGCAGTAGACGGAGTGGGGTTCTTTGGTCCGGTTATTACCCGAATCCCAACGGGTGAAGACGCAGGCAAGATGTTTGATGCTGCCGCGCAGCTGGCGTCTTTCCCTTACTTCTTTGAAATGAAGCGAAGCCGCACCGAAAGCCCAGTTTTCGATTAATCTGCGTTCTACAAGCCTCGTACGATTGACTTAGCCATATTTTGGCGGGTCTGATTGTACGAGGTTTTTGTTTAATTAGTGACGGGCATATTCTTCGTGGTCCGGTTGCGTGTTAATTAGTGACATTGGCCTAGCTTAAGTGAGAGGTTGGCGGGGGAGCGCTCTCACTGACTACTTGAGAGTTAATGTTTCGCTCGGTGGTAACTTCGCGTGAATAAATTTCAGCCAACTTCTCAATCGCTGAAATGTGAAGCGCGTCACCGTTGTTTCATAAATTTTATTTGACTCGGGTCTTGCGTGCCGTATCTGCCTACTGCTAAGTAACTTTCATTTTCTAAGTGATTTTTCGTGCAGATTCAAGGGATCCTGCGAAAGTGATGCCTGGGGGTCCGGTTATTAGTTGGGATCACTCTTTGAGTTTTGGTCGCAAGAAAATCGTAGCTTCATAGTTTTAACCAATTAGCTTGTCGAATGTATAAAATTCTTCGCGAACGGTCCTATGTAATGCTTGAAAGATGTGTTTGACTAACTCCCACAGGTGCTCCGGCACATGCTTTCGACGGCGGCCCCCATCCGCCACACAGGGAGAAATCGTGCAAGACAGAATCCAAAACAATGCCCCCAAGGCAAGCCTGCGCAAAGGTCGAGCAATAGCTGCACTTTTGCTTGCCGGTGGACTGATCGGTGGAAGTGCTTCAATGGCCATGGCTGCACCCACAGCCCCCACCGACAAAATCGAGTCGTCAACAATCAGCCAGGCAAACGCTAAAAAGGCGATGAACTACTGGACCTCATCTCGTATGAAGAACGCCAAGTCCGCTGACGTTCTCACGCACGGGAAATCCGCTACAAAGGGTGCGCAGAAGGCGGGGGAGTCAAAGAAGATTTCCGGCCAGAAGGCAGCGAACCCGAAAAATAAGGGTCAAAAACCGAAGAAAGGATCATCGGTCACTCCGGTGTCCCACATTGGTAAGGTGTTCTTCACCCTCGGCGGCTCAGACTACGTGTGCTCGGGTAACTCGGTTGTTTCGGCCAACGAATCAACGGTTTCCACAGCCGGTCACTGCGCCAATGAAGGCCCTGGCGCCTTCGCAACCCGCTGGGTCTTCGTGCCTGCATACGAAAACGGTAACGCACCGTACGGATCATTTGCAGCAACCGAATTGGTGACCCCCACTCAGTGGAGCAATGGCGGAGATATTACCTATGACACTGCCTTCGCAGTGGTCTCCGATAATAGTGGAGTCAGCTTGGCTGACCAGGTCGGCGCTTCAGGTGTCGCCTTCAACCAGGCTCGTGGATTAACATATACAGCTTTCGGTTACCCGGCAGCGAGCCCATTCAATGGCGAGACGTTACAGTCATGCGCCGGTTCAGCAATTGACGATCCATACGGACAGAGCGATTCTCAGGGCATCCCTTGCGATATGACCGGTGGATCCTCAGGCGGTCCATGGTTCCTTGGCGGATCCAGTGGCTACCAGAACTCAGTCAACAGTTTTGGCTACAGTGGAGTGCGTAACACGATGTTCGGTCCTTACTGGGGCACCGTCATCGAGCAGGCATATAATTCTGCACAAAACTAGCAGCAAGTGAGTTGGGCGGAATGTCGATGAAGACATTCCGCCCAACTTAGTTAAGGATGAATTGATGACATCACGAGACGACGCGGTGAAAGGCGAGGACGATTCAACGATCGTTCACAAGATAGCCCAACCGCCTAGTGAACAGGTTGCCTATTTTAACGAGGCACACCGGCGCAAAGCGAAACCCATGCAACGACTCATAGCTAGTCCCGAAGAGTCAGTTAAACCTGACTCTGAGAAATGATCCGGGCTAGCACCAGTTCACGCATCCAGCCGCGGATCGGAAATAACCGATGCCTGGTAGTGAGCAGTTTCTACAGTTTTAGCTTACAAAAGCGAAATTAAATGGGTATTTGTACGCGCGTCCGGCCTGGTACTCATCTGGTGCTTTGACCGCGGCCATAATAGCAATCACAAAGCAGATGATGCCGCCGAGAACGCCGATCACCCATCCAATGACAGGTACGAACGCTAGCAAGCCAATGATTGCGCGAATGATACTGAAGTTCAGTGTCTGCTGATGGAAATCGCGGACCAGCGGATTGCTACGTTCCTTATCGATCACAAAGAAAATGAGTGCCGGAATGATTCCAAAGAATGCCGAAAGCCATCCATTAAGTTGAATGCGTTGGAGGCTGTCATCTGCGCTTTGTCCCGGACGAGGAGCCGGCGGAAAGCCTTGCTGGCCAGAATAATATGCACCGGAGGACTCAGTGCTGGGATTCTCTGTTGGTGAATTGTTTGTTGGGGGAGTTGCCGAGTCGCCCACGTCATCTGGCTTGAACTCGTTCGAGTCTTCCGGTGTGGTTGTCATTTGAGCCTCTCAAGAGTCGAGCCTGATTGCTTACTCTGACCGTACACGGTTAAACCACTGTTCTGTTTAATAGAGATCAAATCGTTATTGCACTTGGTTTTATCGAAGTTCAACAGCCGTTCAATTACAAAGAACGAATCGAGAACTATCGTGGAAACAGCGAAGACCGCCGAGAAAATCTCGACGGCCTTCGTGTCTTACCTAATGAAGATTAATCTTCTTCGGCAGGAGCCAATTCCACGTTTACAACGTTGAGATCACCCTCGGCTTCAATCAAGGTCAATTCACGTGCATTTCCGGCGGACTTTAGATCGGTGAAGCCGGCACGCAACTGCTCAATCGCAGCTGCAGGTGCGTGGATTTCACCAGAAAGTACCTCGGTGCGTTGTTTGACCTTAGCGTCTGACTTAGCCTTGCGGATACCCGACAGTGCGTGGCCGACGGTCGGAAGAACCATGGCGTCAGCACCTTCGGTGGCTGCGCTGAGATGAGCAACGCTTGGCCACTGCGACAGGTGAACCGAACCAGTGCGCCACCAGCCCCAAACTTCTTCGGTAGCAAACGGCAAGAACGGTGCAAACAGACGCAGTACCGAGTCCAGGGTAGTCGCGAGCGTTGCAAGAACGCTGGCCTGTTCAGCTTCACCATGACCGCCGTAGGCACGATCCTTGATCAGTTCAACATAGTCATCGGTGAACGACCAGAAGAACGACTCGGTGATATCCAAAGCACGCGCGTAGTCGTAGTTTTCAAAGGCACGCTGAGCGTCCTCGATCACGGTAGACAGACGCAACAGCAAGGAACGATCCAGACCGTTGGTGACCAATGACGCGTCATCGGTCAGCACGTTTGCCTCGGTGGCACCCAGGTTCAAGACGAACTTAGAAGCGTTAAGAATCTTGATCGCCAAGCGGCGGCCAATCTTCATCTGGTTAATTTCGTAGGCGGTATCGGCGCCCAACTTGGCACTGGCGGCCCAATAACGAACAGCGTCGGAACCAAACTTCTCCAACACCTCGTTTGGTACCACTACATTGCCCTTGGACTTAGACATCTTCTTACGGTCTGGATCTAGAATCCAGCCCGAAATGGCAGCATGCTTCCAAGGAACATCGTTGTGTAGCGCATCGGCACGGACTGCTGTTGAGAACAACCAGGTGCGGATGATGTCGTGGCCCTGTGGGCGCAGATCAAATGGGTATACCTTGGAGAAGAACTCGTCATCGCGTCCCCAACGACCCACAATCTGTGGGGTCAGTGAGCTCGTTGCCCAAGTATCAAGCACGTCGGCGTCACCGATGAAACCGCCGGCTACACCACGCTGATCCTCGGTGTATCCGATGGGCGCATCCGCTGCCGGATCAACCGGAAGCTGAGCGGTCTCTGGGACAATCGGAGCGTCATAGTTAGGCTCGCCATGCTCATCGACCTTGTACCAAACGGGTACAGGTACGCCGAAGAAGCGTTGGCGAGAAACCAGCCAGTCACCGTTTAGGCCAGAAACCCAGTTCTCATAACGCGAGCGCATGAACGATGGGTGGAAGTCGATCTCCTGCCCGCGGGCAATCATTTGCGTACGGCGCTCTTCGTCACGGCCACCGTTTCGGATGTACCACTGACGTGAGGTGACGATTTCCAAAGGCTTGTCGCCCTTTTCGAAGAAGTTCACCGGACGTGAAACCTTTTTAGGTTCACCATCGAGTAGATCTGCTTCGCTGAGCATCTTGACTACGGTTTCCTTCGCGGAGAATACGGTTTTCGCCGAGATCTCTGCGTAGGCTTCCTGACCGGCCTCGGTGGTGATCCACTCTGGGGTATCGGCCAAGATGCGGCCGTCGCGGCCAATGATGGCGCGAGTTGGTAGCTGCAGTTCACGCCACCAGGTTACGTCGGTCAGGTCGCCGAAGGTACAGACCATGGCGATACCCGAACCCTTGTCTGGCTGAGCCAGTGGGTGTGGGTACACGGTAACCGGTACGCCGAAGATCGGCGAGGTGACGGTATTGCCGAACAAGTGCTTGTAGCGCTCATCGTCTGGGTGAGCGACTAGGCCAGCACAGGCTGCGAGCAGTTCCGGACGAGTTGTCTCGATGAAGACCTGTTCGCCACCGTCAGCATTGAATGCATAGCGGTAGTAGGCGCCTGGCATTTCGCGGTCTTCGAGTTCTGCTTGGGCCACCGCGGTGCGGAAGGTGACATCCCACAGAGTCGGAGCTTCGGCCATGTAGGCGTCGCCCTGCTTGAGGTTTTCCAAGAACGCTCGCTGAGACACCGCACGGGCGTTGTCGTCAATGGTCCGGTAGGTCATGCGCCAGTCAACGGACAGGCCCAGAGTGGAGAAGAGCTGTTCGAAGACTTTTTCGTCTTCGACTGCTAGTTCTTCACAGAGTTCAATGAAGTTCTTACGGCTAACTACATCCCAGTCGCGCTGGTTTTTGGCCGGCGACTCAGGTGGGCGGTAACCCTCGATATATGGTTTGGTTGGGTCGCAACGAACGCCGTAGTAGTTCTGTACGCGACGCTCGGTGGGAAGACCGTTGTCGTCCCAACCCAGTGGGTAGAACACGTTCTTGCCGCTCATGCGCTGGAAGCGTGCCAACACGTCGGTCTGCGTGTAGGAGAACATATGTCCTACGTGCAGGGAACCGGAAGCGGTTGGTGGGGGAGTGTCAATGGAGTAAACGTCCTCGCGGGTCGTGTCCTCGTTGAAGTGATAGGTGCCCTCGGTGCGCCACCGGGACGAAAGACGTTCCTCTAGGCCCTCCAAAGCGGGCTTGTCAGGAACGGAAACCGTTGCGGGCGTGTCTGTGCCCAAGTTGTCTTCTGCCATGTTTCTATTCTTTCATGTTTTATATGGCAAGGAAGCATTGAAGCTCATGGTCTGGGCCACTTGAGCGAGGGAAACCTGGCTGGCGTAGTCAAATGAGCGAAATATCCCCTGTCGGGCACCGGCTCGTGGCCGGGTAAACGGCGTACGTAAGAGAAATTCATCGCTTCGCATGGGGATGCCCCAAAGTTCTAGAGTGGGCATATGACTAATTCTCAAAATCAGAACAATTCACGCTCTGCCCTCGTCACCGGTGCTTCGAGCGGCATCGGTCAGGCTACCGTCCGTGCCTTGCGCGCACAGGGCTGGAACGTTTTTGCAGTGGCGCGTCGTGAAGAACGATTGAAGTCCCTGGCCGCAGAAACCGGGGCAATTGCACTGGCCGCAGATGTCAGTGTTCAAGCTGATGTTGATGCACTGGTCAGCGACGTCGAAGCTCAGGGTGGCGTCGATACTCTCATCAACTGTGCTGGCGGTGCACGCGGTAGTGATCACTGGGCCGAAGCAAAAGACGAAGACTGGGAATTCATGTGGCAGGCAAACGTCATGGGAACCATGCGGTTAACGCGCGCGCTATTACCTTCCTTGCGCACCAATTCAGGCACTATTTTGAACGTCACCTCTACCGCCGCCCTGTCCAGCTACGAGGGCGGTAGTGGCTATAACGCCGCGAAAGCAGCGCAACGAGCCATGACTCAGGCGCTACGTTTGGAAGAAGTGGGCAACAGAATTCGTGTCATTGAGATCCTTCCAGGACTCGTCCACACCGAAGAATTCGCGCTGCGCCGACTCGGAACCAAGGAAGCGGCCGAGAAAGTCTATGCTGGAGTCGCCGAACCACTCACCGCCCAGGACGTGGCAGAAGTGATCCGCTACGCGGTCAGCGCTCCGTCACATGTGAACTTGGACGAAATCGTCATTCGGCCACAGGCTCAGGCCGCCAATCACAAGCTGATCCGCCAAAGCTAATAAACCGGTGATGAAGAAAACCCACGTCCTCGCTGCGTCACATGGCACCGATAATCTTCGCGGTCAACAACTGATCCACGAACTACGTACACAGCTGGAAGAACTGGCGTGTAGTGAGATGCACACCGAGTTGGTCTGGCACGAGGCATATGTTGATGTTCAACAGCCGCAACTTGCTCAAGTGCTCGCGTCGTTGCCCGAGGGAGAAGCAGCGGTAGTACTGCCACTGCTAGTTGCTGATGGAGTGCATACGACCCAGGACATCGCTCAGGCAGTAGCAGCACGGCAAAACACGGTCGCGGCCAGCCCACTGGGCGCTTTGCCAGAACTTGCTTACCTACTAAGTCTGCGCGCCATGGCTCAGCTGGAGCCGAATCAGAAGGTCCTCCTCGCTGCAGCCGGAACCCGGCTAGAGCAAGGGCAAGAGCAGATTAGGGACTTAGCAGCGCAGATCTCAACGCGGCTGGGTCAAGAAGTTCAGGTGGCTTACTGCGCCGGGGCTAAACCGCTGATTAGTGAACTGCTTTCCGAGGAACTGAGGCCAAAGACGCTGGTGCTTAGCGCGCTGTTAGCCGAAGGACTCTTTCAATCACGGCTGACTAGCATGGGCGCCCGGTTCACCACAAGCCCGTTGCTTCCGGACGTCATGATCGCTAAATGTTTCCTCATAAGACTGCAAGAGGCCCTGAAGCAAAGCACATAAATGTCCTCAGATGACGAAGTTCGCGGTGATTAAGTAAAGCGCGTTCATGTGACTACTCGTGGTTGCCAGCCCCCGGGGGCTGGTTTCTATGCTGGCTTACATGACGCAAACTACTGCACCGGGTCGCCCTAAGCGGGCAGCTAAACCCCAAGGTCAATGGAAGGTTGACGGCAAGGCACCGCTCAATCACAACGAGGAACTCAAAGCCGCCGACGACGGTCTGAACGTCCGCGAACGTATCGAGCAGATTTACGCACTCAAGGGTTTCGACTCAATTGATCCAGACGATCTGCACGGGCGTTTTCGCTGGTGGGGCTTGTACACCCAACGGGCCCAAGGTATTCCTGGTGGTAAGACCGCCACGCTGGAGCCGCACGAACTTGAAGACAAATATTTCATGCTTCGGGTGCGCATTGACGGCGGAGCACTAAGCACCGATCAGCTACGGGTAATTGCCGGGATTTCTACCGAGTTCGCCCGTGACACCGCGGACTTTACCGACCGACAGAACATCCAGTTGCACTGGGTAGATGTAGCCGATGTGCCGGAAATCTGGCGCCGACTCGAAGCCGTGGGGCTGAACACCACCGAAGCATGTGGGGACGTTCCCCGAGTCATCTTAGGCTCGCCCGTGGCGGGCATCGCCAAAAACGAGATCATCGACCCGACCCCCGTGATCCATGAGATCGCTCGGCGCTATGTGGGCAACCCGGAATTCTCCAACTTGCCGCGCAAGTACAAGACCGCGATTACCGGCCACCCGAACCAGGACGTCGTCCACGAGATCAATGACTTCGCGCTAATCGGCGTTGAACATCCGCAACTCGGCGTCGGATATGACCTCTGGGTCGGCGGGGGACTCTCCGCCAACCCCCGCTTGGGCGAACGGCTCGGCGCATTCGTCCGCGAAGAAATCGCTGCCGACGTTTGGGAGGCAGTGACGTCCATCTTCCGCGACTACGGCTATCGAAGGCTACGCAACCGGGCACGTCTGAAATTCCTGCTCGCTGATTGGGGAACCGAGAAATTCCGTCAGATCCTCCAAGATGAGTACCTGGGTTTTGAACTCCCCGACGGACCTCCTGCGCACAAGCCACAGGATGCCGGAGACCACAGCGGAGTGCATGAACAGAAGGACGGCCGGTTCTATATCGGGCTGACCCCGCCGGTGGGACGCGTCTCGGGAACAATTCTCAATAAGCTGACGGACCTGGTTGAAGCGGCCGGATCTCGCAGGCTACGAACCACCCCGCACCAGAAGGTCATCGCCCTAGATATCCCCGCAGACCAGGTTGATACCTTTACCAACGCGGTACAAGAACTTGGCTTGGACCCGTCTCCCGGCTTAATCAAGCGCTCTGCCATAGCCTGCACCGGCATCGAGTTTTGCAAGCTAGCCATCGTGGACACTAAAGACACCACAATCGACGCGGTGAAAAAAATCGAATCAAGGCTCGCGGATCACAAAGGAAAACTTCCCAAGGCACTGTCCTTGCACGTTAATGGTTGCCCGAACTCGTGCGCGCGTATCCAAACCGCCGACATTGGGTTGAAGGGGCAACTGATCACCAACGCGCAGGGCGAGCAGGTATCCGGATTCCAAGTGCACTTGGGCGGAACCCTGGCCGGATTCGAAAACGGTGAGGCAGGTCTAGGCCGCACCGTCCGCGGGCTGAAGGTCGCGGCGAATGAGCTTCCCGAATACGTGGAGCGGGTTGTCAAAAGCTATTCAAGCAAGTCAGAAAAGAACGAGTCTTTCGCTGCCTGGGCACACCGCGCCGACGAGGAGGACCTGGTATGAGCACCGTGCAACGCACCGAAGCAGAACTGCGGAAGATCGCCGCGTTGGGAGCCGAAGAGCTTGGCTGGGACTCGACCGCCGAACAGGTCATCAATTTTGCGGCTAAACATTTCGCGGCCCGCGAGATCGCGGTTGCCTGTTCCATGGCTGACGCGGTCCTCCCACATTTGGTATCGGCCGCTATTCCAGACGTAGACGTGCTGTTCCTAGAGACCGGGTATCACTTCGCTGAAACCATCAGCACCCGCGACGAGGTCGCCCGAGCACTGCCGGTACGCATCATCGAGGTACTGCCAGAACTCACGGTGCATGAGCAAGACGCGAAATTTGGCAAGGACCTCTTCGCTCGTGACGCGGCAACCTGCTGCCAGATGCGAAAAATGGATCCGTTGAAAGATTCCTTGAAAGGCTACGGCGCCTGGTTCACCGGGGTGCGTCGCGAGGAGGCGCCTACCCGAGCTAACACGCCGTTGGTGGGCTTCGACGAAAAGCACGGGCTAGTGAAATTCAATCCGCTGGCCGCCTGGTCCTTTGATGAACTGATTGGCTACGCAACCGAACACTCGGTGCCGGTAAATATGTTGCTCGCACAGGGATATCCCTCAATTGGTTGTCAACCATGTACCAGGCCGGTAGCCGAGGGCGAAGATCCTCGCGCGGGTCGCTGGGCTGGCCTAGCAAAAACTGAATGCGGCATACACATCTAGTGAAGGAGAGAAGCAAATGACCATCACAGCCAACGCACCCACCCACGTACGGCGCAGCGTCCTTGACGAGCTCGAAGCAGAATCAATTCACATCATCCGTGAGGTGCTCGCGGAATTCGAAAATCCCGGTTTGCTCTTCTCTGGAGGTAAAGACTCGGTGGTAGTACTGCACCTGCTGGCTAAAGCAGTATTTCCGGCACGTGTGCCGATTCCTGTAGTGCATATCGACACCGGTCACAACTTCGGTGAGGTACTGAAGTTCCGAGATCAGGTCGTAGCACGCTATGGACTGAACCTCGTAGTTGGTTCGGTACAGGAATATATCGACCGTGGGGAGCTAACAGAACTGCCAGATGGCACCCGAAACCGTTTGCAAACCCGGGTGCTCTTGGACACCATCGAGGCCAACCGCTTCGACGTGGTCTTTGGCGGGGCTCGTCGCGATGAAGACAAGGCCCGGGCCAAGGAACGCATCTTATCGCTGCGGGATGAATTCGGAGTCTGGGATCCACGTAACCAACGTCCGGAAATCTGGAATCTTTACAACGGGCGCCACGCACCCGGTGGGCATGTCCGCGCCTTCCCGATCTCGAATTGGACCGAACGCGATATTTGGGCGTACATCAACCAAGAACAAATCCAGTTACCGCCAATCTACTTTGCCCACAAACGACAGGTCTTTGAACGCGACGGCATGTGGCGAGCGGTCACCGGAGTCTCGCTGCCAGCTCAAGGCGAAATCGTCAGCATCCGCCAGGTGCGTTACCGGACTGTGGGAGACGCCAGCTGCACCGGTGCGGTGCTCTCGGCCGCTGACACCGTACCGAAGGTATTGGACGAGTTGGCCTTGGCTACCGTGACTGAACGCGGCGCAACCCGCGCCGACGACCGAATTTCAGCGGCCGGAATGGAAGACCGCAAGACCGAAGGGTACTTCTAAAATGACCACCACACTTTTACGTATCGCCACCGCCGGCTCGGTAGACGACGGAAAATCAACGCTTGTTGGACGGCTGCTCCACGACGCCAAAGCAATTCTCGCCGACTCGCTTGATGACATTGCACGCACCAGCGCAGAACGTGGTTTTGGCGGTGAGGTCCCGGCCTTGGATCTGGCATTGGTCACCGACGGCCTGCGCGCCGAACGCGAACAAGGCATCACCATCGACGTGGCCTACCGCTACTTCTCCACCTCCAACCGTTCCTTCATTCTGGCCGACTGCCCGGGACATGTGCAGTACACCCGCAATACTGTCACCGGTGCCTCAACCGCTGATGCCGCGATCGTGCTAGTGGACGCGCGACACGGGGTACTGGAACAAACCCGCCGCCACCTCGGCGTGCTTTCCTTACTGCGGGTGCCGCAGCTGGTGATAGCCGTGAACAAAATGGACCTCGTGGACTGGAATGAGCAACGCTTCAGTGACATTGAATCTCAAATTCTGGATATCACGGCCGAATTGGGTATCAAGCGCACCACAGTCATCCCCGTGTCGGCATTGAATGGCGACAACATCGTTGATGCCTCGGCGCTAAGTGATTGGTACGCCGGGCCAACGTTGCTCGGATTACTGGAAGCTTTTGAGCCCGAACGTGGGCAAGCGACGGCCCGTCTTGATGTGCAGTACGTCATCCGTCCACAAGGTGCACTGGCTCCTGGACTTGCTGCTGAAGAGTATCGCGACTTCCGCGGTTACTCCGGCACGCTAGCCGACGGACAGTTAAGCGTGGGCGACACCGTCCAGATCATCTCCAACGGGCAGCCAGCAACCAGCAACATCAAGTCCATTCGTAACTCGCACGGCGAAGTGAGCACGGCGCTAACTGGAGAAGCGGTACTTGTGGAACTAACTGGAGAGATCGATATTGCCCGTGGCGACACCATCATTGCGGGAGAGCCCAAGGCGCCTGTTCGCGAGATCGAAGCGAATATTTGTGTATTGTCCCCGACGAAGATCACCGCCGGTCAGCTAGTGCTCATTAAGCACGGCACTAAGGTCGCTCGAGCGAAGATTGAAAGCCTAGATCACGTGATCAATGTCGTTGATTTCGCCCGTAGCGTGGCCACCGAATTGCAGCTCAATGATCTGGCACGGATCACGGTCCGTAGCTCCGCGGCTCTGGCCGTGGACGAATACCAAAATTCACGTACCGCAGGTTCCTTCTTACTGATTGACCCCAATAGCGGAGCCACCTTAGCTGCGGGAATTATTGAGGCTCAGAATGCCGCCGCCTGAACGTCAAAATCCCAGACGTCAACGGTTCACCTCTACTGCGGCAGCAACTAACTCTCGGGCACGCAAAGCGACGTTATGGTTTGTAGGGATCTTGGCAATTTTTGCCGTGGGTACCGCATTTGTTCCGCCCCTGGACACGGCGAAGGCGAAGGAACCGGCGACAAGTGTCGCGAAGGAACTTCGTCTGGGATATTTTGCCAACGTCACTCATGCTCCGGCGCTCATTGCGGACCACCAAGGTTTTCTAGAATCCACTCTAAAGACTGACCATACGCGGTTGGAGACTCAAATTTTCAACGCTGGTCCGGCAGCAATCGAAGCGCTAAATAGTGGGGCACTGGATGCGGCTTACCTTGGCCCGTCACCGGCCTTGACCAGCTACCTGTCCAGTGCGGGAAAGTCATTAAAAATAGTGGCGGGGGTGACTAATGGGGGAGCGAGTTTAGTGGTCTCGAAGGACATTAAAAGCGTCGAAGATTTGCACGGAACCGAGCTGGCAACGCCGCAATTCGGCGGAACTCAGGACGTGGCATTGCGCCATTATCTCTTGGATCAAGGACTGGGGGAGCAGGTGACTGTGACCCCAAGTTCAAATGGCACGGTGCCGCAACTATTTGCTCGTCAAGCTATCGACGGGGCCTGGTTGCCGGAACCTCATGCCTCTTTGTTGGTCAAGGAGCACGGGGCTCACCGGCTGATTAATGAATCTTCGTTGTGGCCTCAGGGCAAGTTCCCCACCACAGTATTAGTTGTCAGTCAGGATTTCTTGGCCGAACACCCGCAGAGCGTCGCGAAACTTGTGGCGGCCAATGCGCAGTCTATTCATTGGCTCAATTCGGCTAGTTCCGCCAAACGGCTAAGTGCAGTACAAGCCGCACTGACGAAGATCAACGGAAGCAGCCTCTCTGACGAGGTAATCAATTCGGCGCTGAGCCAGGTGAGCTTCGATGAAATCCCGCTTGAAGGTACCTTCGAAACTCTGGTTGAGCATCAGTCCGCGGTCGGTATTGGAGAGCCTGGCGATGTAGCAAATATCGTGAACGACCAATGGATTGGACAGCGTCCATCATGGGAGTAGAACTTCACGAAGTCTCACTGAGCTATCCAGGAACCGATTTGGTGATTGATTCGCTCACCGCGCAGATTGACGATGGCGAGTTTGTTGCTGTTCTTGGTGCTTCAGGATGTGGAAAATCTTCGTTGCTGAACATGATTGCTGGGCTGCTGCAGCCTACCTCCGGATGGCTTGAAGTTCCACACGATGGCGCGGCCTTCATGTTCCAAGATGGAAACCTGCTTCCGTGGCTGAGCGCTGCCGATAATATTTCGCTCGCATTAAAACTTGGGGGATACCCGGCCGACTTACGTGATGCGCGGGTAGCGGAGTTGCTCAACCTAGTTCAGCTTCGGCACGCGGGAAATAAAAAACCCCATGAGCTCTCTGGCGGGATGCGCCAACGTGTGGCCTTGGCTAGATCCTTGGCTCAAGACCGTCAGGTGCTGCTGATGGACGAGCCCTTCGCGGCACTAGATGCGATTACCCGCGACATGTTGCATGAAGAGTTACACAACCTCTGGCAACAGACAGGCAAAACCATCATCTTCGTCACCCACAATGTACGCGAAGCAATTCGGCTCTCCGAACGTATTTTGGTGTTGTCCTCTCACCCGGGACGAATCCTTGAAACCCGACGGATCTCGGCGCAATTGCGAAACGATCCAGCTCAGTCGGCTGCTTTGGCCGACGAACTGACAACAATCCTCAGGAAGGAGCAACGGAAACATGAGCGCACTAGCGCAGCAAGTTAGCTCACCGACGGTCAAAGCCGACAAGTTGCGACGGCATATGACCTCACTTGATTCGGTCCTCGCGCCGATTATTACCGTCATCGTGCTCCTGAGCCTGTGGCAGATTGTTTCCTGGGCTGCTCCCATTCGTTCAGACCTATTGCCTGGGCCCGGAGCCATCGTCGCAAAGCTACCGGAAATGTTGGCCAACGGGTCACTACTCGGTGCGGTGGGAACCTCACTTTTTAGGGCGCTGTCCGGATTTTTACTTGCCGTGCTAATCGCAACGCCCGTCGCATTACTGTTGGCGCACCACCCCTTACTTCGCAAGGGACTTGGGCCACTGATTTCAGCGATGCAGGTACTGCCATCCATCGCGTGGGTGCCGGCCGCGATCATCTTGTTTGGGCTGAGCAACGCGACCATCTATATGGTGCTCCTTCTGGGTGCGGTGCCCTCGATTATCAATGGACTACTTTCCGGAATCGACCTGATCCCGCCCCAATACCGGGCGCTATCCCAAGTCTTAGGCGCAGATAAGCGCCAGCATATTTGGCATGTTGAACTGCCTGCTGCGCTACCGGGCTATGTAGCCGGGTTACGTCAAGGCTGGGCCTTCGCCTGGCGCTCCTTAATGGCCGCCGAATTGATTGCGGTGGGCGGGGCGCTGTCGCTCGGAGTGGGCTCGCTGCTGCAACGTGGACGAGACCTCGCAGATTTACCGTTAGTGATCTTAGTCATACTAGTTATTTTGTTTGTTGGCGTCTTGATTGAACTTTTTTGTTTTGCACCCGTGGAACGCAAGCTATTACGCGACCGGGGCATCAACCGCACTGGAGGAAAAAATGTCTAAAGGAAAAATTACACTCATTGGAGGCGGGCCCGGTGATCCGGAACTGATCACGGTTGCTGGCTACAAGGCTCTGGTTGCTGCGGATGTGGTGCTTGCCGATCGACTTGGACCTATTGCATTGCTTGACGAACTGCGTCCCGAAGTCAAAGTTATTGATGTGGGAAAGGCGCCGGGTTGCCACGTAAAAACACAAGATGAGATCAATGATCTCCTAGTCAAATATGCTTCTCAGGGACTGAATGTGGTCCGCTTAAAAGGCGGCGATCCCTTCGTGTTAGGGCGTGGTGGTGAAGAACTGATCTTCGCCGCGCAACATGGGATCGCTACGCGGGTAATTCCCGGAATTACTAGTTCCATTTCTGTGCCGGCCGCAGCCGGAATTCCGGTAACCCACCGAGGTGTCGCCACCGGTTTTACCGTCATCAGTGGACATGAGGATCTGAGTGACGTCCCGCTGCGCGCCGACCACACCCTGGTAGTGCTCATGGGGGTGTCGAATTTGCCACAGATTGTTGAGACATTACTTACCCGGGGTTTACCGTTTAGTACGCCAATTGGGATAGTGGAGCGAGGTTACTCACAGACGCAGCGGACAACTATCGGTACGCTAGAGGAGATTGTAGTGCGCGCCCGTAAGGCCGCCGTGGCGAATCCGGCCGTCATCGTAATTGGTGACGTTGTACGTCTAGCACCAGAAGCTTCAACCCAGTTGGTTGAGCTTCAGCCGCTGGACACGGTCGACGTCACAGCGTCGGTCTCATTCGCTGACTAAGAAAGTAGATGTTGTTTGATGAGTGAAGTTCACGTACCTGAACATTTGACCTCCCGCGCCCTGCGCGTTGCCATTGTTGGTGCCGGTCCCGCAGGCATCTACGCCGCGGACATGCTCAATAAGAGCGAGCCAGTATCTTCTGGCGAACTGTCGCTGAAGGTAGATCTCTTCGACGAGCTACCTACCCCGTTCGGGCTGATTCGTTACGGCGTATCCCCGGACCACCCACGCATTAAGGGCATCATCAACGCCCTGCATAAGGTGCTGAACAACGACTGGATCAACTTCTACGGAAACGTAGGATTGGGCCGAGACATCACCCTTGACGAATTGCACGAACGCTATGACGCGGTCATCATCTCTACCGGTGCCCAAAAGGATGCTGATCTGAACATCCCAGGTATCGAACTTACCGGATCTCATGGTGGCGCAGACTTCGTATCTTGGTACGACGCGCACCCGGATGCCCCGAAGGATTGGGATCTTTCCGCAACGGAAGTAGCGGTGATCGGTAACGGCAACGTAGCTTTGGACGTCGCTCGTATTCTCTCCAAGCATGCTGACCAGCTGCTAGAGACCGAAATTCCAGCGCACATTTACGAGCAGTTAAACGGCTCCGCTGTCACCGATGTACATATCTTCGGCCGTCGTGGCCCTGCGCAGGTGAAGTTTACCCCGCTGGAACTTCGCGAACTATCGCACTCCAAAGATGTAGACATCGTCTTGTACGAAGAGGACTTTGACTTCGATGAAGGTTCGGAAGAAGCAATCCGCACCAGTAACCAAACCAAGACCATGGTCTCGACCCTGACCAACTGGTTGATTGAACAGGAAGAGAATGAGGAAGCCGCCAGTGCTTCTCGTCGTCTGCACCTGCACTTCCTGCAGACCCCGGTTGAGGTACTCGGCGAAGACGGCAAGGTCACCGGCCTGAAGCTTGAACGCAACGAACTGGACGGCACCGGAAATGTTAAGGGCACCGGTGAATTTACCGAGTATCCAGTACAGGCCGTATACCGTGCAGTTGGCTACTTCGGTTCTGCCGTAGAGAACATCGAATACGACGGACAGCGCGGTGTATTGCCAAACGTTGAAGGTCGAGTCTTGAACGCTGAAGGCACCCACATTGATGGTTTGTACGCGACCGGTTGGATCAAGCGTGGCCCTATCGGGCTCATTGGCCACACCAAGGGTGACGCTTTGGAGACCATCAATCACCTGCTTGAAGACTTGGGAAACCTCCCGGTTCCGACTTCGAACCAGAGCATCGAAGAGCTACTTGAGTCCCGAGGCGTGGACTACGCCGACTGGGATGGCTGGATGAGCTTGGACGAACAAGAAAAGGCTCTGGGCGCTCAAGCCGGTACCGTGTCGACCCGCTTCGGTGAGATCACCCGCGACCGCATCAAGCTAGTCGAGCGCGAAGAAATGCTGGAGTTTGCACGAGCAAAAAAATTAGCTAAGAGCCTGTAACTAAAAATACAGGTTCAGGAATAACTGGCACCCGTTGATCTGCTGATCATCGGGTGCCATTTTCCTTTAATCCCATCAGCTGAATACGTCATCGAGCGAATGGCACCACTGATCTGTAGACATCCGTCGTTGGGCGCCACCTTGGGCTTACACACAGTGAATCTCGTCTGTGCGACAACTGATTTCCGGCACCTGACAGACTAGCGCGACGCAATCGCGGTTAATTTATGTGCAGATACACCTGTGGGGAAGAGCCGAAGCTCTTCCCCACAGGTGTATCTGCTGAAACTTAGACGCTGAGCTTCTCAGCCTGGTCGTTCTTCATGCTGGCAGGAACGCTGCGGCGCAACATGATGAACAGCAAGATCATTCCTGCGGTCAATGCCATGTGGCCAAGGCCTGCGATTCCGGAGATCATGGCAGAGGATTCAATATCCAACACGGTCATCATTCCGTGGGTGAGCTGCATTCCCGCGGTGATGATGACACCTGCGTGGTACGTGCCCATGAACCATGCGTAGAGCTTGCGGTGGGAGCTGATATTGAATGCCTTCTCCAGCAACAACACCAGCAAGGTGACGATGAAACCAAGAACCAGCAGGTGTGTGTGGACTACTGAAAGCTGGGTCCAACCGCCTTCGGGAAAATCGTTCATCTTGGTGAATTCGCGGAAGAACAGTCCGGAGGCGACGCCTACGAGCATGTAGGCAAAGGCGATGTTGATGAGCTTACGCATGAGTTTCACTTTCAATGAGTTCGGTGTTTGATGAATTTTCTTTGGTGTTGCTGTGGCCGCGGTATCCGAAGACCGGAGATTTGGTGCGACCCAACAAGATGAACAACGCCGGTAATAGCAAGGTGCGTACGACGAACGTGTCCATAAGTACTCCGAGGCCAACGATCAGACCAAGCTGACCCAAGACCATCAGCGGCAAGCTGGACAATGCCGCAAACACTCCTGCCAAGACCACGCCAGCGCTGGTGATGACCGTTCCGGTACGGCTGGTGGCATTGATGATTGCATCCGCCAGAGTCATGCGCAGGGCGTCTTGTTTGACACGCTGTGTCAGGAAGATTGTGTAGTCAACGCCCAGGGCCACCAGGAAGACGAAGGCAAGCAGCGGAACCTGCACGTCCAAAGCAGAGGTATCAAATACCATTGATCCGATCAAGGATCCCAAGCCCACCGCGGCTGCGGCGCTGAGCAAGTTGGTCAGCGAGAGAAGTAGGGCGGTGCGGAATTTTCCGGTGACAACCCACAACATGACGAGGCAGACCAGCAAGATCAGTGGCGCAATGACTAGGAAGTCGCGCACGTGGCTTTGGTGCGAGTCGTAGGCTTCGGCAATGGTTCCACCAACAAATGCCTCAGCGCCAGGAACCTGCTCGAATTCGGTTCGCAGTGACTTGATCAGTTCGAAGCTTTCGGGAGAACCTGATTCACTGTTGCCGATAATCATGACGCGGTCGGAGCCGTTGTCCGGCAATGCTGGCAATTGTGTAGCGCGTTCTACGCCTGGGACAGCTTTAGCTGCGGTAGTGACCGCTTCGCCGGTACCGGGGGAAGTAAGTACGGTGATCGGCGCGGTCTCTCCGACGGGGAAGTGCTCGGCCAGACGTTGCGTGGCCGAAGTAGATTCAGTGGCCGTACGGAACTGTTCGGTTTGGCGTAGTCCCACGCTGGTAGCGCCTAGCGCGGATGCCAAGATGCCAAGAATGAGTACCAATGCACTCAGGTTGACTACCGGGCGCTTGATAACAGCAGCTGCGGCTTTACCCCAGATGGAACGCTTAGCAGTTTCGTGATCCGGGCGGGGAACTAGAGGCCAGAATACCTTACGGCCGCACAGTGCCATCACTGGGGTCAGTACGAACAAGTTGAACCCGGCAGCGATCAGTAGGCCGACGGCGCAGACGATACCCAAGCCTCGGGTGTCCTCCATGACGGCCAGCGCCATCGTGGCCAGCGCCAAGACTACGGTCAAGTTTGAGGAGACAATCGCTTCAAAGCTGTTGCGCCAGGCGCTCGCAAGAGCAGCTCGATGATCGGTGTGTTGGTGTAGCTCATCACGGTAGCGGGAGATGAGCAATAGTGCATAGTTGGTGCCCGCACCGAAGACCAGGACGCTGAGTACGCCGGAATCAAAGTGTAGGTTGAAAGGCTCGCTGAGGGCGTTGGCGATGAGGCTTGCACTGCGATCGGCTAGCCCAACGACAGCCAATGGAATTAGCCAGAGAATCGGGGAGCGGTAGGTAAGAATCAACAGAACCGCCACGATGCCGATGGTCACTGCCAGCAAGGTGAAGTCTGCGCCTGCGAAAGTCGCCGACAAATCCAGCCCAAAGGCTGGTGCTCCAGAAACTTCGATGAGTATCCCGGAGTTTTCATTGGTGCTGATCTGCTCACGCAGATCGGTGACCATCGCACGGTCAGCGTCGGTGCCCGCGCTGTCCCAGGAGGCGGTCAGCAAAGAAAGCTTGCCGTCCTCGCTGACCAGCGGCTTGGAAATCTCGACATGTAGTTCATCGCTGAGCTTGCTGGACAGGGTGCTTAGTCCTGTGAGGTCTGCGTTGCTCAGCTGTTGCTGATCTGGGTGTCCGGCAACGAGTAATGCTGACTCTTTACCGGAATCCGGGACTTGTTCGAGAAGCTTGGCCACCGTGGCTGAGTCAGAGCCGGCGACTAATGAACTGGTACTGCGTTCGGCTGCCGGAATGGAGCTGAGCAGTCCGAAAACGGCAAGGATGACAGCGAGCGCCCCGAGGAGCCAGAGGCGTGCTCCGCGACGCGAGGTGAGCGAATTCGCTACCGATGTGAGAACTGGAGATTTCATACTTCTAGTCAATGCCAAATCGAGGTTTAGCAAATCGTGAAAGCGTTCGAACTCTATCTCAACCGTTCGGTTGATACGCCCACTTGGAGCGGGCTGCTAAATTAGTCCGTGGTTGCGGGCAGCCTGCACCGCGGCGGTTCGTGTAGGCGCTTGCAGCTTGTCAAAAATATGCACCAAGTGGGTCTTCACGGTCGCTTCGGAGACGAAGAGTGTCCGCGCAATTTCGCGGTTACTTAGTCCCGTGGCTAGCTGTTTTAGTACTTCGGCTTCTCGGCTGGTCAACGCAATTTTTGGTTTGCGCAACCCGGCCACTACACGTTGGGCCATTTCGGGGGCCAACACCGTGTGCCCGGAAGCTGCCTGGCGGACCGAATCGATGATCGTTTGTGAGGCAACGTCCTTGAGTAAGTACCCCGCGGCTCCCGCCTCGATGCACTGTAGGATCTCGGCATCCTTATCAAAGGTGGTCAGAATGAGTACTTGGGGCGGATTGGGTAAAGATCGAAGCGCCGCGGTAGTAGTCACACCATTCATGCCATCTCCCAGCCGGAGGTCGCACAAGACCACGTCTACCGGGTTTTGAGAGGCTAACTTAACCGCTTCTTCACCACTGCCAGCCTCGCTGAGTACGGAAATGTCCGCATAGTTTTCAAAGAGTGCGCGCAGCCCGGTGCGCACGATTGGGTGGTCGTCAACCAGCATAAGGTTAATCAATTTCCGGCCTCTGGGTTCTTTAGTGGGACATAGGCCGACAACGCGGTACCTTCGCCCAGCGTACTTTCAATGTCGAGCCCGCCGCCTAGTTCGCGTAGGCGTTGGCGCATGGCGGGTAAACCGAATCCACCGGATTCTAAGTTTTTTCCCACGTTGGATTGCCATTCTTTAAGACTAAATCCAACGCCGTCATCAACGATATCTAATCTGATGGCATCACCGGTATCTGCCAAGGAGACTACCGTCCGTGTGGCTTTGGCGTGGCGACGCACGTTGGCTAGCGCAGACTGGGCGGTGCGTAATAGGGCCACCTGAATTCCGGGATCTAACACTGGAAGGTCGGCATCCACCCGTAGCTCACTGGAGACCGCACAGTCCTTTTCAAAGTCTTCGAGCATACGCCGCAGTGCTCCGGCGAGCGCTTGGGAATCTAGTTCGCTCGGGGACATCGCAGCAATGATTCGGCGTAGGTCGGACAGTCCTTGCCCGGAGAGCTCTTCGATTCTTTCTAAGGCGTTGGTTGCTTGGCCAATTTGCTGCGTGTGGAGGGCGGCTTTGGCATGGAGACCAATGGAGGAGAGCTGCTGAGCGATGGTGTCATGGATTTCTCTGGCCACTCGGGTACGTTCGGCGAGTGCACCGGCTTCATGCTGGGAGCGTGCCAGTTCCTCTTGAAGATCAGCCATTTCCTGATGTGCGCGTAAGAGTGAGGAGACAAGCTCGTTGCGTTCGGCAATATCTCGTTCGAGCTGTAAATAGCCGCGGGAAATTCCCCACGCGAAGGTGCCACCAACCAGTGGGCCAACTACGCCGGAGACTGTGGTTGCACCGTTATGTAGGAAAGGGGCCACAACGGTGAGCACATATACGGCCGCGGACCAGACAATGGAAAGCCCCAGGGCTAATTGGTGGCCAATGAGTAGCCAGAGACTAAAGGCAACCCACATGAATTCCGGTGAGGCGCTCATCCCTAGAGCCCAGATGGCGACGAGCACGGCAAGCCAATAACCCGGTAGTCGAGTACTTTCCTTCGAACGGAGAACTACGAATCCGAAGAGGTACCACAGAGCAAAAAGTCCTGCGGCGGCGATGGCTAACCAGAGACTGGATGTTGTGGTCGATGCTGCACGAAGTAGCGCGACAAGGAGCAGAACCGCCGTGATTAGGTGTTGCCCCCAGCGCAGAGCACTCACCGAGAGCGCCCGTTGTTGTGCGACTTTCGGCGAAAACTTCGCCGTGTTGGATACCGACACGGCGGCTTCGCTGGGCATGTTCATGACTTGTCCACCCATGGTCTAAAACTCATAACTCTGACTCTATCGAAAGCATTTGTCCCAATGAAGTTGCGTGTGCACCTTTGCTGACGTGGCGGGGACTGAACAAGACTTTAGCTCTGCTTCATCTTGCGTTTGATAACGGGTTGTTTCCATCGGGAAGGGTAAGTCGCGAAGCATTCTCAAGCCAAAGGACATTGTAGAAATGAAAATTCGTTCCCTAGCAGTTGGCGCGTTGACCGCCTGTTTAGCGGCTACCGCAGTAACCCCGGTGCTGGCCGAGACTCCAAAACACAATGGTGAGACTATCTTGATAGGTCATCGTGGCGCGGCAGGTGTCGCGCCAGAGAACACGATTGCTGCCATTGAAGCAGGAAGCCGCTCGGGAGCAGGATTTGTGGAGATCGACATTCAACTCTCTGCAGACGGCGTGCCGTTTATTTTCCATGACGATACTCCCGCGCGCACCAGTAATGTGGCTGAGGTTTTCCCAGGCCGTGAGAATGACCCGATTACCTCCTTCACCTGGGATGAGCTTCAGCGCTTGGATGTTGGTTCGTATTTCTCAGAGCAATTCACTGGCGAAAAGATCCCGCACTTTGACGATGTCGCTGATGCGCTGACCGGCGAAACCGGAGTGTTCATCGAGATCAAATCCCCGGCGAAGTCCCCTGGGGTAGAACAGGTTGTGGCTGATTATCTTAAAACCGATCCGCAGTGGAGTGCATTAGAGGCGGGAGGAAAAATCGAGGTTCTCAGCTTTGATGCAGCCTCGAACAAACGATTCGCCGCGCTCGCTCCGGAGGTACCGTTGCAACAACTGCTCGGTTCGGTACCAAGCGCTTCGGAACTGGAAGGAATTGCCAGCTACGCAGATTCATTCGGTACTAGCTACCGCACCCTTGACGTGGCCGGTGCAGCGCGAGTGAAAGATGCCGGGCTGGGGCTAGGGGTCTACACCGTCAATTCTGTGCAGGCCGCCCAGGCTTCGTTGGACATGGGAGTGGAGCGTTTGACCGGAGATTTCCCCGCACAGATTCACCGTCACCTCAAGGGCCAGAAAGTTTTCCCTTCGGACAATGGTGTGGTGATCGAGAACTCGGTCAACGATGTGCCCGGCAATGACGTTCAAGCCGAAACCGGTGAACATGTGGTGCTGACTAATAGTTCCAAGCGCACGATTGACGTATCGGGCTACCTGCTTCGAGATGCAGGGAATAACATGCTCTCCATCGGTGAAGGTTATGCATTGCAGCCAGGCCAAGAGCTGCGCGTCTACACCGGCCCGGGGACTAATTCTGCCCAGGCGTACTACAACGGAGGCACTGCTAGTGTGCTGAATAACGGTGGGGATTCAGTGGCTTTGTGGACAGCAAACGATAAGCTGGCCGATACTTTCGCCAACTAGTCCCGGGTAAGGGAACGTTCGCCGGGCCACGGAGTAACAACTTCGCGACCCGGCGCACTGCGTTAAAACATTTCTAAAGGTTCGTCGGACAGAACAATGAGCTGACCAGTCGCACGCGTCATGCAGACATATCGGTGTACGAAGCCTGAGAAGCCGTCTCCAAAATTCTCGGGGCGGTTCAAGATGACTAGATCAAATTCGAGGCCTTTTGACTGCGTAGGGCTTAACGAGCGGATTCTTTCGGTCTGAGTAAACAGTGGGTCGCCAATGACGACGCCGACACCCAACGGGTTGTCACTCAGCCATTTCGCTAAGAGGTCAGCTTGTTGGTTTGGCCTGGCGTAAATCACTGGCGCACCGTCGGTTCGAATCGAGCTTGGTACGTTAGCATCCGGTAGTTGTTGACGGATCACGCTTGCTGCCGCATCCATGATTTGTTGGGTGGTGCGGTAGTTCACGCTGAGCTTCGCTACACGGCAACGAGAGATTCCGGACCGCACCAAACGTTCCTCCCAGGACTCGGTGAATCCATTGGCGGCCTGTGCACGGTCTCCGACGATTGTCAGACTTCCCGACGGGCAACGCCGTAGCACCATGGACCATTGGGCCTCGGTGAGATCTTGTGCTTCATCGATGATGATATGTGCGAATGGTCCTGTGAGGGATTCGGTGGGTGCCTCTGCTTCTGCACGCTGAAGAACGAGCTTATCTTGGAGATCTTCATTGCGTAATTGAGCGGAGAGGTCCTCCATATCGTCGACTGCTGCGATCAGATCACCGATGACCCGCTGTATCATTTCACGCTCACCGGCAAGCAAGGCGTCACGTTGGTGTTTGGCAACCTCAACGTCTGGATCGCCTACAAAGAAACGCGCAGCATCCAACAGTGGCCCGTCCTCGACGCTCAACATGTGGGGTTCGTCAGATAATAGGCACTCTTGCTCCGAGCCGGTGAGCCATGGCGCACTGAAACGCAACAGTGCGGGGATGGAAAACAACGAGGTGATTAATTTGTGCGGATCCAGCAACGGCCAGTGAACTTCGAGGGCATCAGCCAACTGTGCGTTGCGAGTAATCTCGGCATGAACCTGTGTCGCAGGTGCACAGCCGCTAGGTAATTGTTCGCTCAAGATTTCTTCCAGCACCTGACGAATCTGGGATCTAGCTTCGTTGTGGTTGACTCCTGGATCCACCGAAGCCACCGCATTCATCCAATGCTGCACCGTCAAATTCAGTTCGCCCCAGCTAGTCTCAATGAGAAGATCGCACTCCGGGCGTTGTTCAAAAACCGACACTGCCCGTCGCACGGCGTCCACCATGCGATATGTAGACTTCAGCTGCGCTATAGGAGCAGATGATTCAAGGGTTGAATCGCCGATTTCCGGAACCAAATCGTTCAGGGTCGCGATCAATACATCTTCCTCGCCGAGGTTGGGCAGAATATCGGAGATGTAGGCGGTGTACGCCTCGTGTGGTCCGAGAACCAATACCCGACCGCCACCGCTGTGAAGTTGTGCATCGGCATGCAGAAGGTATGCTGCTCGGTGCAAGGCAACCACCGTCTTTCCAGTGCCGGGGCCACCATCAACTACCAAAGCGCCCTTGGCGGAGCTACGAATGATGGAGTCTTGGTCCGCTTGTATGGTTGAGAGCACATCCTGCATTTTTCCTACGCGGTTGCTGCCAAGCGAGGCCAAAAACGAGGAATGTTCGTCTAAAGAGGTGCTTTTGCTCAGTTGTGTGAGGTCAAAAACTTCATCCCAGAAATTGACGATTTTCCCCAGCCGCCAACGGTAGCGACGCCGACTACTGAGCATATATGGCTGTGCGTGCGTGGCGGCGAAGAACGGTTCGGCCGCGGGCGCGCGCCAATCTACGAGTAGCTGTTCTGAATTTTCATCAGTCAGTCCTATTCTGCCCACATAGGTGCGTTGCCCGGTGGTCGCATGCACCATGAAACCCAGACACGCCTCTGGACCCATTCGATCCAGGGCACGTAGACGACGGGCTAACCGTTCTAAATCCACGTCACGTTCCAAGGATTGCTGCAGGATCCCGGCGCGGTCGTGTCCGCGTTTGGCCAGGCGCTCAGAGACTTCACGGCGTTGCTCGGCAACCAGTCGTGCAATACAGCGAAGATGAATTTGGTCCTCACTAATTTCTGCTCCAAAGTCGGGGTTTTCCAAGCGATCTGGTAGCCGGAAGTAGCTGGGTGTCGAGTCGGTGCGCATAAACGGCATCTCCGGTCTGTAGTTGCTAAGGGGCGTGGAGCAAGTACCCATTCTGCGCCTTATAGGGGGTCTTGCGGCAAGGCCCCCTACAAGCTATATTCTGAAAATGAAGGGGATAAAAGTAGCTCTTCAAATGATGCGGTTCAGAATTGAACTTCTTGTGTACTTCGCACCTCCATCGCCAAAAATGTTCAAGCAATATGGCTATCGGCCTCGCAGGGCGGCTGAGGGAACCAAGGAGCTTAAACCGAGTCCAGATGACGGAAGTGATTCAGCTTTCATCGATGCTGATTGAGTTTTCAGCGTGGTCAATACGCGCTAGACTGGTAGCTACGCGACATTGATCCGGATATCACCGGGGAGTCCTTGGAAGAAGAATCAGGATGCAGCTTTGCACTTGATCCAGTAGAACCAAGCGGGACCAGCCCGTCATAGCTGATGAGAAGCGGTTTTTCACTTTTATGCGAGAGCATCACGGTGGGGAATAAGCGGGGTGGTACCGCGGCCAAGTGTCGTCCTCGTAGGCAAGTTTTTTTGACCCTACGCTTGAAGGATGGCCATTTCGATGAGCTTCTACCCAAAGGTCACTACCGACCCGACCGGTTCAACCCCGGCCTCACCGCGTTTCCCAGAAATTGAGAAGCGAGTCCTCGAATACTGGAAGAATGACGGCACCTTTCAGGCCTCCATTGACCAGCGTGAGGGTGAAGAGTTCGTCTTCTACGATGGTCCTCCTTTCGCTAACGGCCTGCCACACTACGGCCACCTGCTCACCGGTTACGTCAAGGACCTCGTAGCCCGCTACCAGACCCAGCGTGGCAAGCGTGTAGAGCGCCGTTTCGGTTGGGATACCCACGGTTTGCCAGCCGAGTTGGAAGCCATGAAGCAGCTGGGCATGACCGACAAACAGCAGATCGAGTCGATGGGTATCGACAAGTTCAACGATGCTTGCCGCACCTCGGTGATGAAATACGCCGATGAGTGGAAGCAATACGTCAACCGCCAAGCGCGCTGGGTTGACTTCGAAAATGACTACAAGACCCTGAACGTTGAGTTCATGGAATCTGTCATCTGGGCTTTCAAACAGCTTTCAGACAAGGGCCTGACCTACCAGGGTTTCCGCGTCCTGCCATACTGCTGGAAAGATGAAACTCCACTGTCCAACCACGAGTTGCGCATGGACGACGATGTCTACAAGAACCGTCAGGATCAGACGGTCACCGTCGGCTTCACGATTCTTGCCGGAGAAACGGAAGCTTCCAAGGCACTTGCCGGCGTTCAGGCCTTGGCCTGGACGACCACCCCTTGGACCCTGCCAACTAACGCCGCTCTGGCCGTGCACCCGAAGATCGAATACGTAGTCGTGCCTGCAGGAGAGGCCGGCGTGAAGGCTTCCGCTGCCGCCGGACCGTTCTTGCTGGCCAAGGATCTACTTGGCTCCTATGCGAAGGATCTTGGTTACAAAGACGCGAAGGAAGCCGCCTCGGCGATCACCGCGAATTTCCAGGGTTCCGAACTTGCTGGGGTTCGTTACGAACCACTGTGGGACACCTTTACCGATACCGAAAAATACGGTACCGAAAACGCTTGGCAGATTGTCACCGCTGACTACGTCACCGTGGGCGACGGTACCGGAATCGTGCACCAGGCCCCGGCTTATGGTGAAGATGACCAGCAGGTCTGTGAAGCACACGGCATCCCGGTAGTGCTCTCGATCGATGAAGGTGCAAAGTTCCTTCCACTGTTTGCTGGCGGGCCGCTGAACGACATCGCCGGCGTGCAGGTTTTCGACGCTAATAAAACCATCACGAACGTTCTGAAGGATGACGCCCGCTTGGTTAAGCAGGCCTCCTACGAACACTCCTACCCACACTGCTGGCGCTGCCGTACACCACTGATCTACCGCGCCATCTCCTCGTGGTACGTGGAGGTCACCAAGATCAAGGACCGGATGGTCGAGCTCAACGAGCAGATCAACTGGATCCCAGGCAACGTGAAGCACGGCCAGTTCGGAAAGTGGCTGGAAAACGCCCGCGACTGGTCCATCTCACGCAACCGCTACTGGGGTTCGCCAATCCCCGTCTGGGAATGCTCGGGCGTTGAGTGTACTCACCGCGAAGTCTTTGGCTCGCTTGAAGAGATCAAGAACTTCTTCGGACGCCTGCCGCTGAATCATGAAGGACAGCCAGATCTGCACCGCCCATTCATCGATGAGCTGACCAAGGCTCACGAGGGTTGCGCCGAGGGTGGCACACTCTCACGCGTTGAGGACGTGCTTGACGTGTGGTTTGACTCAGGTTCCATGCCTTACGCACAGGTCCACTACCCATTTGAAAACGGTCAGTGGTTCGACTCTGGTCACCACCCGGCAGATTTCATCGTTGAGTACATTGGCCAGACTCGTGGTTGGTTCTACACCATGCACGTGCTGTCCACCGCACTCTTTGACCGCCCTGCCTACACCAACGTCATCTCCCACGGCATTGTGCTCGGATCCGACGGACAGAAGATGTCCAAGTCCCTGCAGAACTACCCGAACGTCAACGAAGTTTTGGACCGCGACGGTTCCGACGCGATGCGATGGTTCTTGATGGCCTCACCAATTCTGCGCGGTGGCAACCTGGTAGTGACCGAGCAGGGTATCCGCGATGGCGTGCGCCAGGTCTTGCTGCCACTGTGGAATGTCTGGCACTTCTTCAACCTGTATACCAACTCCGCGAATAACGGAGCCGGCTATGAAGCTAAGCGTTCAACCAGCTCTACTGACCCACTGGATCAGTACATGCTGGCGGCCACCGGAGAACTCGTTCGCGAAGTCACCGAAGCACTGGACACCTACGAAGTATCCGATGCTACCGAAGCGGTTCGTCACTACATGGACACGCTCACCAACTGGTACGTGCGCCGTTCGCGCCAGCGTTTCTTCGACGAAGATACTCAGGCCTTTGACACGCTATACACCGCGTTGGAAACCTTAGTGAAGGTTTCGGCATCGCTGTTGCCACTTGCCAGCGAAGAAATTTTCCGTGGGCTGACCGGGGAACGTTCGGTGCATCTGACCGACTGGCCAGATGCCAATGATTTCCCAGCCGATACGGTATTGCTGGAAACCATGGACACCACCCGAAAGATCTGCTCGGTAGGCTCCTCGCTGCGCAAGGCTAAAAACCTGCGCGTCCGCTTGCCACTGGCAGAGCTGAAGGTAGTACTCACCGATGCGGCGCGTCTGGAAGGCACCTACGCTTCGATCATCAAGGACGAGCTGAACCTGAAGTCAGTGACCTTGATCGATGCTGCCGGCGTGGACACCGCAAGTTATGGCATCAGCCAGCAGCTGGTGGTCAACGCTCGCGCGGCTGGTCCGCGCTTGGGCAAGAATGTCCAGCAGGCTATCAAGGGCGCTAAGTCCGGTGACTGGTCGGTGACCGCTGGCGTGGTTACCGCCGGTGGCCTTGAACTGGCCGAGGGTGAATACACCTTGGACACCGTAGTTGATGAGGCGGCCGAAATCGCGGCAGCCGTCATCGACGGAGGGTTCTTGGTCTTGGATACCGAGGTCACCACTGAGCTTGCTGCCGAAGGTACCGCCCGCGATATGGTTCGCGCCATCCAGTCGGCCCGTAAGGAAGCAGACCTGCAGGTTTCGGATCGTATTCGTACGGTGATCACCGCTACCGCGCAGACCGTTGAAGCGTTGGAAAACAACCGCGAATTGATCAGCAGTGAAACCTTGACCGCCATCTTGGAGCTGGTCGTTGACGAGTCACAGGTTGAAACGAAAATTGAAGTGGAGCGCACCGTATGAGTGATCTAGAGCGCGTCTACGCCGAGTTACTTGCTCGCGCGCCAGAAAACAAGATCGAACCACGCATGGACCCGATGTTTCGTGCCATGGAAATCTTAGGGGAGCCGCAAAAAGCTGCGCCGGTTATACACATCACCGGCACCAACGGAAAAACTTCCACCGCACGGATGATCGAGTCGCTACTGCAGGCCCACGATATCCGTACCGGACGCTACTCCTCGCCACATCTGCTGAAGGTTACCGAACGAATCAGCATTGACGGGGAACCGGTTGATGACGAGACGTTTGTGCGCGTCTGGGATGAGATTGCCCCTTTCCTTGACCTAGTCGACGCGGAACTTGCCGAACGATCAGAGAATCGGCTGACCTACTTCGAAGCGGTGACCATCCTCGCGTTCGCGATTTTCGCCGAGGTACCGGTGGAAGTTGTTGTGTTGGAGGTAGGCCTTGGTGGAATTACCGACGCGACTAATGTGGCAGATGCCCAAGTGTCGGTGTTCACCCCAATTTCTTTGGATCACACGGATCTGCTGGGGGATACCACCGAGCTAATCGCCGAAGAAAAGGTTGGAATTCTTAAGCCAGGCGGCTACCTAGTCTCCGCACGGCAACCAGAAGACGCGGCCGAGGTATTGGTTTCCAAGGTGCGTGAACTGGAAGTTCCTATGGCCTTTGAAACCAGGGACTTCAAGCTCATTGACCGCACCATGGGCGTTGGCGGACAAATATTGTCCATCGAGGGACAGACTGGTCGTTATGACGAGATTTACCTCCCGCTCTATGGTGCACACCAAGCGCAGAACGCTGTCGTTGCACTGGCTGCTGTTGAAGCTTTCCTCGGAGGTGGCGAACGCGAACTGAACGTGGAGCTCGTCCGCGATGGCTTTGCTGCCACCACCAGCCCGGGCCGACTAGAGCTGGTGCGCAGTGCGCCAAGCATCTTGGTTGACGCCGGACACAACCCCGATGGTATAAAAGCCAGCGCTGAAGCAATCAAAGAATCCTTCGGCTTCTCCCGCCTGGTACTCATGGTCGGTATCCTGCAGGAAAAGGACGCCGAAGCGATGCTTTACACCATGCGTGAAGAGTACGGCGATCTGGTTGATGACCTTTGCTTGACCCAGTCCTCTTCACCACGCGCAATTCCGGCTGGCGAATTGTCCACCATGGCTATCGAAGCTGGATGGCCAGAGGAAGACCTCCACGTCACCGAAAATCTTGAAGACGCGGTGGAGTGGTGCGTGGGACGCGCTGAATCCGGAGATGACCTTGCCGGCGGCGTACTTGTCACCGGTTCGATTACACTGGTGGGCGAAATCTCACTACTGCTCAAGGGAGGGCAGAGCTCCTAATGGCCAAGTTAACTAAGGCACAGCGCGAGTGGCGTCCGGGGATGAAAAAGAAGCCCCGTTCGACCAAGGTGATGTTTGCTTCCACGGTATTGACCTGTGAGGCGTTTCTCGCCATCTTTGTCACCCTGGCAGCCTTTGGACTCAAGCGCGCCGAACCTGCGGTAGTGCTTAGTCTCGGTGCCGCGATGGCAGTACTGTGCATCGTCACCTGCGCGTTATTGCGTAAGCCTGCCGGCTACTTGATCGGCTGGATCCTTCAGGTGCTGTTCTTCCTGACCGGGTTCATCTTGGTAGACATGTTCTACCTGTCGGTCTTCTTTGGCCTGTGCTGGTGGTACGCGCTGAAGAAGGGTGGCGAAATGGACGTGGAAGACAAACGTCGAGCCGCTGCACAAGCTGAGTGGGACAGTGCCCACCCAAACGTAGAATCTTAATAAACCAAAGTATCTAGGAACGAAGAGGTAGAAACATGACCGAACGTACTCTCATTCTCGTCAAGCCAGACGGTGTGAAGCGCGGCCTAACCGGCCAGATCCTCGCTCGCATTGAAGCGAAGGGTTACACCATCGCCGAGTTGCAGCAGCTGAACGCTTCCCGCGAGCTGCTGGCAGAGCACTACGCCGAGCACGAGGGCAAGCCATTCTACGAGCCACTGGTGGAATTCATGCTCTCGGGCCCAGTCGTTGCGATTGTTGCCGAAGGCCAGGGAGTCATCCCCGGTTTCCGCTCGCTTGCAGGTACTACCGATCCAACCAGCGCAGCTCCGGGCACCATCCGTGGTGACTTCGGACGAGATTGGGGCCTGAAGGTTCAGCAGAACCTGGTTCACGGTTCGGATTCGGTTGAGTCTGCAGAACGTGAAATCGGCATCTGGTTCGCCAAGTAAGCCACGCTGTATAGCTCTTCGACGAGAGCGAAAATCCCTGTCCGCCTCTCAAGGCGGACAGGGATTTTTGATATCCAGCACAGGTTAAGCATCGCTAACAAGCGCGAGCAAAAGAGAAATATTTAGCTGGACGGCAGGGCAAAGAGCAATGGTGTAAACACTCAATTCCCGGCTACAGGCTCAGGGACCGCTGAAACTTAGAACCAGTCATCCAGGGAGTTATGTGAATGAGGTACCAGTGATGGGTTTGAAGCGGGAGATGAACCCCAAGAAGCGTGAGCCGAAGCCGGTACCGAAGACTGACGAATGGAATCATAATCGTCTTTAGAGAGCATGACGACAGATTCTTTGGGGGACCTGGAAACAGAGACAACTGCATGTTCGGTCACGACATTATCGACCAAACTAGAAAAATTCTTTAGTGCATCCTCATAGCTGAAATTCAGCATGAGTACCTCCTAAATATCGCAGTGAGCGCCCAAAGGCACTTCGTTGGTGTAGTCAAGCGTGGCCTGCGTTGAGATCTGATCTGAGCAAAAACCGGATCTTGTTGCTGTGACAACGATTCTCAAGGCGCCGCACTTGTCACATAAAGCCGCTTCTTTCACTTGAGTCACATTAAACACATCACTAGACGAAAGCGCAACGTTGCAGTTCTCCAGATGACGCTTCTAATCAGTTCGCAGCTTTGCGAATAGCAATGAATCACGGCGCTGAGAATTGATGAGTTTGTGCCCGCGTAGCAACCCCTCATAAGTCAATCCAGCCTTTTCCAAGACGCGGCGAGAGGCGGTATTCTGTGGCGCGCACGTAGCGGTGAGGCGTTGCAGATCAAGGGCGCTAAAGCCTAGCTCAAGGAGCAGCTGTGCCGCTTCGGTGGCGTACCCGCGTCCCCAGTAGCGCTGGTTGAGGCTGTAGCCAAGCTCGCCACATCGGTGTTGCTCGTCCGTGGTCCACACGGCCGCGGCACCAATGAGCTGACCTTCTACGAGCACTGCCAGAGTTAGCGCCTCTGTGGACGGCGTACAGGCTTCCAGTAAGTACTCTCGGGTCTGCGCTTCGGTGTTCGGGCCCCATTCGGCATATCGATAGACCAGCGGGTCGGTGGCATACTCATGTACCGCAGCAAAGTCCGAGGGCAGAAAACGACCTAGGGACACCGTTGTATGTGTGGTGATGATTTCGCGTTTTATTTCAGCCATCGCTGCACCTTTCAATACAAAAAAGTCTTGGCCCCACCAAAATCGGTGAGGCCAAGACGAAGCACTATCGAGTTCTAACTTTCGGTACCTCGTGCGGTGCCTTCGGGAAGAGAATCGTCGGCGTCCAGTGATTTCTTAGGATCTTCTGGTTTGACCTTCGCCTCGATGTCCTTCTTGGCATCATCAACGGCATCCGAGTTATCTCTATCCGTCCAGACCTTGACCACTGCCCAAGCTGCTGCGGTCAGCGGCACAGATAGTACGGCGCCGATAATGCCCGCCAGCACGGTGCCGGCGGCCAAAGCGATCAAGACTACCAGAGCATGTAAGTTCAGCGCGTTGGCCATGACCACCGGCTGAAGGAAGTTGCCTTCTAGCTGGTTGACGATGATTACCGCTGCCAGCACGATCAAAGCGACGACTGGACCGTTGGTTACCAAGGCGATCAGCGTAGCCAGAATACCGGCCACGGTGGCACCTACCATCGGAATGAACGAACCGAGGAAGACAATAACCGCCAGCGGTAGAGCCAAAGGAACTTGCAAGATCAACAACGTCGCAGCGATACCGAGAGTATCTACGGCGGCGACTGTTGCGGTTCCGCGAATGTATCCGCCGAAGGTGCGTAAAGCTCGGTCACCGGAAAGGATCCACTTGTTGCGGTAGTGCTTTGGCGTCCAAGAGACGGCAAAAGCCCAGATCCGGTCCCCGTCCTTTAGGAAGAAGAACAAGATCACTAGCAGTAAGACCAGGCCGGTCACGAAGCTACCGGCCGCACTGAGCGTGTTTAGCGCGCCAGTTCCGAACTGCGAACTTGTCAGGAATGAGGTGACCGAATTTACGACACCATCGATCTGCGCTTGGTCGATGGATAGCGGCATATTGCCGATGAAACCTAGGACCATGTCATTGAGCTGGTTAAAGCCTTCGACGGCCTGATCAACAAGCTTGGGCCATTCTTTGATGACTGAGAAGACTAAGCCGGTACCAATTCCGCCTAGCACCAGTAACGAACCGAGGAAGACGATCCATGCGGAAAGCAGGGGGGAGAAGACCTTGCGCAGTTTCAGTACCAGTGGCCACAATGCGCAAGAAATAATCACCGCGAGCAGGGTCGGGATAACGATCACCGTGAGGCGCAACATGCCAATAATAAAGAACGCCGCTAAGGTTCCGACGATTAGCAGCTGTGCGCTGCGAATACCCAGACGGCCGAGCATGTCCGTCCATAGCGCGGGCACTGTGAAGTTGGGCTTAGCCACTTCTGACTCGCTGAGAAGTTCCCCTACCGGAGGTTCGGGGGGTGCTGACGGAGCGGCTTTTGGCTGACGCTGCGGCAACTTAAGTTTACGGAGAAAATCCATGGGTACTCCTTGTAACTGACACTAACTAGCTCCAACAATAGGCTAACGAGTAGATTAGCAATCAGCACAACGCCGAGAGAAGCCAATTTCAGCTCTGGCTTTTGTGTTTACAAGCCTTCGAAGCAACAAAATGGGGTGTTTGTCCACGAAGACGTGGACAAACACCCCATAAGAGCTAGTTCGAGTCAGTGGGGGATTAGTTCCCGAAATACTCCTCGGCGAGCAAGCTCATCAGAATGCGGTCATGGAATGCTCCATCGTGGAATCCTGCCTGGCGGTGGCGGCCTTCCTCGCGGAAACCAGCACGCGAGAACGTGCGAAGTGCGCGTTCGTTGTATGCCCAGATTCCCAAACCAATTCGGTTCAGTCCCATTTCACGAAAGCCGAAGTCGACAATCATTTTCGTCGCGACGGTGCCGTATCCCTGGCCGACATTTGAGCCGCCAATCATCAGCATGAGTTCAGCCGAACGTGCCGGAGCGTTGAAGTTATAAAGCGCTGTGTGCCCAATCAAGGTGTCATCTGGCAGGGTCACGGAAAGACCCACGCCATCTTTCGTTCCACGATTCAGGCTCCAGCTCTTAAAAAGACTGGCTGCTTCAATTCCTGGATGTGGCAGGACAATATTTCCTTGCAGTGCCATGAATTCTGGGCTGTTCCACCACTGGGTCAGGATTGGTAGGTCATCGTCTTGTAGCTCGCGGAGCCTAATTGTGTCCGAGATCAGTAGATTGATGCCATAATCTTGGGCATTTTCTGTATTCCAATTGTCGCTTCCCATGACCCTAATCTAGACGCTTTGAACTCGATTGGGGTGATTTGGCTCATGGAGACCAGTCGACGCGGTGCGGGGTCTAAGCAGTAACTTCCCTGATTGTGCGGGGGAGTAAGTGAGAATTCGAAGGGCACTGGTGCCTCAAGGTTTTCGCTAATAGCGCGAATGAGTGATTCGGCGTTGCCAAAACAAATCAACGAGAAACGCGAAAAGCACACCGATAAGGTAAGCCACGAGATCAGTTGCCGCAAAGCCGGTCCCAAAAACCAACCGTGCCGGTGCGAACAAGTGCGCCGCGGTGCTGGGGAAAGCGGTTAATTGCAATAGTTCCACCGCTACGCACCATCCCAGTGCCCACAATCCCACGGTAATTCGCGTGCTTGCGGGGACCAAGAAGGCCACTAAAACATAAATAAAGCTCGCGTAGAGAATTCCCCCAGATAGATCCGAAAGCAAGCCCCAAGGCTGAAAGCGCAGGAATAAACCGATGGGGATCAGCGCCACCGCACTGATCCCCATCGCGAGTCGACGCCGGCTAATACTAGCCAAAGAAGGCATTCGGGAATCGCATGACAATCGAGGCCGCAACTAAGACCCAGAGGATTGCCGTGATAATCCAGCTCCATTCGGTGACGAACTTTTTCAGTCCTGCTGAACTTGGGATGACGCCTCGGGCAATATTGTGTGAGGTGGTGAAGACAAAGAGGGGGATCATGACCGCCCAGACCACCATGCAGTACGGGCATAGCGCGTTAATCTCGTAAAGCGCCTGAGACCAGAGCCAAATTATGAATATCATGGCGATGGTTACACCGGTTTGGATTCCAATCCAGAACCAACGCTGGAACTTGGCGCCTGCGAGCAAGGCCATGCCAATGGTAATCAGCACACCAAAGAGCACTATTCCCAGAAATGGGTTGGGGAAACCAAGGAGCGCCGCTTGGCTGGACTTCATTACGGTGCCGCAGGATACCCATGGGTTGAAATCACAGCTGGTGACGTAATCGGGATTCTTGTAGAGCTCGAGGCGCTCTAAAACCAAAATGCCAGAAGCAATCCATGCGATTGTTCCGGTGAGTACAGCGAATACTCCATAGCCGCGCTCTTTTGCCCACCAGGGCAACACGCCCGAGTTCTGCGGACTCTCAAGTGATGAAACCATATCTTGACTATTCCATATGTTCAGTCGAATGCGGGTCAACGCGCAACTTGCATAGCTCATACTATGGAGCTTTTCTGTGCAATATATATGTGTTTGTGAACTTGTCATGAACTAAATATGAGAGAATGGAAATGGTTGTTCGCGGATCCACAGTCTGCTTTCAACCCGACGACAGACTTTTGAAACGACAGATCGTCTTGCGATGCATCGCTTCGGTTGAGTGCCCATTACGTGCGCCTCCCGAGGGAATACCGCGGATCGTAGGGCTGCAAAGGAAAGCAGCCGGTTTTCAACGGCCACGTTGAGCCGCAGCAAGTGCATGCCGGATCAGTCAAATGAATCGGTGTGAGACAAGTTGCGGAACACACAAGGACTTTTGTGTCTGGCCGACTCTTCGAGGACGGCCGTAAGACACGTGACGAATGTTGTTTCAGCCTAGGCACCGTCTGTGGAGGTCGCCGAAGCGGGAATTTAAACTAGGAGTACGCGAATTTAAATGAGCGCATCAAATCAGCGAAAGGGAGGCGCACAGTCAAATAAGCGTGGCAATCGTTCGCGAGCCCGCCGTACCACTGTAGCCACCACCCCCTCACGTCCGTTGCGACGTGCACTAACTTTGGCCGAACTCAATGCCGCAGCCGGTGTAGAGGAAAGCCCATTCCGTTGGCGCGCCACGCGCCGCACACAGGTCTCCACTCCTGACTCGGTCAAACGCCTGAGCCGCCAAGCCGAACGTCGCCAGCAAGTGGCTCGTGACGCGGTCGAGCAGGCAGCCGCAGCGTCTGACGAGAAGTTAGTCTCGCAGGAGACCCCGGCTGAGGTCGAAGTTGAGCAGGCTCCGGAAGAAACCGGTCCGAAGCTCGCCGCGGCAGTCACCGAACCAACCAAGGGTTCCGAGACCAACGAAGTTTCGCCGGAGGATCACACCGGAGCCTTGCTCGCAGAGCACGGCAACACCATGATCATGAACCCGTTCGCAATTCCAGAGGCAGCTCACACCGTAGTGCAGCACGCGGTGGCTAAAACCGCTAACCCGGTGAAGGCACGAACCCCACGCCAGCAGCACAGTGATGTGACCGAAGACGACGATGTCACTTCGCGTCGTCGTCGTCGTCGCCGCCGTGGAGATGTTGACCTTGAGGTTGAAGGTGGTTCACAGGATGATCCACCAAATACCGTGACCCGCGTTCGCGCCCCACGCGCCAGCGTTGAGTCGCAGCTTCCAGCGTCGGACCGCGTGACCTCCGTTCGAGGCTCCACCCGTCTGGAAGCAAAACGTCAGCGTCGCCGCGAATCGCGTGAAACCGGACGTCGTCGTCAGGTGATCACCGAAGCCGAGTTCTTGGCTCGTCGCGAATCGGTAGAGCGCAAGATGATTGTGCGCCAGCGCGAAGATCGAATTCAGATCGGTGTCATGGAAGATGGAGTGCTCGCCGAGCACTTTGTCTCCAAGACCCAGCAAGATTCATTGATTGGCAACGTTTACCTGGGCAAGGTCCAGAATGTGCTGCCTTCTATGGAAGCTGCGTTCGTTGATATTGGCCGCGGCCGTAACGCCGTGCTTTATGCCGGTGAAGTGAACTGGGATGTGGCAGCACTTGAAGGCCAGCCACGTCGCATTGAAAATGCATTGAAGGCCGGAGACTCGGTCCTCGTGCAGGTCACCAAGGATCCAGTGGGCCACAAGGGTGCACGTCTGACCAGTCAGGTGTCCCTTCCGGGCCGCTACCTGGTTTATGTGCCAGGTGGCTCAATGACAGGTATCTCCCGCAAACTTCCAGACGTGGAACGTCAGCGTCTGAAGAAGATCCTGAAGGATCACCTGCCGGAAAATGCTGGCGTCATCGTACGTACCGCAGCCGAGGGTGCATCCGAAGAAGAGCTGACTAACGACATCAACCGTCTGCGAGCTCAGTGGGAAGGTATCGAAGCACAGTCTTCCTCAACCAAGACCCTAGCTCCAGAGCTTCTGTACTCCGAGCCTGACCTCACCATCAAGGTGGTTCGTGATGTTTTCAACGAAGACTTCACGAAGCTGATTGTTTCTGGCGAACAGGCTTGGGACACTATCGAGGCTTACGTCATGTACGTGGCACCGGATCTGATGAGCCGTTTGGAGAAGTGGGAACAGTCTGAAGATATCTTCAACAATTTCCGCATTGACGAACAGATCAACAAGGCGTTGGATCGTAAGGTCTTCTTGCCATCCGGTGGTTCGTTGGTTATTGATCGTACCGAAGCCATGACCGTCATTGACGTGAACACTGGCAAGTTCACCGGCTCTGGCGGAAACCTAGAAGAAACCGTCACCAAGAATAACTTGGAGGCGGCCGAAGAAGTTGTCCGCCAGCTGCGCTTGCGTGACATTGGTGGCATTATCGTCATCGACTTCATTGACATGGTTTTGGAAGCCAACCGCGATCTCGTGTTGCGCCGATTGGTCGAGTGCCTTGGCCGTGACCGCACTAAGCATCAGGTAGCTGAGGTGACCAGCCTAGGACTGGTACAGATGACGCGTAAGCGCATGGGTACAGGTCTACTGGAGGTCTTCGGTGAAGAATGTGAAGCATGTGCCGGTAGCGGCTTCATCACTCATGAAGAGCCAGTAGAACACCGCAAATCCTTCAACTCTTCCGGTGAAGCTCACGCAAAGAAGTTCCCGGAGAAGTCTTCGTCTCAGCGTCCAGAGCGTCGTCGCCGTCGTGGCAACGAACGTGAAGATGTGAAGCCAGCAGAGCAGAGCACCGAGCATCATGAATCTGAACCTGGTGAGAAGAACGAAGCAACTCGCCACGCGTTAGCCAATATTGCCGCGGCTTCGCATCTTGAGCAGCCTAGCGAATCTGGTTTGAAGTTCGACGGAGCAAACGTCCCGGTTACCAAGGGTGAAGCCGCACAGACTTCTTCCGAGGAGAACTCGGTAACTCTGGAAGCCTTGGAAGCCGCGCTTCCTGGCGGAGTTGAAGGGGAGGATTCGGAAGGCCTTGAAGCTGGACGCAAGCCACGTCGCCGTTCACGATCACGCTCACGCGGTCGTGGCCACGCGGACCAGGGACATGGATCCGAACATGCTGAAGTTCAGGCTTCCGCTCCAGAAACTGAAACTGAAACCTCTGTGGTTCCGGTTGCCGAAAAGCAGCCAGAACCAAATGCACGCAAGCGTGGCTCACGCCGAGCTACCCGCGCGCAGAGTGAATCCGTAGCTGCGCCCAGCTCGTCCGGACAGCCAATGCTGACTGGGCTTGCAATGCCAGCCTCGCAGGGAGCGCAGGTAGCGCAAGCTACCTCAGCCGCTCCAGTCGCCGCAGCAGCCGCTGTGGCCCCACAGAGTTCCACTAAACCAAAGCGACGCAGCCGTCGGGCCACCTCGGTCCAGGGCGATGCGCACGCAGAGGTTAGTGTGGCCGAGGTATCTGCTGCCACCGGTTCGGTGGTCCAGATGGATACCAGCAGTGCACGAAACGTAAAGCCAACCGAGGCTGCCGGGAAACCGGTAATGCTTGGTGTTGGAGTTCCGGTTCGTGAACTGAAATAAGATGAACTTGATCACGCTTCACCCGCTGGGGCAGTTTCTATTTGCCCCGGTGGTGTTGACTAGCGTAATCTGGTTGATCGGTGCTAAACGCCAAGATCACGGATTTCTGATCCGCTCGGCGTCAAGGCACAAGCGCATGAGATCCCTGATTCAGGCATCTAATTTATTAGATGTTCGGGTTGATTTCTGCGCCGGTAAGACAATAAACGTCGAGTAGAAGCGAGTACCCACGTGGTGTACGCAATTGTCCGCGCAGGCGGCCACCAGGAAAAGGTCTCCGTTGGAGACCTCATCACCGTAGACCGTCTTCGGGCTACCCCAGGTAGCTCTATTGAGCTTCCAGCCTTGTTGTTGGTAGATGGCGAGAAGGTAACTTCCGCCGCTGCTGACCTGGCTAAGGTCAAGGTTTCCGCTGAGGTTGTAGAAAACCTCCGCGGCCAGAAGATTGTTATCCAGAAGTACAAGAACAAGACCGGTTACAAGAAGCGCCAGGGCTTCCGTGCCGCTCTGACCAAGGTCAAGGTCACCTCGATCGCCTAATTTGGGCTGATCGTAATAACCAATTTTTGTAGCGAAAGAGGCTAAAAGGCATGGCACATAAGAAAGGTGCGAGTTCCACTCGCAACGGTCGCGATTCCAACGCACAGTACCTAGGCGTAAAGCGCTTTGGTGGCCAGGATGTCAAGGCAGGCGAAATCATCGTCCGCCAGCGTGGCACCCACTTCCACCCAGGCGCCGGCGTAGGCCGTGGCAAGGATGACACCCTGTTCGCTCTGGCTGCTGGCGCAGTCGAGTTCGGCACCCGTCGTGGTCGTCGCGTAGTGAACATTGTGACTGCTGCCTAACTTTAGGCAACAGACAATTATTTCAGTGCACAAGGGGTGGGCCGATTTCGGTCCGCCCCTTGTGTGCGTATAGATAGACTTTAAGCGAGCATATGCTCGCACCCCGTTATAGGAGAAGATGGCCCCGTGGCTGCATTCGTTGATCGCGTAACTCTAGATGTCACCGCAGGTAATGGTGGCCACGGTTGTGTGTCCATCAAGCGCGAGAAGTTCAAACCGCTCGGTGGACCAGACGGTGCAGCAGGCGGCAATGGTGGCAGCGTCTTCTTGCGCGTCGACCCGCAGGTCACCACCTTGCTGGACTTCCATCACCTGCCACACCGTAAGGCTGCCAATGGCGAGCCAGGTAAGGGCGATCTGCGCCCGGGCAAGCAGGGTGAGGACTTGATCCTTGGCGTCCCAGCGGGCACCGTGGTGAAAACCAAGGATGGCGACATCATTGCCGACCTGGTCAAGGTCGGTGACGAATACCGTGCTGCCATAGGTGGCCTCGGTGGTCTGGGCAACGCGGCTATCGCTTCGGATAAGCGTAAGGCTCCGGGTTTCGCCCTGCTTGGTACCCCCGGTACCAGCCAAGAAATTGTGCTGGAACTGAAGTCAGTGGCGGATATTGCCCTGGTTGGCTTCCCTTCGGCCGGTAAGTCTTCGTTGATCGCCGCCGTATCGGCTGCCCGTCCGAAGATTGCTGACTACCCATTCACCACCTTGGTGCCAAACCTTGGCGTCGTCATGGCCGGCGAAATTCGTTTCACCGTAGCCGATGTCCCTGGGCTGATCCCCGGTGCGTCTGAAGGTAAGGGATTGGGTCACGAATTCCTCCGCCACGTTGAACGCTGTGCCGCTATTGTGCACGTGCTTGACTGCGGATCTCTAGAGTCGGATCGCGATCCTATTGGCGATTTGGAAACCATCGAAGCCGAATTGGCGGCCTACGAAGCCGACTCGACTTTCGCCGGAACCGACGGCAATATTATTCCGCTGACCGAGCGTCCAAAACTTGTTGCGCTCAACAAAGTAGATATGCCTGACGGTGCCGACATGGCCGAGTTTGTGCGCCCAGAGCTCGAAAAACGTGGCTACCGCGTCTTTGAAATCTCGGCTTTGGCACGTAATGGATTACGTGATTTGACCTTCGCCATGGCTGAATTGGTAGAGAAGGCACGCTCCGAGCGTGTCGAAGAAACCCCGGTTGTGGAAGTTCCGATGCTGCGTCAACGCACCGGAAAGAAGACCGAATTTATTATTCGCCGTGAAGAGGTGAGCAACGAACCGCTCTGGCGTGTCATTGGTGAAAAGCCTGAACGCTGGATCGTGCAGACCGACTTCCGTAATGACGAAGCAGTCGGCTACCTGGCAGACCGCCTAGCAAAGCTGGGTGTTGAAAACCAGTTGTTTAGGGCCGGGGCAAAGCCTGGCGACGCCGTCGTGATTGGCGCCGAAGAAAACTCGGTGGTCTTCGACTGGGAGCCAACCATGGCTGCCGGTGCAGAATTGCTCGGCTCACGCCGTGGCGAAGACATCCGTCTTGAAGACCGAAACCGTAAGACTCGTGAACAGAAGCGCGCAGAGCATGAAGATCGTCGTGCCGCGAAGGCCGAGGCGCGTGCGGAGCTTGAAGCTGAACGTCGCGCTGGCATCTGGACCGAGTCTGTACATGCTAAGAATGCTGAACGCGCTGCGAAGGATCGAGCAGCAGAAAAGGAAGACTAAGTATGAATGTGCGAGCAACCAAGACATTATCTTCAATTTCCTCACTTCGAGATCTACCTCAAGCACGAAGACTAGTAGTCAAGGTGGGATCCAGCTCGCTGACAACCGTCAGCGGGGGAATCTCCCATGAGCGGCTGAAGTTCCTGGCCGACACTCTCGCACAAACAGTGCACGACGACACTCAAATCGTTTTAGTCTCCTCCGGCGCTATCGCCGCAGGCCTGTCGCCGCTGGGGTTGGACAAGCGTCCTAAAGACCTTGCCACCCAGCAGGCGGCAGCAGCCGTAGGTCAGGGCTTACTGCTAGCGCAGTACACCCAAGAATTTGCCAAATATAACCTGAACGTCGGGCAGGTCTTGTTGACCGCCGATGATTTGATGCACCGCACCACCTACACCAATGCACTGCGTTCACTGACCCGCTTGTTAAATCTGGGCGTCTTGCCGATTGTCAACGAAAATGACGCGGTAGCCACCCGAGAAATCCGTTTTGGTGACAATGATCGTTTGGCCGCCTTGGTAGCCCACCTGATCAAAGCCGACGCGTTGCTGCTATTTTCCGATGTTGACTCGGTTTATGACGCACATCCAAAGGACGGCGGAAGCCGTATCTCGCATGTGGGTCACCCTGATGAACTCGACACGGTTGATCTGGGCACTCCAGGTTCTGCGGGCGTCGGTACCGGCGGAATGATCACTAAGGTTGATGCCGCGACCATGAGCTCTTCGGCCGGTATTCCTACCTTGGTCACGAGTACCGATAACGCTGCTCGTGCGCTAGCCGGCGAAGACGTGGGAACCTGGTTTGCTGCTCGCAACACGCGCCGTTCGGCCCGTGACGTATGGCTTGCACACCTGGCATCCGCCGAAGGTCGACTCATCTTGGACGCCGGCGCGGTACGCGCAGTCGCCGATGGAACGAACTCATTGCTTGCCGCAGGCATCACCGCAATTCGCGGAGAATTCGAAGCCGGCGACGCAGTAGAGATCTGTGATGCTGAAGGCACCATTATTGGCCGAGGCTTAGTAAATTATTCTTCGGAAGAACTTCCAGACATGCTGGGACGTACCACTAGTGAGATCGCCGAATCGCTTGGCGAAGGTTACGAGAAGGCTGTGGTGCATATCGATGATCTGGCTTTGATGGAGGTGGGTCAATAGAATGGGAGACATGAGTCTAGATTCAGCCGAAACCAAGACCGAATCCACCACCGACGTTGCTACGTCGGTTAACCAGCTGGCAGATCGGGCCCGCCGGGCCTCGCGAACTCTTGCGCGAGCAAACCGTGATTGGAAAGATAAGGCGCTACGCGCCATCGCTGACACCATTGATTCCCACCGTCAGCAAATTATGGCTGCAAACGCCAAAGACCTAGAGAACGGTCGGGAGCGCGGCACAAGTGCTGCAATGCTTGACCGACTCAAGCTTGATGATCAGCGTATTGACGGACTGATCTCGGCCCTTGAAGAACTTATTGGCCTACCCGATCCGGTTGGACGTGTAGTGCGTGGAGAGACCTTGCCTAACGGCTTGCGGATGCGTCAGATTAACGTGCCAATGGGCGTTATCGGCACCATTTACGAGGCGCGTCCCAACGTAACCGTAGATATCGCGGGGTTGTCACTGAAGAGTGGCAACGCGGTATTGCTCCGTGGTGGTTCCGCTGCGTTGAACTCAAATGTCGCATTGGTCAACTACATCCGTAACGCCTTGGAATCCGTCTCCTTGCCACGAGATCTAGTGATCTCCGTGGACGAATACGGACGCGAAGGCGCCGACGCAATGATGGCAGCACGTGGCCGAATCGATGTGCTGATCCCACGTGGTGGTCGAGAATTGATCCAGCGTGTAGTGACCACGGCCAAGGTGCCAGTAATCGAAACCGGCGAAGGTAATGTGCACATTTTCATGAGCGCAAGCGCCGATGAGGAAATGGCTACCGACATCTTGCTCAACGCGAAGACTCACCGTCCGAGCGTGTGCAATACGGTAGAAACTCTGCTGATCGCTAAGGATGCTCCGGCTGCACCGGCGGTACTGCGAGCTCTTGCGGAGGCTGGCGTGACGCTACATACCGACGCACGGGTTGCTTCCTTGGTGCCAGGAATTGAGACTATTGCTGCCGGGGAAGATGACTGGCGTAATGAGTACCTAGACCTGGATATCGCGGTCAAACTCGTAGATACGATGGATGAGGCGCTGGAACATATCCGCGAATACTCCACCGGGCATACCGAAGCGATCATTACTTCGTCACTGGCTGAGTCCGAGAGATTTATTGCGGAGATTGAATCTGCCGCAGTGATTGTTAATGCTTCGACTCGATTCACCGACGGTGGGCAGCTGGGCTTAGGTGCCGAAGTAGGTATCTCCACCCAGAAGATGCACGCGCGCGGTCCTATGGGTCTGTCCGAACTGACGACAACTAAATGGATCGTTCAGGGCGACGGGCATATTCGTAAATAGTTTATGTTCTGTGTTTTCGGTAGGATGTAGAAGAATCGTACCGTTACTTTTCGGACCAGTATTTGTCGTACAGATATGGTCTCGTTAAAACGTTTGGAGAAATAAGTTGAACGCGTTGATTATGGCTTCTGAAGCTGCATCCACCGGCATGGACCCGCATACCATGGCAATCATCATTGGTGGTGGCATCTTCCTTACGCTGATGGTGTTGTTGCTGGTCACCGTTTCCTACACCAACGTGGGTATGCGTCACGCGGATCACGCTGAGGGTGAAGATGTCCACCGTCAGTTCAAGGTTCACGGCGACAAGCACTAGCTTTGGCTGATCCAAAAGACAAGAACCGCCCATTGCGCCTCGGCGTGATGGGCGGTACTTTTGATCCCATCCATAATGGTCACTTGGTAGCAGCCAGCGAGGTTGCCTCCGAATATGATCTGGATGAAGTGGTGTTCGTTCCTACTGGACAGCCCTGGCAGAAGTCCACACGGGATGTCTCTGCCGCCGAGCATCGTTACTTGATGACGGTTATTGCGACGGCCTCGAACCCGGGTTTCACGGTGAGCCGAGTGGACATCGACCGTGAAGGCGCAACGTATACGCACGACACTTTGCTTGATCTTCGTGCCGAACGTCCCGAAGCAGAACTGTTCTTTATCACCGGTGCCGATGCGTTGAGTCGTATCGCCAGTTGGAAAGACATAGATCAAGTCTGGGACTTGGCACATTTTGTCGGTGTGAGTCGTCCAGGGCACGTACTTCCGGAACTTCACCAAGAGAACGTTTCATTATTAGAAATCCCAGCATTGGCGATTTCCTCCACAGATTGTCGCGGTCGAGTAGGCCAAGGCAAGCCTGTCTGGTACTTGGTTCCGGACGGTGTGGTGCAGTACATTGCAAAATATGGGCTCTATACCGAGTCGTAACCTCACATTGCTACCTCTAACACGGCATAATCTCTAGGTAAGGGTGACGGTATTTTGTCTACGCGGTCGGGAGAAGAACAGGATGAGCGATAACACGCAGCCGGCTTCAAGCCGGCGAGCATTGCGTGAAAAGCGGCGCGCTGAAATGGAAGCCATGCTGGCCAGTAGTAAGGCCGAGCAGGAAGCCAAGAAGCTAGCCGATCAGCAGGCAACTGAAAAGAAGGATGTCAAGCCTTCGGCAGGTGCCAGCCCAGCTGACCCGAAAACTGCCACTCCATCTGCTTCAAATCCTCCGGCGAAACCAGAAGCAAAGACCCCTCCGGCGAAAGCGCCAGTGAAGCCTGCTTCGGTAAAAGCCCCGGTTGGGAAAAGCTCACCCGGCGTACCGGACAAGGTAGCCACCGAAGCAAAGAAGCCAGCAGGGAAGCCTGCCGTTGCTCCAAAGGCTGGTCCTGCCCCTAAACAGGCAACGGAACCTAAGGTGGCCCCTTCAGCTCCCAAGCCAGCTGTAAAGCCGGCTGATAGCGCCGTGAAGCCTGCCTCGGCACCAAAAACTGAGTCTGCTACAAAGCCTGACGAATCATCAGATAAGCCAATGGGGGAGCGCGCATCGTTGCGTCGTGCCCGTGACCGCGAAGCACTACGCGAACGCCGTCGCCTTGAAGAAGAAGTCGGTGCGCTCACCACAAACGTTCCCACAGTGGAACCCGCTGAAGAGCCAAAACCGTTGACCCGACGCCAGCTACGCTTGCAGTCGCTGGCAGACCAAAATCCTGACTCGGCGAATCAGAAGCCCAAGGCCGCTAAGCCGGCTTCGAAACCGAAGTCAACCGACGATTCACCGGAAACCACGGTGATGAGTGTCGAAGAAGCCTTAGCCGCTCGACGCTCCCACGATCCCAAGACTCCAGTCGATCCGAATCTTTTGAACGAAGATGATGGTGAGATTGATCTCGAAGTACTCGCTCATCAGCGGGAAATGGCGGCTCGTGCTGCAATCATTTCTCGTCGTGCTGCAGAGCGTGAACGACTACGTATTGAGAACGCAAAGAAGGGTAAAGAGCAGCCGCTCTCCGATCCTTTTACCGGCGCCCTGGGCAATATTCGCGAAGTCGAAGACCGTATCGCCAAGACTGGCGTGCAAGGTCCTAAGACTGAAAGCGTCTCGCTGGATCTTGATTCCAGTGGGAAACTCTCTGACAAACTGAAGCATAATTCGCAGGCATCCAAGAAGCCAAGCGTTGGCAAGATGCCTCCAAAGCCTGCCGCGAAAACTGTTAAGCCGGTGGTCAAGCCAGCTTCAACGGTTTCACCAGCTAAACCAGCACCGGCAGCGGCGAAGCCACAAGCCGTACCTGCGCCTAAACCTGCGACTGGCCAAGCGGTCAAGCCAGCGGCAAAGCCGCAATTAAAAACCGCTGGCTCAAATGATCAATCGACTGCTCAAGCTTCGGCGCCGCAAGCGAATGTGGAAATGCCACGTATCGAGGCGGTTAATGCTCAAGGGCTGCAGCCACTAGATGCTCAAACTCATGGCGTTCGGCGTGCAAATAACATGCTGATTGCTATGATCGCTGCACTCAGCGTGGGCGGTGCCGCACTCATTGCGGGTATTGTTATGTTGATCAGTTCGCTGTCTTCGTAGGACAATTAAGTTCTCGATCTATACCTCTATAAGGAGACACCCCACTTCATGGGAGCACACGCAGACTCTATCGCCCTCGTTCAGGTGGCCGCTCAGGCCGCATCTGACAAGTTGGCAGAAGACATTGTGGCACTTGATGTCGCCGAACGTATGGGCGTAACTGACGCGTTCCTGATCGTCTCCGGTGGCTCTGAGCCACAGGTCAACGCAATCGCTGACGAGGTCCAGGCAATGGTCCTCGGAAAGTTTGACCTTCGTCCGGTACGCCGCGAAGGATTCGGCTTGGGCCGTTGGGTACTTCTGGACTATGGCGACGTGGTCGTTCACATCCAGCACCAGGAAGACCGTGTCTTCTACGCCCTGGACCGCCTGTGGTCGGACTGCCCGGTCATCGAAATCACTGCAGAAGCCAAATAGTCTTAAGTGAAAATCGGATTTGCTTCCGAGATTAGAGCTCACTTATGATTAGTAAGTTGCCTGATCAGGAAGCAATCCTTTTGGGGGTATGGCGCAGTTGGTAGCGCGTCTGCATGGCATGCAGAAGGTCAGGGGTTCGAATCCCCTTATCTCCACAAATTAAATTCAAGAGTCCCATCTCGTTACTCACGAGGTGGGACTTTTGTGATCTGCCAGGTATGAGATCCGTATTTCGAGAGTTTCAATGTCTTGAACTACGCGGCACAGGACGCACTATCTGCCTGTTCCATCGATGGAGTGATCAACCGGGATGAAATTTACAGGAGTACGGTCGAAGATATCGCGGGGCTATAGCTCAGTTGGTAGAGCGCTTCGTTCGCAACGAAGAGGTCAGGGGTCCGATTCCCCTTAGCTCCACTGCCTGCGTTGAGTCGCAGGCCTTTTGAATATCTTCAGATACATTGTCGTTACTCAGTTCTAGAACCGGTTGCTAGCTTCCCAAACCCGGTTTCCAGACGTAGCTGAAGTAGCCAGCATAGCCTTGACGAGAGTCGCACAAGACTAGTTAGGCTTGCTCCATCCCTCCAAGGCTTGCACCCACGGACTAATACGAATCTTCGCACCGTCGAGAATATCTAACGAGGTGTCGGCACCTTCAATTTGTGGCGTTAGCTTGGTCGGTTCCAGTCCGGGCAGTAAAGAGATTTCCAGACGCGTAGTTTCATCGGGATCCTGAGAGGTCGACATGGCGCCCCATTTCATTGTGGTCATCGCCGTTTCTCCTTCGGGAATGACCACTAATTCTGGGGAGATTCCCGGATCTGCTGTCACCGTAACATCCGTTTGGGGTTGGCCCTTTTCGTTGAAAAACTCCAGATTAGCCAGGCCTTGAACCGCACAAGGTGTATCGGAAATGTTCGTCGCGTAGACCGATAAATATCGGGAACCAAGAGCGGCGTCAGGTGCACTGAGTTCGAACTTCACATCGTTAGTCGTACAGTAATTAGCATTTGGATCTTGTTTCCACGCGTTGGTTCCCTCAGGCAAAGGAGCAGGCACTGGGATTAACGAATCCGGGAGTACTTTGCCAATCCACCCCTCAAGGATTTTTGCGTAGCCAGGGGAGGAAACAGAGTACTTCAATGGTTGATTGTGTGGAGGCGTGTGCTGCTCTAGCCATTGTTGAATGGCGCTGGTTTCAACGGTGCTATCGGCAGTGGCGCTGTGAACGGAAAGCATTTGACTGCCGTAAAGGGCTGTTTCGACGTTCGGCAATGCTCCCGCATCGATAACGAGAGCCACTTTTTCCATATCGATTGTCGGATCGGGTGTATAGCGCACTTTTTGATCCTCGGTTTCTAGGCTGACATCGAAACCCTGTTCTTTGGCGAAACTGGCTATCCGTTGCAAGTCTTGTGGATCGATAGCGACCACGGACGAGTTAGTGACGCGCAATGCCCCAGCATTTCTGAGCATGAAAGCTTGGCGCAATTCGCTCTTCAAATCCTTAAAGGGGGAGACGCTCAGCTCATAATATTGACCTGTTGTTGCTTCGGTTTTGATGACCCGTGGTATCCCGAGCACGTACTGAGAGTAATTTTGTAGCTCTACGGTGGGAACCACCGTTCCCTGCAGGATCTCTTCTGCGCGAACCGCAGATTCGATTGCTACGCTATCTTGTTGATTCTCTGACAGATTCACAGTCCAAGTGGCGGAGGATCTACCTCCGTCCTTGAGATCAATAGCTATCGTCTCGTAGTCGACTTGTACTGAGGCTATGCCATCTAGGCTCTGGATCTTCTCGAAATTTTCGCATATCGGTTGAGGCGCATCGCAAGAATCCCATGGATTCCAGATGACAAGCCCCACGGCGACAATAAAGAGCACCGAGACCAGTGCGACTATTCGAGACTTCTTCACCTCGTTACCGTACCAAAAGTTCAAAGTCATTCATCCGTTGGAAGACCACTGCGGACACGTGAGGCCAGAAGTATCGGCATGAAAATGATATTCGCATGCAATGGCCTTCCCCGGTTGCTTAGAGTGCTAAAGCGCAATGTGGCCCGCTCCTAAACTGCCAACGAGGTCCATAGCGTTGGGGAATTTGAACAGCTATCTATGCCGAAGCCGTAGCTCATCGCGGCAGGCGCAGTACGAACATTGGCGTTGAATCGTGACCTTACCAGCGCGAAGATTCCTGCGATCGCGCCGTAAAGCAGTGACACCTAAGAAAGCCAACGCGACAAGTGCAACGGTGATGTCTCCGAAGAAAGATCTGATGGCGGGAAATGACTACTAACAGCCGAAAAGACGCGTGTAGCGCCGATAATTTCCCCAGTAGCCCTATACCTTAGAGGGATACGATACGTTGAAGCCCGTTTGGTTCACTGGAATGCCGCGGAATTCGCCTACGCCCAAGTTTCGTAGGATTTTGGACAGGAGCCCAGATGAGGGAACCAACCCGCAAAGTATTGCACCGTACTAATCGAGCCAAAGATGCTCTGAAGTATGAACATGCGCCTTTTATGGTGAGATTCGTTGAGGACGGTTCGGTGCGAGCGGCGCCAGCTGCTACTTCGCCTACTAACGCATTGGAATACGCAGACAGTGCCGCGGGACGCGTGTCACTGAGCCTATATCCGACGCCAGATGAACAAGATATTCACGAGCTCGCACAAGCCTGGGAATTGCACCCGGTCCTGGTAGATGACTTGATGCATGCGCGGCAAAGACCGAAACTAGAACGATATGGCAACGTGTTGCTGTTAGTGGTGCGTTCGGCACGATACTTAGACGATCTTGAAGAAGTCGAGCTTTCGGAATTTCACATCCTTCTTCGACCGGGTTCCATTGCGGTGCTTTGCCAAGACCATCGCTGGATCGATGGCACCCCTGGGCTAAAGCTTGAAACCTCGGTGGCGGACGAATTTGTGGCCCGGGATCGGACATTATTGGCCGATAACAAACTACTGAGCATGGGCGCCGAAGCGGTGCTCTATAGGTTGCTAGATGAGATTGTCGATGGCTACGTGCCCGTCTTGCAAGGCTTGGGAATAGATAAAGAACAGATCGAGCGTCAGGTATTTAGCGGCGATGCAGCGGTCACCGAACGTATCTACCGGTTGAGCCAAGAGATTATCGATATGCAGCATGCGACGGCCTCGTTGCTTGAAGTAGTACGTTCGCTATCGGATGGCTTCAATAAATACGACGTACCCAATGAGTTGCAAACCTATCTCCAAGACGTCACCGATCACCTGACCCGGGCACATGTGCAGACCGTGGAATATCGTGATGCGCTCTCCCAAATCCTGAATGTGAATTCAACGCTGGTGGCGCAACGTCAAAACGAGGATATGAAAAAGATTTCCGGGTGGGCTGCGATCTTGTTCGCGCCGACCCTGATAGCAGCGATCTACGGAATGAACTTTGACGTAATGCCAGAACTGCACTGGGCTTTGGGTTATCCGGCGGCAGTAATCCTGATGATTGGGTTCGCGGCGACCCTTTATATTGTCTTCCGACGCCGTGGCTGGTTCTAAGAAAGAGGCGCAAGCGATGGCTGAGAAAGTCGATCTAAAGAAAAGTTTGCTCGGGTATCGAGCGAAGCATGAAGAGTTTGCACTACTTGAGCTACCCGAACGCAAATACCTGATGATTGATGGGTACGGGGATCCGAACACTTCGCCGGCCTATGCTCAAGCACTGCAGGCGCTGTATCCGGTGGCCTACAAGCTGAAGTTTTTCAGTAAACGTGAACTTGGCCGTGACTACGTGGTGATGCCCTTAGAAGGGCTCTGGTGGGCGAAGGATATGACCTCCTTTACCGAGCACAGGGACAAGTCCTTGTGGCACTGGACCATGATGATCATGGTTCCTGACTGGGTTGAGCAAAGCATGTTTGAAAGTATCAAAGAAGACTTAGGGCGGAAAGATCCGCCGATAGATCTAGCAAAGGTGCGATTCGAAATCTTCGCCGAAGGGTTATGTGTACAAACCCTACATATCGGACCCTATGACGATGAAGCCCAAACACTACGCCGAATGCATCAAGAATTCATTCCTGCGCATGCTCTTGAGCTGACCGGGAAACATCACGAAATTTATTTGAATGATCCGCGACGTGTTGCAGCGGAAAAACTCCGGACGATCCTTCGTCAGCCCGTGCAGAGCATAGCCGGATAACCAGATATGCAGAAGGGCCCAGGGCAGTGGACAGATGGAGCGCAATGGCCGGCAGACGAGCCTGGTCTGGTGCGTTTGCCAGATGGAAAGCAAATTCGAGGTGCCAGCCTAAAACGTAGCAAAGCCTTGAACCCTCCTGATTTTGGGGTGTATCTACTAGGCCGGGATCCTCAATTTTCGGACCGCGAATACCGGTGGGTCCAATGGCGAGATTTTTCGACACCCAAGTCAACCCAATCCGCCGTGGCTGCGCTGCGCGAAGCATACCGGCGGGCCTCGTTTCAACGTGTTGAGGTCTCCTGCCGCGGGGGAGTAGGCAGGACCGGAACTGCCCTAGCGGTACTGGCCGTGCTCGGCGGCGTATCACCAGCAGATGCTGTGCCTTGGGTCAAAGAGAACTATCATCCCAAGGCAGTAGAAACCTTCGGGCAAAGACACTGGCTGAAACGCCTGCTACCCGTACTTGCACGGTAGATAAATCGCTGAAGCAACACGCACGGCTACCTTGATGTAGTTGATGATCCGAAGCCAGATATCAGGGAAGATAAGACCATGAGTACCGACATTGAACTGAGTCCTTCGAGTAATGTTGCCGACGTACAACGGGCGCTGGAATCCTTAGAAGATCCACGGATCCGCGCCATCAACGAAAAACACGGGGACGACTACGGGGTAAATCTTGGCAAACTGCGCGCCTTGGCCAAGGCACTGAAAAGTAATCACGAACTTGCCACCGAGCTATGGCATACCGACCAGACAGGATGTCAGCTGGTCGCCACTCTCATTTGCAAGCCGCGGGCGTTCACCATTGATGACTTAGAACAGTGGGTCAGGCAGTCCCGTACGCCAAAGGTTCAAGCATGGTTCCTGAACTATGTGGTGAAAAAGAGCAAGCATCTTGAAGAGCTTCGCCGAAGGCTCGTGGATGATCAGGACCCAGTGGTCGCAAGTGCAGGATGGGAGCTGACGGCCCACCAAGTGGTTAAAGCTCCAGAAAACCTTGACCAATCCGCATTGCTTGATGTTGTCGAAGCCCAAATGCTTCACGCCCCACAGCGTTTGCAGTGGGCCATGAACAACACCCTGGCCCAGATTGGTATCGAGAACGAAGAACTACGCCCTCGCGCTTTACGTATCGGAGAGTCCTTGCAGGTTTTAGCGGACTATCCCACGCCTGCCGGGTGCACGTCACCCTTCGCTCCGATTTGGATTAATGAAATGGTCAAACGCCGATCGGCCTGAAATGTGTAGACAAAAACCGGGAAGCCGGCGGAACCAAAAGGTTCCGCCGGCTTCCCGGTTTTAGTTCGGGTAGTCAGTTACCGCTGGTGCTGCGGGGCAGCTCCCAGCTTCAATGCCTTGGAAACTAACCAAAGGGCCGCGGTCAAGCCAAGGGTGAGCAAGAGCTGCGTGCGGGCTACCGCATCAGTCATCGCGATACCCACAATGACAACCATCATGGCAATGGTGGCCAAAGATAAGTAGGGGAAGCCCCAGAGCTTCAACGGCAAGTGCGTTCCTTCACGTTCTGCACGACGGCGCAGAATGTATTGCGTGAGAGCAATAAAGCACCAGATCACGATGATCGTTGAGCCGACCACGTTGAGCAGGATCGGCATGACTGCATCTGGCCAGATCCAGTTCAACCCCACCGCGATGAAGGAGAACGCTACCGAGCCGAGTACTGCGTTGGCTGGAACTCCCTTACCGGTGACGTGAGTGACCGCACGTGGAGCCATCTTGCGGGTGCCGAGCGAATACAACATGCGTGAGGCGCCATAGATGTTCGCATTCATTGCGGAAAGCAGTGCGATAACTACTACGGCACTCATGACCAGTTCAACGCCAGGTACGTTCAGTACGCCTAAGACCGCGGAGAATGGACCGTCGATAATGGCGGGGTTATTCCAAGGAAGTACTGCAACGATCACGATGACCGAGCCGAGGTAGAAGAACATAATACGCATCATCACGGACTTGATGGTCCGTTTGATATTGCCCTGTGGGTCATCGGATTCGGCTGCGGCGATGGAGACTACTTCGGTACCGCCGAAGGAGAAAATCACGATTAATAGGGCCGCCGCAATACCGGTCAAACCGGCCGGAGCGAATCCGCCGTGGGCGGCAAGGTTCGCCAAACCAACTGGCTCGTCGGTAGGAATAATCCCAAGCAGAACTAGTGTGCCGACGGCCAAGAAGGCAACAATCGCCGCGACTTTAATGAACGCGAACCAGAACTCGAACTTTCCGTAGTTTCCTACGCCCAGTAAGTTTGCCCCGGTAAACAGGACCACAAAGCCTAGGACCCAAGCCCATTGCGGGAAGTTGGGGAACCACGCGGCAACAATCGCGGCCGCACCGGTTGCTTCGGCCGCAATGACCACAACGAGCTGGATCCAATAAAGCCAGCCAACGGTACTGCCGGTACTGCTACCCATCGCTTTATGCGCGAAGGTACTGAATGCTCCGGAGGAGGGGTCTGCCGCTACCATTTCGGCGAGCATCGACATGATCACAATAACCACGGTGCCGGCGATCAAGTAGGACAGTAGTACGGCTGGGCCAGCGATGGAGATTGCTTGGCCTGAGCCTACGAAGAGCCCAGCACCAATAGCACCGCCAAGACCCATCATGGAGATCTGACGTTGAGTTAGCCCAGCGTGGAGTTTGGGGGCATCCTCACTTTTCTGGAGGTCGGTCTTCGTACTCATAGGCTAGTTACCTGTACTTTGTTGTTCAATGCTGCCAAGACGCGGTCAACGTCGTGGGGATTGCCAGAGGAAATACGCAGACCCTCGCCTGCAAAGGCACGAGCCACGACATTTCCTTCGTTTAAGGTGGCCTCCAACTGCGCGGTGTCTTCACCGGCAGCGACCCACACGAAATTGGCTTGTGAGGGAACCGCTGGATAACCGGCGGCGAGTAGTCCTTCGAGCATGCGATCGCGTTGCTCTACTACTTCTTCGATGCGGACGTTGAGTTCCTCGGCGGCTTCAAGCGAAGCCACGGCTGCACGCTGAGCAAGGTCGGTAACGCCGAAAGGCACTGCAACCTTGCGCAAGTTCTGTGCAACCGGAAGTGGGCTGATGGCATATCCAATACGCAGCCCGGCTAAGCCGTAAGCCTTGGAGAAGGTATGCAAAACTGCAACGTGCGGGTACTTGCGAAAGAGCTTGAGTCCGTCGGCGCGAATATCTGAGCGGTCAAAGTGCACATAAGCTTCGTCAATAACTACCAGGATGTTTTCGGGGACTGCTGCCACGAACTCTTCCAATGCCTCGGCGGCAACGACGGTTCCGGTGGGGTTATTTGGGTTGCAAATAAAGATGAGCCGGGTGCGCTCGGTAATCGCAGCGAGCATGGCAGTCAGGTCGTGCTTGAACTCGGCGTCTAGCGGGACCTCAACTGGAACGGCTCCAGCGATACGAACCAGCGATGGATAAGCCTCAAATGAACGCCAAGCGAACATCACCTCGTCACCTTCGCCGGCCACAGCATGAATGAGTTGGGAGGCTACTTCAACGGAACCTGCACCCAACGAAATCTGCTCCGGATCCAAGTCATACTCTTTAGCTAACGCGCTAATGAGTTCTGGAGCGGCCATATTTGGGTAGCGATGTATGTTCTCTAAACCCTGCGCGATGCTTTGAATCACCGAAGGCAACGGCGCGTGTGGCGATTCATTGGACGAGAGCTTCGAGGCGCCCGGCGCAGCAGATTTCCCCTGGCGGTAGGCCGGAACTGCGGCGAGGGAGGGGCGTTGATTGATGTTCATTGATTCCTCTCTAAAAGTCATGAATCGCCGTAGACAAAACGGTGAAGTGCGGTCTGCCGAGAATTTGATACCCAGGACACAAACCTAGGTGAAGCGAGTCACAAGAAAAGACTGTAGGTGTGAGTGTGTGTACGGCGCAATCGGGTCATAAAAGGCTATGCATGCTGTATACCGTTTGGGCCGTAGCTGCAGAATTTACTGATCGATTTGTATAGTCTTCTCATCGGGTGGCGAATTTTTTGCATAGGCTTTAACCAGTGGGAGGGTCCGCCCTTGAAAATGCTCACGGAGCGCCAGTGATGACGAGGTGCGAGCCACCCCGGGTACCAGATTGATCCGGTCGAAAATTGCTTGAAGGTCGCCGGCGTTTCTTGCCACGACCCGCAACTGTAGATCAGAGGTTCCGGTGACCGTATACATGTCCACAATTTCGGGGATGGAATCGGCTAAGCCGGTGGCTACTGGTTCATGACCAAATTTTTGGATGATTTCCACCGAGCAGAAGGCGACCAATTGATAATCGAATCCGGCAGGCTGTACTTGCGGAACGATTGCCTTGATCACCCCACCTTCATGTAAGCGTGCCAAGCGGCTAGTCACCGTGCCGCGCGCCACGCCAAGGCGCCTGGCGCATTCCATCACGGGCAGCATGGGGGATTCGGTGAGGAGCTCGATTAAATCGGCGTCGAGGCGGTCGATATGCACTGCGTAAGTCCTCTGCTGGAGGTAAACATCGGATGCGGTGGTCAAGGTGGTCGAAACTATGGGCCACCGCGCACCACTGTTCAAGAGTATCGCGAACGACTTGAGGTGCTGGGGATCAAATGATGCCAGGACGCCATGGACTAGGGGATCGACGCGCCATCACCCTTCGCGATGTAACGCGCCTCACGTTGTAGGGTAAGTTTCACTTGGCCATGATCGGCTTAACTATGGGAGGAAATCGATGAGTGAGAGCGCACGCTTAGAATCGGTGGCAGGTCTGACAGTTCTGGTTACCGGAGCAGCTCAAGGAATGGGTGCACTGTTTGCTCGTATGGCTTGTCTGGAAGGTGCTCAGCGTCTGATCCTTTGGGATGTCAGCGGTGAGCAACTCAGTGCGCGTGCCGAAGAACTCACGGAGTTAAACCCTGCATGTAAGATTCAGACTCAGGTCGTGGACCTGCGTAATCAGTCGGCAATCACGGCGGCTGCAGACCAGGTCCTAGCCGGTGGGAGCGTCGATGTGCTGGTGAATAATGCCGGCGTGGTTACTGGCACGAGCTTTGCAAAACATCGTACGGCGCAAATCACGGACACCATGGCGGTCAATTCCCTCGCCCCGATGTATTTGACGCATGCACTGCTAGAACAGATGGGCACGCAGGGGCGTCCTGGCCGAGTTCTGACAATTGCCTCAGCAGCCGCGTTGGTATCCAACCCGAATATGAGTGTTTATGCAGCCTCTAAAGCCGCGGCCATGAGTTGGAGTGACTCGCTACGTTTGGAACTTGAGCAAGAAGCCGAACGGAACATTAAGGTCACCACTTTTTGTCCCACTTATGTTTCCACCGGGATGTTCGCCGGGGCGAAAAGCATGTTGCTGACTCCCATCATGGAACCTGAGCAGGTAACAGCTAAGGCCTGGAACGCGATGCTTCGTGGAACACCGTTAGTATTGTTGCCTTGGGCCAGCAAGCTTGGGCAAGCCTTGCGCGGTATTTTGCCACGTGCAGCGTGGGATCTGGTAGCAGACAAGGTCTTCAGAATTTATGGATCCATGAACGAGTTCACCGGTCGTCAAAGATCATCAGAAGTCGACGAAACAGTGTCCTAACGAAGGGCTTGGTTAGCACCATATTTACTGCCAACCTATTTACCTCAAGGTTCAGCCGGAGTAGCGTAACTGAGGTAACCGGGGTGTAGCTTCTGGCCCTTCAGAAGCTGTTGCGTAGACACCGTAGCCGGTTTTTTAGCTTCAGGAGTGAGTGAGCGTGCAAAAGTTCATCCCCAACCTCTGGTTTGCTGGAAATGCCGAAGAAGGCGGGCAGTTCTATAGCTCCATCTTCCCGGATACCACTTCTGCAGTGGAATCTCGGTATCCCACCGAAGGGTTGCTCGATTTTCAGGAGCCATTAGCAGGTCAACCACTGACGGTGACGGTAAATATCGCTGGAACTCAACTCACCCTGGTGAACGCCGGCAATGACTTCACTCCCAACCCGTCAATTTCATTTATGCTCAGCTTTGACCCGGAAAACTATCGGGGCTCCGCAGAAGCTACAGGTAAAGCCCTTGCCGCAACCTGGGACAAGCTTCGTGAGGGTGGAAGCGTATTGATGGAATTAGAAAAATACCCCTTTAGCGAGCTCTACGGGTGGGTACAAGACCGCTACGGAATTAGTTGGCAATTGCTTCAAACAAACAATGGGCAGAGTGAATCTTTCGTGACCCCGTCGTTGATGTTTGGAGGAGCCGCCCAGAACATGGCGGTGCCGGCGGTTGATTTTTATGTTGACGTTTTTTCCGATGCGGAGCTAGGTAGCCGGTTCCCATATCCGGAGCCTACCGAAGTCACGACGGCCGGCGCCGTAATGTTTAGTGATTTCAAAATGGCGGGACAAAACTTTGCCGCCATGGATTCTGCCGTCGAACAACCTTTCAGCTTTACCCCGGGCATATCTATTGAGGTTAAATGTGAAGATCAAGCCGAAATCGACAGGCTATGGACGGCGCTGTCGGCGGTACCCGAGGCCGAACAATGTGGTTGGCTGCAAGATCAATACGGAGTGAGCTGGCAAATAGTTCCACGTAACATGGGCGAGCTCATGTCTCGTCCCGGAGCCTTCGAAAACATGCTTAAAATGAAGAAATTAGTGATCGCAGATTTCTAGTGTTTGAGTCATCGCCGGCACCGGTAATGACGTGACACCAAGCTGAGGTTCAAGCAGTAGTGTGTGAACGGAGAACACAGGTGTCAGCACGTCGCGCAGTACTCGCCGGGGCGTCCGGATTTATCGGGGAACATCTGCGAAGTGAGCTGTTAGCCCAAGGCTACGAGTTGTCGATTATTGGACGGGGTGGACCCATCCGTTGGGATGAGCCCAGTGCGATCGAGTACGCCGTCAACGGCGCGGAGCTACTAATTAACTTGGCTGGAAAGAACGTGGGTTGCCGCTATAACACCAAAGCGCGCAATGAAATCCTAAATTCACGGGTTAAGACAACTCGTATATTGCACGATGCGGTTTCCAAAGCCACGACACCACCAAAATTATGGCTAAACGCTTCCACCGCGACCATCTACCGTCACTCCATGGGCCAGCCCAATACTGAAAGTACCGGGCGACTCGGTGATGGATTCTCCGTGGATGTCGCCAGGAACTGGGAGCGGGAGTTTTTGCGCGGCGAACTTCCGAGTACTCGGCGAGTAGCTCTTCGCATGGCCATTGTGCTCGGTGATGGACCGGCATCGCAAAAACTCTTGGCGCTAGCCAAATGGGCAGTGGGTGGTCCGCAAATTGACGGTTGGTGGCCATCGCATACGCGGTACCGTGGCATTGGACCAGACCCCACCGGGCCTCAACGAAGCAGTTTTTACCGCACGCGGGGCCAGCAACGGTTTAGCTGGATCCACCTTGAGGATGTGATCGGGGCGATTAGGCATATTCAGGATCATCCAGAAGTTTCCGGCCCAGTAAATCTCTGCTCACCTCAACCAGTGACTAATACCGAACTTATGGCGGGCTTGCGACGAGTCGCTGGCCGAAGCTTCGGCTTACCGGCGTATCGTTGGATGCTTGAACCTGCGATGTTCGTGCTCCGGGTTGAACCGGAAATGCTGTTGAAGTCTCGGTGGGTACTGCCCGAGGTCCTTCTAGAGTCGGGCTATAAGTTTAGCTGGCCTGATCTCTACCCAGCGCTGGGAGACATCGCAGACTAAAAGACGTGCATCGTTGGTGAACATCACCGGGTGCTTGTGAAAGGAACCTAGGCATGGCCCGTGGAAAGACAATCGGGGCTGCCCCGCGTATTAGAGACTTCCAACTACCTGACCTTGAGGTAGGAACGATTGAAGACCTGTTGGGTGGTGGATACGTTGAGGTACTTCATTTCACGGGCTTTGATCAGTCCCTACTAGATTTGACCGATGGCCGGCTCGAAGATTGCCTGTTCTCAGAGATGAATATCGGCGAGCTGTCCATGCGTAATGCGCGGTACATTCAATGCGAATTTAAACAGCTCAGTGCACCGATTCTTGATGGGGCGGGTGCAACGCTCAACGATGTGCGCGTGTCTCATAGTCGTTTCGGATCCGCAGATCTCTCAGACTCATCGATTGACTCGGTGGTCTTTGAGCATTGCAAATTTGGCTGGGTAAACCTTCGCACGGCACAAGTTCGCGATGTTGTTTTTCGTGATTGCAGTTTTGACGAAATAGATCTTCAACTAGTTAAGGCACAGCGCGTCAAATTTGAGAATTGCCGTACCGGAGCATTAAATGTTGAACGCGCCGGCCTTGGTTCAGTTGATTTGACCGGCCTTGAAATTGCTCAAGTCCAAGGCCTCGAAGGGTTACGTGGTGCGATGATCAGTGAACAGCAACTGATGTCACTATCTCACGAGTTTGCCGCCCACCTTGGGATAAAAGTTATGGGCTGAGTTAGTCACTGACCTGCAAACTAGTGATTCGCGATTGCCGTGAGGCGAGCTGGCTAGCGGTGTGAAGAATGATTTCCTGCATGGCCGCTGCCGCGCGAGTTAAGCTGACGTCCTTGCGATGGGCCAGCCCAATGGTTCGCGTCAATCGTGGATTTTGAAGCGCGACAGCGGTCAGCCCGGGACGGTCCACAAGTACCGTGGCTGGCACAATTGCCACCCCTAGCCCAACCTCAACAAAACGTAGTACCGCATCCATTTCGCCGCCCTCTAGTACCACGTTCGGGACGAGATTTCGTGAACGGTAGGCATCCATGGTGCTTGCTCGTAGGTCATAACTTTGCGAAAAAACGATCTGCGGTAGTTGTGACAGGGTTTTTAGATCAATGGATTCTTTCCCTAGAAGCCGTGGGTTGTTGCTGGAGTCGATGACAACTAATTCTTCGGCGAGTAACGGCAGGCTTTCCAAGTTTTTCTGTGCGACTGCGTGTTCCGAAGTGACGATCAGTGCAAGATCCAGTTGCCCACCGTCTAGCTCATCTAACAGGTTTTTTGAGCCTGCTTCGCTCAAATGAAGTTCAATGCCGGGGTACCGGCGATGAAATACGCCAAACACTTCGGCTACCAGCGACACACACAAAGTAGGCGGAGCGCCTAGTCGCACACGACCCTTGCGCAGACCGGCTAATTCAGCCATTTCCAAACGGACGTTTTCTTCATCTGCAAGCATTCGCCGTGCTAGTGGTAGTAACGCTTCACCGGCCGCGGTCAGCGAGATATTCCCTCGTGCTCGATGGAAGAGTTCAGATCCGAGATCCTGTTCGAGGCTCGCAATCTGGCGACTTAGGGAGGGTTGCGCCAGGTGCAATTCTTCGGCTGCGCGCGTGAAGTGCCCCACTTCGGCGATAGTAGCGAAGCCACGCAATTGCTCTAGATTCATAATGCATAGCGTACTGCTATCGAAACGATGATAATAATTCATTGGACGCATGATGCTTTCGCGCGGAAGCTTGAAAGCATGAACACATACACCAGCAAAGAACAGCAGATTTCGACCACAGTCTTGGTTATCGGCACCGGCGGATCCGGGTTACGTGCAGCCATCGAATTAGCCGAGATCGGCGTGGACGTGTTGGCAGTGGGCAAACGTCCGCGAAATGATGCCCACACCTCCCTGGCCGCAGGCGGAATCAACGCCGCATTAGGCACCATGGATGACGAGGACAGCTGGCAGCAGCACGCGGCTGACACCATCAAGGAAAGTTATTTCCTCGCAGATCCTCGCACCGTGCAAACGGTAGCCCAAGGCGCACAGCGAGGCATCGAAGATCTAGAGCGCTACGGCATGAACTTTGCCAGAGAAGAAGACGGTAGAATTTCTCAGCGCTTCTTTGGTGCGCATAAATTCCGACGCACCGCTTTTGCCGGCGATTACACCGGCTTAGAAATCCAACGCACCCTCATCCGGCGGGCCGAGCAACTCGACATCCCCATCTTGGACACCGTGTACATCACCAGATTGCTGGTCAAAGACAACCAAATTTTCGGCGCCTACGGGTTCGACCTCAACAACGGAACCCGATACCTCATCCATGCAGACTCGGTGATCTTGGCAGCCGGCGGGCACAACCGGATTTGGCGTCGCAGCTCCTCGCGCCGAGACGAAAACACCGGCGATTCATTCCGCTTGGCCGTTGAAGCCGGCGCCCGCTTACGCGATCCGGAATTGGTCCAATTTCATCCCTCGGGCATCATCGAACCAGAATCGGTGGCCGGAACATTGATCTCCGAGGCGGCTCGCGGCGAAGGGGGCATCTTGCGTAACGCCTTGGGCGAACGCTTCATGGAAAACTACGATCCGCAACGTATGGAACTATCCACTCGTGACAGGGTGGCATTGGCCGCCTATACAGAGATCCGCGAAGGCAGAGGAACTGCTAAGGGTGGTGTTTGGCTCGATGTTTCTCATCTGCCACGAGCTGTGATTATGGATCGTTTACCGAGGGTCTACCAAACAATGCTCGAAGAACAGATGCTCGATATTACCCGTGAACCCATTGAAATCGCACCTACCGCGCACTACTCAATGGGTGGGGTCTGGGTTGACCCCTATGATCATTCAAGCGAAGTGGAAGGCTTGTATGCCATTGGCGAGGCTTCTAGCGGGCTACACGGAGCCAACCGGCTAGGTGGTAACTCCTTGATTGAACTCTTAGTCTTTGGACGCATTGTGGGCCAGGCTGCCGCGAAGTACTCGCAGTCCCTAGAATCCCAGCCTCGAAGTCGTGAAGCTATCGATACCGCACGAGCGGACATTGATGAGCTGCTTGCCAGTGACGGAGTGGAAAACGTCCGCGCTTTACAGCGTGCCATCCGCGATCTGATGACTGAGCACGCTGGGGTAGTTCGTGACGAACAAGGCCTGCTCAGCGGCCTGAAAAAACTTGACGAGGTGGAAGCGCGCATGGCTAACGTAGGCATACATCCCGATATCGCCGGCTTTCAAGATCTTGCGCACGCATTCGATTTGAAGTCCTCAGCGCTTTCGGCTCGGGCCACTTTGGAAGCAGCCTTGGAACGGCGTGAAACTCGTGGATGCCATAACCGAAGCGACTTCCCAAATATGGATCCAGAATTGCAGGTCAATCTAGTTTGGTCAGCGAAGTCGGGAATAACTCGGGAACCCATCGTGGATGTCCCTGAGGAAATCGCCGAGCTCATCGAAGAGGTGTCCAGCGCCGGCAAACTGGTTGAGTGATCGATCCGCTTAAATAGTCGACCACGAATACCTGGAAGGTATTCGTGGTCGACTATTTTACGGGACCAACTAGTGGTGAACTAGCGATCTCGTTCTACACGCTTTTCGTCCCATACCGGGGTATCGGACTCGTAGACCTTGCCGTCGGAACCGAAGACGAGGAAGCGGTCGAAGGATCTCGCAAACCAGCGATCGTGTGTCACCGCCAGCACGGTGCCCTCAAATGAGTCGATGGCACGCTCCAGTGCCTCACCAGAGTGCAGGTCCAAGTTATCGGTCGGTTCATCGAGCAACAGTAAGGTCGCTCCGGAGAGTTGCAAGAGCAAAATCTGGAAGCGTGCCTGCTGTCCACCAGAGAGTGACTCAAATTTCTGCTCGGCTTGGCCAGCTAATCCATAACCATCCAACGCCCCCGAGGCAGCCTCACGGGCCATACCGGAACGGTGTTCGTCACCGCGATGTAAGATCTCCAGCAAAGTGCGGCCAAAAAGATCAGGTCGGGTATGAGTCTGAGCGAAATAGCCAGGGCGGATGCGAGCCCCAAGTTTGACCGAGCCTTCATGGGGTACCTCGGCTAGTTCGACGTCGGAAACGGGAAGGTGCTCGCGTTCCGGATCGGTACCGCCGGCCGCTAAGAGGCGCAGGAAGTGGGATTTTCCTGAACCGTTGGACCCCAGCACACCCACACGGTCACCGAACCAGATTTCATTGCTAAAGGGTTTCATCAAGCCGGTGAGTCCGAGCTTTTCGGCGACTACCGCGCGCTTGGCGGTACGGCCACCCTTCAAGCGCATCTGTACATTTTGTTCCAGTGGGATAGCTTGGGGTGGACCAGCCTCTAGGAATCTGTCCAACCGTGTTTGCGCAGCATGGTAACGGTTGGCCATGTCGGAGCGGAATGCGGCTTTGGTCTTGTACATGATGACCAATTCCTTGAGCTTGGAATGTTCTTCATCCCAGCGCTTGCGCAGTTCTTCGAAGCGCTCATTACGTTCCTTACGTGCCTCGACGTAGGAACCGAAAGAACCGCCATGGATCCACGCAGTGGCACCTCCATGACCTGGTTCTAAGGTAACGATTCGGGTGGCCGCGTTGTTCAGCAACTCGCGATCGTGGCTAATGAAGAGGACCGTTTTGGGGGAGCGAGCCATCATCGCTTCAAGCCATCGTTTACCCGGGACATCGAGGTAGTTGTCAGGCTCGTCAAGGAGTAGCAAATCGTCGTTGCCTTCAAAGAGGGCCTCTAAGACGAGACGTTTTTGTTCGCCGCCGGATAAGGTGCGTGCCAAGCGTTCTTCTGCCTTATCAAAAGGTATGCCAAGCGCTGCCATGCAGACTTTGTCCCACGTGGTTTCGAGTTCGTAACCACCGGCATCACCCCAGGCAATGATCGCTTCGGCGTAGCGCATATGAACTTTTTCATCATCGCTCACCAGCATCTTGGCTTCACAGGCCGAGACCTTGGCAGCGGCAGCGGCTAGCTCCGGAGCGGCCGTTGAAAGTAGTAGATCCTTGACCGTAGATTCATCGCGGACCTGCCCGACGAACTGACGCATGATGCCCATCGAACCCGAGCGGTTGATGGCACCTTCATCGGCCTTCAGATCACCGGAAATGATCTTGATCAAGGTAGTTTTGCCCGTACCGTTAGGGCCGATTAGCGCGGTTTTTGAACCTGCACTGACCTTGAAAGTGACTCCGCCCAGCAACTGTGTGCCATCGGAGAGGAAGTATTGGATTTCGGTAACGTCGATATGTGCCACCAAGCCATCCTAACCGTGTTTGGCTTCGGGGCTCATTTGAGCAACATCGATTAGTGCCTATCCTCCGAGCAGCGAATACAGGCTGACTCATCGGCCGCCACTGCGGATGGCCGCCGAGAGCAATGCCCAAGGAAAAGATGATTGGCTGTGCCTGGAGTCTGAAAGTTAACTGGAGACGAAAAATTGCTTGATCGTTCGGTGACGGATGTTTGGGCATCGCGGGGCTGGTGTCTGCCCGGTTCAGCTCAGTACCCCATTCTTGCTACCTATATGTTTGATTCGATTAACCTCGAATTCACCGTCTAGTGGTTATGGTTTGCCAATCTTATAAGGACATTACTAGCAAACTTTAAGCTTGATGAGGGAAGACTTTCGTGAATCGTTCCGCAAGAAAATCAGTGGGCGTATTGGCCGCCGCTATAGTGGTCGGCGCTGTCGGTATCGCACCATTAACTTTGGCGGACGCTGCAACCGCCGATACGGGAAGCTACTTTGAGCGCGTGGCGACCTATCCTGTTTATCAGAATCACCCGGACGGAGTAGCAGCCGAGACTGCCTCGGAAATCTCCACTGTTTCCGAGGACGGGAATACGCTGATCTACTCCGACGCACTATCGCGGCAAGTCGGGTTTATGGACATCTCGGATCCGTCCAACCCGAAGGGTCTGGGAACCGTTGGGCTACATAAGCTCGGTAGCCCCGAAGATGAACCGACGAGCGTTGCCGCGTACGGTGACTACGTTTTTGTCGTCGTAAATACCTCGGAAAGCTACGCAAACCCCTCTGGCAGGGTAGACGTACTGCGAATTGCCGATCGCACTCTGGTTCACAGTATTGACCTTGTCGGGCAACCTGACTCTATTGCTATTTCTAAGGACGGCGCCTTCGCCGCGATAGCCATTGAAAATGAACGTGATGAGGATGCAGGAGATGGGGGACTGCCCCAAGCGCCTGCAGGATCAGTTCAGATCATTGACTTGATCGGCGCGCAACCAAGTGGTTGGAACATTCGGGAAGTACCGCTCACTTCGGGAACCCGCGACGAACCAGTGGCCCTGCCTATCCTGAGTAATGCCGGACTTGATACCCCACAAGATCCGGAGCCCGAGTACGTCACCATCAACGCAAAGAACCAATTGGCGGTAACCCTCCAAGAAAATAATGGTGTGGTCTTAATCGACCTACCAACCGGTGAAATCACCAAGGCGTTCAGCGCCGGAAGCGTGAATTTGAAAGATGTGGATATTGCCGAGGACGGAAAATTAGATCCCACCGGGTCACTGCAAGACATCCCGCGCGAACCCGACGCTATCGACTGGATCCAGGATCGCTATTTGGCTACCGCCAACGAAGGCGATTGGAAAGGCGGAAGCCGCGGTTTCACAATTTTTGATTCCGAGACCGGAGAGGTCGCCTGGGATGCCGGAAACAGTTTTGAACATCTAGCTCTCTCGCAGGGCCTGTTCCCGGAAAAACGTGCCGGGAAAAAGGGAACCGAGCCAGAGGGTTTGGCCGTCGAGACCTTCAACGGCGTTGACTACGTATTTGTTGCTTCCGAGCGTGGCAACTTTGTCGCGGTCTATGATCTAAGCGATCCCGTGAACCCGAACTATGTTCAGACTTTGCCAACTACCAATGGGCCCGAGGGTATCCTGCCGATTCCCGGTCGTAATCTGCTGGCTGTAGCTTCAGAAACCGATGAGGCCGAAATCGGTGTGCGTTCAGCGATGACGCTTTTCAAATTTGGAGCCACCGAAGCGCAGTTCCCAACTCTGGAATCTGAGCGCGAAAATGTAGTTCCTTTTGGTGCACTCAGTGGGTTGAGTGCCAACCCAGCGCAACCTCACAAACTCTTTGCGGTCAGCGATAGCGCCTATGAACCGCTCATCTACACGATTGATGTCGAGAAATCTCCCGCGCTGGTCGAAAGCTCCATGCCTGTCACGAAAGACGGACTTGTAGCCGACTTAGATCTAGAGGGAATCTCGGCTCGTTCCGACGGTGGATTCTGGGCTGCCCACGAAGGCAAAGAGGGCGTAGAAAATGCGCTTATCCGAATCGATGACTCTGGTGCGGTTACCACCGAAGTGCCGTTACCGCCCGAGGTAGTCTCGGCCTTAGGCGGACAAGGACTTGAAGGAATTAGCGTTCGAGGCAGCGGCGAACGAGAAGAGGTTATCTTTGCTCTGCAACGTGAGGTTCCAGGCGAAGACTTTGTCCGGATCGGTAAGTACTCAACGGCCAGTGGAGAATTCACCTGGTATGGATATCGACTCGAACCGTCCGGAGACGATCAGTCATGGAACGGGCTGTCCGAAATTACCGAACTACCCGACGGAAAATTCGCTGTGATCGAGCGCGACAAACGAATTGGTGAAGACGCTCAGCTGAAAGCCATTTATCAGTTCGAACTGCCCGAAGCCGTGACTGAAGATGTCACCATGGTGGACAAGTCCTTGGCAGTTGATGTGTTACCCGTGCTCGAAGCTACTCATGGGCGTACGCAAGAAAAGCTTGAGGGGCTGAGTATTTCCGGAGCTGGTGATGTTTTTGTGGTGACCGACAATGACGCCGTGGATGATGCGAGCGGTGAAACCGTCTTTGCTAATTTGGGTTCCGTAAGCGAGGTATTCGGGGCAACCATGCAACCAACTGATTCGGCCTCCCCACAGCCGAGCGAGACTCCACAAGACACCGAGCAACCGACACAATCGCCGGTTCCAACTTCTTCCCCTGAGGCTACGCAAAGCCCGGAAGTTGTGGAGAGCGAAAGCGAGACATCACCGGCTGAAAGCTCGGAACCAGAACCTAGCTCGACTCCCTCTGACGAGCCAGCGAAACCGGAGAGCGAGCGTCTAGCCGATACCGGCATCAACAGCTTATGGCTGATCCCTGTCGGATTAGTGATGGCAGGCTTCGGTGTGGCCGCCGCGATGAAAACTTCGCGGGCACGCAGACAACGGTAGAAAGTAACCTAAAAATTAATCGCAAGGAACGCTCGGAGTAACCCTGAGCATTCCTTGCGATTGATCGATGAGTAGGACAAAAGAGAAGCTGCGCTGATTGCGGGAGCATTTTTCTGGTGGCTAACTTTTGAGCCCACTCAGCATTCTCGATAAGAGCTTTCGTTCGGACGATTACCACACCGATACTGACCCGGATATGGGCTAGCGGATGGGTGCGTCTGGTGGGTGGAACTGGCAGCTTTGCTAAGCTGCGCCGGAGCATTCTGATTAAAGGGAATTAAAGTAAGTCCTTTAAACTGGTCAGTAAAGGCGTGTAAATGAGGCGGTGGCACGGCGAAAGACCTGCTTACCTGTGGGAGTAGTTACTCGCATGCTTAACAAGGGGTATACGGACGCGCCTGCAATAGTAGGGGGAATTGGCCAGTTTAGGTCTTTGCTGGCGCCATGGGTAGGAGTACGCTTCCTGCATGACTAATACCGAGTCTGGCGAAAGCAAGAAGCTGAAACCAGCCACGAATGATGCACGGCAAGGTACTGACCCCGTGATCCTTCCCGCCGCGATGTCTGGCAAGGCCAGCCCCGCTAAGGCTGCGTTGGGTGATAAGCCCGTCTTCGCTTATATCGCTAGCCTGCCGCAGCCGCAACGGGGCATCGCCGAGGCAATTTATGCGTTGGCCGCCAAAACTTTGCCCCAATTGCAGCGTTCGGTGAAATGGGGCATGTCGTATTACGGCGTTGGTGACGGATGGTGTTTCAGCTGTGGGGGTTTCGCAGGCCACGTCAAGGTCATGTTCATCAATGGCATATCGCTTGACCCCAAACCTCCAGTCACGCCCGTAGCAATGGGCAAGGCCACACGAGGTGTGGAATTAGAGTCTTTGAACGACGTTGACGAGTCCCAACTTGTGTCCTGGATAAGGCAGGCTACCTCGGTCCCAGGTGTGGGCGGCAAAAAACGTTAGTACTCGTTTTTGCGCACACCGAGACAAAACCGGCGGGGCAGTGGACGCTTCTGTCCCGATGACGGTCTTCGGGTGCTATTACAGCAGCTCATGGCTGATCCCTGTCGGATTAGTGATGGCAGGCTTCGGCGTGGCCGCCGCCATGAAAACGTCGCGATCACGCAGGGAACACTAAGGCAAAATCTCACCATCAGTCCCATGCCCTGCGCAGACTTCCCCTGCGCAGGCTATGTGATTTTTTATTGTGCCCGGAAAGAAAGTAACTACGCTACGCTGAGCGCGTGAGCATTTTTCTAGTGGGCGGCGGCGTGCCTGATACGCCTGCATACGAGCCGATCTTGGACGCGTTTCTTCAGGATGTTCTCCAGAACAAGTCGCATGATGGTCAGCCAATTCTTGCGCTAGCCCTTGTTGATCATGCGGGCAGTGGTCAACATTATCTTCCGGCCTACGTGATACCCATAGAAGCACGTATGCCTTGTCAGATCCGGCCAATATATCTACGTCTCGATAAGCCCGCCGACCCTGTGAGCTTCGAGAATGTAGATGGAATTATTGTCTGCGGCGGACCCACGCCAGAGTATCTAACCAGGTTGCGCACTTGTGCGGACACTATTCGAGGAGCTGCAAACCGGGGGATTCCCTATCTGGGGTTCTCCGCTGGAGCGATGATCGCTTCCAAAAATGCACTGATTGGCGGATATTTTTCTGAAGGTATAGAAATCTGCCCGGAAGAATCTTCAGAGAATCTGAAGGAGATCACACTAGCGGACGGGCTTGGGCTGACCACTTTTACCGTCGAGGTGCATGCAGCCCAAGCGGGGACACTGGGACGAGCCGTAGCTACCGTTGAAAGAAATCTTACCGAGATGACTATTGCGATCGATGAAGATACCGCCGCTGTTGTTGAACTGGAGAATCCAGAGAATCTCAAAGTTTTGGGTGCCGGGCACGTCTGGATTGTGACACGCAATGCGGAGTCAATAAATGTGGAGCTGCGCACCGGTAGCTGAACTGGTGCTAAATTCGAAGCCAAAAACGTACTCAATACTGATCGTTCGCCGGTGAGGACAAATCACGATGAGATCGGCGTCGCAAGGCCCTGAACGCAAAAACCGTGGTCCTGAAAAATCAGAACCACGGTTATTGCGACGTTTAGGTCATGCAGACTTCGTTAGTGTGCGGCACTCTTCTTGGTGCTCGCAACGACTACAGCGACGATAGCAGCAACAATGGTGCCCACTAGCAGGAGCTTGCCACTCTTGCACGATGACTTCTGTGGAGCACCCAGTTTCTGCTGTGCGGTCTTCACTGCGCTTTCAACCGATGAACGGGTGCGCTTCGCGACCTTTGAATTGCCGGTGACGTTTTCGATCAGGCTGGCGCCTGCGTTGCCGATGGCTTCGCCGTTGACTCCGGAGATGGCGTTATTCCAAGACTCGCGAAGATCCTTCGGGAGTTCTGCCTTGGCTGACTTCGCTAGTTTGTTCAGCGATTTTTCAACTTCTTTGAAACTCTTAGCAGTCTTTGACATCTTAAACCTACTCTCGTCGAGGATCCCGGGGTTGTTACTTGTGGTAACTCGGGCCACTCAATCTACCCTAGCCAGCCTAAAGATAACTCTCAATAGCAGGGGGTTTAGCTCACCGCGAACTCACAGGAAAGTGGAGCTCACAGCGCGGCCCTGACGCCTCGGTTTCGTTCATGTCGGCGCTGAACGCAAGTCAATAGAGTAGCGATAGAGTAGGTGCGTGACTGAGCAGATAAGCAAACCAAATCATTGGGTCCGGAACGCTATTGCATTGCTTGACGCGGATGCCAACCGTAGCGCCGATACCCACCTTCACGTCTTTCCCCTCCCGAAAGAGTGGGGGATAGACCTCTACCTCAAAGACGAGTCGGTACATCCCACCGGGTCCCTTAAACACCGTTTGGCTCGTTCGTTGCTGCTCTATGGTTTGGTCAACGGAAGAATTGGTGAACACACCACGTTGGTGGAAGCCTCCAGCGGATCTACCGCGGTTTCTGAAGCTTATTTTGCTCGCATGCTTGGCCTGCCCTTTATCGCTGTGGTCCCAAGAAGTACCAGTAGCGAGAAAATTGAACTTATCGAGTTCTACGGGGGACACTGCCATCTGGTTGAAAAAGCAGGCGAAGTAGACCTTGCCGCCCGCCGGCTGGCCGAAGAATCTGAAGGTTACTACCTAGACCAGTTCACCTATGCCGAACGAGCAACTGATTGGCGCGGAAACAACAACATCGCGGAGTCGGTCTTCTCGCAGCTTTCCGCCGAGCGGCACCCGATCCCATCATGGATAGTTGTCGGTGCAGGTACCGGAGGCACCTCGGCAACCTTTGGCAGGTATGTGCGTTACCGCCAACATGATACCCAGGTGGCCGTGGCCGACCCGGAGAACTCATCTTTTTATGAAGGATGGCGTACCGGAAATATGAGCCACTCAACCGGTCTTGGCTCACGCATCGAGGGAATTGGGCGACCAAGTGTCGAACCCTCTTTTGTGCCCGGAGTCATCGACCATATGATCCAGGTACCTGACGCAGGATCGCTCGCTGCCATGTACCTGCTGCGGGCACATACCCGACACTGGACCGGTGGGTCCACCGGAACGAACCTCTACGCGGTCTTCCAAATTATTGCTGGCATGCTCGAACGCGGTGAACAAGGAAGCATTGTCACGCTCATTTGTGACTCCGGCGAGCGCTATGCGAACACCTATTACAACCAGCAATGGTTGGACGAACAAGGACTAGATCTTGCCCCGCACCGGATGAAGCTTGAACATTTTCTGGAAACTGGACGTTTCGAGGATTAGTCGTTCGTTGTTCGCAGCGTAGGCATTAGACCGAGCGTCTTCTTGCGCTGGTGAACGGAGAAGTATTTAAGTCCGTGGTCCCCTGCCACGAAGTGTCTCCGGGAACGCGCAGGGAGGTAGAGCACGTCACCGAGATTCAGTGAGATTGAATCGATTTCGGTGTGTAAGGTGCCGGTGCCTTCAAACACATGGATGAGCACATCGAGGTCGGGTCCGCGGTGTTCGCCGATTTCTTGGTGCGGTTGCAGTGCGATGATATTCGCGTCGAGGTCTCTGGCATCGGGTTCGAGCTTCCAGATGGCTCCGTCCAGCGTGTTTTCTTGTTCTCCGAGCCATGCGGTGTTTGTCATGATTCGTGGAGCCGGGGTGTTGGTGAGTTTGGTAATGATGATTTCCCAGTCACCGCCGATGCGTTCGGTGGCTTGCCAGGTGTAGGTGCCGGGCAGGTTCCGTTCGAACTCTTTACGCAGATTGACCGGTTCATGGTCGTTGAGCAGGCTCAGGTAGTCGCTGGCGGGGAGGGCGTTGTAGACCGCCATGATTTTCGGGTGGCGTTCTGCTTTCGGGATGTTTCGCACATCTACCACTTGCCCGCTGGTCTGCTCGTCCATCGATACCTCCAAAGTGCTGTGTCTGAGTTGTTGCTTGTCTTCAGCCTAGTAGCTCATCAGCCTTATCTGTCTAGGGGTATTACGATGAAGTGAGATTTAGAATTTACTTCGTTAGTACTAGGAGCAGTATCTTCATGAGCCAACCAGCCTCGAATTCAAGCGCAGCGAGTTCGGCTAGTACTGTCGAGGACTTCAAAGCTAACCTCGCCTCCATTCGCGGGCGGATCGCTACAGCTGAGAGCGCCGCCGGGCGAGCCGCCGGTAGTGTGCGTCTGCTGCCGGTGACCAAGACGGTACCGGAGGACCGACTGCGTCTGGCCATTGAAGCTGGGGTGCAGTGGTTGGGTGAAAACAAGGTGCAGGAAGCCGCCCGGAAGGCCGAGAACCTGGCCGATATTGCCGGACTCAAATATTCGGTAATTGGGCATCTGCAGACCAACAAGGCCAAGGACGTGGCCCGTTTTGCGCACGAGTTCCAAGCCCTGGATAACCTGCGCCAGGCTACCGCTTTGCAGAGGCGTCTTGAACTAGAAGATCGCAGCTTAGATGTTTTTGTTCAAGTGAACACCTCTGGTGAAGAAACAAAATTTGGTCTGGAACCCTCGGCGGTACCGACATTCCTGAAATCTCTACCGGGCCTTGACCGTCTGCGAGTCAAGGGGCTGATGACGCTGGCGATCTTCTCTACCGATCATCAAGCGGTGCGCACCTGCTTCACCATGTTGCGTGAATTACGTGATCAGCTGCGACAAGATGCACCCGAAGGAATTGGCCTGGAAGAATTATCCATGGGGATGAGTGGAGATTTTGAGCTGGCAATTGCCGAAGGTTCCACGGTGGTTCGTGTGGGGCAAGGAATCTTTGGTGCACGCGCGCTACCTGATTCGCATTATTGGCCAGGGTTTGCCGGATAGTCGCTAGCCAGCAGGGCGTTTTTTCTCGTAGGCTGGCGATATCAACCGGTAGTAACCGGATCCCTGTTTGCAGGAGGAAATTAATGCCTACCGTCGCCGAACACATGATCGATCAGTTCTACACCCAGGGCGTCAAACGTATTTACGGAGTCCCGGGCGATTCACTCAATGGGCTGACCGACGCACTGCGGGAAAATGGGCAGCTTGAATGGGTTCACCATCGCCATGAGGAAGGCGCGGCCTTCGCAGCTGCTGCCGAGGCCGAAATTACCGGAGAGCTCACCGTATGTGTGGGCTCCTGCGGCCCAGGAAACCTGCACCTGATCAATGGACTCTACGATGCCCAGCGCACTCGGGTCCCGGTACTGGCCATCGCGGCACAGATACCCACCGAAGAAATCGGGTCAAACTATTTTCAGGAAACCCATCCGGTAGAAATCTTCCGAGGCTGCTCCGTATATGCCGAACAAGTCTCGGATCCTAAGCAGCTTCCGCGGATGCTACGTATTGCGATGCGTGAAGCAATTGAAAAACGCGGTGTTGCAGTACTCGTCATTTCCGGTGATGTGGCTCTATCCCAGATGGACCGTGTACTCACCCAAGAAATCGTCAAAACAAACCCGCGAGTGGTGCCCAACGAGGTAGAACTCGAACGGGCCGCGCAACTCTTGCAATCCTCGGCTAAGGTCACCATCCTTGCCGGAGCAGGGACCGCCGGGGCGCACGCCGAAGTGATGGAGTTAGCCGACAAACTCGCCGCTCCTATTGTGCATTCGATGCGCGGTAAAGAACATATCGAATACGAGAACCCCTTCGATGTGGGAATGACCGGGTTGCTAGGCTTTGCCTCTGGTTTCCGGGCTATCGATGAGTGCGAGGTGCTCTTGATGCTTGGCACCGACTTTCCATACCAACAGTTCTACCCGCAGAACGCGAGCATCATTCAGGTTGATGTGCGCGGAGAACAGCTAGGCCGGCGGACCAAGGTCGATGTCCCCTTGGTGGGTACGGTCAAAGACACCGCAGCCGCGCTCGCCGCTATCTTGCCACGACAGAAGAAACGCAAGCACCTAGATGATGCGTTGGCGCACTATGCAAAGACTCGCATCAAACTCGATGAACTAGCCACCCCGTCCAAGGGTAAAGCGGCCATCCATCCGCAATATTTGGCGAGGCTAATCGATCAGGCAGCGGATCCCGACGCGATCTTTACCGCAGACGTGGGTTCCCCGGTAATTTGGGCTGCCCGTTATGTGGCGATGACCGAGCAACGCCGACTACTAGGTTCCTTCAACCATGGGTCGATGGCCAATGCGCTCTGCCACGCGCTGGGTGCTCAGGCTATCGACCGCAACCGTCAGGTGATCGCGTTCGCCGGCGACGGAGGACTGGCGATGATGCTTGGTGAGTTACTCACCGCGACGCAAAATAAGTTGCCCATCAAGATTGTCGTGTTCAACAACTCCTCGCTGAACTTCGTAGAACTTGAAATGAAGGCCGCAGGTTTTGTCACCTACGCGACAGATCTAGAAAATCCTGACTTCGGTGCGGTCGCCAACGCCGCCGGGCTGAAGGGATACCGGGTGGAGGACTCGAATCTGCTCGAAGCCACGGTTGCTGAATTCCTTGCCCATGATGGGCCTGCCCTCCTTGACGTGGTCACTGACAGGCAAGAAATGTCCATGCCGCCGAGCATCAAGGTGGAACAGGCCAAGGGATTCGCGCTCTACGCCATCCGAACGGTGCTTTCCGGGCGCGGCGACGAACTCTTTGACCTTGCCAAGACGAATTGGCGTCAAATGTTCTAGAACGTGAACTATGCCTATGCTTAAAGCCGGACTCGAGCTCTCGAGGCCGGCTTTTTGCAGGTAGTTTCACCAAACTGAAAGAGGCATAGGCGTTTTATGACTTCGCAACCGGCCGCAGCACAGGCGGCAACCACCGAGGATTTCTCCCGGAACTTGGCAACTGTGAATCAGAAGATCGCCGAGGCCGCATCGCGCAGTGGGCGTCAGGCCAGCGCCGTGCGACTGCTACCAGTAACCAAGACCATTGAACCTGAACGCCTGCGACTGGCTATCGCAGCCGGCGTGCAGACGCTGGGGGAGAACAAGGTTCAAGAAGCTTTGGCTAAATCAGAGGAGTTCGCCTCTGAATTTCCCACGCTACGCTACGCGGTTATTGGTCCCCTGCAGGCAAATAAGGCAAAGTTTGTGGCACGCTTTGCCCATGAATTTCATGCCCTGGATTCGCTGAAACTTGCCCAAACGCTACAACGCCGTCTTGAGCTTGAAGAGCGCACCCTAGAAGTTTTTATCCAAGTTAATACCTCCGGTGAGGACAGCAAGTCAGGCATCGCTGCCAGCGAGGTGGCCGGGCTGCTCGAAGCTATTGCACCGCTGGACCGGCTGGTCCCGCGCGGATTGATGACTATGGCTGCTAACACCACCGACGAATCAACTATTCGTGCCAGCTTCGCGTTGCTCCGCACTACGTTGGAAGATGTGAAGGTTTCTGGTGCACCCGTTGGATTTGATCAGCTCTCCATGGGTATGAGTGGTGACTTCGAGCTGGCTATTGAGGAAGGCGCCACCGTAGTGCGAGTAGGCCAGGGCATCTTCGGAGCGCGTAGCTACCCACAGGCATCGGCGTGAGCGGCTTCGAACTAGATACTCGCCCCGTAGCCGCCGTGGTGCTCAGCTCTCAGCTAGCCTACGGTGCGGTGGGAAATAACGTCATCGCCCGGATGATCGAGCGTGCAGGTCACCGCACGGTGGCTGTGCCTACCGTGCTCTTAAGCAACCTGCCGCATTACCCTACGGTTTCCGGTGGTGCGATCAGTGACCAGTGGCTTTCGGGCATCCTGACTGACCTGCTGAATCGCGAGGCCTTAACGCAAGCACGCTACGTTGTGGTCGGCTATCTTGGGTCACCAAGCCAAGCGCGGATTATTGCTCAGTGGTTCCTTGCTGCGCGCGATCGCTACCCGCAGCTTCGATTGATCCTGGATACCGCATTTGGGGATTCGGATGTTGGTCTTTATGCCAGTGAGGAAGTCGCAGCCAGCTACGGCGAGTATTTGATTGAGCATGCCTGGCTGATGACTCCCAATGCCTTCGAACTGGAGTTGCTCACCGAGTCAAAAATCCATGATGAGCAAGACGCTGCTAACGCGGCCCTGGATTTGATGGATGCCGGACCTGCCCACGTGATTGTCACCTCCGCTCCCACCGAGGACGCCGATTTTATCGGGTGCCTGTTAGTCCTCGATGAGGAGAACCTCGAACAGTTCGACACGGGCCGCGTCCAGACCGAGGCCAAGGGGGCAGGAGACTGCTTCCTGGGCATGCTTACCGGTGCCTTGCTCAATGATGTCTCACTGATCGATGCAGTGGCCCAGGCGGTCGCTGGGACCTCCGAAGCCCTGTCCGGGGTACACCCTGCCTTCACCGAATAGGTGTTACCCACAAATCGTGTTTAGTCGCCCCAAATGTCGGAAGGTGGGCGGACACTACATGTAGGGCACAAGAAATGTGGCCCGTCTAGCTAGACGAAGCTGAACACGCCGAGGAACATCTCACATGAAGAATTTTTAAACCACATTGACCATTCCCAAGGCTGTGGACAAGTTTTGGTCGTCCGCGGGAAATCGCGGTTTAAATGAGGGTTAATATCCACAGCTCCTGTGGACTGGCCGGTGGATGAATGACATACTTGTAATACATCATCTAGTGGCCACTTGACCGACCAAACACAAGATGTAGTATTGAACCCGTTGGTGAGTGAAACACCGAAAACACCCCAGAGACGATATTTTGGGGCATCCGCGAGGATGGCCGGAAGCGCCGAAAATGGCGCAGTCCGAGCCAAAACAGGGACTTTTAAAAGGGGAAACAGGGAAATGGCAATCACCGTTTACACGAAGCCGTCCTGCGTGCAGTGCAACGCTACATACCGCGCTTTGGACAAGCAGGGCGTCGAGTACAACAAGGTAGACATCTCGCAGGATGCCGCCGCCCTGGAGCACGTACGTGGCCTTGGCTACCAGCAAGCTCCGGTTGTTATCACCGACAACGATCACTGGTCGGGTTTTCGCCCAGACAAGATCGCTAGCTTGGCAGTAGCCAACTAGTCGGCAGTCGGACCCCACCATAGGTCCTAAGAATTATCTCGTCGAGCATCTCGCGGAGGCGACAAAAATGCCACCAACAGCAGTTGCCGATTATCGGCAAAACGCTGAGGCGAATGAAGTCACGGTGACCACCGATACCACGTTGATTTATTTCTCCTCGGTATCGGAAAACACCCGGCGCTTCGTTGAAAAACTAGATGTCACTGCGGCTCGTATCCCAGTTTTTGCAACTGAGCCGCAACTGATCGCCACAGCACCGTATGTATTGCTCATACCAACCTACGGTGGTGAACGCGGAAAGCGTTCGATCCTTCCCCAGATCATGAAGTTTCTGGGTCACGAAGCAAACCGCGCAAACCTGCGCGGAGTGATCGGCGCAGGGAACACGAACTTCGGCGAGTACTACTGCATCGCAGCTAAGAAAATTGCGGCCAAATGCAACGTACCCGTTTTATACACATTCGAACTTATGGGAACGCCAGAAGATGTTCTCAACGTCAATGAAGGGCTTGAAACCTTTTGGGCACCAGCGTCGCACAAGAAGAAGTAACGATGAGCGAAACTAAAGAGCTCCCCGCAAACATGCAGGGTCTGAGCTACAACGATCTGAACGCCATGCTGAACCTTTACGGTCCAGATGGCAAGATCCAGTTTGAGGTGGACCGCTACGCAGCCCGCCAGTACTTCTTGGATCATGTTAATAACAACACCGTCTTCTTCCATGACTTGGATGAGAAGCTCGAATACCTGGTCAAGCACGAATACTACGAGCGTGAAACTCTCGACCAGTACTCGATGAACTTCATCCGTGATCTTTTTAAGCGTGCCTTCGCTAAGAAGTTCCGCTTTGAAACCTTCCTCGGTGCCTTCAAGTTCTACACCTCCTACACGCTGAAGACCTTCGACGGTAAGCGTTACCTGGAGCGTTACGAAGACCGCGTATGCATGGTTGCCCTACACCTTGCACGTGGCGACGAGCAGTTGGCCACAAGCCTGGTTGATGAAATCATCGGTGGCCGCTTCCAGCCTGCTACCCCCACATTCCTCAACGCCGGCAAGGCACAGCGCGGAGAGCTCGTCTCCTGCTTCTTGCTTCGTATTGAAGACAACATGGAGTCCATTGCCCGTGCGGTGAACTCCTCGCTACAGCTGTCCAAGCGTGGTGGCGGCGTAGCATTGTCGCTGACTAACCTGCGTGAGCATGGCGCTCCGATCAAGCAGATCGAGAACCAGTCCTCCGGTGTCATCCCAGTGATGAAACTTCTCGAAGATTCCTTCTCCTACGCTAACCAGCTCGGTGCACGTCAGGGTGCCGGTGCGGTGTACTTGAACGCCCACCACCCAGATATCCACCGCTTCTTGGACACCAAGCGTGAGAATGCCGACGAGAAGATCCGCATCAAGACCCTTTCCCTTGGCGTGGTGATCCCGGACATCACCTTCGAGCTTGCCCGCAAGAACGAAGATATGTACCTCTTCAGCCCATACGACGTGCAGCGTGTCTATGGGGTGCCATTCAGCGAAATCTCCGTTACTGAAAAGTACGAGGAGATGGTCGATGATTCGCGCATCAAGAAGACGAAGATCAGCGCCCGTGAGTTCTTCCAGACTCTGGCCGAGATCCAGTTCGAATCCGGTTACCCGTACATCATGTTCGAGGACACCGTAAACCGTGAGAACCCAATTGAGGGTCGCATTACGATGTCGAACCTCTGCTCGGAAATCTTGCAGGTTTCTTCGGCTTCCGAATTTGCCGATGACTTGAGCTACTCCAAGGTTGGCAAGGACATCTCCTGCAACCTCGGCTCGATGAACATCGCTAAGGCTATGGACGGCAAGGACCTTGAAGGTTCAGTTGATATCGCGATTCGTGCCTTGAGCGCGGTCTCGGACATGTCCTACATCGGTTCGGTTCCATCGATTGCCGACGGAAACAAGAAGTCGCACGCCATCGGCTTGGGTCAGATGAACTTGCACGGCTTCCTAGCGCGTGAGCACATCTACTACGGCTCCGAAGAAGGCATCGACTTCACCAATATTTACTTCTACACGATTCTGTTCCACGCATTGACCGCGTCGAACAAGATCGCTAAGGAACGCGGCGAAACTTTCGATAACTTCGAAAATTCAAAATACGCATCCGGTGAATTCTTCGACAAGTACACCACTCAGCAGTGGGTTCCTGCCACCGCGCGAGTGAGTGAACTCTTTGACGGAATCCACATTCCTACCCAGGAAGACTGGAATGCCCTGAAGGATTCGGTCATGAAGTACGGCATCTACAACCAGAACCTGCAGGCCGTACCTCCAACCGGTTCGATCTCGTACATCAACAACTCGACTTCCTCGATCCACCCGGTCGCAGCGAAGATCGAGATCCGCAAGGAAGGTAAGATCGGCCGCGTGTACTACCCGGCTCCTTACATGAATAACGAGAACATCGATTTCTACGAAGATGCTTACGAAATCGGTTACGAGAAGATCATTGACACCTACGCCGCTGCAACCCAGCACGTAGATCAGGGCCTGTCCCTGACCCTGTTCTTCAAGGACACCGTGACTACTCGTGACATCAATAAGGCGCAGATCTACGCATGGCGTAAGGGCATCAAGAGCCTGTACTACATCCGCCTACGCCAGCTCGCGTTGGAAGGCACCGAGGTTGAAGGTTGCGTCTCCTGCGCACTGTAATACCTCTAGTTTGTGACCGATTAGCTGGTCATTAACGTCACGCAACAGCTGCCGCTTGGTCTGACTAAACGGCAGCTGTTGCGTATGAAATACCACGTCAGATCGTTACTGATCTGATAATAACTTTATGCTTCGCTGCATCTGTAAAGTTCGAAAGAACGGTAGAGTTGTAAGCAAAGTTCTTAACACGATTTAGCGTTTCGATGAGGGGCAATGACCGAGAAGATTAAGCTCGCCAACAAGGTTGAAGCAATCAACTGGAACCGCATCCAGGATGATAAAGACGTAGAGGTTTGGAACCGTCTCGTTAACAACTTCTGGCTACCGGAGAAGATCCCGCTGTCCAACGACATTCCGTCTTGGGGGACTCTGACCGAGGCCGAGAAGCTGCTCACCATGCGCGTTTTCACCGGTCTGACTTTGCTTGACACCCTGCAGGGTACCGTCGGCGCTGTATCGCTGATCCCGGATGCACTAACCCCTCACGAAGAAGCCGTGTACACCAACATCGCCTTCATGGAATCGGTGCACGCAAAGAGCTACTCTTCGATCTTCTCCACCTTGGCTTCCACCAAGGAAATCGATGAAGCTTTCCGCTGGTCCACGGAGAACGTGAACCTGCAGAAGAAGGCTCAGATCATTGAGAGCTACTACCACGGCGAAGATCCACTCAAGCGCAAGATTGCTTCGACCCTGCTCGAATCTTTCTTGTTCTACTCCGGCTTCTACCTGCCGATGCACTGGTCCTCACACGCGAAGCTGACCAACACCGCGGATCTGATCCGTCTGATCATTCGCGATGAAGCCGTTCACGGTTACTACATCGGCTACAAGTTCCAGAAGGGACTTGAAGGAGCCAGCGAAGAACGCAAGCAGGAGCTGAAGGATTACACCTTCGAGCTCATGTACGAGCTGTATGAAAACGAAGTTCAGTACACCCATGATCTTTATGATCCGGTTGGTCTGTCCGAGGACGTCAAGAAGTTCTTGCACTACAACGCTAACAAAGCCCTGATGAACCTGGGCTACGAGGCAATGTTCCCGGCTACCGTGACCGACGTATCGCCAGCGATTTTGGCTGCGTTGAGCCCGAACGCCGACGAGAACCATGACTTCTTCTCCGGCTCCGGCTCCTCATACGTTATCGGTAAGGCAGTAAACACCGAAGATGAGGACTGGGACTTCTAGGAAATTCTCCTAATCGTCTAGCTGAAAAGACTTGATGAGGCTCGGATCCCCGCGAAAATGCGTGGGGATCCGAGCCTTTACCTGTGTTATTGGCTAATCGCTCTAGCATGATCTGGCCTTCATAGTCTTTGCCGAGGATTATCCGCTGTAAACTTGCGCCAACTTAGAGTGTCAAGGCAATGGGTGTCGCCTGATTGGCGACGGATCGACGATACTTGAAAAAGTACTGCTACTAATAGGCAATGATCGCGGGGATGAAAGTGCAACTTCAGTCATCGAAGAATGACTTCAGCGCATTGGGCGAAGAACAAGTCCAACGTATTCGGCGCAAGTCAATTTCGGTGCTTGCTGCCGGACAGATCCTCGGTGGATTGGGTAGCGGTGCCACACTAACTCTCGGCTCATTACTTATCGTCAGCATCTCAGGTTTAGACTCCTTGGCAGGAATGGCTGCCACCATGAATACGCTTGGTGCGGCAGTCATGGCCATTCCGTTAGCTTTAATGGCTCAGAAGCATGGTCGCCGGGTTTCACTTTCTAGCGGTGCAATATTGGCCGCCAGCGGCATTGTGGTGATTATTTCCGCAGCGATATTGAGCTTTTGGCCATTGCTGATGCTTGGAATGTTAGTACTTGGCACTGGGTCGGCGATGAACCTCCAGTCACGTTTCGCGGCCACCGATCTATCCAGCAAAACCACTCGAGGCCGAGACCTTTCGGTGGTCGTCTGGTCAACAACCATTGGTGCAGTGATCGGGCCAAACCTCTTTGAACCAGGCGAAGTTGTTGCCCAATACCTCGATCTTCCAGTCTTTACCGGTGGCTTTCTTATAGCGATGGTAGCTCAGTTAGCTGGGGCTCTAGTTTATTTCTTTGGCTTACGTCCTGACCCATTACGTGTGGCGCAATATCGGGCATCCGCTCATGTAAAAGCTGGCCAGCTTCGTCGCCGAGGTTGGAATATTTTGCGCAACACACCTATGGCCAGGCGTGCGGTGTTGACCGTTGCGCTATCCCATATGTATATGGTCGCAATGATGTCGATGACCCCGATTCACATGCAACACCACGGAGCAGAACTAACCCTCATCGGGTTTACCATTTCTATGCATGTGGCCGGAATGTACGCTTTATCTCCAGTATTTGGTTGGCTTACCGATAAATTCGGTGCCCGACCGATCATTCTTCTCGGGCAAGCGTTGCTGATCTCGGCGAGTCTTTTAGTTTGGGTCAATCCATCAGACCATACGATGACAACCATCGCACTGCTTTGTTTGGGCCTCGGGTGGTCAGCGTCAACGGTGGCCGGTTCCACCATGATTTCCGGAGCAGTCGAAGTCTCCGAGCGGCCACAACTACAGGGAACTTCCGATTTATGCATGAGTTTAGCTGGGGTCATTGGTGGGCTTAGCGCTGGCCCAATTCTCGCTGCTGTCGACTTTAAAGGCTTGGCGGTGGCCTTATTGGCTCTCGCAATAATTATGATTGGGCTCAATTTGCGGGCAACCAAAACTGAGACTATCCGCGCCTGAGAAATAGTGCCAAGCTGAAAGTAGCTAGAAGCTTCCTAAGGAATGGTAATTATGGACTCATCGACTCGATGCATCATCGTTGGTGGCGGCCCTGCAGGCATGGTGGCCGGTTTGCTTCTGGCACGGTGCGGAATCCCTGTGACTGTTTTTGAGAAGCACGGCGATTTCCTCCGAGATTTCCGCGGAGATACCATTCATCCATCAACGCTTCAGTTATTAGATGAACTGGGACTGATGGGTGAATTTGAAAAAATAAACTACTCCAAAGTGACACATGCTGAATTCCCTTGCAAAGACGGAACACTGAGCACCGTGGTAGATCTGTCCAGGCTCAAGCACCCCTATCCTTATATTGCTATGGCGCCGCAATGGGATTTCCTAGACCTCTTAGCGCGCGCTGGTGCCAACGAAGACTGCTTTGAACTTCGCATGAACTGCGAGGTGACTGATTTACTCATTGAGGGTGATCGTGTCGTTGGGGTTCGCTATTCCGGGCCCGAGGGTAAAGGGCAGATGCGAGCATTGCTGACGATCGCTGCTGATGGCCGCTGGTCGAAAGTTCGCGAAGTTGCAGGGATATCCATGAAAGCGTTTCGTGTGCCACTAGACGTTTGGTGGTTCAAAGTTCCGGGCCAGCTGAAGGTTGAAAACGTGCTTGCGCCAGCGTTTGCGAAAAATCGTGCATTCGTTCTTATTCCGCGTAACGGTTATGTCCAAACCGCAATGCTTCTATCCAAGGGCGCGGACGCACAGTTGCGTGCTATGGGTGCCGAAGTTTGGCATCAGGCGATTGTCGCTGCAGCCCCTGAGTTACACGATGGTGTCTCAGGATTAAAGCTGGAGGATGCAAAACTGCTGGATATAAAAGTCAACCAGGCAATACGTTGGTGGCGCCGAGGACTGCTGTGTATCGGCGATTCTGCTCATGCTATGAGTCCAGTAGGGGGAGTCGGTGTAAATCTCGCGGTTCAAGATGCGGTGGCGACCGCCCGCATTCTCGCAGGGCCACTAAAATCAGGGACTATTTCGGATCGCGACGTGGCCGCCGTACAGAACCGCCGAATTATCCCTACGTTGTTGGTTCAGAGTACTCAGCGGCTGATGCATTTGGGCTTGGAACGCCTGATGAAAAGCAATCAAGAAGTTGCTATGCCTGTACCCGTGGCAAAATTCTTGAAAGCGTTTCCTAGTCTAACTTCGATTCCGGCCAGGCTACTTGGGGTAGGTATTCTGCAGGAACGACCGCCGGCAGCGGCGCGGAGCAGGATAATAAAAAAGTAAAGTGGGGGTTAAACACCAATGGTGCAATACCATCCGAATCGGACGGTATTGCACCAGAAGTTTGGCAGTGCTAAAGCTTAGCGAGCCTGGATGTTGGTTGCCTGTGGGCCCTTTGGACCGGCTTCCAAGGTGTATTCTACGTTCTGGCCCTCTTCGAGGCTACGGAAACCGAAGCTCTGGATTGCGGAGTAGTGTGCGAACACATCTGCCGATCCATCAGAAGGAGCGATGAAGCCGAAGCCCTTTTCAGCGTTGAACCATTTAACAGTGCCAGTAGCCATGTTGTTATTTCCTTATTTATTCATTGGCCACTACGTGACCTTGTTGCCGAGTCGAAATCCGAAACGGAAAATTAGTGGTTACCTCGAGCAGTACTATATTTGGCGAATTCCATGCCGTCGGTATCAGCTATCGAATGCTGATTTTGCCGATACCGGCCAAAACGGAGGTCGCTACGCACGCTAGATGTCCTTGCGGTCCATAGACATGACTGTGGAAATGCCAGAGTCAGTGGAGTAGAATTTGGAAGCCGCATCGTGGAAACGCTGAGAAGCGTCTGGACGAGCTGTAAGCGGTGAAGAAGAGAAGATGAAAATTCGTTTCGATAGGAGTTCGCTAATTCCGAAGAATCATTGAACCGATTTGCTGCACAGACGATTTGCTTGTCTTGCCACAAATCTAACTGCTAACGTTTGCTGGCGGATGACTCACACCTGCAAGCGTCGAGGTAACAAAATAAGCGTACCATCATTTTTACTGCTTTGCCTACCGCCGGTCTCTCAGGCAGAGCCCGGCGGTAAAAAAGACACCAAAATCTATAGATGCGAGTGCCAGTGCGCGAACGGATTGGTGGTTTTCTCTAAGTCGTCCTCATCGTCCTCAATTCGAAGGATGGATTCATCAATCACGCCGCCCTGGTAAGCAATAAAATCACCGCCATACCGCTCGTTTTGCCCGTGCCGCACAAAGAAAGGTCCACTGGGCAGGGCACCTTGTTCATACATTTCATGATGAACATGCTGGACCATTTGGGTCCAGTCGGAAGTGCCGAAAGCTGAGAATTCGGGTACGGCAAAACCAATCTCAATGTTTCCAAAATTATTTTTCACGGATCCAGGAATAGCCGGTAAGTTTTCGCTCTCTTCTAGTCCTGCATGCATTAAGAAGGGGGCCTCGTCCGGATCTTCGGTGGTCTCAACCCAGTACCAAACCTGTTGCATCAACTCTTCGCTAAGTGCTTCTGAAAGAAGTCTCTTCTCAAGTCGCTGGGTTGCTTGCTTGAGGTTGGCGGAGCTTCTTGACGCGAGAGGGGTTGAAATGCTCAGTAAATTGCGCGCGGGTCCATGCTCTGAAGCAAAGCTCTCAATTCCTGGTGGCGGTAGCAACATGCCGTTCATGAGTGATGGAGGTGGCGCTAGATCATAACTAACCGAGGTTATTTGTTTGTGCATTTCTGCAAATTTTGAGAGTTCGTCAGGCTCCTCGAGTTGCGCGGCAAGCGCTCTATAGGTTTCTAAGTCCTTGAAAATGCGACTGGCTAAGACACGCTGACTATTTCTCAGGATGGCCTCATAAGTGTCATCATCGACGTCATCAACAATGACACGTTTAATGCCTGCCAGAGTGAGTCCCAGAGCGCGATACTGACGAATCAGCATCACCGTTCCAAACTGGGCCGAACTATATTTGCGGTATCCGGTGAGCCGATCAACCCGAACTGGTTTGAGTAGCTCAATTTTTTCATAGTGGTGAAGCGCCTTCACCGTCACGTTCATTAACGTGGCAAATTCCCCAATGCTGTATTCCATATGGTTATCGTATGGTCTGTCCCTAGGGGAGAGTTCAAGCCTGTACCTCATTTTGTGCCATTTTTTTCTTCGCTGTTTCCATGGCTAACTCAGCATTAATGAACGCACCGGACATGGTGCCGGCAGCAGCTGATGCGCCAACCATCGCGCCGATACTAGCTACGTTTCCTGCAGCATAGACTCCTGGGATTCCAGCGGCTCCCGTCTGTTCGGCTGAAATGAACGTGCCCATAGGGTTTTCGCTGAGTTCGCCACCCAGCTCCAAATACATTGAGGCGTTCGCAGTGACTTGGCTAGCTACTACTACCGCTTGAACTTCCAACTCCGTACCATTTTCCAAGCTCAGTGAGCTGACCTGGCCACTATCATTGACCGCTAGCCTGGTCACTGGGGAATCAATCACCTCCACTTCGAGAGCGTTTAGTAGCTCACGATTTTCAGTACTGAGTTTTTCTGAAGCGTGGTTGACGAAGGTGACTTTGTCGCTGAGTTGACTGAAAAGCAGAGCCTGATGGGTGCTCATTTCGCTAACTCCAAGGATTGCAATTTGCTGATCGCGCACTTCCCACCCGTGACAGTAGGGGCAATGTAGCGCGGAGACGCCCCATGCTTGTTGAAGTCCGGGAATCTCGGGCAAGATATCGCGTGCGCCTGTTGCCAAAACGATGCGTCGGGCGGTCCACTGTGAAGAGTGAGTAGATATCTTGAATCCCTCGTCAAGCGAGCCTTGAACCGATTCGATGTGCGCAGAAACGAATTCGACACCGTAGCTAACAGCCTCGGCGCGCCCCAGGGCGATCAAGTCTTGCGGGCTAATTCCCTCGTGTCCAAGAACGTTGTGAGCATGTGCTGAAACGGCGTTGCGTGGATTACCTTCATCAACCACGAGCACTTTTCGCCGTGAGCGGCCCAATGCTATGGAAGCTGCCAGACCTGCGCTGCCGCCGCCGATGATGACTACGTCAAAATTTTCCATGGTGCTCTCCTTGCGTTGTGATTACTTCTTCAAGATCCAAACTATCGACTTCTTGCATGGATCGTGTATCTTTTTGCGTATGACGCAAGAATTGGATTTAGACTCGGTAATTCGACAACGCATACGCGCGTTGCGGCAAAGCAATGGCTGGTCTTTGGACTCGCTGGCCAAAAGGGCAGGTCTCAGCGTCTCAACGCTCAGCCGGATCGAAACTGGGAACAGACGCATAGCCCTAGACCAATTAGTTCCTATTGCTAAATCATTGGGCACAACCTTGGACGAATTGGTAGCCCCAGCCGATGGGAAAGGCGTAATTATTGGTCCTGAGCCCATCGCGGTTCCAGGTATGACGATGTGGAAGCTTTCTGATGACGACGCCGTTAACGGGGTGGTGGTCACGAAGATCCGTTTCGATCCGGAGCAACATATCGCACCAACTGAAGCGCGAGTGCACCCGGGCAAGGAATGGTTCACGGTACTGTCAGGCGAAATTCAGCTCACCTTGGGGGATCGGGTCTTCCATGTGAGGTCCGGGCAGGCGGCACAATTTGACACCATGACTCCGCACGTCATTCGCGCTATCGGGGGTGTCGCCGAGGTGCTGAGCATGATGGATAGTGCCGGGACTAGAGCACACCACGACGACGGGCGAGAAAGCTAGGCCACTTCTCTGTCCAAGTTTGGTTAGGCTGTGAGCTAGGACCCATAAGTTTGTAGATCGGGAGATTGATTCATGACACACCAGCTCGAAGAGGAACTGGATAAGATCCTCGCCAACGGCGACTTCTACTTTGAAACGCTAGGAGAAGGCCGTTATCGCTCGTCGTGGCATACACAAGGCGCGTGGAACGCACACGAGCAGCATATGGCCCCTGCCTCGGGAATCCTGACCCATGCTTTAGAAAACTTCCAACCTCGAGATGACATGCGTATCGCCCGGCTGAGTTTTGAAATTCATGGGTTGATTCACGCAGGTGAATTTGAAATCACGACTCGGATGATCAGGCCAGGACGCACCATTGAACTGATCGAAGCGGAGATGACCGCTAAGGGGCGCACCAGCATCGTCGCTCGAGCTTGGCGCGTCATCACAGCTGACTCCACCGCTGTCGCGGGAATCGAAGATGCGACAGTTGTAGGACCTGAGGAAAGTGAAGTGCAGGACCTCTCTGCACAGTGGCCCGGTGGCTATATTCGTTCCATTGAAATGCGTGCCGCACCAGGACACCGCCCCGGTAAAGGGATCGCCTGGCTACGTACCCCGTATGCATTGGTCGACAGCGTGCAAGCGTCGCGCTTATCCAGCCTGATTGGTTTAGTAGATACCGCCAATGGCGTGGCGCCACGCGCTGAGCCTGGAAACGGAAACTGGATGTTCCCCAATTTGGATCTACAGATCCACATGTACAGGGAACCTGAAGGCCAATGGTTGGGGCTGGAAGTGCAACAAAGCTACGGGACCGACGGCATTGGGCTAACCTCCACCGTGTTACACGACGCTTCGGGACCTTTTGGCCGCGCCGAGCAGATTCTGACTGTTCGCCAGCTCTAGTGTGAGGTTTCAGCGAGCTGCGCTAAGAGCTTCTTTAACTGTGCTTTTGGCATGATGGTGAAGCCCTTAGCGCGGTAAGTTTCACGATCCGCTCCGTGCGCCCTAAATAGGGCGTAGCCGCGCTTGATTAAAAACAGGACCGGCTTGCGACGCTGGGAAACATCTCGGATAAAACGCCGGACTGAGGTCAAGAGCGCTGGCTCATCTACGTAGTACGCCTGAACATTGATGCCCTTGGCTCGCAACGGTTCCAGTACCTCGGACAGGAATATCCCCTCGGCGATAATCGGGCCGCCGGTTCCGTGCACTTCACGGTGTCCGGTGTAGCTGGAGGTAGCGATCGAGTAGTTCGGCACCATGGTGTGGCCTTGAGCTAAGAGTTCGCCCACCGCGTTCAGTGCTGCCTGCATATTCCAGGTGTCGGGATGATCCCAATCAATTTCGCCATACCCGGTGCGCGGGAATTCTTCCGGGTGCCCATCCTCGCTGATCTGTCGATAGAACTCATCCAAGGGAAGATGCGGATTGCCAAACCGGTTGGCAAGGTATGACTTACCCGAGCCGGAAGGCCCGCCGAGAAGGATCACAGGAGTGGAAGAAAGAGGCACCAGATTATTATCACGCAGAACCTTGGGTAATTCGAATCGGGCGATTGACGTCACGGCTCTCACGGGTCGAGTTAAGCCGCGGTGGACGGGCATGTGTAGCGAACTGAATTAGACTCGGAACATGACCCTTTGGAATCCCGAATCGAGCGCGCCGCTGTCCTATCAGTTTGAGGATGCTAGTGGGGATCCCGAAGCTGACTTGGAACGTGGTGTACAACTACTGCGTGAAGTTCAGGCCGGTAGTAGGGGCGCGCTATTACGGTTTTATCGACCCGATCCAACGCTAGCCTTTGGACAGCGTGATATCCGGCTGCCGGGATTTGAACGTGCAGCCCAAGCAGCCCAGACAGCTGGCTATGCTCCACTGGTACGCAAGGCCGGGGGACGTGCAGCTGCCTACCACCGAGGCACATTGATCGTGGATCATATCGAACCACATTCCGAAGCGATTATTGGGCAGCAACAGCGTTTTAAAGTATTCGCAGATCTTTATGCGCGAGCTTTTCGAAAGTTGAACGTCGATGCCCATGTGGGCCCGATCGATGGTGAATACTGCCCGGGGGACTACTCAGTACATGGGATCCCTACAGACCGCTCGCGTGCCAATTCCGCAGTCAAACTTATCGGCACCGCTCAACGCGTGATCTCCGGTGCCTGGCTATTTAGCAGCGTGTTTGTCATTGAAGACTCCGCCCCGCTGCGTTCGGTACTGGACACGGTCTATCGGGCCTTGGAAATCCCCATGGATCCATCCACCGTTGGTGCCGCCGATGACTTGGTTGCGGGCATTACCGTAGAAGACTTCGTTCTGGCGTTGCTAGAGGTCTATCGCGAACATACAGAACTTATCGACGCCTAACAGCTTTCTCACGCAGAACTTAAAGAAGCCTGATACCTCCCCTTGAAGGGAAGGTATCAGGCTTCAAAATTTTGTGCGGACTGTAGCTAGGAAGTTAGGCGCCCACGCGCTCGACAACTTCTTCGATTCGTGGGTTGGTGGCTGAGGTACCATCTGGGAAAATCAGGGTCGGTACGGTCTGGTTTCCGCCGTTAAAGGATTCCACGATCTCGGCGGTGCCCTCAACCTCTTCGATATTGACCTCGGTGTACGCCACACCCTTCTGATCCATCAGACGCTTGAGGTTACGGCAGTAACCGCACCAGCTAGTGGTAAACATGGTGACCCCGCCAGCAGCAGGAACATACTTTTCAAGATTTAATTCGTTGCTCATACTTCATGTAACCATGTGAACTTGCTGTTTGTTCCGCTTTACCCGGCGCAAGCCAGATGAATTTTCTTAGCTGAGCGAGGAACGCGCCAACAACTCTCATGCGGACTACACTGGTGCCCAACGACCATGGGCGACAGGAAGTGAAAACATGTGTGGACGATATGTGATGGCCAAAGCCATTGGTGATCTGGTCGCGGAGGCAGAAGCGGAAGCGGATGACAATTTGCAGCTACGCCACTCATGGAATGTCGCACCGACTACAGATGTGCCGATAGTGCTCGAAAGGCTCATTGATGACCAGCTACACCGCCAAATCCATGTAGCACGGTGGGGTCTAGTGCCTGGATGGGCTAAAGAACTATCGGTGGGTGTACGCGCCTTCAACGCACGCAGTGAAACTGCTGCCAGCAAACCAACTTTTCGTGCGGCCGTCAAAAAGCGCAGGGCGGCTGTGCCTATGCAAGGGTACTACGAGTGGAAGAAGGAAGGCAGCAAAAAACGGCCGTTTTTCGTTCACCGTGAAGATGACAAGCTGATGTTTTTCGCCGGCCTCTACGAATGGTGGAAAGACGAGAACGGCGACTGGATCTTATCGACCTCGATCCTCACCATGGAGTCACCTTCCGCCGAAGAGCCCGGTGTATTAGGTGAACTTGCCGAACTCCATGACAGGTTACCCATACCGTTGGATCACCAGATGATGACCCGCTGGCTGAACCCGGAGGAACAAGACGGCGAAGGGCTAATCGAAGAAGTCCGCGCACAAGCCTATGACGTGGCGTCCACCTGGACCATGTATGAGGTCGACTCGGCCGTGGGTAACGTGCGAAATAATTCAGCAGAACTCATCGAAGAGCACACTAACGCGCTCTTCTAAGCCAAGCGCTCGCCGGTTTGTTCACGCCGGCCCCAGGCTAGGCCACGGCCAACACCCAAGCCAAGAAAACCGAGCCCCAAAGCGATCTTGCCAAAAATTGGGGCTGCGCTCGCCGTCAGCTCTCCTCGAAGCTCCGCATTGCTCAACGGTGCGTAAGCAAACCAGCCGAACTCCTTGACCTGGTAACTATCCCACCACAGCAGGCCAATTCCGAGGAGCAAAAACAGCACGCCGAGCCCGATGATCAGCGCAGTGGAAATCTGCCGTATATGTGCTCGCTTGGAGTAGCTGAAACCCGCGGCTACACCGCAGGCCGCGATTCCGAGCCCGATCAACAGCTGACCCAGGATCATGGTGAGGCTGGGTCCGAAATGGAACGTGTCCTCACGTAGTGAGACGTAAGAGCCAGCGTAAAGCGTGACCATCTGCCTGCTATCCCACCACACCAGCAAGATCCCTGCGAGCAATAATAAAACTCCGAAGCCCAAAGCGCTGCGCAGTATTCTTCGCGAAGGCTGACCAATACGTTCTGACATGGGAACTATCTTGCCACGTATTAGGTAGCTGGCGGTGAGAGCGAGGAAATAAAAACGGCCGGTTTACTCCCAAGGAGTTAACCGGCCGTTAGTAGAGCAACCGCGGGGTTAGTGCCCGCGCTTGATCCATTCATCTAAATTAGGTGCCTCGGCACCAATAGTGGTCGCATCGCCGTGACCGGTGTTCACCACTGTCGCTTCTGGCAAGACCAGTAGCTTGGTCCGAATCGACTCGACGATTGTCTCGAAGCTCGAGTAGCTGCGCCCGGTGGCACCTGGGCCACCGTTGAACAGCGTATCGCCACTGAACAGTACGCCGAGGTCCGGAGCATAGAAGCAGATGGAACCTGGCGAGTGCCCTGGGGTGTGGATTGCGGTCAGGGTAGTGTCACCGATGGTGAAGGTGTCGCCTTCCTTGATTTCTGCATCGACCTTGCGCTCTGGGTAGATGGCGTCCCAGAGCATTGAGTCGGCAGGGTTCAGGTACAACGGTGCTTCGACTTCGTCAGAGAATTCAGCAGCCGCACGAATGTGATCATCATGCCCGTGGGTGAGCAGTACCGCCATCACTTCGCGGTCACCTACCACCTCAAGGATTTTTGCCACATCGTGGGCCGGGTCAATAACCATAACTTCGGAATCATCACCGATGACCCAGACGTTATTATCAACATCCCAAGTGCCACCGTCTAGGGAGAAAGTCCCCGAGGTGACGACGTTTTCAATCTGCACAGTCATTAGAGCTCCACTACTGATCGCAGTACGGTGCCTTCATGCATCTTGTCGAAGGCTGCTTCGATTTCGTCCAGCTTGATGCGCTCGGTGACAAATGCGTCCAAGTCGAGGTTTCCCTGCTTGTACTGCTCGACGAGCATTGGGAAGTCGCGGCTTGGTAGGCAGTCGCCGTACCACGAGGACTTCAGCGAACCGCCATGTCCAAAGACATCAAGTAGCGGCAGTTCTAGCTTCATCTCCGGGGTTGGCACACCCACTAGGACTACACGGCCTGCAAGGTCGCGAGCGTAGAAAGCCTGCTTGTAGGTTTCTGGGCGGCCGACCGCGTCGATGACAACGTCCGCGCCGAAGCCACCGGTGAGTTCCTTGATGGCTTCGACCGGATCACTCTTCGAAGAATCGATGGTGTGAGTAGCGCCCAGCTGCTTTGCGGTCTCCAGCTTTGTTGGGTTTAGGTCTACGGCGATGATGGTGGTTGCACCTGCCAGCTTGGCGCCGGCGATGGCTGCTACGCCTACGCCGCCACAGCCAATAACTGCCACGGATTCTCCGCGCTTAACTTCGCCGGTGTTGATCGCCGCACCGATGCCTGCCATCACACCACAGCCGAGTAGGCCTACTGCTGCAGCATCTGCATCCTCGTCCACCTTGGTGCACTGACCGGCTGCTACGAGGGTCTTCTCTGCGAAGGATCCAATGCCCAAGGCAGGGGAAAGCTCGGTGCCATCTTCCAAAGTCATCTTCTGGGTGGCGTTAGCGGTGTTGAAGCAGTACTGAGCCTGACCCTTAGCGCAAGCGCGGCACTGGCCACACACTGCACGCCAGTTCAGGATCACTCGGTCACCCACAGCTACGTTGGTCACGTTCTCGCCGATCTGGCTGACTACCGCGGTGGACTCGTGGCCCAACAGGTATGGGTAGTCGTTGCCGATTCCGCCGAGCTTGTAGTGCAGGTCGGTGTGGCAAACACCGGCGGTTAGTACGTCGACGATAACCTCTCCCGGGCCTGGATCGGGAACGATAATGTTCACTACCTCTACCGGTGCGTCTTTGGCGCGGGAAATTACGGCTTTGACCTTATGTGGCATGGATTTACTCCTGAGTTTATTTGTACGTATGTCTCGATGCTATCGGGGTGCTCGGTGCTAATCGAGTATTAGGGCCACCGTGACGTAAGAAGTTTCGCGCAGAGCCAACTTAGGGGTGTGACCGGCACCTTTTCTTGAGATCAATTCTGAGGGCTCAGGTGGTTCGAACTTCGTGCTCAAACGTCGGTGAGCAATAAAATTACGCCGGTTAAGGAGGCTATGGCACGTAAATTATTTGCGCGGATCCAACGGTCTCGATAATGCTTCCAAGATATTTTTTGCTGATCCAAGGCGCGGTTCAGTGGAACATTGACACAAATCGTCAGCAGTCCGCCACCCAATACTAGTGACGCACCAATGTAATGGACCGTCGCACCATGCGTGATCGCCTGTGTGAGGTACCCGATGCTGCCGAGCAACCCGAGAAAGAACAGGCCCAAAAATGGTGCTCGTTCGGCGTATTTATTGACTTTGACCATGAAATCGCTCGCATCAGAGTCCTTCGTCGCGGTCAGTGCAGGGAAGATCACTAAGGAAAACGCTGCATAAAAACCGCCGAGGAGCGCGCAGAGGATGAGAGTGAGAGGGAGTAACGCGGTGATAACCCACTGGATGATCATGGTCTCTATTCAACTCGACAAAATATGCGATGTCGTCCAAATTGTTGTCATGTTTCCTCAATATTCGTTTCCCTCCGAGCAATGTGTGAGCACAGCCTTCCTCGGCAGTCTTTGCTACGTCTAGTTACAGGGTGGAATATGAGCGAGTTTCTTTGGAAGTCTTCGTAACCATACGGCAACCGGCAGTGCCCCTTGATGACGTAGCGGCCAGTCTTGCCGGTCATATTGACGATGTTGATTTCTGCACCGCTGGCTACGAAGGGGTGGCGTTCTAAATGGGTGACTCGGCCGGGCTTAAATTTATGAGTTTGGCGACTTCACGAACGGTGAATCCATCGTGGCCTACTCCCAAGATCGCTTGTTCGAATGATTTCGGAGGGAGTTTTTGGAAGCGTGCCAAAGGGCGTTAGTCCGGTATATCGTCCTCAGCCTAAACTGTCCGTCGGCCTGACTAGCGTAACTGTTGTTCGAATACGTGTTCGAATATAATGGTTTTAGTGAGATGGAGGGGTACGCGTGGGCATGTTTACCGAATCAATCCAGGTTTCCTGCGCACCCAACGGGGTGCCATTGAGGGTTTCGTGGAACGGGTGCGACTATCGACTGGTCGCTGAGCCGCAACGCTGGTTCGAGCGCCGCAAGTGGTGGGATGAAAACCTGCGCATTCCTCGTGGAATTGGCGCCGGACTAGTGGATTATGAAATTTGGCGACTTGAAATCACTCCCGCCATGAGCCGTGGGCCTATGCAGAGTATCGATGTAAGTTTTGATCCGCAATCAACTCACTGGCGCTTGATTCGCGTTAATCAAGAAATGGCCATTGGTGCTTGAGTAGGGGTAAGTGCTTAATCTTCGAAACTTTGTTCTAATAGTATTTCGCGTAGTTTCGAAGGACCCCGACCATGAGCTTCACCCACCTAAACGTCACCTCCTCCTATAGTGCACACTATGGGGTCTCCAGCCCCTCCCAGCTAGCGGCGACTGCTCGTGCGCAAGGGGCAGACGCTTTAGCGCTCACCGACCGTGATGGCCTATTCGGCGCGGTGAAACATGTTGGTGCTTGCCTGGCCGAAGGGATCCGGCCAATCCTCGGAGTCAACCTAGCGGTACTTGATGATGCGGGAAAACCAAACGGTCGCATCATCTTGTTAGCACGCGGAAATGCGCAGGGTCACGGGTATGCGGCTCTGTGCCGTGCGGTATCTGCCGCTCACCAAAATCCGCGCGGAATCATTGGACTGAGTCGAACAGAGTTAGCAACGCGGCTAGCGAGCGGCCAGCTCATGCTCTTGGTTGGGGCCGAATCAGACGTGTCCCGGGCTATCGAGCGTCACAAGCACCAGCACGCTAGAAACTTGCTTGCAGGATGGAAAAAACTTGCAGGATCTGCCCTGCGCGCGGAAATCACCACCCACCTCTCCGAGCCAGGTAAGCGTTACAGCCTAGGGTTCGCCAGCAAATTACTGCGCTTCGCCGCGGAGCTGAACATTACTCCGGTGATGAGTAACGCGGTACGTTATGCAGATCCTGACGGGGCGGTCACCGCAGATATTTTGGATTCTGCGCGGGTGCTACACAGCCTGAAAGCGTTAGAGGAACTACAACCTACGGGGCAAGGGTGGCTGAAAACCTCGGCTCAAATGCACCAACTAGCCCAAGACCTCTCCCGAGTGACCTCACGTTCATGGGCGCGCAAACTCCTACACAACACCGAGCTGCTCGCCCACTGGGCAGCCTTGGACGCCCACTCAGATTTAGGCTGGAAGCAACCAGTTATCCCCGAAGCTAAGGTTATTGGCCTATACCGCCCAGCCCAGCAGGAGCTGACCGAACGAGTCTTCTCTGCCGTTCCGCGTCTGTTGCCAGATGCCAATCACAGTGCAGTTGAAAAACAGCTCGCACTAGAACTTGGGGTCATCGACAGGCTGGGCTTCGCCGGTTACTTCCTGACCGTCGCACAAACCGTGAAGCTGATTACCGATATGGGAGTACGCGTCGCCGCCCGAGGCTCCGGAGCCTCCTCGCTAGTGAACTTCCTGCTAGGCATCAGCCAAGTCAACCCGCTCCAACACGACTTAGTCTTCGAACGCTTCCTCTCCGATACCCGCACCACCTTGCCCGACATCGACATCGACGTGGAATCCGCACGCCGTCACGAGATTTACCACAAGATCTTTGACACCTACGGCTTAGAACGAGTGAGCCTAATGAGCATGCAAAATGCTTATCGCGCACGTGGGGCGGTGCGCGACGCCGGGGCAGCACTCGGAATTGAACAAGAGCAGGTAGACGAGATCGCCAAACAGCTCTGGCGCTTCTCTGCCTCATCCTTCCGCGAAGCCTTAGAACAGAAACCAGAACTCGCACCCTTAGCCAAACGCATTACCCAAGACGGGCAGCTAGACGTACTCATTGACGCGACCGAACGCCTAGACCGGTTACCCCGACATATCTCCATGCACCCATGCGGAGTGATCCTCTCCGACGCGAGCCTGCTGGACCGTACCCCTGTCCAGCCCTCCGGCATCGGATTACAGATGAGCCAGTACGACAAGCACGACATGGATGTCATGGGGCTAATCAAACTCGATGTGCTGGGGGTACGTATGCAATCGGCGATCGCCTACACACTAGAGGAAATCAAGCGCCTGCACCCTACCGCTCAAGGAGTCGCACGAGCCGGCGGACACCAGAATACGCAGTACATCGAAGAAGACGGACATATCGATTTTTCTAAGGTGCCACTAGATGATGCGATCACCTATGAGCTGATCCGCTCCACTCACACCCTGGGCTGCTTCCAAATCGAATCTCCAGGGCAACGCGAGCTCATCGGCAAACTCGCACCACGCGAATTTAACGACCTCATTATCGACATCTCACTCTTCCGTCCAGGACCCATGCAATCCAATATGGTCAAGCCCTACCTAGAGCACCGACATGGCTTCGCGCCCGAACAATACCTGCACCCAGACCTGAAACCTGCGCTCGCCGAAACTCACGGGGTCACCGTCTTCCATGAGCAGGTACTACGCATGCTTCACGTGATGACAGGCTGCAGCCTTGGCATGGCAGATGTGTACCGCCGCCACCTAGGAAACCCAGAGAAAGAAGAAGCCCTGGCCAGCTTCTTCCGTACCAGTGCTACCGCGCGGGGGTATAGCCAAGAAACTATCGACAAGGTCTGGGAAGTGCTCTCCGGCTTCGGCTCCTTCGGCTTCTGCAAAGCCCACGGGGCAGCCTTTGCCGTACCCACCTATCATTCGGCCTGGCTCAAGGCCCATCACCCGGAAGCATTCCTTGCAGGAATCTGGGAACATGACCCGGGAATGTATCCCAAACGCTTACTGGTCTCCGAAGCCAGACGGATGAACATTCCTATCCTTGGCTTAGACATCAACCGCTCCACGGGGCACTACCGAGTAGAACGCGTATTCGAATCAGCTATACGCCCAGCACCGGTGATTCCACGCGCCGCCGGAACTATTCGCCCCGGCCAATACGGCATCCGCCTCGCCTTCCGCGACATTCACCAGCTGAGCGAACGCGAAGTGAACCGTCTAGTCGCCGGACAGCCCTATGAATCCCTCGCGGATGTCCGCCAACGCGCTGGTCTCTCCAGACGCAGCTACCAAAACCTCGCGGCCCTAGGGGTCTTCGACTCATTGCTAACCGGAACCTCTAGAGCAGACACCATTGCCCATACCCAATCGATGGCGCATACCCACTTACCAGCCAAATACCGTCCCGGCCCTGGACAGCTCGCCCTACCCCTAGGTGAGATCGAACCGATCAAGGTCACCGGAGCGCAACTAAGCGCCGAAGAAGTAGTGCGCACGGAACTAGACCTACTGCACCTAGACGTGAGCGAACACCTAATCACCTCATACCGTCAACGGCTGGCACATCTACCCATCACCCAAGCGGCCGAACTACTCCGCCTACGCAACGGCACCGAGGTCCTCGTCGCGGGGGTACGTATTGCTACACAGACCCCGCCCATGCGCGGAGGCAAACGTGTCGTGTTCATTTCCCTAGACGACGGCAGTGGCTGTATTGACGCCACCTTCTTTGACGACACCCAGCAACGAACCGGGCCACTACTGTTCTCCACCCGGATGCTACTCATTCACGGGGTAACCCGGCGCACCGGACCACGCGGTATCTCGTTACAAGCGCTACATGCTTGGGACCTGCACCAACCAGAGTTGCTGCCGACCGCCGGATATCTGGACGACGCGAACCGGCCACAACCCACCTATAGACCCAAACTTGGACAAGCAGTCCCTGGGGGAGAAAGCATCGCAGACCTCGCCAAGCGCATGAACGCCGAAGGGCTCGATCAGCGTGGAGCCTAGCTATACCGAGGAGACTCGACCATCGGCTTCAATCACAAACGTTGGGTTATGCACAAAATCCCAACGAAACCCGTCAGGATCAGCCACACACGCACTCATCCCACCCCAGGACTGCTTCGTCGGCTCATTAACCGAACTAGCACCGGCATTCAGCGCTCGCCGGTAGTAGATTTCAACTTCTTCATCGCTTCGCACATTGTGTCCGAGCGAGATTGGGGGAGCGAGTTTCGAATGGCCAACCTCGCCATACTCCCTGGGCATCTGGGCTACGTCCCAGAGCGCGAGCATCAGTCCATGTCCTGCGCGGACAAAAGCGATCTCGGGATGTGCCGGTTGCACCAACTCGAACCCGATGCCCTCGGTGTAGAACTTGAGCGAAACGCCGACATCACGCACGCCGAGGGTGATTGCATTCACTGTTGGTGGGGCTGGCTTACTCATGGCTCTAGCGTAGAAGCCCCTGAACGGGAAAGCTACAGGTAAATCCATTGCCCGTTGTTCAGCGTAGAGCGCGCGGCTTCGATGCTTCCGCGACTGCTTTCAGGGCTAATGAAAGGAGAAGGGACATAACGAGATTTGCTGCTGAAAACTTGACGTAATAGCGAGGGTTTGTTTAGCGACGGACGGCTCTGTTCTGGTGTCGATTTCATTTCTGGTTCTCCTTAGTAGCTTGGTCAACTAACATGCTGGACTCTGCGTCTCGGGAGGTTTTTGAGTCGAAAATTTCACACTCGGCGGGTTCTTCAAGCCAGTGATCGGGATGCGGAATACCGCGAACCTGTGGGGATAGCCAAGCGGCCAGCATGGCCAATACGACCAATGATCCAAAGAACATCAGAGTCGGACCCATGCCAAACCCTTCCAGCCCGAAGCCGGTGGCTAATGGTGCCAGTGGCATAGCCGCCAATGCCATAAACGTGATCAGGGAGTTGGCCCGGCCGGCCATTTCTTGCGGGATGATGGTCATAAAGTAGCCGCCGATAGACGCGTTAAGCGCAGGGACGCTAAGGAAGCTGACCAAAAGCATGACACCCATCCACAGCAGGTGCGTGTTCAAGCCGATGAGAATCATTGCGCCACCCAACACGCTGAGGCACGTGCAGGCCAGCAGGCCGGTACGGAATTTATCGATCAGAGACGTTGCCAGCAGTGAACCGATCAACATTCCTGCTCCCATAAATGTTGAAACCAATCCAATGACCCAGGCATCTTCTCCGCGCTGCTGCAACCCGTAAATCAAGGTTGTCATCAATCCGTTAACACCGATGTTGACGGCCATGATCAAGAGCAGTAGTGCGCGCAGTCGCGGTCGAGAAAAGCACCAACGCATGCCGGCAAGAATCCCATGGTCCACCGTCTGATCTGCACTGGCAGGATCATCACGGCGTTTCTTGGTGCTTTCTTCGGCGGCTCGCAAGGGTTTACGTAATGCAAAACCGGTAAAGGAGGCGATAAGATTCAATGCGCTTACCACCAGCAAAGCAACACCGCCGCCCAAGCCAAGTAATAAACCACCCAAGGGCGCGGAACCGAGCATCAGCACGGAATCCCGGCCTTGATTCGCCGCGAGTGCTCGCCCCAATTGCTTCGGATGAACGATGTCTTTTAAGGCAGCATTAGTTGTGGAGCCAAAATATCCTCCGCGCAGTTCCATCAAGATATGTGCAACGCAAAGAACTGTGGCGGAGAGCGAACCCATAGTGCTGCCCAGCGCTAAAGCCGCAGTGAAGAGCGCACCGCAAAGCCCACCTATGAGCATCATCCGAGCTCTGTCGGATCGATCTGCCATGGCGCCACCTGCCAGCGTGAGGCTAGCTCGGGCGGCTAATCCTAAGGCCGCCAAGGTTCCGGCCAAGACTGGAGAATTAGTCGTTGCCAGCAAAATGAGCGGGAGGATGAACCCGTAGATGCCGCCGGCGAGTAACGCTGAAGAATCTGCCAGCCACCAAATCCGGTAGTTGCGTTGCGCGCGAAGCGTCGGCAACTGCGTCACTGAATTGGTCCCTGAGGCTGGCGAACCGGTGGGCTGGGAGGTGTTCATGAAAACAACTGTAAACCCGCAAATAAAATTGCGCAATAGAATTTGCGCAATTAAAACTGTGGGATTGTTATGCTGAGCTTATGACCCAAGCGAAGCCACAAGTCACATTCACCTCGCCGATGCTCAAAGCTATAGCTAATCCATTGCGCAGGCAGATTTTTGATGCGCTCGGGGCAATGAGAACTGGCCGCGCAGCTGATCTGGGGGAGTTGCTGGGGATTGCGCCTAATAAGGTGAGTTTCCACTTGCGTGAACTTGCCAAGGCTGAGCTGATCGAAGAAGCTCCCGAATTGGCTCGCGATAAACGAGACCGAGTCTGGAAGCCTGCAGCCGGCGCTTTCACCACCGGGCCACCGGCCGAGCGCGCTGCGGATGAATCACCCAGTGCCATTAACGCCTATCTAGCTCAGGCCGTCCACGAGGAGCAAATGCGGCTCTCGGCGATGCTCGCACATGCGCAGCACTGGTATGCGAAGGGTGAAAACCCCGGAAACTTAGCAGAGATGAGTACCAGTAATCTATTGCTGACCGATGATGAACAGGCGGAATTACTACGCCGTTTCGCACAGGTCATCCCAGAATTCCGCGAGGACCAGCAGAATGGAAAAATCGAATCTTCACAACCGGCCTCCGCGCGGAAGCTATGGCATTATGCTGGATTGCTTTCGGCCGAAGAGCTGTTGAATTTGCCACACCCGGGCGATGAATCTTCGTAAAACCAGTAGTAGACAACGACTTGCACGCTTCGCTGAACTAAACTGGACTCTGGCTGGCTGTGGCCAAGGTATGCCACAAGCTATGAAGCCATCACAGATTGAAAGGCAGAACCCGATCTTATGAGCGAGCAGCGCACTCTCACCATCGACGGCGAGCAGGTCCAGGTCGACGCGGGAACCACCGGTTTGCAGTTTTACGCCAAGGATAAAGACGTGGTTGTTATGCACGTCGACGGCGTACTTCGCGACTTGGCCCGTGAACTTGAAGAAGGCACCACCGTCACCCGTGTAACCATCAGCGATCCGGAAGGTCTGGAGGTGCTGCGCCACTCAACAGCCCACGTGATGGCTCAGGCTGTGCAACAGCTACGCCCAGATTCCAAGCTTGGAATCGGCCCGTACATCACCGACGGTTTCTACTTCGACTTCGACGTTGAAGAACCGTTCACTCCGGAAGACTTGAAGCAGCTGGAAAAGATGATGCAGAAAATCATCAACCAGAACCAGCTCTTTGCCCGTCGCGAAGTAACCCCAGATGAGGCCAAGGCTGAAATGGCCGACGAGCCATACAAATGCGAGCTACTAGCTAAGGCTGACTCCGCTGACACCTCAGGCGAGGGAGTCAACGTTGAGGTTGCCGCCGGCGAAACCACCATCTATGACAACGTTGACCGCAAGAGTGGCGACACCGTCTGGAAGGACCTGTGCCGCGGCCCGCACCTGCCAAACACCAAGCTGATCAAGAACGCCTTCGCGTTGACTCGTTCGGCTGCCGCCTACTGGTTGGGCAGTGAGAAGAACAAGCAGCTGCAGCGCATCTACGGCACCGCATGGCCAACCAAAGAAGACCTCAAGGCCTACCAGGAGCGTTTGGCCGAGGCTGAGCGCCGCGACCACCGCAAGCTCGGTGCCGAACTTGACCTCTTCTCCTTCCCCGACGAGTTGGGCTCCGGACTGCCGGTGTTCCACCCTAAGGGCGGCATCATCAAGCGTGAGATGGAAGACTACGTGCGCGACCGCCACGTCGAAGAGGGCTTCCAGTACGTTGGTACCCCGCACATCTCCAAGGACGGGCTCTTCCACACCTCGGGCCACCTGCCGTACTACGCAGACACCATGTTCCCGGCGCTACACATCGATGAAGAGCGCGATGAAGACGGCAACATCACCAAGCAGGGCCAGGAATACCGGCTGAAGGCAATGAACTGCCCGATGCACAACCTGATCTTCCGCGGTCGTGGACGCTCTTATCGCGAACTACCACTGCGCCTCTTCGAATTCGGCCACGTGTACCGCTATGAGAAGTCGGGCGTGGTTCACGGTCTGACTCGCGTACGCGGTTTTGCCCAGGATGACTCGCACTCTTACGTCACCAAGGAACAGGCACCAGCCGAAGTTGAGCACCTGCTGAACTTCATGCTCTCCCTGCTCAAGGACTTCGGCATGGATGACTTCTACCTGGAGCTGTCTACCCGCGATGAGTCTGACAAGTTCATCGGTTCGAACGAACAGTGGGACGAGGCTACCGCGGTACTCGAGCGCGTAGCTACTGAATCCGGTGTTGAGCTTGTCGCCGATCCGGGTGGCGCGGCCTTCTATGGCCCGAAGATCTCGGTTCAGGCTAAGGACGCTATCGGCCGTACCTGGCAGATGGGCACCGTGCAGTACGACTTTAACCAGCCTGCCCGCTTCGGTCTGGAGTACCAGGCAGCCGACGGAACCCGTCAGGAGCCGGTGATGATTCACGCGGCTAAATTCGGTTCCATCGAACGCTTCTTGGGTGTGCTCACCGAGCACTATGCCGGCGCTTTCCCAGCGTGGTTGTCCCCGGTTCAGGTTCGTGCAATTCCAGTGGCCGAGGCCTTCAACGATTACCTTGCAGAGGTTGTAGCGAAGCTCAAGGCACAGGGCGTACGCGTAGAACTAGATGACTCCTCGGACCGTTTCCCGAAGAAGATCCGCAACGCGTCCAAGGATAAGATCCCGTTCACGCTCATTGCCGGTGGTGAGGATGCCGACGCAAATGCGGTCTCCTTCCGCTTCCGCGATGGTAGCCAGGAGAACCAGGTTCCGGTTGACGACGCGGTAGCCCGCATCGTTGAAGCTATCAAGAGCCGCAACAACAACAACTAGGTCCGCCGGAAAATAGGAGTCCACCAACATGCAATATCCGCAGGACGAAAACGTCACCGACGACTTTGAACTCGCCGGTGTGCCAGATTCGTTCCAACGTTTGTGGACCCCTTACCGGATGGCCTACATCAAGGGCGGTCAGGCGCAGGTGACGGACGAGGCAAGTTGCCCGTTCTGCGCCGGACCGAACCGCACCGATGAAGAGGCACTGCTGGTACACCGCGGTAAAACTTGTTACGTGATCCTGAACTTGTTCCCATACAACCCTGGTCACCTGCTCGTTTGCCCGTACCGACACGTGCCGAACTATACGGATATCACGGTGGAGGAAACCGCAGAGATGGCTGCGCTCGCGCAGCAATCGATGCGGGTACTGCGCAAGGTATCTAACGCCGCCGGCTTCAACTTGGGTATGAACCAGGGTGAGGCTGGGGGAGCGGGTATTGCCGCGCACCTGCATCAGCACATTGTGCCGCGCTGGAATGGGGATGGAAATTTCTTCCCCATCATCGCGCAGACAAAAGCGATCCCGCAGACCCTCTCTGAGGTACGTCAAGTGATCGCCGATGCGTGGGATAGCGAAAATCCGAGCTAGATTCATCAATGCTTAAATCAGGGTGGTAGGAACATTTAGTTGTTCTTGCCGCCCTGACTGCTTTAACCCGATCTATCGCTATCTCACATTGTGATTTCTTAGCTCAAAGTACGGCGTGACATGGTTAGACTAAAGCCAAATACCTAAGACTTATACGATTTTACGGAGGAACCGTGACAGGAAGTGTTGGTTATGGCTTCAAGGCCCTTTCCTTGTCTGCTGCTTTGACGCTACTGCTTGGCGCGTGCTCAGCACCCGTGAGCCCGCAAGCGCAACCCACTCACTCCGAAGTGGCGGTAAGCTCCTCGGCTACGGCCAGCACTAGTGCCACGCCAACTCCAAAAGAAGCAAAAAGCGTGGCACCCACCAAGCCAGCTCCCACCGTCACAAAATCTAGCAAACCTGCCCAGCCCACCTGTGGACCAAAGCTAACTTCTAGTGCATTGGCTAAACTTGCGAACAAGTTGCCGGCGCCAAAGATTTCCACCGGAGAGATCATGGATTGGAAGTGGGACGCGGACTCTGCGGATCCGTCTACTTATGATGAATGCGCCGCACTGTCATGGGTCACCTTTCCCATTGAGGGAGCCACCGGCTCATCGCCCTACATCATTGCCCTCTTCCATGAAGGCAAATACCTCGGAGTCGCCACTCGTACGACATTCGGTTTTTTCCCACAGGTAGTACGCGTTGACGATGGGCAACTGAAGGTAACTTATACCTATGCCAAAGAAGGGGATTCCAACGCGGGAGCCTCAGGCCGAGCGGTCTCCACCTACTCTTGGAACTTGAATACTGAGTCCGTCAAACATCAAGGCGCATTCCCACCGGGATACGCGCAGTGAATCCCCTTAGTACGCTCGAAGAAATCCGTGCTTGGATCATCAGCGGAACCGAGCATGAAATCCGCTTTGCAGTTCAGGGCGCGGCCGGCTATTCGATAGGTAAGGTCAACCAGATTCTCGAGGAGCTGAGCTTCGAGCATGACGAAAATTGTGAGTCCTTTCTGCTCGGATGGCTCAAGGAGCTTTCCCCATTGGAACGTCTTGCTGCGGCGGTGGCCACCGAACACCACTATCAGTTGGGTCTGGTCGCTATCGAGCGTGCGGCAGACCAAGAAGTCCTACAGGTGATGGAATCTGTCAAACCCGCCTTAGCGGAACTGGCGCAGAGTTTCCAGGAGGCTCACTCCCGAGCCAGCGACCCAGACCCTTCCTACACCAAGCGTTTTACCGTACGCCTGCTCGCTTACGCCGAGCAGCTGCGTTCGGTAGCCGAGGACATCAACAATGATGTGCCATTGCTGCAATTAATGTCCGATGAGGTAGCGAAGATCGAAGCGGCCAGCCCCGAAGGTTACGGCCATCCGGCAAAATATCAAGTGGAAGCTGCTTTAGCTCTAAACCCTAAATTCACAGATAAAAAGTCTCTTGACTAGCGTGTTCATCGAGATCGACAATGTTACGCATTAACCCCCGACTAAGGGATAAATCCACTATCGGTCAATTGTGACGAAACACCGGAGGTAATAAAGCAAACCAATTCTACGATTACTGGCAGAGCACCACTGTGCTTGCCAGTGTTTGAAAGGAATAACCCCCAACATGTCTTCTGCAGATCAGCGTCAGGACAACGTCGTCGGCTCCGAACGCGTAAAGCGCGGGATGGCCGAAATGCTCAAGGGCGGCGTCATCATGGACGTTGTCACTCCGGAACAAGCCCGCATCGCTGAAGATGCCGGCGCCGTAGCCGTTATGGCTCTAGAGCGCGTACCGGCCGACATTCGTGCCCAGGGCGGCGTCTCGCGCATGAGCGATCCGGACATGATTGATAGCATCATCGCCGAAGTCTCCATCCCAGTGATGGCCAAAGCTCGCATCGGTCACTTCGTCGAGGCACAGATCCTGCAGTCACTCGGTGTGGACTACATCGACGAGTCTGAGGTGCTTTCCCCAGCAGACTACGAGAACCACATCGACAAGTGGCCATTCACCGTGCCATTCGTTTGTGGCGCCACCAACCTAGGTGAGGCGCTACGCCGCATCAACGAGGGTGCTGCAATGATCCGCTCCAAGGGTGAAGCAGGAACCGGCGACGTTTCCAACGCGACCGGACACATGCGCAAGATCCGCGCAGAAATCGCCAAGCTTGCTGCCCTGCCAAAGGACGAGCTGTACGTGGCTGCCAAGGAGCTTCAGGCTCCATACGAGCTGGTCAAGGAAATCGCTGCGACCGGTAAGCTTCCGGTCGTGCTGTTCACCGCCGGTGGCATTGCCACCCCGGCAGATGCAGCCATGATGATGCAGCTGGGCGCCGATGGCGTGTTCGTCGGCTCGGGCATCTTCAAGTCCGGAAACCCGGTACAGCGTGCCGAAGCCATCGTGAAGGCCACTACCTTCTTCGACAACCCGGATGAACTGGCCAAGATCTCCCGCGGCTTGGGTGAAGCAATGGTCGGCATCAACGTCAACGAGTTGCCAGAACCACACCGCCTTTCCGAGCGCGGCTGGTAAAAATCTCTAAATGAGAAGTAGCGGTCACGCTGCCAAACATTGGCAGCGTGACCCCTACTTCGTTAACGCTCATTCACGAGAGTGCAAAATCCACTGAAGACTCATTGCTCCCTTCGTCCAAGGCAATACGATCACAAATGGCCACGGCTACTAGTTGAGCCGAGGAACGGCATTTTCATGATTTGCCTACTAATCAACACGCGCGTTGGCTCGTCAAGAATGATCACGATCTCTCGCAGTACCAACTATTCTTGCCAACCCAGACAACGGAGATTATCAACGCTGAGCCTGAGAGAATTCCGCTGCCCTTCTCAAAGCGTGACTAGGACACTATTTAAACGAATGCTTGTCCACCCTTGAGTCACAGGTCTAGTGTGAGCATCAGGAGTCTTCGCCACGAGATGGGGATCAAAAAATGTGCCGTTGGCTAGCTTATCTTGGCTCACCGATAGAGATCGCAGACATTCTGGTGCGGCCAAATCATTCGCTGATTGATCAAAGCTTGCACGCTAGGGAGCTGTACCTGCCCAATGATCCGCTGGCTGCACAATTCACGAACCACGCATTTCCCACCAATGGCGATGGCTTTGGAATGGCTTGGGCCGGACGCGCAGAAACCTTAGGACAGTACCGACAAGTTGGTCCGGCTTGGGATAGTCAAAACCTGAAGCATCTCGCGCAACAACTTGAGTCCGGATGCTTCCTCGCTCATGTGCGTGCGGCACCCGGTGGAACGATTGCGGAACAGAACTGCCATCCATTTGCGGATCACGGCTGGATGTTTCAGCACAACGGGTCGATCCCTAACTTTCGTGAACTCAAACGCGAGCTGACCTTCGACGTGGCCGCGCCACTATATCCGTCGATTCTGGGCAACGCAGATACCGAGCTTTGCTTCTATCTGGCGCTGACCTATGGGCTGGAGCAGGATCCCGTCACGGCACTTACCCGTATGGTAGCTCGGGTTGAACAGTCCAGGCGCGAACATCAAGTTCGGGCTCCCTTTCGAGCGACCATGTGTGCTTCAGATGGCAGACGTTTAGTGGTCTTGCGCTGGGTAAGCCCAGATGCGTTAGGTGCAGTTGCGCCGAGCCTATATCACGCGACCGGGTCAACAATTCTGCACGATGTTGCTGGTGAAAAACTCTCGTTGCCGGCCGATGCGCAGCTGGTCGTCTCCGAACCGCTTTCTCTCCATTGGAGCAGGCATACCTGGGTCGAAGTCCCATCGGGAACCATTGGAGTATTCGAGCAGGGCCAACCACCAAAAATTGAACCGCTGAAGCTGGAGCAGAGAAGGCAGTACTAGCCATCCAGCATCTGACTGGCTGACATCAAGTTGGTGGCTTACGCGCTCTAAACCTAGATTATTTGAAGAGGGGCGATGGTTCGTGGTGCCAGAACTGGATGTATTTTGGACCCGATATTTCCGCCGCCGAGCGTTTGCTTATGTCCGAAGAGCAACGGGGTGCTTGAAGAGAATTTACTGCGCGAGCCAAACTTCAAGTGCATTCGAAAGTCTTGCGGAAAGGGTACCTTCTCAAAGGGTCTGAAGGATCTTGCGCACAGCATCAGCGATTTAGCGACAGGCGAGAAATCGATGGGAAACTTGAATTATGAGTGAAATAATTTTCGACGCAGCGGTATCTCTAAACGGCTTCTTGGCCGATGAGAGCCATAGCCTGCAATGGCTTTTTGATGTTCCAGGAGCCCAAGAGCCAGACCCTAATCTGCTGCCGAAAAATGTCGGTGTGCACGTGGAAGGCGCAAACACCTACCAGTGGATGTTGGAGCACGAAAACCTCATTGCCGAACCCGAAAAATGGCAACAGTTCTACCCAAACATCACCACCTTCGTCTTTACCCACCGCAATCTTCCGGTACCCAAAGGCGCCGATGTGCGCTTCGTTTCCGGAGCCCTGCAAGGACATCTAAAAACAATTCGTGATGTCGCCGGTCCAAAGAACATTTGGGTGCTCGGGGGAGGAGAACTACTGGGCCAATTCCTCGACGCCAACGCCCTGGACACCCTGGCGCTCACCATCGCCCCGGTGACCTTAGAGACGGGGGCTCCGCTACTGCCACGCAACATCGGAAGCGACCGATTGGAACTACGCGAAGCCCATCAAGCCGGTCCATTCGCACGACTGATCTACAAGGTGAGATCAGCAGATTAAAAAGCAGCGACGGGACCCGGAAGGATCCCGCCACTAACTGTTGACGTTAAGACCAAGAACGCAGAATCATATGCCGTCCGCGTCCGAGCAACCGCAGCCCATTGGCGCTGAAGAAGTCCGCACTGCTCGGCGGGGACGCCGCGAGCAGTTCCTGGGTTGCATCCTCATCCGGTGGATCTAATGGATTGATCAGCGACCGAGACAGCCCGTGCAATAGCGCCGTGCCGACGCCCTGACGGCGGTGACCCTTGCCCACCGCCAGCGAGTGCACCATCGCCTGACCATTTAGGCCTTGCTGCACAAAACCTCGACCGACGATGTCGCCTTCCTCGGTGCGTGCCAGGGCATGCTCTACCCGGCGCAAGGCCGGGTGACCGCTGGAAAGTTGCGAAGAAGGATCACGCCACAGATTTGTGACCTTCAGTTCTGCGGCATCGGCTCCTGTGGCTTCTGGAACATTATTGCCCAGCCGGATCTTCCCCTCCCAACGTTCCATCGGAATCGCAAGGCGTCCTGCATGCCAGGCGATCTGCGCATTGTCGGTAAAACCTGCGTCTTTGAGTCCAGTGGCATCGGAACCCGAATTCACCCAGGCTTCCACGCGGCGTGCGCCCAAGCGCATACCCTCGGCAAACGCCGGGCGTAGGCCCGCGGAATCTGCATGCTCCGGAAAGAGCAGGATCAGGCGCTTACGCACCGGCTGCCAAGCCCAGGAGCATCCGTGGGTGGTAAAGATCTTGCCACCTGTAGCTACCGCGAGGGCCTGCTGCCAATGGCTAAGAGCTTCTTGCGCGGAGGCAATTGTCGTCATTATTCTGCGTTCACCAATCCTCGACGGCGCAACAACGGTTCAACCCGTGCGCTGCGTCCGCGGAACATTTCGTAAGACTCTAGTGGATCGCGCGTATTTCCGCGCGAGAGCAGTTCCTGACGGAACCGCATTCCATTTTCTCGCATTAAGCCACCATTTTCCTCGAACCACTGCACAGTGTCGGCATCTAGCACCTCACTCCAGATGTAGGAGTAGTAGCCGGCAGAGTAACCATTGGCGAAAATATGCTGGAAATACGCGGTTCGATACCGTGGTGGGATCAGCTCCGGAGTGAAACCAAAGTTGGATAAGGTCTCCCGTTCAAATGATTCCGGGTCCTCGATGCTGGTTCCCGGATCGATGGTATGCCAAGCCCAATCCAACACACTGGCCGCCAAATATTCGGTGGTCGCAAATCCCTGACCCCACAGCTCCGCCGCCCGGATCTTCTCGATGGTTTCCTCGGGTAGCGTCTGGCCAGTTTCATAGTGTTTGGCATAACCGCCAACCACATCCGGGTGCAATACCCACATCTCGTTGACCTGAGAAGGGAACTCGACAAAGTCTCGTGGCACCGACGTTCCAGAGAGAGTCGCATATTTTCCATTGGAGAGCAGCCCATGCAACGCGTGGCCAAACTCGTGGAACAACGTGTTCGTCTCGTCTAAGGTCAGAAGGATCGGTTGCCCCTCGCCTGGAGCCGCGATATTGAGCGTATTTGTCACGATGGGACGCTCGTCTAGATCAGCGGCGAAATCGCGCATGGAAGTCATCCAGGCGCCGCCCTTTTTCGTTTCGCGCGCCAAGAAATCGCCACTGTATAGGCCCATGGCCGAGCCATCCGCGTCAAAAACTTCCCACACGCGCACCGCTGGGTGGTAGGTCGGAAGGTCAAAACGTTCGGTGAAGCTGAGGCCATAAAGGGTCTGTGCGGTGGCAAAGACACCGTCATGCAGCACCGAGTCCAGCTCAAAGTAGGGGCGCAGGGCTGCGGAGTCCACAGCAAAACGCTCGCGCAACACCTGATTGGAGTAGTAAGACCAATCCCAGGCATTGAGCTCACCGCCGGCCAGTTCGCGTAGCGTGTCCGCCTCAGCGATTGCGTTACGAACCGCGGCTTCGGTCAGTTCCTTCAGCCGGGTGGCTACCGCTTCGGTTGAGGGTGCCGTTGCATCGGCCAAAACGGTTTCGGCATGGTTCGCAAATCCAAGCAGTGCTGCCCGATCCGCGCGCAGTGCCGCCATCTGTGCGGCCAACGGTAGCGTGGAATTCTCCGCGGACCCACGGCTCAACGAAGCTTCAAAAACCTTGCGCCGTGACTCCGAGCGAGTCAAGGAAGCGAGCACTGGTTGCCCGGTAGGGGAGACCAGCGGAAGCAGATAGCCGGTGCTGTGCCCGGCGGTTTCAGCGGCTGCCCGTGCCGAAGCAATCCGAGCCTCGTCGAGGCCTTCGAGCTCAGTCACGTCGGCAAAGAGCACCGCGTGGGCATTCTGATTTTCTAACGCCTTGGTGGAGAACTGTGTGGACAGCTCGGAAAGCTGCGCGTTCAGCGCCTTCAGCTTCTCTTTAGCCCCTGCATCCAAGCGGGCGCCGGCAAGCTCAAAGGACTTTAATGTCTCGCTCGCTAGCCGGGCGTCTTCGCCTTCTAGCTCACCCAGATCCACCTCGCGCAGCCGTGCATAAAGTTCCGGATTCAGCTGAATCTCGTCACTCTGTGCGGTCATGATCCCACTGAGTTCGGACTGGATCTCACGCAATTGCTCGGTGCCGTGTGCCGAAAGCACACTGAAATAGGCCATCAGCGTGCGGCGCAACAGTTGACCACTGCGTTCGAGCGCGAGGAAGGTGTTCGCAAAAGTCGCCGGCGTTGCATCGGCCACGATGGTGGCGATCTGCGCAAGATGCTCCTGCGCGCCCGCGCGGGCTGCCTGCAGGTAATCATCGGCGGTGATGTGGGCGAAATCTGGCCACTGGTAGGGCAGTTCGCTGGGTTTCAGAAGCGGGTTTGGCATAGTGCCAGATAACCACAGGACACGTGATTTTGCTTGCATTAACACGAGGTATCAGCCGATAGGGTAGAACCCATGAAGTCACGTGCGCTGCCCGCGGTCCTCGCATTACTACTGCTCACGGGATGTTCTGCGGCCGGACAAGAGACTACGGCGGAACCTACGCCCAGCCCAGTGCAGACCCAGCAGGACTCACTAAGTCCTAGCCCTACACCGAGCCAAACGCCGGCGCCAAAAGAACTCTCCTTGATGGCCACTGGCGATGTGCTGCTGCACCCACAACTACTCAAGGAAGCTAAAACTTCCAAGGGCTACGATTTCCAGCCGTTGTTGGATGGACTCAGACCCTATGTCCAGGACGCCGACGCGGCATTATGCAACCTCGAAACACCGATCGGTACACCGCCCTACTCCGGATACCCAACCTTCGCCGTGCCGGCTCAGATTGTCGCGGACCTGGCAACCATCGGCTACGACGGCTGCACCACCGCCACCAACCACACCGTGGATATTGGCACCACCGGAGTCAAACGCACGCTGGACACGCTAGAAAAGTACAAACTCTTTGCCACCGGGTCCTACCGCACCCAGACCGAGGCGCAGGCGCCACCGCTGATGGACGTCGAGGGTATCAAATTCGGTGTCATCGCCAGCACCTACTCACTCAACGGTATGCGCGCCGACACCGACTGGCGGGTAGATACCGGGGTGGACGCGAAAAAACTAATCACCCGCGCCAAGGCCGCACGGAAATCTGGCGCGGAAATAGTGGTCGCGGCCATTCATGACGGCACCGAATACAGCACCCGTCCCAGCGACGCACAGCGCAAGCTCGGCCAAAAGTTGGCCGAATCCGGTGCCTTCGATTTCATCTACATGCATCACACCCACTCGGTGCTGCCCATTGAAAAGCATGAGGGCACCTGGATCGTCTACGGTCTGGGTAACTCGGTAGCTAAGCACGCCACCCCGACGATCCTGAACCGTGAAGGAATCAGTATCAAGGCCACCTTCACCCGCACCGGAAAAGATCACTGGAAGGTGGGGGAGCTGGCCTGGGTTCCGCATCAGTTGAGTTCCTCACCGGTCAGATGGTGTCAGGTATTCACCGCCGATGACTGCCTGCCGGCGGCCGATGCCAAAGCCTCGCTGGCGCGCACCAGCAAAACCGTCAACGCCTATGGCGCCTTCGACGATGGCCTGAAACCCTGGGAAATGGACTAGGCCCCGCGTACCGGCCACGGTGCCCACGCACCACCGTTCGGAAGCATGGCACGCGCCCTGGCCAAGCGCTCCGGTGAAATCTCCTCCACGCCATCGGAGATTTCGCGACCAGCTATTCCGTCCGGATCAAAACGGTGTGTGAGCAGGCCGGCTCCGGACTCATCAAGTATTTCGGTGAAGTGCCCGGTCACGACCGTTGCGATCTGTTCCTCTAAATCGTCCAAAAGCTCGTCGACAGAATCGTCGCACGCATCACAACCGCAGATCGGAAAACGCCACTGATATAGCGCACCAACCGATAAGAGCACCCCGGGAAAATCAGTGAACACTAAACCCAATGGTGCACAGGCACGATCAACCGGAATTAGCCGTACCGACTGAACCACCGGCTGCGTTGTATAACCCAGCTCGGCGGCTAATCCCGGGTCTTGAAGACACCGCACATCGAAGCGTGCAAGCAGCCAATCCATGAGTGCCTGCGCCACGGTATGTAATGGTGCAAAACGTTGTGGGTGGACGGTCACCGAATAACTTTCCTCCGCGGGCTGCCCAGGCCACCGCTGACCATGGCAGATGAGTGAACCTTCGTCATCAAAGTAATCTTGCCTGGCGATGACGGGGCGCCGGTAACCTTCTAACTGCATGTGGTGTTCCTTCCGTCCATTGGCAAGAGTGCCGGCTAGTGCCCGAACTCATCCGAATCGGTAAATGGACCGGCACCGGTATCCAGTGCCTCGATGTCTGCCATCTGCGTGGTGCTCAGTTCAAAGTCGAAGATATCGAGATTCTGCGCCTGCCTTGAAGGGTTTGCCGATTTCGGCGCCGCCGCTCGCCCAGACTGTACATGCCAACGCAAGGTCACCTGCGCAGGCGTCTTCATGTGCGCCTCGGCAATCTGCACCAGTGTCGGATGCTGCAAAAATTCAGATTTCCCCCGACCCAGCGGTGAATAGGCCTCGGTGAGTACCCCATGCTCGGTGTTATACGCCTGCCACGAGGCACTGCGCCGCTCGGGATCCAGCTGAATCTGATTAACCGCCGGGGTGAATCCCGCATCAAGCAAAACCTGCAATTGTGCGGGCTTAAAGTTTGAGACGCCCGCGGCGCGAATCAGCCCCTCGGCCACAAGCTTTTGCATCTCGGCAAAGGCCTGAACAAAAGTGCCCTGCTCCGGGTTGGGCCAGTGAATAAGAAATAGGTCCAGATAGTCCAGACCTAAACGATTCAGCGAATTTTCCAACGCTTGGCGCACCCCGGCGGCCGAATGCCACTGCTTGTTAAACTTCGTGGTCACAAAAACTTCATCGCGAGGCACCCCACTAGTTCGAAGCCCCAGACCCACCGCTTGCTCATTTTGATAGTTTTCCGCCGTGTCGATCCGGCGGTAACCAATATTGAGGGCCGAGGTGACCGCGTCACTTGCTTCGGACTCGCGCATCGGCCAAGTTCCTAAGCCGATCGCGGGCATCAAAAGATCACCGGGCAATTTAAAGGCTGAAATATCTGCACTCATAGGCCTGAACCTATCAAGCCCGGCAAACTTCTGGCGACACACCGAGAAATAAAACTGCACAGCGCGCCCTACCGGTATTAACGTTATTTCGGCGCTTCCTGCGCCAACCATCCACAAACTGTGAAGGCTCAAGATGAGCGAATTTGGTGTGCTCGCACTACAGGGCGACTTCCGTGAACACCTTGCCGCGCTCGATGGCTTGGGAGTCAAAGCCCGCATGGTGCGTACGCTCGATGAGTTGAAGGCCGTGGATGCGCTGATCATTCCCGGCGGCGAGTCTTCGGTGATTGATCGGCTCACCCGCAACTATGGTCTGGCGCAGCCGATCAAGGAGCGCATCGCTGCTGGCATGCCCACTTACGGCTCCTGTGCCGGAATGATTATGTTGGCCGATCGGCTGGAAAACCCCGCGGTCACCAGTACCGGCGAGCAACAGCAAACGCTGGGCGGAATCGACATGTTGGTGCGCCGCAACGCGTTCGGGCGACAGGTAGATTCCTTCGAACACACGCTCAAATTTGTCGGCCAGGACCTCACCGCGGTGTTCATTCGAGCTCCCGAAGCAGTTCAAATAGGCCCCGACGTGGCTGTGCTTAGTACGGTGCCTGCGCCCGATAGCCGTGCACAAGGTAGAATCGTTGCAGTACGTCAGGGAAATTTGTTGGCCACTAGCTTTCATCCGGAAGTTACCGGAAGCAGGGCCATCCACGATTTTTTTGTTAATCTCACGCGAGGAGACGCTTAAAGCATGTCAGGCCACTCCAAATGGGCAACCACCAAGCATAAGAAGGCAGCCATTGACGCCAAGCGCGCCAAGGCCTTCGCTAAATACATCAAGGGCATCGAAGTTGCCGCTCGCGCCGGCGGCGCCGACCTGGCCGGTAACCCGGCACTGGAACTCGCCGTCAGCAAGGCGAAGAAGAACTCCGTGCCGATCAACAACATTGATCGCGCTGTTAAGCGCGGCGCCGGACTTGACGGCGAAGTTGTCGACTACACCGAGATCATCTACGAGGCCCGCGGCCCGCAGGGTTCGGCACTGCTCATCGAGTGCCTCACCGACAACAAGAACCGCGCAGCTTCCGAGGTCCGCGTAGGCATCACCCGCAACGGTGGAACCGTCGCCGATCCGGGCTCCGTGTCCTACCTCTTCGCCCGCCAGGGCGTAGTACGTCTACCCAAAGGCGAGCTGACCGAGGACGACCTGTTGATGGTTGTACTCGATGCCGGCGCCGATGAAATCCTCGACGAAGGCGAAACCTTCGCCATTGTCTGCGACCCTTCGGACCTGCGTGCGGTAGCTGCCGCACTGGACGAAGCTGAAATCGCCTACGAAACCGACGAAATGGAATTCATTCCGTCGATGAAGGTTGATTTGGACGTTGAGGGTGCACGTAAGTTCTTGCACCTGTACGACGCGTTGGAAGAACTCGACGACGTGCAGGGCATTTACACCAACGCCGATCTATCCGACGAGGTCCGTGCGGCCCTCGACGAAGAGCAGTAGGACTTGGCCCTACGTGTCGTAGGCGTCGACCCCGGACTGACCCGCTGTGGTTTGTCCGTGGTCGACGTCGCACCCAACCGCAAGGTTGAGCTAATCGATGTCACCGTCGCCGGCACCCCACCGGGCACCCCGCTCGACGCGCGGTTGCTGACCATCGCCGATGCGATCGACGCATGGCTTGATAAACATCAGCCCGACGTACTCGCCCTAGAGCGGGTCTTCGCCTCGGCCAACGTTTCTACGGTCATCGGTACCGCCCAGGTCACCGGCGTCATTATTCTGGCAGCCGCCCGGCGCAACATCCCGGTGGCGCTACATACCCCCACCGAGGTTAAAGCCGCGGTCACCGGTAGTGGACAGGCCACCAAGGCTGCCATCGGTAAGATGGTCGCCAAGATATGCCGGCTCGATGAGCCACCTAAACCCGCCGATGCCGCCGATGCGGTGGCCTTGGCCATCGCCCACGGATGGCGTGGCGCAGCAGTTGGCTCCAACGCTTCGGCCTCAGCGTCCGCCGCACGCACCGGTTCCCAGCAACTCACCGCCGCACAGCAGGCATGGATTGCCGCCGAAGCCTCCTCGAAGCATCGTGCGGCCCGTCGCTAATCGCCATTCGTAACTATCTTCGATAAGCTAGAAGCGTTCGAACATACTTTTGAGGAGTGGCATGATCAGCTCATTGACCGGCACGGTCCAGGCCGTAACCCTAAACACCGCGGTTATCAACGTCAACGGCTTCGGCATGCTTATCCAAGCTACCCCCGGCACGCTCTCCACTTTGCACGTGGGCCGTGAAGCCACCGTGCACACCTCGATGGTGGTGCGCGAAGATTCGATGACGCTCTTTGGCTTCGCTACCCCCGACGAACGCGAGGTATTCGAAGTAGTTATCGGCGTCTCGGGTGTTGGCCCTCGCACCGGCCTAGCGATCTTGGCGGTACACACCCCCGAAGAGGTCCGCGTCGCGGCGAACACCAAAGACACCGCCGCCTTCACCAAGGTCTCGGGCATTGGTCCCAAGGGCGCCAGCCGAATCGTACTGGAGCTCAACGGCAAACTGATCCCCACCGGCGTAGATACCGCCACGGCCCGTACGAGCACCGGATCGGTCTGGGAACCACAGGTCATCGAGGCGCTCACCGGCCTAGGCTGGACCGAAAAGGACGCACAATCTACGTTGAAGGCACTGGGCAAGGCGAACCCTGAAGTTGTCGAAACCGGTAACGTCTCCGAAATTCTACGTGCGGCGCTACGTAGCATGTCCACCGGCACTCGTGCCCGATAGGATAACCCTGTGAATGATTCCTCGCAGCTGACCAACGCCGGCAGTGAACCCGAAGAGCGGGTGATTGAGGCAGCTCTGCGCCCGCGCAACTTAGACGACTTCGTCGGTCAGGGCCGGGTACGCCAACAGCTCTCACTGATGCTTGAAGCGGCGAAGATCCGCGAGCGCACCGCCGACCACGTGTTGCTCTCGGGTCCTCCCGGATTGGGAAAAACCACACTCTCGATGATTATCGCCGCGGAAATGAACGCCCCGCTACGCATATCTTCGGGCCCCGCCATCCAGCACGCGGGAGATTTGGCCGCGATTCTCTCCTCGCTCACCGAGGGTGAAGTGCTCTTTTTGGACGAGATTCACCGGATGTCTCGGCCTGCCGAAGAAATGCTTTACATGGCCATGGAAGATTTCCGCGTGGACATTATTGTCGGTAAGGGCGCCGGGGCTACCGCTATTCCCTTGGAACTTCCGCCATTTACTTTGGTGGGGGCGACCACCCGTGCCGGGCTGCTTCCTGGTCCGCTACGCGACCGCTTTGGCTTCACCGGACACCTAGAATTTTATGCGGTTGAAGAACTCGAACTGGTCCTTCGCCGTTCGGCAATGATGCTTGATCTACGCGTGACTTCCTCGGCCTTCAGCGAGATCGCTGGACGTTCGCGTGGCACCCCACGTATCGCGAACCGCTTGCTTCGTCGCGTGCGGGACTGGGCGCTGGTGAACAAACTTGAAGAGATCGATCACGGGGCTGCCGCTGCAGCACTGGAGATGTACGAGGTGGACCCCAAGGGGCTTGACCGCCTGGACCGCTCGGTACTCGAAGCGCTGTGTCTTAAATTTGGTGGGGGACCGGTAGGACTGTCGACCCTGGCCATCGCGGTGGGTGAAGAAAGCGAAACCGTAGAAACCGTCGCCGAGCCCTTCTTAGTTCGTGAAGGACTCATGGGACGCACCCCGCGCGGACGCATCGCGATGCCAGCGGCTTGGGAGCATTTGGGCCTCGCGGTGCCTAAGGATGCGATCTTTGCCGGAACTCAAAGCTATGAATCCGATGAGGATTAGATGAATACATCTACTCTGCCCGCGTAAATGGCTTGGTGCTTTGCTTCTAGCCATTAGACTGGAGACGCCCGACACACGCCCTGACTTTGGCGTGCCCGGGCGTCTTAGCTCTTTAAACGAATCGTTAGCAGGTATTACAAGTGAATTCCCTCGTCCTTGCACAGGGAGCCGGTGGCGGCTTCAATCCATCCATGATTCTGATGGTCGCGCTCTTCGCAGTGCTGATCATCATGATGATCCGTGGTCGCAAGAAGGTTTCTAAGCAGCAAGAAGCACTGAAGACCAAGTCGGTTCCAGGCGCCAAGGTGATGACCAACTCGGGCATCTTCGGCACCATCATTTCTATCGATGAGCAGGATCGTGTGCTTGTCGAGGTCGCCAATGGCGTGGTGCTCACCTTGCACCGCCAGGCTATCTCCACCTTCTTGGATCCAGAAGTAACCGAGGCTCCTGCCGAAGAAGCCGCTGGCACTCCTGCCGTCGCCGAATCCCCAGAAGAGAGCCTTCGTCGTTTGAACGACCAGGGCAAGGACGACCGCAACGCCTAAGGCAGGCACCATCGTGGTGGCTGTCTAGCACGCCACCAGTTCAAGAAAGCACAATAGATGTCATCAATTGGACCTGTAAAACAGGCACGCAAGGCGTTGCTGTGGTTACTGGTCGTCCTCATCATTGCAACCGGTGTTCTGGTTGCTGGTGTGTCGACGGGCAAGACCGGCGCGGCCCCAAAGCTGGCGCTCGACCTCGAAGGCGGCACCCAGATGATCCTGGCGCCCCGAGTTAAGGGCGACGTAGCTATTAGCCAGGAGCAGCTCGATCAAGCGGTGGAAATTATCCGCCAGCGCGTCGATGGTTCCGGTGTTACGGAAGCCGAAATCACCACCCAGTCTGGACGTAACGTCGTCGTGTCGATGCCTGGAACCCCGGATGCTGAAACGCGTCAGCTGATCCAGGCCTCGGCGAACATGGAATTCCGTCCGGTGCTCATTACCGGTTCCTACGAGGCAACTCCAAAGGAACAGCGCACCGCTGACAAGGACATTCCAGCACCGACGGCAAAGCCGGAGAATCCTTCGGATACCAGCTGGATCACCAAAAAGCTCTATAAAGAGTTCGAGGCCTACGACTGCCCAGTCGAGGTCGAGAAGCGTGAAACTGCGGAGCACGATCCAAAGGCCGCAATGATCTCCTGTGACCCGCGCCAGGGAGTGAAGTACATCCTCGGCCCGCAGGAAATTCCAGGTGACCAAATTTCTGATGCCTATGCCAACTTGGCACGCGGTGTTCAGGGCGCGGTGACCGGCGAGTGGGTCGTGGTGATCGAGTTCAACAATCAGGGCGCCGCAACCTTTGCGGAAACGACTCAGCGTCTCATCGCGTTGCAGGGTTCACAGAACCAGTTCGCCATCGTGCTTGATGGAACCGTCATCTCAGCTCCAACCACCAATGCGGTGATCTCCGATGGTCGCCCACAGATTTCTGGTGGCTTCACCGAGGAATCCGCGCAGGCGTTGGCCCAGCAGCTCAAATACGGCGCACTGCCGATTAGCTTTGATATTCAGTCTGAGCAGCAGGTGTCAGCCACACTCGGTGGGGACCAGCTCAAGGCAGGTATTATCGCGGGCATCATTGGTCTAATCTTGGTGTTCATCTATTCGCTCTTCCAGTACCGTGCGCTGGGTCTGGTCACGATTGCTTCGCTGATCGCAGCTGGCGTATTGACCTATCTTTCGCTTGTACTTCTTGGCTGGGGGATGAATTATCGTCTATCTCTGGCAGGTGTCGCGGGTCTGATCGTGGCCATTGGCTTGATCGCTGACTCCTTCATCGTGTACTTCGAACGTGTCCGTGATGAGTTGCGTGATGGCCGTTCGTTGGCCAGTGCCGTGGATGTGGGCTGGTCTCGCGCTAAGCGAACCATTCTGGTTTCCAAGGCTGTCAACGTACTTGCTGCCGTGGTGCTCTACCTCGTGGCCGTGGGTAACGTGCGAGGCTTCGCCTTCACCCTAGGCTTGACCGCAATCATCGACCTCGTCATCGTTTACGGTCTGACCCACCCAACGCTAATGCTGCTGGCACGCACGAAGTTCTTCGCAGATGGACACCGCCTCTCCGGCCTGGATCCATCGCTGCTTGGCGCGGTACCGCTGTACCGCGGTGCCGGCAAGGTGCGCAGCTTTAATGAAAATGCGCAGGAAAACCGCGGCAAGAAGAACTCTAAAGCGAGCGGTGAGGCAGCCAAGCGGTTGACCATCGCAGAGCGCCGTCGCGCCGAAGCAAACCGGGAGGAGAACAATGAATAATCTCGCAGAGTGGGGCAATCAGCTCTACACCGGGAAGCGCTCCTACCCGTTCACCCAGAAGCACCGCCTGTGGTTCTTGATCGCTGCTATTCTGGTGATCGCCTCGATCCTGGTTCCGGTGGCCAAGGGCGGGTTCAACCTCGGAATTGATTTCCGTGGCGGTTCGGAATTTATGGTCTCTGGTGTACAGAACACCGAGGTCAGCGTCGGCGAAGATGTAGTGAAGAACGCTGCAGATGGTGCCGCCGCTACGGTCACGAATATCGCTCCGGGCACCATGCGCGTGCAGACCGATCGACTCAACGATGATCAGACGCTCACCGTGGCGGGCGAACTGGCCAAGGCTTACCAAGTCGAATCCAGCGAGGTGACCAGTAACTTCATCGGTCCAACCTGGGGCCAGGACGTCTCCAAGCAGGCTCTGATCGGCCTAATCGTGTTCATCGTGTTGGTTGGCTTGCTGATGGCCGCGTACTTCCGCACGTGGAAGATGTCTATCGCCGCAATTGTTGGCCTGTTTGTCGTGATCATCATTACCGCGGGAATCTATTCGCTCTCCGGTTTTGAAATCACGCCCAGTGCGATTATCGGGTTCCTGACGATTCTGAGTTATTCGCTGTACGACACTGTGGTGGTTTTCGACAAGGTTCGTGAAAACACCAAGGACTTCGAGCAGCAGAATAAGCGCACTTTCCAGCAGAAGGTGAACCTCGCGGTGAACCAGACTCTGGTGCGTTCAATCACCACCTCGGTGGTTGCAGTGCTGCCAGTAGCTTCGATCCTGTTCATCGGTTCCTACCTACTCGGTGCCGGTACGCTTAAGGACCTGTCGCTGGCTTTGTTCGTCGGCATTATCATCTCCACCTTGTCCACCTTGTTCATTCAGGCGCCGGTCTACAGCTGGTTGCGTGAACGAGATATCGACGTGGTCAAGCACAATAAGAAGATGGAAGCGCTGGACGCCTAAGCACTAAAAACCTTCTTGGCATCAAGCCACGAGCGAAGTGCCCCGGATCAACCGATCCGGGGCACTTTTTTATAGTAGTGTCGAACGGGTAATTAGTTGTCATCACGCGAATGTGCTATAACGAATGAACTAAAACATTGCACGGCGCCGGCATCGCGAGCTTGGCACCTAGCACCGTTAGGACCGGCAACGGTGGGAAGGAGCGAGGCATGGCTAACACGCCGACCCCAAACAATTCGAAGCGACGCTCTATCTCACGTCTAGTACGCTTTGCGGGCCGAGGTAGCACTCCGAGCACCTCGCCAACTTTGGAACCGTTGCTACGCACGGTCAAATCCAAACACCCCAAGGCTGATCTTGATCTGCTGATCCACGCCTACGAGGTGGCAGAAAAGTACCACGAGGGTCAAAAACGTAAAAGTGGAGACCCCTACATCACCCACCCGGTGGCCGTAGCGACGATCCTTGCAGAAATGGGTATGACAGGTTCGATCCTGGCTGCCGCGTTGCTGCACGACACCGTGGAAGACACCGACTACTCGCTAGAGTCGGTCACCAAGGAATTTTCCGAAGAGATCGCGATGCTCGTCGACGGGGTGACCAAACTCGACAAGGTCACCTATGGGGATGCCGCCCCGGCGGAAACCGTCCGCAAAATGGTTGTCGCGATGTCCCGCGATATCCGTGTGCTGCTCATCAAATTGGCCGACCGCCTGCACAACGCGCGCACCTGGCGTTATGTCTCTGCCGAGTCCAGCTCGCGCAAGGCGAAAGAGACCTTAGAGATCTTCGCTCCGCTGGCGCACCGGCTGGGCATGAACGCGGTTAAATGGGAACTGGAAGACCTTTCCTTCGCAGCCCTGCACCCACTGGTGTACCAAGAAATTGTTCGGATGGTGGGGGACCGCACCCCGGAACGCGAAAAATACCTCGCAGGCATCCGCGAACAGCTGAACAATAAACTGGGCGAACTCAACGTTCACGCCCAAGTCTCGGGCCGACCGAAGCACTATTACTCGATCTACCAGAAGATGATCGTGCGCGGTAAAGACTTCGACGACATTCACGACCTGATGGGCGTACGGATCACCGTGGACTCGGTGAAGGACTGTTATGGCGCCCTGGGCGTAGTGCACTCCGAATGGAATCCGCTGCCCGGACGTTTCAAAGACTACATCGCGCTGCCGAAGCTAAACCTTTATCAGTCTCTGCACACCACCGTAATGGGCCCAGAGGGCAAGCCGGTGGAAATTCAGATCCGCACCCATGAGATGCACCTACACGCCGAGAATGGGGTGGCAGCGCACTTCCAGTACAAGCATGGGGACCGCTCCGATGCGATGCTCTCGCCGGAGAAGAACATGGAGTGGCTGCGCTCCTTGATGGAGTGGCAGGAGGACACCACCGACTCCGAGGAATTCCTCGACGGACTGCGCTACACCATCAACTCCGCCGAAGTTTACGTGTTCACCCCCAAGGGTGACATCATGTCCCTGCCGGTGGGTGCTACGCCGATCGATTTTGCCTATTCCATCCACACCGATGTTGGACACCGCACCATTGGCTCCCGGGTGAACGGCAAACTCGTTCCACTGCATACCGAGTTGAAGCAGGGCGACGTGGTGGAGGTCTTCACCTCCAAGGCCGAAGACGCCGGCCCTTCGCAGGACTGGCAGCACTTCGTCAAGTCCCCGCGAGCCAAGGCTAAGATTCGCGCGTACTTCTCTAAGGAACGCCGCGAGGAAGCGATTGAAAAGGGCAAGGAGCTACTCACTAAGGAGTTGCGCCGCAATCAATTGCCACTGCAGCGGTTGATGACCCATGAGTTGCTGACCACCGTGGCCACCAACCTGCACCACGTGGATATTTCGGCGCTCTACCAGTCGGTGGGTGATGGGCACACCAGTGCGCAGAACGTTATCGAACACCTGGTCTCGCTCACCGGCCCTCCGGCGGGAGAACAGGTCGATGAAGAAGCAGTCGTCAGCACCAGCCTGTCCAAGCCCACCACGGGCAACGACGCCGGCGTCATCGTGCAGGGCGTCGGGGATGTGCTGGTCAAGCTCGCTCGTTGCTGTACACCGGTCCCACCGGATGAGATCCAGGGCTTCGTGACCCGCGGCGCCGGAGTTTCGGTGCACCGCACCGACTGCCTCAACCTCGCACAGCTTGCCCAACAGCCTGACCGCTTGGTTCAGGTATCCTGGGCGGAAAAGCACCACGGGGTATTCCTGGTGGAAATCCAGGTGGAAGCGCTGGACCGCAAGTCACTGCTCTCAGATGTCACCCGGATCCTGTCCGAAAGCCACCTGAACATTCTCTCGGCCAGCGTGCAAACTAGCCGCGAACGAGTGGCGATCTCACGGTTCTCCTTCGAAATGGGCGATCCAAAATTCCTGAGCCATGTGCTCAACCAGGTCCGCCGCATCGATGGAGTCTACGACGTCTACCGCACCACCGCAGGAAGTCGACGCTAAACACCAAACCCTGCGTAACGCCAGCTACAATCTGGGTCGTTACGTGGGGTTTTGTGTACCCTGGGCGGTTTTAGGCAGCACGCGCCTCATAGGACTGCACCAAGCGCAGTGCACGCGCCACAGGGGGACTGGCCTCCAGTTGGGCCAGGCTTTCACCCACGGCGTCCAGATTCAAAAACGGATCACCAAGGCGTTGCACTTGATTAAACACCGAGGTGGCGATCGGCAATGGGTCATAACAGGCCACATCGCAGACCGTGCGCAAGGAACTGCTCAGCCTGACCCGTTTACGATTGACCACATCCGCATCGTCAATCGGCAGCTGCACAAATTCAAAGTGCAGCCCGTTGCCCGGCCGGAAAGGCCGATGATAGAGATCCGATGAAATGCAGACGGTGTTCACATGTGGCAGTAAGCCATGGATCCAGGCGGCGGTCTGCTGGCAGAAAATATCGGTTCTACCAAAATGTCGACCGGCAAGAAACGCGGCTATTTGCGCCCGCGCGGTCGAGTCATAACGAAACCTGCTCTCCACAAAACACCCACCAATGGATTCGCGCAGCAGCCCATGGCTAGCCATGGCGCCAAGCTCATTGCGGGTAAAAGGTTCGCCGACGATAAACAGGTCTTCGGGGATACGCAACGCGGCGACGCGCTGTCCGGTAACTTTTTCCATAAAGCTACTGAACCAGCAAGCGCCGCCGCGTAGGGGGTGTTTGTGCGATCTGTGGATTCTAGTCGAGATCCGCCGCAGACTTCTCCAGGGTGTTCAACCACATCTGGCGAGCCTCCAAGGCCTCCTGAGCCTTCGCGATCCGCTTGGCATTACCCTGCTTTTTCGCTGCTTCAAGGTCCTCTTCCAAAGCTGCAATGGTGTCCTGCAGCTGCGAAAGCATCGAGTTCGAGCGGGCCTTGGTCTCTGGATTTGACCGGCGCCACTGCTCTTCTTCGGCGCCCTTGACTGCCTCTTCCACCTGACGCAATGCCGATTCGACTCGCTGGAGGTCCGCGCGTGGCACCTTGCCAGCTACTTCCCAACGGCTACGAATTGAATCGAGCTTCTGCTTGGTGATGGTCAGATCCTTCACCGGCACCAAGGTGCGAGCCTCTTCAAGCAGCGCCTCCTTGACGATCAGGTTTTCAGCGTATTCGGCATCAACCTTCGCATTTTCCGCGGCACGCGCCTGGAAGAATACGTCCTGCGAAGCACGGAATCGGCTCCACAGCGCGTCGTCATCCTTGCGTGAGGCACGGCGGGATTTTTTCCACTCGTCCATCAGCTTGCGGTACTCGGCGGCGGTGCCTGCCCAGTCGGTGGAGGTTTGCAACGCCTCGGCGCGGCTGATCAGCTCCTCCTTGGCAGACTTTGCCTGCGCGTTGGTGGCATCGAGCTGTGAGAAGTACGCCCGGCGGTGACGGTCAAAGGTGGTGCGCGCAGCACGGAAACGCTTCCAGAGCGCATCTTCGGTGGCACGCGGCAAACGTACGGCCGAACGCTGAGTGCCCTTCCACGTTTCGAACAGTTCGTTCATCGCGGTGGAAGCGGTCTTCCACTGGATCTGCTCGGGACGCTTCTCAGCCAAGGCTTCGGCCTGCTCAACAAGGGCTTCGCGCACCTTGAGCTGTTCGGCACGGGCGGCCTCGGTGACCTGACGCTGTTCGCCAGCCAGAGCACTCACCGCGGTGCGTGCAGCGGCGATCCGCGCTTCCAGCTTCGGAATATCGCCGACCAGATGGCGCTCGGCCACGGTGGCGGCCAAGGTATCCAAGGTCTTTGGCATATCGCCACTTGGTGCCTTCGCGCTCACACGCTGTTCGAGTAGCATCAATTGGGACAGCACATCGTCGTATTTGCGCACAAAGTAGGCCAAAGCCTCATCCTTTGTGGCATCCGGGTACTGTCCAACCGGGTGCTCGGCGCCGTCAATGATGACAAATACATGCCCATCGTCGGTGACGCGGGCAAATTTTGCCGCTTCTTCAAGGGGGGTACTGTGGTCGACGGGCTGAGCCACAACCTGCTTTGCCACTGGCTTATGCGCCTGTGGCAAGGGGATGTTCGGGCTGTCGTCGGATTTCTGACTGGTGGTCACCGCTGAAACTCTTTCGCTTTACTGTTCGCTTGCTTTGCCTAACTCTACCTGTGAGCTGCACTTCTTAGTAAGCCGACGTGCACAGTATTGCTACCTGATGCGTCGTAAGATGGATAGGCAACCATTTTGTATGAAGGAGTTTCATGGCACGCAAGGCCTCATTATCAGGTTTCCCCGAATGGCTTCCCGCCGAGCGGGTCGTCGAACAACATGTGTTAGACACCTTGCGTCGCACCTTTGAACTGCATGGTTTTGCCAACATTGAAACGCGCGCGGTGGAGACCCGCGGGCAGCTGCTGCGCAAGGGCGAGATCGACAAGGAAGTTTACGGCCTCTCGCGGCTAGCGGCTGAAAATGAAGATAAGCACGATCCGAACGCACTAGCCCTGCACTTTGATCTGACGGTGCCTTTTGCCCGCTACGTGGTAGAAAACGCCGGACACCTAGCTTTCCCTTTCCGCCGCTACCAGATGCAAAAGGTGTGGCGCGGCGAGCGTCCGCAAGACGGCCGCTTCCGTGAATTCACCCAGGCAGATATCGACGTGGTCGGCGACGGCACGCTCGCCTTCAGCTACGACGTGGAGCTGGCACTGACCATTGCCGATGCCCTGTCCGCACTGCCGATCGGCGACTTCCGTCTGCGCGTAAACAACCGCAAGCTGGCCGAAGGCTTCTACCGTGGTCTGGGTCTAGATGATCCGGATGCGGTGCTGCGCGCCATCGACAAGCTGGAAAAAATTGGCAACGAGGCGGTGGCCACGATCCTCATCGACGAGGTTGGCGCCACCCGTGAACAGGCCGACGCCGCGCTGGCCCTGGCCGCCATCCGTACGCTGGACACCAGCTTCGTGGAGCAGGTGCGCGCCCTAGGCGTCGAACACGAGCTGCTAGATACCGGGCTCGATGAACTCTTCCAGGTGATTGACGCCGCCTCTAAGCGTGCCCCGGGCAAGGTGATGGCGGATCTGTCCATCGCCCGCGGCCTAGATTATTACACCGGCACCGTGTACGAGACCGTGCTGGTGGGCCACGAATCTTTGGGTTCGATCTGCTCCGGCGGGCGCTACGAATCCTTGGCGTCCAAGGGCAAGAAAAATTACCCCGGCGTAGGACTGTCCATCGGCGTGACTCGTTTGGTCTCCCGGATCCTTGCCGAGGAGCTGGTGAGCGCCGCGCGCACCGTGCCGTCGGTGGTATATGTCACCTTGCTCAACGACGATTCCTGGCACCAGGCCCAAGACGTTGCTGCCGCGCTACGTGGCCGGGGGATCGCCTGCGAGGTCGCTTCGAGCGCCGAAAAGTTCGGTAAGCAGATCAAGTTCGCAGACCGACGCGGAATTCCGTTCGTCTGGTTCACCCAGGAAGACGGCACCCACGAGGTGAAAGATATCCGCACCGGTGAGCAAATTACCGCCGATCCAAGCAGCTGGACCCCACCGGCAGAAGATCTGCACAACACCGTCAACTAGTCACGGTGCACTAAACTCGTCAACGAGAAGAACTGAAGAGATTTCTAGTCTCAACCGACCGAAAGGATCGTAGTGCTACGCACTCATCAGCTGGGCGAACTTCGCGCCGAGCACATTTCACAGCAGGTCACCCTCACCGGTTGGGTTGCGCGTCGTCGCGACCACGGTGGCGTGGCGTTCCTCGATCTGCGCGATGCCTCGGGGTTCGCCCAGGTAGTCGTGCGTGATGAAGAGGACTTCCACCCGCTGCGCAATGAATTCGTGTTGCAGATCAAGGGCACCGTTGAGCGTCGTCCGGAGGGCAACGAAAACCCGAACCTGCCCACAGGCGAGATCGAGGTGATCGCCGAAGAGGTGAGCGTGCTGAACACCGCAGCCCCGCTTCCTTTCCAGATCGATGAGCACGTTGAGGTTGGCGAGGAGGCGCGTCTGCGTCACCGCTACCTTGACCTGCGCCGTCCGACCCCGACCCGCAACCTGCGTTTGCGTTCCGAGGTCAACCGTGCCGCACGTAACCTGCTGCACGATGAGGGCTTCGTCGAAATCGAAACTCCAACGCTGACTCGTTCCACCCCGGAAGGCGCCCGCGACTTCGTCGTACCGGCACGCCTTTCCCCGGGCTCCTGGTACGCGTTGCCACAGTCCCCACAGCTGTTCAAGCAGCTGTTGCAGGTCGGCGGCTTTGAAAAGTACTACCAGATCGCTCGTTGCTACCGCGATGAGGATTTCCGTGCGGACCGCCAGCCAGAATTCACCCAGCTGGATATCGAAGCCTCGTTCGTTGAGGAAGATGACATCATCGAGCTCGGTGAGAAGCTGGTTAAGGAAATCTGGTCGTTGATCGACGTGCAGGTTCCTACCCCGATTCGCCGCATGGCGTACTCCGAGGCTATGGCCAAGTACGGCAGCGACAAGCCAGATCTGCGTTTCGGTCTGGAATTGACCGAAATGACCGAATACTTCGCGAACACCTCTTTTAAGGTGTTCCAGTCCGCGTATGTCGGTTCCGTGGTCATGCCAGGTGGCGCATCCCAGCCACGACGCACCCTGGATGCTTGGCAGGAATTTGCTAAGCAGCGCGGTGCCAAGGGTCTTGCCTACGTGCTGCTCAAGGAAGATGGCGAGCTAGCTGGTCCAGTGGCGAAGAACCTGTCCGACGAGGAGAAGGCCGGCTTGGCGCAGGCGACCGGCGCGAAGCCCGGCGACTGCATCTTCTTCTCCGCGGGAGACAAAACCGAATCGCGCGCACTGCTTGGCGCGGTCCGCGTGGAAATCGGTCACCGCACCGGTCTGATCAAGGACGGCGACTGGGCATTCGTCTGGATCGTCGACGCACCTATGTTCGAGCCAGCATCCGCGGCCGTTGCCTCCGGCGACGTGGCAGTGGGCGCCGGCGCCTGGACCGCCGTGCACCACGCGTTCACCAGCCCGAAGCCAGAGTTCATGGACACCTTCGACACCGATCCTGGTTCGGCGCTGTCCTACGCTTATGACATCGTCTGCAACGGTAACGAAATTGGTGGCGGTTCGATCCGTATCCACCAGCGTGAGGTGCAGGAACGTGTCTTCAAGCTGATGGGCGTGTCCGACGAGCAGGCACAGACCCAGTTCGGCTTCCTGCTGGAGGGCTTCAAGTTCGGCGCCCCTCCACACGGCGGCATCGCCCTGGGTTGGGACCGCGTACTGCAGCTACTCACCGGTTCCGAGTCGATCCGCGACGTCATCGCTTTCCCGAAGACCGGTGGCGGTTTTGATCCGCTGACCGCCGCGCCTGCGCCGATCACCCCGGCACAGCGTAAGGAAGCCGGCATCGACTTCAAGCCAGAGAAGAAGAAGGTCGAAGAGACCGCGAAGGCCGAAGCCAAGTAGGCTTAGGGCACTTCGAGAAGCCGGATGGAACGCACTTGCGCGTTCCATCCGGCGTTCTTTTTTAAAAAATAGGTCAGAAGGTGGATTAAGGCCGATTTTAATACTAGGTTAGTTTTCAACCTAGATATTTCGATCCGAGGAGACCACTTGGCCCCGGCAGAACCCAATGCCATCATCGAGCAATACCCCGAAGGCGATCGCCCGTGGGCGGAGGACTTCAGCCTTGCCATGTGGCTCAATGACCTCAACGATTCGCAGCGCGTCCAAGAACTGGAAAATGCGCTGGCTGCCGTTGGTGATAGTGGCCAAGGCGCGGAAGATCTCTTTGGTGATGCAGATGAATACGGCGAAGTCCGGGCCTACTCTCGATTAACACCACAGCAGCTCGCGGATTCGGAGATGTCTATCAACAGCAGCATGCTGTTGCTCGTTGGTTTCGGGCTTGTTGTTGGCCTACTGTGCGCCGGATTTGGCGCTTGGGTCGGATTTCGCGACGGATGGGCTTCGTATTCGTGGCACTTTTGGCAGCTAGCGGCTTTGAGCGCAGGCTCGGGAATCGCCTTATCCGGGCACCTGTGGTGGTTGTACCGACTCAAAGGAAAATTTGCACGATCATGGTCGCTGGGGTTGTCCGGAATAGCAGTTTCCATCGCGGTGGCCGCGCTTATCGCCACATTCGGCGGTGAACAAGCACTGCCCATGCCTAACTGGCTGGCACCGATTCTCGGTATAGCCCTGGCTGTCAGCGTGTTTTGGCTGCCATTTAATGAAGAGCCTGCGGTACCAGGTGATGGCGCCCTAACATTCGCAGAGCCAGAAGCGTGGTTTGCCGAATCCACGCGTTTGCTACGCGGACGTTATGGAATGCGAGCTAAAGAGGCGGCCTTCGTTATGGCACCGGCCCGCGAACACTGGTCCAATATCAGCATGCTGGGAGAGGAAGCCTCGATTCAAGAAGAATTCGGCACTCCGGGCGAATTTGCCATCGGCCTGGGAGTGAACACCGCAAAGGCGTTGCAACGGCGATGGTTAATGCTCCGGTTGCTGCCACTGGCGCTCGTCGGCCTATACGCCCCCAGCCTCGTGGAAGGGTTACTTGCCCCGGACCGCAGCGGATGGGATATCTTCTTCACGGTTTGTATCGTGATTTATGCGGCGCTTTCTTTGTACGAGTTACGCCCAGCAAATCGCGCAGAATATGTGGAATCAAAACTAGCTCAAAGGCGCGCCCATGCCCGTGGCCTGGAAGAAGGCCGCGATGAGTAAGGAGTCGCCATTTCCCGGCAGCTGGCAGCGAGCCATGCTTCCGATGCTTTTGTTGGCTGAACTATCCACGGGGCCAGCTCACGGCTATGCACTGTCCAAATCCCTGCAGGAGCGAAGTTTCGGGCCGGTCAAGGGCGCGACACTTTATCCCGCGTTGGCGAAATTAGAAGCTTCGGGATTTGTGGAAACTCGATGGGAAGAAGGCCAAGGCGGGCCCGGGAGGAAAGTCTACGAACTCTCCGTTGCTGGTCGTACCGAGCTGGACAAGCAGAGCGCAAACTTCGAAATGCTCGCACAATTGGTGAAAGCTATCGTTCGCTAAGCTAACTCGGCCGAATCAACGATCACCGTGAATGGGCCGGTGTTGGTGAGCGACACGTTCATCATCGCGCCAAATTTTCCGGTCGCAACCGTGGCACCTAATTCGCGCAGATAGGTCACGAAGTACTCGTACAGCGGTTCGCTGACCGGACCGGGAGCCGCGTTAGACCACGAGGGGCGTCGGCCCTTGCGCACCGAACCGTAGAGGGTGAACTGGCTGATCACCAATAGCGGAGCGTTGAGGCCAGCGGCCGAGGTTTCATCCTCCATAATGCGCAGTTGCCAGATTTTCTCTGCAACCTTGCGTGCGGTGCCCTGATCATCGTCATGGGTCACACCCAAAAGAATCACCAACCCCGGGGCATCAAGTTTGCCGACGATTTCCCCTTCGACCTCGACGTGGGCGTTGCTGGCAACCTGGATGACGGCGCGCATAGGGCAGGTCCTTTCAGAAGCTGGTCGGTGGCAGCGGTGAAGTGTTGGCCTGCACCGCGCAACTATCAGAATATCGGTAGGGTGGGTGTGTGAACGATTTGCTGGATGCCCTGGATGAAGGTTCGATCAAGCGGCCGCGCCCACCCCTTGCGGTCCGTATGCGCCCCAAGACGCTGGATGAACTAGTCGGCCAAGCGCATCTGCTGGGTCCCGGCTCCCCGCTGCGGCAACTCGCCGAGCATCCCGAAACCGGTTTGGCCGGGCCTGCCAGTGTGATCTTGTACGGCCCGCCAGGTATCGGCAAGACCACCATTGCGCACGTGATTGCCCGCGCCACGGATCGAAAATTTGTGGAGCTTTCGGCGATCACCGCCGGGGTGAAAGACGTCCGCCGAGTCATCGAGCAGGCCAAGGATGACCGCGATCTGCGCGGGGTCACCACGGTGCTTTTCCTCGATGAGATCCACCGCTTTAACAAGGCTCAGCAAGACTCATTGCTTCCCGGGGTAGAGAACCGGGTGGTGGTGCTGGTCGCAGCCACCACCGAGAACCCCTCCTTTTCGGTGATCTCCCCGCTCCTGTCACGTTCCTTACTGCTGACCCTGCGCCCGCTGACCGATGCAGATCTCGCGCAGCTCCTTGACCGTGCGGTGCAGGACGAGCGAGGTTTTGACGCACAGGTAGTTCTACCCGAAGCGCAGCGAGACGCAATCGTCCGGCTAGCTCAAGGCGACGCGCGACGTTCCTTGACGGTGCTGGAGGCCGCCGGGGCAGTGGCCTGGAACGCGTCCGGGACCAAACCGGAACCGCCGATCGAAATCCAGGACGAACACGTCCAGCTCGCCATGGATCAGGCGGTGCAACGTTATGACAAAGACGGCGATCAGCACTACGACATCATCTCCGCGTTCATCAAATCCATTCGCGGCTCCGACGCCGATGCGGCCCTGCACTATTTGGCGCGCATGCTCTCCGCCGGGGAGGACCCGCGGTTTATCGCCCGCCGGCTGATGATCAGCGCCAGCGAGGACATCGGTATGGCCGACTCCAGCGCCCTGCCGTTGGCGGTGGCAGCGGCCCAATCGGTAGCGTTGATCGGCATGCCTGAGGCGCGGCTGATCCTTGGGCACGCCACCGTGCATCTGGCCACCGCGCCGAAATCAAACGCCGCCTATACCGCAATCAATGAGGCCATCGCCGACGTGAACGCGGGCAAGGGTTCGCTGGTCCCGGACCACCTGCGCGACGCGCACTATCCGGGAGCCAAGCAGTTGGGCCACGGCGTCGGCTACATTTATTCGCACGACGCCCCGCATTCGATCGCTAGCCAGCAGTATTTGCCCGACGATCTGCTCGGCACCAACTACTACCGGCCCACGGCCAATGGCACCGAACGAACGCTCGGTGATCGGCTGGCTAAACTACGCGAAATTATCCGACGTAAAGACAAGAAGAAACGATAGCGAGCTACGTTACAAGAGTCCGTTGTGGGGTTCGCATTCGTGTAGACTTGATCTTTGGCTGGCAAGCCTTGTCGTTGTTGCGAGTAATCGTAGGGTCGGCAGGTTGTAGTGGTCGAGGGCCGCGACGCCCCAACACTCTCCGTCCCGGAGGCCAGTAGATTCCGTCGCTAAAACGAAAAGGACACACTTATGGCTAACGCCCGTGCCCGCCGTACCGTGCGCCTCTCGCGCGCACTCGGCCTTGCCCTGACTCCAAAAGCTGAAAAGTACATGGAGCGTCGTCCCTACGGTCCCGGCCAGCATGGTCGCGCCCGCAAGAAGCAGGACAGCGACTACGCGGTACGTCTGCGCCAGAAGCAGCGTCTTCGTGCCCAGTACGGCATCCGCGAAGTTCAGATGCTTAACGCTTTCAAGGAAGCAAAGCGCCTCGGCGGCCAGACCGGTGACAACCTGTTGGCACTGCTCGAGTCCCGTCTAGACGCTCTGGTTCTGCGTGCAGGCTTCGCCCGCACCATCCAGCAGGCTCGTCAGCTAGTTGTGCACCGCCACATCCTAGTTAACGGCCAGCGCGTGGACCGTCCATCGTTCAAGGTGCAGCCGGGTCAGATGATCCACGTGCACGAACGCAGCGAGACGATGGTTCCTTTCCAGATGGCAGCAGCCGGAGAGCACGCAACCGTGCTTCCAGCAGTTCCTGCTTACCTGGACGTAAAGCTGGAAGCCTTGCAGGCTACCTACCTGCGCACTCCTGAGCGCGCAGAGATCCCAGTGACTTGCGAAGAGAACCTCGTGGTCGAGTACTACGCACGCTAAACTTAGTGTGTGTTTGGTGGCCCGCAACCGACTCGGTTGCGGGCCACTGGCTTAACTACCTTTAATCGCCTTCGGTTCGATAAGGTGGACTGGCAGCAAGCACCCAAAGCAGAAGAGGAAGCACATGTCGGGTTCGGATATTGCAGGGCTCATCGCGGCCGGCGTCTTTGCCATCTTGGTGGCACTGTTGGCCGTACCAATTATCAAGTTGGGCAAGGTGTTTGATGAGCTTCGAAACTCGATCAAAGACATTTCCGACGGGACCACTCCGCTGATCGGCGAGGTTGCTAACACGGTGGCCACGACCAATGACCAGCTCAAGAAGGTCGACGCGATCACCTCAAACGTCTCCGATGCGAGCGCCAACGTCTCCGCGCTGTCCTCCTTGGTGGCAGCCACGGTGGGTAAGCCACTGATCAAGGTCGCAGCTTTCACCTCGGGTGTGAAGGCTGCGATGAACGCGAATGCCAGCGGCAAGGGCCGCCGTAGCCGTTAGGGGAGACTAGAATGAAGAAGCTTTTGTGGGTTGTTATTGGCGTGGGCGTCGGAGTCCTCGCCACCAAGAAATACACCGAAGTATCCTCCGGGGCGGCACTAAACCGTCAGGTCGGTAAGTATGCCGACCGCATCTCGGAGGTTGTGGGAGCATTCCGTGAGGGAATGAACTCCCGCGAAGTAGAACTACGTTCCGCCTTAGGCGTGGACACCGCTAAGTGAAGGGACCATCCGTAACACGATGAAAACGCAGGAAATTGCACGCCGCTGGGTAGACTTCTTCGTCTCCAAGGGGCACACGGCGGTACCCAGCGCGTCGCTGGTCTCATCTGACCCTTCGCTGCTCTTTACGGTGGCCGGCATGGTCCCGTTCATCCCTTACCTCACCGCGCAGGAAGAGCCGCCATACACGCGTGCCACCTCGGTGCAGAAGTGCATCCGCACCGGTGACATCGAAGAGGTCGGTAAGACCTCACGCCACGGCACCTTCTTCCAGATGTGCGGCAACTTCTCCTTCGGCGATTACTTCAAGCGCGAAGCAATCCACTTCGCCTGGGAACTGCTCACCGGTTCGATCGAAGACGGCGGCTACGGACTAGATAAGGCTCGGCTCTGGGTCACCGTCTACGAGGACGGCGACGAAAAAGACACCGAGGCTCGCAGCATCTGGGAAGACGAGATCGGTATGCCTACCGAACGCGTGGTAGGTACCGGTAAGGAAGATAACTACTGGAACACCGGCCAGCCGGGCCCCGGTGGCCCCTGCTCGGAAATCTACTACGACCGCGGCCCAGCCTACGGTGTAGATGGCGGCCCAGCCGTCGACGAGACCCGTTTTGTCGAGATCTGGAACCTCGTCTTCATGCAGTACCGACTTTCCGCGGTACGCTCCAAAACCGACTTTGATGTTGCCGGCGAACTGCCTAAGCGCAATATCGATACCGGTCTAGGTCTGGAACGTCTGGCAATGATCTTGCAGGGCGTGGAGAACATGTACGAAACCGATCAGCTGCGCCCGGTGCTTGACAAGGCCGCTCAACTGGCCGGCATCGAATACACCTCCACCGAGGACCCGGAAGATCCGAACCACGCCAACGACGTGCGCCTGCGCATGATCGCTGACCACACCCGCTCCTCGCTGATGCTCATCTCCGATGGCGTCACCCCGGGTAACGAAGGCCGCGGCTACGTACTGCGCCGACTGATCCGCCGTGCCGTGCGCGCGCTACGTCTCATGGGCGTGGACACCGCGGTACTGCCAGAGTTGCTGCCGGTCTCACGTGACGCGATGAAGGGTGTTTACCCTATCGTCGCCGAAGACTTCGAACGTATTGCACGTATCGCTTACGCAGAAGAGCGCGCCTTTAGCCGCACCATCGCCTCGGGCACCATCCGACTCGACGACGCGCTGAAATCCGCTCGAGCCGAAGGACATAACCTCTCCGGTGATGACGCTTTCGCCCTACATGACACCTTCGGATTCCCGATCGACCTGACCTTGGAAATTGCTTCCGAGGCCGGGCTTGCGGTGGATGAGAAGCGCTTCCGCGAACTGATGACCGAACAGCGCACCCGCGCCCAGAAGGACGCCAAGTCCAAAAAGGGTGGGCACGCTGACCTGAGCGTCTTCAACCAGTTAGCGCAGGCCGGCAAGGTCAACTTCACCGGTTATGACACGCTTGTGGGTGAATCAAAGATCCGCGGCATCGTCTCTAACGGTGCGGTGGTGAACTACGCCGAACAGGGTCAAGAAATTGACCTGGTACTCGACGAGACCCCGTTCTACGCCGAATCTGGCGGTCAAGCCGGCGATATCGGCTTGATCACCGGCGACGGCTTCGTGCTGGAGGTCACCGATGTGCAGGCTCCGGTGAAGGGGCTCAACGTCCACAAGGTGATCGTGCGCGAGGGTGAACTTCCCGCCGACGCACTGGTGCGCACCCAGGTAGATGCGATCCGTCGTCACTCCGGTGAGCAGGCCCACTCGGCCACCCACCTGGTGCATGCGGCCTTGCGTCAATTACTAGGCGACACCGCTACCCAGGCCGGTTCCTTCAACAAGGCAGGCTACCTACGCTTTGACTTCTCCTGGACCGAGGCACTCTCGGCTCAGGCACGCACCGAGGTGGAAGAGGTCGTGAACCTCGCGATCGCCGCCAACCACCAGGTGGTCACCAACGAGATGGCTTTGGCCCAAGCGCAGCAGCTGGGTGCGATGAGCCTGTTCGGTGAAAAGTACGGCAGCGCGGTGCGCGTCGTTGAGATGAACGGCGCCTGGTCCCGCGAGTTGTGCGGTGGCACCCACGTGCCAACCACCTCACGCATCGGCCAGCTCACCTTGCTTTCCGAAGCATCGGTCGGTTCGGGCAACCGCCGCGTCGAAGCGCTGGTAGGCATGGAGGCCTTCCGTCACGGAGCGGCCGAACGTGCCCTCGTGTCCGAGCTTTCCGGCCTCTTCCGGGTGCCGTCAAATCAGGTTTCCGAGCGGGTCAATGACACCGTGGCGAAGCTGAAGGCAGCGGAGAAGCAGATCGCCGAGCTGAAGAGCCAGGCGATGCTCGCACAGTCGGCCAAGCTGTTGGAGAAGGTCGAGACTATCGGCCAAACCCGGCTCTTGGCACACAATGCGGGGGCCATCGATTCGGCCGACGCGCTGCGCACCATGGCGTTGGACCTGCGTGGCAAGCTCGGTAGCGAAGCGGCGGTCATCGTGCTGATCGGCGAGTCAAACTCCCGTCCGCTGGTGCTCGCGGTGACTAACGATGAGGCGCGCAGCAACGGCTTTAAGGCCGGCGCGCTGGTTCGTACCGCAACCGGGGTACTCGGCGGCGGTGGCGGCGGCAAGGACGATATGGCTCAGGGCGGCGGTCAGGACGTGTCAAAGATCGATGACGCGCTGGTAGCAATTCGGGCGGCACTTGCCAATGGCTAATATTGCGTTCGGCGTCGACGTGGGTCTGGCCCGCGTCGGCGTCGCCGTGTCCGATCCCTCCGGAATCCTCGCCACCCCGGTGATGACACTGCGCAGGGACCTGAAGAAAAACTCTGATCGACGCATGTTATTACGCATGATCGTTGACCGGGGGGTCTCAGAGGTATTCATCGGTGAACCGAAATCACTGGCTGGAAACTCAACCGAATCCACAAAAATGGCGCGTGACTACGCGATTGCCTTGGCGGAAGAGGCAAATGAGGCTAATATCGAGGTTGGAATTTTTTTGGTTGATGAACGTTTGAGCACGGTTAGTGCCCATCGTTCATTGCATGCCTCAGGTCGTCGCATGCAAGATCACCGCCAGGTCGTTGACCAGGTGGCAGCCGTCGAAATCCTGCAACAAGTGCTTGAAATGCGTCGCAACTCCGTGCGTGTGCAAGCCAGCCGTATCGTGTTGAAATAACGGCGCGACGCGAGAAACCACTTGGGAGAATTAATGCGAGATGAAGCCCGCCGCAAACGGCAGCGTGAAACCCACTCCGAGCTTTACGCACGTTTTGCTGCCGGGCAACGCTCGGTTTTACCCGATGCATCCAGCCCTGAGCTGACCGGTGGGGGAGTCTATCTTGATGCCGCCGCTGGCGCGCCAGAGCATGCTCCACTTCAATCTGCACCAGTGGCACAGGATTTCTCGCAGTCCGAACCCGAGTATCTCGACGAGACCGGCACGCAGCAGGCGTTGCGTGCCGGCTCGGCGGGCACCGGCGGCAAGGCGCGCAAAAAACGTAGCAAACGCCGCCGTAACCTGGTGATGCTGGCAACTTTCCTCATTTTTGCCCTGGTGGTTGCCGGATCTTTCTACTTCATTCGATCGCTGTACAAGCAGTTTAATCCCGATGATTACCCAGGCCCCGGCGGCCAAACGGTGGAATTCACCGTGGAAGACGGGTGGGGTCCGGCACTGATTTCGCGCAAACTCGACGACCTTGACGTCGTGGCCAGCGACAAACTGTTCATGTCGGCCATCGACAATTCGGATGCCAAAAGCAAACTCATCCACCCCGGCACCTACCTGCTCAAAACGCAGATGCCTGCCGCTGCGGCCGCCGACGAGTTAATCGACAAACGACCAGACAAGGTCTTCTACATCGGGCTGAAGGCAAATATGCGCCTAAGCGCTACCTTGGAAGAGATTGCCAAGGGGTCGGGCCTGAAACTTGAAAGCCTTCGTAAACTGGCTGATCAACCAGAAAAGTTTGGGCTACCCAAGGAATCACCAAACCTTGAAGGCTGGTTGCACCCCGGAGAATACCGTTTCCCGTTGGACACCAAGGCCAACGAGGTACTAACAACGATGGTTGACTCCACCAAAAAGGCGTTGACCGACGCCGGCGTGAGCGACCTCAGCGAAGGTTACCAGGCGCTGAAGATCGCCTCCATTTTGCAGGCCGAAGCCACCCCGAAGGATTACGAGGTCGTCTCCGGAGCCATCCGGAACCGGCTGGACCCAAGTAATAACGAAACTCATGGCCTGCTGCAGACCGACTCCACCGTGATTTATGGGCTGAACCGCTACTCACTGCAGTTCACTAAGGCGGAGAAGAAAGACGCGGGCAACAAGTACAACACCTACGTACACACCGGTCTGCCACCCACCCCGATCGGCTCCCCGGCCAGCTCAGCGATCAACGCCGCGGTGAACCCACAGGATAACGGCTTCTACTATTGGGTCACCGTGAACACCCAAACCGGAGAGACGAAATTTGCCTCCACCTACGCCGAACATCAGGTCAACCACGCACAGTTCAGCGCCTGGTGTGACGCAAACCCTGAGGTCTGCAAGTAATGCGCGCGGCGGTACTCGGCCAGCCGATCAGCCATTCCAAGTCTCCGACCCTGCACCGGGCCGCCTATGCGTTGCTCGGCGCAGACATTGCCTACGAGGCGATTGAGCTAGCTCCGGGTGACGCCGGCGAATTCGCGCAACAGCTGCGTGTTAACCAGTGGGCCGGCTGCTCGGTGACGATGCCGCTCAAAGATGTCTTCGTGCCCCTGATGGACGAGGTCTCGGACCGCGTGGCTCGGCTCGGCGCGCTGAACACCATTGTGGTGCGCAGCGACGGGCGACTCTTCGGCGAGAACACGGACGTTGATGGAATCGTGTTGGCCTTATCCGACGCGGGCGTGAAGCACAGTAACCAGGCCACCCTACTTGGCGCGGGAAATACCGCGTTGGCGGCTATTGAGGCCGCCGGTGAACTGGGCACTACCGAACTGAAGCTTGTAGTCCGTGATGCGGCCCGCGCGATCCGCGCCAGCCACTTAGCCCAAGAGCTCGGAATGCGCGTAGAACTGCTTGAGGTCGACCAGCTCGTCGAGCACGGAATTACCGCCGATCCACTGGTGATCAGCACCTTGCCCCCGCGTGCGGCGGATAGTTGGGTGAATCAACTGGGCGCCGGAGACGGCGTGCTCTTGGACGTCGCCTATGACCCTTGGCCCAGCGCACTGGCACAAAACTGGACTGGAACGGTGATTTCCGGGCTTCACATGCTGGTGCATCAAGCGGTGGAACAAGCCCGATATTTCAGCGCTTTACCCTTCGACGGGCCAACCCGTGAAAACGTCACAAATGCGATGTATCACTCACTTGGGCTTCATCGACGCGGTTAAAGAAGCCATGTCATGGCAAAATAGAATCCATGTTGCGTTGGTTGACGGCGGGCGAATCACACGGCCCGGCACTCGTTGGAATTCTTGAAGGCCTACCCGCCGGAGTCTCGGTGGACAGTGAAGTGGTGCGCGATGCGCTCGCTCGGCGACGTCTTGGCTACGGCCGAGGCGCGCGAATGAAATTTGAAAAGGATCAGGTCAGCTTCCTCGGTGGCGTGCGCCACGGTAAAACCCAGGGTGGCCCGATCGCCATTGAAATCGGGAATACCGAATGGCCTAAGTGGGAACGCGTGATGAACGCGGACCCGGTAGACCTCGACGAACTGGCCTCGATGGCGCGTAACGCCCCATTAACCCGGCCACGTCCGGGCCATGCCGACTTCACCGGCATGCAAAAATACGGGTTCGACGACGCCCGTCCGGTGCTCGAGCGCGCCAGCGCCCGAGAGACCGCCGCCCGCGTCGCCCTCGGCTCGGTAGCCCAAGCGTTCCTCGCGGGCCTTGGCATCGAACTTGTTTCACACACCACCGCTATTGGTGCGATCGCCGCCCCGGTGGACGCACCGCTGCCAACCCTGGCCGACGTAGCTGCACTAGACGCCGATCCACTGCGTTGTTTCCACGGCGAAACCAGCGCGGCAATGGTTCTTGAGGTTGATGACGCGCATAAGGCGGGGGAGACCCTGGGCGGTGTGGTTGAGGTGCTCGCCTACAACCTGCCTCCGGGCATCGGCTCCTACGTACACTGGGATCGCCGCTTAGATTCACGTCTGGCCGGAGCCCTGATGGGGATCCAGGCCATCAAGGGTGTTGAAGTCGGCGACGGTTTCCTTACCGCAGCGCGTCGCGGCTCGGCCGCGCACGATGCAATTATCCCGGCCGAATCCGGCGGAATTAAGCGTGAGACCAATCGTGCCGGCGGCATCGAAGGCGGCATGTCCATCGGCGAGGTGCTGCGCGTACGCGCTGCCATGAAGCCGATCGCCACCGTGCCTCGCGCGCTAGCCACCATCGACACCGCCACCGGTGAAGAAACCACCGCGCACCATCAGCGTTCGGACGTCTGTGCGGTTCCGGCCGCCGGTGTCGTCGCCGAGGCAATGGTCGCACTGGTCCTGGCGCAGTCGTTGCTAGAAAAGTTCGGCGGCGACTCGCTGAATGAAACTAAGCGCAATATCGACAGCTACCTGGCGAATATTCCTAGCTCGCTGGGCTCGACCGGGGTCTAAATGATTTACCTGATTGGTCCGATGGCCAGCGGCAAGTCCACCGTGGGCAAGTCGCTGGCTAAGGCCTTGGGCACCAGCTTTGCCGATTCTGACGCGCATATTGTCGCCCAACATGGGTCGATCGCACAGATTTTCGCCGAACACGACGAGGCTTACTTCCGTGACCTTGAGGTCGAGGCGCTGACACAACTGCGTGCAGGGGTGATCGCCACCGGTGGCGGCGCGGTATTGCGCGAAGAAAATCAACAGCTGTTGCGCGGCGGTACGGTCATCTATTTAGCGATGAATTTGGAGACCGCAAAGCGCCGCCTCGCGGGGGATACGCACCGCCCACTGCTGGCTGGTGATCAAACCCTCACTACCTGGTCTCGGCTCTATGAGACTCGCAAAGAAATTTACAAAAACCTCGCTGATCTGACCTTACAGGTTGATAATTTGAGTCTCGCGCAACTCGTTGAGGCGATCGAGTCTCATGTGATTCACGCCACGAGATAGCAAAACCTGCAACGCTCCCGCGTAGGCTGGATAGATCAGCACCATCAGGAGGAACGTCAAGGATGCCACTCGCACCAACCACACTTCAGGTCACCGGAGCCACTGCGGCGGAGTCATATCCGGTGATGGTCGGTAACGGCTTACTGGGAGAATTGCCCGCACTTTTGGGTCCGGCAGTTAAAAAGGTTCTGGTTATCCATCCTCGTGCCTTGCGCGCCACCGGTGACGTCGTTCGCGACGATCTGGAAAAGGCCGGGCTCACCTCGCTGACCGCGGAAATTCCCGACGCTGAAGAAGGCAAGCACATTCAGGTTGCCTCCTTCTGTTGGGAAGTACTGGGCAAGAACGACTTCACCCGCAGTGACGCAATTGTCGCCGTGGGCGGCGGAGCGGTCACCGACCTCGCAGGCTTCGTGGCTGCCACCTGGCTGCGCGGAGTGAAGGTTATCCACGTGCCAACCTCGCTGTTGGCTATGGTCGACGCCGCCGTGGGCGGCAAAACCGGTATCAACACCGCCGAGGGTAAAAACCTCGTCGGATCCTTCCACCCTCCGGCCGGCGTACTGGCTGACCTCGACGCGCTAGCGACCCTGCCTAAGCACGAGCTGGTCACCGGCCTAGCCGAGGCAGTGAAGTGCGGGTTCATCGCCGATGAGCGCATCTTGGAACTGATCGAAGAAGATCCCGAAGATGCGATCCGCGCCGACAGTGACCGGCTACGCGAAATTATCGAACGCACCATCGCGGTGAAGGTTGAGGTGGTTTCGCGCGACCTGAAGGAAGCGGGGGACCGCGAGTTCCTGAACTACGGCCACACCCTGGCCCACGCGATCGAACTATCCGAGCGCTACAACATGCGTCACGGCGCGGCAGTGTCCATCGGACTGTGCTTCGCCGCAGAGCTGGGCCGCTCCGTGGGGCACACCCCCGACGCGGTCACCGATCGGCACTTCAGCATCCTGAAGTCCTTGGGCCTGCCGACCAGCTACCGCAACGACAAGTGGATGGCGTTGCTAGACGGCATGAAGCGCGATAAGAAGACCCGTGGCGATCAACTACGTTTTGTAGTGCTCGACGCCATCGGTAAACCACGTATTTACGAGGTGCCGGATAACTCGCTGTTATTCGCCGCCTACCAGGAAATCGGAGAGTAAGCATGAGCGAGTTCACCGCATACGCCATTGACGTCGCATCGGTAAACCACGAAGGCGTGGGAACCTCCATCGACGGCGTACTAATCGACCCGAACACGCTGCGCCCTTTCATCAACGATGAGCAGGCCGCCGATCGTTCGATGGCCAACGGCACGCCTACCGACCAAGTGGTGATCCACATGGCTCGTGGCGAGCTCGCGCTGGCCGGTAATCTGATTGCCGAATCACGTTTTGAAGACCCCACCAATGCGCACTTACGCGTGCTGGACACCGAATTGACCCGTTTACAAGGTGATTTCGATCGCGCTATCAACCGCTTGCGCAAGCTGGTGGATGAATTTTCGGGCACCTACTACGAGCCTCTGATGCAGCACCACCTGGGCATGTCATTCTTTGCAAAAGGTGACTACAAGGCAGCAGTGACCCGGTTCCGCACCGCATTGGAGCAGCGTGAGCAGATGGGTTCTTCGCAGCATTTGCTCAACGCGTCGGCCGGTTGTTTACGACTGGCCGAGGAACGTGCACAAAATTAGTCATTAGCGCGGTTTGCTATAGTGATAAATGGATTTTTGATAATGCCGGTGTATGCCGGCAAAAAATAGAGGATTGAGGACCCGTGGCGGATACAACTGACATCAAAAATGGTCAGGTCATCAAGATTGACGGCCAGCTTTTTACCATCATCGACTTCCAGCACGTTAAGCCAGGCAAGGGCGGCGCTTTCGTCCGTACCAAGATGCGCAACGTGATGTCCGGAAAGGTCTTGGATAAGACCTACAACGCCGGCACCAAAATTGAGCTGGCCACCGTTGACCGCCGCGATTACCAGTACCTCTACCAGGACGGTGAAGACTACGTCTTCATGAACCTGGAAGATTACGACCAGATCACCGTTTCCGGAGTTACCGTTGGCGACGCAGCAGGTTACCTGTTGGAGAACCAGGAACTGACCATCGCAATGTACGACGGCAGCCCACTGTACCTGGAACTGCCAGCATCGGTCGTTCTGGAAATCACCTACACCGAGCCGGGCCTACAGGGCGACCGCTCCTCGGCTGGCACCAAGAACGCAACCTTGGAGACCGGTCTGGAAATCCAGGTTCCACTGTTCGTTGAGCAGAACACCAAGGTGAAGGTTGATACCCGCACCGGCGATTACCTGGGACGTGTCTCCTAGTGAGGGCTCGCGCTAAGGCGCGACGTCGTGCACTTGAGTTTCTGTTTGAAGCCGAGGCCCGCGACGTTGATGCGCTTAGTGTAGCGATCGGCCGCCGCGACAATTCTGACATCGTACTTAACGAGTACTCGTTGACGATCCTTGAAGGCGTTATGGCCCACCTGGACCGCATCGACGAGGTCCTTGAGAGCTACGTCAAGGGCTGGACCATCGAGCGTATGCCAGGCGTTGACCGCATGGCGCTGCGTATCGGTGTCTGGGAAATCCTGTACAACGACGACGTTCCGGACGCGGTTGCCGTGGCCGAGGCGGTTGTGAACGTACGTGAACTATCCACCGACGAATCTCCAGAATTCGTCAACGGTGTGCTCGGACGCATTCAGAGCGTCAAGGACACCCTGATCGACTAATCCTCGACTTCATAATCTACCGAGAGCCGGAACCTGCTGGGTTCCGGCTCTCGGTATTTAAGCCGGGCTTACCCGGCGCGCAGCACGAAGAAGACGAAACTCAAAAACGCGTCACGATCCTTTAAATTCTCCGGGATTAGCTCATCGGGCGCGTCCTTGGAGTAGGGCGGCTCGCTGATCAGCTCGATGCTGAACCCGGCCTGCGCAAAAGCATCGGACATCGCATGCAGCGGTCGGTGCCAGTAGCTCAGGCTGCCTGGCTGACCGTTAAATTCGAGTTCATCGGTGTACTTCGTGGTTTTAAAGTACTGGACACCCTGATGAGTGAGCGGGTAGAGCAGTGGGTGGTTCACCGACATCAGTAGCCGCCCGCCAGGCTTAAGCACCCGGCGCATCTCGGTCAGCGAGGGTCCCCAGTCTTGCAAATAGTGGAACACCAATGATGCGCAGGCATCGTCAAAAGTGTTCTCCGCGTAGGGCAGTGGTGCACCAAGGTCAGCGCGTTGCAGATCGACTTGGTCGCCGAGCCTGCGTCGGGCAATATCGAGCATGGCTTCACTAGCATCAAAGCCGTCAACCGTGGCCCCACGCCGGACCAATTCTTCGATGAGCACCCCACCGCCGCAGCCGACATCAAGAATTGTTTTGCCGCGCACTTGCCCGGCGAGCTTCAGCATCGCCGGGCGTTCATAGTAGGCGTTGAGCAGGCTGGTTTCATTTTCGGCGTTGTACACCTTAGCGAAAGTGTCGTAGTTAGTGTCTTGACTCATTGGTGAAACCGGTCCATTCCTCGCAGGTCGCTGAATTTTTCAGGCTAACAGCCATGCCGGTGAGTCAGCTTCGAAGATCTTGCCGGTCAGCTGATAGTTCTTTGTTAGTTTGGGTTTTGTTACGCCGGTGTGTGTCGCTCGTGAACGACAAACCTTGAGGAGCTACATCACACTCTGCGGTCCTCTCTGCCCCTGCCGGTGTGCTCAAAGCGACAGGAATATGCTCATCGAGCACGACAAAGAGCGCGAATTAGCGCACTTTGTCGTGGATCATTGCGGCGCGAACCGTGCGCTGTGAAAGAAGTCATAGGCTATTCACGGGTATGCATAGGTTTCCGCTAGGGAATGATGGGCGGATCGTGATAATTTGAACTAGCAATATTCCTTTAAATCCCGTCCCGTGAGGCGGAGAAGGGAGAGGTGCACACCGATGAATGAAAATTCACAGCACGATGTGGCTCGCACGGTTTTGACCGGCGAAGACATCGAACGTGTACTGACCCGTGTGGCCTTCGAAATTATCGAAGCCAACAAGGGCACCGAAGATCTGGTGCTGCTAGGCATTCCGAGTCGCGGTTATCCGCTGGCCCAACGACTAGCCGAACGCATCGCCGCTTCGACGCCGAACCAGCTAGACCCCGCGTCGTTGGTCGGACAGCTAGACATCACCATGTACCGTGACGATCTGCGTCACTCCACCACCCGCACCCCGGCGCCTACGCGCCTGCCTGCAGGTGGTATCGACGGCAAGGTGGTCGTACTGGTGGACGATGTACTTTATTCCGGTCGCACCATTCGCGCCGCGTTGGACGCGCTCTCGGACTGGGGACGGCCACGCATTGTGCGTCTGGCCGTACTTATTGATCGCGGGCACCGCGAGCTGCCGATTCGTGCGGACCATGTAGGCAAGAACCTGCCCACCGCAAAAAGCGAAAAGGTGCGTGTACACCTGGCCGAAATCGACGGAAGCAACGAAGTGATCATCGAGGCCAGCGCATGAAGCACCTGCTATCCACCGCGGATTTGAGCCGCGAAGAAGCCATCGCCATCTTGGATATTGCCGAAGAAATGCGCGAAACCGGCACCCGTCAGGTGAAAAAACTTCCGGCCTTGCGTGGACGTACCGTGGTGAACCTATTTTTTGAGGACTCCACTCGCACCCGCATCTCCTTCGAAGCGGCCGCCAAGCGGTTGAGCGCCGACGTGATCAACTTTTCGGCGAAGGGCTCCTCGGTCTCCAAGGGCGAATCGCTGAAGGACACCGCGCAGACGCTGCTGGCCATCGGTGCGGACGCGGTAGTGATCCGCCACCCTGACTCCGGGGCGCCGGCACGACTGGCTGCCACCGACTGGATCGGGTTGCCGATCGTCAACGCCGGAGATGGCACCCACGAACATCCCACCCAGGCCTTGCTCGACGCGTTTACGCTGCGCCGCCAGTTAGCGCTGCGCGAGGGCGTCTCTCCGGTAGGCCGGGGCTTGGACGGGCTGAAGGTCGCGATCGTCGGTGACATCCTGCATAGTCGGGTGGCCCGCTCAAATTTGTGGCTACTAAACACGCTGGGCGCTTCGGTGACCATGGTAGCCCCGCCCACGCTCCTGCCGGTCGGCGCGAGCGCTTGGCCGTGCAAAATTAGTTACTCGCTGGACGCGGTGATCGAGACCGGGGTCGACGCGGTGATGATGTTGCGTGTGCAAGGTGAGCGGATGCGGGCAGCGTTCTTCCCAAATCCCCGAGAATACTCGCGCTACTGGGGACTGGATGACACCCGCCTCAAAGCGCTGGAAGCCAAGGGGCACGACACGCTGATCTTGCACCCTGGCCCGATGAACCGTGGTCTTGAAATATCCTCGGCTGCCGCCGATTCGCCACACTCGATGGTCCTGGAACAGGTCACCAACGGCGTTGCGGTCCGCATGGCTAGCCTCTACATGCTGCTTTCCGGCGACCTGATCTAAGGAACCTAAGATGAAGTATTTGATTCGACAGGCCGCCGTTCTCGGTGGTCAAGCTACCGACGTGCTAATCATCGACGGTAAGATCGCACAGCTCGGCGAGGTTACTGACGCCGAGGCCACGGTGATCGAAGCCGCCGGGCTGGTGCTGCTGCCGGGACTAGTTGACCCGCATACGCACCTGCGCGAACCGGGCCGTGAAGACGCCGAAACCGTGGAAACCGGGTCCCAGGCCGCAGCGCGCGGCGGTTATACCGCGGTACACGCGATGGCCAACTCCACCCCGGTGGCAGATAACGCCGGCGTCGTGGAGCAGGTTTACGAGCTGGGCCGCAAGGCCGGCTGGGTGGATGTTCGCCCGGTGGGTGCGGTCACCGTCGGACTGGGCGGGCAGCAGCTCTCCGAGATCGGCGCCATGGCAGATTCCCGCGCGAAGGTGCGGATGTTCTCCGATGACGGGATCTGTGTCTCCGATCCGCTACTGATGCGCCGTGCACTGGAATATGTGAAGGCCTTCGACGGGGTCATCGCCCAGCACGCCCAAGAACCACGGCTCACCGAGGGTGCCCAGATGAACGAGGGCGAGGTGTCTGCGGTGCTGGGTATGACCGGCTGGCCGGCGGTCGCCGAAGAGTCGATCATCGCCCGCGACGTGCTGCTTGCCGAACATGTCGGCGCCCGCTTGCACGTGTGCCACGTGTCCACCGCCGGATCGGTGGAGATTATCCGCTGGGCCAAGGCACGCGGCATCGCCGTCACCGCCGAGGTCACCCCGCACCACCTGTTGCTCACCGATGAAAAGGTGAAGACCTTTGATCCGGTCTTCAAGGTCAACCCGCCGCTGCGCCGCGAAGAAGATGTGCTGGCGCTGCGTGCAGGCGTCGCCGATGGCACCATCGACGTGATCGGCACCGACCACGCCCCGCACCCAAGCGAAGCGAAGGACTGCGAATGGGGTGCGGCCGCCATGGGCATGACCGGGTTGGAAACCGCGCTGTCCATCGTGCAGCACACGCTGGTGGAGACCGGGCTGCTTTCCTGGGCCGACGTGGCACGCATTACCTCGTTCACCCCGGCGAAGATCGGCAGCCTGGAAGATCAGGGCCGCCCGATCGCCGTAGGTGAACCGGCCAACCTGACCCTCGTGGACCCGGCGGCACGCTGGATCGTGGACCCGTTCACGATGGCCACCAAGGGGCGCAACTCACCGTTTGCCGGAATGGAGCTGCCAGGTGCGGTACGCGCCACCTTCTTCCACGGTCACCCCACCGTGCTTGACGGTGCGCTAGCTACCCCGCGGGTGGCTAATGACTAGCGGGGAACTGACCAGCGTGCTGGTCACCATCGGGATCGCGGTACTTTTTTGTGCGCTGATCCTGATTGGCTGGCGCAATATGAAACGACGACAGACCGACATCCCGGCACCGTATGCGCAGTTCGATGACGAACCTGAACACCAGTTCATCGGCATGTACGTGGCCACCACCCGGTATGAAGACTGGTTGGATCGGATCGCGGTCCATCAACTCGGAGTGCGTTCGAACGCCACCTTAGAACTGGGTAGCGCCGGGGTGCATCTGGTCCGTCCAGGCACCACCGACCTGCACATTCCGTGGAACGCATTTGTGAAGGTGGCCCGGTCCGCCGGCATGGTTGGCAAGTTCGTCGAACGTGACGGGCTGATCGTGATCACCTGGACGAAGGATGATTTCACCTTCGATACCGGATTCCGTCCTCGCTACCACGAGGACACCCAAAAGATTTATCAGTTGCTGGCGTCGCACCAAGCCGACGCGGCCGAGCAGGAGACAAACTAAGTGAATTCCCTGAGCAACCTACCAGCAGTGTTGGTACTCGAAGATGGCCGCATCTTCCGTGGACGTAGCTACGGCGCCGTAGGCACAAGCCTTGGCGAAGCAGTGTTCACCACCGGAATGACCGGGTACCAGGAAACATTGACCGACCCTTCCTACGCGCACCAGATCGTCGTGCAGACCTTCCCACACGTGGGAAACACCGGCGTGAACAGCGAAGACCCGGAGTCCACACGGATGTGGCCGGCCGGCTATGTAGTGCGCGACGCGGCCCGACGGCCCAGTAATTGGCGCAGCGAACGCACCCTGGATGAAGACCTGGTCGAATACGGCATCGTCGGTATCCGCAACGTGGACACCCGCGCGCTGACCCGTCACCTGCGTGACGCCGGCGCGATGAAATCCGGCATCTTCTCAGGTGAGGCCGCCGAGAAGTCCGACGCCGAACTGATCGCCGCCGTCAAGGCGCAGCCAGCGATGGCCGGACGCAACATCTCCGCCGAGGTGTCGGTAGCTACCGCGTACACCGTGGAGCCGGCCGATCACGGATTTAGCGGTGCACCGCTGCACAACGTGGCCGCCGTGGACCTGGGCATGAAGTCGATGACCCCGCACCGTCTGGCCGAACGTGGCCTGCGCGTACACGTTCTGCCGTACAACGCGACACTTGAACAAATCAAGGCCACCGGCGCCACCGGTGTGTTCTTCTCCAACGGCCCCGGTGACCCGGCGGCAGCTACCGCACAGGTGGAACTGGTCCGCGAGGTGCTCGACGCCGGCATGCCATACTTCGGCATCTGCTTCGGCAACCAGATCCTAGGCCGCGCACTAGGTTTTGACACCTACAAGCTGCGCTTCGGACACCGCGGAATCAACCAGCCGGTCATGGACAAGTCCACCGGCCGGGTAGAGATCACCAGTCAGAACCACGGCTTCGCCGTCGACGCACCACTAGAAGGCGCCGTCACCGCACCGGTAGCCCGCTTCGGCAAGGTAGAAGTTTCACACTTCTCGCTGAACGACCACGTGGTGGAGGGCCTGTCATGCCTCGACATCCCAGCCTTCTCCGTGCAGTACCACCCGGAGGCAGCATCCGGTCCACACGATGCCGCTTACCTCTTTGACCGTTTCGTTTCCGCGATGAATTCCGCCGCAGATAAGGACAGCAAGTAATGCCTAAGCGCACCGATCTCACCTCAGTACTCGTCATCGGTTCGGGCCCGATCGTCATCGGCCAGGCCGCCGAATTCGATTACTCCGGCACCCAGGCACTACGCGTGCTCAAGGAGGAGGGCCTGCGGGTCATCCTGGTGAACTCCAACCCCGCCACCATCATGACCGACCCGGAATTCGCCGATGCCACCTACATCGAGCCGATCACCCCGGAAGTTGTCGAAAAGATCATCGCCAAGGAACGCCCGGACGCGATCTTGCCGACCTTGGGCGGGCAGACCGCGCTGAACACCGCCATCGCCCTAGACAAGTCCGGCGCCTTGGAGAAGTACAACGTCGAACTGATCGGCGCGAATATCGAAGCCATCGAACTGGGCGAAGACCGCGAGAAGTTTAAGGGCGTCGTCGAACGCTGTGGCGCCGAATCGGCCAAGTCGCAGATCGTGCACACGCTGGATGAGGCTTTTGCCGCCGTCGAGATCCTGAACTACCCGGTGGTAGTGCGCCCCTCGTTCACCATGGGTGGCCTGGGCTCGGGCATGGCTTATGACGCCGAGGACCTGCGCCGTATCGCCGGAGCCGGGCTGCAGTACTCGCCGACCACCGAGGTGCTCCTGGAGGAGTCCATCCTGGGGTGGAAGGAATACGAGCTGGAAATGATGCGCGACAAGAACGACAACGTCGTCGTCGTGTGTTCGATCGAAAACTTTGACCCGGTAGGCGTGCACACCGGCGACTCGATCACCGTCGCCCCGGCGATGACGCTGACCGACCGCGAATACCAGAACCTGCGTGACATCTCCATCGCGGTCATCCGCGAGGTCGGCGTGGACACCGGTGGCTGTAACATCCAGTTCGCCATCGAACCGGACACCGGACGTGTGGTGGTCATCGAGATGAACCCGCGCGTTTCGCGTTCCTCCGCGCTGGCCTCCAAGGCCACCGGCTTTGCGATCGCGAAGATCGCTACCAAACTCTCCCTGGGTTACACCCTGGATGAGATTCCGAACGACATCACGCAGAAGACCCCGGCCTCCTTCGAGCCGGCGTTGGACTATGTGGTTGTGAAGGTCCCACGCTTTGCCTTCGAGAAGTTCCCGGCAGCGGACAAGACGCTGACCACCACCATGAAGTCTGTGGGCGAGGCGATGGCGTTGGGCCGTAACTTCACCGAGGCGCTGCAGAAGGCGTTGCGCTCGCTGGAGCAGAAGGGTTCGGAGCTTTCCTTCGAACCGATTCCAGAAGAAGAGCATGAGGCGGTCCTCGCCTCGATCGTGAAGGGCTCCACCGAGCGCCTCTCGCTGGTCCAGCGTTTGCTGTTCTCCGGGGTCTCCATTGAAACGATCTTCGAAACCAGCGCGATCGACCCGTGGTACCTTGATCAGCTCGCGCTGATCAACGAGACCGCACAGCTGATCTCGGCGAATAAGGACCTGTCCGAGGAGGTCTTGCGCGAAGCGAAGCGTCACGGTTTCTCCGACGCGCAGATCGCGCAGCTGACCGGCAAGCCTGAGGCGGTCATCCGCGGGATCCGTCACGCGTTGGGTGTGCGCCCGGTCTTCAAGACCGTGGACACCTGCGCGGCCGAGTTCGAGGCGTTCACCCCGTACATGTACTCGACCTACGACGAAGAGACCGAGGTTGTCGCCCACGAGAAGCCATCGGTGATCATCCTCGGTTCCGGTCCAAACCGGATCGGCCAGGGTATCGAATTTGATTACTCCTGCGTGCACGCGGTGATGGCCTTGCGTGAAGCTGGCCACGACACCGTGATGATCAACTGCAACCCGGAAACCGTGTCTACCGACTACGACATTTCCGATCGTCTCTACTTTGAGCCGTTGACCTTGGAAGACGTGCTGGAAATCATCCACGCGGAAGAAGAAACCGGCGGAGTACTCGGGGTGTTTGTGCAGCTTGGCGGCCAGACCCCGCTGAAGCTCGCAGCCGAGTTGAAAGCGGCCGGGGTGCCGATCCTGGGTACCTCCCCGGAGGCCATCGATCTGGCCGAGCACCGTGGCGCCTTCCAGCAGGTGTTGGATAACGCCGGGCTGATCGCCCCGAAGAATGGCACCGCGGTGTCCTTCAACGATGCGAAGAAGATCGCCGACTCGATCGGTTACCCGGTCTTGGTTCGTCCTTCCTACGTGCTGGGCGGACGCGGCATGGAGATCGTTTACGACGAGGCAAACCTGGAACGCTACATCGCTAACGCCACCGAAATCACCGTGGACCACCCGGTCCTCGTTGACCGGTTCTTGGAAGACGCGATCGAGATCGACGTGGATGCCTTGTTCGACGGCACCGACCTGTACGTCGGCGGCATCATGGAGCACATCGAGGAAGCTGGCATTCACTCCGGCGACTCAGCCTGCACCCTGCCTCCGATCACCCTGGGCCCAGACGTGCGTGACCGTGTGGCAGCCGCTACGCGCGCCATCGCCGAGGGTGTGGGGGTACGCGGCCTGATCAACATCCAGTTCGCACTCGCCTCAGATATTCTCTACGTGATCGAAGCGAACCCACGCGCCAGCCGCACCGTGCCGTTCACCTCGAAGGCTACCGGCGTGCAGTTGGCCAAGGTTGCGGCCTTGATCGGTGTGGGACACACCATCGCCGAGCTGCGTGGCAGCTCCCTGCCGGCGACCGGAGACGGCACTCATCTACCAGATTCGGCGCCGATCGCGGTGAAGGAAGCGGTGCTTCCGTTCGCTCGTTTCCGCACCCCGGAGGGCAAGGTTGTTGATTCGCTGCTCGGCCCAGAGATGCGTTCCACCGGCGAGGTCATGGGTATCGACAAGTACTTCGATACCGCTTTCGCCAAGTCCCAGGCCGCGGCGAATAATCCACTGCCTACCGGCGGCAAGGTCTTCGTTTCGGTGACCAACCGTGACAAGCGCTCCATCGTGATCCCGGTCAAGCACCTGGCGGATAACGGATTTGAGATCCTGTCCACCGGTGGTACCGCCGAGGTACTGCGCCGCAACGGCATCCCAACCCAGGTGGTGGGCAAGGTCCATGAGGGCGGCGAGTCCATCGTTGATCTGATCAACGCCGGGCAGATCGGCCTGATCTTGAACACCCCAACCGGTTCCGAGGCCCGCGGGGATGGCTACGAGATTCGCGCCGCCGCGGTATCGGTGGGCACCCCAATTATCACTACCGTCGCCGAGTTTGGTGCCTGCGTGCAGGCTATCGACGCGCTACGTGAATACGAGTGGGATGTCACCAGCTTGCAGGTGCACGATCAGAACCTGCGCGGTGCGCGCAATGCCTAACTTCGGAACCCGCCTTCGGGCGGCGATGGAGACGGCCGGGCCATTGTGTGTGGGAATTGACCCACACCCAGCGTTGCTTGAGGCGTGGGGACTGGAAAATACCCCCGCTGGGGTGCGATCTTTCTCACTGACCGTGGTGGAAGCCATGAGCGGTGTGGCGGCAATCTTGAAGCCTCAGGTCGCGTTGTATGAGCGTTTTGGGTCCGCCGGATTTGCAGTTTTGGAGGAAACTCTCAGCTTGGCCAAATCTGCGGGAATATTAACCCTCGCAGATGCCAAGCGTGGCGACATTGGTTCGACCATGGCCGCCTATGCGACGGCGTGGTTGGACGACGCTTCGCCGCTGGCTTCGGACGCGGTGACACTGAGCCCATACCTGGGTTATGAGTCGCTTCGACCGGCCATTGATCTGGCCGCGCAGACCGGTCGCGGAGTGTTCGTTTTGGGTCTCACCTCGAACCCTGAAGGACCTTCCGTGCAGCACGTTGGCGGTAAAAAGTCGGTTGCAAAGTCGATTATTGACCAAGTCACCGCAGAAAATGCGGGCGCTGAAGATATGGGCCACGTGGGTCTGGTGGTAGGCGCAACCATTGGCGATGCACCGGAGAAATTGGGCATCGATCTGAGTGCAACGAAGGCGCCATTGCTCACCCCAGGGCTCGGCGCCCAAGGCGCCACGGCACGTGATATTGCCACCGCTTTTGCCGGTAGTTATTCACAGGTGTTGGGTACCAGCAGTCGGGACATCCTCAAAGTGGGGCCAAGTGTAAACACCTTGCGGGCTAAAGCGGCGCAAGTTCGTGATGAATTATTGGCCGCGGGCTAAATAACTAGCACAATCGCGTTGTGGCTACTACAGTTTCTGGTAGCCACAACGCGATTACTCTTGCAAAATGCGCGTTTGATCGCTATGTTCACTCTCATAGCCTTAGTCCACTACACATGAAGGATGGCTGAACGATGGTACTGCGAGAACTCTCAGACGAAGACCGTATTCGGGCTCGTGCCAAGGCATTGGCAGCTCGCACACGCCGTGCAGAACTTAAAGCCCAGTTCAGTACCGGCAAGATCTCCATCACGGAGGTACTAGACTTGGTATACGAAGACGAGGCTGTGGGACGCATGCGTGTCATGGACCTTCTGGAGTCGGTGCCGGGTGTTGGTGAAGTTCGTGCAGCAAACCTGCTGGAACGTCTTGGCATTTCCCCTTCCCGTCGCTTGCGCGGTTTAGGCCGCAAGCAGCGCACGGCGATCACCGAACACTTCAAGCAATCGCCACCAAAAACGAAAGTGTAGTCAATGACCGCTGCGTCGGTAACTGTTCTAGCCGGCCCCACGGCCGTAGGTAAGGGCACCGTCTCCACCTACATCCGAGATAACTATCCTGATGTCTGGCTTTCGGTCTCGGCCACAACCCGAGACCCTCGGCCAGGCGAAGAGGATGGAGTTCATTACTTCTTCGTTGGGCCTGAAAAGTTCCATCAACTGGTCGATGGCGGTGACATGTTGGAATGGGCTGTGGTGCACGGGCAGAATAGCTACGGGACCATCCGTTCCACGGTTGACGACGCGGTGGCTAATGGCAAAAAGGTCCTGCTGGAGATCGATCTGCAGGGTGCACGACAGGTTAAAGAGTCGTTGCCTGAGGCAAAGTTCGTCTTTTTGGCCCCGCCAACCTGGGATGAATTGGTGCGCCGACTGATCGGTCGTGGCACCGAAACGGCTCAGGAGCAGCAGCGTCGTCTAGAAACCGCTAAACTAGAACTTGCGGCTGAATCAGAATTTGATGTCACCATCGTAAATGATGATGTTTCACGCGCCGCCGAAGAGCTTGTGGCCCTTATGGGCCTGAAGAATGACTAAAGGGAGTCCTGTGTCCAATCTTGAGGGAATCATTAACCCATCGATCGACTCGTTGCTTGAGACCAACGACTCGAAGTACGCGCTGGTGCTCAACGCATCAAAGCGCGCGCGTCAGATCAACGCTTACTACGCGCAGCTAAATGAAGGCCTGTTCGAGTATGTTGGTCCATTGGTTGAGACCAAGTTGAACGAAAAGCCACTGACCATCGCATTGCGCGAACTGGACAGCCAGCTACTGAAGGTCACTCGGGCTGAAGTTACCGAAGACTAACATCTAAGATGGCGCCCCGATCGGGCGCCATCTTTTTTCTTTAACCACCAGGTAAAAATCACCAAAGGATATTTCGCGTGTTGCGTATCGTTTTGGGCGTCTCGGCCGGGATCGCCGCCTACAAGTCCGTGTTGTTGCTGCGCCTGCTCAAAGAGGCCGGGCACCACGTCGACGTCATCCCGACCGCGAAGGTAGAAAACTTCGTAGGCAACGCCACCTGGGAAGCCCTCTCGGGCAATCCGGTAACCTCCAATGTTTTCGACGCGGTGGAGTCGGTGAACCACGTGCGTTTAGGGCAGCAAGCCGACCTGGTGCTGATCGTGCCGGCTACGGCGGACCTGATGGCCAAGGCTGCGGCGGGGATCGCCGATGATTTGTTGACCGGCACGCTACTAGCGACCCGGGCTCCGGTAGTGATGGCCCCGGCGATGCACACCGAAATGTGGCAGCACCAGGCCACCCGCGCCAACGTCGCTACCCTGCGCTCACGCGGGGTGACCATCATCGAACCGGCTAGCGGACGGTTGACCGGAAAAGACTCCGGACCGGGACGACTTCCCGAACCCGAAGATATTTTTGCGCAGATTACCCCGTTACTAAGTACCCCAATCCTGGCCGGACAGCGCGTGTTGATCACCGCCGGCGGTACCCGCGAGCCGCTAGACCCGGTGCGCTTTTTGGGTAACCGATCCTCGGGCCGTCAGGGGGTGGCGCTGGCGCAGGCAGCCCGTGATGCCGGCGCCGAGGTGACGTTGCTAGCCACGCACCTGGAAGTTGCCCCGCCGGCCGGGGTACGTCTGGTGCATGCATCGAGCGCGTTAGAACTGCGCGCCGCGGTGTTCGCCGAGGCTCCAGGCCACGATGTGCTGATCATGAACGCGGCGGTGGCCGACTTCCGCCCGGCAAACATCGAAAATTCGAAGATTAAAAAGCGCGATGAACACTCCGCTCCGGTAATCACCTTGGTGCGCAACCCGGATATTCTGGCCGAGATTGTGCAGGCGCGTGCGCAGGATGCGACGCTGCCCTCACTGATTGTCGGGTTCGCCGCCGAAACCGGTGACGAGCAGGGCAGCGTGCTGGACTACGGACGCTCGAAGCTGGCGCGTAAGGGCTGCGAAATGCTCGTGGTCAACGAGGTGGGTGCGCAGCTGACCTTTGGGCAAGACACCAACAGCATTCAGGTACTTTTTGCCTCGCAGGCGCCGAGCGTGCAGGCCACCGGAAGCAAACTTGAGGTGGCCCGGGTGGTCATAGAGCAGATCGCCAGCGCAATAATCGGACATCCGCACGTCATAAAGTGAGCCGCACCATATGGTGTTTGGTCACGTAACGTCGCAACTAAAGCCAATCGGTCGGTCAGACCAGATAGAGTAAAAAGGTGACTTCAACTACCCCCGAACTTCGTCTTTTCACCTCGGAATCCGTTACCGAGGGACACCCAGACAAAATTTGCGACCAGATCTCGGATGCGATCCTCGACGCCATGCTGGCGCAGGACCCGAACTCTAAGGTCGCCGTCGAAACGCTGACCACCACCGGACTGGTGCATGTGGCCGGAGAGGTGACCACCAACGGCTACGTGGAGATCCCCGAGATCGTGCGCAGCACCATCTTGGACATCGGCTACGACTCCTCGGCCAACGGCTTTGACGGAGCGCGCTGTGGCGTGTCGGTGTCGATCGGACAGCAGTCCCAGGAAATCCACGACGGCGTGTTTAACTCGCTCGAAGCGCGTGAAGGCACCGCCAAGGACCCACGCGATATGCAGGGTGCCGGCGACCAAGGTCTGATGTTTGGCTACGCCTCGGATGAAACCGATTCGCTGATGCCTACCCCGATCTTCCTAGCCCACCGGCTGTCCGAACGGCTGACCCAGGTGCGCAAGAACGGACGCATGCCGTTGCTGCGTCCGGACGGCAAGACTCAGGTCACTATCGGCTACGACGGGGACACCCCGGTCTCCATCGACACCGTGGTCGTTTCCAGCCAGCACGCCTCGGAATACGAATTGGCGACCTTGAAGGCAGACCTGCTCGAAGAGGTTGTCACCCCGATTCTTGAGCGTTCAAATCTGGACACCTCAAGCACCAACGTGATCCTGAACCCTTCGGGTCCCTTCGTGATCGGCGGGCCAGTAGGCGACGCGGGACTGACCGGACGCAAAATCATCGTAGACACCTACGGCGGATTTGCCCGCCACGGTGGCGGCGCGTTCTCCGGCAAGGATCCTTCCAAGGTTGACCGTTCGGCCGCCTACGCGATGCGTTGGGTAGCGAAGAACGTCGTCGCCGCGGGGCTTGCTCGCCGCGCCGAAGTTCAGGTTGCCTACGCCATCGGCGTGGCTCGTCCGGTGGGTCTGTACGTGGAGACCTTCGGCACCGAAACCGTGGACCCGGCCAAGATTACCCGCGCCATCAACGAGATCTTTGACCTGCGCCCACTGGGCATCATCGAAGACCTAGATTTGTTGCGTCCGATCTACCGTAAAACCGCCGCGCACGGCCACTTTGGACGTGACGACAACGACTTCACCTGGGAGCGTACCGACCGCGTGGATGCGCTGCGCAGCTGGTTTAACGTCTAGGACCTAGCGTGCAGCAAGACGCCCTCATATCAGCACCCGAGCCGGCCCGTATTAAGCGGGTTGCTCGGGTGCTGATTGATTCTTCCGTGCCACATCTAGACCGGCTCTTCGACTATCAGGTGCCCGAATCGATGGTATCCACCGCGGTGGCCGGCACGCGCGTGAAGGTGCCCTTTGGGGCGCAACAACTGCCCGGTTTTATCACCGAGGTGCTTGAAGACTACGCCTCGCCGATCAAGCTCAAGGCGCTCTCCAAACTGGTTAGCGACAAGGTGGTGCTACACCGCGAGGTGTATGAGGTCGCCGAACTCGTGGCGCAGCGTTATGCCGGAACCGTGTGGGATGTGGTGCGCTTAGCCGTTCCGCCGCGCGCGGCCAAGGTCGAAAAGGAAGAGCTGCAAGAGGTAGCTCCCACGTTGCCCGAGCATCCAAATCAGCTCGAACATTACGAGTTGGGTCCCGAAACCCTGCAGGCGTGGGCCAACGGGGAAACGCTGCGCGCGGTAGCCACCTGGGTGCCGAACTTTTATGGCTCCTGGCCCGGATTTTTGCTCGATGCCTGCCGGCCGGTGCTGGCCCGCGGGCAGCGCGTGCTGCTGCTGGTGCCCGACGCCAGCGATCTGGCCCGACTGGCCGAACACCTAGACGAGCACTTCGGCAAAGATAGTTATGGGCGGCTGCAGGCCGACGATGGGCCGACCCCACGGTACCGAAATTTCCTGCGTGCCATCGGTGGGCAGGTGCAGATCGTTATCGGCACCCGTTCCGCCGCGCAATGTCATATCCCGCAGCTGGGGCTGATCGTGCTCTGGCAAGACGCGGATCAATCCCACCGTGAACAGCGCGCGCCGTATCAGCATGCGCGCGAGGTGGCGTTGTTGCGCAGCACCCACAGCGACTGCTCGCTACTTATTGCCTCACCGTCGCGTTCGGTGGAGGCCCAGCGCCTGGTGGCTACCGGTTGGGCCACGGAACTGAAGGTGGCCCGAGCGGTGTTGCGCGCGCAGACTCCACGCGTGGTGGCCACCACCAATGATTTTGAAATGGAACGCGACCCGGTGCTCGCCCGCGCCCGGATCCCGTCCCTTGCCTGGCGTGAAGCGACGAAGGCTCTGGAGACCGGGCCGGTGCTGGTGCAGGTGGCGCGCACCGGTTTTATGCCCGCGTTAGCCTGTCAGGACTGCCGTACGTTGGCGCGCTGCCCGGCCTGTCAGGGACCGTTACAACTTGGCGGGTCAAGCCACCATATTTCCTGCAAATGGTGTGGCGAACAGTATCGCGAATACCGTTGTGCCGAATGTAATTCGCCACGGATTCGCGCGGCAAGCATTGGCGCGGATCGTACCGCCGAGGAGTTGGGTCAGGCCTTTGCCAAGGTGCCGGTGATTTCTTCTACCGGGGCTAAACCGGTGCGTCGGCTGGAGCGAAAACCTGCGCTGGTGGTGGCAACCCCCGGGGTGGAGCCGGTGGTGGACGGCGGCTACAGTGCGGTGCTGCTACTGGACGCGGATAAGATGATGGCTCATGATTCCCTTCGTAATACCGAAGAGGTGCTCAGTCGTTGGTTTAGCGCTGCCTCCTTGGCCTCAGCTGAGGGGGTCGTGGTGCTGACCGGCACGCCAAGCCCGGCCGGTGCGGCGCTGGTGCGATATGACCCGGCCAGTTTTGCCGAACGTGAACTGGGGGAGCGCCGTGAACTGGGACTGCCTCCGGCGGTACGTAGCGCGGTGGTCTCCGGGCCCGGGGCCGAAAGGCTGATCGCGGCCATGTCACCACAACTGCGTGAAAAGCTGGCGGTGCACGGTCCGACGATTATTGATGGCCCACCGATCGAACACCGCTATGTGCTGTTCTTTTCCTACGCCGACGGCCAGCTAGTGACCACCTCACTGCGAGCCTTGCGGGCGCGAATGTCCGCGGCTAAAGATCCGGTAGTGAACATCGCGGTGGATCCCGACGAGGTGCTTTAGCTCGAGATTAGCTCGGCAGGTGCTGCAGAAATTTGTCGATCGCCGCCGCGGTGTCGCCGGCCTTTTCGTAGTGAATCAGGTGTCCGACGTTGTCCAGTATGACTAGCCGCGCGTCGGCAAAGCTTGCCCGAAGGTTCTCTTGGGTTTCCGGGGTGCCTAACTCGTCGAGCATCCCGCCGACCATGAGTACCGGAATGTGAATATCTGCGCTGTATTCGCCCACGGTGTGCGCAATGGAGGCCTGATAGGCCTGGGCGAGGCTCACGCGTGAATGAAAGCCGCCAAAGTAGGCGCGGTGCTGTTCGCGAACGTACTGGCGCATGGCGCGATCTTTACTCTTGGTCATCACCACGCTCATGGCGTCGGAGAATAACTTCGAGCGCAGCACCGCCGAACCAAGGCGTTCGGGTAGCTTTGCGCAGACCTCGTAGTAAAAACCGGTGAGTTTGGCCATCAGTGCCTGCGAAGAATCCAACGCTAGCTCGGAGATCGGGTTCAGCAGCACGAGCCCGGAAAAATCGCGTTCGGTGGCAAGTTTGGCAGCCACCAGCGAGCCAAAAGAATGTCCGAGCAAGATGGTGCCAGCTGGCAGGGCGAACTCGTCGGCCAACGTGGATAAAGCCGCCGCATAACCGTGGACGTCGTGGGGTAATTGCATCGAGCTGGAGTGGCCGAAACCTGGCAGATCGGGCACGATGATGGTGTATTGCGGCAGCTGGTCAACGATGCGTTGCAGCCCATGATGATCGCCACGAAAACCGTGGATCGCAAAAATAGTTCCGGCGCTTGGCTGCGTGCTGGCCGGGTAACTGTAGACCTTGGTGGTGGATCCGTGCAAGGTATGGGTGGTGACCAGTTCGGTGCGTGGCGTCATGTATTTAACCCTACCCGTCCAGCAGGGCCAGCGCGGTGCCCTCATCGATGACTAGCTCGGTGATCAGCTGGCCGTTGAGCGCCCCGCGGACGGCTTCTAACTTGCCGCGGCCCGAGACCACGCAGAAGCGCCGTGGAACCTTGCGCAGTTCTGCCAGGGTGGGCCCGGTGGCTCGAGCGTTGATCTCAATGTGTGCGTCGTCGCCGCTTTTATCGAAAAAGACCGTCGCGACGTCTCCCACCACACCCATTTCACTGAGCTGCCGAGTTTCGGCCTTACTGAGGTAACCGCCGCGGTACACCTGTGAGGCGAGGTTAGAGTTGGCAGCTCCCAAGGAGAAGACCGCCAAATTCATTTCACGTTGGATGTTGAGTACGCGGCGTATCGAGGTTTCCTGCCACATCGCCTCGCGGGTGCTGGCTTTGTCGAAAAAAGCCGGGACCGGGAACTGTTCGGTGCGGGCGGTGAAGGCTTGGCCGAAGCGGGTCAGGATTTCGCTGGCGTAGCGCACCCCACTGGAGACCGGGTTGGCCGCTCCATTCAGCTGCACGACCACCGAGTCGTGGGTGGGGTGCCCGGCCAGGGCCGCGGAGACCGCCTGCATGGTCTGCCCCCAGGCGACACCCACGGTCATTGAGGAGGACACGATCGTGCCCAGTAGGTAGGCCGCATGCGCCGAGACGCGTTGGAGCAATTCGGTGTCATCCATCGAACCGTCGGTGGGTACTAAATGCACGTTGATCCCGTATTTTTCGGCTAGCTGGTTACTGACCAATGCCGACAGGTTAGCCGAGGGGTTGATCTTCACCGAGACCATTCCGGTGCGTTTGGCGTGGGCGAGCAACCGCGACACCGTAGACCGGGAGACTCCCAATTCCCGGGCGATCACCTCCATCTTGATGTCCTGCAGGTAATACAACTGTGCGGCGCGCAAGGCGTCCTTGGCTTTCGGGTTCGCCTGCACGGATGTGCCAGGATTTGGCAGCTTATAGGGTCCGGTGCCGGGTGATTTGTGCATCAATCGGACCATTTCTGCACGTTTGTGCATTTTGTTTGACCGTTTTGTTCCATGGTGACAAGACTAACTGTTGACAGATACGAACAGTCAATAAAGGGGCATGCAATCGTGAATCGGGACCAGCTAGAGCAACTACGTGCACGGCCAAAGGCACGGGTGCTCGTTGTCGGCGGTGGCATCAATGGTGTGGCAACCTTCCGCTACTTAGCGATGCAGGGAATCGATGTGGCACTGGTAGAGCGTGGCGATTACTGCCAAGGAGCCTCCGGCGCGAGCTCACATATGATCCACGGTGGGATCCGTTACCTCGAAAACGGTGAATTCCGCCTCGTACACGAGTCGGTCCAGGAACGTAATTCGTTGCTGGAGATCGCTCCGCACTACGTGAAGCCGTTGCAGACCACCATTCCGATTTTCTCCACCTTCTCCGGCATGCTCAGCGCACCGATCCGTTTCTTGACTCACAAGTCCGGGAAGCCTACCGAGCGCGGTGCCGCGCTCATTAAAGCCGGACTGATCATGTACGACGTGTTCGCCGGCATCGGTGGACGCAACACCCCATGGCACAACTTCAAAGGCACCAAGGCGGCCCGCAAGGACCTGCCAGAACTGCGCGAGGACGTCAAATACACCGCCACCTACTTCGACGCCTCGGTGCACAATCCAGAACGCCTGACCCTCGATGTGTTGCGCGACGGTCTGGGTGCCAACGATCAGGCGCGAGCTAGCAACTACGTGGAGCTAGCCACCGTCACCGACGGCACCGCGACGCTGCGCGACGTGCTGACCGGCGAGCAGTTCGACTTCCAAGCCGAGGTCATCATCAACGCCACCGGTGCCTGGGTGGATCTGACCAACGCTGAGCTTGGTAAAAACACCAAGTGGACCGGCGGCACCAAGGGCTCACACATCGTGCTTGATCACCCAGAGCTGCTGGCGGCGACCGGCGGACGCGAAATTTTCTTCGAAAACGAAGACGGCCGCATCGTCTTGATCTACCCAATGCTCGGTCGGGTACTGGTGGGAACCACCGACCTGGAGCACGACATGCGTGAACCGGCGGTTTGCACCGACGAGGAAGTTGCGTACTTCTTCGATTTGATCGGCCAGGTCTTCCCGCGAATTTCCGTGAGCGAAGAGCAGATCGTCTACAAGTTCTCCGGTGTGCGTCCACTGCCGAACCACGACGACACCGCCCCGGGCTTCGTTTCCCGTGATTACCAGGTGAAGGAAACCCGGCTGACCGATTCCACCATGATGCTTTCGCTGATCGGCGGCAAGTGGACCACCTTCCGCGCGCTGGCCGAAAACCTCGGCGGCAAGGCGCTGGACTTCCTGGGCGAGAGCGAAAAGCACAGTACCCAGGGTGTGGCTATTGGCGGCGGCAAGAACTTCCCCACCAATGAAGGCCAGCTGGCCGCCTGGTATGCGGCCCGTGAAGACCGTGCTCCGCATGCGCGGCTTCGCGTACTGCTCGAGCGCTATGGCACCGGAGCGGATCGGGTGCTTGCCGAAGTGGGCGAGCACGAAGAGCTTCTGACGCACAGCAGTGAACTGTCGGTTCAAGAACTTTCCTACCTGGTCTCACACGAGCAGGTCGGGCGCTTGATCGATGTATTTATTCGCCGCACCAACCTCGCCTTCCGCGGGTTGGTCACTAAAGATTTGGTCACCGAGGTCGCCTCGCACCTCGCAACACCAATGGGCTGGAATCAGGCCCAGACCGCAGCCGAGATCGACCATTCGCTCTCGGTACTTGCAGAAAGCCATGGGGTCATCCTCGCGTAACCTGCACCGGCCGGCGGTAGGTTGCCGCCGGCTTTCGAAACCACTAAGAGGTCAACGTTGTCCACTCACGTGTTTCTTGCCGAATTAGCCGGCACTTTCATTCTCATCCTCATGGGCTCGGGCGTATGCGCCAACGTCGCACTCAAGGGCACCCTCGGTAGCGCCGCCGGTTGGCTGGCGATCAGCTTCGGCTGGGGCTTGGGCGTTTACTGCGGTGTCTGGATCGCCGGTATTTCCGGTGCGCACCTGAACCCGGCGGTTACGATCGGGCTGCTGGTGAATCCGGACGTCGCCGAATATGCACCAGGTGTTGCCAAAACATTCGCCAACACCATGCTCTACTTCCTCGCTCAGCTCATTGGTGCCTTCCTAGGTGCCGTCGGTACCTGGTTGGCCTATAAAAAGCACCTCGATGACAAGCAGAACGCCGGAACGCAGCTTGGCGTATTCGCCACTGGCCCCGCGATTCGTGCGTATGGCTGGAATATGGTCACCGAGATTTTCGGTACCTTTGTGCTGGTCTTCGTGATTGCAGGTCTGGGCAAAACCCCGCACCAGCTCGGTCCACTGGCCGTCGCGTTGCTAGTGGTGGCCATCGGCCTATCTCTTGGTGGCGCGACCGGCTACGCTATCAACCCAGCACGTGACCTCGGTCCACGACTGGCGCACGCTATCCTTCCCATCAAGGGCAAGGGATCCTCTGACTGGGCCTACTCGTGGGTTCCAATCGCCGGTCCAGTCATTGGTGGTCTACTGGGCGGCGTCGGCGCCGGCCTGATGTTCTAGAAAGAGAGATGTGAATCATGACTGAAAAATATGTCATCGCCATTGACCAAGGAACCACAAGTTCCCGAGCCATCGTCTTCGATCATGCCGGCGAGGTCATCTCCGTCGGTCAGCTGGAGCACGAGCAGATCTTCCCGGCCGCCGGCTGGGTAGAGCACGATGCGGCTGAAATCTGGAACAACATCCGCGAGGTGATCGGCCAGGCGTTGTCCAAGGCGAACCTGACCCGACACGACATCGAAGTAGTTGGCATTACCAACCAGCGCGAAACCGCCGTGGTGTGGGATAAGAACACCGGCGAACCGGTGTACAACGCGATTGTTTGGCAAGATACCCGAACCCAAGAGATCGTTGACGAACTGGCTGCCAATGGCGGAATGGATCGTTACAAGGACCGGGTCGGGCTGCCACTGGCAACCTACTTCTCCGGGACGAAGATCAAGTGGATTCTGGACAACGTGGAAGGCGCACGGGAACGTGCGGAAGCCGGGGATCTGATCTTCGGCACCACCGATAGCTGGGTGTTGTGGAACCTGACCGGTGGCATCGACGGCGGCGTGCACGTCACCGACGTCACCAATGCCTCGCGCACCTTGTTCATGGACCTGAAGACGCTGGCGTGGGATGAAGAAATCCTTGCCGACTTCGGTGTGCCGGTATCGATGATGCCGCAGATACGTTCCTCCTCCGAGGTGTATGGCACGGTGGCGGGCAACCAGTTGCTGCGCGAAGTGCCTGTGGCCGGTATCTTAGGTGACCAGCAGGCTGCCACCTTCGGCCAGGCAGCGTTCACCGCGGGTACCGCGAAGAACACCTACGGTACCGGTTGCTTCTTGATCTTCAACACCGGCACCGAGATCGTGCATTCCTCTAACGGGCTGCTGACCACGATGGCCTATAAGCTGGGCGACGCCGCTCCGGTCTACGCGCTGGAAGGCTCCATTGCGGTAGCCGGTTCACTGGTGCAGTGGCTACGCGACAATATCGGCATGATCGCGACCGCTCCGGAGATCGAAGAGCTGGCGGCCAAGGTTGATAATAACGGTGGCGTGTACATCGTGCCTGCGTTCTCCGGTCTCTTCGCACCCTATTGGCGGGCCGAAGCACGTGGCGCAATCGTGGGCTTGACCCGCTTTGCGAATAAAAACCACATTGCCCGTGCCGCATTGGAAGCTACCGCATTCCAGACCCGCGAGGTGCTGGATGCTGTTAACGCCGACGCCGAGGTGCCGCTGACCGAGTTGAAGGTCGACGGTGGCATGGTGGCCAACGAGGCGTTGATGCAGTTCCAGGCCGATATTCTTGGGGTACCCGTGGTTCGCCCGAAGGTTACCGAAACCACCGCGCTGGGTGCTGCCTATGCAGCTGGCCTGGCAGTGGGCTTCTGGAAGGACCTTGGCGAGCTGGAATCGAACTGGTCTGAGGACAAGCGTTGGGAGCCGGCGATGGAAGACGCGGAGCGCGAACGTAGCCTGCGCCTTTGGAAGAAGGCAGTGACTCGTACCTTTGACTGGGTAGACGAAGACACCAAAGCTTAATCAGCGTCAACACGCACAAACGCAGACCTCGAACCCCTGAGCAAAGGGTTCGAGGTCTGCGTTTTTTTCGGGTGCCGGCCGGTGGGGGATTGGGGGTTCGGCGGGCACGGTCTGCTGGCTAACTTTCCTCGGGTGGATCGGGTGGCGTTTCCTCCCGGTCGGGGGAGTCTCCTAGTTGCAGGGCTCCCCAATAGGTGTTGCGCCGAGGTTTTTGTTCAGGGTCCAGATGGGCAGGCAGGATCACGTGGGGTAGGCCATCGACGTCGACGATTTTAATCTGATCAACGTGGCGACTGTGATGCCCCTCGGGACACAGTCCTGCCCCGGACTGCACACTGGTGGTCCCGCCATCGGCCCACGCGCGTTGATAGTGATCTATTTCTACGTGATCTGGCGGCGTGGTGCAGTCCGGCACAATGCAGCCGCGATCGCGCGCTAACACTGCCGCCCGGACATACCCCTCGTGATAGCGTCTGGAGCGGCCCAGATCTAGCGGTTGGCTGTTACCGCCCAAGACCACCGGAATGATATTGGCGTCGGCTAAGGTGCGTCGAAGTTCGCCCGGCGGTAAGTTCACCCCATTTGAGGTGACACCGTGAGCTTCGGCGAGATTCTGTAGGTCACTTAGCCACATATAAACGAAGATGCGCGGAATGACTGGCTTGAACTTTCCGCCGGTGGAAGTGGCTGTAAGTACGGCCATGAAGGCGTTCAGTGCGCGGAGCTCCGGGGTGAGGACATCATTGGCACTGCCCACTGGTTCGGGCTGCGCGGTGCAGTGCGCGGTGCCATCGGCTACAGACGGCTCATCGGCCGACTTAGCCCACGCGGGCATCGGGGTCTCGGGCTGTAACCAGGATGGGTCACTGGGCGGGTCGCTGGGTGTTACCGCGGTATCAGCAACTGGCTGCTGCGTGTTCGCTTCTGGCGACGGCGCAGGAGCATCAGTGTCAGGTTCTGCGGTTGCGTTACGAGCGGCTTTGCCTGCTTGGGTGCGCCAGTCTGCCGATTGCACGCGGATCGAACGGATCACCTGAGCGTGGGAGGCCAAGGTGCGCAGGGTGAATTCGTGAACGCCTTGGATGACCGGGCCGATGAATAGACCCAGCGCCGGTGGCTGTTTTTCGGTGTGCAGTTCCTTGTAGATTCCGATCCGAGTACTGATTTCCTTGCGGGCAGCATTGGGACCGAGCTGTGCTAGGGCGCGGGCGGCGTGGACCTCTAAGAGTTGCCCGTCGGTATCCCTGGCGGTGAGCTGGTCCGGGATGCCGTCGAAGGTGGTGTCTTTGGGTTCGAGTTTTTCAAGTCTGCGGGCGGTGGCCGTGATGCTGCGTCGGTCTGCGCCACCCTCGGCATAGAGTCTTGCCAATGCCGGTAAGCGTGGCTCGCAAGATTCACCCTGAGCGGTGCGCCGGCCGATAAGCAGGTAGGCGTCGTCGATGCGCCGTTGTGCCTCGAAATAGTTCAGCCCTAACCACGCGGCCAGCAAGCCTCCGGCAGATTTGTAACAGGTCCGGCCCACGGCGAGTTCCGGTTCACCCTCTAGCGCGCAGGTGCCGGCGCGTAACCGATCGAAACTTTCAAGACTCAGCGCGTGCGCACCGCTGAGCTGGGCATCAAGGGCGGTGGCCAGTTGTTCGTGGTGAACCTGCTGAGCGAATTTTTCCACGAGGTCACAGTAGGCAAGTACGAGGCGTGGATCGCGCTGTTGATGCACTAGTTGACCAATAGCGGTGAACAGGGCGAGGGCTAGAGTGCCTAAGCGCAGCATCATGGCACCGGTGAGTTGCGTCCCGAGCTGAAGCGGGGCGGCGCACAGGGTGTGCAAGGTGGCGATGAGTGCTTCGGTGTTCATGAAGCCATTGTTGGCCCGGCAGCGATGCGTTGGGCCGCCGTGGGTGCCGGCTGTGGATAAGCGGTGTAAGAATTCATCGGACAACGACGTGCGGGTTGTGAGCGATGACATTTCACCGGTGGTGGAGTCGGCATTTCACGGATGCGCCGTTGCGAGTTGAACTGCGATAGAATCGGCGTATGCATTTTCAGCGCAACCTAGGCTAAGCACGGCCAATGGCCGTACCCCCGAGTGGTGATTTGGGGGCTTTTGTTGTGTCTGGACCCGAACCAAGTTTTCCGTCAGGAAATTTTTCCGCAAGTGTGTGAGAAGAGCTCAGTGACATCATCGACGAACGAACCCAGAACCTACGATTTTAAGGACCTCGAGTCCAAGTGGCTACCGGTGTGGGACGAACTTGAAGTGTTCAAGCCCGCCGATGACGGCAGCCGCGAGCGTCGCTATGTGCTGGATATGTTCCCGTACCCCTCCGGTGACCTGCACATGGGTCACGCCGAGGCTTTTGCTATGGGCGATGTGGTGTCGCGTTACTGGCGCTTGCGTGGCTATGACGTGATGCATCCGATAGGCTGGGATTCCTTCGGCCTGCCAGCGGAAAACGCCGCGATTAAGCGCAATGCGCACCCGGCGGAGTGGACCTACAAGAACATCGACACCCAGGCGCAGAGCTTTAAGCGTTATGCGATCTCCGCCGACTGGGACCGCCGGTTGCACACCTCGGATCCGGAATACTACCGCTGGACCCAGTGGCTGTTTAACAAGTTTTACGAAAAGGGCCTGGCCTACCGCAAGGACCACCCGGTGAACTGGTGCCCTACGGACCAGACCGTGTTGGCCAATGAGCAGGTAGTTAACGGTGCCTGTGAGCGTTGTGGCACCGCGGTGACCAAGAAGTCGCTGAACCAGTGGTACTTCAAGATCACCGATTACGCCGATCGTCTGCTCGAAGATATGGACGGGCTCAAGGGGCACTGGCCTGAGCGCGTGCTGCTGATGCAGAAGAACTGGATCGGCCGTTCCGAGGGCGCCCAGGTGACCTTCTCCATCGCCGCGCAGGATCAGCTGGAAGAAGTGAAGATCCCGGTCTTCACCACCCGTCCGGACACCTTGTACGGTGCGACCTTCATGGTTGTTGCCGCCGACGCCAAGCTGGCTGGCGAGCTGGTCACCGACGAGCACCGCACCGCCCTGGAAGAATACCAGGAGCAGGTTAAAGCACTCTCCGAGATCGAACGTCAGTCCTCGGAACGTGAAAAGACCGGCGTGTTCTTGGGTCGTTACGCGATCAATCCACTCAATGGCGAGAAGCTGCAGGTGTGGGCCGCGGACTACGTGCTGGCCGATTACGGTACCGGTGCAATTATGGCCGTGCCCGCGCACGACCAGCGTGACTTGGACTTTGCTCGCGCCTTCGACCTGCCGGTGCGCGTGGTCGTCGAAACCGGTGAAGAGGATCCGGCAGTTTCCGGAACCGCGACCACCGGCGAGGGCCAGCTGATCAACTCCGGTGAGCTCTCCGGTCTGTCCAAGACCGAGGCCGTCGCGAAGGCGATCGAAATCGTTGAGGCCGCCGGCACCGGTGAGCACACGATCAACTACCGGCTGCGCGACTGGCTGCTCTCGCGCCAGCGCTTCTGGGGTACCCCGATCCCGATCATTCACTGCGCCGACTGCGGCGAGGTTCCGGTTCCCGATGACCAGCTACCGGTACGCCTGCCAGATAACCTGCGCGGCGAGCAGCTCGCTCCGAAGGGCACCAGCCCGCTGGCTGCCGTCGAAGAGTGGGTCAACGTGGACTGCCCGAAGTGTGGCGGCGCCGCCAAGCGCGACACCGACACCATGGATACCTTTGTCGATTCCTCCTGGTACTTCCTGCGTTTCGTTTCCCCGCATTACACCGAGGGTCCATTTGACCCGCAGGCAGTGCGCGATTGGATGCCGGTTGGCCAGTACGTCGGCGGTGTAGAGCACGCGATTTTGCACCTGCTCTACTCGCGCTTCTTCACCAAGGTCATTTTTGATCTGGGCTTGATCGACGTGGACGAACCATTTAGTGCGTTGCTGAACCAGGGTCAGGTACTCAACGGTGGCAAGGCGATGAGCAAGTCGCTGGGCAACGGTGTTGACTTGGGTGAGCAGCTGGACAAGTTTGGTGTGGACGCGGTGCGTCTGACCATGATCTTCGCCTCCCCACCGGAGGACGACGTGGACTGGGCCGATGTGTCCCCATCGGGCTCGCAGAAGTTCTTGGCGCGCGCCTGGCGTATTGCCCAGGACGTGCAAAGCACGCAGGACGTGGATTACACCACCGGCGAGAAGTCCTTGCGTCAGGTTACTCACCGCACCGTGCACGAGGCCGCTCAATTGCTGGACTCGGGCAAGTTTAACGTGGTGATCGCCAAGACCATGGAATTGGTCAACGCGGCGCGTAAAACCATCGACTCCGGTGCCGGCGCCAGTGACCCTGCGGTCCGCGAGGCCGCAACGGTCACCGCGCAGCTGTTGAGCATGTTCGCGCCATACACGGCCGAAGACATGTGGGCTCAGCTGGGCTACGAGCCAAGCGTCGTCAACAGCGCCTGGCCGCAGGTTGACGAGTCGTTGCTCATCGATGACACCGTCACCGCCGTGGTGCAGATCAAGGGCAAGGTCCGCGCGCGCCTCGAGGTTCCGCTGGATATCTCCGAGGATGATCTGCGTGAGCAGGCTTTGGCCAACGAAACGGTGATCCGCATGCTTGATGGCAAGGAGCCGCTGAAAGTGATCGTCCGTGCGCCGAAGCTCGTGAATGTGGTTCCGGCACCGTAGGCTCGACCCATGAGCGAACGCACGAAGAGTCCACGCGCGGGCTGGCTGCCTAAATGGCTGGCCCCGCGTGGGCTTTCGCGTACCCGGATCGGCGTGGTGACAGATTCCGCCGCCTGTCTGCCTAGCAGCTTGCTGCAAAGTACCGACTTCGCTTGCGTGAATATCCCCATTATCGTCGACAACCATGTGCACGGCGATGATCTGAACGCGCTGATGATGGGCCTGGCGATGGGCAAATCGGTGAAGACCTCACGCCCAGCCCCGGGGGAATTCACGAAGGTTTACCGGCAACTGCAGGACGCCGGTTGTGAGTCAATTATCTCTATTCACATGTCCGGTCAGCTGTCGGGCACGGTGGACGCGGCACGGCTGGCAGCAAAGGATGTTCAGCTGCCGGTGACCGTGATCGATACGCGTACCGTCGCGATGCCCCAGGGCTTTGCCGTCGCCGATGTGCTGGCCGCCCGGCAGGCCGGCGCACCGCGTGAAATGTTGGCCCAGATCGCGCGCTCGGCCACCCAAAATTCTGTCTATTTTGCGGTGCCAAGCCTCGAGCAGTTACGCCGTGGTGGGCGGATCAGCACGATCTCCTCGGTGCTCGGTAACCTGCTCAACGTCAAACCGATCCTGCACATCGACGAGGGGCTGATTCAACCCATTGAAAAGCCACGTTCTTTTGCTCGCGCCCAAGCCCGACTGGTAGCGCTGGGTACCGATGCGGCCAGCAAGGCTGAAGGGCCGGTACGTATCGGAGTAATGCATTTTGGGGCAGCGGAGTTAGCTACTGAAGTGGCCAACGAGCTAGCTTCGCTCAGCGATGAGCCGGTGCAGATCGAATCCCTGCCGGCAGTGCTCGCCGCACACACCGGGATTGGGGTCCTCGGGGTGGCCGTGGGCCCACTGAATCCACAACCCGACGCCGTGCAGCGCATCAACGACTAAGTCTGGCGCAAACTGTGGCTCATGGGGCGCCACGACTTCTTCTCTAAATTTGCGCCACGGCCGACCCGTTTGCGCTTCGCCGTGTCGCGCGTGGCCGCGCTCGTGTTGGTGCTTGTGGTGCTGGTTTGGGTCGCCTTCTCCATTATTTTTGCCCCGCCACCGGCCGCCGAAGAATTAGAAGCAATCCCGTTGGTCGCCGATCCAGAACATCCTGCCGCGACCCAAGCGGTCAACATGATTACCGTGCATGTGGTCGGTGCGGTCAAAAAACCCGGAGTGTATGAATTAGCCGAGGGTTCGCGGATCATCGACGCCATTAACAAGGCCGGCGGGATGAATAAAAAGGCTGCGCCGGAACTTCTTAATCTGGCGGCCAAACTCACCGACGGGCAACAAATCATTTTGCCCGGTGCCAGCAGCAGCAGCGCGCCGGCCGAAGCTACGAAAGCTCCCGGCGCCGGGGCGAAGATCTCGTTGAACCAGGCCGATGATCAAACGCTGATGACCTTGCCTGGGATAGGTCCAGCGTTAGCCAAACGCATTATCGACTTCCGCAGCAAAAATGGCCCGTTTACCAGCGTGGAGCAACTCGACGCGGTCTCCGGTATTGGGCCGGTACTGCTGGGCGAACTTTCCGAGCTGGTGGTCCCGTGAAAACAGATTTTCGCGGTTTATGGGTGCTTGCCGGTGCATGGCTGACCGCGTATTTGAAACCGGCCTTGCCACTAATGCTGGTGGTGCTGGTGCTCTTCTTCGTGATTCTGGCATTTCTACTGCGCCAGCGTCACGACTCACCCTCATCGGCACCCTGGTTTACCGGGCCGTTGTTATTGCTTTTAGCTGCGATCAGTGTCAGCGCTCTGGGCTCTGGAAACAATGAGTGTTTATTGCCCGGCGACGCTGAACAGCAACGCAAGGTGATCGTCGCCTTCGATGAGCAACCCAGGGTAGGCGCGGATGCTGTCAGCCAAGGCGCTGCGCAGATTCTCAAATACTGGAATGAAGACCAATGGGTTAGCTGTCCACTTGAGGTGTATCTGAGCGTGCCCTACCATCTCGATGTCACGGCCGATCGCTTCGAAACAATCCTTGCTCTGCAAGCCACCGATTCAAATGGTTCGTTTGCCTGGTGGGCTAGGGCGCAGAGTGCGCCGGTCGTGCTCAGCACGCAAGATCTCAACGCCGCCGATTACCTAAAAACACGGTTCTCGTCCAGCTTGCAGGAGCTCAGTGCCGAAGCTCGGGGTTTACTACCCGGAATGCTCTATGGGGACCGGTCGGGGCAAAACGAAGAACTCTCGACCGCCATGAAAAATAGTGGCTTGAGCCATTTGACCGCGGTGAGCGGCTCAAATGTGGCGTTGCTTGGGGCGATGGTGTTGGTGCTCCTGCGACTTTTTACCGTGCCCAGAATCCCTGCGGCCATCTTGAGCATCGCGTTTTTGGGGCTGTTTATTTGGTTTGTGGGACCAGATCCCAGCGTACTTCGGGCCGGACTAATGGGAATGATCGCCACTATCTCGCTGCTACTTGGTCGTGGCCGGGGTTCACTGGGAATTCTGAGCTTGTCCGCGACGATCTTGCTTCATCTGGATTCCTCGCGCGCGGTAGATCCGGCCTTCGCATTATCGGTGCTAGCGACCCTAGGTATCATCGTGCTGACTCCGGCGCTTACCGAGATTTTCTCGCGTATTTTCCCGCCGTGGTTTGCCCAGCTCACCGCAATTTGTTGTGCCGCCCAGTTCACCTGCCTTCCGGTGATTATTGCGTTGAATTCAAACTTTAGTTTGTACTCACTGCCCGCGAACCTTGTAGTAGCTCCATTGTTGCCGCTGATCACTACCGTCGGTGTGCTCTGTTTATTGTTGTGTACTGCTTTGCCCGGCCTAGTTCAGCTGCTGGTGTGGGTGCCTGGATTGCCGGCCGGTTGGATCGGGAAAGTAGCGTTATGGGTGGTGGAGTTACCGGGTGCTTCGCGCCCCTGGCCAGCGGGGCTTGCCGGTATCAGTCTGGCCATTGGATTCTCGGTGGTTTTCACCGTATTGCTTGTGACTGGCCGTGAAAGTGAACATTTGGCGGTGCATCGCGTCGCTGCTGGCGGCTTGATCGCAGCGCTGGTGGCGATGTCTGCGATTGTTGTGCCGGCGACCTTGTTCTATCGTCCAGATCTTGGCGGGGAATGGCACGTTGCAATGTGTGATGTTGGCCAGGGGGATGCTTTTATGATCCATACCGGACCAGGAGAAGCGTGGCTGTTGGATTCGGGTACGCCCGATGGGGACGTGGAATCTTGCGTGAAACGATTAGGAATCACCACGCTGTCCAAGGTGTTTATTACCCACGAGCATGCCGATCATTTTGGTGGAATACCCCAAATAGAGGCTTCCGGAATCAAAATAGGTGAGCGATTAGTTTCTTCTGGTTTCACCCCGGATCTCTGGCAGGGCGCGGAAGTTATCGGCCCGGGGGATAGCGGTGGCACCGACGAAGTACGCTACCGGGTGATCGGCCCTGATGAGGTCAGCGCACGCTACGCAGAGCCTAATGACACCTCTTTGGTGATCATCTTCGACTTTATTTTGGATGGGGGAGTAGTCAGCTTCTTTACTGCCGGGGACTTAGAGGAAGCTGCGATGCATCAGTTGCTGGCGAGCCAGCCTCAACCGCCGGTCCAAGTGCTCAAAGCCTCGCATCATGGGGCGAAGAACGGTGGGGTCGAAATCATCGAGAAACTCAAACCCCAAGTGATTTTGGTATCCGTGGGCGAAGACAATTCTTACGGTCATCCACACCAACAAATTCTTGACGCCGCCACACAGGTGGGCTCGAAAGTTATCAGGACGGATCAGGAAGGTAGTGTTCTGCTCACATTCGAAGCAGACAAGGTGCTGGCCAAGGCGATTGGAGCCGTAGTTCGGTAGGATCAAGGTAACGCACGACGCATAAAGGAGCTCGATGGCACGCGCGCAAGCATCCCCGGGAATATCGTGGAGGGATTTAACTCCTCAACCACTGATCCTACTGACCGGATCCGAACAATATCTGGCTTCCCGGGCGTTCGAACTATTGCGTAGCCAAGCGGCAACACGCGAAGACATTCAACATACGCGACTCAACGCGGCCACCTATGAGCCCGGAGAACTGTTGCTTGCCACGAGCTCCTCACTGTTCTCTAGCGCCAATCTAGTCGAAGTCCATGACCTGGCCAGCATGAACGAGTACTTCCTCAAAGACGCCCTGAGCTACCTCAAAGATCCGGCCCCAGAGAATGTGCTGATTCTGCATTATTCGGGCGGCACTCGTGGCAAGAAACTATTGGACGCCATCAAGGCTGCCGGAGCGTTGATTGTCAATTGCCAGCCAATCAAGCGCGATGCTGAAAAAATCGATTTTGTGCAGGCAGAGTTTAAGGCCGCCAAACGTCGAATCACTAACGACGCGGTGAAGACGTTGGTTGCAGCGGTGGGCAATTCGTTGGCAGAGCTTGGCTCAAGCTGTCATCAGCTGATTCAAGACACCACTGGGACCATCGACCAAGAAGTAGTGGATCGCTATTACGGCGGACGTATTGAAGCAACAGCCTTCAAGGTGGCAGATGCGGCGCTGGCAGGAAATGCGCAGCTCGCCTTAACTACCTTGCGCCATTCATTGGATACCGGAACTGATCCGATTCCCATTGTTGCAACTTTGGCGATGAAAATTCGTCAATTGGCCAAGGTGCTTGGAGTCAATGAGCCTGCGGCATCGTTGGCTTCAGAACTCGGTATGGCACCGTGGCAGGTGCAGGCTGCTCAGCAGCAGGCCCGCGGGTGGAAGCGTGCGGATGTTGCCTTGTGCATTGAAAATATTGCGCAAACGGATCGCATGGTTAAAGGTGGTGGCCGTTCTCCAGGTTATGCCTTAGAACGTGCCATCTTGTTCATCGCGTCCAAAGCCCCAAAACGTTAGTTCGCTTGCTTGGCTTCTGCGGCTAATTCCTCGTAAAGGGACCAAAAGTCTGCCATCGGGCGAGGCGCACCGCAAAGTAGATCCTCGAGATACTGTAGGTGTGTCTGCCAGCCGGTGAGGTAATTAGTAGCTTGATCCGACAGCTGACTGTGTACGAGCGATAACTTGGTACCCGTTGAGTTGCCGGTGAGTCGTAGTTCCAGCATTGAAAGGTTCTCGTCGGGGAACTTCCACGTCATGATCAAGAGTTTCGCTGGATCGCACCGTTGGATAAGACAAGTGCACCAGTAGTCTGGGGCGTGTTGAATTTCCACAACCTGTCCGACTTCGAAATTTGCCAGGCGTGGCTCACCAAGCCACATACTTAGCTGGGTGCCTTGCGTCAATGCGTTCCATACCTGGTCAGTTCCGACCGGAAACTGCCAGTGTTGGATGACCGAGGTGTTCTCGGATCCGATCCAGCTGTTGAGTTGCGGCATGCTCACAGGCTAGCGCAACGATGAAAATGGTGGTTAAAACGCAAGATCCCCGAAGCCCTAAGGATTCGAGGATCTTGCTGAAGTTTAGCGGTGCTTAGAGGGCGTTAACCTTCTTGGCGATTGCCGACTTACGGTTAGCAGCGTTCTTCTTGTGAAGAACACCCTTGCTAACTGCCTTGTCGAGCTTCTTGCTAGCCAAACGCAGTGCGTCAGTTGCCTTCTCCTTGTCAGCGGTGGCGACTGCCTCGCTGACGTTACGGATAAGGGTCTTGACCTCCGAGCGGACTGCTACGTTACGTAGACGAGCCTTTTCGTTGGTAAGGTTACGCTTCTTCTGGGACTTGATGTTTGCCACTTTAATAAACTCTCTCGTTTATCGTCAAATACGGTCGGTAGAGGGTTCATCCTTCGGGCCATCGACTGAGCGGTGTGGGGCACCTATGGCGACCCAAAGGGGGCGTGTCACCCAACCTGCGTGACACACAAGAGTTAACTCTAGCAGAATGGCCGACCAACGACTAACGCCTAGCGCTGCTTATTTAGGGTGTTCACCACATTGCTAAAACGCTGTTCATCAAGGATTGCACCCTCGCGGCGCACCGAACTTTGACTGAGCCGAATAATTCGGTCTAGCTTGACCTCGCTTGGCCGCCGTTCACGATCCCAGTCACCGGTACCAATATCCATGTAGTCCGAATTCTGGTGACCCTCAAAGTTTTTGTCCTTGCTGGTCAACATCAGGCCTAGGAGCCACTGCCCATCGCGTCCGATAATCAATACCGGGCGGTCTTTGCCCTGGTTGTGATCTTCCTCGTAAGGAACCCAGCCCCAAACAACTTCACCGGGATCAGCTTCGCCGTCGAGGCTCGGGTTGTACTCGTAGTGCACGGTACCGTGAAAATCTCCGGGGTAGGCGGAACCAGACTGAGCGGCGGGGCCGTTAGAAGCTGCCTGCGGGTGCCGCGATCGGCTTGGTGCCTGAGTTGGCCTACGGGTAGTAGTTGGTCCGTTGCTACGTGAGGAGTTAAAAAGTTTAACCGCACGCAGTACAAGGGAAAGAATCTTCTGTGCATTCAAAGCCATGATCGACAAACTATCAGGGCGCGCCCTTCCAAATAGGTAGTGACGCGTAAATCATGACAGAATGGAGCCTAATTCCGCGTAAATTCTTAGTTAGTAAATGAGGTCTGTTTAGGTGTCTCCATTGGCCCGCACCGCCCAGGTGCCAGCCGCGACCGATCCGTCGCTCATCCGTAACTTCTGCATTATTGCCCACATCGACCACGGTAAATCAACCTTGGCCGACCGCATGCTGCAGTCCACCGGCGTGGTTTCCTCGCGCGATATGAAGGCCCAGTACCTGGACCGCATGGATATCGAGCGCGAGCGCGGTATCACCATTAAATCGCAGGCAGTGCGCATGCCGTGGGAAGTCGACGGCGTGACCTATGCGCTGAATATGATCGACACGCCAGGACACGTTGACTTCACCTACGAGGTTTCTCGCTCCTTGGCGGCCTGTGAAGGCGCCATTTTGTTGGTTGATGCGGCCCAAGGCATCGAAGCGCAGACCCTGGCTAACCTTTACTTGGCCATCGAGAGTGATCTGAACATCATTCCGGTGCTCAATAAGATTGATTTGCCTAACGCTCAGCCGGAAAAGTACGCCGAAGAATTGGCAAACTTGATTGGCTGTGAAGTTGAAGACGTACTGAAGGTCTCGGGTAAAACCGGCGAAGGCGTTGAAGACTTGTTGGACGAAGTGATCAAGCAGCTGCCGGCACCCCAGGGTGTGGCTAATGCTCCGGCTCGAGCAATGATTTTCGACTCGGTGTATGACACCTACCGCGGTGTGGTTACCTATGTTCGCGTGGTTGACGGCATGCTTCGTCCGCGTGAGCGTATTCAGATGATGTCCACCGGCACTACTCACGAACTACTTGAAATTGGCGTTTCGGCGCCTAACCCGGTTCCAAGTAAGGGCCTGGGTGTGGGTGAAGTAGGCTACCTGATCACTGGTGTGAAGGACGTTCGCCAGTCCAAGGTTGGCGATACGATCACCAATAGCATCAAGCCTGCCACCGAGTCTTTGGGTGGCTATGAAGATCCGAAGCCAATGGTCTTCTCGGGCTTGTACCCGATGGATGGCAGTGACTACCCGGCGCTGCGCGATGCGTTGGATAAGCTCCAGCTCAACGACGCTGCACTGGTGTATGAACCAGAAACGTCGGTAGCACTAGGCTTCGGCTTCCGTGTTGGTTTCTTGGGTCTGTTGCACCTGGAAATCACCCGCGAACGATTGGAAGCCGAGTTTAATCTCGATCTGATTTCCACCGCTCCCAACGTGGTGTACGAGGTCATGCGTGAAGACAAGGTCATGATCACCGTGACCAACCCGTCGGAGTTCCCAGAAGGCAAGATTCTTGAGGTTCATGAACCTCTGGTTTCCGCGACGATCCTTGCCCCGGCCGAATTTATTGGTTCGGTGATGGAGCTGTGCCAGGGTCGACGTGGCACGCTGCGTGGCATGGACTACCTCAGCGAGGAGCGCGTAGAAATGCGTTACACCTTGCCACTGGCGGAGATCGTGTTCGACTTCTTCGATCACCTCAAGTCACGTACCCGCGGGTATGCCTCCTTGGATTGGAAGGCCGACGGTTCGCAAATTGCCGACCTCGTCAAGGTCGACATTCTGTTGCAAGGTGATCAGGTTGACGCTTTCAGCGCGATCACCCACCGCGATAAGGCGTACGCCTACGGTGTCATGATGACCGGAAAGCTGCGTGAACTAATTCCGCGCCAGCAGTTTGAGGTGCCAATTCAGGCAGCTATCGGTTCACGCATTATTGCTCGTGAATCCATCCGAGCCATTCGCAAGGACGTGCTCGCCAAGTGCTATGGCGGCGATATTAGCCGTAAGCGCAAGCTGCTTGAAAAGCAGAAGGCCGGTAAGAAGCGTATGAAGATGGTCGGTCGTGTGGAGGTTCCGCAGGAAGCCTTCATTGCCGCTCTATCCACCGGTGAAGAGAAAAAGAAGTAAATGCCCTCAGTTTTGCCTGACGGCGATCCGGCTCCGGCCGATGGTCTGCTCCCCGCATTATGTTCGCACAATGCGCAGGAGCGGACCATGTCCTTCTATGTGCATATTCCGTTCTGCACTGTGCGCTGTGGATATTGTGACTTCAACACCTACACCGCGAAGGAACTTGGTTCTGGTTCGAGCCAGGCCAGTTATGCTGCCACGGTAAGCCAGGAAATCAGTTTCTCTCGCGGCGTGATGGACAAGTCTGAAATTGCGCATCGCGAAATTGAAACCGTATTTTTCGGTGGTGGTACCCCGACCTTGCTACCTGCTAGCGACCTTGTTTCGGTACTCGGCCGCATTAGTAGTGAATTCGGGCTCAAGCCCGGTGCTGAGGTCACCACCGAGGCGAACCCCGATTCGGTGACCCGTGAAAGTCTGCAAGAGCTTAAAGATGGCGGATTTACCCGTGTCTCCTTCGGGATGCAGTCTGCAGTTCCCCATGTGTTGGCGGTCCTAGAACGCACCCACGACCCCAAGCGTGTTCCACAGGTAGTTCAGTGGGCTCGTGAGGTGGGTCTGGATGTGAGCGTGGACCTGATCTATGGAACTCCGGGGGAGTCGGTTGAAGATTGGCGTACCAGTATCGAGGCCGCACTATCCTACGAGCCTGATCACATTTCTGCCTACGCGCTGATTATCGAAGAGGGAACTAAACTGGCGGCGCAGATTCGACGCGGTCAGGTTCCTAATATTGACGATGATGATCATGCCGAAAAGTATCAGCTTGCCGATGAGATGTTCGCTGCCGCCGGTTATCAGTGGTACGAAGTCAGTAACTGGGCCAAGGGTGAAGAGCACGCGTGTCGCCATAACGTTGCCTACTGGCAAGGTGGCGACTGGTGGGGCGCAGGCCCTGGAGCACACTCGCACGTGGGCGGTTTGCGCTGGTGGAATGTGAAGCATCCTGCCGCGTACCAACAACGTATCGACGGTGGCATCTCTCCGGGACACGGCCGTGAGTTCCCTAATGCGGAAGCGGTCCAGTTAGAACGAACCATGCTTCTGACCCGACTTAGCAGTGGAATGCTTATCGCAGACCTGGACGAGCATGGTCGGAAGGCGGTGGCAGGTTTAATCGCCGATGAGTTGATTGATCCTAAGGCTGCCTTTGCTGGATCTGTGGTGTTAACGCAACGAGGCCGGCTCTTGGCCGACCTGGTTGTTCGAGAGTTATTAGATTTCTAAAGCGTAGAAAAGTTAGTTACTTCATCAAACGCAGGTTAATGAGGTAACGGTATGGGCGTCCCTTGTTGACCTGAATGGCGGCGAGGGCGCCCATTAGCGTCATGTAGACCCAGAGCGCCACGGTGAGTACAGCGAATATCCAACCGATGCCAGGGATCAAGGTCAGCACGTTCAGGACGATTGCCAAGATCGTGAGCGGGAACGTGAAGTTGAACGCTTCCTTCGACTCCTGAGAGGTGAAGGGCCCCCGGTCTCGGTACACCGCGAAGATGATGGCCGATGGGATGCAACCGAGTATGGCGCCGAAGTGCGACATCATTGCCCATTGACGATCCTCAGAAGGAGACAAGGGTAAAGCTGAGACCTTGGAACCTTCGAAACGTGAATTCTCCGGCGGTAGGGTCTTGCGTGTTGTCACGTGGCTCTTCCTTGTCTCGATAGGGTGTTGTTCTAATTCTATAGAGGTTCTAGCGATGTAAAGGCCAACCCGCCCTAAAACTCCAACTATTGGTCAATCGTTAGGAAACCGTAATCTTCACTGGTGAGGAAATCGATCAGCTCTTCAACCTTGCCTAAGAGCTGTGGTTCTAGCTGAGAATAGTGGTCAACGTGGGAAAGGATGCGTTGCCAACCCAGGCCGATGTCCTCTGCTGTGGAGTGTGGCCAACCGAACTCGCGTAATATTCCGGTTTTCCAATCGGTGCCACGCGCAATGACCGGCCATTTCGTAATGTTAAGCGCCGAAGGTTTAACCGCCTGCCAAACATCGACGTACGGATGGCCCAAAATCAATACATGTTGCGCCGCTCCAGGCACCCGCATTGCTTCCTTGACGATGTGCTCTTCTTTGGTTCCAGAAATCAGGTGATCCACGAGGATCCCCAAGCGCCGTTCCGGTGAGGGATTAAACGCTCGGATGGCCCCGGCAAGGTCATCAACCCCGTGCAATGGCTCCACCACAATTCCTTCAACACGCAAGTCATGGCCCCAGACTTTTTCGACTAACTCGGCGTCGTGTTTACCTTCGACCCAGATACGACTGGCCCGGGCGGTACGGGCTTTTAGATCGGTGACCGCGCGAGAACCGGATGCCGAAACTAACTTCTTTGGTGCCGCCGTTTTAGGCTGCGGTTCAACGATCTCTACCGGTTCTCCTTCGAGCAGGAATCCGAACCCGGCTTGAAATGAACGTGTCTTACCGCGACGGTCCTCCAGCACGATGACACGCATGCCACCGGACTTTTCGGTGCGAACCACTTCACCGACCCATCCGCTGTCCACGTCTTCCAATAACAAACCGACGGATACCGGAATTTGACGCAGTTTTTTGGGTGCTGGTGCACTGAGGTCTTGCGCTCCCCAGGAGTAATTAGTCACGTACGGCCTTTCGCTGTGATCGAATACGCTCGAAATCCAATGCTAGCAACCGATGAACGTATTAGACTTGGCACTTGATAGGTTCGAGTGCCAAAACCTTGCGTGGTTTCATAGGAGGTGTTGAGGTGAGTGAGTTTCGACGTCTAGACGTCTTGCGCGCCATTGTGGAGGACTACGTCCAGTCGCATGAACCAGTTGGGTCCAAGGCATTGCTTGATCGTCATAACCTCGGAGTCTCCGCGGCGACGATCCGTAATGACATGGCATTGCTGGAAGAAGAAGGGCTGATCGCGGCTCCACACACCTCTTCAGGGCGTATTCCCACGGAAAAGGGCTACCGTCGTTTTGTTGATCAGATAGGTGAGCTGAAGCCGCTGTCTAGAGCCGAACGCGAAGCGATCAACAAGATCTTGGATAGTTCCCAAGATCTCGACGAGGTGCTGCATAGTACCGTTCGGTTGTTGGCGCGCCTGACAAACCAAGTCGCACTCATTCAAGTTCCGCACTATGACACTGCGTCCTTGCGAAATCTGGATCTTGTGGGCTTAGGTTCCGCGCAGGTACTGATGGTGATGATTGCCTCTAATGGGACGGTAGATCAGCGAATGATCTCCACCGTGAGGGCTTATAGCGACGAGGAACTGCACGCTCTGAAGCTGACTTTGCTTAACGCCCTGGGCGGACGACAGCTTGCCGAGCTCGTGGGAAGCCTAAAGTTGGACATGATCCCGCCGCAGCTGCAAGAAGACCCTTTGTTCGAATCGATCGTGGGTAGCCTGCAGGAAATGGCACGCGCAGCCAATGCGCAACGCATCGTGATGGCCGGTACTGCTAACCTCGCACGTTCCTCGGGGGATTTCCCGTTGACGCTGACCCCAGTTCTGGAAGCCTTAGAAGAGCAGGTTGTTTTGCTCAAACTATTTTCTGAGCTGGAAGCTGACTCACGTGGTGTGGCGGTGACCATTGGTACCGAACATCATTACGGACAGTTATCCGATGCCACGGTGATTGCCACAACGTATGGTTCGGACGCGCGTAGCAAATTGGGCGTGCTTGGACCGACCAGAATGAATTACCCCTCCTCGATGGCATCGGTACGCGCGGTAGCGCGCTACCTATCGAAGATTTTGACGAATTAGTTTTCGTCGCCACTAAATTTTTTTATTTTTACGAAAGGACACGGCGAATATCGTGAGCTCGCATTACGAGACGCTGGGTGTTGCTAAGGATGCGACCCCGCAGGAAATCAAGAGTGCCTACCGCAAACTGGCACGCAAGTTGCACCCAGATGTAAACCCTAGTGAAGGTGCTGCTGAACAATTCAAGCTGGTCACCCGCGCCTACGAGGTCCTTTCCGATGAAAAGAAGCGCGCCAACTTTGACGCGACCGGGGACCTCAACGGCAACGGTCAGCAGGGCTTCGGTGGGGGCGGCGGACAGAACTTCGGTGGCTTCGGCGATATCTTCGAACAGTTCTTTGGCGGGGGACAGGCTCAGGGGCCTGCCTCACGTACGCAGGCTGGCCGCGACGCGCTGATCACCATCACCATTGATTTGGAAGACGCGGTCAAGGGCACCGTCTATCCGCTGGAAATGGAAACCGCCGTGACATGCAAGGCCTGTGACGGTTCATGCTGCCGCCCTGGCACCAGCCCGGTCACCTGTGAAACCTGCCGTGGTGCAGGTCAGATCCAGCGCCCGGTACGTTCCTTCCTCGGACAGATGATGACCGTTGAAACTTGCCCCGCCTGCCGCGGGTTCGGTACAACCATCCCCGACCCATGTAATGAATGTAATGGCGAGGGCCGCGTGCGCGAGCACGTGTCGAAGTCGCTGAACATTCCTGCCGGTGTTGATTCGGGAACCCGAATCCAGCTGCGTGGTCAGGGTGAAGCCGGTCCTGGTGGGGGACCGAACGGTAACCTCTTCGTGGAGATTGATGTTCGCCGCCACAAGGTATTTGAGCGCGCGCAGACCGATCTGCATGCGAAGATGACCATTCCGATGACCGCTGCAGCCCTGGGCTGTGAACTGAAGCTTGAAACCTTCGATGGCGAGCAGCAGATCAACGTGGAATCCGGTGCCCAAGATGGGGATACGATGACGCTGCCAGGTCTGGGCGTACCACGTCTGCGCGGTGGCAAGCGTGGCGACGTTATTGTGCACCTGCAGGTGGAGACCCCAACCAAGCTTGATGCCGCACAACGTGAACTGCTTGAGCAGTTGGCAGAACTTCGTGGCGAACAGCTCACCTCAGGTCGTGTTGAGCAGTCCGGCGGAATGTTCTCCCGGTTGCGCGATAAGTTGAACCAGCGCTAAACATGAGCAATCACAGCTTTGTGATCTCCGCGGAGCAAGGTGCACTGGCCCTGGTGGGGGAAACTATCGAACTCACCGGGGCTGAAGCCCATCATGCGGTGGCCGTAAAACGCGTGTCTTCCGGCGAAGAGCTTGACCTTCTCGATGGAACCGGATTGCGCTTGCGGGTTAAAGTGTTGGACGCGTCCAAGGAGTTGTTGCGCGTCATCGTGCTTGAACGCCTACAGGAAGATGCTCCGGCACACCGAATCGGGTTGGTTCAGGCGTTAGCTAAAGGTGACCGTGACCTTCAGGCCGTGGAATCCGCCGTGGAGCTCGGTGTCTTTACGGTCCGTCCGTGGCAGGCGGATCGATCTATCGTGCGATGGAGCGGAAGTAAGACCGAGAAGGCGATGGCTAAGTGGCGTTCGTTGGTGCGTTCGGCGCAGAAGCAATCACGTCGTGCATTCGAACCGGAAGTCTTGGAAGCGGTTAATACTAAGGCGCTCAGTAGCCAGATTCGCCAGTTGTGTGAAAACGGCGAGTTAGTTTTGATTCTTCATGAGGCTGCGCAACTATCTGTCGCGCAGGAAACGCAGAACTGGCTAAGTCAGGCCTCCGAGCAGGCCGGTGTCACCCTGGTGGTCGGACCCGAAGGTGGTATCAGCGACGCCGAGCTTGAACAGTTTGTTGCTGCTGGGGCCCGCCCAGCCCTGCTGGGACAGCATGTCTTGCGTGCTTCAACCGCAGGGCCGGCAGCTTTAGTTCTGGTTCGGCACCTGCTGGGCGACTTATAAATCGATAAACAGAAAATGTTCAGCATAACCAAGTGGTTGTGCTGAACATTTTTTTGTAGTTAAACGAGCAAAGATTTACTTGATGGTGAATTCACTGGACACCGAAGCGATTTTTTTCGTGGACCCAGTTTCCTGTCCCCAGAAGGTCAGTTTGTAGGAGCCCACTCCTAGCTGAGTGGTGAAGTTGAACGAGCCGTCTTTTTTGATCGATGTTGCTTTGATCGCTTTAGCAGCGGTCAAAACGGTCAGCTTGCCGGTTTTGTCCTTGCTTTCCAAGCTGTAGTAGATACCGTCGGTAAAGTTGGCGGTTCGCCCGGAGAATTTGATTTGCCCGGCCTTATTTGTGGCACCAAATTGTGGATCGATGATCCAAATTGGCGCCATGAAGCTTGCGTCGCGTTCATATGAATCGGCGAGTCGTAAGTCACCGAAGACCGTTGCATTAGCTTGCCCGTCAACCAGGATTTTTACCTTCGGAGGCAATGTGCCGATTAACAGCCCCGCGTTAGAAGCGGCAGCGGTTGAGGTGAAGACTAGTTGCTGAATAGTGCGCTCGGACAGCCCACGGTCGAGTTTAGCGCTGAAGACCTTAGCAGGAAGGTCAAGAGTAATGACGTTTTCCTTGTTCATGGACACGCCAACTTCGCTTGATGGCTTCAGATGTGTGTACCAGACAGGATTTACTGACTTTTCATTGAGCAGGTAGGAGATGGAATCCCCAATGGGCTCGCCAGTCACATTTTTTGTGGCGTATTCACGGTAAAGATATACGCCAAGATCCGTGTTTTCTAGCCAATAGATCGGCAACCGGTCAATAGCTGATTGGTGTTCAACGGAGTCGCTTGCAGCGGGTAGTGCCAGAGAGGCAGCGGCCGAGCTAATCGGCATCTGATGTGATTCCTCGCGCGAAGCAAGACCACAGCCAGCTGCCGCGACGAGACTAAGACTGACTCCAATAACGGCAACCCGCTTTGAAGCCATCCTCGTGAATCTACCCTGCACTACTTACCAATCCGTTGATCAATCGTTTAACGTCGAGCCACTAAATGCCCTGACGCTCAAATAGTTTTGCACACGAAGCTGAGCAAAAAAGCGGAAATCGGTCGTTTCGAGGCATTCTTAACCAAATCTATACCTTGGCCACCAGTGATACTTAAGAAACACTTCAGATGCATTGAGCCCTTGCTCATGGCGAAAATCTTCCCGAAGACTGACCGTCGTGGATAGACTGTAAGGTACGAGAAAGAACCATCGCCAAGCTTTATAAAAGGGGCACTAAGCACTGCATGCAGGTTGAACATAATAAGATACCGGCCGAGTCTGACTCCGCGTCCATGACCATCACCTTCGAGACCCCCGAACTTATGGTCGCGACGCTAGGTCCTAGTGATGAATTATTGCGCATCCTGACAGGTGCCTATCCCTTGGTGCAATTCCGCCCCAACGGTGCAACCTTGACCTTGATCGGTGAACCCATCCAGGTACGCAAGGCGCAGCGGGTTACCGAAGAAGCGCGGGCCTTAGCTAGCCGCGGTTCACGGATGAGCGCCGATACGATCGAACAAATCATCAAAATGCTCTCTGCTGGCGGTGGCGATACACCCACCGACGTGCTGGGTCTGAAGATCCTCTCTGGCCGAGGCCGTTCGATTCGGCCTAAGACGCTGAACCAAAAAAGCTACGTCGACGCGATCGAGGACAACACCATCACCTTTGGTGTGGGTCCAGCCGGTACCGGCAAAACTTTCCTTGCCATGGCGATGGCGGTGGCAGCCTTGCAAGCCAAGGAAGTGAGCCGCATTATCTTGACCCGTCCGGCGGTAGAAGCGGGGGAGAAGCTGGGCTTCCTCCCCGGAAGCTTGACCGAAAAAATCGACCCGTACCTGCGTCCGCTGTACGACGCATTGCACGAGATGATCGACCCGGAGACCATTCCACGGCTCATCGAGGCTGGAACAATTGAGGTGGCCCCGCTGGCCTACATGCGCGGGCGCACGCTCAATGATGCGTTTGTCATTCTGGACGAAGCGCAGAACACCACCAGTGAGCAAATGAAAATGTTCCTCACCCGTTTGGGCTTCGGTTCAAAAATGGTGATCACCGGCGACGTGACCCAAGTGGACCTGCCCGGAAACGCGGTCTCCGGACTGGCGATGGTCATCGAAGTGCTCGAAAATATCGACGACATCAAGCTGTGTCGACTGGATGCTGGCGACGTGGTGCGTCACCGACTGATCGCAGACATCGTCACGGCTTATGACCGTTGGGACACCAAAAAACGTGAACAACACTCCCGGGGACGGACCAAGTAATGAGCGTGGAAGTAAACAACGAAACCGACTATGAAGTGGACCTGCACGATGTGCAGAAACTCGCCGACTCGATTACCGAGGCGATGTTCATCCACCCGGAAACCGAAGTTTCTATCGTCTTCATCGACGAAGATGCGATGAGCGAATTGCACGTGGAGTGGATGGACCTCGAAGGCCCCACCGACGTGATGAGCTTCCCCATGGATGAACTTCGTCCAGGATCCGAAACCGCTCCGTCGGAAAGCGGCATCTTAGGCGACATCGTGATCTGCCCAACCATCGCCGAAGCTCAGGCGAAAGCCGGCGGACATGCGGTCCATGATGAGATTTTGCTGCTCACTACTCACGGCATGTTGCACCTGATGGGCTTCGACCACGAAGAGCCAGAGGAAAAGGCCGAAATGTTCGCCCTGCAGCGCCGCCTGCTCGAAGGCTACACCGGCCGCCCGGCACCGAAAGAAACGGTGGAATAGCCGGTGGGCGCAGTACTACTCATTTTGGCATTGGTCTTCATGGCCAGCGCCGCAATTTTAACCGCAGCCGACTCAGCCTTCTACGCATTGTCGCGTAACGCGGCCGAACGGTTGCGCAGCGAATCGGATTCAAAGTCGCTGAGCCACATCCTTGACGACACCGAATCGCACGCCCAAGCAATCCGTTTCTGGCGTATCTGGTTTGAAACCGCCTCCGCGGTGGCGGTAGCCCTACTGGCGGCGCGCTGGATCGAAAGCCTCTGGTTAGCCGGACTACTGGCCACCGTGGTGATGGCGGCCATTGGTTTTGTGCTGGTGAGCGTGTCACCTCGGCGTTATGGTCGTTCCAATGCGCGCAACGTAGTTCGTGCAACCGCACCGATGGTGCGCTTGCTGCGAGTCTTATTGGGTCCGATCACCAATTGGCTGGCCAGCATCGGTAACGCCATGAGCCCTGGTACCAGCAACGACGAAGACGGCTACCTGGGCAAGGAACGCCTGCGCGACATGGTGGATCGCGCCAGCGAAGGCGAAGACCTGGATGAAGAATCTGCCGAACTGATCTCCTCGGTGATGGACCTGGAAGAAACCAACGTGCGTGCGGTGATGGTGCCGCGCACCGACATGGTGGTACTCACCGGGGAACACACGATCAACAGTGCGTTGGAACTGTTTATGGCCTCAGGCTATTCGCGAATCCCGCTCATTGGCGAAGATACCGATGACATCCAGGGCATCATCTACCTCAAGGACGTGATCTCCGAGATCCACGGCCTGCAGCAGGCAGAGCGTCTAGAAGATTTGGCCCGTCCGGTACGCTTTGTGCCCGAATCAAAAAATGCCGCAGACCTCCTGCAAGAACTGCAACAAGAAGCCATTCACCTTGCGGTAGTCATCGATGAATACGGTGGCACTGCCGGGTTGGTCACACTCGAAGATCTGATCGAAGAGATCGTCGGCGAAATTGACGACGAATATGACCGCTCACGTAACGAGATCATCGAGAATCCAGACGGTTCGCTGTTCGCCATGGCCTCGGTGTCCATCGATGATGTGGCAGATCACTTCGACGTGCTGATCGATGATGAAGATGTTGACACCGTCGGTGGGTTACTCTCGAAGGTGCTGGAATCTGTTCCAGTACTCGGCTCCACCGCCGATGTTCACGGACTACGGCTCACCGTGGTGGCCCTGGCGGGTCGCCGAAACCGTATTGGCAAGATCCATGTAGAGCGTCTGGAAACGGACGCATCCGACCATAATGAGAACAACGAGGTATCCGCCGATGAGCGATAACAAGAACATGATGCCCACCAGTGGCTGGCCCGCGAACTTCCGTTCGGGCTTCACCTCTTTTGTGGGACGCCCAAATGCCGGAAAATCGACGCTAACCAACGCACTAGTTGGCCAGAAAGTCGCGATTACCTCCGCTAAACCGCAGACCACCCGGCACACCATCCGCGGTATCGTGCACCGCGATGACGCCCAGCTGATCTTGGTTGACACCCCCGGTTTGCACCGGCCACGCACCTTGCTCGGCCAGCGCCTCAACGACTTGGTCGCACAGACGCTATCCGAGGTCGACGCCATTGGTTTCTGCCTGCCTGCCAATGAGAAGATCGGTCCCGGTGACCGCTTTATCGCCACCCAGTTGGCGCAATTGCAGCGCAAGCCAATCATCGCCCTGGTCACCAAGGCTGACCTGGTTGACCGTGAACAGCTCGCCGCACAGCTCATGTCGGTGGCCGAACTAGGCGTGGAACAGTTTGGTGAAGATGGTTTTGCCGCCATCATCCCGGTTTCCGCGGTGAAGGAATTCCAGGTTCAAGAGGTCGCAAACGTGCTAGTGGAGCACCTACCAAAGGGTCCACCACTGTACCCGGATGGTGAACTCACCGACGAGCCTGAGATGAAAATGGTCGCCGAACTTATTCGTGAGGCTGCCCTTGAAGGCGTACACGACGAGCTTCCACACTCCTTGGCCGTAGTGGTCGAGGAAATGATCCCACGCGAGGGTCGCAGCGAAGACAAACAGCTGATCGACATTCACGTCTCCTTGTTTGTGGAACGTTCAAGCCAGAAGGCAATCATCATCGGCAAGGGCGGATCACGTTTGCGCGAGGTGGGCTCCAATGCTCGTCAGGGCATTGAAAAGCTTTTGGGTACCAAGGTGTACTTGGACCTGCATGTGAAGGTCGCCAAGGATTGGCAGCGCGACCCTAAGCAACTAGGACGTTTGGGCTTCTAAGCCCGAGTTCCTTCGGAGCGCTCGCCTCGGGGTTTGTCTAGCGCAGATAGATCCCGGGGTTAGCGCCCAGTGAAAGAACCATCATAGCCAACAATTCACTATTTTCGGTCTTAGCCCCCGGCGGGTTGTTGATGCTCACCGGCGCGGCAATGGTCCAGGTTTCCGAGCCTTTCGCACTGATTTTGGCGGGCCTGGGAGTGGTGATTTTTCTTGCGTGGCCAATTTTTACCATGGTGATCGAAATTCGTTGCGCGCGACTTCACAAACGAGGGCTAGAAATTGGGTTAGGACTTGGTCGCGCCCAAACGTTGATTGCCAGGGTTCATGGAATCACCCTGCTGATAGCTCTGCCGGTCGCGGTCTTTGGCGGTCTAGGCACTTACCTGTTGCTCACCGCCGGCGCGGACCCGGAGCAGCGACTCGGGAAAATTGCAATCGCCATCGGATGCTTCGCCCTGCTTGGCGTCGTGCTACTTTTTCTCGCCCGGGGCCGGACGCCGTTGACACTGCGTCTCTCCGGTCTTGCGTTGGTGATCTTTGGTGCTGGCGGGCTTAGTTTGCTGGTGCCTGAGCTGAGCGGAGGCATAGATAGTTTCGGGGATGGGATTATGCTCATTGCCAGCATCCTGCTTGTTGCCGCGGGACTTTGGTTGGCGTTTACCGGACGAAACTCCGTGCTTCGCTCCTAACAAATCCGCGCACTGCAGCAAAGATCCGTGTGATCTTTGAGGGCATCAATTACCCGTTCCTTGAAGACTAAGAGCTGCCTGCTGACCACCGGATCAACAAGGTCATCATCGGAAGTGTCCACTATTTGACACAATCCAGTAGCAAGTCACGGTGCACATCAAAGCGGTGTTATGCTCAAATCGTGCATTTCGAGCTTCTACTACTAATCTGCCGCTGCGAGGATCCAAGAGACCGTTAGTGGTCAATTCGGCCGACCTTCTCGCCGCGGAGTAGCTCATGTCTGGCCCCACACAACTAAGCACCAACATTGTCTAGGGGAAAACCGAAATGCAGAACATGCAAAAATCTTCGAACATGCCAGTCCACAAGTATGTTCCATTCCAGGATCAGATCGAAGTCAACCTTCCCGATCGCACCTGGCCAGATAAGTACATTACCAAGGCTCCGCGCTGGTGTGCGGTTGACCTGCGTGATGGAAACCAGGCACTGATCGACCCGATGAGTCCAGAGCGCAAGCACAAGATGTTTGACCTGTTGGTCCAGATGGGTTTCAAGGAAATCGAAGTCGGTTTCCCTTCCGCTTCGCAGACCGACTTCGACTTTGTCCGTCAGCTGATCGAACGCGGCATCCCTGATGATGTCACCATCCAGGTGTTGACCCAGTCCCGTGAGCACCTGATTGAGCGCACCTATGAGTCACTGCAGGGTGCCAAGCAGGCAATCGTTCACCTGTACAACTCCACCTCGATCTTGCAGCGCGAAGTTGTCTTCCGTCAGGATGAGGATGGCATCGTTGATATCGCTGTGCAGGGTGCACGTCTGTGCAAGAAGTACGAAGAGCAGATGACCGGTACCAAGATCACCTATGAGTACTCACCAGAGTCCTACACCGGCACCGAACTGGCATTCGCCAAGCGAATTTCCGAGGCAGTAGCCGAAGTTTTGGAAGCCAGCCCGGAGAACAAGATGATCTTGAATCTGCCGGCCACCGTCGAAATGGCTACACCAAACGTGTACGCCGACTCCATCGAGTGGATGCACCGCAACCTGGCCAACCGTGACTCGATTATCTTGTCGTTGCACCCACACAATGACCGTGGCACCGGTGTTGCCGCCGCCGAGCTGGGTTACCTGGCTGGCGCGGATCGCATCGAAGGCTGCTTGTTCGGTAATGGTGAGCGCACCGGCAACGTTGACCTGGTAACCCTGGGGATGAATATGTTCGGCCAGGGCGTGGATCCACAGATCGACTTCTCCGATATGGACCACATCCGTCGCACCGTCGAATACTGCAACCAGCTGCCAGTTCCAGAACGCAGCCCTTACGGTGGCGACCTGGTCTTCACCGCTTTCTCCGGATCCCACCAGGATGCGATCAAGAAGGGCTTGGAGGCTATGGACGTCAAGGCCACCGCCGCAGGCAAGGAACTGAACGACATGGTTTGGGCCGTCCCATACCTGCCGATCGATCCGATGGATATTGGTCGTTCCTACGAAGCTGTGATTCGGGTGAACTCGCAGTCCGGCAAGGGCGGCGTGGCTTACCTGCTGAAGAACGATTACAACCTGGATCTGCCACGTCGTGCGCAAATCGAGTTCTCCGGAGTTATCCAGAAGAAGACCGAAACCGAAGGCGGCGAGGTTTCCTCGGCCACCATTTGGAATGTCTTCCAAGACGAGTACCTGCCAGTTAGTGAAGACTCCGGATTGGATGCCTGGGGTTACTACCAGATTGCTTCGGCGACCGCTGCCTCGGCTGAAGATGGAAGCTTCCAGTTGGACGTGAAGCTGATCATCGATGGTGTGGCACATGAGCGTAGCGCTCAGGGTAACGGTCCGGTATCCGCCTTGGTCAAGATGCTCAATGATGATGGAGTAGACCTGCGCGTGTTGGACTACACCGAGCATGCCATGAGCGAAGGCGGCAACGCGCGTGCGGCCTCATTTGTTGAATGCGCCGTCGGAGATCGCATCCTGTGGGGCGTCGGGATGGACACCAACACCAACATCTCAGCACTGAAGGCAGTAGTATCTGCCGTCAACCGCGCGATTCGCGACGCTAAGTAACTACAAATCGCAAGCACAAAAATGCTAGGAACCCTGTGGTTCCTAGCATTTTTGCTTTCGGGGGACGCATATGACAGTCCCAATCTCTGCGGTTCACTTGAATGCTCGGGCGTGAGACGGACGCCGGCAACAAGAACTTAGGCCAAAGAGCGGGACAGAGCGATTGCCATTTGAAAATTCGGTGGGAATGTTCGCTGACACGCCTCACCATCCGGGCTCCGGTTGCTAGAGAGAATTACCGCCCGTGGAATCCGCGGTGTCCACTGGTATCGCTGAGAGAAGGATCCACGGTGGTGAATTGCGATTTTTCCAGTTTCAAGTGGGAGAATTGAAGACGTGTCACGTTCCGGATTCGCTTCTCGCAGTTACCACACCCGTGGGTTGGTGTTGCGTACCCATAAATTGGGCGAAGCAGATCGCATCATCACACTGATCACTCCCAAAGGTTTAGTACGCGCGGTGGCTAAGGGCGTGCGCCGGACCTCTTCTCGGCTCGGTGCCACGTTGGAACCATTTATGGAAGTTGATGCGCTGATCGTGATGGGGCGAAATCTTGATGTCGTCTCGCAGGCTCAGCTACGTCATCCTTATGGGCAGCAGCTAGTAAGCGACTACACCAGTTATACGGTGGGTACGGCGATGGTCGAAATTGCCGAAAGACTACTCGAAGCCGACGCGGATTCAACCGGCAAACAATACTTATTGCTGCACGGCGCGATTGCGCTGTTGTCAAAACATCGGGTTGATTCCGGGGCCCTCCTGGACTCCTATATTCTTCGGGCGCTATCTATTGCTGGTTGGGCGCCATCATTTACCAACTGTGTTAAATGTGGGAAGCCTGGTCCGCATGAAGCCTTGCATGTCCAGTTGGGCGGGGTGGTGTGTGCCGACTGCCGTCCTTCAGGATCATTGGCACCGCATCCGATTACCATTGGTTACCTGCAAGCATTACTCACCGGCGACTGGGACACGGTGGCTGAAGCCGGACCACGAGCAAAAAAACAGGCAGCCGACATTGTTGCCAACTACCTGCAGTGGCACCTGGAGCGTGCCGTGAAATCGCTGAAACACGTGGAGAGAACATGAGCAAGCTTCGTCCGATTACCGGCCGTCCTGGTCCGGTCAAGCCATACCCGCACCCAGATAACCCGGTGATGCCCAGCATCCCTGCGGCCTTAGTGCCTGAGCATGTAGCGATCGTGATGGATGGCAATGGTCGGTGGGCCAATCAGCGCGGATTACCTCGCACCGAGGGGCACCGGGCCGGCGAAGCCGCGCTCCTGGATGTGATGGCCGGAGCCGTGGAGCTGGGTGTCAAACATATCTCCGTTTACGCTTTCTCCACCGAGAATTGGAAGCGAAGCCCCGAGGAAGTACGTTTCCTGATGGGATTCTCACGCGACGTGTTGCGACGCCAGCGCGATACCCTCAACTCGTGGGGCGTACGGATTCGTTGGTCTGGTCGTGAACCGCGATTATGGAAGTCGGTGATCAACGAGCTACGAGCCGCCGAGGAACTAACCAAAGATAATCTGGGCTGTCAGTTGACCATGTGTGTCAACTACGGTGGGCGAGCCGAAATTGGTGATGCGATGTCCGCGATCGCTGCAGATGTTGCCGCCGGTAGGTTGAAGGCCTCCTCGGTGGGCGAGAAGACTTTGGGCAAGTACCTTTATGCTCCGGAGCTTCCAGATGTTGATCTTTTCTTGCGTACCAGTGGGGAGCAGCGCACGAGTAACTTCCTGCTGTGGCAGTCGGCATACGCGGAAATGGTGTTCCTTGATCAGCTGTGGCCCGATGTGGACCGTACTACGCTGTTCACCGCGGTAGAGCAGTATGCGCAACGCGATCGTCGTTACGGTGGAGCCGTAGACAAGCCGAAGAGCTAGCGTTTGCGTTGAAACATCTTTAGCCATAAGGCTAAGTCTCGATATGCCGCAGCCCTGGTTGGTTCCGCGGAGGTGAACACGTCGTGCATGGCCCCATGAATTTGTGACAGTGTCACAAAACTGCCTAATTTGATGGCACGCAATCGGGTCTGCTGCACATCGATCACGGAGTCAGAGTTCTGCATAATGGGGGAGTAGTTGGTACTCAGATGAGACGCATTTGAACTGAGCACCAGAATTGGTTGGGTGAGGTCTAATCCTTTGGCGACGAGCGCATGCCCATCGAGGATGGTTTTCATCCAGGCAGTAGTTGGCTGGAATGCGTAGCGCGGTCGCCACAGCCGGTGAATGTCCCACTCACCGACTCCTTGATCGCTGAGCGAATGCCAGTAGTGATCGCGTTCGGGCAGCACGAGTTTGCGTCGCCCGTTATTACGTCCAATAGCTTCTAGGATCCCGTGCATGGGAACACGCAAAAACGCAGTTCCTTGAAATTCCAGCCAGGGGGCGTTGAGCACTAATGCTTGTACCCGAGCTGCGGTCCGCGCTAACCAGAGGGTGAGGATTAGCCCGCCTTGGGAGTGGCCTTGAGCAATGATCGGAAGATCTGGATGTGCTGCACCGAGTACCTCCATGGAGGCGTTGAGCTCTTCGTCATATACAGCTAGGTCATCGACGTAACCAGGGATTTCATGCTCGGCCCGAAGACTGCGCCCGTAGCGACGAAGGTCAAGTGCGTAGAAGTGATAACCGCGAGCTTCCCAAAATTCGGCCAGCTCCCGGTTGTAAAAGTAGTCGCTCCACCCATGCAAACTCAAGACCACTCCGCTGTATCGTCGCGGGAGCAAGGTACGCCATCCAAGCGGCTTATAACGAACTAAGGTGCCGACTGCGGGGCCTTCAGCATCAACACCGAAATCTAGGGTCGTGTATTCGAATCCTTCGCCCAGTGGATCTGGAACCCATTGACCGGGTTCGGTGCTGACCGTAAAGTCTGGCCATTGTCCGCTGGATGAATACGTTGAGCCCTTCATATCTTGAAGCATACCGATCTCAAGTTGTCTGTTTGGGGACCTTCGCGGGAAACTATTAACCATGCGCATTTATCCTCTGGTCTTTAAGCATGTTTTCACCAAGATGGATCCTGAAAAGGCCCACTATTTTGCTTTTGACGCCATCAAACTCGCGCAGCGTGTGGGTTTGACCAAGGCAGTCCGTAAGTTTTTTGCCCCCGACCCTAAGCTTCGTCGTACAGTGATGGGAATTGATTTTCCTTCACCGTTTGGTCTGGCGGCAGGATTTGATAAAGGTGCCACCGGAATTTTGGCGCTGAGCGACATCGGGTTTGGACATGTGGAGATTGGTACCGTCACCGGTCAAGCTCAACCGGGTAATGAGTTGCCTCGGCTATTTCGCTTGGTCGAAGACCGCGCAGTCATTAACCGGATGGGCTTTAACAATGAGGGTGCCGAAACCGTAGCGGCACGTGTTGCTACTGCACGCCAGCAGTTGAAGAGCGACTACACCGGTACTCGTCCGGTAATCGGTGTAAATATTGGTAAAACCAAAGTGGTTGAACTCGAAGATGCCATCGGCGACTACCTTGAATCAACCCGCCAGCTGGCAAACCATGCTGATTACTTAGTTGTTAATGTTTCCAGCCCCAACACGCCAGGCTTACGGCTGTTGCAGAGTGTTGAGTCATTGCGTCCCCTGCTCAGTGAAGTGGGAGCGCTGGCTGATCAAGTCGCCGGGCGTCACCTTCCGTTGTTGGTCAAGATAGCTCCCGACTTGAGCGACGAAGATGTTGCCGATGTGGCGAAGTTGGCCACCGAGCTTAACCTTGATGGCATTATTGCCACCAATACGACGATTACTCGCGACGGTCTAAGCAGTGACTCTGCACGAGTGGAAGAAATCGGTGCCGGTGGACTCTCCGGAGCACCGCTAAAACGTCGCTCATTGGAAGTATTGCGCCAACTACGTGAATTGGTTCCAGCCCAGATGACTTTGATTGCCGTGGGTGGCGTGGAGAATGCTGACGACGTGAAGGCGCGTTTGGATGCTGGTGCCGACCTAGTTCAGGGTTACACCGCGTTCCTCTACGAAGGCCCATTCTGGGCTCGTGCGATTAATAAGGAACTTGCTCGCACCCTGTAGGGCAGCACCCGTGGAAATGAACGGTCCTCTGAAACTTCGTTTCAGGGGACCGTTTGTCGTCTAACCAGCTAGTCGTTGCCGGGGGAGAAGGTAAATTCTTAATGGACGTCGTGAGCGACTTTGCTGGGGATAAGCATTGCACCATAACAAATCATTGTATGCGCCCCGTGGGACCTTGTAAGTGGCGTTACAAAGGAAAACAGTACGTCGATGGAAGGCATTAAGGCGCAAATATTTTAAAGCTTGTGGAATCAAATACAAATTTATATCTTTGTGCAATCGCTGATGGGTCACTGCCCGTTGTGTTTTGGGCATTAAGAAGGGCGGACCCGTTGGGGTCCGCCCTAGAAGATTTGGACTGCGAGACTAGTCGATATTTGCGCCGCGCTTAACCTGCGGCTTAGGAAGGCGTAGCTTGCGGAACTGCATTCCGCGCATTGCTGCATACATGCGAATTCCTCGGTCCATCGACCCAAACTTGGCGACTAAACGACGCTTGAGTAGCACCGTGGTCACAATGAGTTCGATGATCACCAGTGCGATAACGACCCAGAGCGCACCCTGGACGTACATCTGTACGCCCAGATTCTTGTTGAAGGTCAGTGACAAGATCAAGAACGCGAAGATCACGAACATCATGAATTCACTGAACATCCAGCGAGCATCGATGAAGTTACGGGCGTAACGCTTCTGCGGACCCTGATCACGTGGCATGAGGTAGCGCTCGTCGCCGGTTTCGTTAGCGATACGCAAACGATTCTGCGCCTCGATACGTCGCTGACGATCGGCTTCTTTCGCGGCCTTGCGATCGGTAGGCACCAACGGACGCTGGCGGCTAGCCTGCTGTGCGCTGCGCTTCGGGGTCGGTCCGGTCTTGCGACCGTCCGATGTTTCAGGAGCCGAGGCTGTCGGCTCTACATTTGCGGGGGATTGAGAGTCATCTTTTTTACGTCCAAACACGCCCCTATCCTACCGGGTTGTTGGCGACCTAGTGACATTGACAACCGCGGTCATTGCTAGGCTGAATACATGACAATTAATTCTCCAGTCGACAGCTCAAACCATGGCGTCGATGTTACTGCCCTAAAAAGTCATGTTGAGAAGAACTTTGAGAAGATCCTCGAGGAGCTCAGCTCACTGGTCGCCATTCCCGGCGTTGCTTGGGAATCATTCGATCCGGCCAACCTGGAACAGAGCGCCGAAGCCGTAGCTGCTCTCGCCCGAGATGCCGGCATGGACTCCGTTGAAATTCTGCGTGAAGCCGACGATAACGGTGTCATGGGCGCCCCTGCGGTGGTTGCTCGCCGTAAGGCAGCCCCCGGCAAACCGACCATCCTGCTCTACGCACATCATGACGTGCAGCCTCCGGGAAATGACGAAGACTGGAACACTCCAGCCTTTGAAGCGACCCGCGTAGGGGAGCGACTTTACGGTCGTGGCGCCGCAGATGACAAGGCCGGCATCATGGTTCACATTGCCTCGTTGCGTGCAGTCTTAGAGTCCGTGGAGGACTTCGGCGTGGGCGTTAGCTACTTCTTCGAAGGCGAAGAAGAAGCCGGCTCGCCATCCTTCCGTAATTTCCTTGAGGCTCATCAAGAAAAACTGGCCGCCGACGTGATCATCGTGGCCGATTCCTCAAACTGGGCGGTGGGCACCCCCGCACTGACAAGTTCGCTTCGCGGTATGGCTGCCGCAGAAATCACCGTCCGATCCCTGGGACATGCGGTGCACTCGGGCATGTTTGGCGGCCCGGTACTCGACGCTCCGATCCTGGCAGCAAAGCTCATCGCTTCGTTCCATGACGAGAATGGTTCCGTTGCTGTTTCGGGCCTGGTGGCCAATGACAGTGCGGAAGTTGACTTCGACGAGGCCGAATTCCGTCGCGATAGTTCCGTACTTGACTCGGTGCAACTGGCAGGCACTGGAAAGATCACCGACCGTTTGTGGAATAAACCAGCGCTGAGCGTCATTGGAATGGATATGCCCAGTGTTGATCGCTCGTCAAATACCCTCATTCCGCAGATGCGCTTTAAGGTATCGATGCGTTTGGCACCGGGACAAGAGCCACAACAGGCGCTGGCTGCGTTGGAAGCACATGTGAAGTCGGTGGATCTGCGCGGCGCCGAAGTTCAGTTTGTCGCCACCGAGGGCGGAAATGCCTACCAAGCGGACCTTGAAGCTTCGGCGAATGACACTGCACGGTGGGCGCTCGAGCAGTCGTGGGGAGTGGAGCCGGTCAGTATGGGGCTGGGCGGATCTATTCCGTTTATCGCCGACCTACTCGACGTATTCCCACAGGCGCAGATCTTGGTGACCGGAGTGGAAGATCCTGATTCACGAGCTCACTCGGCTAACGAGTCGCTTCATATTGGGGACTTCCAGAAGGCAATTGTCGCCGAAGCCTTGCTTTTGGCGCGGATTAACTCGACGGGACTATGAACCGCGTCATATGACGAGAAGATCGAAGAGCATTTTTGATCCTCGCGACGTAGTATTGAATCAAGAAATGATGTCGTTTAGCCCGATGTACTTCGGGATGAGGGCGTCACATCAAACAGTATGGGAGGAAAATCATGACTGTAGCCGTTGACCAGACCACGGGTGACTCAACCGAGGTGCCAACCCACGAGGTGGAAATTTCCGACGTGGCTGCGCAGAAGGTACGTTCACTTCTTGAGCAGGAAGGTCGCGACGACCTTCGTTTGCGTATCGCCGTTCAGCCTGGCGGCTGCTCGGGCTTGATTTACCAGCTCTACTTCGATGAGCGCATGCTTGAAGGCGATCACGTACGTGATTTTGATGGCGTAGAAGTAGTCGTCGACAAGATGAGCGTGCCGTACCTCTCTGGCGCTTCGATCGATTTTGAAGACACGATTTCCAAGCAGGGGTTCACCATTGACAACCCTGCTGCATCCGGATCTTGTGCCTGTGGAGATTCCTTCCACTAGGCCACAAGGAACTAACGCCGCTGTTTAAACGTTGAAGAAATTTCTCGTTCAAACAGCGGCGTTTTTCGGCATTCTGGGGTCGAAGAGGGTAAGCTCTACAGTAAGTAGTAAAACTATGTTTCCCCTTCGTGAGCCACCTCACCGTGAACTCGTTTAACCGCGAGGTGACTTATGAAGACCACATTCTGCACCAACAAAGAGGAAGGGCCGTCTGTGAGTTCGCAATACCGAACCGGCAGTCGCGGATCTGCTAAAGCTAAAGTTATTGCTTTGGTCGGCGCCGGCGCATTGCTGCTGACGGGATGTACAGCGGAGGCTAAACGCGGGTGGCTCCCAAACGTGGAGCGCGACACCACGAACCACACTGGAGCAATCCAGGATCTATGGGTTCACTCCTGGATCGCCGTAATCATTATCGGTGTGATGACTTGGGGCCTGATGCTTTGGTGCGTCGTGGCTTACCGCCGTCGTAAGACCGATACTGGCTACCCGCGTCAGCTCAGCTACAACCTGCCATTGGAGATCTTCTACACGGCCATTCCTTTGGTCCTTGTTTTGGTCTTCTTTAGCTTCAATAACACCGTTGAGAAGTCAATCAACGCACCTGTAAATTCCGCGGTCGTCGTTGACGTCCGCGCGAAGCAGTGGTCGTGGGACTTCAACTACAGCTACGAGGGCCAGGAGAAGTACTTCGCTGGCGAACAGGCTCACCTGAATAAGGATGGCTCGGCAGGCGTTGAAGAAACTCTGCCTACCCTGTACCTACCTGCAGGTAAGTCGGTAACTCTCGAGCTTAACAGCCGCGACGTTATCCACTCGTTCTGGGTTCCAGCATTCCTTCAGAAGCTGGACATGATCCCAGGCAAGACCAACTACATTTACCTGACTCCACAGGTTGAAGGTACCTTCGCTGGTAAGTGCGCCGAGCTTTGCGGCGAGTACCACTCGGAGATGCTCTTCAACGTCAAGGTCGTCAACGACGCCGAGTTCAAGGCCCAGCTTGCCAAGATGGAAGATGGCCACATTGGCGAAGAATACGACCGTCAGCCCAACAAGGTTAACTCCGTTGTTGTGGAGCACGGCCATGAAGAGGGAGGAAAGTAGTCACTATGACAACGTTTGAATACGCTACCGACGACGTCAAGTCGATTGCCCCATCTGTCGTGCCGCGGTCAAAGGGTCGTATCTTCGTCGACTACATCACCACGACTGACCACAAGAAGATCGGGTACATGTACCTGATCACCTCGTTCATCATGTTCTGTATCGGTGGCGTCATGGCGCTGCTGATTCGTGCTGAGCTGTTCGAACCAGGTATGCAGATCCTGCAGACCAAGGAACAGTACAACCAGCTATTCACGATGCACGGCACCGTCATGCTTCTGATGTTCGCAACTCCGCTCTTCGCGGGTTTCGCCAACGTCATGATGCCTCTGCAAATCGGTTCCCCAGATGTGTCCTTCCCACGCCTTAACGCGTTGGCCTTCTGGTTCTTCTCCCTGGGTTCGACCATTGCACTGGCTGGCTACCTCACCCCTCAGGGTGCAGCTAGCTTCGGTTGGTTCGCTTACGCACCATTGTCGAACACCACCTTCTCGCCGGGCATCGGCGGAGACCTCTGGGTCTTCGGTCTTGCACTGTCGGGCTTCGGTACCATTCTTGGTGCCGTCAACTTCATCACCACGATCATCTGCTTGCGCGCACCTGGTATGACCATGTGGCGTATGCCGATCTTCACCTGGAACATCTTGATCACCTCGATCTTGGTTCTCATGGCTTTCCCACCGCTAGCAGCAGCGCTGTTCGCACTGGGTGCCGACCGACGCTTCGGGGCGCATATATTCGACCCGGACAATGGTGGTGCGGTTCTGTGGCAGCACCTGTTCTGGTTCTTCGGTCACCCCGAGGTTTACATCATTGCGCTACCGTTCTTCGGTATCGTCTCTGAAATCTTCCCGGTCTTCAGCCGCAAGCCAATCTTCGGTTACAAGGGTCTGGTCTTCGCGACCATCTCCATCGCCGCACTTTCGGTTTCCGTCTGGGCTCACCACATGTACGTGACCGGCTCGGTGATGTTGCCATTCTTCGGCTTCATGACGATGCTGATCGCCGTACCAACGGGCGTGAAGTTCTTCAACTGGATCGGTACTCTATGGCGAGGTTCGATTACTTTCGAAACCCCAATGCTGTGGAGCATCGGCTTCATGATCACCTTCCTGTTCGGTGGCCTGACCGGTATTATCCTGTCGGCTCCGTCGCTTGACTTCCACGTTTCAGATACCTACTTCGTGGTCGCTCACTTCCACTACGTGGTCTTCGGTACCGTGGTGTTCGCAATGTTCGCCGGATTCTACTTCTGGTGGCCAAAGTGGACCGGCAAGTTGCTCAACGAGCGTTTGGGCAAGATCCACTTCTGGCTCCTGTTCATCGGCTTCCACGGAACCTTCCTCATCCAGCACTGGTTGGGCGTTATGGGTATGCCACGTCGTTACGCTGACTACATGCCAGAAGATGGCTTCACCGCCATGAACCAGGTTTCGACCGTGTTCGCCTTCATCTTGGGTATGTCGATGATTCCGTTCTTCTGGAACGTTTGGGTTACACACCGTAACGGCAAAATGGTTGAAGTTGATGATCCTTGGGGCTTCGGCGCATCGCTGGAATGGGCAACTTCTTGCCCACCACCACGTCACAACTTCCACTCGATTCCACGTATCCGTTCCGAGCGCCCAGCGCTTGATCTGCACCACCCAGAACTGAGTGGCCGTGCTACTCCTACTGCTGGTGCCGCAAAGATCTTCGGACCGGCTGACCAGAAGGACCTGTAAAGATGAAAGTTGAATCCTGGATCTTCCTGGGTGGAATCTTCTTCTTCACCCCTATCGCAGTTGTTTACGGTTACATGACTAACTGGGACGAATGGGTTGGCCTATTAGCACTGCTAATGCTGGTTGGCTTGTCCGCAATGGTTGGCGGTTACCTGTACTTCACCGCAAAACGTGTTGGTCCTCGTCCAGAGGATCGCATTGATGGCGAAATCCACGAGAGCGCCGGCGATGTCGGACTGTTCGCACCGTGGAGCTGGTGGCCACTGGTTCTTGCCAGTGCCGCAGCAATCGGCTTCCTTGGCTTAGCCCTTGGATGGTGGGTTATGTTCATCGGTGTTGGACTGTGTGTTATCGGTCTTGTTGGCTGGGTTTACGAATACAGCCGCGGCGATCACGCTCACTAAGTAGTTCTCCTAGCGGGGTGACAAGTTTTCACTTGTCACCCCGCTAGCATTTTAACTAGCATTACCGTGTCCAAGGAGATCAACATGCGCTACTCACCGACGCCACCGGTCACCGGCACCATCGATGCCCAAAGCAAGACCAGCAAGTACCGACAGATCCGCGACATCCTCAAAACGCACGCCCGTGAAGCGTGTAAACCGGGATACAAGCTCCCCCCGGAACGCGAACTGGCCACGCACTTCGGAGTTGCTCGGAAAACTATCCGGCAGGCAATCGACGCCTTGGTAGACCAACAGGTCCTCAAACGTGTGGTGGGTATTGGCACGTTTGTCGTTCCAGAGAAAATGGATCTACGTGTCCGGTTGCACTCCTATTCCGAAGACATGATGCGTCGCGGTATGGTTCCAGACGCTCGCGTTCTGGAATTTGACGAGGTGAAAGCTTCCCCCTATCTCAGCACCCAACTGATGGTCGATGAGGGAGCTGGGGTAGTGCGCTTCAAACGCCTGCTCCTTGCCGATGGCACACCCATGAGCTTGGATGAAAACTACATGCCAGCTGACCTGGTACCCGGCTTCGTTGACGGACCTCCACCTTCGAAGCTCTACCAGGCGCTCCACGAGCGTTACGGCATCCTCCTTGAATGGGGAGAGGACCAGGTGGAAAGTACGGCTGCCACCAGCGCACAAGCGTTACTGCTAGGTGTTGAGCAGGGATTCCCGCTCTTGCAGATCACTCGCTATGCGTATATCGGCGAACGCCTGGCCGACTACTCGGTCTCGTTGTACCGTTCGGACCGTTACAAGCTCTTTGTACCGCTTCAACGACTCGGAACACGCACTCCACGCTATACAGACAATTTCTAGCCTTAGAAGCGATCCTGTCGTGTGCCAGTAATGCCGAGAGTGGAGACCTCGGAAGCATTGAGAATCGCGAAAATTTGCATTCATTACGCCCTCTAAGCGTCGGTGTTTAAGGGGGCACAAGGGCTGCGGTTCTATCCCGACTGATTACGCCGTGCCAATGTCATGCGCTTTCTGTCGTTCCTCCCATGCTCAGTCCCAATATGACATCGACGGCTTCAGCCTTGAGGTCTGAGAAGGATCGGAATGGAAATTCACGTTTAGGGCTGTGGCGATGCAAACTACTGTGATGATTTCGGGTGTCGACGTCAAATACGGGCCGCGTCACCTGCCCTTGCGGCATCGGTACAGCCTCCGCGAAGAGACGAAGTAAACTGAAGAAAATTCGGTACAAGCAAAAAGAAGATCACATGCATCTCCGCAATTTCACTTCCGAGCCTCCACCACTTGGCAGCAAACCAATCATGAGTCAACGTTGGAGCGAAGTGACTTTCCTACATTGGCGGGTTAGCCCTGAGTCAGTCGCTCCATATATGCCCGAGGGATGCACACCGGACGTCATCGATGGCAGTGCGTGGGTTGGGCTCATCGCCTTTCAGATGTCTCGAAGCGCCTTCTTCGGCGGCCCGCGTATCCCATGGCTTGGTGATTTTCCCGAGGTCAACGTGCGCCTCTACTCAGTTGACAGCCTGGGGCGCCGAGGAGTGGTATTCCTGAGCCTTGAAGCGTCACATCTTATTCCGATTCTCCTAGCGAGGACTGCCTTCGGACTCAAATATCAGTGGGCTTCCATGAAGATACGCCAGGAAAAGAACAAGATCAGCTATACAACCCGCCGTCATACGAACCCTCAGGCCTGTTCGCTGATTTCGATCCGTCCCATAGAAAACAGTGAAGCTCCGGTGCAGAACCATGACTCGCAGATTGCACTTGCTCTCACAGCACAGTGGGCCTTTCACCAACGGCATCTCGGACGAACACTGTATTGCAGGAACATTCACGAACCGTGGCCGCTGCAGCCGGCTGAACTACTGCAACTGGACGACAGCCTCTTAGCCACTGCAGGATTCAAGGACCTGACAGAACGAACACCGGATTCTGTGCTCTATGCCAAATCAGTGACGACGAACTTCGCGGCACCTTCAATAGTGCCCTATACCCATCCGTAGACTTCGTGGTTATCGGGGCCTTGGTAGTCATCGAGCAGCATTACATGATGGCCTGTTCGATGGTTCTAGTCGTTGCCCTGGCTAGTCGGTTGTCGCAGCTCTGCCGGCAGCGTGGCAGCAGCAGATCGCCCGGCACCACACGACCAAGCCTTTTGCATCTTCCGCTGTTCGTCCTTTTGCACGTGCGACCTTGCCGGTCGCGAGTCTGTCGTCGATATCAACCGGGTCCGAGAGCGGGCAGGGAAGCCGACCGTGCTAATCGGGAGCTTCCTGCTTCAATGACCGCCTGATTCCGCCGTAATCCGGCGGCACTTTTGATCGGAATGCGGTGGAGTTCCGCTTCAACGTCTGGTTCGAGTGCAACCAACAGTCGGGTCGCCGCGGCCTAGGGCTAGCGAAATTTTCGGCTGATCGCGCTGCCGGTCTGGAACAAGGTGATCCACACCAGGAACTTTTGGAATGGACGTAAGGGCAATGCGACAAGTCCACGCCACCCTTGACGTCGCGACCAGGACCTACTTATCCGTACCTGTGTGCCACCGGTGGCGTTCACTAAGGCGAATTCAGTCAGCACCGAATTACTTTGAGCGACGTCGGGATATCCGAAGCTCCATGCAATCCCGTCTGGTTGGTGAATTGCGATGAGTTCGACGCTACGTCGTCGAAACTGAGGCTTAATCTTCACTGGCTTGCCGTCTGGATAGCTTGCAGGTGCAACGCCCTCCCAGACCGTGCCTGGAGTCGCTTCTTGACTGGCCTGATCGAGGATGCCGATGCTCGGTTCCCACTCGGGGATACGTGCGGGATCTTTTAGGAACGCCCACACTTCGTCTAGCGGTGCAGATACGAAAGTCTCAGTCGTTCCCTTGGTCCGCCCCTTCACTTTCGTTGCGACGGGCATGGACTTCGTAGGGGACGAGTCGGCCCGATCGAGCTGTTCGATCAGCACATCGGATGTCGTGCCAAGGCGACCGAGGATATCAGTGATCAGACCGCTGGGTTCTGCGACGAGTTCCCGCAGAACGGCGGCAGCGTCGCCTGGCTTGCCTTTGCTGCTGGACTTCGCGATGAGATCCCGAGCACGAGAAGTCCACTCATACCCATCCGTCTCATGGAACACGATGCGCCCGGCCTCGGGGAACGACGCTTCGATGCCGAGCGAGGTCAGCTGTGCATCACGTTGTTCCTCGACGGCGAGACGGGCGCTATCAATGTCGATACCCAGCTCGCGCAGTACGCGGCCGGCGGGCTGGTCGTTGATTACCAATGCGAGGAACAGGTGGTCGATGTCGGCTTCGCGGAGCCCGAGCCGGGAGGCTTCCTCCATGGCTGCCAGGGAAAGCGATTGGCTGGTTTGAGCGGCGCGGACGAATTTGTTCATTTGTTCCTCCTGGGTGTCGAGATCGCGGGGTCAATTCTTTTGGAGTGTTTCTTGTGGGCGGCTTGTCGCGTCACTCCGAGCGCGTCGGCGATCTGCTGCCAACTCATGCCTGAATGCAACGCGGCCTCGACCTGCCGAAGTTCCAAGGTGTCCGCGAGTACACGTAAGGACGCTACGGCCCGCAATCCTGCTTTCGGGTCGCTGGTATCGGCTGCTACTGTTGCGATCCGTGGAGACTCCATGCAGTCAACCTACGTTGCTAAGTGACGGACTGTCAACCTGGGTTGCTTCCGCGCTTGGCGAACTCGATACCGCAGGGCCAGGACAAGGGCGGCACTTTGGAGAATTCACCATATTCTCAGAGGTTGGTACCGCGCTGCGACGTCGTGGAGCTCCGCTTCAACGTCAAGCCATCGACGCCTGACAAACGAACAGGTGACGACATCTGCCTGCTGTGGCCAGAGCATCGTTCAGTCCTGCGCGCTTTTCGAGGACGCCTCGCGTTCCGGTCTGAGAACGGCTGCGATAAGTATTGAAAAACGTTGTTGGAGGTCGCAGTAACTGAACTCGCACGCATCAAAGCTACCCAACAGAGCAGCATCACCGGGCCTATCGTGTAATTCCGTTCCATTACTGTCAAGGGTCCGGCGACGAAACTAAACACAGGGGAGGGGCCGGCGTAAAGCCTGCTTAACCCAGAAGAGGGACACACCAGTAGGTGTGTCCCTCTTTCTGTGACTAATGCGAGTCGATGTTACTTCTCGATTGAGTCTTGCTTTTCACCTTCGACCTCATGGTGGCCGTGGGCTGCATGCGCAGCTTCCAGCTCCGATGGCGTCACTGGTGCAACGCGATCCTCGAAGAAGAACTTCGACAATGCTGCGCGACGCTTCTCCGTACCGGAGACGTGTCCTGCGGCATCCGGCTGAGCCGGGATGTACTTGTTGTCGTTGTAGCTGGTGAGCAAGAAGCGCTTGTACACGTCAACTTCCTCATGCTTCTCCGAGAAGCCACCTTCAGGGGACATCTGGATAATGCCAGCTTCACGGCCGTGCAGCACGATCTCGCGATCCTTACGCTGCAGCGACAAGCAAATACGGCGGGTAATCCAGAAGGCGAAGATTGGCCCTAAGAAGAAGAGGATGCGTAGCCAGTAGGCAACGTCGTTCAATGCCACGTGGAAGTGGGTTGCAATCAAGTCCGAGGAGGCAGCTGCCCACATGACGGAGTAGAAGACAACACCAGCTGCACCCATGGCGGTACGGAATGGAGCGTTACGCGGGCGGTCCAACAAGTGGTGCTCGCGGTTATCCTTGGTGACCCAACGTTCAATCCATGGCCATGCGAACATCACCATGAACAGTGCACCGGCAGGAACCAGCGCAGGAAGCAGAACGCTCAAGACCAAGGTGTTATCGCCCCATGGGAATGGGATGATCCATTCGAAGCTGAAGTTACCAAGGTAACCAGGCATCAAACGCAACGCGCCATCAACGAATCCGATGTACCAGTCCGGCTGAGTACCAGCAGAAACAGGTGATGGATCGTATGGACCGTAGTTCCAAATCGGGTTGATCTGGAAGAGACCCGAAATGAACGCCACGATACCGAAGACGATGAAGAAGAATCCACCGGCCTTCGCTGCGTAAACCGGACCAACTGGGAAGCCAACAACGTTGTCGTTGGTGCGACCTGGGCCAGGGTACTGGGTGTGCTTGTGAGTCACAACCATGAACAAGTGGATGACCAACAGCAAGATGATTACTGCAGGAACGATCATGATGTGCAACGAGTACAGACGAGGAATGACGTGGACGCCAGGGAACTCTCCGCCGAAGAAGAACATCGAAAGGTAAGTACCAACGATTGGTAGAGCCTTCATCACGCCGTCGATAATGCGCAGACCGTTACCGGAAAGCAAATCATCTGGCAGTGAGTAGCCGGTGAAACCAGCAGCAAGACCCATGATCAGTAGTACGCCGCCGACAACCCAGTTCAGTTCACGTGGGCGACGGAAAGCGCCGGTGAAGAACACGCGCAGCATGTGCACGGACAGCGAAGCTACGAAGAGCAGCGCCGACCAGTGGTGTACCTGACGCATGAACAAACCACCGCGAACATCAAAGGAGATGTCCATGGTCGAAGCCATAGCCGCCGACATACCAATGCCCTTCAACGGGACGTAAGAACCGTTGTAGGTAACGTGAGTCATCGATGGATCGAAGAAGAAAGTCAAGAAAGTACCGGAGAGCAGCAACAGTACGAAGGTGTACAGCGCTACTTCACCGAACATGAATGACCAGTGGTCAGGGAAGACCTTACGGCCAAATTCCTTGACCATGCCCGAAGCACCGACGCGGGAGTCTACGAAGTTCGCAAGACGACCGGTCGTAGTTGACGGGGTGTATTCATTCGTTGTTGCCATGATTATCCACGCTCCCAGTAGCTTGGGCCTACAGGTTCGTGGAAGTCACTCTGAGCTACGAGGTAGCCGTCAGCGTCCACGGTAATAGGCAACTGTGGAAGTGCGTGACCTGCCGGGCCGAAGACAACCTTGCACTCATTGGCAAGGTCGAAGGTCGACTGGTGGCATGGGCACAGCAGGTGGTGGGTGTGCTGCTCATACAAGGCGATCGGGCAACCCACGTGGGTGCAGATCTTCGAGTAAGCAACAATGCCATCTACGTGCCAGTCTTCGCGGCCCGCGGAAATATTCATTTCCTGTGGGTCCATGCGCATAAGCAGTACAACTGCCTTAGCCTTTTCGTTCAGCATGTTCTCTGCATTTTCCAGACCCTCAGGGATCACGTGGAAAGCGGAGCCAAGCTGGACGTCCGAAGCCTTGATCGGAGTACCCGATGGGTCGCGAGTCAGACGAACACCGGTGTCCCACAAAGTGTGACGCATCTGTTCGATCATCTGATGCGCGGTCTTACCGGTACGGTCAAGGTCGCGGAACATGAAGATTGCTGGAATCGGTGCCAAAGCGATGGCACCAATCAAAGTGTTGCGGATCAGCGGACGGCGCTTGATACCGGTTTCTTCGATCACGGTGTCGATGATATCGACTGCATCCTGGCGATCTTTTTCGGAGCTGATCTCGTGACGTTGTTCAACGAGTTCGTGGTCCGGCATCAGAGTCTTAGCCCAGTGAACGATACCCACACCAATGCCGAGCATCGCGAATGCGGTGCCCAAGCCCAGTGCAGCGTTCTGCACACGCAGTTCTGCGAAGGTCATTTCGCCCAGGTGACCCAGGACGAAGTAAGCCACGAAGAAGAACAGCGTGCCAATGATGGAGATGGTAAATAGCAGCGCAACTTGGCGCTCGTGTCGCTTGGCTGCGCGCGGATCGCGATCTGCGAGACGCGGACGATGTGGGGGGAGTCCTGGATCCGGGAACCGGTCCTGAGCTACATCGTCAGCCTTAGCAACGGTGCCCGATTCTTCGGGACTGCCGTGACTATGGTCGCCCATGTTTCTCTCTCATCCTTCTGTTAGGAATTTATGTACGTAGTGATGTGTGCGGTTTTCACCGCGAAAGCCTTAGGAAGGACGCGAGGTCAACCAAATGGTGAAGGCGATAATGATGCCCAAACCGGCGGTCCAAACGAAGAGACCTTCAGCCACTGGGCCAAGGTTTCCAAGAGCAGCGCCACCGGCAGAACCATTAGCTTCAATGGTCTTCAAGAAGGTGATCACATCACGCTTCTCATCGGGGGTGATGTTCGAGTCGTTGAACACTGGCATGTTCTGCGGACCGGTAGCCATCGCTTCGTAAATGTGCTTCTCCGAGACGCCAGCTAGCGTCGGAGCAAACTTACCGCGGGTCAACGCGCCACCACCGGCAGCGGCGTTGTGGCACATTGCGCAGTTCACTCGGAAGACGGTGCCACCGTGGGCGGCGTCGCCCTTAGAGGCATCCAGGGCTTCTTCGTCTGGAATTGCTGGACCTGCACCGAGGCTCGCAACGTAGGCCGACAGCTGGGAGATCTGATCATCGTCAAACTGTGCTGGCTTTGCCTGAGCCTGTGGCCCCTGCATCTGCATCGGCATACGGCCGGTGCCTACCTGGAAGTCAACTGCTGCTGCGCCGACGCCGATCAACGATGGGCCGTCTGCGGTGCCTTCGGCGCTCATGCCGTGGCAGGTGGCGCAGTTGGCTACGAAAAGCTTCTGGCCTTCCTCTACATCGGTAACCGATGCAGAAGTAGTATCCGCTGCCTTCGCTTCGCTTACGCTGCCTGCTGCAGTGTAGAGACTGCCGGTGACCAGCAATCCGAACAACAGCAGGGCCACAGCGGCGAGCGGGTGGCGGCGCTTTTTCGAAAGAGCCTTCACTTGCTGGTTCCTCACTTAGTTTCTTGGTGTGGTGTTGCCATACTTCCGTGGAGGCAACTGATGGATATTAGTTACCTATTTTAGGAAGTAGATGATCGCAAACAGCGCGATCCACACTACGTCAACGAAGTGCCAGTAATAAGACACAACGATGGCGCCGGTCGCTTCGAAGTGACCAAACTTCTTAGCCAACATTGCTCTACCTATGATCAGCAAGAATGCGATCAGGCCACCGAGCACGTGAATGCCGTGGAAGCCAGTAGTGATGTAGAACGATGAAGCGTACGAGTTCGAGTTCATTGCAACGCCTTCGCTCACGAGCACGGCGTATTCATAGGCCTGAACAGAGACGAAGATCGCGCCAAGAATGAAGGTAAGGATGAACCATTCAATCATTCCCCATTCCTTGAACTTAAAAAGTCCGCCGGAACGGCGAGGCTTGAACTCTTCGGCTTTGAACACGCCAATCTGGCAGGAGAACGAGCTGGACACCAGAATCAAGGTGTTAACCAGCGCGAACGATACGTTCAGCTTTGAAGTTTCGGTCGCCCAAAGCTCGGGCGCGGCAGCCCGAAGGCTGAAATACATGGCGAAGAGGGCGGCGAAGAACATGAGCTCGCTGGAGAGCCACACCATCGTTCCCACCGACACCATGTTTGGGCGGTTCGGCGCATGTGGCGCCGTCGTATTTGGGGCATGAGTCGCAGTTGTCACACTGTCATTATGTCTCTAAACAGCCCTCAGATACCAATGCAAACCATGGTTCTTTAGGGTTTGCTACGCCACACTATGAAAACAACCGCGGAAACATGCGGAAGTAGCCCAAAAACTCTTTCTACAATTTGTAGAGGTTGGGTCGGCGCGCCGCGCGAAACAATCGCTTAAGCAACACAAATGTTCCCTAATTGAAGTCTTTTTTGACCTAAAAACGGTCTATTGGCCTCGCATCACGTGACGACATGAACTAGCAGTGTGGGGGAGCCGTGGATAGGCTTATATACGTGTCAACGAGCCTTGCAAACGAAAAGTTCCCAACGTGGCCAGATCTTTTGGCCTCCCTAATTAGCGGCCAGAACCTGAGCCGTGAAGATGCCGCCTGGGCCATGAATCAAATCATGACCGGTGAAGCCAGCGATGTGCAGATCGCCGGCTTCCTTGTCGCGCTGCGCGCCAAGGGGGAGACGGTGGCAGAGCTCACCGGTCTTGTTGACTCCATGGTGAGTAATGCGCGTGAACTTACCATCGATGCACAAACTTTAGACATTGTGGGGACCGGCGGCGATCGACAGAACACCGTAAACATCTCCACGATGTCGACCCTAGTGTGCGCCGGCGCCGGGGTGAAGATTGTCAAACACGGAAACCGGGCCTCGTCTTCGTCTTCCGGGTCGGCGGATGTCCTGGAAGCCTTAGGCGTTCACCTGGACGTACCAATTGATCGCCTTGTAGAGGTGTACGAAAAAGTCGGCATCGCCTTCTGTTTTGCCAATATCTTCCACCCATCGATGCGCCACGTCGCGGGGGCTCGTCGCGGGCTGCGAGTACCTACTGCCTTCAACTTCATGGGCCCATTGACTAACCCAGCGCTTCCCAGCGCCTCCGCGATTGGTTGCTCGGACCTACGAATGGCTCCGATTATGGCCGGTGTACTAGCCAGCCGAGGTGTGCGTGGCCTGGTATTCCGCGGAAATGATGGTCTTGATGAAATGACCACCACCGCGCCGAATATGGTCTGGGAAGTACGAGACGGAAAAGTAGAAGAGTTTACCTTCGACGCTCAAGAAGTCGGCATCGCTCGAGCGACGCTAGATGATTTGCGTGGGGCTGATGCTGCGTACAACGCCAGCGTCGTTCGAGACATTGTCTCCGGGGCCAAAGGTCCGGTGCGTGACGCCGTGGTGCTTAATTCAGCGGCTGGAATGGTCGCATTTGATCAGGATGCCCGTGGTAGCTTTGCCGATCGAATGCGGGCAGCAATGCGTCGCGCGGAAGAATCCTTAGATTCCGGCGCCGCGGCCAAGGTCTTGGACGCATGGTCTTCGACGACTTCGGCGATTGTGGGAAAGTAGCCCCGTAATACAACTAAGGGAGCTTGCCTCAGGTGTTCAATCACCTGAGACAAGCTCCCTTCGTTGTACTCTGAGCGCTAGTCGTCCAAGCCCAATGAAAAGGCAGCTTCTAGGTCATGAGCCGAGTAGGCGCGAAATGCAATGTGAGTCTGCGTCTGGCGAATACCAGGAATCTTCGATAGACGATTAGCGATAACTTCCGCCAGGTCTTCGTGCTTGTGGACCCGTGCCACAGCGATCAAATCCCAGTCTCCGGCAACGGAGTAGACCTCACTGATTCCTTCGATTTCTGAAATCTGCTGCGCCGACTCAGGAATACTGTCGGTTGCCGTCTGAATCATGACGAATGCGGTGACCATGAAAGCCTCTCAACGTTGAATAGTTCCCCCATGTACAGGGATTGCTTCACTTAATAACTCTAGTGCACCCGGAGTCTGACTCCCATGCGTAAGACGAAGATCGCCTCTCCATTAAACAGGACTTAAAGTTTGTTTAACTAAGTACAATACTTTAGGCTTGTACCATGATCGTTCTGACAATCGACCAGCGACGCTCTCGTCAGGGAGAAGATAAAGTCGAGGCGCTGATTAATCAGGCCAATAATACAGTGACCCACGTGCGTCCATTTCAGCGTACAGCTGGCGACGAAGTGCAGGCAGTATTTGACGACGCTATGGAGGCCATCCATCTTGCCGTCATGATGGCCGCCTCCGGAGACTGGAGCGTAGGTCTCGGATACGGGGAAGTGGAGCTTCCCCTACCAAAGGAAACCCGTGCTGGCCGCGGGCCCGCCTTCGTTTTTGCACGTGAAGCGGTAGAGCGTGCAAAAAACACCAACGCTCACCTGTCAGTGGCAGGGCCCACCGAAGAAGCCAGTCGTCTTGAAGCCGAACTTCAGCTCACCGCTTGCATCGTATCCAAGCGACGCGCTACGGCGTGGGAGGCCGGAACGCTCGCTGACCAAGGGCTGACTCAACAGCAAATCGCCACACGCCTTGGTATTACACAACAAGCGGTGTCATCCAGGCTCTCGGCTGCCCTATGGTTTGAAGCTAACCGAATGATGGAAGAGGCTACTAAGTCTCTATCCAGACAATTACGTAAATTGGGGGAGTGAACTTGGCTTGGACGGCGTGGTCGCTACTGGTACTAGCGGTGCTTATTGCCAGCTGTGCAACTTTCCTCGCTGGAAAGAACGGTACTAGGGCGAAAGTTCGTAACCTTCTCACCGTTGGTGCAGGTGTAGTTTCCCTCGGGGCATTGATCATTGGCCTACTAGCCAAGTCCTCTGATCTATCGGCTGCAGTTCCCGACGTATTGATCATCGCCGTGAGTGTCCTCTTTGCGGTGAGTTTCGGTGGTCCACTAACCGAATTAATTTTCCATCTGGCATGGCGACACGATCAAAGGCAGGATCGACAAAAGACCGACCCATCACCACTGCGGGGTGGTTTATGGATCGGTCTGCTGGAGCGAACGGCTATCGTTGCGACACTTTGGGCTGATTGGCCCGAGGGCATCGCAGTAGTGCTCGCGGTGAAGGGGCTAGGTCGTTTTTCGGAACTGAAAAATCATCAGGCAGCCGAGCAGTTTATCCTCGGCACCTTCGCTAGTTGCCTTGTTGCCGCCGGCGGATACGGACTAGGCGTTTTGTTGCTTCGCTGATCGCTTGGAAAGTAGCGAGCAGATTAATCTGCGACCTAAGAGGAATATGCCTAGGACGATGATCGTGACGATGACAAATGCAATGGCTGCAGTTGAACCCATCGCAATTCGAAGCGCCATTCCCACGGCTACAGTTCCGAGCCAAACAAGTAGACCTGTAGGCCAGACCCGGTTGATGGTCAGCCACGGACGCGATATCAAAGTCATCACTAGGTAGGCGGCCAAGAACGGAACGGCCGTTTCGAAAATTCCACCAATGTCTAATGCATGTTCGTGTTCGCGCCGACCTAAAATGGCAAAGAGAATGATCAGCGCGAGGTCAATAACGGCCCAGAGCGGCCAATTGCGAATACGTTCTTTCATGACTCCATCATATGTACCGCCATCCTCTAAGATCCCATTCAGCGGGCAAGTGTATGTTGAATCACTTGTCCAGCTGCGGAGCTCAATTGGCTGACGTGCCAATGCTCGTGACCCCTTGTAGCGAGCTGTTCTCCACTAGCATTAGATATATGAGAATTTGGCCAGGGGCATCCTGGATGCAACGACATCAAATTGTTTTGTACCTGGTCGCTATCGTGTTCGGCGCAGTTATTGGGCTTCAAGTCCCTGATGTTCGCTCGACCCTCGAGGCCTCGATCAATCCGTTTCTTGGCCTTCTGCTTTACGCGACATTCTTAAGTTTGCCGCTGACAAAACTACTCGAGTCGTTCCGCGATCTGAGATTTATGGCGGCCTTGGGTTTGGCCAACTTTGTACTGGTGCCTGTCGTCGTTTTTATTCTGACCAGATTCATCGCCGATGACCAAGCCTTGCTCTACGGCGTGCTCTTAGTGTTGCTAGCGCCGTGTATCGACTACGTGATCGTGTTTGCAGGACTGGCTGGGGGAGACAGTACAAAGTTGTTGGCGGCTACACCGCTTCTCTTGTTGTTGCAGGTGCTTCTAGTCCCTGCATACATGTTCCTTATAGCCGGCCCAGAAACTCTGGCATTAATTGACCCAGAACCCTTCTTACGCGCTCTACTCGGGCTGATAGTGCTCCCGTTTATCGCCGCCTTCTTAACGCAGGTGTTAATGAAGAGGTTCACATTCGCTGTCAGGATCGGCTCATGGGCCGATTATCTGATGGTGCCTTTAATGATGGGCACATTACTTAGCGTCGTGGGTTCCCAGACCTACGCAGTAGCAAGTCAGTTTCCAAATTTGGCTACGGCCATCGTTATTTTTGTCGTATTCGTGGTCGTTATGGCAGTGCTCTCAACCGCCATTGGAAAACTCTTTCACCTGGAAACCGCTCCAATGCGTGCCGTGACCTTTAGCGGGGTGACCAGAAATTCTCTGGTTGTATTACCCCTTGCGTTGGCCCTGCCACCGGAGCTTTCGCTGGCTTCCGCGGTAGTGGTTTCACAAACATTAGTTGAGTTAGTTGCCATGCTGGTTTTGATCCAGCTAGTCCCTAGATTCGTCTCAGCAAAAAGCGGTATAAACGATCAACATGGCTTGGCTTGATCGGCACTGAGCAATAATGAACGACTAGGTTTGGCGCTCAGACTGAGCTTGCGCAGCAATTGCAGGTCGCTTCAGCTCCTAGCTACGTCCACCGGGAGGGCCTAGGAATAACATGGTAGAAAATACTGCGACAATTGCTACGAACAACAGGACGGCAGTTAAAACCGGTCGGGCAACGAGCCAACGCATAGTTGCATCGGTCCATTTTCTGTCGCCAGGGTGATCAGAAGCTGCAGTACGCCAGTCGCCGACTAGTTTTCCGTTCTTTTCCAACCACTTATCAAACGGGATGGTCAGGTACGGAATGATCGAGGTTGCTGCGGCACCGACAATCAGCCGCTTACTCCAACGTTGGTTCATACCGACAAGTATCGACATGACCACGTACGACAAAAATACAAAGCCGTGAATAAATCCAGCGACCGATACCGGCCAGTCTCCAACTTTTACACCGTATTTTAGAATCATTGCAATGATGAGCAATGTCCAGGTGACGGCTTCGGCCCGGGCTACGGTCCGATACATAACGCTTGGCGACATGAGCTGTTTACAATCCTTGCTGTGGTGGGGGAGAGATATACCCAAAAAGGGCTTCCTGCATCAAGCTTATCGGGTCAACCGCTAACAGTCTGAACAGCTCTGCTCAGTCACTGTTCAAGGTTGCTAAATGCACCAAGCTCACCGATGGGCAATCTTGATAGACATTCTTTCGCTCCGATGCAGGGGAGTACAAGCAGTTGCATACACGCACGCTGATGAATTGCTCATCTTCAGCTAGTTATGATCATTCCGCTGGGTTGCACTAGCTTCAAGTCCCGCAAGCTTCTCGATAATCGACAGTCCCGTGGCGGTTCCCGGCCAATGCCGGTGAAGTAATTCAACACCCGCAGAACGGACAACCGAGCGTAGAACTAGGGCCAAAATGATGACATCATCAGCCTGTCCAATAATCGGAATGAAATCTGGGACAAGATCAACAGGGGACAACAGGTAGACCAGCAGCAGTGCAAGTTTTATCTTGACCGCACGTGGCGCAGATTTATCCGCAGCCATCCGTCGAATCAATCTGATGAGATCAGGTAGCAGGCGGAGTGCTTCAAGTACGCTAACTGTTTCCGGATGGCGTCTGGCATATAACCAGAGCGCGATTAAAAGTACGAGATAAACGACTAATAGTCCCGCCAGCGTTCCTGCAATTGCTTCCCACATGAAATCCACTCTAAGCTCACATACTCTGATTTTTCTTTGAACCCACCACCGGAACAATGTTAGAAGGTGAACGGATAGCGATTCGCCCTAGGCCCATATTGCTGGACTAGAGAACAGTAAGAGAGATAGCCGTTAGTTGGCACATTGGGGAGCGTTGGATTTCAACAACTTGACATAATGTAGATTATCGGCTCAATACCAAAGTAGCTGAAAGTGGCGGAAGTTAGCCAACGATCAGGAATACATGCACTCACAGCTAGCTGCTGGAAACCTGACTCACAGACTCATCCTGGTTGCTGACGGCAAGGCGGTACTCGGCAAAATCTAGGGCTTGGCCAATGAACAGTTTGAGGCGTTCGTCTTGCATCGAGTAGATTACGTGACGACCAGATTTGCGGGTTTGCAGAACACCAGTCGTTCTGAGCCTGGCGAGTAACTGCCCAGCGACTGTTGGGCTGACACCAACATATTGTGCAAGCTCAGACAATGAATGCTCGGCTCTACTGAGCGCCCACAACATCTGTAGCCGAGCAGGATCTGACAGGGTCTTGAGAATCGTCATCGACATGTCCAGTAAATCATTGGAAATGATCTCTTCGCGTGTTGGCGATCCAGCATATTCACTGGTCATCTTCCTCGACTCCTCTGGCTCAGCGATAATTCGGACTCAGTGCTCCCAACGCTTCACCGCACTTGCAGCCCTCGGTGCAACCATTATGGACACGCTTAGCTCCAAAGCGATAGTAAAGATACGAAGTTGCCACTATCAGGGCTACATGTGTTGGTGAAATTAGCACTACTCCCCCTTTAATACTTGATACTTCAACTTAGACGTTTCTCGATCTACCTGCGTGTTTTCAAGATGGTTTCCCTGCTTTCACAGGCCGTTGGCTGAGAAAGCAATTAGCAATCTACTCGGCGGATAGGCAAGTGAATTGGCAGTCAGTCCTGCTAATGGGAAGATTTGTACATGCCTTCACTATTGCCTTCTCGACTGTTGCGCGCCCGTAGCGCCGCAAAGCGTAGGCGCCGAGTAGTTTCCCACCTTCAGCGACAAGGACTTACACTCGATGATCGCCAGAACGAACTCATAGGCTTACTGTCCCGAAATCTTGCACACCTTAGTGAACAAGAGCGGCGTGGAACGTATATTTATGGTCCGCCAGGCCGCGGAAAATCCATGCTAATAGATGCTCTCTGCGCGGACTTAGATCAGCAGACTACCGCACGTTTTCACTTTCATGAGTTCTTTCAAGCGATCAATAATCCAAGCAAACGTAGCAACGACCAAAGCTTGGGATCAGTCTTTACCGAAGGCCTCCACCGCGAACTGCAGGGTTTAAAGGTTCTGTTCTTTGATGAGTTCCACTGCGTCGAACCAGGGGACGCAATGTTTATGGCGAGGATGGTGAATTACTGCCAAGAGCATGGAATCTTCATCATCACGACGTCAAATTATGCCCCAGAAAAATTACTGGATGACGAATATTTCCATCATCTGATCGAGCCGACCATTACGAAGATTCGGTCGTCCTTCGAAGTATTTGAACTAGACGCAGCGGTTGATTACCGAATGCTAGAGACGCCGGATCAAATGCGGCTTAACGGCTACCGATCGGGCACGCTAAACCCCGGATACTCCCCCATTGATGAAACAGACTTCACTGAACAGCTCCCCATTGGCTACGACCACATAGGCCCTGTCCGGCTCTCCGGAACGAGCATTGAAATATCGTTTAGTCAGCTATGCCGTACCCGACGCAATACCGCTGACTACCTTGAACTAGCTTCTCGTTTTAACTGTTGGCATATAACTTCCATACCCTCCAGTGAACACATGCCAATGGACCAGGAACGCCGATTCGCTAATCTCATAGATGTTTTCTATGACAAGGACATCGAAATTCACTTATACACTCAGGACCGGCTGGAATTTCTTGGGCACCAATTACACGACACAGAGAGCGCACGGCTGAAGTCTAGGTTGGCGCAATTAACACACACCTTTGATACAACTGATCGGATCATGAAGTGAATTCACCTCAGCCTCTAACTTCCGAGGACCTGACCGACCTCGTCGTGACTATTCTGGCCCAGGCCGAGAATCAGGTCGTACCGATCGTCCAACTGGGTCATCCGGTGCTTCGCCAGCAAGCGCAACGCTATACAGATCAGCTGCCCAAAGAACTGCTTGAAGAACTATTAGATGTCATGCGAGCGACCATGTACGCGGCGCCAGGTGTCGGGCTTGCGGCACCACAGATTGGAATTCCGCTACAGATCGCTGTTTTGGAGGATCTGTATCCCACGGAGCCAGAAGTAGCGCAGTTACGAGAACGAGCACCGTTGGAGTACCTCGAAATCTTCAATCCCACCTATCGTTCCGTCAGCGAACGACAAGCGACATTCTATGAAGGCTGCCTGTCCTTCGATAATTTCCTAGCCGTAGTGAATCGTCCGGCAGATATCGTCGCCGACTTTGAAGACCATGAGGGAAACAAACTGAGCCTAGAGTTTTCTGGCTGGCAAGCTCGGATCATCCAACACGAAACAGACCACCTTGCTGGCACCGTCTATATCGACAAGGCTATTACTCGGTCGCTGATTGGGCAGGATGAGTTATATCGCTACCCGGGCCTTGAAATTGCCCAAGCCCGAGAGGACCTGAACTTCTAATGGACATTAGCACCACGGCTCAATGTCCTGTCTGCGAACAGAGCCTCAGCCTCACCATGCAGCCGCGGCGCAGCCTGAGCTGCCCTGAGGGACACCGTTTTGACGCTGCTAAACAGGGCTATTTCAATTTCCTTACCGGGCGTGGAACGAACTTTCTCGAAGATACCGGGCCAATGGTTCTCGCCCGCGAAGAATTCCAGCACGCAGGGCACTACGAACCCCTGGCCGAATTACTCAGTGAATCTATCAGCGGACATCACCCAGATAATTCAGTAGATCTCTTAGACGCTGGCGCCGGCACCGGTTACTACCTGAACATGATCATCGAGTCCCTACCCGGATCCAAAGTTGATGCACTCGCCCTAGATATTTCACGCTACGCCATGCGACGAGCCGCGAAGGTGCCTCATACGCTGGCAATGGTGTGGGACGTTTGGCGCCGGCTACCGTCGGCCAATGAGTCACGCGATGTAGTACTCAACTGCTTTGCACCGCATAACCCGCAGGAGTTTCATCGCGTTCTACGGGCTAATGGTGTCTGCATAGTCGTCACCGCGGCGGCAGATCACCTCCAAGAAGTCCGCGAACCACTGGATATGCTCGGCATTGCGGAAAACAAAGAATCCTCGCTGATCGAGAAATTTGCAGCTCATGACCTCGTGCACCAGCAGAGCCGTCAGTTGAAGTACTCGATGGAACTGAGCGTCAACGACTTGTTCAATCTTGTATTCATGGGTCCTGCTGGGCACCATCTCTCCCCCGAAACGCTACGCGCTAAAACTGAATCCCTCGGGGCGCAAAGTGTCAACGCATCCTTTGGCGTACATACTTTCGTCCGTAAGGGCTAGAAAATACCCCAAAATGACTACCGCTTTTGTTCAGGTCTTACGGCAGAATAGAGAAAAGGCCACTCGCAATTGGCCCTTGCTCATTTGAACAGAGGTGGATGCCATGACAACGGCAGAATGGATTGTCAGCAACGCGTGGGTCATTTGGCTCGCGCTATTTCTGCTGTTGGCCATCATTGAGATGATTTCGTTAGATCTGTACTTCATCATGCTCGGTGTTGGTTCCCTAGGCGGAGTCGCCGTCGCATTACTTGAAGGACCCGTATGGCTGCAGGTAGTTATTTTTTGCCTGCTGTCACTTCTGATGATTTTCTTAGTCCGGCCAATCGCCATCAAACATCTAAAAAAATCGCCCGAAGGCTTTAGGACGAATATTGAACGGCTTATCGGCCAAGACGCGCTGATTCTGGAGCCAACCTCACGCCTGTCTGGTTCCGCCAAGATCGCCGGTGAAATCTGGACCGCCCGTGCTGAAGCTAATGCTGCGACGATGTCGCCAGGTTCCTATGCGGTGGTAAGCCGTATTCAAGGGGCTACCGCATATTTGAATCCCGCGCCGCCTACTGAGTCCTAATAGATTCAAAGACTTTTTTACCTCATTACTACGCACAAGGAAAGAGAGTACACACCATGGAAAACGGCTTTGGCCTGACCATCGTACTTGTCGTCCTGGCGATCTTCGTGATCGTCGCACTGTTGCGCAGTGTTCGAATCGTGCCTCAAGCACGAGCCGGCATTGTGGAGCGCCTCGGCAAGTACAACAAGACCCTGAACCCAGGGCTTACGATCCTCATCCCATTTGTGGATCGACTTTTGCCACTTCTCGATCTTCGTGAGCAGGTTGTTTCCTTCCCACCTCAGCCGGTGATTACCGAAGATAACCTCGTGGTTTCGATCGATACCGTGATTTACTTCCAGATCACCGAAGCACGCGCGGCAACTTACGAAATCGCTAACTACATTCAGGCAGTCGAGCAGCTGACCACCACGACGCTTCGTAACGTCGTCGGTGGCTTGAACTTGGAAGAGGCTTTAACTAGCCGCGACCAGATCAACGGTCAGCTTCGCGGAGTCTTGGATGAGGCTACCGGCAAGTGGGGCATTCGTGTTTCACGAGTCGAGCTGAAGGCCATCGATCCTCCGGTATCGATCCAGGATTCGATGGAGAAGCAGATGCGTGCCGACCGAGATCGCCGTGCAGCGATCTTGACCGCAGAAGGCGTTAAGCAGTCCTCGATCTTGACCGCAGAAGGCGCACGCCAGTCCTCCATCCTGAAGGCCGAAGGTGATGCTCAGGCATCGATCTTGCGCGCTGATGGTGAAGCACAAGCGATCCAGAAGGTCTTTGATGCAATTCACGCCGGTAAGCCGGATTCTGAATTGCTTGCTTACCAGTACCTGCAGACCTTGCCTAAGCTGGCCGAAGGTACGAGCAACACCTTATGGGTTATTCCAAGTGAACTGACCGAAGCGCTCAAGGGAATCGGTAGTGCTTTTAGCAACACCGAAAACCCAGCCGCGGGTTCGGTTCAGCCACCACAAAGCGGTTCGGGAATCTAATTTCCACTCTTTAGGGTGAAACTCATCAGCTCGATGGCGGGGTGCGCATGACGTACCCCGCCATTGACGCGTATAATGGATGTTTTGGTGTCCAAATTATTCCTTGGGAATTATCTTGTGCCATCAATCGTTGATACGTTTGTAGCGAATTCTTTTTAACATCGCGGAGGGAAAACATGAGCGATCGCAGCCTACGAGGAATGCGCCTGGGTGCACAGAGCATGGAATCTGAGGCAGGTGTGGAGCCGGCTGCCCGTCAGCGTGTGGAGTACCGTACCGAAGCAGGTGAACGTGTTTTCATCATCTTTGCAGCCGAAGCCGAAATTCCTGCTACTTGGCTCACCAAGAACGGCACGGAGGCAAAGCTCGTCCACGGCGAAGCTAAAGCCCCTGAAGCAACGAACGAAAAGCCGGTACGTACCCACTGGGACATGCTGCTTGAACGTCGTAGCGTAGAAGAACTTGAGAAAATCTTAGGTGACCGTCTGACCCAACTGCGCACTGCGCGCGGCGAGGCCGTCTAGGTTTCTAAGCTTTAGAAAAAAGAGTGGTGGTTTCCAACCCTAGGGTTGGAAACCACCACTCTTTTGTTTCGCCTCGGAGAGGTTACTTCTTTGAGGTCAGTTTCTTCCAGCGTGCGCTCATGCCCCAGCGGGTCACATTCCACATAGCTTCAAAGACGATGTTTCCACTCATCTTTGAATCACCGAGTTCGCGCTCTACGAAGGTCACCGGAACTTCTACGATCTTCTTACGCAGCATCGCTACACGGAAGGTCATATCGACCTGGAAACCGTAACCGCGTGACTCTACGGCATCAAAATCAATGGCTTCGAGGGTGGAGCGTTTGAAGGCGCGGTAGCCTGCGGTGATATCGCGCAAACCCAAACCGAGCATGGTGCGAGCATAGAAGCTGCCACCTCGGGAAATCAGCTTACGGTGCAGCGGCCAGTTCACGACCTCGCCGCCCTTGACCCAGCGCGAACCAATAACTAGGTCAGCGCCTGCTGCGCTGGCTTCTAGCAAGCGTGGGAGCTGTTCTGGCATATGTGAACCGTCGGCGTCCATTTCTACCAGGACGTCATAGTCGCGCTCGAGCGCCCAGCGGAAACCAGCAATGTACGCGGCGCCAAGCCCGTCCTTGCCGGTGCGGTGTAGAACGTGGATCGATGAGTCCTCGGCTGCGAACTTATCGGCGAGCTCACCGGTGCCGTCCGGGGAGTTATCGTCCACGATCAGAACATCCGAATCCGGAACGGCCTGGCGAAGACGCCCCACTGTCAGCGGGAGCGACTCCAATTCGTTATAGGTCGGAATGATCGTAATGACGCGCACGCAGCGGCACCTTTCTAGATATACAACAGAAGTTCCATCCGGCGAACCGGTGGAGAGTCAAGCCAAACTTAAATTATAGACACCCATGAATCGGGCGGCACCATCAGACACAGCAATCCCCGGTGACTTCGGCCCAATCTCACATCTATGAAGAACGTGAAATGTTATCTAATGTCACCGGGGATCGCGATCGTACTGCGTCGTTTCGAACGCAATGCTACTGCATCACGATGAGGCGCTATCCCCCAGCCTAACCGTTTACCCACCCCGACTGTCAACCATAAGATGACTACAATCTTCATCAAATATTTACATGTCAAAGGCTAGATTCGTGATAACGAAGAACTTCCAAGAAGGACGATTACGCTGTCGGCTCATTTAGTTGATCCAGCTGATCGAACAGCAGAACACCGGCACGTACGGTACGCAAACAGGTAGGAATTTCCTGATCAACCACCGGCAGCATCGGCGTTCCGGCTCGCGCATCGGTACTCCACGAACTAATCCGCTCATCGGGGGTTTGGATGGCCAGTTCGGAGGCACTCCAGATCGCGAACGTTGCCGGAGCACCAATCAGCAGCTGCCCAGCGAAGGGATTCATCTCCCCCATTGCGCGGTACGTCGAACGAGTTTGTCCCATAAACCCGGCTCGAGCCGAAATTCGACCGGCCTCATTGCTCATGCTCATGGCGGCGCGCACCACGGCCCAACCGTTGACTTCGGTCACCGGAGCGTCTGAACCGAGAACCAATGGAACGCCGCTGGAGAGCATCGCGGAGAGATTGTTCATCGTTGCCGCGCGTTCACCCAAGCGTTGCTCGTACATGCCTTCAGACCCGCCCCAGAGGGCATCAAAGCCAGGTTGCATGGAAACAGTAATCGAATAGCTCAGCAAGCGCGCACGGGTGGCCTCGTCAACCATCTCGGCATGTTCTAAACGGTGCCGGGCAGCTTGCAATTTAGCGACGCCAATCTGTTCGGCTGCCCCATCAAATCCGTCAAGTAACAAGTCCAACGCTGCATCCCCAATGACATGGAAGGCTGCTTGGATTCCCTTGCTCGAGCAGGCGACCAAATGCGCGGTGATTTCTTCGACGCTCAAGTAAGCCAGTCCGCGGTTGCCGGCATCATCGGCATAATCTTCGCGGAGCAGTGCCGTGCGCGAACCGATCGAACCGTCGACGCACAGATCTCCACCCAAGCCAAGTACTCGGCCCTGGGGGAAGGAACGAATTAGTTCCTCCGCAGCGGCTTCTTCCTGAACTAACTCGCCCCAGTAGGCATACACCTGAGGAAGGTTCGCTTGATCAGCGGCTAGTAACTGGTCCAACGCTTCGCGGCCCTCAAGGTGTGGCGCTGCCATTTCCACAACAGTCGCAAAACCGCGAGCCGCGTAGTGTTCTAAAGCCACGCGCTGGAATTCTTCAACCCCAGGACCTTCGGCCAGCAGTGCTTGGCGCACCTGATCATGCTCAGCACCGCGCACCACTCCGGAGGCAACTGAACCTAAACCTAAGCGGTCTAATAGTTCACGGTTGACCAGAGCACTGTGTACATCACGGCGTGCAAGGTAATACGGCCGGCCGCCGGCAGCTGAACTCAAATCAGTTTCGCTCGGCAGGCTCGAATCCACCCAGGTGGTTTCATCCCAGCCCTGGGCAATGATGACCGATTCTGCACCTTTGGCCCGGGCCGAGAGCAGTTCAAGCAATTGACTGCTCGAAGAAGCTGTACCCAGGTCCGCTCCCCCAAGGTTTCGGCCCAAGGCGGCTAGGTGCGTGTGCGATTCAACGAATGCTGGGGTAATCAACGCACCAGCAAGATCAATGACCTCGTCTGCCTTCTCTACATATCGCTCGGCGGCTTCTTCACCGCCAAGCCACGCGACGGTATCCGAATCAATAAGTAGCGCCGTTGCGAAGGGGTCAGCGGCCGAATAGATAGTTCCATTGCGATACAAGGTAGTTGCCACGAGTTATTTCCTTTACTCTCTGAACATTGCGGTTGATCAGAGGACGTTGGAGTAGGCGACGACGCCACGCTTGACGAGGTCCACTGCTTGGCGCGCGGACTTCACCAGCTGGACCGGGAGGTCCGTGTTCTTGCCAAATTGATCTAGGGTGTCAATGACCTGCTTAGCCCAGCGCACAAAATCTCCAGGGGCCATGTCTGAACCGCGCAGTGAGCTGTTCAGCGAGGATCCGCGGGACCACTTGTACATGGGCCAGATCAGGCCAGCTTCCGGTGGCGCCGTTTGGTTCAGCGACATAGCTTCTTCGGCGTCCGAGAGTTTGCCCCAGATATTTATTGTCTGAGTCCAAATATCGCCAACACGAACCGTCGGCATCTTAGGATCTGGACGGTCATAGTCACGCCGGCCCTGGTAGACCAGAGCCGCGACCACTGCGCAGAGTTCTTCGGGATTAAGACCGTTAAGTTTACCGGTTTCTAGTACCTGGCTGGTGAGCAAATCACGTTCACCATAGATCCGGCGCAGTCGGCGGCCGGAGTCGGTAATCTCGTAATCTTCCCCGTCATTGCTCGGCACTAGGTACTCAAAGAGCTCGAGCACCTTACAGACTTTATCGAATTCTGTGGCGATGGTATTGGTGCGTCCACGGATGGCTCGGCGGGCCTTATCCGTATCTTTCTTAAGCTTCCAATACCTATCGGCCCAGCGCATATGTGCGTCACGGTCAGAACAGGCGTGGCAAGGGTGCTCTTTCATCGCTTCACGCAGCGTAGCGATCTCCCGTTCGAAGGAGTCCGCCCCCTCAAAATTAAAGCTCGGTGCATCCTGTCGAGGTGGGCGCTGCTCCTCAATCGCAGCACGTAAGGAGGCTGCCAGCGCGCGTCGTTCCTTGGGGCTATTGCCGGTGAACCCCTTGGGGATGCGAATGCGTGAAACAATTTCCAGCGGTCCATTCAGATCTTCCACCGAAATTCGGCGCAGCTGACCTTCTTCGGTGAGCACGGTGTGCCGGGGATTGTAGAGCGACTCGTCCAATGCCACGATCACGCCACGTCCGAAGCGCCGCGCGCCGGGCAGGTCGATAACATCTCCGCGAATCACTGACTGCAATGAAGTTTCAGCCGCCGAGCGTCGCAACGTCTTGCGATCTTTTGCTGAGCGTTTCTCCGCTTCGGAGATGTTGCGCTGTAGTTGAAGGTATTCGCGGAAGTCCCCCACGTGGCATTCCATGGATTTTTCGTATCCAGCCAGGGATTCTTCGCGCGAACGAACCTGACGCGCCATGCCAACTACCGAGCGGTCCGCTTGGTACTGCGCAAAGGAAGATTCAAGAATCTGTCGTGTCTGCTCACGTCCAAACTGAGCGAGCAGATTGGTAGACATGTTGTAGGTCGGGCGGAAGGACGAATTCAACGGATAGGTACGTCGCGAGGCCAGACCGGCTAATGCCTCTGGTTCAATATCCGGATTCCACAGCACTATGGAGTGGCCCTCTACGTCGATTCCTCGTCGTCCGGCACGCCCGGTGAGTTGGGTGTACTCCCCCGAAGTGATCTGCACATGGGATTCGCCGTTAAATTTCACCAGTTTTTCAAGCACCACAGAGCGCGCTGGCATGTTGACACCCAAGGCGAGGGTCTCGGTAGCAAAAACCACCTTGATCAGATTTCGTGCAAATAGATCTTCCACGATTTCTTTAAAGATTGGCAACAGGCCAGCATGGTGACTAGCAAAACCACGTACTAAACCGTCACGCCAAGACCAGAATTCTAAGACGTCGAGGTCTTCACTGGGGATCCGGTGGGCCAGCTCATCGAGTACCTCGGCGATCTGGCCTGCTTCTTCGTTGGTCGTCAGCCGCAAGTCTGCCATGGCGCACTGCTGGACCGCCATATCGCAGCCCTTACGCGAAAAGATAAAGAAAATTGCGGGGAGAAGTTCGGCTTTTTCCAACCGCGAAATGACATCGCGGCGGCTCACTCGCAGGCTTTGGCCTGGACCCTGGGCTCGACCACGTTGTGGTCCTCTCCCGCCTCGGTGTGGGCGCCCAGCCGGGCGGTGCCCGCGCACGAGTTTGCGCAGTTCTGGATTCACACTGATTTTGGCGTCTTCATCGGCGGCTTGCTCGAAAGCGACGTCTTCGGAAAACAAATCAACGAGCTGCGGGCCAACCATGACATGTTGGAAAAGTGGCACCGGGCGATGCTCAGAGACGACGATGTCGGTTTGTCCGCGGACAGTATCTAGCCATCCACCAAACTCTTCGGCGTTCGATACGGTGGCTGAGAGCGATATGGTCTGCACGTTGGACGGAAGATGGATGATGACTTCTTCCCAGACTGCACCGCGGAACTTATCGGCCAGATAGTGCACCTCATCCATGATCACGTAGCCCAGGCCGTCAAGGGTTCTTGAATCGGCGTAGAGCATATTACGTAGCACCTCGGTGGTCATCACGACCACCTGCGCCTCGCTGTTGATCGAGGTATCGCCGGTGAGTAGACCCACCGTTTCCGCTCCGTAGCGTTTAACCAATTCGGAGTACTTCTGATTACTCAACGCTTTAATTGGCGTCGTGTAGAAGGCCTTACGGTTCTCCTGGATTGCTTGGTAAATGGCGAATTCGCCTACAACGGTTTTACCGGCTCCGGTAGGTGCCGCTACGAGGACACTATGTCCCTTTGCCACTGATTGGCAGGCTTGGGACTGGAACTCGTCGAGACTAAACGACATGCTGGCGCGGAAGTCAGGCAAATAGGTGCCGCTCTCGACCTGTCGCGCCTTGGAATTCGCGTATCGTTCCGCGGGTGAAGTCACTATCGGCCGTTCACTTTCTGGAACGGGGTTGCCGTTCCGAAACACATATTTAGAGGGGCGCTAGACCTCGGTGCTAGGGGTATCGATCGAGGAGGCTGACCCGGCTGCCATGTTTTCGTTGGCAGCGTCTTGTTCCGCCTGTTTCTTGGCGCGTTTTTTATCGTTGATATAGCAGAACAGTGTGGCTGCCGCGAAGGTGAGGAAGAGCGGGCCTGCGAGGGCGAACATGGTGATTGCGTCGCCACCTGGAGCTGCCATGGCTGCCACCAAGGCGATGATGAACACCGTGATGCGCCAATTTTTGAGAATCACCTTAGAAGGCAGCACACCAACCATGTTTAGCCCGACCATCAGTACTGGTACCAACATGGCTAGGCCGAAGGCGAGCAGCAGGCGGAAGATAAAGGGCAGGTAGGTGTCGATGGTGAAGAGTGTTTCGGAGTTTGCCGCAGCAAGGCTCACGAAGAATTGCAAAGCAAAGGGCAACACGAAGTACGCCATAGCTATGCCAAAGAGGAAGAGCGGTGCGGCTACCGCAGCGAAGGAGTAGCTGAGCCGGCGTTCCTTCTTTTTCAATCCCGGAATGATGAATGCCCAGATTTGATAGATCCAGACCGGAGACGAAGCGACCACACCAACAAAAATGGCTACCTTAAGCATGATGTCAAAAGGTGACATCACGGAGGTATAGGTGATCGACCCACCTGCGGCACGTACCGGTTCGATGAGCAACGCCAAGAGCTCGTCGTAGAGGAAGAACCCGCCTACGGTGCCTATCACTAGGGCGATCAACGACTTAAAGAGTCGGTTACGAGCCTCAATCAGGTGAGATTTGAGGGACATCCGCCCCTCGGCGTCTTTAGACCGCGACTTCTTTTTAGTGCGCGGTTCTTTATCTTTGCTATTTACCACTGAAGAGGTCTACGAGTTGTTCTTTTCATTGGGATTAGGCTCGTTGACGGTACCGTCAACAGTTTCAGGCTTGTCGTCGTCTTTCATCTGACGAACCTCAGACTTAAAAATACGTAGCGACTGGCCCATCGAGCGTGCCAGCCCTGGAAGCTTCGGCGCACCGAAAAGCAGCAGTGCCAAAACAATAATGATGACCAAGTGCCATCCCTGTAAACCACCCATGTGATTTCCCTTCTCTCAAACTTAAGTCTACGTCAGAACAGATTCAGATCGCGCATGTTTTGCGCCTGTCCCCTATTACTGCGACGGGCCACACGTTTGACCCGACGTGCCTCAATTCGCTCAGCCTTACCAAGGTGGCGTAACTCGGAAATTTCTTCCCGATCTCCATGTGTCGCATCGGTTCCGTGCGGGTAACGTCGAACCACCGGTTCATAAGCCACCACCGTTCCAGGTTTGGCAAATTCCCCGCTGATATGGTCCGCCGCATCAGAGGCGCTGTCGAGCACGGACATGGCTCGACGGAACAGACGGAACCCTGCAAGCACCGCCAAGAGCAGTGTCGCGAGAATCAGCACGGTCCATAAGAGAACCCAAAACCACCAAGGAAGCATCTATCAATCCTCATACATTCTGATAGCGTCGTCCAACCATTTCTCCACGCGTTCGCGTGTAGCGTCAGGACCGACAACAACAATCTTACCGCCGTGGCGAGCAACCCATGGAGCAGCCACCAGGTGGTCGGAAAGTCGAACTTTTGCTAAGTGACCTGATTCAACCTTGGATTGAGACCATGCTATCGGGTTGAAAGCCTCAATAACCGCCACGGCTTCGGCAGCTACGTAAAATTCAACTTCTAGATCATCACTGTTTGCCGAATAGCTGAAATCAAGATTCTCATTGTCCTGATGACGTTCGCCAAGAACAAATGTTTCCTCGGTGAGTTTCACGTCGAGAACACGGTCCACGCGGAAGGTAAGGATGGCTTCTCGCTTGCGGCACCACGCACGTAAGTACTGCACGGGCCCGTCCTCGATCAGCCTAATCGGTTCAATCTCACGTCGTTGATGAGTCTGGGATTTCGCCGAGTAGTAATCTATGTCTGCCACTACATTGCCCCGTAGCGCCTGAATTAGCTGGGCAGGAGTGTCGTGCTCACGTACCTGGGTCAGCGCAAAACCGAGCGCCCCGTTCCAACCATCAAACCGTGCCACGGCCGCATTGATTTTTTGTAGCGCGCTGCGCAAGACCTCGCGGTGTTCAAAGGCCGGGATGCTGTCTAAAGCGTTCAGGCCACCGAGCACTGCCACTGCTTCCAAGGGAGCAAGCTTTTGCGGTTCGGCAAGGAACGCGGCGTTGGTGATGGTGACTTCATCCGAGTCGAGGTCTCCATCATTGACGTTGATCAGTTCATCGTGTTGCCCATTGGGCACTCCACACATCATGATCATTGCCAGTTCATCGCGAACTTTGGCTTGGGTCATCGAATAACGTTCACAAAGTTCGCCAATCGTCACCGAACCCTGGGCAACAACATATTGGATCATGTCGATATTACGCATGACCTGTTGGGCCGTCGAGCTACGTCCTAGGGCGCGATGTGGCTTGAACTTGACGTCTTTGAGCGCTGGAAGCTGTGGAATATCGTGCTGTGCTGCCCGGGCGTCTTTGAGGGTTTTAGCCACCTGTAACGCCAATTCGCTCGGCTGCAGGACCTTGACTGCAGGGCCAAAACTGGCCAATTCTGCGGCGAATGAGTGTTGGTCTGCGTAACCAATATTCAGGGTGGATGAGCCACGAGTACCGTTGATAGCTTGAGCGCGCAAAGGCGTTGCCGAGTCATCGAGCAGTTCTACGACTGCTAGGTGACCAGGATTTCGCAGATCAAAATCTTGGAGCACTTCGGTCATTGAAAAATCTTGCGGACGCGGGCGGTATCCGGTGTTGGAAGCACCCTCACGCCGTACCTGAATGGTGAAGTGACCTTGCAGCCGGTTCAGCCGGAACACGCGTTGGGCCTGGCGGTTATGATCCCACCCGGTGAAGTACCAATTGCCGAAGCGCTGTCCGATCCCCCACATATCCACAACACGTTTAGTGATATTTCCTTGGGCATCTTCATAATCAAACTTCAGTGTTTTCTTATTAAAGACCGCAAGTGCGCACGCTTTAAAGTTTGGATCATCCACCGAGAGACGTGGCAGCATGGCTCCGGTGTAGGGGGCAATACTGGCATTGTTGCTCTGGTTGCCGGTAATCCGCGCGGCAGCACTCAAGGCCAGAGCCTGGACTTTGGAGTCCTTCCAGAGACTTGCGGCCAAGGCGATCATGGAAGATTCCGCCACGGAGAAGTCGATGGCCGGCAGGAACCAGTCGCTGGTATCGATCCGGTAATAAGGAACATCGTCAATAACCTCGGTGATCAGCCGCAGACCGAACTCGTTGCGGATGTCATCCTTAAGCCGTTCGATGGCCTTGTCACGCGCTTCGGTATTCCCTGTTGGATTGAGGTAGTCACCGATACGCTCGGCACTAAACCGTCGTTCGGTGGTTGCCAAGGCGTAGATGAGGCTTGTTAGGCGTTCGGCCTTGCTCGGTCCGTCAGTCTGCTTTATGCTCACGTGCCTACCCTAACGAACTTCCGCACTGATCTATGACTTTGAAGACAAGGAAAGCCCCAAGATTTGCCAAATTGCAATCTTGGGGCCTTCTTCAAAGTCTTACTTGGTGCCCATCAGGTCAACCACGAAGATCAATGCCTCGTTAGGTGCGATAGCACCAGGAGCACCCTGCTCACCATAGGCGAGGTGGGAAGGAATCTCTAGGCGGCGGCGTCCGCCAACCTTCATTCCCAACAGTCCCTGGTCCCAACCCTGGATGACCATGCCGACGCCCACTGGGAAGTCGAGGGTCGAGCCACGGCCCCATGAAGAGTCAAACTCTTCGCCGGTGGACCATGAAACGCCCACGTAATGAGCCTGCACGGTGGTGCCCGGGGTGACTTCTGCGCCGTCACCCTCGATCAGATCATTGATGACCAATTCGGTAGGTGCATCGGTGCCTGGGAAATCAATTTCAGGCTTGGTGCGCTCGTAATTACGTTCTCCAAAAGACATGTTTATGGCCTTTCTGTTACTTGCTGGTAGTTACCTTGTCTAATTCTACGTAAAAGACCAGTGGTCCTGCAGGCTGACCCGGCTGCGGGTTCTTGCCGTAGGCCATATCGGCAGGAATGCTGAGCAAGACCTTGCTGCCTTCCTTCAAGCCCTTAAGACCTTCAAGCCATCCCTTGATGACGCCGCCGGACATCTTCATTTCGAACCCCTTGTCCGAGCCGAAGTTGCCATCAAACTTCTTGCCGTCTTCCCAACGCACGCCGTGGTAGTGAACGCTGGCGCTGGAAGTATCGGTGGTTGCCGGTCCGGTACCTTCTTCAAGAACATCAACCGCTAGGCCTGCAGGAGCCTCAGTGTCCTTAGGGATGCTGATCGCTGGATCGCCCTTACCGGTCTTTACGGTAGGTAGCTTGCCCTCGTCCTTCAGCTTCTTGACCTCGTCCTGGCTCAACGCCTTGCTGGCGCTGACCGAATCAGCGATCTTGATGACGATCAGGCGCTCGGCACGGGAACCAGCCTCTGGTTCCTTCATGGTTCCGTCTGGCTGCTGCACTCCATCGATGGCGGCGTAAGCAATCCAGTCGCCCACCTGGGACTTGAGCAGAGTGTCATACAGTGCCGGCATCTGTGTCTTAAGCGATTCATCGACCGGCATCGGGGTGGTGGAACCGGTGAAATTCTCGTTGGTCAATTTACCGTCGATGGTCTTGTAGAGGCCCGACTGAATGTCGATAGTGTCGCCATCTTTGATGTCCGCACCATTACCCTCAACGACGGTGACCGCTTCTTCTTTATCGGTCAACAAAGGGGCGTCGAAGCTGACCTCTGGTGCGGTCTGCTCGTCAGCCGCCGGCTTTACATCAACTTTGCTTAGTGAGGTGGTTCCTGACCCACAAGCGGTCAGGGCCAATACGGACGCGGTTACGCAAACTGCCAAAACTTTTCGCACGAATCTTCTTTCCGATAAGAACTAATGGTTCTACTACACGCACCGGGACGGGACCCGGTCGCAACGATCTGCATCTAGCTTAGGGGTATTTACTGTGTAAATACTTGTTTTCAGCTGGTCATACGGGGCGGCGCATCATTTCAATTAGCTCATCAACCGCAGAATTTGTGGTGGCAAAGGGATCCTTACACAGGACAACCCCGCCTTCGCCTTCTTCATATTTCATATGAACCCAGTCGGTGGAATACCGTCGACCCGTCTCTCTGGCGGCCCTGATGAATTTACTGCGCACCGCCGCGCGGGTGGTAGCTGGCGGATTTTCAACTGCATCCGCAATTGCCTGCGGGTCGAGAACCGAGCTAGCAAGTCCGCGCCGACGCAGTAAATGGAACAGACCACGCGTCGGGTCAATGTCATGGTAGGTCAAATTCAACTGCGCAATGCGATGGGAATCTAGGCTCAGATTGTTCTTCGCAGCGTAACCAGTGATTAGTTTATGCTTAATCGCCCAGTCAATATCTTTGTCGATTAACGAGAAATTCTGGCTCTCAACGGCAACCAACACGCGTTCCCACAGTTCAAGCACCCGATCAACCTGGTCGTGGTGCGCACCATGACGAGCGACAAATCCCTTGACCAGCTCAAGGATTTTCCACTGCAACTGCAGGGCGGTTGGTTCATCTCCGGACATCAACCGCACCACGGTTTGCCCGGTAAATTCATGGGAGATACTGCGAATTGAACGAATCGGGTTCTCCAGGCGCAGATCATGATAGATCTCCCCGGATTCAATCAGTCGCAAAACCAGATCGGTTGCACCGATCTTCAGCAGTTGCGTGGTCTCACTCATCGAGGAGTCCCCCACGATCACGTGCAGACGACGGTGATACTCGGCATCCGCATGCGGCTCGTCACGAGTGTTGATAATCGGACGGGACCGTGTGGTCGCTGAGGAAACACCTTCCCACATGTGGTCTGCGCGCTGGGAGAAGACAAACTTCGTTTCATCTTCAACCTGGACCAGATGACCGGCACCGCACAGCAGCTGACGAGTTACTAGGAACGGGATGAGCATATCCGCGAGTCGCTTAAATTCGACCTTGCGCGGGATCAAGTAGTTTTCGTGACATCCATAAGAATTGCCAGCGGAATCCACGTTGTTCTTGAACAAGAACAATCGGCCTTCGTGACCTTCTTCGAGCAGCTGCTCTTCGGCTTGTTCAACCAGATCCAGCATCACCGTTTCACCGGCGCGGTCGTGAGCGATCAGCTGCAACAACTGATCGCATTCCGCGGTGGCGTATTCGGGGTGCGACCCAACATCGAGGTAGAGCCGTGAACCGTTGTTCAGGAAAACATTGGAGCTACGTCCCCACGCAACAACTGGCCGAAAAAGATGCCGGGCTGCGTCTTCTGGAGTGAGTCGTCGCCCATCAGATGGCACATAGTTCAGTCCAAATTCGGTCTCTAAACCGAAAATCCTGCGATCCACCGGAAATTACTTCCCCTCATTGGTGTTGCCAGAGTTCACCAGCAACATGTTGGTCATGCCCGTGACTGCAACTAGGTTACTGGCCACCCTTTTGAATGAAACCACGCACGAATTCTTCGGCATTCGATTCAAGTACTGAATCGATCTCATCCAATAAATCATCAACGCCGGCACTGGTACCGGTGGTATTTACCTGTACCTGTTCGGTTTCTACTGGCTGGGCTTGGTTTTCACGGCGAGCCGAGAAGTTTTCCTGAGTCATTTTTTGCTCCTCAAATCTTTGGCGGCAGGTAATGCACGCCTAGTTCTCATTCTGCGCTGTTTAGCGATGCCGTGCCAACTGATCAATGAACTCATTGATTTCTAGTTGCGCATCAAAGAGTTCGCCCACCTGCGCACGACTACCTGCTAACGGTTCGGGCATGTGGAATCGGCTGATTTTCCTTGCGCCCGGGACCGAGAATGACAGTGCATCCCAGTTAGCAGCCACCACATAGGGTGCATAGCGTTGCAGCGTCATTCCTCGCAGGTAGGCACGGGTGTCGTGAGGTGGGTTATCCACCGCCGCATTGATTTCTTCCTGGCTGAAGATGGTTTCCATCAGGCCGCGCGCGGCCATCCGATAATACAATCCTTTATCCAGACGCAGGTCGGCCCATTGCAAGTCCATCAGCGCAATGCGCGGATCATCAAGCCCCACACCGTGGCGTTCGGTAAATGACTTCATCAGCGAATATTTGGCTACCCAGTCGACTTGGCCTGCCGCCTGCATTGGATCTTGTTCCAGGGTGTCCAAGATGGCACGCCAGCGGTTAAGAATTTCACTGGTGTCGGGATCGGTAAGCTCGCGCTGGGCACAATAGGTTTCAGCCGCTTCCAGATAGCTGCGCTGGATCTCGATAGCGGTCATTCGGCGCCCGCCGCGAAGGGGCACGGTGGTTTGCAGGGTGGGGTCGTGACTGATCTGTTGAAGGGCGGATACCGGATCTGCCAACTCAAGCTTTGGCGACATTCCCGCTTCGATCAGGCTGAGCACCAAGTTTGTGGTGCCAACCCTTAACAGGGTGGAGATCTGACCTAGGTTTGCATCACCGATGATCACATGTAACCGGCGGTACTTATCCCAGTTGGCGTGCGGCTCGTCCCGAGTATTGATGATCGGACGGTTGACCGTGGTTTCCAGGCCAACTTCCGCCTCAAAAAAATCGGCACGCTGAGAGATTTGGAATTCGGCTCCGCGCCCAAGCATTCCGCGGCCCACTCGTCCGGCCCCACAAAAAATCTGTCGGGTAACAAAAAATGCGGTCAACCCGTCAACTAACCGGGAGAACTCCACATCACGCGGGATCAAGTAGTTTTCATGCGACCCGTAAGACACCGACTTATTGTCGGTGTTGTTCTTGTATAACAGCAGTTCACCACCGCCCAAACTGGCAGCCGAGGCTGCGGCCCGGCGCATTACCTGATCACCTGCTTGATCCCAGAGCACCGCGTCACGCGGACTGGTCACTTCCGGACTGGAGTATTCCGGATGCGCATGATCAACATAGAGTCGGGCACCGTTACCGAGCACCATATTCATGACTACGTCGGTGGCATCATTTTCCTGATACAACGTGGCACCAACGCGCGCGTCATTTCCATCCAAGGCAATTGATTCGGCGGTCCAGACCTGATTTTCGGCTTCTAGGGTGGGTTCAGAATCGGTGAGTTGACTCGGGTGTGCTTCCTCGCGGGACACCGAATGACCCCGAGCATCATTGAGCGGAGTCTCATCAGCATAATCCCAGCGCGCGGCGCGGGTCGCGGTGTCGGTGTCACGTACTAATTGCGCGTATCCGTCCACAATTTGAGCGGAGAGCACCGTGGAGTTCGCCTTGGGCATGGACGGCCGAATGATTCCGTACTCGGTTTCTAGGCCCACTAGTCGACGAGCACTCATTTGCTGCCCTTCTGATTAACTAGCGAACGGATATGGCTGATTCGTTCGCCCTTGCGTCCGGAAATACGCGCCCAATCATCGGGATTGGTGGTGTTTGGCATATCTTCGTGCTCGGCGAATTCTTCGCGCACTGCACGCAACAGATATTCCATTTTCAGTCCACGTTCACCGGTGGTGATCAACGACTTAATCGCATGTTTTTTTGCTCGGTCCACCACATTGTGAATGACCGCCCCGGAGGCGAAGTCCTTAAAGTAGAGCACCTCTACTTGACCGTTGACGTAAGTGACTTCCAAGAATTCGTTGATCCGTTCGGTGGAATACATCGCTTCCACTGTGCCGCTGATCATTCTTGCGACGGTCTTTTGGCGCTCTCCCCCATCGGCGGTGACTTCCTCCTCATGCAGGGGTAGGTCTGTGGTCAGATACTTATCAAAAATTTCTGCGGCGCCCACAGCATCTGGGCGGCGAATTTTGATCTTCACGTCCAAACGTCCAGGACGCAAAATGGCCGGGTCAATCATGTCTTCTCGGTTTGAGGCACCAATGACGATGACGTTATCCAAGCGCTCCACACCATCAATTTCGGCAAGCAGCTGTGGCACTATGGTCGTTTCAACGTCGGAAGAAACGCCTGTGCCACGCGTTCGGAAGAGCGATTCCATCTCGTCGAAGAACACCACGACTGGGTCGCCATGCAACGCTTTTTCGCGGGCTCGTGCGAAGATCAGGCGAATATGACGTTCGGTCTCACCGACGTACTTGTCCAGCAGTTCCGGGCCCTTGATGTTCAGGAAGTAACTTCTGGATTGGGTATTACCGTTGCGTGCCGCTGCACGCTGAGCCAGTGAATTTGCCACGGCCTTAGCTATCAAGGTTTTGCCGCAGCCCGGAGGACCGTAAAGCAGAATGCCTTTAGGGGCGCTCAGTCCGTGTTCTCGGTAAAGCTCTGGGTGTGCGAAGGGCAGTTCGACCGAATCTTGGATAGCTTCAATTTGAGAGTTCAATCCGCCGATATCCGAGTAATCGATATCCGGTACTTCTTCGAGAACTAGCGACTGCATGTCAGTGAGCTGTACCCGGTTGATCGCTAATCCGGTCCGCGAATCGATCGTTAGCTGATCTCCCACGCGCAGGTGTTCCCTGCGCAGTGGCTCGGCAAATTCAATGACTCGCTGGTCATCGCCTCGGGTCATCACTACCGCTTGGTGGTGATCCAGGATTTCCTTGATCGTCACCAAGTCGCCAGTTTGTTCATAGCCTAGGCCTGCCACAACAACGAGCGCCTCATTGAGCAGCACCTGCTGGCCAATATGGAATTTGTCGAAATCCAGCAACGGACTAATGGATACACGCATTTTTCGTCCGGAGTAAATCACGTCGACGGCCTGTACCGCGGTGGTTTCGATTCCGGTGCCTGGTTCCGGATGTTTACGCGGGTGTTTAGCGACGATGGTTCCGCAGCTAAATGGCGTATCACCGTCTTTTTCAAGCGCAGATTTGAGGTTGATAATTTGTTCGCGAGTCTGCTCTAACAAGGACACCAGGCGCTGATTATTGCCACTGATTCCGGCTAACTGCTTGTCTAGGTTGCGATTTTTATCGCGAAGCAGGTTGACCTGACGTTCGGTTACCTGAAGACGCTCGGCGACGCGTTGCGCCTCGTTGTTTTCGCTCACGGTTATTCTCCCAACCTTTGCAGTTCTCCTCGCGTACCCACCAGAGGTGACTACCTTGCGCGGCACTCTGATTCCATCTTAGGAAGCTAAAGCCCCGGGAATGAATTTCCCAGGGCTTTAGTTCACATATTGAAACGTTAGTTCTCGGTATCCGAGACGTTGTCACCTTCGCGGACACGATTCGGACGGTTGGCGTCCTTGGCTGCACGGCGAAGTTTCTTAGGCGAAATACCACGTTCTCCGAGTGCGGATTCGGTCCACTGCTCGGCGTCGTGTTCGCGGGTCCACGCGTTCAGATCCTCGGCAGAGTAGCCGTGCTCTTTCATCCGCTTGGCTTTCGGGATGCCCTCCTGGGCGTCGGCCAATCGGCGGGTGGTGATCAGGAACGCCGTGTGCGCCACCATACGGTGATCCGGGCGAACCGCTAAGCCGTCAACATGCCAACCGCGCACCATGGTTTCAAAGCAATCGGGCTCGGTAAACTGGCCCGAGGCGCGAATTGCTTCCACCACGCGGGACATTTGGGTCACCGTGGCGACGTAGTTCGTCCACACTCCGCCAGGTGCCAACACCGTAGCTACCGCGTCTAGGCATTCCCACGGAGAGAGCATATCGAGCACTACGCGGTCTACGCTGCCGGGCTCCTCAATTTCCAGTACCTTCTCTTGGAAGTCACCAATTGAAAGGTTCCAGGCAGGGTGCTCGCCACCAAATACGGTAGCGATATTGCCACGGGCAATATCTGCGAACTCTTCACGACGCTCATAGGAGTGCAGGTATCCCTGGTCGCCTACCGCACGCAGCAGTGAAATCGACAGCGCTCCGGACCCCACACCGGCCTCAACTACTCGTGCGCCGGGGAAAATATCGCCAAACTGAATAATTTGGGCGGCATCCTTGGGGTATACCACTGCAGCACCTCGAGGCATGGACAGAACAAAGTCCTTCGCCAGCGGACGCAGCATCTGATAGCGCACGCCTTCAACGTTTTCCACTACCGAACCTTCGGAGGTACCGATGATCAGATCATGGCTCAGCACGCCCTGATGCGTGTGGAACTCTCCGCCGGCTTCAAGGGTGATGGTGTTGATGCGACGCTTTTCGTCGGTCAGCTGGACACGGTCGCCGACGCGGAACGGGCCACGACGGGCATTCGCGCCATGCGGCGCTGCGGTGTTCTGAGCACTCACTGAGTTTTCCTTTGTTGTAGAACTTTTTAGGCTTTGCGGCCGGTGACGGCCGAAATAATCTTGCGTTGGTGCAATAACCCGACCACGGCACCCCGGGCATCAATGACCGCGTACTCTGCGCTAGCCACACTGGCCAGGTAATCGATCAGTTGCCTTCCATCGGCGTCAGCAGCGACCACGGCTCCGCGACCCAAAGCCCGCGAAACGGCCAAGGCGGACACCTCGGCAGCCGCCTCAGGAGCTACCCGGCTCAGCGCTTGTTCGTCCACCACTCCGCACGGCATGCCTTGCGGGTCAATCAAAATGATCGATCCCCCACGGTTACGTTTGCGGGTGTGCACGTCAGCTACTGTGGCCACGGACATCATTGCGCTGGCCGGTGACATCAGATCCCCGGCAATGACCTTGGGCAGGTTCAGCATCATTTTTGCGTGATTGATCAACTGCGTTGTGGCCTGCCACATGAAGACTGCCACCATCACGCCAACCACCATGGTGATCAGCTGCGGCTGTTGGCCCTTGAAATATGGAAGCACCGCAAACCAGAAGACCACACCGATGACGATAATGCGGCCCACCCAGGAAGCGGCGATGGTGCCTTTAAACTGTGATCCGGTGAGTTTCCACACCGCAGATTCAACGAGGCGCCCGCCGTCTAGCGGAAGCCCTGGCAGTGCATTAAACGCACCAAGTAGCAGGTTCGCGTAGACGAAGAAATTCAGCAGCAGTCCCGGGTACAACCCGAGGCTTGGAATTTGCATGGCCAGCCAGGCTAGGCCGGCGAGGACAAAGTTCGATAACGGACCGGCCATCGCCACAGCCAAAGAGGCTCCAGGCTTAGCTTTGAAGGAACCGAACTGTGTGTGTCCGCCCATCAGGGTGAGCACAATGTGGGCATCTGGCCATTTGAAGGCACGCGCGGTGAGCGCGTGCGCTACCTCGTGTACCAGCACGGCTAGGGCAATCACTACGGCGCAGGCAAACCCCAAGAGGTACGCGACAACCGGTGGGATCAACGCGTTATTTGATAATTGCATGCCAATGGCCACGGTGATGACCGCGGTAATAATGAACCACGAGCTAGACAGGTACACCGGTACTCCGCCGATGCGCCCCAGCTTCAGTCCTGGGGCCTTTTCAGTTACTTCGCTCACGCGTTAACCTGCACCAACCAATCGGTCATGGTTTCTACTTCCACATCAACTAGCGACGTGATCCGGCGCCAGTTCCCCACTCCGGGGTCGGTGGCGTTAGGAACTAATACCGCGTGTAGCTCGGCGGCCGAGGCGGAATGAATCCCGGGTTTTGAATCCTCGAAGCCAATGCAGCGGGCGGCTTCAAAATCTCGACCCAACTTTTCACTCAATAAGGTGAGTCCGCGTCGGTAGGGTTCGGGGTCTGGTTTGCCGTGGGTGACTTCCTCACCGGTAACGCTGACGGTGAAGATACCTTCGGGCAGTGCTTCCATTAGCTTGTCCACGATGCTGCGTTCACTCATCGTGACCAACGCTTGAGGAATACCCGCGGCGTGGACGGCAGTGAGTAGTTCTAAAGCCCCGGGGCGCCACGGTACTTCCTGGCTCAACCCGGCAATGACCTTGTCTGATAAGTGGTCAATGATTTCGCGGATACTGAGATCAACTCCGGCTTCCTGAAGGATCTTGGCACCATTAGGCAACGCTTGTCCGACGAGGTTAAATGCTTGTTCCTCACTCCAGCTACCACCATGGGATTTGACGAGTTCCATCTCGGCATTGATCCAATAGGGTTCGGTGTCGATGAGGGTCCCATCCATATCCCACAGCACCGCTTGCGGGCCGTGGGATGAAACTTTTGTATCGAACGCTGATCTGGTGCTTGGCATGACTCCATTCTAGATGGAAGAGTGGGGCTAAACCGCTTCGGTGGATACCTTGGGTCGGTGAAGTGGCAGGAAAGAGGTTTGTGATGAGCGAGGAATACCAAGCACCAACGCTGAATGGCTTCGTTGGGCAAACCGAACATGAGATGCGTCCCACCATCTTAATTTCGGCGTTTGAGGGCTGGAATGATGCTGGCTCGGCCGCTAGTGATGCGGTTCGACGCATTTTGAGTAGCTCCTCGCCCGAACATGTAGCCACCGTGGGCTCGGATGATTACTACGACTACCAGTTCACTCGCCCGCATTCTCGGCTCACCGATACCGGACGTGTGATCGACTGGCCGGTCACCAATGTTTATCGCATCAACCTCGAACAAGCCCCAGCAGATCTGCTCATTGTTGTGGGCGTGGAGCCCACGTTTAAGTGGCAATCCTTTTGTGCGCAGGTCGTACGGTCGGCGCAAACCCACAATGTTCACGTGGTACTTTCCGTCGGTGCCCTGTTGGCTGATGTGCCGCACACCAGGCCGGTGCCTACGGTGCTGAACAGCGATCATCCTAAGCTGCAGGAGTTCTTTAATATCTCCGCGTCGCGCTATGAGGGTCCGACAGGGATTCCTTCAGTACTCAGCGCGGAATTCGACAAGCATGGGATTCCTACTATGTCGCTCTGGGCTCAGTTATCCCATTATGTAGCCCAAGCGCCAAGCCCGCGGGTGGAATTAGCCCTAGTTGAAATGCTCGAGGAGCTGGTTCCGATGACTGTGGCCTCAGAAAAGTTGCGTGAAGACGCGATCGCCTGGAAACGCGGGGTCGATGAGCTATTGGCAGCGGATTCGGATGTCTCAAAATATGTGGAGCAACTTGAACGAGCCTCGGATGCCAGCGAATTACCTGAGGCCAGTGGCGAGTCTATTGCCCGCGAATTTGAACGATACCTGCGAAGACGCGGCCGCTCACGAGGAGATGGTCAAGGCCCGGACTTTGAGATCTGAGCCGAGGGTACAAAAAATCCTCATGCGAAGAAATTCGCATGAGGATTTTTTCTTGCTTAGAGCTTCAGGCCCAAAAGAGCATCAAAGCCGCGGGTTAGCAGTTCGCTACCTTCACCGCTGCCTTCAGCCTCGGTGGCCGCCCACTGGTCGATGGCTTCCAGCGCTGCTGGAGCGTTCAGATCATCGGCCATGCGTGAGCGAATGCGGGTGAGCAGTGCAGTGGCTTCTGCCAGGCCGCTAGCGGTGATCCGTTCCCTCCAGGTGGCTACGCGCTGCTGTGCAAGCTGCAATAGGTCATCTGTCCAAGACCAGTTGGTTCGGTAGTGCTGGGAGAGCAACACCGCACGAATCGCTACGGGCTCCACCCCGGCCTCACGGAGTTTGGAGACCAACACCAGGTTACCTAGGGACTTGCTCATCTTCTCGCCGTCCAAGCCAACCATGCCGGTGTGCACGTAGCTCTGCGCCAATTCGATCTGATCATCGGCAGCAGCGTGTGCGGCAGAAAATTCGTGGTGCGGGAAGATCAGGTCTGAGCCGCCACCCTGAACGGTAAACGGCGCAGGCAGAGTCTTTCGGGCAATCACCGAACATTCGATGTGCCAGCCCGGACGACCGGTGCCCAGTTCGCCACCTTCCCACGAAGGTTCACCTTCACGGGCCATCCGCCAGAGCAGTGGATCGAGTTCATCACGCTTACCAACTCGCTGTGGGTCTCCGCCACGTTCGGCGAAGAAGCCGAGCATCGTTTCACGGTCGTAGTTTGATACCTGACCGAGCTTCCATGCATCATTCTGCGAGGCCATGGTGTCAAAGTACACGTCACCATCTACCCCGTCTTCACCGGCAGGGACTCGGTAAGCCAAGTCTGCGGCCAGCAGTCGTTCGACGACCGGTACCAGCCAACTGACGGACTCTACGGCACCGATGTAGTTGTGTGGGGCGATGACGTTCAACGCTTCCATGTCGGTGCGGAACAGCTGAATCTGGCTCTCGGCCAGATCTCGCCAGTCAACACCCGTCGCGGTGGCGCGCTCGAGCAACGGATCATCCACGTCGGTGATGTTCTGTGTGTAGCTCACCTTACGGCCGTTATCCAACCAGGTGCGGTGCAAGAGGTCAAAGGTGACATAGGTAGCCGCATGACCCATATGTGTGGCGTCGTATGGGGTGATGCCACAGACATACATGCTGGCTGGACTGTTGGCTTTATCGGCCGGCGCGGTGGCCCGCTTGGTTCCGCTGGAGGTATCAAAAATCTCCAAAATGGGTGCGGATCCGACAACATGCGGTACTTCCGGGGACTTCCACGCGAGCACTGAGTACATCCTTTCGCAGATGTATAGACGATCTTCTCTTAAGAGCAAGTCAACGGGAACTTAGTTTATTCCCGTTGACTCTCTTGTCGTATTAGGCGTTGATCACACCGAGGCCAAGAAACACGAACAGTCCTAGGCCCAAGAGCAAGCGGTACCAAACGAAGAATCGGTAGGAGTGGGTGGAAACAAACTTCAGGAACCAGCCCACGATAAAGAATCCGACGACGAAGGCCACCAAGGTGGCCACACCGGTTTGCGCCAACGTGTATACGCCAGGTTCGGCAAATGACTTGTAAAGCTTGTACAGTCCCGAGGCGTAAACCGCTGGAATGGCGAGCAAGAATGAGTATCGTGCCGCGGCTTCACGGGTGTAGCCCATCAGCAGGCCGGCGGTGATGGTGCCACCTGAGCGTGAGACACCGGGAATCAAAGCCATCGCCTGAGCCAAACCGTAAAAGATACCGTGTTTGACCGTTAGCGTTTGCAAGGTGCGTTCTTGTTTGCCGTAGTGGTCAGCGATCGCAAGGAAGACGCCAAAGACCACTAGTGTGGTGGCCACTATCCATAGCGAACGGAAGTTCGTATCGATGTAGCTTTCCAGCAATAAGCCTAAGAAAGCGATGGGGATCGAGCCGACAATAATCAGCCAACCCATTTTCGCGTCCGGATCCGAATGCGGAATCTTGCCGGTGATCGCCTTAAACCAGGCTCCGATTATTCGTACAATATCGCGCCAGAAAAACACGATGACCGCAGTTTCAGTACCCAATTGGGTAATGGCGGTGAAAGCCGCACCGGGATCTTGCGCATTGGGCAGAAGTTCGCCCACAATGCGTAAGTGTGCCGATGAGGAGACGGGCAAGAACTCTGTCAGGCCCTGTATTAATCCGAGAAAAGCTGCTTCAAACCAATTCACCCCTTGACACTACGTCACGTGGACGGCCGACACGGTGATTAACGGACGTTTGAAAGAAAAATCAATCCGTGGCCGTACTCACTCGTCATCGTCGTCATCCGTGGGTATGGTGAACGGAAGTAGTTCGGAAAATTGGTCGTAGAGGGCATCCTCATAAGTCTGGAACGCGTCGGCTAACGATCCAAAAGCCGCGTCAACGGCTGCGTCGGCCGATCCCCGGCTCTGGGAAACCACCGTCAGGTGCTGCTCAAGTCGTGAGATCAGCTGTTGTAGCGCGTAGCTCGGTTCGATGCTCATGAGACACACGCTACAACCGAATGCCATCTTTCGATAGAGGTGAAATGCTTCAGGAACTTATCAAGGCCCCGCTGCACTTGAATAATGATGACCGGTACGAATATTTGGTGATCACTTCTTTCCCTACGGAATCCAAACACGTCGCCCGAGCAGCCTTGCGAGAACACTCTGACAACGGAAAGTGGGAGCATATTCGCACCCTGCGCTACGAGGGTGGAGCCAGCAAATATTGGATGCGACGCAAGGTGATCCGAGTGGTCAGCACCCTTGGGCGCTCAGGACTCTAGCGGGCCCACCAGCCAATTAGCCACGGTGTTTTCCGCCGAGGCGGCATTTGATGGGTGATACCAGCTGGCCTGTACATCTCGGTAGAGACGTTCAAATTCGCTGCCGCGGAAGTATCCGCCGCCACCTAATAGTTGGCCGGCGGTTTCCATATTCTCTCGCGCGGTTTGTCCGGCCAGAGTTCGTAAGGTGACTAGCCGCGGGAACCAGCTCACGCCATGATCAACCCGGGATTCCAAATCGCTGGCTACCGCGTGTTGCAGCGCATCAAGGGTCAGCATCCGCATCCCTGATTGGGCTAAGAGACCACGAGCGCGAACATCTTGCGTGTAACTACTACCGTCGTGGTGGGTGCGTTTGGTCAACGCGTTTTGGCTTAGCTGTACCGCACGTTCAGCCATCCCGACATACACACTGGCCGTGAGCGTGAGGAACGAGGCGAAAATTCCGAAGATTAGCGGGTCAGCATTTGGTCCCGCCGGTAATCGGGAATGCACCCACTGAGCTGGTGCTACGGCACCCTCCAATTTGGTGGTGTGCGATTGACTCGCCCGCATTCCTAAGGTGTTCCAGTCCCCCAGCGAGCGAACCTTTTCTCCGCGGGCTACAAAGCCATGAACTAATTCCCCGGTCTGCTCATCCTTGCCAAAGATTCCCAGCCGGGTAAAGGCCGGAGACAGTGAGGTGAAGATCTTTGCGCCGGTAAAGGCCACCGAACCATCGCTCGCGGTGTGCGCCACGGTATTTGAATCAAAAAGCACCGAATCGTTGCCGGGTTCCGAAATGCCGAAGGCCATTACTTCTCCTTCTGCGATCCAGTCCGTGACCATGTTTAGCCGTGCATCTCCGCGGGCGGCAAGCAAGTATGCGACACCGGCCCACACGTGGTGCATGTTGATTGCTAGTGCGGTACCCGGAGCCGCTGTGGCAAGCCGCCGCTGAGCCAACACCACTTGGTCAAAGCTCCATCCCAGCCCGCCGGCAGACTCAGGCACCAGGGCCTTCAAGTACCCTAGCGACACCAGCTCATCAAAGTCTTCGGTGGCGAAACTGTTTTCCGCATCGTATTTCGCGGCACGTTCGCGCATCCGCGCGAGTAGCTCGTCGCTGAGAAGAGTTTCTATAGTCATGCAGGATGCCCCTAATAGTTGCGTAGTAGTCGGTCAAGTACACGGGTTCCGAACTTCAGTGCCGAGATCGGAACCCGCTCATCCACCCCATGGAACATACCGGTAAAGTCGAGGTCTTTGGGTAGCTGCAGCGGAGCAAATCCGTACCCGGTGATATCAAGCTTTGCCAACGCTTTGTTGTCGGTGCCACCGGAGAGCATATAGGGCAGTACTACTGCCTGCGGATCTTCGGCTTTTAATGCCGCAATCATCGATTCGACTAGTTCGCCGCTAAACGGAACCTCGAGCGAGGGCTGGTCTTGCACCAGGCTGAGCTCAACATGCTCGCCAGCCAGTTCCCGCAATGTCGCCAGTGTCGATTCATGTTCCATGGGCAAGGTGCGGCAATCGATCAGCGCCTCAGCGTAACCAGGCAGCACATTGTGCTTATACCCGGCTTTGAGCACCGAAGGATTTGACGTGTTCTGCAAGGTGGCGCCAACAAAGCGGCTGGTGCTCCCTAACGCTTCCAGTAGCCCCTCGGGATGATCTTCGTTGAACTCGATCCCGGAGATTTCAGAGAGTTCTTCGAATAGCGCCCTGGTGGTTTTTGTGTAGGACAGCGGCCACTGATACTCGCCAATACGCGCAACTGCCGAGGCCAAGCGAGTGACCGCGTTATCTTTATTTAGCTGTGAACCATGACCAGCCACGCCATGAGCTGCAAGTTTGATCCAAGCGATCCCCTTCTCAGCGGTCTGCACCAGATACGCGCGTTGCCCGGCGATTTCGGTAGAAAAACCACCCACTTCGCTGATCGCTTCGCCTGCTCCGGCAAAGAGCTCTGGATGCTGTTCAACCATCCATAAGGAGCCATAATCACTACCGGCTTCTTCATCCGCGAAGAACGCGATGATGAGATCTCTACGTGGGCTGATTTGCTCGCGTTTCAGGTGCCGAATAACGGCGATAATCATTGCGTCCATGTCTTTCATATCCACGGCGCCACGGCCCCAAATCATGTCATCAATGATTCGCGCGCCAAAGGGGTCTACTGACCAGTCCTCGGCGATGGCCGGAACGACGTCCAGATGCCCGTGGACAACTAGTGCGGGCAGGCTCGGATCGCTACCGGGGATACGGGTGATCAGGTTTGCGCGTCCCGGTGCAGACTCATAGATTGTTGACGCAATACCAACTTCGCTGAGCAATTGGGCAATGTAGTCCGCCGCTTCGCGTTCTCCTCGGCTATTGTTATCGCCGAAATTTGTGGTGTCTATGGAGATCAGCTTCTGGCAGATCTCCACCACTTCTGTTTGCATCAATTCATAAGAGTGCGTACTCGACATTATTCAAACCTCTATTCAATCCAGGAATGGTTGCCGTTATCCATGGAGCCTGCGATACGTTTCTAGCGCCGCCGGGTGCAATGTCTGACCGCCAGTTGAGATCAGTGTATCGGGGGTCAAATATTGTATTCCGGCGCTGTTACGTGGGATGAGTTCGGGAGCATGATTAACCAGCAGCTCAACAACCGCGGAGGCCACCCGATCTGGCAAGGACACGTTGGCCATCAATAGGTTAGCAACACCCACGGTATCGACCTGGTCGATCCCTCGGTACGTACCTTGCGGGATAATCACATGCTCGTAGAGTCGCGGGTATTGTTCCCGCAAGCTTGGGAGCACCGAAGACATATCGATCAAGCGCAAAGGAACGCTTTCTCCCAATTCGGTAATCGAACTGACCGGGATTCCGCCAAACAGAAAAAGCGCCTCGATCTCGCCTTCGGATAAGGCTTTGAGGCCACCCACATAGCCCAACTGCCGTTCTCGTGGACTTCGCTGAGTGCTATCAAGCCCAGCAGCTTTCAAAATCCGCTGTCCGGTAACCCAGGTGCCCGAACCGGGAGCTCCGGTACCCAATTGGCGCCCACTGAGATCAGCTAATGTCTTGATGCTGCTGTTTTCAGGGACCAGACAATGGTAATAATTTTGATATACCCGCCCTAGTGCTGCCAAAGACTTGTCGCGTGGTTTCAATTGCGCCACCGTATCAGCCAAGGCCAGCGAAAGACCGGCACGGCCGCTCTTTATCAATCGAAGATTCTCTACGCTGGCCTCGGTAACCAACGCTTCGGAGCTTTCAGCAATGTTGTATTTAACCAGCGCTTCGCACAACAGGTTTGCGAACTCAAAATACATGCCGCCGCTTTCGCCGCCGGCAACATCCAACCGCCCGATAAGTGGCCCGGTCGAGCAGGCAGTCATTCCGGTTGCCAGCATTGACAGTCCGCCCCACCGAAGTAGTTGCCTGCGTCCTATCTTTCGCGGCGCAAGGTCCAAAGCTTTAGACACCGTGAACCCCTTCCCTCGGTGCAGCGCCGCGTAGAAGCGACAAGCTCATTTGCAGTCCACCGCCAGGGGCCGATTCAACACTGAGTTTGCCTCCATTAGCCTGAGCAAGACGATCCACAATTGCCATGCCCAACCCGGTTCCAGGACTTTGGCTGGCGGGATCCGCACGCCAAAAACGTTCAGTCACCGAGGCTAGATCTTGCTTGTGTAACCCTGGTCCGTGATCCCTGATAATGATCTCCACATTTTTCTCCGTGGCGATTATGCTCGTCTCTATCGGCGCCCCCGGCGCATATTTCAGACAGTTTTCATATAGCTCGGCGATTATTTGTTGCAACTCAAATTCATTGCAGTCAACCCATACTTCGCTTTGATGTTGCGCGCTAAGCAACAATTCGGTACCAGATTTCCGGGCACTCTCTGTTCGCCGTTCTATTTCTTCGACGAGCAGTTCTCGAACTGGAACCGCGGTGGAGTCGGCGAGGCTTGTGGCTAGGGTACTTCCAGCGGCCAGTTCCGAGAGACGGTGGTCGGCGCTGGCTAGACGCAAAACAGCTTCCAACAGTGTCTCAACTCTGTGAAGTTCCTTCTCGACCGCTTGCACTCCTTGCGGGTCAACGTTTTCGCCTAAACGCATTTTTAGTAGATCGACGCGAAGCCGCAAGGCCGCAACCGGGTTGCGTAATTGATGTGAGGTTTCGGCGATCAGTTCGCGCTGCTGTGTCAGGCTGGCGGTCATCACCTGCGCCATAGTGCTAAAAGAACGCGCCAACTCGCGCAGTTCCGGTGGACCGGCAACTTCTAGAGGTGCGGCCGTTTTTGTCGCGGCCAGTGCCTTGGTCGCTTCGTTGAGTCGGTGAATAGGGCGTAGTACCCACGTAGTTACGCGGTCTGCCAGCAGTAGTAGTGCGGCCCCCGCGGTCAAACTAACTAACACCACCAAGACCCAGCGTTGCAACACCAGTTGCCGCGCGGAATCGAGATTCACCTGCATTATTACCGAACCCAAAACCTGAGTGGAATTTCCAAAGGGGCGTGCAATCAGCGCCTGATCGGTGGATAAGGGATTGACCGCAGGAATATCAGTGTGTTCCAGATTCAGTTCGGTATTCGCGAGCGCTTGAACCACTTGTGGGTCGCGCGGATCAATATTCCCGGAGGTGAAGATCTGATCATCCATCCTCACCAGAAGTCCCTCATGGTAAATCCGCGAGTAGGTGTCCATTTCCTGCTGGAGTTTGCCGTGGTCTGCTTCTGTGGAAGCAGCTAGTTGAATAAAACGATTCAACGAAGCGGCACGGGACAAGCGCAATTGCTGGGTAGCGTCAACACTCGCATTTTGCATGAGAACCGCAGAAACGATCATCACTAATAAGGCCAACAACGAACCTAGGATCAGAATGACGCGGCGTCTCACGAGGACTCGATGCGGTAGCCGACTCCGCGCACGTTGATGATCATGCCGGGGCTGTCTAGTTTCGCGCGGAGTCCGGTCAGGTGCACATCCAAAGAGCGCGATACCGCCAGGAACGCGTCGCCCCACAGCGCGTCAAGTAGTTGTTCGCGGGTGACTACCGAGCCAGCATGTTGGGCAAGCAAGGTGAGCAAATCGAATTCCTTGGCCGTGAGATTCAGCAACCGCTGCCCCATATGGGCGGTTCGCTTATCGAGGTCGATACGAAGCTCACCAATCTGAAGTTCACTGCTGCTTCGAGAACCTAGCTGCGTGCGTCTGGCCACGGCTTCAATGCGCGCCAAAAGTACCGTCAGGCCAATGGGTTTAACCAGATAGTCATCTGCGCCTTGCCGAAGTCCGCGCACCACGCTGCGTTCATCATCACGGGCACTGAGAATCACTACCGGAACACTAGTGATCAGCCGCAACTTGCGCAGTACCTCCAGCCCGTCCATGTCCGGCAGACCCAAATCGAGCAAGATCATCTGTGCTTCACGGTGGCGTAGTAACGCATCTGCTCCGCGAGTGACACAGATTGCTGTATGCCCGGCAGCTGCAACGGCGTCGGCAAGAGCCGTCGCGACGGCGTCGTCGTCCTCGACGATGAGCAGCTGCAAGGTCACGTCCTTTCAAATTGCGGTGCACCATGCACTGAGAGCACTTTATCAGCTGGGCAAATCGCTTGACCGACCGATCGGTTTCCTAAGACAGTGTTAAGACTTGGCTTACATCTTGGTTATGTCACGAGTCACGCATACATTAGATCTGACTCTCATGTTGGCGTGATTAAGATCAATGTTGCTTTTTGATCACGCGTGCAGATCTTAGACACCGGTACTCGCACCGGACTCGAGCAAGAACTTTTAAGGATTACATTCATGGCCGAACAAAATCAGCCCGGCATGCACGACGCCGCGATACAGGGTGACCGCGACGGTGGCGGTCCACCAAAATGGAAGATTATCGGGCCGGGACTGGTTGTTGCGGCAACCGGTGTAGGCGCTGCCGATATGGTCGCCACCCTCGTGGCGGGCAGTCAGTACGGTTACGCCCTCCTGTGGGCCGTAATTTTGGGTGTCATCCTCAAAATTGTTTTGGTCGAAGGCGCCGGACGCTACACGCTGGCCACCGGAAAGACCATCTTTGAGGGTTGGAAGACCCTTGGTAAGTGGACCACCTGGTACTTCGGTCCGTACATCATCATCTGGGGCTTCGTATACGGTGCCACCGCGATGAGTTCGGCGGCTATGCCGCTGGCAGCACTATTCCCGGCTGTGGATTTGAAGATCTGGGCCATCGTGATGGGCCTAGCCGGCTTTGCCATGGTTTGGTTCGGCAGGTACTCCTTCTTCGAGAAGGTCACCGCGGTACTGGTGGGCATCATGTTCATTACCGTTGTTGGTCTGGCAATTATTGCTGTTCCGAACTTCCCGGAGATGATCAAGGGACTCGTTCCGATGATTCCTTCCGGCGGCGTGGTCTACACGCTGGCGCTGGCCGGCGGTGTCGGTGGCACTATTACCCTGGCTGCTTACGGTTACTGGCTGCGTGAAAAGGGCTGGTCCACCCCGAAGTGGATGCGTGTGATGCGTATCGACAACTCGATGGCATACGTCATGACCGGCATCTTCGTGATTGCCATGCTTATTGTGGGCGCCGAAGTAGTTCAGGCTGCTGGCGTTTCCTTGTCCGCTGGTGACCGCGGTCTGCTGGACTTGGGTGATGTGCTCAACGAACGTTACGGCACCTTTGTAGGCACCGGATTCCTTGTGGGCTTCTGGGCTGCTTCCTTCTCCTCGATTATCGGTGTATGGAACGGCGTTTCGCTGATGTTCGCTGACTTCTGGGGCCACATGCGCAAGAAGCCAGCTGGCCACCCAGACACCCTGACCGGTGGCAAGTACTTCAAGTTCTACGTACTCTGGCTGACCTTCCCACCAATGGTTCTGTTCTTGCTGGACAAGCCAATCGCACTGATCTTGGCCTACGGCGTGCTTGGCTCGCTGTTCATGCCGTTCTTGGCGATTACCTTGCTTGGCCTGCTTAACGGCAAGCGCATTCCTAAGGGCTGGGCCAACCGCTGGCACACCAACACGGCTCTTGCTATTACCGCGATACTGTTCATTGCGCTGGGTATTCAGCAATTGATCAAGAACCTCGCACCGCTCTTCGGCGGTTAGCGAGTTGCGTCTAAAGAGGCCTTCACCCCGAGCAATACGGGATGAAGGCCTCTTTTTGTTCGTCAGTATGGTCGCAACGACTACGCTGAAGGCAATGACTACCGAAGATAAGAATTTGAGTTCCCTGCAGGGAGATACGACGCCTTTCACCGACCGCATTGGCATCCTAGGCGCAGGGCGAGCTGGCACCGCTTTGGCGCGTGCAGCGGCGACTGTCGGGGTTCCGGTGAACATCGCCTCTTCGCGATCACCGAGCCAGATGAAATATCACCTGGCTCAATATGCCCCACAGGCTACCGCCGTAGCAGCCAAAGACATTGGCACCGACGTTTCCTTAGTCGTGCTCATGGTGCCGCAAGACGATCTCGATGATGTGGACCCTGAATCTTTGGCTGGACTGACACTCATCGATGCAACTAACCGTTGGGACGATATGCCCCTGCCCATCTGGCTGGAAGACGGACAATCCGCTGGGCTTTCTAGCTCCGAAGTTATTGCGGAACATTTCCATAGTTCACGACTCGTCAAGGCGTTGAACCACATCAGTCATTGGGACCTAGATTCGGACAGCTCCACGCGTCAGGCTCAGCAACGTGCTTTAGCCGTCGCATCGGATCATAAGGCTGAGGCGGTTCTTGTAGCTCGGCTAGTGAGTACTTTAGGCTTCACTCCAGTTCTAGTTGGGAAGCTGGCCAAAGGTAGTTTGCTGGAGCCTGAGGGAGAAATTTTCAATCAGGTACTTAGCGTGGCACAGTTGCGCACACTACTGCACGAAAGCTAATACCAAGGCGGATCCTCTTTTGGTCAATACATACAGAAATTACCTGTGACGCTTGACACGGATTATGGCATTTGGCTTCCGAAAGCACTACTCAACTGCGATTTATCCGCAAGATTCCGGGAAAATTGCTACTCCGAGGACCTAAGCTTGCCGAATTGGAGTTCATGAATATCTGATGGTAGAGTTTTACTTCGTTGCCAGCGGTAATAACGCAGACAATGCATAACCTGCGCGGGTGGCGGAATAGGTAGACGCGCTAGCTTGAGGTGCTAGTCCTCGCAAGGGGGTGGGGGTTCAAGTCCCCTTTCGCGCACAGGTAGAAACCCCGGTTGACTTCGGTCAACCGGGGTTTTCTTTTACCCATATTGACCGGAACGCCAAATCCGCTGACATGGGTTGACACCACGACGGCTTGACCAGCCCGGAGGTGGTGCGGACTCTTTGTTGGAGTCTTTCTCTTTTAAGCTACCTGAGCCCGATACTCAGCTCACCGAGCGAAACCTTGACTCGTTCATTGTTGTAAAACTCGGCTTATTCGTTGACCGCTGCCTCCAACTCGGCAGCGTCTGGCCACGAACGGAAGTAGAACATCTCGGTCTTGAGCCTGCCGAAGAATCCTCCAGACGCCGAATTGTCCGGCGAGCACCCTTTCTTGGACATTGATCTAGTCAAATTCTCAGTGCGTGTCATCGTAATCCAGGAGTTGGACCGATAGTGCGTTCCTCGGTCAGAATGTATGACCAGTTCCCGCTCGCGATCTGGTCGCTAAAACGCCAAGGCATCTTTCAACGCGTTCTCGGCAAGATCCATTGTGGGATGCCTTCCCGTCTTCCAACCCACCACCATACCGTCGTAGCAATCAATAATGGCTGAGAGATACAGCTTGCCGTTGTGGGCCGAGAATTCGCTGATGTCGGTCAGCCAAAGTTCTCCCGGATTGGCGGCATGAAAATTGCGTCGGACCAAGTTCTCCGGAGCAGGCGTTGTTTCACCCTCATAGCTGGAATACCGGCGCTTTCTGGCAGCGAAGCGCACCTCGATACATTCTTCATGCATCAAACGCCTCACGACCTTCTCACTAACGGCCAACCCCTCGTGACGCAATGTCCACCAGATGCGCCTATACCCATAAGTGAAGAAGCTACGTTTCGCGTGATAATGGATCCGATCGCGCACGTGTGCGTACGGGTCTGGCCGGCCCATGGCCTTGACTTGGTAATAGAAAATCGAGGTGCTCAACCCGATTGTTTCAAGGAGCATGGGCAGAGGATATGAACTTCGCAGAGCGTCAACTACCAGGGTTTTCTGACGATTGTTCAGATGCCCGGGCAGGATGCTCTCGTCTTTTTTATCAGCGTCAGCTCCTCATCGAGCAGAGCCTTGTCCAGCAGGACTTGTGCTGCCAGTTTTCGCAGCTCTGCTGGGTCCTTGGGCAAGGAAGATTCTAATGAGGACCGGGTTGGGAACCCCGGTCTGTTCTGCGTTCTTTCTTGCTCATCAATCCCCACCGACCTGATTCACGGAAGATTTGCGCCCACGCATACACATTCATATGGCTCTTGAAGTTCAAGCGTTCAGCTATTTCTGGTGGGCGCAGGCCTTCGCTGAGCAATTGGACTGCTTCTAACTTAACAGTCCAAGGTAGCGACGTAAGGTCTTGGACTGTTTCTTGGGTTTACTGCCACTTTTAAGTGGCTCGCGAATTCATTTATGCAAGGTCCAGCGTCCGGGGTAACCGAGGTTTCGGACGGGCTTCGTGATGGACTTAGTCCGCCGGAACTCGGCAACCGCTGCTTTGCGTTCTTCGAGGGTGTATCGACGATTCATGGGATCAAACCTTCCAGGTTTCGGTCTGCACCCCCCCATACTTATGCACCGTCTAATTCAGATCCCCGTTTGATCAAATAATTACGCGTCGAACTTCCCGGATAAGAAATCGGAATCGATGCGCTCAGCTGTTTGCCTAGTTGCCCGAATGCGCCGTGTATCCAAGCACTTTCGTACATCGTCCACCAATCTCGATAAGTTTGCGCGATAGCTGACCTTCGATCAGCTAGGAGTGCTTCGAACTGATCCATCGGAACGCCTAACGGAATCTGGCTTACATTATCTTCAAGCTCCGACCATTGATCTTCCGGCGCCGGATATTTCGATCCTCCAACCACTGCATCCAGATAGTAAAATCGCCCACCTGACCCATAATTTTTCAAGATAGAGAATAAGTCTGGAAGCCATACTTGAGATTCAACTTGCCCGACCCAAACAGCTAGCGCTTGTTCCTTTCCGTGGCTTGGTGGGAAGTTATGAAACGCCGGGCTTTGGGTTCAAGTTCGTCGAGTTTATGACTAAACGCTTTGATCTTTTTCGCTGGCCATTCGCCTGTCTCGTAGTGAGTCCCCAGTCCATACGCGATCTTGATTAGTTTTTCGGCAGCTAATGCCAAACAAGCGAACATGCCGGCGCTATCATAGTGCTGGTCTTTCATTTCTTCGAGCAGCTTGAGCCCCGCTTCTGCCAATTGCACAGCGTTGTTAGCTTCTTGGGTTAGGGCAGGCATGTTGATAGATTGCATCTAATGTGATTCCGAATCGTCTAAATTATCTGATGTTTCGTGTTCACGATAACGGCCATCTGCAATATGGAACCACCGGTCATGCTTTTTACGCACGCGATCTCCAAAGTCGCCCAACGATACTGTGAATTGGTCCATATCGATTTCTCCGCGTGAAAGTTCCGCGACCCAGTTGCAGAATTCAGAATAGCCGGCGTCTAGTACTCGCAGAGCGCCTTCAATTTCGAGGTCTTTGTATGATGCTGCCCTTGCCAGCAGTACAAGGCTGGTTGCGAAACGGTCGATTCTGCGTCGTTCGTGAGTTTTGAATTCCCAAATGAGATTATATTGAACCGTTGCTTTTCTTACGGTCGATGAAACGCGAATAACTTCGTCCTGGGATTCTTTGGTTGCCGTTATTAGGTCAGCGAACGCAGAAACCATTCCCATGGTGGCCGTGTCAACTCTTACCTGATGTGCTTGGTTTTCCTTCTGGGTGACTTCTACGTCGAATCGTCGCAGGGACTCTACCTGGTCATCTTTCAATGCCTTGAATGATTTAGCTGCATATGCGCCCGCGACCACGGCGGCAGCCAGAAGTCCAAGAGTGAAGAAGGCTGTCATCCACGTTGCGAGATCACCCAACACCAAGTAATTGTCTGGTGCTGTTCCTGCACAATAGAGCACACTGTCTTTGACAGAAGTAGCACCGGGAATTTGGCATTCGAATTGTTCAGCAGTGGTCATTCCTACATCTTATGGTTTGATCGACACATGGTCCTTTAGTTAACGTGCTTTATCTGTATACGATTTCTCCGGAAATTTAACAGTAAACTTATGAATTGCCTTTAGTCATGGGGCTCGCCAAACTAAGAGTTGGTACTCACTCGCAATCCTTCAGAAGGACTCATGGACAACTTTCCTAGCCCCATCGCGCCCGATCGACCGACAAAACAGAAGAAGCCCGGAATGGGGAAACTAGGTTGGATCGTCTTGGCCGTAGTCATCGTAGCGGTCATCGCACTTATGATCGCCCTACCAGAGCTAGTCTTCGCACTGAGTTTTCTCGGCATCATCGCGGCATTAATCGGCATCATCATTGGACGCCTCCCTTGGCTACGAGGACGTAAACGAAACGCGAAGTTCGGCGGCTTAATGGTTTTGCTGTTCGTCGCGTCCGCCATCACCGGCTCGTCCCAGTATGCTGCTAAGAATCCCGCGCCTGCTGTTGCAGAGACGATGGTAATTAGCAGTGAGTCACCTAGTCCTACCCCCTCAGAGCCTCCTTCCCCTACCGCTATTGCTGATTTTGTCGGTCAGGAGTGCAAGGGTGACGAGTTGGTCATGGAACAGGGTGCTGAAAAGCTCTATTGCGACGCAAGTGCGACTGGTGTTCTTGCCTGGGCTAACCAGGATGATCATGACAAAACTATTCTGGCTGCTAAGAAAGTAGCCGAAGAAAAAGCGGCGAAGGAAAAAGTGGCGCAGGAAAAAGCAGCTGCCGCAAAGAAAGCCCAAGAAAAAGCTGTAGCTGACAAAAAAGTTGCAGAAGAGAAAGCAGCGGAAAAGAAAGCCACTGAAAAAGCCGCAGCTAAAAAGGCAGAGCAGAAAGCCGAAGCAAAACGCATTGCTGCGCAGGAGGAAGCTGCTCGTATCGCTGAGCAAGAAGCCATCGAAGAAGCCTACGAAGCACCAGCCCCGGCACCGGTCAGCGCGTACTACGCTAACTGCAGTGAAGTACGATCGGCTGGAGCAGCGCCTATCTATAGCGTTGATCCAGGTTATTCACGCAAACTGGATCGTGATGGTGACGGCGTAGCTTGCGAATAAAAAGTCGCTTTATCGGGCTCGCTTTGGTGAGTTTGCTGTTGGTTGGTTGCGGGTCAACCGCCGGCAACGCACCGTTAGTGCCGGAAGTTTCAGCTGATGTGGTCAAACCGGCTGAGATTGTCATTCGTACCGAGGCGCCGCCGATCATTGTCAGGACGGAAGCGCCTACTGTTGCACCGGAAGCTCCGAAGACGGAACCGGATCTTCCCAGCGCTTCTGTACTGTCCAAGCCTCATGCACCTAAGGCGAAGAAAAACAGTGCAACTTCCGGAGCACTCGGACTGTTGGATGAGATACCGGTAAAGGGCCGCGCGCCCAAGACTGGTTACGACCGTGACCTGTTCGGAAGTGGTTGGGGTGATCCGGACCGGAATGGTTGCGATGCTCGTAACGACATTCTCGACCGTGACCTTGATGTGCACACCTATAAGGCTGGCACCAGGGAGTGCGTTGTTCTCACCGGCAACCTTCTGGACCCTTTCACTGGGAAGACTATTGAGTTCCAGCGTGGGCAAGGCACGAGCAATGCCGTGCAGATTGACCATGTTGTGGCGCTCTCTGACGCGTGGCAGAAGGGTGCACAACAACTCTCGCCAGAGCGTCGAGTAGCGTTCTCCAATGACCCCTTGAACTTATTAGCAGTGGACGGTCCAACCAACGCATCCAAAGGCGACAGCGACGCCGCAACGTGGCTACCACCAAACCGCGGGTACTGGTGCGAATACGTCACCCACCAGGTCGAAGTAAAACACAAATATGACCTCTGGATGACCAAAGCAGAACATCGGGCATCTCAGCAAGTCCTCTCAGACAAATGCAAGTAGGCACACTCCCTATTTGACACGTGGATAGCTATCGAACGTAACTCAACAACAGCATCAACTACGCACGAACTCCTAAATATAATCAGAAAGAAGCTTGCTCATGGCAAATCCAACACCAACCTCTCAGCCTAAGAAAGCCGACGCGACAAACGATGTGGGGAAGACTAAATCTGTGTTCGTGATTTCGCCGATCGGTTCGCAGGGAACTGAAGGTTACAGAAAGGCCAAGCTGTGTTTGGATTTCATTATCAAGAAAGCCTTGCCTGAGTCAGTTTGGGAAGTTACGAGGGGTGACGGTTCGCTGTCTCCAGATTCAATTGGTCACGACATTATTGAACGGATCGACAAAGCGGATTTGATAATCGCTGATTTGACTGATCAGAATCCCAACGTGTTTTACGAACTTGCAATAGCGCACGGCTGGGAGAAGCCTGTTATTCACATCATTGAAAGCGGTCAGCCAATCCCTTTCGATGTCGCTGACCTTCGGACGATTCCCTACGATCTGTCAGACCCAGAGTCCGTGGATTCAGCAATAACAGCAATTTCGGGTATTGCAGCCAATATATTCTCTACTGCTTACCAACCGAAAACTCCACTGACACAATTCAACGCGTTTAAAAGGGCCAAAGGATCATTAGATCCAGAATCAGCTCAGGCCGAGATCAACGAGCAAATATTAAGTCGCTTGGTTTCGATTGAACTTTCGTTGCGTCCGAATCTGGGAACTCGAGCCATGGATAGTTCAGGTCGAGTTTTGTCATCTGCAAAATTCGCTAAAAGACTGCAAGGCGAGTCAACCTTTATGTCCGGGCCTGATCATGGGATGAGGGAGTTTATTGAGCTCTCACGTGAGCTCGACCCGCGTCATCCTGATTTCGACATGATGTCGTCTACGGTTCCAGCAAAGCTCAAAAAATGGCAGATCATGTGGGAGTTATTGTCCGTTCAAGAACAAGAAGCCGTCAAGAATATCCTTGAGAAGTCTGGAATTTCTGTTCCCCCTTTCCGTCTCAGCAAGGACTAGACCATTCCATGTCCGTTAGCTTAGAGGCATCGACTTTATGCGACGTGTAGGACTGGTAACTCACGATGCGATTAAATACGTGTAGTGGGCGAGGTATACCACCCCGCCCACTGTTAGTTAGTTGTTAGTTCCAGTCGTAGGACAGCAACGGGGTGTACCCGTCGAGTTCGTTGGCGCCTGGTACGCGGATGATCTTGATCTTTTCTCCTTCGTTCTCTGTTCCGTTGTCGGTCCAGTCGAGTTTGAAGCTGTACACGGCTACGTTGAGGCCGGCTGGTTCGGTGCCGTTGATTTCTTTGTAGTAGCGTTTCGCCGCGTCTAGCGCTTGGGCGCTGTCGGTTGTTCCGGCGATGCGTAGAACGTTGTCGTCGTCTTCCCATACTTGGATGCCGATGGTGGCTCAGGCGCTGCTGATGGTGTGGCATGAGCCGAGTTCGGTCCGGGTGTGGATGTGTCCGTTGAACGCGTCGTCGTTGGGCTGGATCTTTTCGTTGCAGTTCGAGCAGGTAATGAACAAGGTAATCACCTTTTGTTTCAGGGGTCCCGCAGGATCGGTTTCTGAGCTTCCAGGTTGGGGCTCTGAATGTATGTGTGGGGCACTCGAAAGCCCGCTCACGCGAAAAGCCGTATTTCATCGTGATTACGATCACTCTGAAATCACATTCGGGCACCGAACAGTCCACAACTCATCCATCAGCTGACCATGGGGCCGGAAATACTGACACCTGTGACTAAACCTGTGGATAAAGTCAGACGAAAACTTCAACTATTGGCACACGTGACTCAACAGGAACGAGATTTAGATTGGTCAAAATCTGCAGGATGCATACTTCTCAGACCTGCAAAACCCCAATTTTCGAAGAAACAAGGGCTCAGGTTGGGATCCATGGCACGAACGATGAAAAGGGACATCATCAAACTTTTTATGCTGCCGGGGTTTCGTTGCACAGTTCGGATACCTGGTCGAAAAAGGTACGTTATCTCGGAGTCGAACGTGCCATGATTAACGAATCACTTCACCGCTTCGTAATGAATGGGGACCAAACTTTGACGCACGGTGCATTTATTGACGAATCAGAAAAGAACACGTCTCATTATTTTCTTGGTGCTTTAGTAATCACCCAACAGCTATATCGGTCCTTGGCAGAAAAGATGACCGCGATCCACGAGCAGGTCCTTCGCGACTACCCAAAGCTTCCAATGGACTTCGAATTTCACGGATGGGAGTTCATGAGCGGTAAGAGAGTATGGCGCGGAGTACCCATCCGGTACCGTGTGGGCATTATGAACAAGATACTTACCGCTGTGGCCGAGTCCGGCGGGTGTGTTCATATTGAAGGTATTGACCGTGCGAAACACGCTGCACGTAAGTACAAAGATGAATTTCCGCCACGGGAAATTGCGTTCAACTACCTTTTTGAACGAATCGATGCTTGCCTTATTACTCGGTCGTTAGTTGATGGTGAACGGCCAGGCACTCGGGTTTTTGCTGACGAACACCACACCAAGACTGAAAGTACTTCTAATTTTACGGATTATCAGCTTTATGGGACGTGGGGTTATAAATCTTCAAAACTCGGCTTACTACACCCCGAGATGACTTTCATGGATTCGAAGACAACTTACGCTCTTCAAGCCATTGATTGCGTCACCTACATTTACAACAGGGTTAAAACGCATAAAGAAACTGATGAACGCGCACAACAGACAAAAAACAATTTTTGGGCTCTGATGCAGCCCATGTTCGTAGGTTGTGGATCACACCGAATTTGGCCTTAAGCACGAAGACCCCGTCAATGACAGGGCCTAAGGCAAGGTGGGAAGTTTCCTCCCTACACAACAATCCTCGCACATTTTTTTGGCACAACACAATGTGACTTTATCTACTCGTGGGTATCTTTGACTCACGTTGCGAGCATTACCTTGGATCAATCCCGGCAATTTATCTATTGCACCGAAAAGTCGACCCCGAACTTCTTGAGGGAAGGTTCGGGGTCGACTTGTATGTACGGGACTGATGGCTCGGTTTGTTGGTTTCTCACTCGCATGGCGGAAATCACCGAATTGGCGGCATCCCTGAACACCAACACTTATCGTAACCCACCTTTAGGGGCACTGTACTAGTTGTTGACACCTCATTTTGCATACGCCTGACACAGTACCGCTTACTATTCGTTACAGGTCAGCGACTGGATTGGTTATGAGTAAACTCTTCTTAAGTGGATCGCGAATCTAACCATTTTGCGGCCCTCGTCTACAATTCCACACCGTCCAGTGGTAGGCAGGGCTCTAACCTGTCTATCGTTATTGTGTCCACCAATTCATGAATGTAACTGATCATTTTATCAAAATGTAGCCTCTAGCCTCGTCAAAAAAGAGAATTAGCAAGGCCACGAAATCCAGTCCATAATTAACGGACTCACTCGATAAATTAGCGTTCTAAATAGAGGAAGAATGTCCACACACCCACTAGTTCGACTCGCCGAAGTCTACGAGCATCTGTATCTCGCGGCTCAGGACAATGAACCGTCATACACCAGCCTGACCTACAAATGCCAACAAGCTTTAGGTCTACGAAATAACGAAACCATTTCGGTTGCAGCTGCTCGTAGTGCCCTAGAGGGCCAGTTAGTACTCGAAGCTTTTGTGACTGAACAGCCTATTGCTTCGAAATATTTGGATGCAGGCCATTTACTTGCAATCATGTGGGAAGCCACCCGTCTTCTGCGTACGGTCGAATCTCGACAAATTCTGGACGATGTAGAGATCAGCGACGCCAAACTACTGAGAATGGCGGCGTCAATGATGACCATGGGTGAGACGCTAGCTCCTCCTGAGGCTCACCCCAATTTCGATTGGTTATTGGCGATACTTCAAGAAGTACAAACCGACCTGGATGAATCGTCTATTAGCGAGCAAATGAAGTTGTCGATAAGGCGTCAGATTAATCAAACCGAGTTAATACTCGAACAAGATCCTGTGTCGCCAGAGTTGGTCATTCGTTACCTTGCCACATTGTCCGGTTTACTTAGCGCGGCTGCGCAATCAGAGCCCACGCCCTCGAAAGCTCGGCAGTTCATGAAGTGGTCTGTTCGTATCGCTGGCGGAATCATGATCGATGCTTTAACTGGCGTTCCAGCCGTGTCGATCACCAATGCGATTCTGCTAGCCATTGATTCATCGGCTGGTACCGGCTTGGATGTTGAGCTTGAGGACCTAGGAGAAGCGTCCGGAGTATAGCGGCATCGGATAATTCGGGCCGGCACCTACGGAGTCTTCCACGACAGGATGTCTCCTGGATATTCTTGCTGTGTAGGTGCCGGTCATTAGTCTAAGTTGTGTTCAATGAATCACCCGGTAATCCGTGCGATCCCTATTTCGGTGCTCCTATCCGCGAGTTTCGAAAACTTTCCACCCGCCACCTCTCGATAAAAGTGGCTTCATGCGCGGGTTGCGGATTACCGCGTTATCCCGGTTATCTATCAGGTCGTGGTACCGGCAGTGGCCGTGGTTCAGCATCATTCGCCATTCGGCGTATCGGTTCGTGTTTATCCATTTCGACCGGTTCCTGAACTCGCTCGCACGCTGAAACTGGTACAGGAGCCTAGGCATGCTCCCCTCCCCGGCGCAAGAAGTTGGATAGCTCGTCGCAAGCTGACTGACACTCGTCGCAGGTGTCGTAGTTGCCTGGTTCGCAGCCACATGTCCAACCCTTGATGTTCAGCACTTACGGGGTAAAAGCTTCGACCACAGCGGGGGCAGGGGTGAAGCGTGCACGCAACCCTGGCAGTGCCGCCACGATGCAGTCACGTGATGCGCGGTAGTTTCGGACTGCCTCAGAGTCACTTCTCGCGCCCATCTTCACTCCGGCGATCACGGCAGCTTTGAGCGTTGGAGATCCTTGGACGATTTGCTCAGGGGTTAGTGGGTTGTCACTCACTGGGATTCACTTCCTCGTATTTCCAGAGCACCGCGTCGGGGTATTCGTTTATTAGTTCAACTGGCGCGCATGGCTTCGGCGTGATCTGGTACTTGTCGAAGTCGTGATAACTGTCTTCGAGCCCGGAGGCGTTGACCCAATTGATAAGCCAGCAGTCATGACCCGCGGTGAGTTTGTGCTCCCCGGCGTGGTCTCGGCAGCCCTTTGCGCTCCACTCTTCGGGCTCGCAGCTTGGTCTCATGCGACACTTGGCATCTGTCGGAGCGGTGCACTCAACACTGAGCCCATCGACGCTGATCTTGTGCTCACTCGTTCCCCTGGCCCCATTCCTAATCTCTTGTAGATGGTTTCCATGTCGTAGTCAGTGTTGGAGTTCGCGGTGAGAGTTGCCAACGCGATTAGGTTCGCTGACCTCTGCTCGTATGCGAGTGCGAGGGTGGCTTGGGCGATCGTCCAGTCTCCGTCGTTCTCACCCTCGTGTGGGCTGACGTGTGACGCGGTACCGCACGGGTTGCCGGGTAGGTTGCTCATTTGGTTTCCTCGAAATCGATTGGTTTGGACTTCTCCACGGTGACTTCAATGACCCAACCTGCAGCGATTTCTTCGACAATCTGCAAAAGGGGCGACTCCCCGAAAGGTCAACCTTGCCGGAGTACCAGTGCTTGCGGTTGCCTACGAGGACTTCGGCGAGGTCGTCAGGTACATCGGCTGTGCCGGTGAGGTTGATTTGTTCGGCGAGGTCGTGGACAGCGGTGCCTCGTTTGGCTGCGGCGTCGCTGGGTTCAAGCTTGGCCACCAGAACGCTACAACATGAAACCCAAGGGTACGGAGTTGATCATTGCCCGTCTGCACGTTTAGAGGCATTGAAGTCCGGCATGTAGAAGACCCAAGTTTTCGGTCTTGACGCTGTCAACCAGAAACGCAACAACGGGCAACACACGTCAACAGTTTCCACAAGGAATCAACAATTAAATAGAGTCGTAACCGGCATGACTAGGCGAAACAGTGGTTCAAATCCCCTTTCTCGCACAGGTAGAACCCCGGTTGACTTCGGTCAACCGGGGTTTTTCTTTTTACCCACATTGACCGGAACGCCAAATCTGCTGACACGCTGCTACTAGCAAGGCATGAGCAACCGAGCCGGCCTCACCTTGCAGATATCACCAGGGCTCTCAGGCCACTTCACTGCCGACCGTAGTTCCAATCTGAGTACTGGGACATAACCCATGAAGTGTAAAGGCCAGACCTACTGGGTTCCAGCAGATTCCTCCACCGTAGGAAATCGACGAGCGAAGCTCAGCAACGTTAATTCAAGTTCTGATTAGGTCGCTCACTCCCTTGAATAATGCTTCGAATCGTAGGCATATTCTCTCGCTGATCTGCCCGAAACACTGTGACCTTGGTCCCTGTAACCCACACAACACAGGTCAACAATCGGGGAGCTCTCCATAATTATCCATTGCATGTTTACAACCATGAAACCAAAGTTGACTAGTATTGTCATCCAGATATTTAGGCTCCGCACCGGATCAAACTTAGCCATCCAATTCAATGGAAAACCATCCAACAACACGTATTTACCGCTCGCGTGGACCCAATGACAGGACCTACACAGTTCCTGATTAGTAATCACTGCTACTCATCGGTAATGTTCTGCGAGTGCATCTCAGTCCAGATGCTGAACGAAGTCACTTATAACTTGAAAGAGGAATAGTCATGGGTTTCATTGGTTGGATTGTCTTGGGTCTTATTGCCGGTGCGATTGCAAAGGCAATCAAGCCAGGTAAGCAGGGTGGCGGCTGGATCGCTACGTTGGTACTTGGTGTTGTTGGCGCCATTGTTGGCGGCTGGATCGGCTCCGCGCTGTTTAGCGTTGACATTAGCTCGTTCTGGTCGTTGTCGACATGGCTACTTGCAATCGGCGGTTCGTTGATTGTTCTCATTATCTGGGGATTCTTGACTCGCAAGAAGGCGTAATTACGCATAAAGAAACGGCCTCGTTCCTATGGGAGCGAGGCCGTTTCTATATCTTGGGTGGCTGGCCACAAAATGCAGCGGCCTGACGGATTCCAAGCAGGTGAAGATTCAGGTTTCCCAGCGTCAATAGCCGGGAAAATTAGCAACCTAACTGCTTCCGATCACAAGAAACCGTTTTGTAAGCGCACTAAGTCATCGCTGAGCTTGGTACGATCGGTGATGGTCATCAATTAGTAAAATGACGATTTCGTCCGCCAGCTTTGGAGCCTTCATGCGTATCGCCATGCTCTCCCTACACACCTCGCCCATGGAACAACCAGGTTCCGGCGACGCCGGTGGCATGAACGTGTACATTCGAAACCTCTCCTTAGCCCTCGGGGCATTGGGCCATGAGGTACATATGTTCACTCGTACCGCCGATGAATCAACGTCGAGCGAAGTGAGCCCGACCGTATTCATGCATCAGGTACAGATACGTCCTGGGACAAAGCTGTCCAAAGAAGAACTACCCAAGATCATTGATGAAGCAGCATCGCTGATCGGTGAATATGCATCTGAATTACACTTTGACATCATCCACGGCCACTACTGGCTCTCCGGAATGGTCGGTTTACAACTAGCCGAAGCATGGAACATTCCCCTAGTTGTTTCGCTTCATACCTCCGCTGCTGCCAAAGAGTTTGAGTCTGGCATCCCCGAACCCGAAGAGCGTAAGGATGCTGAGTGCCTTCTACTCGCCGGAGCAACTCGCATCATCGCTAATACTCCGGTTGAGGCCAGACAACTTTCCCGGTTCTACAGCGTAGATAAAGAAAAACTTGATGTGGTGCTGCCCGGAGTTGATCACAAGATTTTCCACCCCGACCAGAACAAGCTGCGCCGCCCACTGGGTGCCGATGATCTACATCTGGTTTACGCTGGCAGGCTCCAACGACTCAAGGGTGCCCACGTCCTGATCGAGGCGATCGCAATCGCCCGCGCCGAGGACCCGTCACTGAAAATCACCGCGTCATTATTCGGAGCAAATTCTGGCTCCGCAGATTATGATCTGCCAGCCCTTGCCGCGGAACTTTCGGTTAGCGACGTGCTGAGTTTTTTCGGTCCTTTGCAACCCCACGAACTTGCCGCAGTCTTCGCCAACGCCGACGTGGTGGCAGTACCCTCGCTATCAGAAACCTTTGGGTTGGTAGCTGCTGAGGCTCAGGCTTGTGGCACCCCGGTGCTCGCAAACCATGTGGGCGGATTGGCCTATGCGGTCAACGACGGTGAATCGGGCTGGCTGATGGAGGATTGTTCTCCTCATCTGTGGGCACAACAGCTACTGACCCTCGCGCGCAATCCGGCCATGGTCACCCAAGCTGGACACGCTGCCCTCGAGCACAGTGGCGAATTCACTTGGGAACGAGCAGCTGTAACTTCGTTAGCCAGCTACCGCATGGCGAGCACCCCGGCGCCGACACTATAGCAACAATCTTAGGGACCACATGCGCACCCCCTTTGCCTGGCTGGAACATCGTTTCCCACTAGAACGTCGCCCTCTACGTAGCGCATCACTCGCCGCGTTGATCGCAGCGATCCTGATCATTCTTGGCGGCGGTGTAGTCCGAGTGACTGGTTCGGGGCTCGGTTGCCCTGACTGGCCCACCTGCGTGGGTGGATCAATAGCGCCGACCGCTGAGATGGGACTGCATTCCGTTATCGAATTCGTCAATCGACTACTGACCGTTGGATTATGCATCGTGGTGGGCTGGGTGATTATCGCCGCTCGCCTGCAACGCAAGCAGGCGCCGGAGGTGACCCGATGGGCATGGATGCAGTTCTGGTTTGTAGTCCTCAACGCCGTCATTGGCGGAATCACCGTATGGGTCGATCTGAATCCTTACGTAGTGGCTGGACATTTTCTGGCGGCCACTTTGCTGCTCACCGCTGCAACGATTACCTGGCAGAAAACTCAAAACCTCGATAAGCCAGAGCTGCCGGCCAGTTCGCTGAAATCACGTACGCTAGCTCGTTGGCTACTTGCCCTCACCGCGGTACTGCTCATTCTGGGCACCACGGTGGCTGGAACCGGTCCGCACGCCGGAGATTCGGCTCAGGTGCCACGGATGCCATTCTCATGGATCTGGGTGACGATTATTCACGGTGCCGCGGCGTTGGCTTCGCTAACCTTTGCGGGTTTGTTGTGGCGTAGTGCCAAGCTCGCCGGAGAGCAGATGCTTGCCCAGAAGGCGCTGTTATTTATTTTTGTTTTCTTGGGACAAGGAGCTTTGGGAATCATCCAGTCCCTGACTCATCTGCCCGAGTTGATGGTCGTTTTGCACCTTGTCGGTTCGGCGTTGGTCTGGATCGGTGCCGTACGCGTACTGTTGGCAGCCGAAGGAAACCATCGCGCTCCAACGCGAAGTCCCTCACTGGCCTTAAAGAAGTAGCGGCCCGTAGATCAAAGCTACGGACCACTACATTCTATTTTTCGCGAGTCAGGTCTAGTTCAAAGTGCGGTTTGAGCTTGCGCGGGTTCCACCCTTGCACTTTGTACCCGTTGCCGGTCGCTTCAAATCCCAGATCTACGGTGCCCGGTAGGAGCACCGGAGTTTTGAACTCAATGCTCCACGCATAGTTCCCGGTAGCTGGTTCAATTCCTGCCAACGCGCGTGCCGCTAGATAAATACCGTGGGCAATGGCCCGAGGCATTCCTAGCGCCTTCGCACTGAGCGCGCTGAGGTGAATCGGGTTGTAGTCCCCGGCCACGGCAGCCCAATCTCGTCCGGCGCCTGCTCCCAGTTTCCATTGTGCGGTGCGCTGCGGCGCAGTAAACTCGCTGTGCTCCACGTTCGACGGCGTCTGGCCATCAATTTTGGCGCCTTTAGCCAGGAAGGTGCTGCGCAACAACATACGCGTTTGCCCGTCCACCACAATCTTTACCAGCAGATCGCAGCAGACCCCCTTGGGGTGTGCAACTAAGTTCTCGGCATTGACTTCCACGTCGAATAACTCGGTTTCCCCTAGCGGCTCGGTGACTTCCACCTGGTTGGTCAGGTGAATCATGCCCAGCAACGGCAGCGGAAAATCATCGCGTAGCATCAAGGACATCGCCAGCGGGAAAGCCAGCGAATGTACGTAGAGGCTAGGCAATTTACCGTTGGCCGGAGCCTTGACCGCACGGCGAAATTCGCCGAGCTTGTCCCGATCGGCTCTTGCCCCGTGGAAGACCAGCGTCACCTCGGGCAACACCGGGTTCTTACTCTTACGGTTCAGCGTTTTGACTGCGCGCGCATACACCGATCCCATCGACGGGATCGCGGAAACTACCTCGGCACCCATTTAGGCGCCCACTAGCGACTGACCGCAGACGCGCAATGTCTGACCGTTAAGGCCAGCGGCTGCGCCGGAACCAAGGAATCCAATCGCCTCGGCGACGTCTACCGGCAACCCACCCTGCATGAGCGAAGGCAGCACCAAGCGCGCCACGGTTCGGGTGCCCAGCGGGATCTTTGCGGTCATTTCGGTTTCGATAAAGCCCGGTGCCACGGCGGTGATCGAGCCACCGTTTTCAGCGAATAATGCGGCGCTGGCTCGTACCATGCCGATGACCCCACCCTTACTGGCGGCGTAATTTGTCTGGCCACGGTTACCGGCAATGCCTGAGGTGGAAGCCAGGCTAACTACGCGTAGCCCGGGTAGTTTTGCGGCCAAGAAGACCTCATTCATGCGTAGCTGCGAGGCGATATTAACTGCGATCACCGAATCCCAGCGGGCGGCATCCATATTTGCCAGTAGCTTGTCCCGGGTGATCCCCGCATTGTGTACTACCAAATCCAGCGAGCCGTGACGGGTCAGCGCGTGATCCATGATTCGTTGGCCAGCATCCTTGGCGGTGACATCTAGCTGCAGCGTCGTGCCACCGACTTGGTTGGCCACCTTTGCCAGCGCGTCGCCGGCCTGTGGCATGTCAACTAAGACCACCTTGGCACCGTCCCGGGCCAAGGTGCGGGCAATCTCCGCGCCGATACCGCGGGCGGCGCCGGTAACTACGGCGACCTTACCGGCCAGTGGTTTCCGGAAGTCTTCGGGTAGCTCTCCAGCTTCGGTGCGGACGGTCAAAAATTGACCATCCACGTAGGCGCTGCGTCCCGAGAAGAAGAAGCGTAGAGCTCCCAATGCGCTCGGGCTGACGATACTAGTGTCGCCGGCTAAGACGATGCCGTTGGCGGTGGCCCCGCCACGCATTTCGCGTCCTAAGGAACGCATCGCGCCATCAATTCCTTGGCGTACCGCGGCGAGGGCAGGCTCGTCATTTGCCAACGCCGGCTTGGAGACGGAAACCACGCGGGCGCCGGGCACCAGTTTGCGTAGTGCAGCGCCGGTGGCAAGCATTAGGGCGGAGAGTTGTTCGGGATGACTCAGCTCGTCGAGGAGCAATACCAGCCCGCCGAGTTTGCTCTCCCCCGCGTCGTGGCGGCGCACATCCAAGCCCCACGAGACCATCGTGTCACTGAGTTCCTGAGCGCGGGCGGAGGTGCCTAAGACCAATACCGGACCGGGAAGTAGCGGAGTGTCCACCCCAAAGCGGCGCAGGCGCGGTGGGCGTGGAAGTCCCAGTAGCTTCGCAAGCTTTTTGGTCATCCCACTGTTTACTAGTTCTAGGTACTTATCAGCCATTTACTTTCGTGCCTCCAAGATTGCGACAACACCCTGGCCGCCGGCGGCACACACGGAGATTAGTGCGCGGCCGGAGCCCTTTTCATGCAACATTTTTGCGGTGCTGGCGATCAAGCGTCCGCCGGTGGCGGCGAATGGGTGACCTGCGGCCAGCGAGGAACCATTCACGTTGAGCTTGGCGCGGTCCACGGTGCCCAGTGGTCCGTCTAGTCCCAGCTTTTCGCGGCAGAATTCTTCGGACTCCCACGCCTTGAGGGTGGCTAGCACGGTGCCGGCAAAGGCCTCGTGGATTTCGAAGAAGTCAAAATCTTCGAAGCTGAGGTTATTGCGCTTGAGTAGTCGGGCGGTGGCGTACGCAGGAGCCATCAGCAGGCCTTCGCTGCCGTGGACAAAGTCCACCGCTGCGGCTTCGAAGTCCACGAAGTTCGCCAACATCGGCAGATCGTTTTCCTGCGCGTAATCTTCACTGCCCAAAAGCACTGCCGAGGCGCCGTCGGTCAGCGGGGTGGAGTTCGCGGCGGTCATTGTGGCCTGCTCCCCTAGCGACTTGCCGAAGGCTGGCTTAAGCTTTGCCAGCTTGTCCATGGAGGAATCGGCGCGCAGGTTATTATCCTTAGCTAGGCCATTAAACGCGGTGATCAAGTCATCGAAGAAGCCACGGTCATAGGCGGCTGCAAGATTCTTGTGGCTTGCCAACGCGAGTTCGTCTTGAGCTTCGCGGGTGATGCCCCACGCGTGGGTGGTGATTGCTTGGTGTTCACCCATCGACATTCCGGTGCGTGGTTCCCCGGTACCCGGAGCGCTGGGCGCGAGGTGTGCCGGGCGGATCTTTGCCAAGGCGCTGAGCTTGGCCTTGGTGCTGCGTGCCCGTGAAAGTTCCAGCAGGATTGCGCGCAAGGACTCGGAGACCACAATCGGCGCGTCACTGGTGGTATCCACGCCGCCGCCAATGGCCGAGTCGAGCTGGCCGAGCTTGATCTTATTTGCCAGCGAGCCGATGGCTTCCATGCCGGTGGCGCAAGCCATCTGTACGTCGTAGGCCGGAGTAGCCGCGTCCAATGAGCTACCCAGCACGCACTCGCGCATCAGGTTAAAGTCCTTGGAGTGCTTGAGTACCGCTCCGCCGGAAACCGCGCCGATGTGCTGTCCCTGCAGGCCAAAGCGGGCTACGAGGCCTTCCAATGCGGCGGTGAACATGTCCTGATTGGAGACGTTAACGTAGGCGGTGTTTGACCGGGCAAAGGGAATACGGTTGCCACCGATGATTACCGCGTGGCGCACTGGCTGATCGGCCATGGAAGAACTCCTAGGGTTGTGAGAAGTATTACTGTAACCAACAGTACATGATACTCTGAGTTACGTGAACAAGATCACCCAAGATATCGACGCGGTCACCGATGGTCGTTCGGCCCGCTGGCAGGCGCATCGCAGCCAACGCCATACCGAGCTACTCAAGCTCGCCCGCAAAGCGGTGCATAAACTGGGTCCACAGGTGTCCATGGAAGACATCGCCGCGCACGCCAAAACCTCCAAACCGGTCTACTACCGTTATTTCGGAGATAAGGAAGGGTTGCGCCAGGCGCTGGGCGCGGTAGTTATCGCAGACTTCCGCGATTCCATCATCGCCGCGGGCTTAGCCGAGGGAGACGAAGCCGGGGCGCTACGCGCAATGGTCACCGCTTACCTGGAGCTAGCCAAGGGCAGCCCGAACCTTTACTTTTTTGTCACCGCCCAAGCTCCGGATGTGCTCACCGCACCGGACCGCACGGCAACCGGCTCCCTAGGAGTGCTCAATGCCTTCTTCGACGAGGTCACCGCATTGATGAATGAGCGGCTGACCGCGCACCTAGCGGGCAATACGCACAGTGTCTCCAGAGCCACCGGCTTGTGGCCACGCGCCGCCCTCGGGATGATCCGCTCCGCCGGAGAAATCTGGTTGCGTCAACCCGAAGGCGAAGACAAAGCAACTTTGAATGAAATGGCCCAGGCCCTCAGCTCCTGGCTCACCCACGGCATCTCCACCACACAACGCAGCGCATGAAAGGCACACAAATGAACAGCATCAACGTTAATGCCCTGGCCGAACAGCTTCTTGGCCCCTACGCGGAAATCCGCAAGGCCTCACGCGCTCGCGCCGCGGACCCGCAGCTACAGCGTGACCCAATGTGGTCCATGGATGAACACCGTGAGCAGGTGTTGCGCCAGCTGAAGGTCTTAGTCGATCAAAAAGCGGTACAGCGCGCCTTCCCGAAGAAGTTTGGTGGGCTCGATGACCACGGTGGCTCCATCGCCGCGTTCGTGGAACTTGTCGCCGCTGACCCTTCGCTGCAGATCAAGGCCGGCGTGCAGTGGGGCCTTTTTGCCGGCGCCATCATGCACCTAGGCACCGAGGAACACCACGCCAAGTGGCTCCCGGGCGCAATGAACCTAGATGTACCTGGCGCATTTGCCATGACCGAGATCGGTCACGGCTCCGACGTGGCTGCGGTAGCCACCACCGCCACCTATGACCCGGAAACTGAAGAGTTTGTCATCCACACCCCCTTCGCCGCCGCCTGGAAAGAATTCTTGGGCAACGCTGCCCTGCACGGCACCGCAGCGACGGTCTTCGCGCAGCTGATCACCAACGGGGTAAACCACGGGGTGCACTGCTTCTATGTGCCGATCCGCAACGAAGACGGCAGCTTCGTCGAGGGCATCGGCGGCGAGGATGACGGGCTGAAGGGTGGACTGAACGGTATCGACAACGGCCGTTTGCACTTCACCAACGTACGCATCCCACGCACTAACCTGCTCAACCGCTACGGCGATGTAGCGGTCGATGGCAGCTACAGCTCCCCGATCTCCTCCCCCGGCCGGCGCTTCTTCACGATGCTCGGCACCCTGGTCCAGGGCCGCGTTTCGCTTGATGGCGCGGCAACTGGCGCCTCGAAGATGGCCCTGCAGATCGCGGTAACTTACGGCAACCAGCGCCGCCAGTTCAACAGTGTCTCGGATACCGAAGAAACCACGATCTTGGATTACCAGCGTCATCAGCGCCGGTTGATCACCCGGATGGCACGCACCTACGCCGCGTCTTTTGCGCACGATGAACTTTTGACGAAGTTTGACGCGGTCTTCTCCGGCCGTGAAGACACCGACGAGGATCGTCAAGATCTAGAAACCCTGGCCGCGGCGCTGAAGCCGTTGAGCACCTGGGATGCACTGGACACCATTCAGGAGTCACGCGAAGCCTGCGGTGGTTCGGGTTATATCGCCAAGAATCGTTTCACCCAGCTCTACCAAGACCTGGATGTCTACGTGACCTTCGAGGGTGATAACAATGTGCTCTTGCAGCTGGTCGGCAAGCGTCTGCTCACCGATTACGCTGCGGAATTCCGCAAGCTAGATACCGGTGCAATGGCCCGTTACGTGGCTAAGCAGGTCGGTACCACAGCGCTTTACCGTTCGGGGTTGCGCAGCGTGGGTCAGGCCTTCGTGGATGTCTCCGACGAGCGTAAGAGTGCGAACTTCTTCAAGGATCCAGCGAACCAGCGCGAGCTGTTGACCGACCGGGTCAACGCCAAGGTTGCCGAGGTGGCAAACGCCTTGCGCACGGCAGGCAAGGATAAGGTCAAGGGCGCTAAAGCTTTCAACGAGAATCAAGAGCTGTTGATTTCGGCCGCTCGTGATCACGGGCAGCTCTTGCGCTGGGAAGCTTTCACCGCGGCACTAACCAAGGTTGAGGATCCAACCACCGCCGAGGTGTTGACCTGGTTGCGTGATGTCTTCGCGCTGAGCTTGATCGAAGATGACCTGGGCTGGTTCTTGGCCCACGGCCGACTGTCCATGCAGCGTGCGCGCACCCTTCCGGGTTACCTCAACCGCCTGCTAGACCGCCTGCGCCCACATGCTCAGGATCTGGTTGACGCGTTTGGATACACCCAGGAGCACCTGCGCGCGGAGATCTCCACCGGTATCGAGGCCACCCGCCAAGATGAGGCCATGGAGTACTTCCGCAAGCTACGTGCTAGTGACAATGCTCCGGTCAGCGAGAAGTCTTTGAAGAAGTCCAAGGCGTAAGTTCACTTCAGGGCCGCGGCTACCTACTTGGTGGTCGCGGCCTTTGCCGTATCAAGTAGTCGATAAGCGTTGATCAGTGCACAGATTCGGCTAGCCGTAGCGACGTCCGGCATCGAGATGATCTGCTGTTGGTAGTAGCCCATATCGATCACAACAGCCGGCCCATTGCCGGTCAGAAATCCCTTATGCGAGATGTCCGAGCGGTAGCCGAATCCACCGTATTCCAGAGCCCTTACGTCTTTAACGTGCACGGCTTTGATATCCGAGTACTCCAACTTCATGACCTTGAAGCATTTGGAAGCCACTATCCGTGTGCCTTGTCCGTCGACTTCAAAGACTCCAGCAAAGAAAAACCAGTAGCACAGGCCGGCAGCCAGAGAGCCGAATATCACCACGAATTGGTCAGCGTACCAACCGATCAGCATCAGTGATATTGCAACCGCTGCAATCAACAAACGCGCTCCAGTTACTTTTAGCTTGACCTGCGTTTTCTCGTTGCGCTGCGCGAGCTGTGCTTGGCTAAGTGCCACAGCAGAGGTCGGGTCGTTAGCTTCCAGATCCGCGGCGATAATCTCGCGTGATTGTTCGTGAATGACTTCCCGCGGACGGTAAGCGAAGAATACGACGAGGCCCAACAGCGCGGACCCGATCAAAGATAGTGCAAGCGTCAGCCCGTGCACCGAGGCGGACTGGGTATTGTCAAGACCCAATTGGCCCACAACCAAGGCAATACTCAAACCGTTGATCATCAGTCCAAGCACTACCGCGAATCCGAGACCAATCCGGGCCAGCATGATCGACTGAATGCGGGTCATGATCGCCGCGCAGCCGATAGCTCCGGCAACAAATACCGAGAAAAAGCTCATCGCCAGCACGTGACCTAAGAGAGAGTCATAATCATCGACCTCGCCGCGGCCATTCCAGTGCGTCGCGAGTTCCGCCGGCAATTGCTCCCTGACCGAAAACATCCAGACGCCTGCCAACAAGGCAAGCAGCACTAGTCCACCAATAATGCCGATGATCCAATTGCGGTTATATGTCCGGTCTTCTTCGAACACGACGACCTCTCGTGAAATTTGCCCAATGAGGCATGAATTATCTAGCTACCAGATTTAAGGTTACCAAATCAGCAGGGAACCCTCTATCGATTACTGGAATCAAGGGCGAGAATTTCGATCCTATTGCCAAACGGGTCACGGCAGTGGAACCGCTGGTAACCCTCGAAGCTATGCCGTTCCACCCAGGACAGCTCGTACCCACCCACTTCAATCCGTCGGGCCATCGCTTCTAATCCAGCAATATTCTCGACGAGAAATGCCGGATGCGCCTTGTCGCTCGGGACAAAGCCCGGATCCAAACCAAGATGAACTTCGGCGAGCACGCGGTCGCCTTCAAGCTTTCGAAACCAGCACCCTCCGCGCTGCTGCAACGATGGAGGTTTGGGCACCTCGGTGAGCCCTAAACCGTCTACATAAAAATTGCGAGCAAGCGCTTCTTTTTCTGATCCCATCGAAAGCTGTACATGATGCAAGAACAACTTGTTCACCGTCCTATCAATTGATGATTTACGCCAAGTTTGTCACGCAGGTTTTTGGTAATCACCCTTGCGACCTGACCATAAAAGAATATAGCTGCTTGTCCACAGACAGTTCCCGGGGAGCCTAAAAAGTCGGTCCAACGGCGTAAAGTGAAACTATGTACGAAGAAGAATACACACCAGACAAGGAGTTCGAAGCTCCACCACCCACGAGACCCCCTACCTCCGTGGTACTCGATTGCACCGCGCTCAGCGAGCAGGAGATAGATGACGGCATCGACCATGCCATCGCTCGCCATGATAATTCTTTACTCGCCCAGTATATTGACGAGATTGAACGTCGCAAGGCTAGCTTTTGTGCCAAGCAGGCCAGAATGGCTTACTTTTACGAGAAGCAAATAGTCCGCCAAAATGAAGACCGCGGAGTGCACATACACCGGAGTGAACGAGGCGCCGCAGCGGCCGTTGCCATCAACCGTCGGCAAAGTACCAATGGGGCCTGTAGTTATCTCAGAGCTTGTCGGATTCTTCTCGAAGACACCCCAAACCTCTACGATTGGTTTGCCCGCGGCCATCTGACGGAGCGTCAGATCAAAGCCATTACCGAACCTCTTGAAGAAGTTGATGCGAATGGCCGTCGTGAATTTGACGCGATTTTCGCTGACCACACAGATATGTTTGAGAATCTTGGCGTGCGGGCCATTAGCGACCTCGTTAGAAAATTCACTGAGCGCTTTCAAAGCAGTGAAAAGGCCGTCAAGATTGAAGATGAAGCCGCGAAACGTTATGTCCGCTTCCGCAAGAGCAAGGACTGCGTCATGCTCAGCGGGAAGCTGCCCTTAGTCGAAGGTATCGCCTTAGCAAAGTCGATCAAAAAACGGGCCAAGGCGATCTTCCGCTTGGGCAACGACCCACGCACCAAGCAACAGCTCCAGGCCGACATGCTGATCTGCAGTCAATTAGAAGGTTTTCCGCCGAAAGTTCCGCTGTTCTTGGACGTCAAACTCATCATGACCGACAAGACACTGTTTGCAGGCAGTCATGAGCCGGCAAACCTACCGGGCTACGGAATCGTACCGGCGCAATACGCTCGTGAACTAGTCGCTGGGGCGAAGGTGGACCTCGAAGATCCATTCCACCTGACGCTGAAAGACGATGAATTGAACCGTAGAATTTTCACTTTCCCGGAAATTCAGAGGATCTACACCGCACCCGGCAATCAAGACCTCATTGCCATGGACTCAAAAGCTCGTGAATTCCCTGAGTCACTTAAAGAGTTCATCCGAATTCGCGATTCCCATTGCATGACGCCTTATTGTGACGGTGTTCCCGAAGAGATCGACCACGTAGTGCAACGCCATCTGAATGGACCAACCTCGGTACATAACTCCGGCTATAGGTGCCGCTTTTGCAACTTGGCGAAAGAGCTGCCGGGTTGGTACGAAAAGTAGAATACTCGATTCCGCATTCCATCGTGATCAACACCGGAGACGGGCGGACGTATCGCTCGCTGGCTCCGCCAGCCACAGGCATTGTGCGAGAATTCGACCCGCCGGCGAACGTGCCGCCCCGCGAGTAAGAAATCTTTACTGACACCTATTCTGTCGGTTGTTGACGAGCTTGAAGTTCTTCCAATTGCCCTTTGGGCAGCGCCACCACGTAAATGATCGAGGCAAGAATAAAGACGATCACGAACGACAAAAGCCCCAAGCCCACACTTTGAGAACTGGTGCCGTTTGACTCCACACCTAGGGTGCTCATAACCGAGCCCAGCCCAACACCGAGCACAGCATAGGCGAAAGCTTCAACGCTAATCACGATGGCCTTTTCTACCTGGTACCAATGGCCCGCGACTAAGAAACCTCGCGCCGTTATTCCGCCAACAACAAAAGATACAGCGGCGATAACTGCGCAAACCACCAGCATCCGCAAAGCGGATCCGTAACCGACACCATCGGGTCCCATATGGATTGCAACGTGTCCGGGAATAAAAGGGCTGGCCAGCCAATAGCCGACGAAGGTCAGCACAAGGGCCAAAACTGGAGCAACGAGAAAAAGACGACGAGTGCCGGCAGGACAACTTAGCTTTTCGTTTGCGCTACTTGGCAATTTTTCCGCCTTCCCCCTAGGTCACGAGCTGAAACCATAAACTCAATCAAACACCACGCTTTAGACTACCTGAGTGAAAAAGAGTTTGCTAGCTAATCCATGATTCTATAAATCTTGCATACACAAGATGGGTTTAACACAGATTGCCTGAGACACACTTCTGCACCTAGCCCTGAGCCTGCACAGGTCAGTACATCCGTTAGATACTTGAGTGAACGCCACATTATCAAGCGCCCATATTTCGGGGCAACGATCCAGATAACTGGCCATTCAAAACCTGTCCAAAAAGCGTGAATAATTCGGTGCCTGCTACCGCAGCTGCATTCGACACGTTGTCCAGGCTCAAGAACCCATGCACTAAGCCCGCATGGTCCAGTAATTGAACGTCTACTCCAAGCAGCTTCAGTTTCTTGGCCAACTCCGCGCCTTCATCATGAAGCGGATCATGTTCTGCAATCGCAATCAGTGTTGTGGGTAGCGATTTTAGGTCTACGTGGAGCGGGCTATATTTCCCTAACGTTTCCGGCTCCAGATCTTGAACCCATTGTTGGATGAACCACCGCATGTCTGCACTACTTAGACCCCAACCCTGGCCCTTGTTCCGTATGCTGGGGCTGCTCAACGTTAGGTCAGCATTTGGGCAGGCAAGTAGCAGCGCGGATATGAAGCCCCCGGAAGAAATGTACTCATTCGCTGAGAGGATGGCAATGAGTCCTCCAGAGCTATCCCCGGCAAGAGCCACCGGCATGGGTGGCCGATTTATCTGCTCTTGCTCACGTGATGCCCAACGCAAAACATTAACCACGTCTTCAATTGCTGCAGGGGCAGGATGTTCGGGCGCCAGCCGAAAATCTACTGCCATAACGTTGACATCACCGTGTAGTGCTAATCGTCGACACGTTCGGTCGTGCGATTCGAGATCACCAAAAGCAAAGGCACCGCCATGAACGTAAACCACCAAGGGCCGTGGCTGCTCCCCTGCCTGGTAATACCGAACCGGAATTCCCTTTTGGCTCGGGATTTCAAGGTTCCGCACGGAATACAGATCGGGACCTGGACCACGGGTACGAGGCGACCGTAAACTTTCCAAGTCTGGGGGTGTTGTAGTTTTGGGTGTCGAGCGCACCGTGGACAGCCATTGTTGAAGTCCCGCGTCTGCCACGCGGTCATCTCTGGTTGATGCCTCGGTCAATTGTTCTTCGCGATACTTTTCCATAGGATCAAGTAGTTTACCTCTTGAGGAAAACGAAAAGCTTCACACGATTCATTTTTGACACTACGGTGTGCCAGAATCCAAATTAGAAGCATTCCTCTCACTTGGAGGCGTCGTGAATAGTGTCGGAGATACCAAAGGAAGTGCTCTCAACCGCATCTTTCGCGTGACCTTGTACCTGAAGGGACTCGACGGTTTACTCGAGCTAAAAGGCGGCGTGCTTTTGTTGCTGGTTCCACCGAACCAGATTGGCACCCTTGTCCGGATTCTCACCCAGCACGAACTGTCTGAAGATCCTCAAGACCTTGTAGCCAACGCTCTGATTAACGCGGCTCACGGGTTGACGCTCTCCGCGTCCTTGTTTGGCGCTATCTACTTGCTTCTGCATGGGTTCGTGAAGGTTATTTTGGTTTGGGCAGTGCTTCGCGACTTCCTCTGGGCGTACCCATGGATGATGGCCTTCTTACTAATTTTTATTGGCTATCAGGTCTATCAGCTCGTCGTGAAATTTAGCCTAGGCATGGCGTTTCTAACAGTCTTTGACCTGATGATCCTCGGGTTGACTTGGTATGAGTACAGGATGCACAAATCTCGGAAGACAATGCGAGGGAAATAGACATCCGAGCCATGGATCAGCTGGAATCAAAAGCTTCTCCCTGATCGAGCATCGTCAGGAATTTCAGAAGTCCGAATAATCCGTTGAAACGTTGATGGCCACAATCTCGTTCGAGGTTGTGGCCATCAACGTTGGTTTTGGTCAGCCGCGCATTGCCGCATCAAACCAGCCGGTAATAGTGGCTGGATGAGTAATCGCGGTGCCCACAACCACAGAGAACGCTCCTGCGTCCAAGGCCGCACGCGCTTGGGCTGGCGAATGTATCCTGCCTTCTGCGACTAACGGTTTACCAAGTTTGGCGTCCGCGATTGAGGCAATGAGTTCCAAATCGGGCCCGACGGTTTTGTTCCGTTCTCCCGTATAGCCAGCCAAGGTAGTACCAATCAGATCCGCACCAGCTTCGGCTGCTGCCAGCGCATCATCAAGAGATCCGCAGTCTGCCATAACCAAGGCACCAGTTTGTTCATGCACCGCAGAGATGGTCTGGAGAAGAGTCTTGCCGTCCGGACGTTCACGGCGGGTGCCGTCCAATGCGACGATATGTGCGCCGGCCTGTGCCACCGCCAAGGCGTGATGAATTGTTGGGGTGATAAATACCCCCTCATGTCCATCCTTGAACAGACCAATCACCGGCACTTCTACGGCGCAACGGGTGAACTGAATGTCGGCTAAGCCTTGCACACGTATGGCCGCAGCACCGCCGATGACCGCTGAGGCGGCGACCTGCGCCATTGTCTGCGGGTGACGCATCGGCTCACCTGGATATGCCTGCGCCGAAACGATGAGTCGTCCACGCAGACTTTCTAGTTGTGCATCGCTCAGCAACATGTTTATTCCTTTTCCTTGGACGACCAGAACAAACTGGCAGCCCCATAAAACGCAGCTTCATTACCGAGTTCCGCAGCGACAATTTTGGTCTTGGCTACAGGTCCGATTACTGATTCGGCAAACCCTTGACGTAAAGAATCCCACCAGATTTCCCCGGCACCTGACATGCCTCCGGAAACAATAATGAGTTCGGGATCCAGAACGTTGGCGAGGGAAGCGATGGCTCGCCCGGCAGCTTGCGCGCCGGTAACTAGAGCCTGGATTGCCAGTTGGTCACCGGCCAGAGCTAACGCGGTGACAGCCTTGGTGTCATTAACCCGCGTGTCTCCGCCTAGACGTAGGTAGTGACGATGAATGGCCGTTCCCGAGGCGATCGCTTCGACATGTCCGGTTTGGCCACAGGAGCAGGGTAGCCCAGCGGCATGGATGGAATCGATATGTCCCACGTGGCCGGCAACGTGATGTGCACCAGTCAACAATTTTCCGTGGACTAGGTGTGCTCCCCCGATGCCCGTTCCTACGGCAAAGAGTAATACCTCTTTAGCCTCGCGACCGGCTCCGTACAAGGCTTCGCCTAGTCCATGTGCATGCACGTCATTAACCGCACGGACCCCTAGCGAGGTTCGCGCCAATAATTCTGCACGCAGATCGGTTCCGGCCCACCCAGCGATTGTGTCGGTGGCTGAGCTGACTTTCACGTTTACCGGGTCAATGACTCCAGCGACTCCCAGTCCCAAACCAGAGATTGCTTCGCTGGTTCGTGCCCGTAGTTGTTCAACCACGCCGGCCATCGCATCAAGCACCGCAGGCGCACCCTCGCTGGCGGGGGTGCGTACCTGCGTGCTGGCAATGATCTGCCGATGCGCATCAAAAAGGGCGCCGGCAATCTTAGTGCCTCCGACATCCAGCGCGATGACAGCGCCCGAGTGCGCAACGACCATGTTTAGCTGGCCACCCGGGTCTGCAGTCCGGCATTCTCCAGGATGGCGCGGATTGCTGCTGATTCGCTATCGTTCAGCGCTTCCATGGGAATACTCATCGCATTAGAACTGATGACACCAAGTTCCACTAGTGCGGTCTTGAATGCGCCAAGTCCCGCCGCGCCACCTGAAACACGGGAGGAATCTGGGGTGTACACAATGTTGAATAGGGAGGCCAAACGGTCTTGTTCTGCGGCCGCTCCAGCCCAGTCACCGGCGACAGCCAGATCGAATAGACGGCGGTATCCGGCCGGATCAACGTTGCCTAGACCTGGAACCACACCGTGTGCGCCGCCAAGCAGTGCGCCATCAACAACCACTTCGTGGCCGGTGAAGACCGAGAAACCTTCAACGTCTTTAGTCGCAAGCAAGAGCTGACGGAAGGACACATCATCACCCGAGGAGTCCTTCACTCCGGCAATGATTCCATCTTTGGCTAGGCGGACCGCCACGTCTAGTGGAAGCTTGTGGTGGGTGCGTACCGGCACATCATAAGCGAAAAGGTCCACGCCCAGCGCCTTCTTGATTTCGCGGAAGTGCGTCTCGATTTCCGCCGCGTTGCTCAATGCGTAGAACGGGGTGGTCACTACTAGAGCGTCGGCGCCTAGGGCAATGAGCTTTGCGCCTTCTTCGATGGTGCGCACGGTAGTCTGCTCGCTGGCACCAGCCAAAACTGGAACACGGCCGGCGTTCACTGCCACAATCTCGCGGGCTACCTGCTCGCGCTCGGCATTAGATAGGTAAGGCACTTCGCCCGATGAACCAAGGATAAATAGCCCGGAGACTCCGCCGGAGATCAAGTGCTCAACGACCTGGTGTAGCGAGGCGATATCGATGGATCCGTCGCTGGCGCGCGGGGTGACAACCGGTGGGATAACGCCGGTGTATTTAGGATTATTGCCAAAAGCCACGAGAAAATTCCTTCATAATTGTTGGTTTAGAGCTGGAGCAGCGAGGGTGCTGCGCCCAGTAGTGTACGGGTGTAGTCATTGGTCGGTGCATCAAAAACTTGCGCCGCGTTGCCCTCTTCGACCAGCTGGCCGGAGTTCATCACGCAGATCCGGTCCGAGACATAACGCACTGTCTGAATATCGTGGGAGATAAAGACCATGCCGAGGTTCAGCTGATCTTTCAGGTCGGTCAGCAGGTTCAGCACCTGGGCGCGGACCGAGACGTCCAACGCACTCGTTGGTTCGTCCGCGATGATCACCTCCGGTTCCAGGGCTAACGCACGGGCGATTGCCACGCGTTGGCGCTGTCCGCCGGAAACCTGGTTGGGTAGTGCGGTAGCTGCAGAGGCTGGCAAACCGACCACTGAAAGCAGTTCCAGTGCGCGGCTGCGCCGTGAGCTGGCATTACCAATACCGTGTACCCGTAAGGGGTCGGTGAGCGTGTCCATAATGCTCATCCGCGGGTTCAGCGCAGTGGCTGGATCCTGGAAGACAACGCCCACGGCCCGACCAAATTCTTTACGGCCGGCCGCATTTCGCTTGTTGACCGGCTTGCCAGCAAAAAGCACCTGACCGCTGGTTGGTTCTTGCAAACCCACCAGCACCGAGGCGAGAGTCGACTTTCCACAGCCAGATTCGCCCACAATGCCCACGGTCTCACCGCGCGATACCGAGAAGTTAACCCCATTGACCGCTTTGATCAGGCGTGGGGAGAAGAGCTTGCCGCCACGAATCTTGTGGTGCACGTGAATATCTTGCAGTTCAATGATCGGTGTCATAGCTTGACTCCTTCGTGGCTGGCCCAGTGGTGCTCGGTGTTTTCGGCCACCGCAACAAACTGCGTCGCTTGGGTTGGATCCGCGTCCAGCCGCTGGCTGCGTTCAGCGAAGCGATCTCCGCTGACAAAGTCATACGGGCTAGGCACGGTGCCAGGAATCTGGTGCAGGCGATCGGCCTGCGATTCGATGGAAAGCACCGCTCCGAGTAATCCGCGCGTGTATTCGTGATGCGGGTTTGCCAGTACCGAACGGATTGGCCCTGATTCAACCACTTGTCCGGCGTACATGACGGTGACTCGGTGTGCCAGTGAGGCGACCAAGGCCAGATCATGGCTGACGAAAACCATGGCAAAGCCGAGCTGTTCACGCAGTTCATTGAGCAGTTCAACAACCTGCTTTTGCACGGTGACATCTAGCGCCGTGGTCGGTTCATCACAAACCACCAGCTTCGGACGACGCGAGAGCGCCATTGCGATCAGCACACGTTGGCGCTGTCCGCCGGAGAGCTCGTGCGGGTATGAACGCATGGTGCGCGCCGCATCCAGCTTGACCAGGGTGAGTAGTTCTTCCGGTGTCTTGCGTCCACCGCGGCGGGTTAGTTGACGCAGCTGTTCGCCGATGAGCATCGAAGGATTTAATGAAGACAGCGCGTCTTGGTAGACCATGGCAATTTGTTCGCCGCGCAAACCCTTATAGACCTTGTCATCTCCGGCTAACGTGCCACCCTCAGCGGTTGCCGGCAGCAGTTCTTTGCCCTCGAAAGTGATGGAACCGGAAAGTTCCGCGCTTGGACCGAGTAGGCCCATGATTGCCAGCGAAGTAATCGACTTGCCGCAACCGGACTCCCCCACCAGGGCCATGGTCTCGCCTTCGCGTACGGTGAAGGACACGTTTTGCACGATGTCCGTCTGCCCATATCGATCGGGGAAACGGATCGAGAGGTTCTTGACCTCCAAGATGGTGCGAGCTTGGGAATCTTCGAGCACTAATCGGTCGGTGCGTTTAGCTTCGGTGTCTGCCAGTAGGTTCAATTCGCGGCGCAAACGCTCGTGTGCGTGCTCGTCTACTGCCTGCTTGGCCACCGCTGCTTGCTCTTCACTCTTGGCACGCTTTTTGCCGCCGCCCCTGACGTTGACCAGTGCATCGGTCATGCCTTCGGCGAGGATGTTCAGTGCCAACACGGTCAGCAAGATTGTGAGACCGGCGAAGGTGGTGGCCCACCACGCGCCGTTGAGTACGAGGGTGCGTCCGTAAGAGATCACGTTGCCCCAGCTTGGTGCGGGATCTTGAATACCTGCGCCAAGGAAGGAGAGTGATGCTTCCAAGATAATCGCGTCGGCAACCATTACGGTGGCGAAAACCAGGACCGGGGCGGCGCAGTTTCGTAGCACGTGGGTACCGAGGATGAAGAAGCGTCCGGCTCCGATCACGCGTTCGGCACGCACGTAGTCCTCGCCCCATTGGGCCAGCACGTTGGCGCGCACCACTCGAGCGATCTGCGGGGTGTAGATAATCGCAATCGACAAGATGATCACCGGCAAGGTGTTGCCCAGAGAGGCGAGCAGCGCGGCCGCCAAGGCGATACCAGGAAAAGCCATCAGCATGTCCATAATGCGCATAATCGTCTCGTTGGCCCACTTGGAGCTGGTGGCTGCGAGAGCGCCCAGCAGTCCGCCAAGGACTAACGCCAGCGCGACGGATCCAAGACCCACTAACAGCGAGGCTTGGGCACCGTGAAGTAGCCGAGAGAAAATGTCGCGGCCCAGCCGGTCGGTGCCAAAGAGGTGTTCGGCACCGGGAGCTTGGGCAGGAATACCGGTGGCCAGCGGGTCATGCGGGGAAATGAGCGGTGCTAGCACCGCCATCACACCGATGATCACTAGAAAGACCAGGGCAATTTTGGAGCCGAGGTTCAGCGAGCGGAAACGTGTGCCTCCGGTGCTGAGTCGTTGCACCAGATTGTTGCGTGGGGCCATGATGGTCATCGCTACACCGTCCTAATACGTGGGTTGATCAGCAGGTACAACAGGTCCACTGCGATATTCACCAAGACAAAGGTGATCGCGATGGTCAGCACTACGCCCTGGACCAGATTGGTGTCGTGGTTGGTGATGCCGTTCATGATTAGTTGGCCCATCCCCGGCAGGGAGAAGATCATTTCAATGACCACGGCGCCGCCGAGCAGGTAACCGATGCGTAGACCCAGCACGGTGACCGGGGTGACGAGCGCGTTACGTAGTACGTTGCGACTAACGACCTCGTTGCGTGGCACGCCGTTACCAATGGCGGTGCGCACATAATCGCGGTCCAGTTCTTCAACCATCGAGGTACGAACCACTCGGGTGAGGCCGGCAGAGACCGGGATGGCCAAGGCCAGAGCAGGTAAGGCCATATGGGTCAGCCACGGGACAAAACCGCTGCCCGGTGCTGCTGCACCGCCGGAGGGGAAGAGCGGGTTGGCGCCTAGTGCAAACCACTGGATCAGCAAGATGCCCAACCAGAAGGATGGGGTTGCGATGGCTGCGATGGACAGAATGCGAACCGCTTGGTCTGGCCAGCGATCACGGTAGAGGGCACCGAGTACGCCGAAAACTAGCGAGATGACGACGGCAATAATCACGCCTAAGAAGGTCAACTGCAAGGTCAGCGGGAAAGCGCCCTGAATCATGGTGCTCACCGACTGGGCCGGCGGGGTGGTATAGCCGAAGTCGAGGCGGATCAGGCGGGCGAGGAAAGCAAAGTATTGGATGAAGATCGGATCGTTGAGCCCGCGTTCTTCACGGTAGGCTTCCTTGGCGTCCTGTGAGGCGCCTTCACCGAGGGCACTGGTTGCTTCGTCGCCCGGGGCGAGCTTCAAGATGATGAATACCAGCAGCGAAATGCCCAGAATCATCACGGGCAGCGCGGCTAAGCGCCGCAGCAGCAGGTTAAGAAAATTTCCCACGCAATTACTCCGTTGGGTTGGGAAGCGAATGGTCAACTGGTTTGGTTGGCCGCACCTGGTGGTACGGCCAACCGAAAGCAGGTTATGCCTTAGGTGCTACGCCAATGAAGGACATACCGGTGGTCGGCAATGGGGCGAAGCCTTCCAGCGCGTCGGAGTTCCATGCGGTAGGCAACTGGCGGTGAAGTACCGGGTAAAGCGGAACCTCGGTAGCAATCAGGTTAATTGCCTTAGCCCAGATTTCCTTGGCCTTGGCTGGGTCTTCGGACTTAACTGCCTGGTCCAGCATCTTCTGCAGGTCCTTGCATTCCTTGGTTTCGCTCCAGCGGAAGCGGGCCTTTGGCCACACGTCTCCGCGGTAGAACCAGGAGAGCAACAGATCAAGGTCGTTGCCGAATACCGAGGGGTCACCGGGTGCAGCAACAACGGTGAACTTTCCTGCGTCAACGTTGTCTGCATACAAGGCACCGGACTGCAGGTTCTGCATGGTGACCGAGACACCTGGGATCTTATTCCAGGATTCGAGGATCAGCGGAGCAATGTCCTTGACCCAGGAGGTGTCGGTGGTCTTCAGCTCGAACTTTAGGTTGCTGACTCCAGCTTCCTTCAGCAGTGCTTCGGCCTTTGCCGGGTCATAGCCGTAGACGGTGTCGGCCTTGACGTATTCCGGGTGAGTGTCCTGAACGTACGAGGTCGCGGCCTTAGCGTTACCCAGCAGTGCGGTCTGGATGATTGACTCGGTGTCCAAACCATAGTGCAGTGCCTGACGGACCAACACATTATCGAATGGCTTCTCGGAGCAGTTGAACATCAAGAAGAGCAATCCGAAGGACTGCACCGATTCAACGTTGACCTTTTGCTTGAGACGGTCCACGTCGAGGTATGGCACATCTTCGATGGCCTGCACACGGTTAGATTCCATTGCGGTGACGCGCGCTGCTGCATCGGAGAGCAAGAACCAGGTCATCTTGTCGGCCTTGGCAGTTTGGCTGCCGTTGTAGCCCTCAAATTTTACGAATTCGATCTTGTCGTCCTTGGTGGCGGAGACAAACTTGTACGGGCCCGAACCTACCGGAGCCGCGTCAAATTTAACCTGATCCTTGCTGGCAACTGCCTTCGGGACCACCTTGACTACCGAAATACGCGTTGGGAACAGTGGGAAGGCGTAGTTCAGCGTGAAGGATAGGGTGCTCTTATCCTTGGCCTTGACCGACTTGATGAACGGGATGAACTGCGCGAACAGCGAAGCATTCTTCGTGTCGAGCACGCGTTCGAAGGAGTAAACCACGTCTTCTACGGTGACCGGAGTATCGTTATGGAACTTCGCGTCCTTGCGTAGTGCCACTTCCCAGGTGGTGTCGTTGACCTGAACCGGCTGCGCAGCAGCCAAGGCGAGGTATGGTTCGCGGGTTGCAGGGTGCAGATCAACAAGACCTTCGAAGATGTGCATGTTGGCCGCAAATGGGGTTGCGCCCGAGGAAGTCATCGGGTCAAACCCGGTCGATAGTGCGTAGGAAATTCCGGCGGTCAGCGTGCCTGCAGCCGCTGCACCTCCGCTGGATCCCGAACCGCTGGTGCCGGTGTCGCCCGAGGAACAGGCAGCAAGGCTGGCAGAGAATGCCGCGGCCGCGCCCACCATGCCGGTAATCTTCAAAAAGTCTCGACGAGCAAAGGGCTTGTTTGCCACTTCATTAAGTGCCATCGATGCCACCTCCAAGGAAATAAAGTGAGTTCGTCGGACGTAGGATGTCCGATCTATAGACTAGACTGTAATCGGAGTCACTAGCTATGGTCAACTGGCTCACATATGAAATTTTGAGAATCTGGAGAAGCTCATGGCAATAATCGGGCCGCGACGCCTAGACGCGAAGGCACGCCTGCGGGCGCTTACCTCCGACATCACCGCACTGATCTTAAATCGCGACCTACTGCCCGGGGATCCCCTACCCACCGAGCAAGAACTTATGGCCGAACTAGGCGTCGGGCGCAATTCCTTACGCGAAGCGGTGAAGGTGCTCCAAGCCCTCGGGATTATCGACACCAGGCACGGCTTTGGCATGTTTGTTGCCGAAAATAATCTCAGCGCGCTACATGATTCCTTGGCATTTCGCGGCCAGATGTCCTTACGCCATCGCGGACATGAGGCGGGAGAATTAGTAGAAGTTCGCCAGGCATTGGAAACGGGACTCATTGGCCAGGCAATTCGCGTGGTCAGCGAGGAGCATCTTCAAGCCCTCGAAGCTACGGTGATTCGCATGGAGCAATCGGCGCAGGAGGGTGACATGTTTGCCGATGCAGACCGCGACTTTCACCGAATCCTCTTTGAGCCGCTCAACAACACCTTGTTATCAAATCTCTTAGGCGTCTTCTGGGAGGTCTACCATTCCATCCATGATGTGATCGGTGAAGAACAACCAGACAACCCGACACTGGTTGAAACTGCTGCGGCACACCGTGCAATTTTTGACGCAGTTCGCGCCAAAGACATCGATGCCGCACGCCTATTACTTGCAGATCATTTCCAAGGAATACGCCAGCTACTTGCCGTAATGCGTGGCCGGGCAAATTAATTTTCGCCTCGCTCAGCATTATCAAACATTCATTTCACAGCTAAGCTGTAAGGGTGGACACATTAGAACGCTATGCACCCAATGAGAACCTTCGACGTGATGAGGCCGCTTGGCGCGCCGCAAACATCAGCTGGCACTACGCAGCCGTAGAGCTTGATCTGAGTAACGCCACCCAAGCGCAGGAAACTTCCTACACCGCGATCACAACGCTGAACTTCTCTTCAAAGTCACCGCAGACCTTCATTGACTACATTCACGAGTCAATTGAAAGCATCGTAGTTAATGGAGCAGAAATCTCCGTCGCGGACGCTGTACTCGACGCCCGCATCTACCTTGATGGTTTACGGACGGACGCGGCTAATACCGTGCGTGTTACCGGACGCTCCAGCTACTCACGCTCCGGCGAGGGACTGCACCGCTTTGTGGATCCACAAGACGGCCAGACCTACCTTTACACACAGTTTGAGCCCTCGGAAGCACGCCGTGTTTTTGCCTGCTTCGAACAGCCGGATCTTAAAACCAGCTACCAATTCACTCTTACCGGCCCCGAAGACTGGCATCTGGCCAGCAACCAGCAGATCATCGACGAGACGAATCATGGCGATGGCACTAAGACCGTCGCCTGCGCACCGACCGGCCCGATCTCCACCTATATCACCGCGGTCCTCGCCGGCCCGTACCACGTGGTGCGCGGTACCCACGTGCAAAAACTTGCAGATGGCGAATCGCTAGACATTGAAATGGCAGCCACCTGCCGTGCCTCGTTGGCAGAGCACTTCGACGGCGAAGAAATTCTCAAGCTCACCAGCCAAGGCCTGGATTACTTCCACGAGCTCTTTGACTACCCCTACCCATGGGGCAAATACGATTCGGCGTTTGTTCCCGAATATAACCTCGGCGCCATGGAAAATCCTGGCCTCGTCACCTTCACCGAACGTTATGTATTTACCTCCCACGCCACCGAAGCCCAGTATGAGCAGCGTGCTAATACGCTCATGCACGAAATGGCGCACATGTGGTTCGGCGACCTGGTGACCATGACCTGGTGGGATGACCTGTGGTTGAAGGAATCCTTTGCGGACTACATCGGAACGCTTGCTAACGATGAAGCCACGGAGTTCACCACCGCGTGGACTACCTTTGCCGCGCGCCGCAAGGCGTGGGCCTACGTGGCAGATCAGATGCCAACCACCCACCCGATCGTGGCCGATATTCCAGATCTGTTGGCCGCAGACCAGAACTTCGACGGCATCACCTATGCCAAGGGCGCAAGTGTGCTCAAGCAGCTGGCCGCCTTTGTCGGGCCAGAAGCCTTCCGTGACGCGGCGCGGGCGTACTTCCGTCAACACGAATACGCCAACACCTCCTTGGAAGACTTCCTGCAGGCACTAGAAAAAGCCAGTGGACGAGATATGCGCAGCTGGGCTGATGCTTGGCTGAAGACCAGTGGCGTGCCTAAACTCGCGGTGAACTACACCGTGGATGACGCCGGAATCCTCACCGCTGCGAATCTTGAACAGCATGGCGTAGATCCAATTAGCGGCCAAGCAATTGTGCGACCCCACGTGCTCACCGTCGGTGCCTACACGCTGACCGATGGTGTGCTCAAGCGCACCGCAACGCAGCGTGTAGAGCTGACCGGAGAAAGCGTCGAGCTAGATTTCCTGGTCGGTCAGCGGTTGCCCGATCTAATCTTGCCCAACGTGGGAGATGAAACCTACGCGCTCATTGAATTTGATGAAAACTCACTGAAAACGTTGCTGGGAAACCTTGGATCGTTGCAGGAATCTTTACCACGTGCCACCAGCTGGGCCTCCCTATGGGACGCGGTGCGTCAGTCCAAGCTCGCTTCGCAGACCTATGTCAACGCCATTTTGGAACATGCGCACACCGTGACCGATTCAGGTGTCTTTGCGATGCTGCTTGATCAGCTGGTCACTTCGATTTCCAAGTATGTCGCCCCGGAATTGCGAGTTACGATCCGCGAACGCGCTGCTGAAGTTCTTACCGGCTGGCTGGTGAATTTCGACGCTGGTAGCGACCAGCAGACCACCACCGCGCGCACGCTAGCTCGGTTGGCGCGTTCCGGTGTGGCACGCGAGGTCATCGATTCCTTCTTGGCAGAGGAAGAGAATCCTTACCGGGTCACCGTTGACGAGCAACTGCGCTGGGCAAGCTACATTGCATTGGCGGCCGCAGGCGGAATCGACGCACAGGCCGAAGCGCGCATGCATGAGGCTGCGAAGCTCAATCCTACGAGCGTGGCACAAAACGCGGTCCGCACCGCGTTGGCTGCCCGTCCGGATGCGAACGTAAAAGAAGCTGCTTTTGACACCGTTTTGATGGGCCACGATGCACACGGCCCCTTATCAAACGATGCTCTTTCGGCGATCGCCGACGGTTTTGCGATGGGCTCGGCCAGCCTATTGGCTGGATTCCAGTCGCGTTACTGGGCTGCAATCCTGCCGGTCTTTGAAACGATGAGCATGGAATTTGCTACTCGCGTCATCGAGGGCCTTTACCCGGGTTCGCAGGATCTGACCGGCGAACCGGAAGAAAATCCAACCTTGCAGGCCGGAAACATCTGGATGGAACATCATCAGGGGGCTCCGGCAGCACTGCTACGCATTCTCCTCGAACAGCGCGCGGAGCTTGAGCGAAGCCTGAATGCGCAGCAACACAGCCGCGCTAGCCGGTAGTTTTAGGGAACGCGAGCCGTCCAAGCCTCGGTATCAAACTTAGTTTGAGCCAGGTCTTGGGCGGCTTTTCGCGTTGCGTTATCTAATTCAACAACGGTGGCGTTAGTCCGAGCTGCAAAGGTGTCCATCATGGTGGAAATGATTTGCGCCCGATTCTCACTGGTCTGTGATTTTAGCGGATCCACTCGCTTGACCGCCGAGGTAATACCTTTATCCGAGATCTTCTCGCGCCCAATGCGCAACACCTGCACCATCTTCTGCGCATCGATGTCATAGCTCATGGTGACGTGGTGCAGCAACGCGCCCTTAGCCAATCGTTTTTGGGCCGCTCCCCCGATCTTTCCACTCGGCGTGGCGATATCGTTTAGTGGCTTGTAAAAGGCATTGATGCCCAATGAATCCAGCGCCTGCATGACCCACGCGTCAAGGAACGGGTAGGAATCGGCAAAGCTCATCCCATCCACCAGGGAATCGGGGGCGTACAGGGAGTAGGTAATGCAGTTTCCGGCTTCCATGAACATTGCCCCGCCACCTGAAATGCGGCGCACCACTTTAATTCCGTGGTGTGTGGCTTGTTCCATGTCCACTTCGTTTTTTAGTGATTGGAAGGAGCCGATAACGACCGCCGATTCGTCCCAATCCCAGAAACGGATCGTAGGCTTTCGCTCACCGGTGCCGATTTGCCGGGTGAGCACCTCGTCCAGAGCAACCTGTTCGGCTACTGGAATGATTTCTGGGCCGAGAATTTCCCACTGGTGATCTTCCCATTTGGTGGCGTGACCCAGGCTTCGGCGGACCGCGCGCGCCACCGCGTCGGCATCAAAACCGAACATCACCGCACCTTCGCGCAAATTGCTGTTGACCGCATCGCGGATGGTGCCATGGCTAGCATCGGTAGGCAGACCGTTCAGTGCCGCATTGAGGTCTTCGAGTGCCTCGTCCGGTTCAAGGAAAAAGTCGCCGTTAAGCGAAGCGTTAACGATCACTCCGTTGTCACTATCGAGATCAACAACGACTAATTTGCCGCCGACTACTTTGTATTCGCCATGATGCATCATAAGTCGATTCTATCGCCTTGGCACCCGGGCTTAAATGCAAACGGCACGATTTCAGTTGAACTGAAATCGTGCCGTAAAAAGCTTGCGAGGGGCGAAGAATTACTTCTTGCCGCCGAAGCCCTTGAAACGGGCGTTGAAGCGCTCGACACGGCCAGCGGTGTCCATGATGCGCTGCTTACCGGTGTAGAACGGGTGCGATGCAGCCGAGATTTCGACGTCGACCACTGGGTAGGTGTTGCCATCTGCCCACTCGACGGTCTTGTCCGACGAACGGGTCGAACGGGTCAGGAACTGCTCGCCGGATGCCAGGTCGTTGAAGACAACTGGACCGTACTTTGGATGAATATCAGCCTTCATAGCTATACACCTTTATGTAGATAGGCCACTGGATTTTGCCAGCAACCACTTGCTCGGAAATTTTACTGCGTCTTGAACCCCAAAAGGTCGACACACAGACATTCCATCCTATCTCACGCAAGCACGCTGCGTGAAACTCAATTGGGTGTCGAAGAGCACAGTTCCCAGAAGGCGATTGCGCTGGCCGCTCCCACGTTCAGCGATGACACCTCACGGTGCATCGGGATCATCACCGCTTGGTCCACCAGGCTCAGGGTTTCTTCGGTTACTCCCCTACCTTCGTTGCCCAAGATCATCGCGAATTTTTTACCCTCAGTCATTTCAACCTCGGCCAGGGACACCGCGTCCTCGGTGAGCTCCATGGCCAGCATGGTGTAGCCATGAGATTTAAGAATGTTGATGTCTTGGGGCCAGGAGGTGAGCCTGACCCACGGCAGGTCAAATACGGTGCCCATTGAGACGCGTGCACTTCGCCGATACCAGGGGTCCACACACTTGGGGGTAATCAATACCGCGTCCACGCCCAGCCCTGAGGCCGAACGCATAATGGCGCCTAAGTTTGTATGATCGGCGATGTCTTCGAGGATAGCGATCCGTGAACTCTGCTCAAGCACTTCACTCAAGTCCAGTGGATCTGGACGGTTCATCGAAGCCATCGCACCGCGGTGCAGATGGAAACCTACCAAGTCTTGAAGTTGCTCATCGCTACCGACAAAAATTGGGACGTCCGGGAAACGCGCAAATTCTTCGGTCAGCTGATCCAGATGCTTTTCGGCCAGCAAGAAGCTGCGCGGTACGTGCCCGGCGTTGATTGCGCGGGAAACTACCGTGGTGCTCTCGGCAATATACAGGCCGTTTTCCACGTCACTGCGCATCCGCAGGTGCGCTTCGGACAGTCGCAGATACTCATCGAGGCGTGCATCTTGCAGGTCTGCAATATGCATGATGCGTTCGGGATTAACGATCTCAGGCACCAGCGACCAACTTGTACACCATATTCACTAGCGCGATACTGCCAAGAATAACGATGATGACTCGTAGCCACCCCGGCGAGAGCTTGCGCCCTACCTTGGCACCAATAAATCCACCGATCAACGAACCCACGGCGATCAGCAGCACCACAATCCAGTGAATGCGTTCCGGGGCGATCAGCAGGTACATGGCGGCCGCCACGATGTTGACCATCAGCGAAAGAATGACCTTGATCGCGTTGGACTGTTGCAAGGAAGCCTGCAGGAAAACACCGAAGACTGCCATCAGCAAGACACCCTGAGCGGCGGTGAAGTAACCGCCATACACGCCGATAACAAAGACCAGCACGTAGAGAATGGTGGGGATCTTGGCCCGGTCTGCCTCATCGGGATCGTTTCCGCCGCGTTCTGACTGCCGGGTTTTAGCCCATGCGGAGAGTTTGGGTTGGAAGATCACCAGCACCAGCGCGCAGATCAGCAAGACCGGAGCCACCACGCCGAACACCGATTCGGGCAGGTTCAGCAGCAAGAGTGAACCGATCAGTCCGCCAATGAGGGAGACCGGGACAAGTTTGAGCAAGGTCTTTTTGACGCTGGCAGCTTCTCGACGGTAGCCCCAGGCGCCGGAGAATCCCCCGGCGATCAGGCCCATTGCGTTGGAGACCACCGCGTTAACCGGCGCAAAACCTAAGGCCACCAAGATGGGGAAGGTTACCAGCGTGCCAGAACCAACCACGGTGTTGATGGTTCCGGCCCACAGGCCGCCAAGCAGGATTAACGCTTCACGCCAAAATTCGATCACGGTGTGGTGTTACCCCTAGTTCGCTCGGCGTGCGACGGCGCTATAACGACCGTCCACTTCGCGCACGCTCAAATCCATCCCGTAGGTTGCCTTGAGGTTTTCTTCGGTCAGGGTGGAAGCGATCTCGCCGGCGGCGACTACCTCACCTGCGTTGAGCATCAAGATATGGGTGAAGCCCGGTGGAATTTCTTCCAGGTGGTGGGTCACTAAAACCAAAGCCGGAGCTTCTTCATTCGCCGCAAGCTCGGTCAGCTGGGCGACGAGTTCTTCGCGTCCCGCCAGATCCAGCCCAGCGGCTGGCTCGTCAAGAATCAGCAGTTCCGGGTCGGTCATCAAGGCGCGAGCAATCAATACGCGCTTGCGCTCACCTTCGGAGAGCTTGCCAAATGGCTGGTTCATGAAGGTGGACATGCCCCACTGGTGGAGCATCGAGAACGCACGGCGCTCGTCGAGCTTCTCGTACTTCTCACGCCAGCGTCCGGTCATGCCGTAGGCGGCGGTGAGAACCACATTTAGTGCGGTTTCATTAGCCGGGATGGCGTTGGCTACCAGTGAGGAGCTCAGGCCGATCAACGGTCGCAGTTCGAAAACGTCGACCTTACCCATGGTTTCGCCCAGAATGCCCGCGGTGCCGCGGGTGGGGTGCAGACGGGTGGCTGCAATATTCATCAGGGTTGATTTGCCGGCGCCATTCGGGCCCAGCACGATCCACCGCTGGCCTTCTTTGACTTCCCAGGACACGTCCTTGAGCAGGTCTTTACGCCCGCGCACCACGCTGACATCGTTGAAAGTTAGCACTTCGCTCATGGTTTTTAAGCCTAGACTTTCGTTGCCTGATTCACTAATTGAAAACACCATTACCGATGTGGATTAAGACTCGTTGCTCTTTTGTTTGCGATAAAAGAAGTGAACGGTCAGCGCCAGACCGAGCAAAATACAGCCAATAGCGCTCACTGCAAAGGACAAAGTGACGCCCTGACCCGTGGTGGCACCGAAGGAATCTGCGTGCATGGCGATGATTGCGGCGGAGACCGCGGTACCGAAGGAACTACCCACGGTACGTAGCACCTGGTTGAAACTTACCGAGCTACCCAACTGTTCGGCCGCGACGCTGCGCGCGATAAGTGCTGGCATGGCCGCGTAGCTGGCACCCATGCCTAGTCCAAAGACCAGCATTCCCAGCAGAAGCTCCCATAGTGCGCCGTGCGCTAGCCAGAGGAAGGTTGCAGCCGCCGCAAAAAGTACCGCGCCGATGGGTAACAATGCTGGGTATCCCACTCGATGCCCGAGCCGGCGCACCAGACGGTTAGCGACCAGGCTGCCTACCGATAGCGGCATGATGACAAATCCAGCCCATAAGATCGGTAGTGCGAGCCCGAAGTCGGTGGTTTCCGGGGCCTGCGCGACAAGACTGGCCACGGACATGCCGATATAGAGGGCCGCGCCGAGACCGATTGCGGCGAAGTTTGCCAGCAGTACTTCACCTTGGCGTAGCGTGCGCAGGTTGATCAGCGGGTGAGTTATCCGCAACTCGGTTTTCACCCAGATGAACAGCAAGATAACTGCCACTGCAAGAACTAGGACGGTGCGAGCAGAAATCCAACCCCAGTGCGAGCCTTCACTGATGCCTAGTAGGAGCAGGCCCAGTCCGGCAGCTAGGAGCATGGCTCCGGCAAAGTCGAATTTTGTGCGTGGTGCATTCTCATCGGGTCCGTCGGGCACGATGCGTAGCACCACGAAGATCACGATGAATACAAACACCGCGGCAAACCAGAAGGCCCACTGGAAGCTAAACATCCCGGCAATGACACCGGTCAGTGGATATCCGATGCCGATACCGGTGGCAACGGTAACGGACAACGAGGAAATTGCATGGTGCACGGTTTTGGGATCCGAATATCGCCTTGCCAGGGCAATCGTCACCGGAACGATGCCGTAAGTCAGACCCTGCATGGCGCGTCCGATGAGGAATATCCCGAAGGTTGGGGCCAGTGCCGCGAGGATGGAGCCCAACAAAATGATCACCAGGGAATAGAGCAAGAGCTTTTTCTTGTGTGGCCCGTCGCTGAGCCTGCCCATCACCGGGGTGGCGACCGCACCGGCTAGGAGGTTGACCGTCAACATCCATTGGGCTGCACTGACCGAAATTTCGTAGGTCGCGGCGATGGAAGGAACTAAGAGCATCCCTAAGGAACTGACAATCGCGGTGGATAACGCCGCAAAGATTAATGTCGGGACAAGATTGGAATTAGTTTGCTTCATGCCCACCTCGCGAAATATGAGTTAGTGCTGTCAGTGCGTGGCGGATCGATTCTTGCTGTGTGGGAGCGAGGTTTTTGTTGATCATCTCAGCCAGTGCCGTCCGTGCCAGTTGGCGTTCAGCGTGAAGTTTTTGGGCCCCGGAGTCGGTTAGTGCGAACCAGGTGCGGCGCAGGTCTGCCGGATCCTTGGTACGCACCAGAAGTCCCATTTCGACTAACTCCTTGGCTGCCAAGGAAATCGCTTGTTGGCTGACCCCGACCTTGTCTTTCATGGCGGCCGCCGTAATTTTTCCTTGTTCCTCAGCCAAACTCAGAATGCCAAGCTTCCCAGCGGAAATACTTCGAACCTTATTGAGCATTCCGAATAACGGATAAATGGCGTCGAGTAGGTCATCTGCAAGGTTGGGATCTGCTGGCGATGAGGTCATTTAACTATTCTACAACTAACTTGTACAAGTGAGTTGATGTTTTATCTCACCTGCTTTACTACGACGTCATGTTTGGTCGTACTCGCTTGCACCACCGAAAATAGTTTCATGGCTTCAACTTTGACCCTCGTATCCCGCCCAGCACTCCCCCGTGAACGTTTTGATGAACTCCTTGCGCAGCTAGGTAATCAACTGCCTGCCGCCACGGCGGCAATTTTTAGCGTGCACGAGTCGGCTACCCGCTGGGTCGCCAAGACCCGGATCGAAAACGTCGACACCCTGGACTTGCGCACCAAAGCATTAGCTAGCTTTGATGCTTTGGTCGACTCAGGAATTTTCTCCGCCGGCGAAGCCTGTGTGACGGTTCTGGACAGCGCGCTGACCGATGCCAAACGCATCTTGCTCTTGATGGACGTTGATTCAACACTGATCAAACAGGAAGTCATCGAGCTTCTCGCTGCCCACGCCGGACGCGAACAAGAGGTAGCAGCCGTCACCGAGGCCGCAATGCGCGGTGAACTGGACTTCGCCCAGTCCTTAATCCAACGCGTAGCAACGCTGAAAGACCTACCGGAATCGGTCTTATACGAGGTCATTTCTCGAGTTATTTTCTCCGACGGAGCACGCGAATTAGTTCAGCGGATGCACGCAGCCGGTCACGTAGTGGGTGTTGTTTCCGGCGGATTCCAGCAAATCCTTGATCCCCTGGCTCAAGAGCTGAAGTTGGATCACGCGTTGGCAAATACGCTGGGAATTACCGACGGACTGCTTGATGGCACCGTGCACGGGCAAATAGTTGACCGCGCGATGAAAGAAAAGATGTTGCGCGCGTGGGCTGCCGAACACGGCATCAACATGTCAGCAACTATTGCCGCCGGTGATGGCGCCAACGACCTAGACATGGTCACCGCAGCAGGACTGGGTGTAGCGTTTAATGCGAAACCAGCCTTGCGCGAGCAGTCCGGTGCACGCATTGATTTTAGTCGCCTAGATGTGATCGCCGACCTAGTTTTAGACGACTTTGACGCTTGAAATCCAACAAGTCGATAACAATTTCGGTGTTTACCCCCACAACGCCATGCATCGGTTGTTCCAACAGTTAGTATTTCTTTTGGTGCACCGATGCGCGGCGAAGTAAAAATTCGCGTCTCGGGCCCGGCCCCAATCGCTTTTCGAAAGAGCTAACAGACAAGTGCAGACCCCCTCCCCGGACAGTTCCTCCTCGCCATCGCCAAGCAAACGGTCTAAGGACCAGAGCCGAAACAAAGCCAAGCCTTGGATCATCACTGGTTCCTGCGTGGTGGCGGCAGCAGCACTCTACTTCGGTGGCGCCGCTCTTATTAGTGCCCAAGTTCCAGCGAACGCCAGCATTGCTGGGGTGAGCATCGGATCAATGAGCCAGGATGACGCCCGAGCTGCCCTGAACAAGTCTGTTGTTCCGATAGCTTCGAAGCCTTTCGACGTGCAGATCAACTCGCAGAACTACAAGATGGACCCAGTCAAGGCTGGGCTGACGCTCAACGTTGACGACACCGTCGCAGATCTGACCGGCTACGAGGCAAATCCGGTAGAACTCATCGACCGTCTGACGGGCAAATACACGGCCACCGCTAGCATCGACGTTGATCAGGACAAGCTGACTTCGCAGCTGGCGGCGTTAGCGAAAAAGGCTGACGCTAAGGTAACCGAAGGCGATATCACCTTTGCCGAGGGCAAAGCCAAACTGGTCAAGCCCGTAGATGGGGTGAGCCTGAAACAAGATGAGGCTGCGAAGGTCCTCACCAGCGACTGGCGAATCGGCGCACCGGCAATCGAATTGCCTAGCGAAATTGCCAAGCCTGAAATTTCCGAGGATACCTTGCAGTCTTTCTACGACGACAAGGTCAAAGCCCTGTTGAAGGACAAAGTCAGCCTCACCTCGGATAAGAAGAAGGTCGATATTTCGGCTGCAGCCATCGCGGCGACTGCAAGTTACACTCCCAAGGATGGCGCACCAGCGATCACCTTGGATGATAAAAAACTGTTTAAAGCAGCCACCACGAATTCTGAGTTCAGCAGCACCGCAAAGAACGCACGAATTACCCTCTCCGGCGGCAAGCCAACCATCACCAAGTCGACCACGGGTCTGGCCTTGGAAACTAAGGGACTGGGCGCAAAGGTCTTAGCCGCCACCGAAACTAAAGAACGCACCGCACAGGTTGTTCTCAAAACTTCCGAGGCTGAATTCACCACCGCGGATGCTAAGAAGTTGGGTATCAAGGAAGAGATCGTTGAATTCTCTACCCCGTACCCAACCTCCGATAGGGTGCGCACCAAGAACCTGCATGCCGGATCAGATCGCATCAACGGAACCGTGATCAAGCCCGGAGAGAACTTCTCACTGCTTCAGGCACTGGGCCCAATTACCGTGGCAAACGGCTACTTTAGCTCCGGTGTGGTCGAGAGCGGTTTCAGTACCGAGGCAGTTGGTGGCGGGCTCTCACAGGTTTCCACTCAGCTATACAACGTCGGCTTCCTCGCCGGATATGACGACGTCACGCACAAGCCACACTCCCGTTGGTTTGACCGCTACCCAGCAGGTCGTGAAGCCACCCTCTGGGAAGGCCAAGTTGACATGGTGTGGAAGAACAACACCCCTTACGGCGTGATGATTCAGGCGTGGGTCAGTGGCGATCGTGTTCACACCCGCTTGTGGAGCACGAAGTACTGGAAGGTTAGCCAGAAGAGCTCGGGCAAGTACAACATGACTAACCCTGAGACCCGGTACAACCCAGCCGATAAGTGTGTTTCGGAAAGTGGTGGGCAGAAGGGCTTTAGCATCGACATCACGCGTAACCGCAGCACGATTGATGGCTCCAAAACTCTTCCACCAGATGTTAAGAGCTGGACCTACCAGCCTTGGCACAAGGTAGTGTGCGGCAAGAAGCCGTAACTCAAAATTTCAAGGCGCCTTTTGATTCATTCAAGAGGCGCCTTTTTTGAACTCGAAACCAGCAGGAGAATTTGTGCGTGAAAGTTTAGCCAGCCCATACCTTAGTTACTATGACGGGCAATTACGTACCGATGCGGAGACTCCCAGCGCCGTAAAGGTTCAGCGTCTAGGTCCCCTACGGCTGATCAATTTCACGGGCGGTCAGGGGTTTATCACCTATGCCCACATTGCTCCGACCGATGACACCAACCTGGCATCTCTGGTCGGCGAATCGCTCGCTTACTTTCGAGAGCAACCAGAAATCCACGACGTCGAATGGAAGAGCCGGGGTCATGACCACGCGCCGGGTCTGCACGAGCAGTTACTTGCACACGGTTTCGCAGTCGACGCTAGCGAGTCAATCATGGTCGGGCGAGCCGCCGATCTGAGTGCCGAAACGCCGCTACCGGCTGGTGTCAGACTTCGTCAGATCTTCTCCGAAGCTGATGTTCGCGCGATGACCGCGATGCAGGACCTGACCTTTGGAGAAGCGGTATCAGCGCATCACGCCGAGGCGATTCTTCGTCGTTTGGCCACCGCGGATGGAATGCAATTGTGGGTGGCGGAGAACAGTACGGGAGAAATACTCAGTGCAGGTCGCCTCGAACCGGTTCCTGGCACGGATTTTGCAGGCATCTGGGGTGGCGCAACCGTTGCGGCCTACCGTGGGCAAGGAATTTATCGGGCGCTGACCGCCGCTCGGGCACGAGCCGCCCTGGACCTGGGCAAAACTCTGATCCATAGTGACTCAACTGAGTATTCCAGACCCATCTTGGAGCGCTACGGCCTGCTGAAGGTCTCCACCACTACGCCTTACCGCTGGAGCCGGACGCAGCTCTAAAGGGCGCTTACGGTGCAGCATAAAGGCCTGCCGTTCGACTCCTGTGCGGGAGCGAACGACAGGCCTAAAAAAACTACTTGGCGAACAGGTTCTTACTGCTCAGCTTGCTTCAAGAAGTCACCGGCGCCACCAACAAGTTCGGTGTGTCCGGTTTCCACGTCAGCGAAGACCATCTTGGCAACTTCGGCACCAAATTCTTCAACCGAGTACAACTTACCGGCCGCTTCTCGACGCGCGTCAATAGCGCCTGGCTCCATGCGATTAAGCAGTGTGGCGGTGATGGTGCCCTCAATCATGTCACCGGAGACCACCACAAAATTGATGTTCTTCTCGGCCAGCTTTGGAATGAATTCACGCAAGGCATCTTCACCGGCGCGCTTGGACTGTGCAACCTGGTCGTAGGCTTCCATGGTGGAGACCTGCTTGATGAAGTGCGCCTGGTGGCTGGTCACGAAGACCACACGGCCACCCTCGCTCATTGCTGGCAAGGCAGCCTCGAGCATGGCGACCTGAGCGTCGCGGTTAAGTCGGAGCGCGTAGTTCTCCCCCATGGAGGTTTCCATGCCACCGGAGGCGTTGAGCACCAGTACGTCTAACGTTCCGAAGTTCTCTACGGCCGCGTCAACCAATGCCTGGGGACCCTCGGTGGTGGTCAGGTCGGCACCTACAGCAACGGCCTTGCCGCCCTTGTCTTCGATAGCTGCCACGATCTTGTTCGCACGTGGCGCCTTGGCGCGGTAGTTGATAACTACTCCCAGGCCTTCTGCTGCCAGTTCCTGTGCGGTGACCGCGCCGATGCCGCGCGACGAGCCGGTGACGATTGCACCCTTGTATTCGCTCAACTTTTTACTCCTTAGGTAAATCAAAAATTGGGGGTAGTTTTAGTGGCCCATGCCAAGGCCGCCATCAACCGGGATAACCGCCCCGGAGATGTAGGCTGCTTCATCGCTAGCAACCCAGCGCACCACGTTGGCGACCTCTTCCGGCTCGGCAAAGCGGTTGGCCGGGATGGAGGCGAGGTAAGACTTCTGAGTTTCTTCTGGAAGTACCGCGGTCATTTCGGTGTTGATAAAGCCTGGCGCCACCACGTTTGCGGTGATATTACGTGAGCCAAGTTCGCGGGTCAGTGAGCGAGCAATGCCCACGAGGCCGGCCTTGGACGCAGCGTAATTGATCTGGCCCGGTGAACCGTAAAGCCCAACCACCGAGGAGATCAGCACAACACGGCCACGCTTGAGGCGAAGCATGCCCTTGCTGGCTCGTTTAATCACGCGGAAGGCGCCGGTGAGGTTAGTGTCGATCACCGAGGTGAAGTCATCTTCGCTCATGCGCAGCAGCAGCGTGTCTTTAGTTACACCGGCGTTAGCGATGAGTACTTCGACCGGTCCGTGGGCCGCTTCAACCTCTTTGAACGCCGCATCGATTGATTCGGCGTCGGTAACATCGGCCTTCACGCCGAGCAGTCCTTCGGGAACCTCACCACTACGGTAGGTGATGGCAACCTTGTCCCCGTTGGCTTCGAAGGAACGCGCGATGGCTAGGCCAATTCCGCGGTTTCCGCCGGTCACCAGTACGCTGCGGCCGTTGGTGGTTTCCGTGCTCAATGTAATTCTCCATCCATGCCGTCGGCGCACTCCGTCGGTTACGGGGCGCCAGAACAGACACTTTGCTTAGGTCAGTAGCTAGTCTGAGAACAATCCTATTAGTTACCACGCAGTATTACAGCTTCGACGGCATGTAGAAATTCGGTTCTCACAGGCACAAGTGAGAGAATGAAGGCAGAAATAGCCCCGTTGAGCGAAGTTCGAAAGCTATGTCACACCAGCATGCGAACCATGGTCCAAAGGACCAGCCGGTTCACCGAATTACCGAAGCGCGCGAGTCTCACACCTCGGAGCGTGACCTGCGCATACGCAAATACACGATTTCTATGACCGTGCGTATGCTGTGCTTCATCTTGGCGTTCTTCTTTGAAGGCTGGGTCCGCTGGGTACTTCTCGCCGGAGCGGTGATCTTGCCCTATATCGCCGTAGTCATCGCCAACGGCGGGGCAGACCTGACAAGGCGCGAACCGCCCGCAGAATTTTTTACGGCCAAAGATCCGGAGCAGCTAGAAAACACGGTCCGACCTACCCCGGTCAACGAACCAGAGATCGTGATCATCGAGGGCACACTGACCGACCCTGCTCCCCCATCCGACGTACCTAAGGAGGCATAAATGGATCTTCTCGGTTCATTAGCAGGCGCGAGTTCTGCGCCTACCGAAGTTCAATGCTCGCGTAAGGGATGCCGGGCGCCGGCAGCTTTTCAGATTTTATGGAATAACCCCAAGATTCATACCCCAGAGCGCCGAAAGATCTGGTTGGCCTGTACTGAGCACCGCGAGTGGTTAGAAACCTATCTGAAAGAGCGTTTGCTCTATAAGGACACCCTGCCCATGGGCGAAGGAGCTAATCAGTAAATGTATCGTTTTTTGGCCAGCACCCGCTGGGTTGGCTGGTTGCTACTGGTCGTCATTTTTGCTGCAGCCTGCGCCGGGCTCGGTAAATGGCAGTCTGATCGTCGCACCGAGGTACTCACCGGCATTTCCCACGTGAACAACAACTACGACGCCACACCGATTTCCGGTGACCAGGCGCTGGAGAAGTTCAAGTCATTGCCTGAAGAAGACACCTGGATGACCGTTGAGCTCACCGGTCAGTACCTCAGCGAAGACACGCGCATCGTACGCAACAGGATTAAGGCTTCCCGCCCGGGATATGAGGTGCTGGTTCCGTTCCGCACCGAATCCGGTACCACGGTAGTTATCGACCGCGGGTTCCTCCCTATCGGCAACTCCGAAAACGGTCGCCCCGATGCGGTTCCCGCCGCTCCTGCTGGAACGGTCACGGTGGACGCACGACTGAAGGCCGGGGAGATCAAACTGGATCGCGGGGCCCCCGATGGCCAGCTCGCCTCCATTCATCTGCCCACATATGCCGCGCAACTTCCCTACCCGATCTCCGAAGGTGCCTACGGCATCATGTATGAGGAAGACCCAGCTCCGGCCACAGCACCACAGCCCTTGGATGCACCGGACACCGATGAAGGTCCACACCTTTCCTACGAGTTCCAGTGGTACTTCTTTGGGATCTTATCCTTCGTAGGCTTCTGGTACGCGGCGAAGCAACAGCGCAAGATCAACGCCGAAGACGCCGCCGAGCTCGCCGAGGCCAAGGCGTTGGGCTTTGATGAACCAATTCACCGGGTCCGCAAGCTACGCGCGAAGGAAGAGAAGAAGTTCCGCCGCGACGGGTCGCTGACCGATGAGGCCTATGAGGATCTCATGCTAGATGAAGATTCGCCCAAGGGCGGCGACAAACCCCAGTAACGCAACAAGCCCACGGCCGGTGGCCGTGGGCTCTTCTTTAGGATCAGCAAAGCCTTGGGCCACCATCCTCTATGGATGGTGGCCCACGGCTTTTAAGCTGTACTGGCTTAGGTCAGTGAGACCAATTCCAGGTAGCCCTCGTTGAACAAGTCCTCGTCGCCGTCAGGCAAGATGACCACGCGCTCGGGCTTCAGTGCCATCACTGCGCCCTCATCGTGGCTGACCATCACTACGGCGCCTGGGAAGCTGGACAGTGCACCAAGTACCTCGGCACGCGAGGCCGGGTCAAGGTTGTTAGTAGGCTCATCGAGCAGCAGAACGTTAGCGCTGGAAGCCACGATAGTAGCCAAGGCCAGACGGGTCTTCTCACCACCGGAGAGTACTCCGGCTGGCTTCGAGACGTCGTCGCCAACAAACATGAAAGAACCAAGAATCGAACGCACGTCGGCATCGCCGAGGTGTTCCGGCGCGTTGCGGCGCATATTTTCAAGCACCGTCGCATCCGGATCCAGGGTGTCGTGCTCCTGGGCGAAGTAACCGATCTTCAAACCGTGTCCCGGAATGATCGTTCCGGTATCTGGTTGCGAAACGCCGGCAAGCATCCGCAGCAAGGTGGTCTTACCCGCGCCGTTCAGGCCCAGGATGACTACCTTTGATCCCCGGTCGATAGCCAGCGATACATCGGTGAAGATTTCCAAGGAACCGTAGGCCTTCGATAGGCCCTCGGCCATCATTGGGGTCTTGCCACAAGGGGCTGGATCCGGGAAGCGCAAAGCTGCAACACGATCGTTCGCGCGTACTTCTTCCAGGCCCGAGAGCATGCGGTCAACACGCTTGAGCATCGATTGCGCGGCGGAAGCGCCGGAGGCACGAGCCTTCATCTTGTTGGCCTGAGCCATCAAGACCGAAGCCTTCTTCTCAATGTTGCCGCGCTCGCGCTTACGAGCACGCTCATCGGTTTCGCGCTGAGTCTGGTAACGCTTCCAGTTCATGTTGTACACATCAACCGTGGCGCGGTTAGCGTCAAGGAAGAGCACCTTGTTCACGGTGGCATCCAACAGGCCGGTGTCGTGACTGATCATCAGCACGCCGCCGGTGTAGTTCTTGATGAAGTCACGCAACCAGGTGATGGAATCGGCGTCCAAGTGGTTAGTTGGCTCATCGAGCAGCAACGTTTCGGCGTCCGAGTAAAGGATGCGGGCAAGCTCCACACGGCGGCGCTGACCACCGGATAGGGTGCGCAATGGCTGCTCAAGAATACGTTCTGGCAAATCTAGGTTAGAACAGATGGCCGCGGCTTCGGATTCGGCAGAGTAGCCGCCGGCAGCCATAAACTCGGCTTCCAGACGGTCATATCGGCCCATGGCCTTGTTCGCTACGGACGCGTCATCGCTAGCCATCTCATCGCGGGCCTTAGCCAGCTTATTGAGTACAACGTCTAGGCCACGAGCGGCGAGAATGCGATCCTTCGCCAGCTGCTCCATGTCCTCGGTCTTCGGATCCTGTGGCAGGTAGCCAATGGAACCCTTCAGCGAGACGTTACCGCTAGCCGGCTGGGATTCTCCGGCCAAGACCTTGGTCATGGTGGTCTTACCGGCACCGTTTCGACCCACCAGTCCGATCTTGTCGCCCTTGTCGATGCGGAAATTTACTTCGTCCATCAGCAAGCGGGCGCCGACGCGTAGCTCAAGGTTGGCTACGGAAATCATATGGTGTGGCCCTTTCAAAACGGGGTAAGGAAAAACTATTCGCCCTTATAAAGGGCAACTTGTCTATCCTACCGGTCGTATAGGCGGGATCAGGCTTACTGTGTGCGAACCAACATCTTAACGCTCACTGCCCGGCACCCAATATGGGGTGCCGGGCAGTTGCGCTAACGACGCTGTGTGGAGCGGAAATCTTTCATTTGAATCAGCCTGCGACGAAGCGAAGCCTCGCGTTTCAAATCCGAACCGCTGGTCTTATCGATATGGGCTTTGCCAAAACGCCAAAGCAACACGTCGTCAAGCAGCCTATCTGGCCCCGGAGAATACCGGTGATCCAATGCGGCGCGAACCTCGGTGACCACATTTGCATCCAAAAGTTCGGCCAGCTGCCAGGTCTGATCGATGCCATGGGAACCGAGCAATTCGGCGGCCCAAGACCAGTCATCGTCGCGCTTGCGGTCCACGTGTGGGAGCAGGGTCTGCCAGATTTCGCCGATTTTTTCGCCGGTCAGCTTCTGCGTGCCTACACCTTCGCGGTCGTGATAACCGTTCATCCGATGGTAGAGATCATCAATGTCGGTGAAGTAGTTTTCCACGGTTTCGAGCATGGCCGCGGTGGCGGTGAAATGCCTGTCGATCTGCGGGTTCCACGCGGCTTCACCCGGATGCTTAAAGCGGATGTCATGTTCCATCTCGCTCCACGCATGCTGGAGTACCGTACGGATCTGCACCTCAAAGACGAAGTTTCCACTGGGTACCACCGGTTTGCCCAAAGCCGTTTGGAACTTTGACACGCTCGGTTCATTGCGGGTTTTGAGCAGCAGGTGACGAGAGGAGTAACCATAGGTTCCGGATTCCACCGAACCAATGTCTTTCTCTCGGTCGCTGCGGCAATCAAAGTCCTCGCGGTGCGCCTTGATGAGCGTGGCTACCTGCTGGATTTCATGGGGAAGCATCACGATAATGCGCAAACCCACCATGTCGTGGATTTCCCGTAGCGGGTTAGGGAACTCCAAGACCGGGTTTGAATCTGGAGTTTCCTGTAACTGGCGCGAAGCCTTTGCTCGGAAGGACTCGGCGGTCTTCACTCGTCCGGTCACAAACAAGGGTTGGACTTCACTATCGATAAACAGCGAGCGAATTTTTGATTTCATCGCCCGCAACACCTCATCAAGTTCCTGACCCACGGTTCCAAAACGAGACACCGCCTCGTCGATTTGTTCGCTGAACTGTTCCGGTTCGGTGTTGCTGGTCAATTGATCCATGGTGGTGCCTCCTAATGTAATGAAATGCCGTGGGTGATCGATGCGGTGCGCGCCCTAACTATGGGCGGGTCAGGCGCTTAGCCATATCCTCGTACAACGGGGCCTTATCTTCGCCAGCCTGCTTAGCAGCGGTAGCTGGTTTAGCGGCTGCCGGAGCCACTGCTGGAGCCTGCTTCAGCGGGGTAACCTTTTCCGAGCGCGACTGAGCAATAGCCTCGGCCCGAGCTCGGGCGATAGCGTCCTGGTGTTCTTGTTCTAGCTGAGCCACGCGCTCGGCTTCTGCCTGCTGTGCATCAGAAAGGGCGGAGTTGTAACCGTCGTCGTAGGCGACGCCGTACTTCTCGGCATTGATCTGCTCTTCGTCATAGTCGAAGGCAGCGCGAAGCTTCGCAGCTTCAGACTTCTTCTGGTACATGTGCACGGTCAGGTGGGTGATGGCCAACAACACGATAGGAGGCATGGCCGCAACGAGTGCCGATACCAGCGGTGGCACACCGTTAACAATGGAATCCACGGTAAGGATCGCGTGCGTGGAGTTTGCTGCGGTCGAGACGATCGCGCCAAAGAACAGCAGGGACCACGGGTAGATCATTGCTTTACGGTTGAAGCCGTTAAGCGCCACGATGGCAACGGTGGCCGCCACGATCATGCCGTCAATGATGATTGGCCAGATCCAGGCCAGGTTTGCCTGAATGCCGGAGCGTTCAGCCAAGTCGGTCAGCGCCGCGAAGGATAGTACGAATGCACCAATCGCGATCAGGACCGTGGCTCCTACGGCGGTGCCAAGGACGGCGCGGTGCGGTTCGTGCGGAATTTCTTGCTGAGTATCCATGCTGCGGGGCAGGCCTAACTTTGGAGAGATGAATCGGAACGTCTTTTAAGCGAATGTGGTTGCCAGTTGTATCGGGTACCGGCCACCGGAACTATTTTAGCCCCATCAGCTGACAGCTTGGTGGTGAACGATTAGTGAATTCGCCGATCAACGAATCTGGTGCCGGTGAGCCTACCGGCTATTCCGCGGCCGGTTGGATCGCATAAGAGGAAGATTGAGCTCAGGATGAGGTAGCCAAATACCAACGCGCTGAGCCAGGCCCAGGGGCTTGCAGCCCAGATGCTGTCGGCAATTTGGAAAGCAAAAGAGATTCCCCCTAGACCCAGAATGCTGCGCACAAGGCCCTGCCATGCAGGTACTTGTAGTGTGTCTTTTCCAGCCACCCGAATCCAGGCACAGCGTTGTCCTAGGCTGGCGCGTCCTGGCATGAGCGTGGGAAGCAAGAAGACCAGCAATACCGAGATCGTGGGAATCCAACGTTGGGTCAGGTCATAGGACGCTGGCGGGGCTCCAAGTTTTTCGGTGATCTCCAGCACGAAGGTGGTGAGCATCACCAGTCCAAGGGCAAAAGCGATATCGAAGCCGTTGGCCATAAAGCGCCGTAGCCTAGTCACCTTACGTGGCCCAGCCTTCAAGGCACTTTGTTCTCGTGGCCCGGTGAGCCACGCAAAGATTGGCAGGTACGCCACGATGGATCCAAGCAGTGCGCCGAAGGTGTTCATCAAAAGATCATCAACATCGGCAACCCGGTAGGCACAGGTATACAGGCCCCAAATCCCGGTGTACTGAGTCAGCTCGATAGCCAAGCTGGCAGTGAGTCCGATGAGGGTTCCCAGAAATACGTTCCCGCGCAACCAGCGGACCGCTAGGATTCCGAGCGGCATGAACAAGATCACATTAAAAAGGACCTGCCATAGCGTAAAACTGGTCAAAAAGTGACGCATTCCCAGTTCATAGGAGAGCGCAAAGTCATTGAGGAAGTTCAGCGGTTGTAGCTGAGGAACGGCCACTCCGGGCCGACAAAATGCGTTACGTGTATCGGGTAGCGGCAGCATGGTGTAGCTGAAGAGGCCAAAACCGTAGATTACTGCGGCACCGGTGGTCAGCGTACGGCGCCAAGATAGGCGCCCATGGCGGTGATACTGGATGGCGAGTAGGAAAATACCTGCTGCGCCTAAGAAGAGGACACCGCCAAGCATGGCGATCGTCGCGGGCCAAAACATCGTTTGCATATTTCTATCTAAGCCGAGAAAAATACGCGCAACCTGTGACGTCTGGTGTGAGACCAGTAATTGTTAGCTGGATGCTTACTGAATGGGAGCTGGTCCCGTGTCTCCGCTAAGTACGGTGCGCGTCTTCCGGTCGAAGCGGAAAAGACCGGCAAATAAACCAACCGCCAGCACCGCCGCAAACACCCGCAGCAACCACACAATATGCCATTGTTCAATCGAGAGTTGATCCACAAAGACCACCACAAGGATCAAGCTGGCCAAATAGATCATCAGCTTCTCAGAGGCCCAAGAAACACGGTGTGAGATCGCGAAGAGCGCGATCATCCACAAGATATACCAGGGCTGGATGATCGGGGCAAGCAAAATCACTGCAGACAGTGCCCAGGCGGCCAGACGCACTGGCCGAGAAATATCTTTAGCCAGTGCAAGCCGCGCAACGATCGCCACAGAAACGAGCTGAAAAACGAATACCACGATGCTCTGTGTCAGGCTGGCCGAGCCGCCCAGTGCTCCCACCAGCATGCCAAGCAACCAACCAGTCAAGCCCACCGGAGCATATGGGAAAGCTGCATCCCCGGCGGTAAACATGGCCGGCAGCCATCCGAACCAGAGGTTAGTCACCGCGCCGATGATAGTTAACCAGATCAGGCAGTAGCAGAACACCTTCAGCCAAACTATGCATCTTGCGCGCAAGGACTTATCGCGGCCTAACAAGATCAATCCAATAAATGGCAGCACCAAGAGCACAATCGGTTTCACGGATACCGCGATAGCTAAAGCCAACGTGGCCGCCATGGGTCGACGGTCATAGGCCAGCGCGAATGCGCTAAACACTCCAGCAATCATCAACGCGTCATTGTGAGCGCCGCCGATCATGGTCAACAAGAACAGTGGATTTCCCACGATGGCCCAGTTAGCCCACTTTGGATTTTGTCCCATTTTTTTCGCCAGTTTGGCGGTGAAATGAAAACAGCCGATAACCCCAAGTAACGCGGTAATGCGCAGGAGCCCTACTCCAATTTCAGGCACCCCGTTGGAGACAAAATAAATGATGCGCGAAAGTACTAAGAAGAACGGACCGTAGGGGGACGGCGATTGGGCCCAGAGCCCATCCGAGCCACCTTCAAACCAACCAGGCAGAGCCGAAATACCTTCACGATACGGAGACTTATCGGCATGAAGCATCCGACCTTGGGCAAGATACGAGTAAACATCACGACTGAGAATTGGGAAGGAAAACATCAATGGTGCCGACCATTTAATGAACAGCTGCGCCAGCTGTCGTGTGCTGATCAGTTGTGCAGTATCAACTAGCGGGCGAGCCAGAATCCAAACTCGGGTCAACCACGCCAAACCTGCTGCCATTAAAATAATGCAGCTAATAACTCCCCATGCTTCGGTGCGGAATTCGATAAAAAATCCGCTCCGGGCCAGCGGAGAGAGCTGACTACGCGGAAACCAACCGATACCCCAAGACGCTACGGTGATCATCACCGAAGCGGCAAAACCTTGCCAACCTAGGGCCTTCAGCGACACTCCACGTCGCAATAGTTTTTGCACCAGCAAACTCACTTGACTTTCTTTTTCAGCCAGTTCGTGGAGCTCAGTAGCTCGGGACAGATTTTTTTAGTCTTGGGATCCAAGAAGACCAGGTACAGCGCACAGAGAATCGAAATTCCCCAGGAGATAAGTTGCACCCGTGGAACTAAGTCTTCTTGAAGGAACTGCCAGACGAAAATTTGATCCGCTGCTTGGTAAGCCAAGAAGAATATCGTGGTGATGTGTAACCAGAGCATCTGCCAGTCATCGCGCAAGCCGGTCGCCGCGAAGAACGGCAACAACCACAGCAGATACCACGGCTGGATTACCGGAGAAAGCACCACAATTGCCGCATACGCGATACCCATGCGTTGGACGAGATGTGAGTATTTCCCGCGGAACATCAGCACAATGGCAAGCCCCACACCGAGCAATCGTCCACCGGTTTTTATGATCGATAGTACCCAGTCGGTTTCCATGCCAAATGAGCCAAAAATGCCTTGCAACGCGATGGTTAACATTCCCAGTGGCGCAACAACAGAGACACCGGTACCGGTGTAGTTCAGCAGCACGCTGAGCCAGCCAAACCAGTAGCCGTTTAGCCAGCCCACGAGGGTCATGAGAACCAAGAAGATGGAACCGGAGTAGAACCAATACAGGAATCGGCGCGGCCATTTGGCTTCCGGTCCGGCCCACAGCAAACCGATAAACGGCAGCAATACCAGGGTTATTGGCTTGACACCGATCGAGGCCGCGAGCACCACAATCGCCCAAAAACCGTGTCGTTTACAAGCCAAATACACGGCCCACACCGATAGGCCAGTCATCAGCGCATCATTATGTGCACTTGCCACAAAGTTCACGAGGAAGAGCGGGTTCGCCACGGTCATCCACGTTGCCTTGGCGCCGGAAACCGAATGAAGCTCGGCCAGTTTGGGAACATAACGCAGGCACAGTAGGACACCGATGACCGCGATGGCGCGGAAGGCAAGAACAGCCGCATCGGTAGACCCGCCAACGATGTTGACCACGATGTATTCAATGGTCAAAAACAGTGGCCCATAGGGAGTGCCATCTTGAGCCCACATGGTGTCAGCACCTAGCTGGAACCAATTATTCAGGCTTGAAATGCCATCTACATAAGGATCTTGACCGGCATCGACTAAACGACCTTGCCCAATGTAAGCAAAAACGTCGCGGCTCATGATGGGAAGTGCGATAAGCATTGGAATGCTCCAAAGCATCACCGCGCGCTGCACAATCTTGAGCGAGCCGTCGCCCCAGGTTTTTAGCTTCTGCCCTAGGCGCCACCACGCACGGAAAAGCAACCAGCAACCAAGTGCCAACAAGATCACGCAAATGGTGACGCCGGCGGTCTCGGTTCGCACCATGATGAAAAAAGGATCACGGTTCAGCGGTGAAACGCTGGCCAACCAACCCGTACCAAAGGATCCGAAGAGGATCATCGAGGAGCCGATTATGCCGCTAAGCAATGTCTTATTAACACCCGCGTATGGCTGGGGAGCTAGAACTTCTGCCTTACTAGCGGACACCGTGACACCTCGTGCTGGATTGGACAAAAAGTTCGTTTAAAAAGAATGACGTTGCATCCGGTTAGCCAGTACGTAGGCACATCGTTCAACGTCATGAAATCTCCCATGATTTTAGCATCGCACGCTATGCGCTTACCGGTGTGACACTGAGATGCCCGAAGCTTTCATGCCGTGCGCTGCCCCACAAGCTATCCAGAGGGTAGATTGGTTCCGTGGCTAGTAATTCAGAGAAAATTGTATGGATCGATTGCGAAATGACCGGTTTAGACCTGGTCCATGATGCGTTGATCGAGGTAGCGGTACTGATTACCGATTCGGACTTAAACATCATCGACGAGGGTATCCAGGTGGTTATCAAGCCTAGCGATGCCGCTTTGGCACAGATGGGTGACTTCGTTCGCAATATGCATCAGGTCTCCGGCTTGTTGATGGAGTTGGACGGCGGTATGCAAATGGAACAGGCCCAACGCCTGGTAATGGACTACATCCGAAAACACGTCCCAGAGCCGAACAAGGCTCTACTGGGAGGAAACTCGGTAGGCACCGATAAGAACTTCTTGGCACGCGATATGCCAGAAATCATTGATCACCTGCACTACCGCATCATCGACGTTTCGACCTTGAAGGAACTAAGTCGGCGCTGGTTCACCAAGGCGCACTACGCTGCTCCTGCCAAGACCGGCAACCACCGCGCGTTGGGTGATATCCAGGACTCAATCGACGAGCTTCGTTACTATCGAGCCGCCATCATGGTTCCCTCCCCCGGACCAACAACCGATCAGGCGCGCAAAATAGCTGCCGAGATCAGTACCACCGACGAAAAGTAAGCACTAGTCAGCCCCTTAAACCGCAGGTGATACACAACACAGCGACTTAGGGGGCTTTCAAGTTGGCACTCACCCCCTGAGTATGTGTATAGTATTTCTCGTTGCCAGATACGAAATCAGCTCGCAAAAGCGGAATGACTAGTATCGAAGCGAACATGGTGGGTATAGCTCAGTTGGTAGAGCGTCTGGTTGTGGTCCAGAAGGTCGCGGGTTCAAGCCCCGTTACTCACCCCAGACAAACGGTCTGATTCGAAACGTAAGTTTTGAGTCAGACCGTTTTTTGTTTCCCTGCGGACTTCATGACCTCAAAGGTCACCCGATTATTAGTTTCACTCCAGATGCATGTATAGTATTTCTCGTTGCTTGAAATCAGTTTGAAGGCTCTAGCCGTCCGACTAGTCACAAAGTAATCATGGTGGGTATAGCTCAGTTGGTAGAGCGTCTGGTTGTGGTCCAGAAGGTCGCGGGTTCAAGCCCCGTTACTCACCCCAGACAAACGGTCTGATTCGAAACGTAAGTTCCGGATCAGGCCGTTTTTTGATTTCCAAAGCTTTTTTGCGCACCGATTTAGCGTTAGACCGTTTCATTTCGCGCTGGTGCCGATGTTTACACAAGGTGCAGACGCGGTGATGGCCTTCATTTCTGCATGAGTTGTGGATACTAAACCAGGCAAGCGTGTGCTGTACAGCAATTTCGCTACCTGTATTTGATTTTTAGCTACTTGACCAGACTCTTAACCAGGTACAAAATTAGGCTTATGATCGGCCCGTCCAGCGAACTTCCCACGGAGTTGCCCTCACTTCACAACGCATACCAACAAGCTCGCGCAACGGTATCGCGTGGTGCTCCCATATTCATTGTGGGGCAGACCGGTAGTGGCCGTACAACATTTGCTCGACAGATCCTCTCAAAACATCCGGGAAAGACATACTGGATCACCGCAGCCAAAGCACTAAAGCAGGTTCCCTTTGCCCTGCTAACAACCTTAACCGCACAGTTGCCGACACCAACTAGCAGCTTTGCTCCGGCAGAAATGCTTGCAGGATTAGTGCGTTACACCGGACAGCAAAGCGTTACCCTGTTTTTGGACCAGGCCCACTACGCCGACGAGCAAAGCGCTGCGATTCTTGGGCAGTTGTCACTAACGCGAAACATTCACCTCGTAGTGACCACCACCGCGATTCATGAACTGCCCCAATCGTTGAGGGATTTACGCACCAGCGCCGACGCTTTTCGTATCGAACTGGAACGACTGAACTTTGCTGACACGGCCACGATTTTGGAAGATGTATTGGGTGGCGCCGTGAACTCCAGCACCGTGGACACGCTACTGGAATTTTCTGATGGAAATGCGCTCCACCTGCGCGAGCTCACCTTAGACGCGCAAAATGCGAAGGTCCTCACCAAACAGGGGTACTACTGGACTCTTGATCGGCTTTGGAACCCTCAGGGGCCACGAATCTCAGATTTGATTACCTCACGATTGCGCGAACAGCCCCGATCTATACGTGAGGCCATAGAACTTCTGGCGGTAACCGGCAGACTGCGATACCCCTTTGCCCAGCAACTACTGGGCGCCATACTTCCTCAATTACTCGATACCCGTCTGGCAAAACTGGTAACGCTAACCGAAGACGAAGCAACCGGCGAGCGCGAGCTTGCGGTCGTGCTTAGTTCTGGTCTTGCCCCGCACACTGTGTTGAGTACTTTGACCGAGACGCAACTGCGAGATTACCTACAGCGCGCCTCGGATACTTTTCCCAGAGAAGTTCTCACTTCTCATGCGCGGGCTTGGTTCACCAGGCATCGGGTGCAACTGGGTATCAAGATCCCTGCAGCCGAATTGTATGAAGATGTCGTTGGTTCGGCTCAGGCGCGCAAGTTTGCTCAGGTAGTGGCGTTGACCGATTCCTTAGATCGGGAGTCATTCACCGATCAGTCAATGTTGGAGCACGTATTAGTGATGCGTGCCGATGCGTTACATGAGCTGGGTAAGCCGGAGGTAGCTTTATCTGTGCTTGAGCCGTTGTTACGTACCGGTAGTCCTGAGCTTCGCGGGGTTGCGGCTAAGATCGCATTCGCCGGTTTGGGTGATCCCGAGTTGGCGACGCGAATTATTGATTTCGGTCCTCAAGATCCAGTTGATAGTCAGGCACAGCGACTGCTCGTACTTTCTCGTGCCGGGCAGGTGGTTGATACCGAGAGGTTGCGAGACTACGCCTCTCATAGCGACATCTCGCCAGCGCTACGTGCAGCATGTTTGGCACATGTGCTGATTGAGGATTGTTATGCGGGACGCCCGGTCGATGCTTTTGAAGAGTTCCTTGGGTTTGCTACAGGTGATTTTTGGGCCTCGGCCACACCGGCGACCCAGGCTGAGCTACTTTTTGCTTTGCCGGTTTTGTCTTCCTGCTTAGGCGGTGTGAGTGCTGAGCTGGCAGAGGTACTGTCGGGACTCGATTTCACAAACTTGGCGATCAACCATGCCAATTATCTGACTGGTCATGGGCTTGAACAACTTGAGCAGGGCCGTGCGTTGGATGCCCTGGAAGCATTTGAACAGGCCTTCGCCCTCATAGTTGCCTCAGACCCATACTTATCGACTGGGTTCATCGCCTCTTTGGCGGCGAGCGCTGCGGTGATGGTTGGCGATTTGGAGAAGGCCGGAAGCTATTATTTTGTGGGTAAGTCTTCCTCGGTGGTATCTGGCCAAATTATGCGCCCTATTGCGCAACGTAATTTGTTGCCTGTCATTTTGGAATTTGAGGGTAAAGAGGCTGCGCAGGATCATCTTCAGCAGTGCTTGGTGCAGGCCGATAAATTTGATCGCAAGCTGGTTCGCATGCGGCTGTTACACGATGCGTGGCGTTTAGGTTTGTTCGTTGGGGTGGACGAGGTCAGTGACGCCGCAGGCGTAGTACAAGGCCCCCTGGCGCAGACTATTGGACAATACGCTGCGGTAATCCAAGACCCGACGCTAGAAGCCGTACAGGCGCTGACTGCCGCTCACGTATCTTCGCAACGTTTGCTCTATGCTGCCGAGGTTGCGCAGCGTGCCTCGGGCGCTGCTCGTGAGCTGGGTCAGCGTACATTGGCGTCTCGATTGTTATCGCTGTCTACGGAGTTGGCTGAGCCGCTTGAACAAGTCAACACTCCGGCCTTAGGTCGCGGACGTATTGTTCGGTCCTTACTCACCGAACGTGAGTACGCTACCTGTGTTCTTGCAGCGGGTGGGGCGAGTAGTCATGAAATTGCTGACGAACTATTCCTCTCCCGACGTACGGTGGAGGGTCACTTGCAGCGTTCATATACAAAGTTAGGTATCGTCGATCGTCGTCAGCTGCTTCCAAGCGCCGATGGAGATATCGATTTGGCTGAACCTCTTAATGCGCGGTTGACGTCGCTACCTGTATCCGGGCAAACCACTACCTAGTCATCGATTTCGAGGCTACTTTGGCGTTCTATCGCCCTAGAATAGGAAGCGGGGAATCGAAGTTTGTATTGTGAATCTTGGGGGATTCAGAATTCGATTTATTGGGATAAGGCTTTTAGACACTCGCAAATGTCTGAGCGGCTATGAAGCTCACCAGAAGGCTAACGTCATGGGGACGTTAGCCTTTCCCATTTAAAACGCCCATTAGAAGGTTTGTTCTAATGGGCTATTTTTCGTATATCGCGTCAGGCAACCACAATAAATGCCCGATTGACGGTGAAGTGCATCTCAGTGCGAATCTTCAATTCAGTTCCACGTCGCCTGTACGTCAGACGCGGTCTGCGCGATTAAGGCCGAAGAACAGCGATTTAGACTAGTAAACACGCATAATTTCTTACATACCTACCCTCACCAACACGAGCTTGCGCATTGACGGGCCCTAACCACCGCCGGTACCCGCAGTGGCGAAACTAGGATGAGCCGTGAAACTATTGGAGAAGACTTCTTAGCACCTTGGAAAGGACCGATCACGTGCCCATTCGGCAGATCACCGTATATGGAGAACCAGTACTGCACCAACGCGCAGCTGAGGTCACCGAATTTGATGACCAGTTACGCCAGCTCGTTGCTGATATGCATGCCACCATGGATGCGGCTCACGGTGTCGGACTAGCGGCACCACAAATCGGTGTCGGACTGCGTATCTTTACCTACATCTACGCTGATCAAGATACGGCTCCTGAACGCGGCGTGCTCATCAACCCTGTACTGACCCTCTCTAAGGTCTCCCAGGCAACGCCTGACCCGGACGAGGAAGCCGAGGGGTGCCTTTCCGTGCCTGGCCTGAACTTCCCACTCAAGCGGGCTGAATACGCCAAGGTGGAAGGCGTTGATGAGTTTGGTAAGCCGGTCTCCTTCGAGGCGACCGGATGGTTTGCGCGCATCATGCAGCACGAGTTTGATCATCTGGACGGTTTCCTTTATGTAGACAAGCTGGTGCCGCGGTGGGATAAGCGTTGGCTCAAGGCGAAGAAGTCTTTGGGTTGGGGCGTTGCCGGCATTACCTGGCTGCCGGGTACCGATGAGGATCCTTTCGGACACTAGAGCCTGAAATTTATATACCGCTGATGCAGCGCCGTACCGAGTGAATCGGTCGGCGCTGCTTTTGCATTCCAGAGTAGTTGGGTTATTCCCTGTCCCCCGGCGATGTTTTCCGGACAGCGAATGATCCGCCCACCATCCGCATAGCGCCTCTTAGGCCCTCTGTGCCGATAGACATTGCGCCACTATGCAGCCTGCAGCAGAAACTCACGACTGGCCCTGTGCCTGGCACTCATAAAAGGGCCCAACGCGAACGACTACAGGCCCATAGGCTTGCAGGTAGCCCCGAGCTGGGCCGGGGAAGAACCTACTCCCCTATTGGCGCGCGGCAAGGCGTGCTCAATGCCAGAATAAGAACCTTCTTGGCTGGATGAGCGCGCATAGGCCCGCGGTCGTGTGGCAGGGATTGCTCAGACCCACAGGACGGTTGGCTTAGCATCTGCCACCGGCGGGAGACCGCAGCGCAAACATGATTAGAACATACTTTCGAATCACGTTCGTTGTGACTAGTTACTGCCCGGCCGGCTCGGATGTGTGGCGCGGAAGGACTTGAACTACAAAGGCTTCGCCCGTCGATTGGCACTTGTTCACGGCTTCGGCATCCTGCTCAGAGAGCTGATGAAAGCCGCCGCCAATACTCAGATGGTCCCCCACGCGAAACTCTTCATCGGCAATCTTCATCCCAGGCCACCCATCAGACAAGACGTGAGCCTCGGAGGGGAATATTAACAAGGTCGGTTGACCCTTCGGATCACGAAGTTCGAAGCATTGCCCCGCACTGAGTAGCAGCACTCCGCTGGCTTCAACTGAGTTGCTCGCTTCCTCATCTATGGAGTGCGCTCCAACCACGGCTCGTGGCTCGCCTGCCGTCAGTCCAAGCTCACTACCGTCTGTAGCGCAGGAACTTAGCGCTAGCGTACATATGCCGAGCGCTGCGAACACGCCGGTCACACCAATTTTAATACGCCTAGCCATAAGGGAAATCTTAGCAAGTCAGCCGAAGTTTAAAACGCAGCACCCCGACCCTTAGACAAAAGGATCGGGGTGCTGCGTGAATGCGTTAAGACTTAGGCGTTAGCTACCTGAGCCGCAACGGCTGGAACTGCCACCGGGTGGGTGCCGGCGATTGATTCAATCACACGCACTACCTGGCAGGAGTAACCGAATTCGTTGTCGTACCAGACGTAAACGATAGCGTTCTTGTCCGAGACGATGGTCGCCAAACCATCAACGATGCCCGCACGGCGTGAACCGACGAAGTCGGTAGACACAACCTCAGGGGAATCGATGTAGTCGATCTGGCGGTGCAGGCTAGAAGTCAGCGAAGCCTCGCGCAGGTAAGCGTTCAATTCTTCCTTGGTGGTCCCGTTCTCAAGGCTGAGGTTCAAGATCGCCATGGAGACATCTGGGGTTGGTACGCGGATCGCGTTACCGGTCAGCTTGCCTTCGAGCTCTGGCAATGCCTTGGCTACTGCCTTGGCGGCACCGGTCTCGGTGATCACCATGTTCAGTGCTGCCGAACGGCCGCGACGCTCACCCTTGTGGAAGTTGTCGATTAGGTTCTGGTCGTTGGTGAACGAGTGAACGGTCTCAACGTGCCCGTGGATGACGCCGAACTTGTCGTTCAGTGCCTTCAGGATCGGGGTGATCGCGTTGGTGGTGCAGGAGGCCGCGGTGACGATCTTGTCATCTGCGGTGATCCAGGAATCATTGATGCCGTGGACGATGTTCTTCAGATCGCCCTTGCCCGGTGCGGTCAGCAGTACGCGGGCAACGCCCTTAGCCTGCAGGTGCTGGGACAAACCAGCCTCGTCGCGCCAACGGCCGGTGTTGTCCACCACGATGGCGTTGTTGATGCCATGCTCGGTGTAGTCAACGGTGGTTGGATCATTCGAGTAGATGACCTTGATCAGGGTGCCGTTAGCCAAGATGGTGCTGTTGGCTTCGTCTACGGTGATCGAACCGTCAAAGCGGCCGTGAACCGAGTCGCGACGCAGCAGCGAAGCACGCTTGACGATGTCGTCATCCGAACCCTTACGCACCACAATGGCACGCAGGCGCAGGCCGTAGCCGCCGCGTTCGATGAGGATACGTGCCAATAGGCGGCCGATTCGACCGAAGCCGTAGAGCACGACGTCCTGTGGCTCAATGTCGGTGGCGCCAGCCTGGCCGACCTTCTCACCTAGCTCTTCGGTGAGGAATGCTTTCAGGTCCTTCGAACCGGAGGTGACGAACTTCTTGTTCAGTCGACCCAAGTCAACGGAAACCGAACCAACGTTCAAAGATTCAATTGCTTCGAGCATTGGCATGGTGGTGGTCAACGCCAATTCTTCGCCATCAATCCGGCGCACTACGCGGTGAGCCTTAATGATGTCGATGGCGGACTGGTTGATCATTTTACGGCCGTAGATCGAGGTCACCACATTGTTATTGCGGTTAAGACGTCCGATCAGTGGAATCATGGCCTCGGCGAGCTCTTCGCGCCCGCTCCATTCTTCCTGGGCAACGACAGACTGCTGGGTCACAGAAAATCCTTCCATTTCAGCCGACTTCCAGATCCATAAAGTCGGTTGGCACCGTGAGAAGCACCATTGCTTTTGCGGTGGCGCGGGGTAACAGGATCATCCCCGCAAGTACGTATCTAGTCTAGACGGTGCACCCGCGAAGCGGAGCCTGACGCCTGTGAATCATCTCACCAAGGGAGTGAGTGAATGGGATGACCGATACGCCGGGTTCTGTCCGCTTGCGCGAAGACGATCATCTATCTACGACTGCCGTTGCCGACAGCCTCTAGCGGTCCACCCGACCGCATGGGGCGAACAGCCCTCATAACGCGGTCTGTATGACCTTGCTCCGGGTGGGGTTTACCAAGCCATCTCGGTCACCCGAGATGCTGGTGGTCTCTTACACCACCGTTTCACCCTTACCAGGAAAACCTGGCGGTCTATTTTCTGTGGCACTAGCCTGCGGGTTACCCCGAGTGGGCGTTACCCACCACCCTGTTCTGTGGAGCCCGGACGTTCCTCGGGCCGTTTGCACGGCACGCGATCGCCTAGTCATCCCATTCGTTAACCATTCTAGCCCCGCCAGTTTCTTTACACCGACTTCGGCTTAAGAGCCGCTGGCCACATTTGAGGCGGGGAAATGATATTCCTCCATTAAGCGCAACCAAATTTCACTAATCGTCGGGTACGCGGGAACCGCATGCCATAACCTGTCCATAGCTACCTCGCCAACAATCGCGATAGTCGCCGCATGGAGCAGCTCTGCGACATCGTGGCCGACAAAGGTTGCCCCGATAATCACCTGACGCGATTGATCAACGACCAACTTAGCTTGGCCCTGGTAGCCGTCGGCGTGCAAACTGGCGCCGGCCACGGCACCCAGCTCGTATTCGACGCAGCGAACGTTGAGTTCTTTGGCGCGCGCTTCGGCTTCGGTCATTCCGACGGCTGCGACCTGCGGGTCACTAAAAATTACTCGCGGTACGGCCACGTGATCTGCGCTCGCCACGTGGCTACCCCACCGCGCGGACGAGAGCGGTTCGCCGTTGCGCCGAGCAGCGATTGCCTCACCGGCAATGCGCGCCTGGTATTTTCCCTGATGGGTCAGTGCGGCGCGAGAATTCACATCGCCCACCGCGTAGAGCCAGTCGAAACCCTCTACGAGCATGCTGTCATCCACATTCAGCTTTGCTGTGGGGTCCAGATTCAGTGCCTCCAAACCAAGATTGGCGGTATTAGCCCGCCTACCGGTGGAAACCAGCAACTGCTCGGCGAAAATTTGCCTACCGTCGTTCAACTGGACGCTCACCACACCAGCTGCATCGCGGTCCACACGATCCGGGGTGAGGCCTTGAAGAATCTGAACGCCCGCATCCGCTAGTGCTTTTGTCAGATATTCACCCACAAATGGTTCTTCGCGGCTCATCAAGGATCGACGGGAGAGCATCGTGACCTGTGACCCCAGGGCAGCGAAAGCGAAGGCCAGCTCGGTGCCCGCCACCCCTGCACCAATGATGGTCAAGCGCGCCGGAATTTCTTGAGCCGCGGTAGCTTCTCTGGTGCCCCAGGGTTTGGCCTGCACTAATCCGGCAATGTTTGGCAGCACCGGCACCGAACCGGTAGCAAGTACCACGGCGAGCGCCGAATACTGGCTCTTCCCCACCTGGACAAGATGCGGACCGATAATTTCACCGCGGCCGCGTATCAGCTCAATCTCTGCCGAGGCTAACCACTTGGTTTGTCCCGAGTCATCCCAGTGACTGGCGAATGAATCGCGCCGCGCGAGTACCTGCGGTGCGTTGATGTCTCCGGTGATTGCCTGCTTTGCTCCTGGTAACCTGCGTGCCGCGTTCAACGCTTGCCCACTACGTAGCAGCGCCTTAGACGGCATGCACGCCCAATAAGAACATTCGCCGCCAACCAGTTCAGACTCGACGATTGCGACCCGCAATCCATGTTTGACCGCGTAATCGGCCGCGTTTTCCCCTGCCGGGCCGGCGCCAATGACTATCAGGTCAAAATCGTACTCAACAGGCGAAGAGCTATTCATGGTGTTTCCTCACTGCAAAAATCGAGTTCGGGCTACTGTGTTCAGCGTAGCTAGCCGCTTGCGATTCGTACATGATGAGCTATTTGTTCCAGGCAGCGCCCTGCGCCGAACCCCGGTTGATCTCCGATAAGCTGGAAGGCGTGCTTATTTTGTTGCCACCTTCCGAAGGTAAGACCGCCCATGCTCACGGCGCACCGTTTGTTTCCGGTGAGCTTTCCTTTGCGCAACTGACAGATGATCGGGCTGCGGTGTTAGCCGCCCTGTCCGAAGTCTCGGCCCAGGAAAATGCCATGGAGGTTCTCGGGGTTGGCGCCACGTTGGCGCACGAGGTCGCACGCAATATCCGCTTACACACCGAACCGGCGGCCAAGGCTCATGACATTTATTCGGGCGTTCTTTTTGAGGCGCTGAACTATGCCACGCTAGATCCTGCAGCGCAGCAACGAGCAGATCAGTCCATCATCGTGGTGTCCGCACTGTGGGGCGCGGTACGCTTCGGTGACAGCATTCCGCCATACCGACTGTCCATGTCGGCCAAGCTTGAACCACTGGGTAAGTTGGCCAGCTGGTGGAAGAAGCGACTGACCCCGGTACTCGATCAGGTAGCCGGCGATCAGTTAATCGTCGACGCCCGGTCAAGCACCTACGCGGCGGCATATAAGCCAAGTAACGGCAATAGCGTCGCGGTGAATGTCTTCCAGCTGCGCAACGGCGTTCCGAAGGTGGTCTCGCACTTTGCTAAACACACCCGCGGCGAGGTTGCACGCTTCTTGATCCAGCAACCGGTCGCTGCGCAGAACCCAGAAGAACTGCTTTCCTTGGCGCAAACCAAATGGGATGCGCAGCTGGTGGAAGATAAGAAGGGGTTGGCACTGAATATCCTGCTGGCCGAAGACCATCAGTTCACTACGGCTAAGTAGTTCCGCTTTTTCATAGAGTTCCACGGACCAAACTGTTCTCCACACGCTAACCGTGCGTTCGACCGTTCAGTCTAGAAATCCTTGGTTCATTTGGGGTTCTCCTTCCAGACATTCTCTTGGCGTTAGCTGTGTACATCAGCCACTTTCACTGGCCGATCACACACTCACAGCTCAAAGGTAGAGATGTCTCCAAAACTGAATTCAACGCCTAGTTGGCGCCGCGGCGTGACCACCACGGCAGTTCTTGCCTTGCTGGCAAGCACAATCATTCCTGCACACGCAGCCCCCACCGATGCTGAAACCAAACCGGATAATACGGTGGTAATTTCCACCGACAGCACTCAATGGAATTACCTAGATGATGGCACCGACCCGGCATCTGGAAATCCAGATCTGGATTCATGGGCTGCAACAGACTTTGACGACAGCACATGGAAAACTGCGCAGGGTAGCTTCGGCGCCAAGAATGGTTCGCTGGGCGCGGTAGGCCCGTATAACCCACAGACATTGCTCAACCACTACCTTGGTGGGCAAACCGGAACTGCTACGCCGACGTATTTCTTCCGTACCCAGTTCGACCTGCCTGAAGGTAGCGCCGATGATTTCCTGAACATCACCGGCGATGTGGTTTATGACGATGCCTTGACCATGTGGATCAATGGCACAAAAGTCGCTGGTTTTCTCGACGACAGGCTCACCGGCAAAAGTAATCAGGAGTACGCAGGGAGCAGCAACGGCAACCCGGTTTCTTCCAGTTTCGAAATTCCTGCAGACGTCCTCGTTGACGGCGTGAACACGGTCGCGATTAGTTTGCACAATGACCGCGCCAGCAGTTCAGATATCTACCTGGACGTTCCCGAGCTCAGTTTAAATGTCACCGAAAACATCGACCCGATTTCCCGGGTGATTCTTACTCCGACCGAGACCCCAGAAACTTCGCAGTACGTTTCATGGATGGCAGGTAGCTCCGACGCTGACGCCGGAAATGTCGAATTCCGCAAGCTGGACGGAAGCGAAATCACTACCGTGTCTGCAGACTTCGTTGAGCCTGTTAATGGCAATCCGTTGCCGCATTTCTCCGCCGAACTCAAGAACCTGTTGCCCGGGACCGACTACACATATCGAGTCAGCAATGGTTCCAATTCGAGCGAGTGGAATACGTTTACGACTGCCGACTCAGCGATCACCGATTTCCAATACATTTACTACGGAGATGCGCAGATCGGTCTCGACACCACGTGGCCAAAAGTCGTCTCGCAGGCTGAACGTACAGCCCCGAACGCCGTAGGCTCCGTTCACGCCGGTGACCTCATCAATACCGGAAGCAACGAGAGCGAGTGGAACAACTGGTTCAAGGGAATGGAGCAATCTGCCGCAACGTCAAACGTCATGGCAGCGCCGGGAAACCACGAATACTCCGGAGATAACAAGCTTTCCGCGTGGAAGGCAAACTTTGAATACCCGCGAAACAACCCGTCGGTCGAGACAGCCGGAGACCTGGCCAAGCTCACCATTGGTGACAGCGAAGCTGCCGCACAATACCGGGCGCTCTTTGATCACTGGACAACATTCGCCGAAGAAACCGTCTACTACACCGATTACCAAGGCGTCCGGTTTATCACCATAAATGCCACACGGGATAAAGGATTCCTGACGCCAGATAACCTGCCCGCATGTTCAACCGACGATTGCCCAGAAAGTAAGATCTCTACTCTTTGGGTCCAGTTCCAAGCCGCGTGGATGGATCATATCCTCGAGGACAGCACCTCCAAATGGAACGTGGTCACTTTCCACCAGCCCGTCTACTCGGCTTCATCCGGGCGCAACGAACCGGTACTTCGAGAAGAATGGGTTCCAATCTTCCAGAAACACAACATCGATCTTGTGCAGATGGGTCACGATCATGTGTACTCACGAGGTTACAACAATGAGAACAAAACCGACTTCGAGGTCGTTACCGATGGCCCGGTGTACGTCGTGTCAAACTCTGGCGCGAAGCACTATGACCTCGCGGATGAAAACGACAACGTCTGGACACAGAACAACGCCACGCAAGTAAAGCGCGGTGAGGACTTCACTACCTATCAGGTCATCGACGTTACTGAAGACAGCTTGACCTACAACTCCTACCTGGCTGAGAAAATCGCATCGTCCACCACGGACTTGGCGATTGGCGACGTCTGGGACACCTTCACCGTGACCAAAAACGATGAAGGCATCAAGTGGGTCACCGAAGCTGGAGTAGACATACCGGTCATAGAAGAAGATCTTGACATTGAACTGAGCGTGACGAGCCGTTGTATAGGCAAAAATACGATGCTCAACGTGAATGCCCAGAACACTGAAGATTCACCCGTTACCTTGCACATCACCAGTGAATTCGGGAACAAGAAAATGAATAACCTGGGTTCGGGCAAGTCCGCTTCTGCTCCACTAAACGCAGGAAAGGCACCCCTGGCTGCTGGTTCCGTCACGGTCGAAGCTTCCAATGGTTCTGAAAACGTCACCAAGGAAATTTCCTACGAGGCTCTGAGCTGTAAATAAGAACTAAAAACTAACAAAGAATAGTTGTGGTTGGTGCCCCTATAGCAGGTACCAACCACAACTATAACCTTCGCATCACAATTACCGCGTACCTAATAATGGCGGTTCAACTTGTTCTCAAAACACTGGTGGGTCGCAAGGTTTGTCCCAGAGCAGACTCCGGTGCTCGGATACCGACGAACTCAAACATTCACAAACCAAAACTGTTCAACCCAAGGTTGCAACCAGTTCAACTTCGAACCCGGCCGCATCTTCCAGGTACGTAGCGTAGTGCGCAGCTCCCCCGGCGAATGGATGTTGCTCGGCAAACAGCAGCGTAAAACCATGCTCTTGCGCCTCGATGGTTAGCTCGTCGAGTTGCTGGCGTGTTCCGGCGTGGAAAGCCAAGTGATTCATCCCGGGTGCCTTACGTTGATGCACCGATTCGCTTACATCCGGGCCCGACTCAAGCACAATATAAAAGTCATTGTGGCGATAGCTAATACCGCTTGGCCAGGTGGAATCCACTTCGAAGCCAAGACGTAAGAATAGCCAACCCAAGGAACCAATACTGGCGCTCAGGTCGGCTACCCAAAGTTCAAGATGATGCAACATGTTATGGAGTCAGCACGAAGTCCCAAGGGTCGGAGTTCACCTGAGACACCTCGATCTGTACCTCATGGCCCAAATCCTGCAAGACATTTTCCAATGCGCGGGCGCCGGCGGAAAGCCACACCCACTCGGAGGCAAAGTGCGAGACATCGATTAGGAATGGATGTCCGCCTTCGGCAGCCTCGCGTGCCTCACTGGCAGGGTGATGGCGCAAATCTGCGGTGACGTAAACGTCTGCCTTGTGGGCACGGACCGCATCAAAGAGCGAGTCACCCGCTCCACCGCACAGCGCAATCTTGCGCACTATGCCCAGGCGGTCACCGGCCACCCGAACACCACCGGCAACTGCCGGAAGCACGGTAAAGACGCGTTCGGCAAAATCTTCGAGCTTCATCGGCTTATCTAAGAAGCCAACGCGGCCCAAACCTTCTTCGGGCAATCCATCCTTAGATTCAACCAGCGGGACACAGTCTTTGAGACCAAAGGCATCGGCCAGTGCATCATTGACGCCACCAATGGCGTTATCTGCATTGGTGTGCGCGGTCAGCAACGCGGTACCGGATTCAATCAACCGGTGAATCGCCTCGCCCTTAAAGCTGGTTCCGGCCACTTGGGTGACACCACGCAATAACAACGGGTGATGGGTGATCAACAGATCAGCCCCGCGGGTGATCGCGTCGTTGATGACCTCTAGGGTTGGATCCACCGCCATCACGATCTTCTTCACCGGTGCGGTGGTGCGACCGGTGACTAGCCCAACGGCGTCCCAGTCTTCGGCCAACGATTGTGGCCACAGTTCCTCGACCGCTTCGAGCACCGCGCCCAGCGTGGTGGGGCTGGCGCTAACTTCGGTCTCTGCGCCTTCCGTGGTCTCGCCGTTAACGGCGGAGAGGTTCGCGGACTGCGCAGCCGGAGCTTTTGCTGTCGGATTCTGCGGGGTATTAGCCTTGCTCTGCATATTTCTACCCTACGCGTTGAAACTGGGTGTGGAACATAATGCAACGCCGCGACGTTATGAACTCTGTGAGTACTCTCAGATTAGACACGCCCCATCATTTTTCCGCCTCGTTGACCGTCGAGGGCACCAAACTGACAACCTTCGTTTTAGCTGGCGGTTGTTTCTGGTGTTTAGACGCCGTGTATCAGCGCACCCGCGGAGTGCACGCGGTGCTCTCCGGCTATCAGGGCGGACACACCACAAATCCGGATTACCGCCAGGTCTGTACCGGAACCAGCGGTCACGCGGAAGTTGTCGCGGTGATTTTTGACGAGCAGGTCGTACCGGCGGAAATTATCTTGGACATGTTCTTCACGGTGCATGATCCAACCACATTAAACCGCCAGGGCTACGACGAGGGTACCCAGTACCGTTCGGCGATGTTCCCGCTGGACGAGGCACAGCGTGAACTCTTCCAGAGCGCGATTAACAAGTACACGGCACTGTACCCGAACCCGATCGTCACCACGATTGAGGAGTCCAAAGATTTCTACCCGGCCGAGCAGGTTCACCAAGATTTCTACTCGGAGAACCAAGAAGTCGGTTATTGCCGAGTCATTATTGACCCGAAGCTCGTAAAAGTCAGGAAATATTACGCCCAATGGCTTAACGAGTCCTGAGCGCTCAGCGAGCCGATTAGGCTTAGTACTGAAACTTAAGCACCACACGCCGGACAACAGCGGCCTGCATCAAGTCACGTAAGGATTGCATACAAATGGGCAAGATCTACAACAACGTCACCGAGATCATCGGTAAGACCCCTCTCGTTAAGCTGAACCGTTTGGGCGAGGGCCTGCCAGGTAGCGTCGCAGTGAAGCTGGAATTCTACAACCCAGCCAACTCGGTCAAGGATCGTATCGGTGTAGCCATCGTGGACGCAGCAGAAAAGTCCGGTGCGCTCAAGCCTGGCGGAACCATCGTGGAAGGCACCAGTGGTAACACCGGTATCGCCCTGGCCATGGTCGGCGCCGCTCGCGGTTACAAGGTCATCTTGACCATGCCAGAGACGATGTCCACCGAGCGCCGTGTCATGCTCCGCGCTTACGGTGCCGAGATCGTGTTGACCCCGGGTGCCGACGGCATGCGTGGCGCGGTCGAAAAGGCGAAGGAAATCGTCGCTACCTCGGATAACGCTATTTGGGCCCAGCAGTTCGCCAACACCGCGAACCCACAGGTTCACGCGGACACCACCGGCCCAGAGATCTGGGAAGACACCGACGGCAAGGTTGACGTGCTCGTGGCAGGTATCGGTACCGGTGGCACCATCACCGGCGCCGGACGCTACCTGAAGGAAAAGAACCCTAACCTGCTGATCGTTGCAGTGGAGCCGAAGGATTCACCAATCCTCAATGGCGGCAAGCCAGGCCCACACAAGATCCAGGGTCTGGGCGCAAACTTCATCCCCGAGGTTCTGGATACCGAACTGTACGACGAGGTTCTTGATGCGTCGATCGAAGACTCCGTTTCGGTGGCTCGCGCACTGGGTGTGAAGGAAGGCATTCTTGGCGGTATCTCCGCCGGCGCCGCGGTATGGGGTGCGTTGCAGATTGCTGCCCGTGAAGAGTACGCAGGCAAGCAGATCGTCACCATCGTTCCCGACTTTGGTGAGCGTTACATCTCCACCTTGCTCTTTGATGACATCCGCGGCTAATAACTAGTTTTCAAAGTCGTGAATAAATCGGCGTGACGCGCTGTTGGATCTATATAGGTCCTCCAAGCGGCTCACGCCGATTTGTCATGTTCCCTGTTTCAGGGCACGTCAGCTTGCTGCAAGCACAAAGGTTGTATTTATGAGTTTTTTCTCCCGGTTACGCGAAGATCTCGCCACCGCTCGCTCCCACGACCCGGCAGCCCGTAGTGATACCGAAAACTTCTTCGTGTATTCAGGACTGCACGCGATCTGGATGCACCGCTTGGCGCATAAGATGTGGCAGAACCCGTCGCTCAAATGGCCGGCACGCCTGCTCTCACAGGCTAACCGTGCAATCACCGGCATCGAGATCCACCCCGGTGCCACCATTGGACGGCGCTTCTTTATCGACCATGGCATGGGCATCGTGATTGGCGAAACCGCCGAAATCGGCGAAGATGTGATGCTCTATCACGGGGTCACCCTCGGCGGACGCTCACTGGCTAAGGTCAAGCGCCACCCCACCATCGGGGACCGCGTGGTCATTGGTGCCGGTGCGAAGGTACTCGGCCCGATCACCATTGGTGCGGACTCCGCGGTAGGCGCCAACGCAGTGGTAGTCAAGGATGCTCCAGCAGGATCCATTGTCACCGGCATCCCGGCGCAGAACCGCCCGCGCACTCCCGAGGAACGCAAGCCTGCGGTGGACCCGGCCGAATATATTGATCCCGCCATGTGGATCTAAATAATCGTGTTAAATCAATGAAGGACCAACGTTGTAAACGTTGGTCCTTCATTGTTTTTTGCGGTCTTTAAGCCTAGTTGGCTAGGTTATGCTCGTCGTTCTCGCCTGCAAGAACTTCAACATGCTCATCTTCAGGGTCCTGGGCCTGAGCGCCCAGCTTGCCGTGAGTGAGCTTGTTCATGATCATGGCAATCGCGCCGTCGCCGGTCACGTTGGTTGCGGTACCGAAGCTATCCAGCGCAATGTACGCGGCGAACATGAGGCCCACCTCGACCTCGCCGAAGCCAAGCATCTGCACCAGCAGACCAGCGGCGGCTGCAATGGCGCCACCTGGAACACCAGGAGCTGCGATCATCATGACGCCGAGCATCAAGATGAATGGGAAGTACGCGCCGAAACTGACGTCTCCGCCGGTAAGCATCAGAACTGCGATCGAGAAGCAGGTAATCTTCACCATCGAACCGGACAGGTGAATGGTGGCGCACAATGGCACCACAAAGCCTGCCACCGAATCGGAAACACCGTTCTTCTTGGCCGAGGCCAGAGTGACCGGGATGGTCGCCGCCGAGGAAGAGGTACCCAGCGCGGTGAAGTACGCGTCACGCATGCCCCACAGTGCCTTGAGCGGATTACGTCCAGACATCGAACCTGCGATGGTGTACTGAATCAGCAGAACGACCAGGGTCAGAGCGAAGGCGACTACTGCAACCAACAGGAACTTGGTGACCACGGTGATTGCTGAACCACTGGCCGAGAGGTCAAGGAAGATGCCGAAGATGAACAGTGGCAACGCTGGCACGATGATGCGGCGGATGACCATTTCGATGATGGTGCGGAACTCAACCGCTCCACGGAATAGCACGGTGCTGCGGAACGCGGTGAGGCCAATGCCGATTACGAAGGCCAGAATCAGTGCGCTCATCACGCCGATGATCGGTTCAAGCACAATCTCGGTGGCACCGTCGCCTGCGGAGGTTACCAAGGAAACGAATGGTTCGAAGCCGGATCCTTCACCTTCACCAATTTCTTCAACACCGCCGCCGGTTAGCGAGGCGGTGAAGAGCCAGCGGCTCACAAAGTATGCCAGCAGGCCAGCCAAGACGGTCGAGCCGTAAGCGATCAGTGCGGTCACACCCAACCATTTACCTGCACCCTTGCCCAATTCGGCAATTGCCGGCATGACCAAACCAAGGATGATCAGCGGAACAATGAAGCTCAGGAAGCCCGAGAAAATCGAGTTGTAGGTCAGGAAGACGCTACCGAGCCCCACCGGCATGACTGGGCCGAGCAAGATGCCGAGAATAATGGCAACGACGATCCACCCCAACAGAGGGATCTTTTTCAAAACGTTCATGTTCTTCCTTCAGGATGACGAGTGATGAGCGCTGTGCGAGAGATCGCACGACCCTGTGGCCTACGGCACGCCTTCATAAGCGTAAGGGCTCAAAGACCGTTCACAGAAATCTGTGGGTTGACTTATGGATACCAGAGCGCTCTTCAAGGCGAACTTGTACCTTTTGTCCACGGTTTATCGGGTCTGCAGGACATTCTGCACGGATCTCACGGTTAAGCACCGGTTAAACGCTAGCGCGGCAAGCCCCAAACGCTGTGCTCATGACATTGCCTGCGTCATATTGCCTACGGCGAGCGCGAGCATTGTTGCTGGGTAGGATTTAGCCTATGAGCCAACACCCTGCAGATACCCATGACATGATCCACGTCCGTCAAGCACGGGAAAATAATCTCCGCGGGGTGGACGCGGACATTCCTAAGCGACGGATCACCGCCTTCACTGGAGTATCTGGCTCAGGTAAATCCTCATTGGTCTTCGGTACCATCGCCGCCGAGTCCCAACGGCTCATCAACGAAACCTATACGGCGTTTGTGCAATCCTTCATGCCCTCGATGCCACGCCCCGATGTTGAGGTGCTAGATAACCTCTCGGCCGCGATAGTGGTGAATCAAGAACGTATGGGCGCGAATTCACGATCCACCGTAGGAACCGCCACCGACGCCTACTCGTTGCTGCGCGTGCTCTACTCGCGCTACTCAAGCCCAAGTGCTGGTGGCGCTGGCGCCTACTCCTTCAATTTAGGAGAGGGCGCGTGTAGCGCCTGCGAAGGTTTTGGTACCGAAGCAAGTATCGATCTTGATGAACTGTTGGACTGGGATAAAACCCTGAACGAGGGAGCCATCAAGGCCCCAAACTTTGCTCCTGATGCTTGGCTCTGGCAAACCCTCACCGCCGGCACCGAGCCAGATCTGGATCTGAAGCTCAAAGATATGCCCCAGGAAATGTTGGACCGGATGCTCTATGCACCCTTGGGCAAGGTCAAACTCAACGGCGCGAACATGAGCTATTCGGGGTTGATCACCCGCATCAAGACCAGCTACATTCACTCGGGTAAGGAAATTAAACAAGCACATATCCGTGATTGGATCGCCCGCATTTCTACCACGGCGCCGTGCACGGTCTGTGCCGGAACCCGTTTGAGCGAGAAGGCTCGCGCCTCAAAAGTCGCTGGCCTGGGTATCGCAGAGATGACAGCCATGCAGGTCAGCGACCTCTTGGAGGTCTTAGACAAGCTGGACATCGTTGACGCCGCTCCGCTACTGGGAAACCTGCGCGGCATCTTGGCTTCGCTCGTGCAGATTGGGCTTGGTTACCTCTCCTTAGATCGACCGGCCGGGACCCTGTCTGGCGGCGAAGCACAACGGGTCAAGATGATCCGGCATCTAGGTAGCGCACTGTCCGATGTCACCTATGTCTTTGATGAGCCCACCGTGGGACTTCACCCCCACGATATCCAACGCATGAACCGTTTATTAGCGGACCTACGCGATAAGGGCAACACCGTACTGGTAGTTGAGCACAAGCCCGAGGTGATCAAGATTGCCGACCACGTGATTGATCTTGGTCCGGGCGCCGGAATCCACGGCGGCACGGTAACCTACGCCGGAGATCTTCAGGGACTCTTAGCCAGCGATACCGTGACCGGACGGCACTTCTCAGCTCGTGTGCCTTTAAAGTCGGAAGTACGTCCGGGGAAAGAGCCGTTGCAGATTCGCGGGGCAAACACGCACAACCTGAAAAACGTAGACGTGGACATCCCTCGCGGCGTACTTTGCGCAATTACCGGAGTGGCAGGTTCAGGTAAGTCCACACTCATCCACAGCACCATCTCCAAACGCGAAGACGTTGCGGTGGTGGACCAGTCAGCCATTCGTGGCTCTAGGCGCAGCAACCCGGCTACCTACACCTCGATCCTTGACCCTATCCGCGCGGCGTTCGCCAAGGCTAACGGGGTCAAACCAGCATTGTTCAGCGCCAACTCCGAGGGTGCCTGCCCAAACTGTAACGGCGTGGGATTCACTTATACGGATCTGGCGACCATGGCGGGCGTGCAATTGCTCTGCGAACTCTGTGAGGGAAAGCGCTACACCGCGCAGGTACTGGAATACCGATTGGACGGGCTGAACATCGCAGAGGTCCTCGACCTGAGTATCGAAGAGGCATTCGAACAGCTGAACATCCCCAAGGCAAAAACCACCTTAGAACGCTTAAACCAGGTGGGACTTGGCTACATCAAGCTCGGACAACCGCTGAACACCCTTTCCGGCGGCGAACGCCAACGCCTGAAACTAGCCATCAATCTGGGCAAAGGCCAAGGAACCTACGTATTAGATGAGCCAACCACCGGCCTACACATGGCAGATGTGGACCGATTGTTGGGACTACTAGATGAAATGGTGGACGAGGGAAATACTGTGATTGTCATTGAACACCATCTAGCGGTCGTTGCTCATGCAGACTGGGTGATCGATCTGGGACCCGGAGCCGGCCACGACGGCGGAACCGTCGTCTTCGAGGGAACCCCGGAACAACTGGCGACCTCGGGCACGCTCACCGGTCAACATCTTGCCGATTACACCGTAGGCAAGTAATGGACTATGAGTTGCGCGCTCCCCTACCGAAAGATGCAGCTGCGCTCGCCGAGCTGCATGTGCACTGTTGGAAGGAAACCTATGCCAAGCAACTGCCCGACGACTACTTCACCGAGGAGCATTTGGTCTCCTGGCGCCAACTGTGGGAACGACTGACACAAGACGAGGACCGCAACTTACGCCGCGTCGTAGCCGAAGGCTCCAAAGGATTTCTCGGCTTTGCGCTCGCCGGAGGAAAACCGGGAGGCGAACTGCAACTTTTTAGCCTGTACGTAGTTAGCTCGAACCACGGCACCGGACTCGGGCAGCAGCTATTCAACGCGGTTTTAGGGCTGCAACCGGCTTCGTTGTGGGTGGCGCAGAATAATCCGCGGGCCACCGCGTTTTACCGACGCAACGGTTTTGAATTTGATGGGGCTCAAAAGGTAGACCCCAAGACGCCGGGGCTGACCGAATTGCGGATGTTCCGCACTTAGCCGGCGGTGAGCAGCTTGAGGATTTCCGGGTCGCTCTCACGTCCGAGCTTCGCATCAATCTTTAGTACCAATTGTGCTTGTCGCAGCAGCGTGTCGTATTCGGGGCGTACTTCCGGGTTCAGGCGGATCCCCATGGAACTAAGTCGCTTGGATTGGGACAGTGCAAGATCTTTGACAATACCGCGAATCAGCAGCAGGTCCTCGGGTTGCACGCTCCAACGCATCTTGTTGATTCGTTGCCACTCGCGTTGCTGGGTATCATCCAGGCCCTCGGGCATTTCGCCCTGTGCCTGGAGGTGGTCGAGCATGGTTGTGCCTAGATTTTGTTCTCTGCTGTTGTCGGCCAGGCAGTGGTCTATGGCGTTCTGCACGCGTGCCCACCACTGCCCGGCACTATCAACTTTGGTACGAAATTGCATAGTTCTGACCGCCACATAGGCGCCTATGGCTGCAATGATGACGGTCAGTAGCGGGGCCAGCCATAATAGCCATGCCAACGCCGAAGAACCTGATTCGTATCCGTTCATGAGCCGAGTCTAGCCCGGTGATCTTTCCTCCAGATAACGAACGGGTTTGGGATCTTGGAATGTGCTCCATCCGAATGCCTGCCGCTGCCATTAAAGTCAACAGTCCGCGCCCCAGTTTCATCCCAAACCTATGGTTCAACGGACGAAAGTGGGGGCGCAGACTTTTGCTATTGGGGTTAGCCAGTAATCAGTACTTGCTACGAAACTACGACCTCTGCATGGGCGGCAACCATTCCCAGGATCAGGAGGATCCATAGTGCAAGCCAGGCATAACCGATGATCAGGCCTGCTAACGCCATTCCGCGACCCGACTGCCCCGTTCGTTGGATTTGGTTTAGCGCAAGATGCCCAAAAATAATGCCGAAGAAACCGGTGAGGATTCCTAAAATAAGTGCCAGAATGGCGAAGACATTCGTCTCAGGTTGAGTATTTTGTTGATAAATCGGCTGTCCATCCATCGCGTACCCGACCTGAGGTCCGGGTATTGGCTGACCGCTGACCCCAGCCTGTGTTGCGTTTCGGGCCGAAGATTTTGAACCGAGCGCAACGACAACAACAATGATTGCCACAATTACCGCAGCGACAACTAGCAACACCAACAAATGCCAGCCTTGTATCCCAACCATAAAAACTCACTCTCCGAATTCTTCTTATCCCATGAGTCTTGTCTACAAAATTTGATCAGACAAGTGATGATATGGGCAAACAATTATCCTTATACTGCTTTCAAGGCTTTGGTTTCGTCAACCAATCTGCGTCACAGGCCGATATTTGCAGTCGATAAAAATTGAAGATCCGGCATTTTTATGGTCGGGACACCTAAGCAACGCCAGTGAAGTTCTCAACATGCGCTGTGCTAATCACTAGATGCGCACGAGCATCTTTCCGGTGTTAGCTCCCTGCATCATGTTCAGGAACGCCTCTACGGTATTTTCGATGCCGTCAACAACGGTCTCGTCGTACGCGATCTTGCCCGCGGCAAACCATTCGCCCATCTTTGCACCGAATTCTTCGGACAGGTGTAGGTAGCTGGAGAGGGTGAACCCCTGAAGCTTGAGCCCACGGGTGATCAGGTTGGCCATATTGTCAGGCCCAGCTAGCTTCTGTGTGGAGTTGTATCCGGAGATCGCACCGCACAATGCTGCACGTCCACCGTTGTTAAAGGAGGCCAAAGCTGCCTCTAGGTGTTCTCCACCCACATTATCGAAGAATACGTCGATACCCTCGGGAGCTGCAGCTGCTAGTTGACCGCGCACGTCGCCGTCTTTGTAGTTGAACGCTGCGTCGTAGCCGTATTTGCTGGTAAGTAGTTCTACCTTTTCAGCACTACCTGCCGATCCGATAACTCGCTTGGCTCCAAGCAGTTTCGCAATCTGGCCAGCTGCGGTACCCACGGCGCCAGCCGCACCGGAAATAAAGACCGTGTCGCCTGACTTCATCGAAGCAATCTGCGTCAATCCCACATACGCGGTCAGTCCGGTCATGCCAAGGATGTGCAACCTTAGGGACAACGGCATTCCCGGAACTTCTGGAATCTGATTAAAAGTAGCTGCATCATCCTGAATAGTGTCAGACCAGCCGTGCTGGTGCAGTACTACGGCACCTACAGGCACCTGATCCGATGCCGATTCTACGACTCGTCCGACTGCTCCGCCGGTGATCGGTCCACCAATTTCGTAGGGCGCTACATAGGAGCGAGCATCACTCATGCGTCCACGCATATAGGGATCAACAGAGATAAATTCGTTTTTTACTCGAACTTGCCCGGCTTTTAGTGGACCGTAGCTGGTGTTCGTGACGTTGAAGTTTTCGGCAGTGGGCCACCCTGTGGGACGGCTAGCAAGCTGAATCTGGGTACTGGTAAATTCACTCATGGTAATGAGCACCTTTCTTAGTTTTGCTTCTGGAACGAAAAATTAGTTGCTCAGGCCAATGATCATGAAAACCACCGCGAACAACGGGAAAACGCCTTGCTTGAGGGCCGATGATTTTTTATCTGGGCTGGACAAGAGCAATACCGTGGCGGCTAACAACATGGAACCAGCCCCCGTGAGCAGTAGAGTGGCGCCGATGGTCTGCTGTCCGAGGAAGTAAAACACCACGCCGAGTGCTGCCGCGATGCCGAGGAACAGGTTGTAAAAACCTTGGTTAAAGGCTAATTCCTTAGTGGCTTTCGCTTCCGCTTCGGTGGTACCGAATGTGGCACGTGCCCGCGGGGTGGTCCACCACATGGATTCCATCAGGAAAATGTATACGTGAATTAGTGCTGCTAAGACACCAAATACGAGTGCGGTAATGATCATGGCTTCTCCTGAGTAAAGTTTTTCGAACCACGTCGTTTTGTAACGACCATTTCAATATATACTGGAATGGTCGTTACCGAAAGAGGGAGGTTATGTGATGGCAAGAACACTAGCTTTTAATCGGGCGCAAGTCATCAATGGTGCACGGACGGTTTTTTGGTCCAAGGGATTCGAGGCCGCTTCCATACCGGAGCTTGAAGACGCCACTGGTCTGAGCCGTTCAAGCATCTATAACTCGTTTGGTTCTAAGCGAGGACTCTTTGATGCAGCAGTAGAGAGCTATCTCGAAGAAATCGTCCGTCCCCGGCTTCAGCCGCTGTTGACCACCCCGGTCAATCCCACTGCGGTGAGTGAGTATCTCGAGAGACTCGCCGAAGCCTTTGAACGCACCGAATCCTTGCCCGCAAATCACGGCTGTCTCTTGATCAATACGGCCAACGCTCCAATTTCCCAGGACCCTGAGGTAGCGCGGATTATTGGCGAATATCGGGCCGAACTTCAGTCGGCATTACATCGCGGAATCCTCGCGGCCCTGCCAGCAGTGGATGCTGCACAAACGCAAATGCTCGCCACGGCCATTACAGGACTCGTGGTAGCGTCGTTCACCTTAGTGCGTATCGCACCGTCCGAAGCCGTGCAGCTATTGCGCACCGCGCAGTCATTGCTTAACGATCAAGACTGACACCTGGCTCGATAGCCACAAACACGGAATGCAGATGATCAGAATTTGTCGACGGACATAAATCTGGCTCCGATGTGACTCCCGGTTGATCGCTGAGCCGTGACGCTCGCCGAGGGGCTGGCGAAAACTTCGGTTTGCTACCAAGCCTGAGGTTGCGAAATGTCCTCTACGCACGCTTTCTTAGGGTCAATCACCAGCCACAGTTTCGGGTCATCCCCATTGTATAGGCGATCAAATTTCCCTGACTATTCACCGCTGGCTTTCACGATCAGAGGATTTAACGGATATAAGATCGGCTCGTAAAGCTCCCTTTCGGGGTACACGTTACGGTGGCGACAGGACAAGCTCAGATGCATGAATATCTCGACCAGCCACTATCTTTTTGGATACTGTACGGCATCTTGCTCGTGGGTTTATGCGCTGCAGGATTGTTCCTGTTGAGGCGATCCAGGCTGAACAGAAACGGTCGATTTCTCGCGGGATCCGCCGTTTTACTCTCTGCACTTTCCTTTGCGATTCTGCTTTATCCGGTGCAACTAGATGGAGTCTCGTGCGGAATTGGGGCTGGCGCGACTGGATGGAGCAAGGAAGATCTCCAGCCGTGGTTCGGCGCTACGGATGCAGAAATGCAAGATTTCCGAAGTTGCAGGGCTGCTCAATGGAGGTTTTTTGCAATAGGACTCTCGGTGTTTAGTCTGGGGATTGTTGCCATGTTTACCTCATTGATTCCCCGATTTAGGGCCCATTCAACTTCTTGTAAGTGACCTGATCCGCGCCGCGCAACGTAGAAAACTCAGAACCCGCTTCTTAAAGACAACGCCCGCAGGTTCAAAACCTGCGGGCGTTTGAGTAGCTTGCGAAGACTAGTGGGTGTCCACTGCTTCGATCTCGGTGCGGTCACCGCTCCACTGAGTGTGGAAGGTGCCTTCCTTATCGGTGCGACGGTAGGTGTGTGCACCGAAGAAGTCACGCAGACCCTGAGTCAGGGCAGCTGGTAGACGGTCGCGGCGCAGACCATCGTAGTAAGCCAGCGATGAGGAGAACAGTGGTGCTGGGATACCCAGCTGTACTGCAACCGACACTACGCGGCGCCAAGCCGGAACGGCCTTAGCAATAGCCTCGGAGAAGGCTGGTGCGAAGAGTAGATTGACCGGCTTCTCATCTGCCGAGTAAGCAGCAGTGATGTCCTTGAGCAGTGCTGCACGAATAATGCAGCCTTCGCGCCAGAGGCCGGCAATTTCATCCAGCTTTAGATCCCAGTTGTATTCACCGGCGGCAGAGGTCAGCATGTCGATGCCCTGCGCGTAGGAAACCAGCTTGGAAGCGAATAGTGCCTGACGTACATCTTCAATGAAGTTCTCCGGCAGGGTCACCTCGGTGGTCTGTGCTGCCAGAACCTGCTGGCCGACGGCGCGAATGTCGCGCTGGCTGGACAGTGAACGAGCGAAGACCGACTCGGCGATGGCCGAAACAGGTGAACCCATATCCAGACCGGACTGTACGGTCCAACGACCGGTGCCCTTCTGTCCGGCGGAGTCCTGGATGACGTCTACCAGTGGCTTACCGGTGGAAGCATCGGTGTGACCGAGGACCTCTGCGGTGATTTCAATCAGGAAGCTGGACAGTTCGCCCTTGTTCCAGTCAGCGAAAATCTCTGCCTGCTTAGCTGGCTCGATGCCTGCTGCGTGGCGCATCAGGTCGAAAGCTTCGCCGATGACCTGCATGTCGGCATATTCGATGCCGTTGTGGACCATCTTTACGAAGTGGCCGGCACCATCGGTGGAAATCCATGCGCAGCATGGGGCTCCGTCGTCAGCCTTAGCCGAAATCTTTTCCAGCATTGGGCCTAGTGACTTGTAGGACTCTGCGGAGCCGCCTGGCATGATCGATGGGCCAAGCAGTGCGCCCTCTTCGCCACCGGAAACGCCGATGCCAACAAAGTGCAGACCCTTTTCGGCCAATGCAGCTTCGCGGCGACGAGTGTCAGTGTAGTGCGAGTTGCCGCCGTCGATGACGACGTCGCCTTCTTCGAGCAATGGCACCAGCTGATCGATGACCGAATCTACCGGACCGCCAGCCTTCACCATGATCAGGACGCGGCGCGGAGTTTCAAGATTTGCAACGAGCTCTTCGAGCGATTCGGTGCGGATGAAGTCGCCTTCATCGCCGTGGGCCGCAAGCAATGCGTCGGTCTTTTCGATCGAACGGTTGTGCAGGGCGACGGTGTATCCGTTGCGGGCGAAGTTACGGGCTAGGTTAGCGCCCATCACGGCCAGACCTGTGACACCAATCTGTGCAGGCATAAAAATAAGTCTCCATCAGTTACCGGGGAGTTGTACCGTTTTTGGAAACCGGGAACTCACGGCCTCCATCACGGCCATGTGACGCTTACTAGTCTACGCGCGCTGGGCCACCGATTCCCAGACCTAAGCAAGGTTTAAAGCATATTTATTTCGTACCTTTGTGGTGCCCGAGCAACGTGACCAGCAGTTATTGGCTAAACTGGCGCCATGGCAACTAGTCTCCACGCTCATGTGGTTGAGCATCTCGGATCCCGCATCGTCGGCGGCTCCATCCCCCGCGGGTCCATCGTTCTCGCCGCAGATCTAGAGCAAAAGCTCCAAGTCTCACGTTCCGTGATCCGCGAGGCGGTACGTGTTCTTGCGCAATGTGGCCTAGTCACCAGCACTAAACGCGTCGGCATTAGGGTTTTGGGTCCCGAAGAGTGGAACCCGTATGACGAGAACGTGATCCGTTGGCGCCTAGCTAGTGATCAGAAGGGTGCGCAGCTTCGTTCACTGACCGAGCTACGCATTTCGGTGGAGCCAATGGCCGCCGAATTAGCCGCCGAGGTAGCCCCGGAAGCCATGCGTAAAGAACTAATGCTGATCTCGGCACAGATGAATCATTACGGCCGACAAGGTGACCTGCGTCGTTTCTTGGAACTGGACATCCGTTTCCATGCGTTGGTGCTCGCAGCTTCCGGTAATGAAATGTTCGCCAACCTCGCCACACCTATTGCCGCGATTCTGCGCGGACGCACCGAACTTGGGTTGATGCCAGAACGTCCTCATGAGGAAGCGTTGGCGTGGCATCAGTCGGTGGCCGACAGCATCTCAAATATGGACGCGCAGGGAGCACGACGCAATATGGAAAGCATTATGCGCCGCACACACAATGAGATCTGCAGCCTCTGGGAAGGTGCTCCACGCGTATTTGTGGATCCCATCGCGAAAAAATAGGCTGACCCGACAAGCATTCCCAACAGATTTAGTGCAACGGCTCGCATTTAATCACTAATCAGATACTAATCAGAGATTCTTTCCTTTTGCTAAGTCGCGCCCAAAAACTATTTTCGTTCCGCCCCACCTCACGTATGGTGGGTGGCACGCGAGAAAACACCGCGAACAACTAAATAGTCTTCCGAACACTCGTAACTGGTATTTCCCGGACCTTCGTCGGTGTGATCCGAACCGGTTACGTATGGAAACCCAGGGGCGCGATAGCCGGGTCTACGACTCCCCAACGCAAGGTGCCATGTGTTGTGCACGCGGGCACTTGAACTGGTTTTGTTTGGTCTTGCTCTTGAGGCCCAAAACCACGTGCCGAAGGGTAGAGAGTCCATGTATCTCGCAGCAGCGGTGGACAATAATTCCACCGACATTCTCGCCGTAGCCAATTCGCCGTTCCTCTGGGCCTGCGCCATCGGAGTATTCCTGGTCATCATCATCCAGAGCGTGATCTATATGAAGGCCGCTCAGGTCGCCGCCCCACATATTGGCATGACTCACCAGGAGATTAAGACAAGTTTTCGCGCCGGCGCAATTTCGGCTTTGGGCCCGTCGCTGGCAGTAGTCATGGTGGCCATCGCTTTGCTGACGGTCTTTGGCACCCCCGCGGTGCTGGTTCGTATCGGTCTGATCGGCTCGGTCTCCTACGAAACTGCCGCCGCCGCGATTGCCGCGAATTCGGCCGGAGCCGAACTTGGTGGCCCCACCTATACCCAGGCGGTCTTCGGCTTGGCGCTGGCCGCGATGAGTCTGGGTGGTGCCATGTGGATGATTGCCACACTGATCCTCACTCCCCTGCTCAAACGCGGTGACTCAGCGTTACGCAAGGTCAACCCGGCCATCATGTTGGTCGTTCCCGGCGCGGCAATGGTTGGAGCCTTTATGGTGCTCGGACTCGGTGAGCTGCCCAAATCCTGGATCCATGTGGTCGCCTTCGGATCCTCAGCGCTGATCATGACGGTACTCATGATTATCGCCAAACGTGTGGACCGGCCTTGGATCAAAGAATGGGCCCTAGGTATCGCCATCATCTTGTCGCTAGTCATCACCCACCTGGCCACCCGAGCCTAGGTCACCTACGGATTTAAGGAGTACGCCATGCCAGAGTCAACTCAAATCCACGATGCGCTCGGAGCCTTCGACAAGACCACCTCGCGCTGGGGCCGAATCACCATGATTATTGGCCTGTTCTTCTCGCTCGCGGCGCCGACCTACCTAGTCTTCTTTTCTGGATTGGACATTGAAATATCCGGAATCCTCACTGCCTTCGCCGCGCTAGCTGCGGTGTTCGGAGTGATCTGGATTGTCGAACCACTAACCTACTACCCCATCTTGGGCGCCTCCTCGATGTATCAGGCGTTCATGATCGGCAACATTTCCAATAAGCTTCTGCCCGCGGCAATGATCGCCCAGTCGACCATCGGGGTAAAACCCGGCACGCGCAAGGGTGAGCTCGCCTCCGTGGCGGCTATCTGCGGTGCCGCGGCAGTGCACTTGACCTCATTGTTCATCTTTGTCGGGTTGCTCGGAACCTGGTTAGTCAGTGTGATCCCCGCCGATATCGTCCAGACCGTGCAGCTGTACATCCTGCCCACGGTGATGGGCGCCGTGCTTATCCAGGCAATCGTTTCGCAGAAGTCTCCGCGAGCGGCGGTCATCGCACTGGTGGTTTCGCTCATTGTGGTTTTCGTACTTTCGCCACTCTCACCGAAAATGGCCTTGTTCTCCACCGCGATTGCAGTGATTTCCACCGCCGTGCTGGCCTGGGTGCTACGCGACCGTCAAAGCACGGATGTGGCAGAGCGAGCCGAGGACGAAACCCCGCCCGAGGGTCCCGTCTACTAAATCTCAAGCCAACTGAGCCGGAAGGTACACAAGGACAATGAGCAAACTCCCAAAATCGTTAACCATGACCGAGGCGATGACCGCCGATCTGCAAAAAACCTACAAGCATCTACACGCTCATCCCGAGCTTTCCATGCAGGAGAAGCAAACGGCGGATTATCTCGCAGGGCGATTGGAGGCCCTGGGCCTTGAGGTATTTCGTTGTGGCGGCACCGGAGTCGTCGGCGTCCTGCGCAACGGGGATGGTCCGGTGATTGGGTTTCGCGCCGACACTGATGGACTGCCGGTACTGGAAGACACCGGATTAGATTACGCCAGCACAGACACCGGCCATCTTGAAGATGGCACCGAAGTTCCGGTGATGCACGCCTGCGGTCATGACACCCATATGGCCACCGCGTTACAAACCGCCGAGCTTTATGCCCACGGAACCGATGACTGGGCAGGAACGATCGTATTCATCTTGCAGCCCGGTGAGGAAGTCGGTGCCGGCGCCAAGGCCATGGTCGAGGACGGGCTGTGGGAGCAGGCTCCCAAGCCGGAGGTGATCTACGGACAACACGTGATGAACGGGCTGGCCGGGACCGTGACCATTATGGAAGGGGCTGCGATGACCACCGCCGATTCCTACCGCGTCACCGTGTACGGTCAGGGCTCACACGGTTCGATGCCGGAGCATTCCATTGATCCAATCGTGCTTGGTGCGGCCATGGTGATGCGCCTGCAGACTATTGTTTCCCGGCAGGTGGCACCACAATCCGCGGCGGTAGTCACCATTGGTTCTTTCCATAGTGGGTTGAAGGAAAACGTGATTCCGGATCGGGCAGTCTTCACGCTCAACGTGCGAACTTTTGAACCTGAGGTCCGCGAGACCGTACTTACCGCGATCCGGCGGATCATCTTGATGGAGGCCGCAGCGTCCGGGGCGCCAGAACCACTGTTCGAGGAACTATCGCATTTCCCACCGTTGCATAATGACCCGGTCGAGACCGCGGCACTGACCGAGCAATTCCGCGAAGAATTCGGCGCCGAGCAAGTTCATCCGGGCCACCCGGTGATGGGCAGTGAGGACTTTGGTGCATTAGCTTCGGCAATCGGTGTGCCGAGCGTGTTCTGGTTTTTCGGTGGCAATACGGCGCAGACTCTTGCCGCCGGCACACCACCGGCAAATCACTCACCGTTTTTTGCTCCGGTTATCGAGCCGACGCTCAGCACCGGCGTCCAAGCCGCGGTGTGTGCTTTATATTCTAAGCTTCGAAAATAGGTGCAAAAAATCCCACAGCCCCCGTTAGAACTCGCGCCGGGTGCTGTGGGATTCTTGCAGTGATACTTAGGAAATCATCTTGGCGATGGCGTAGAGCACCATCACGCAAGCGAAACCGACCAACGAAACTAATGCCTGGCCAACGGTCCATACCCGCAACGTGGTGGGTACATCCATCTGGAAGAACCGTGAAATCAGCCAGAAGCCCGAGTCGTTGACGTGGCTGGCGAAGACCGAACCGGCGGCCAATGCAAGCACCATCGTGACAACTTCGAAAGAACTGAGCGAAGAATCGGCCAGCACCGCAGGCTGAATAATCGCCGCAGCAGTAGTCAGTGCGACAGTTGCTGAGCCCTGAGCCACGCGAACAATTGCGGCAATCAAGAAGCCCGCAATGATCAGTGGCAGACCGACCGATTCCAGCGAGGAGGCGATCGCGTCGCCAATACCACTGGCTCGCAGTACTCCACCGAACATGCCACCGGCACCGGTGATCAAAATGATCGAGCATACCGGGCCCAACGCCGAATCGACGATGGTTTCAATCAGCGTCTTTTCTTTACCCTTACGGAAGCCCAGCAGGTACATGCCCAGCAGAACGGTGATGATCAGCGCTACCGGTGTTTCACCGAGCAGACGCAACCACTGAACCCATGGGGCCTTCGGGTCGACAACCCCGGCCGAACCGAGCATGTTCAACCCGGTGTTCAGGAAGATCAAAACCAGCGGCAGCAATAACAGGCTAAAGACCGTGCGTACCGAGGGGGAAGATTTGAAGTGGTTCTTGTCCTGACCGTCGCCTAAGGCGGCATTCAAAATATCAGGAACCGGAATGTCGAACTTCTTGCCCACAAACTTGCCGAAGAGGTGACCGGCGAAGTACCAGGTTGGGATCGCAACGATGAGACCAAAGACCAGTACCAGACCGACGTTGGCGTTTAGCAGTCCCGCTGCGGCTACCGGGCCTGGGTGTGGTGGGACAAAGATGTGCATCGCGGAGAATGCGGTCGCGGCTGGAATACCGTAGAACAGCAACGAGCCGCCCAGTCGGCGAGCGACGGTGAAGATGATCGGCATCATGACTACCAGGCCGGCGTCGAAGAAGATCGGGAAACCGAACAGCAGCGAGGCTACAGACAGTGCCAGCGGTGCACGATGTTCACCGAACTTCTCGATCAACCAGTTTGTCAGTACTTCAGCGCCACCACTGGTTTCCAGCATTCGCCCGAGCATCGCACCCAGTCCGACAAGTAGCGCCACACTGGCTAGTGTGCTGCCAAAACCGGAGGTCATCGTGGTGATGATCGAGCCTGCCGGAATACCCGCAGCGACCGCGGTGAGCAAGCTGGTGAGCACCAACGCGACAAAAGCGTGCACGCGGAAGCGGATAATCAGCAGCAAGAGCAGCGCAATAGCTGCCACCGCCACACCTAGTAACGCTGGGGTGCCCAGCGTCCAGTTCATTTCGAGCTCAGTAGTCATTGTCGTCCTTGATCAATGGAAGTAAGTATTTCGCTACGGGTTTAAAGCTTCGAGAAGATCACTGACGATCTGCTCAGGGGTGTGTGCGATCTCTGCGAGCAAAACATGTTCGTCGCTGCTAGGTTCTTCCAGCGTCGCCAACTGGCTGGTGAGCAATGAGGTCGGCATGAACTCGTGCTTGCGTGCCGCCATACGTTCGCCAATCAACTGCTTGCCACCGGTGAGGTGTACAAAGAGCGTGTCTGGTTCGTGACTACGAATTAAATCTCGGTAAGAGCGTTTGAGTGCCGAGCATGCAATGATGACCGGTGTTCCCGCCTTGTTGCTGGCCGAAAGTTTTTCGCCAATATTGTTCAGCCATGGCGTGCGGTCCGCGTCATCCAGGGCGATCCCCGCCGCCATTTTGATGCGGTTTTCTTCTGGATGCAGGGCATCGCCATCAATGAATTCCTGCTCCAATTTCTCGGCAAGCAGGGCACCGATGGTTGATTTACCGGAACCGGAAACTCCCATTACGATGATGGGCGTTTTGTTAGTCGTCATTTATCCACTCCGTCGTGCGCGAACCTAATATCAGCTTTTATGGAACTTGTGGTTCATAAAAGCAGATTTAAACAGCCTAGAACCGACACGCCACGCTGTCAAGGAATCAGAAACGGACAATTTGCCGATATTTTCTTATCCCTTGTCAGCTAAGGAATAGGCATTTTTCCGGTGTAACCTTCACCTTCAGGTTGAATCTTTCCTGAAAATTTCATTAAAAATCATGGGAACTCGTGGAACTACTACTCAATGTCGAGTATTGTCACCATCAAGTAGGTCAAACCCGACCACTTCTGATAGCTAGACCATTGGAGAGAACCATGGGATTTATTGGATGGATCGTTCTGGGCTTGATTGCTGGCGCTATCGCGAAAGCAATTTTGCCAGGTAAGCAAGGCGGCGGCTGGATCGCAACATTGGTCCTCGGCGTCATAGGTGCCCTCGTTGGCGGTTGGATCGGCCAAGCCGTCTTCAACGCCGATGTCGACAAGTTCTTCTCGCTGTCTAGCTGGTTGCTTGCCATCGGTGGCTCACTGGTCGTTTTGGTCATCTGGGGCTTCATTACCAAAAAGAGAGCTTAGTTGGTCATGGAGGTAAGCATTTCGCCTCGATAACAGCAAAAAGGATGGTCCGCCGTCCGGCATATGCCGGTCTGCGGACCATCCTTTTTGCAGTCTAGACTCGCCAGCGCAAACGACTGTCGGTTTTGGAACTCTTGCAGGTGTAGGTCTTACCAGCTTTGGACTTACCCTTTTTGAACTTATCTACGCTCTTGCAGAAAGCTCCTGGATGTACGGAGCCCTTAACATAATGGCTCTGGATTTTCTTCGGGGTTTTCGGCTTAGAACTGTCTTTGCTTCCACCAGGTTTGATCGTCTTCACCTTGGCGGCCTTCTGGTTCTTGCAGGTGTTGAGCACCTTTTTCATCGCGTTCTTCTCGGCACTGGTCACCGAAAGCGCGTACTTCTTCTTGACGCTCACCTGAGTAGCCACATACTGGCAGCGGAAAGATTTATTCTTCGGCAGCCACTCGGCAGTGTTCTTAGCACCCTTCTGACGATTCGCAGAAGCCGAGGAAGCCATCAGATTTAGCGGGTCGTTAGCTAACGCCTGACGTTGCGTCTGCGAGAGTTTCTGCCCACCGGAGATCCAGGCGTTTTTCAGCGCGACCACGTGGTCGATATCAACCGAACCAGAATTCACTTTCCAGTTAATGCGCTTACCGCTGTAGCTATCTTGCAAGGTTCCGGAGCGCACAGTGCATTTCTTACGGTCTTTGAACTTCACCTTGGACATATCGCGCGACAACGTATCTTGGCGTTCGTCGCACTTATCCTTATCAAAGTCCTTCCACCCGTTGCCGAACTTCTTATTTCGGTTATATCCGGTAGCCGGAGCCTTACCTTTAACCGGCAACGAGTTCAGGACGGTCATTGCTTTCGGCCCGGTGAGTTTTGCGCCCGGCTTGACCTTCTTAGAGCCCGTAGACGCCAAATCGGCCACGAAGGATTGCTCAAGCGGGACATAGCTTTGGGTGAATTGGGCAGTTGACTGTTCTCTTTCAGCGGCATTTGCGCAGCCGGTGAGTGCCAACGCACCAATCGCGAACATAGCCAAGACACGGCGCAGCATAAAACTCCCCAAGTGATGCGAATGAATGGTGATGGTCAAGCGCCGAATTATCGTGCGATCTTCAACCAAATAGGAGCTTACCCCGTCCCTCCCCCAAAATCTGAAACCTCGCGGCATTCAGCTTCAGTCACCGTAACTAACGGCATTCAAGCCACCTGAGTGCAAGGTCAAAGCTCACCATGCCGTGTCACTGACTCCAGTAAGATTTGAACCAGTAGACATTTTGGCCAGCTCTAAGGAAGCACATGACAAACACCGCCTCCGACGCCACCAAGCCGATAAAATCTCGCTCGCGGTGGCAGCCAACTCCGGGAACCGAACGTACGCTGTGGCGTGGAATGATTCATGCCTGGGTCAGTCCGTTGGTGATTATTTTGGGGCTCCTGATTGTGGTCTTGGCGCAGGGGCAGGCCGCCGAGTGGTCCGCCGCGGTATTCGCGTTGACCTCCATTACCCTCTTCGCCACCTCGGCGATGTATCACCGCGGAAACTGGTCACCGCAGACCACCGCGTGGTTCCGTCGCGCTGATCACGCAAATATTTTCTTGTTGATCGCTGGCACATACACGCCCATTGCGGTGCAAATCCTTGATCGCTCGCAAGCGACCCTGACCTTGTCGATCATCTGGGCCGGAGCAATACTCGGGATTCTCGTTAAAACCTTCTGGCCAGCGGCTCCACGCTGGTTTTCCGTGGTCCTATACATTCTGCTTGGTTGGGGCGCGGCGATGGACATCCCCTCCTATTGGGCAGCCAGCCCCGCGGTCCTGCTGCTGGTCTTAGGCGGTGGCCTGTTCTACTCGATCGGCGCGGTGTTCTACGCAACCAAACGTCCCAACCCGGTCCCGACAGTCTTCGGATTCCACGAGCTTTTCCACGCCTGCACGGTGGTGGCCTTCGGTTGCCATTGGATCGCAGTGTTGCTGGTAGTTCTGTAGACGGTATGAAAAAACAATGGCTTCGATCCTAAAAGATCGAAGCCATTGTTATTGATGCGGTTTTTAGCGCAGCTTGTAGCGCAGGCGAATAAACGCCAGACCAACCAAGGAGATGACCGCGATAGCCATGTAGTACAGGCTCGGCGTTTCCAGCGAACCGGTAACGCTGAGCAACCAGGTCAGCACCAGCGGTGCGATACCGCCAAGTAGCGTGACACCCACGTTGTAGGTCACCGAGATCCCCGAGCCACGAATAGCGGCTGGGAAGAGCGCGGAAATCAGTGCCGGCAGTGGTCCGAAGTAGAAGGACATGATCACACCAAGTAACGCGATCACCACCACCATCACCGGGATGCTCGGATTGCTGGTCATCAGCTTAAACAGTGGCCAGGCCAGGACCAAGGCGCCGACGGCTGCCCAGGTCATCACCTTGGCAGGTCCCACTCGGTCCGCCAGGTGGCCAATCATTGGAACGGTGATTAAGGTGATCACACCGGCTACTACTCCGCCAAGGAAGGCGGCATCTGCTGGGATATTGAGGTTCTTGACCGCAAAGGTTGGCATGTACAAGATCATGTAGACAGAAATTGTTGCCACACCGATGGCCGCGGAACCAGCCAATAGTCGGCCGTAGTGCTGGCTAAACAATTCACCCAGCGGCGACTTGCTCTTCTTGGTGGTAATGAACTCTTCGGTCTCTTCGAGTCGCGCACGAATGTAGAGTCCCACCGGGCCAATCAGCAGACCGACAAAGAACGGCACACGCCAGCCCCAACTTTCCAAGGCTTCTTGGGACAGCTGCGTGGTCAGTACGTACCCAAATCCGGAGGCCAGCAACATCGACACACCCTGAGCAGCCACTTGCCAGGAGGCGTAGAACGCCTTCTTATGCGGGGCACTTTCGATCAAGAACGCGGTGGCCGTACCAAACTCGCCACCGGCGGAGAATCCTTGGATGAGACGCGAAAGCAAAATGATTAGCGCACCCCAGACTCCGACCATCGCGTACGTGGGGGCGACGGCCATGATGAGCGTGCCAAGCATCATCAGCATCAAGGTTAGCGTCAGCGCCTTCTTGCGTCCCTTACGGTCTGCGTAACTACCTAGGATCATTCCGCCCAGTGGACGGATCAGGTAGGAAATCGCGAAGGTCGCAAAGGTCAGGATCAGCGCGAAGGATCCATTGGATTCGGGGTAGAACAGTTTCGCAATAGTCGTAGCGAAGGTGGCGTAGACGATGATGTCGAACCATTCCAGGGCAGCGCCGATGGAGGAGGAAATCACCGCCTTGCGTGCAATCGCTAGTTGTTGCGGTGTCGCCTGTGGCGTGGCGGTGCTCATGCCGAGAGCTCCTGCACCAGGCGCAGGATGAAGTTTTCGCAATCAACAATCTGGGATAGTTCAATGAATTCATCCGGTGCGTGCGCCTGAGCAATGTCGCCAGGTCCACACACTACCGATGGGATTCCGGCGGCGGCGAACAGCCCAGCTTCGGTGCCATAGGTGACCTTCTCGTCGGTGGCGATCGCACCGCAGGCGGCGGCCAACGCGACGATTTCTTCTCCGGGATCGGTGTCCAGTCCCGGGGCGCCGGCAACCTGTTCGAATTGCACCGAGCCGGCGGAATTTACCTGCTTCATTTCAGCGTCAAGCTGCGCGGCATAGTCACGGAACTGCGCGATCAGCGCGGCCCGGTCCACCACTGCCAGCGAACGGAATTCAAAGTGCACCACGCACTTTGAAGGGATGGTGTTTACCGCGATTCCGCCGTCAAAGCGGTTCACGTTCATGGTGGTGGTTGGCTCGATAAACGCGTCATCGCTCGGTCCGTCGTTGCGCAACTGAGCCGAAATTTCTTCTACGTAATTGGCAAAGCGCAATGCGTAGGAGATCGCATTCAGTCCCTCGCGTGGCAGCGAGGAGTGGGCGGCAACGCCGTTGAAGGTCACCTGGAAAACGTTCATGGACTTGTGCCCACGAATCGCGCGCATGCTGCTCGGCTCACCGATGACCGCTCCGCGTGGGGACAGCTGCTGCGCGGCGATTTCCTCCACGAGGCTCACCGCTCCCACACAACCGACCTCTTCGTCATAGGACAGGGCCAGGTGGATTGGTTCGGTCAGTTTCGCTGCGGTAATTTCCGGCAGTTTGGCCAGGATTACCCCGATAAAACCCTTCATGTCGCAGGTGCCGCGTCCGTAAAGCTTGCCATCGCGGATCTGCGTGCTAAATGGTTCGCTGGACCAGTCCTGTCCATCTACCGGGACCACGTCGGTGTGCCCGGAAAGCACGATGCCGCCGGTGCGCGTACCGTCGCTGGCCGGGATGGTGGCCAGCAGGTTCGCCTTGGAGCCGTCCTCGTTGTGGATCAGCTTCGAGCTGATTCCCGCTGCATCCAGCTTCGCCACCACCAACTCGATTAGCGGCAGGTTACTGTCGCGGCTGGTGGTATCGAGGCTGATCAGTTCATTGATCTCGGCCATCGTCGTTTCGGCTGGTGCAGCCATGATGAACTCCCGTATCGTCGGTAAAGCTAGTGATGGGTTCATCGTTTCACACCAAGTCACCACGGTAAAGAAGATTTCTTAGCAAGACAATATAGCGCCAAAATTAGGCTTCGAAGACTCCGGCGCCGCGCAGATAATTGCCGATCAGTGAGCCAAACACTTCGTCTTGATCCACCGTGGTAGCTCCCTGAAGGAAAGCGGCGGTAAGCAGAGGGTACTGTCCGCTGGCCAGCGCCTGCTGAACTTCGGTCACACCGCGCGGCTGGGCATTTTGCTGGCTTAGTTCGTTGATCACGAAGGCTGAGGTGATCGCGGTGAGCATGGCGATCGTTTGAAGTTTTTGCGTTCCAGATAATGCGGTGCTCGTCAGTGCGTTCAGCGCGGACTCTAAATATCGTAGGGTGTGTGGCCCCGGTACGCGTGCGGTCTGCACCAGTGGTGCCAGCCAGGGGTGTGCGTGCATAATCGCTCGTCCCTGGGCGGCGAGTTCGAGCAACTGCCCTTCGGGACTGCCGGTCAACTCGTCGAAGACGTATTCGCCGCTCACCCTATCCACCATCAAATCAAGTAATTGGTCCGAAGAATCAACATATCGGTAAATGGAGGCGGCCCCCGCACCGATTTGTTGGGCGACGGCTCTGATAGAAACCGCGTCCAGACCTCGCTCGTCCGCCAGCTCAACGGCCACCCGGGCAATTTTTTCGCGCGAGTGCGCCGGTTTTGGGCCCCTGGCACTATGGTCTAAATTCGTACCGGCTTCCTGCTTTTCTTGCTTCGGCACCCTAGATTTCTCCTGCCGTCTTTGGTGGTGTTCTCTTGCCACCATTAGACTATATACTTAATTGCGAACAGTGATCGCTATTTAGAGGTTGGAGAGAAAATGCGTGTACTCATGGTCACCCCAGGAACTCGTGGCGACGTCGCACCCATGGCGGGACTCGCCGCCAAGCTGGGCGCTGAAGGATTTGAGGTGTCGATCGCGGCCAACGCGGAGTACGCGCCACTGGTCACCAGCGCTGGCGCCACCTTCCACGAACTGCCCGGTTCCATGAATGAACTGGTGAACCCCGCAGCCCCGGGGCAGAAAGCCGGCGCCAAAGAATTGCGCTGGTATATGAGTCAATTGCAGAGCTATTTCCAGTCCGCAGCCACCGGGACACTGCAAGCCGCCGAGCAGGGGGCCGAGGTGATCATGGCCAATTCGGTGGCACCATTTGCCTACGACGTCGCCGAGGCCCTCCAAATTCCAGCCATCGGAGCCCACCTTCAGCCATCCGAACCAAGCAGCGCCTACGCGCCCATGGTTTTAGGTACCACGCGCAATTTTGGAGCAGTGGGTAACAAGCTGCTTGGTTCACTCATTAGTGCCAGCAAAGCCCCTTACGATCCGCCGGTGACCCGTCTTCGTGCGGAGCTTGGCTTGCCGCCACGGCGTCGGTCCGCCTCTGAACGGGGACGCAGGCGCAAAGACGCGCCGATCCTGCACGGTTTCAGTCCGTTAATAGTTCCGCGACCAAAGGACTGGCGCGAGGCCATGACCACCTGCGGCTACTGGTGGCCGCAAGGCGATAACGATTGGACCGCTCCAACCGAGCTTCTCGACTTTCTCGCCGATGGCCCACCGCCGGTTTACCTTGGTTTTGGTAGCACCGCGGCACTGGATGCAGACTTCATGCACGAGGTAGCTACCCGCAGTGGCCGGCGCGTCATCCTCCAAGGCGCCCCTGGAATTAACGAGCCGAATATCCTGGGCATCGGGAACACCGACCACCGGTGGCTATTTCCGCAGATGGCCGCCGTGATTCATCACGCCGGGGCAGGCACCACCGCCGCCGGACTACGAGCCGGAGTACCTACGATTAGTGTGCCAATCTTTACCGATCAACCATTCTGGGCCGCTCGCGTGCATGCCCTCGGCGCAGGCGTTGAGCCGATCAAATATAAAGAACTGAGCGTCGAACGACTACTGAACGCCATCGACCAGACGCTGGCTACCGATAAATATGCGGCGCGCGCTGCGCACCTGGCGAAGCAACTAGAAGCGGAGGAAGACAGTTCACTGCCGGTAATCCGAGCGTTGCACCAAGTGACTTCTGCCCACTAAGCCCCCACGTCCGCACACACCAAAGGCACCCACCGAATGGTAGGTGCCTTTGGATGGAAAACTTTTACTTGTTCAGATCGTCGCGAACGTCTTTAGCTGCGTCCTTGACTGCTTCGCCGGCCTGCTTGGCCTTGGCTGCTGCCTGATCCTTTACGCCTTCGGCTTGCAGGCTCTCATTGTTGGTCGCGTCGCCGACGGTCTCCTTGACCTTGCCGCTTGCTTCCTGAGCCTTGTTCTTAAACTTATCGCCCAAACCCATTAGATGATCTCCTGTCGCTTGATCGAACAACTTACCTAATCGACGCTACCTGCCATTTTTTGGAGCTAGCTGGATACCACCTTATGTTTTCCTGACCTCGTATTCTAGGTCTTGTAATCCTGTAGGGGTGCGCTAAGGTTTCGCCTTTGAGCGTGCCGGGTCAAGTAGTTCACGTAACGCGGATTTATAGTTTTCAAATGCAGTCCGCCCCGTTCTCGTGAGGCACACATAGGTCACCGGATTGCGTCCCTCCAAAATTTTCTCCACTGCTACATACTGGCTGTCTTCGAGTTTGCGCAGATGTGTAGCCAGATTCCCGGAGGTCATCGTCAGCATCCCCTGGAGTTTGGGAAAGGAGATTCGATCGCCAACCCGAAGCGTGTCGAGCACCGTGACCGTGCGCAGACGCGCCTGTGCATGAATGACCGGATCAAGCTCGTGCATGCCCACCTTCAACCACCTCACCTGTGACCAATGCTGGCTTCAAATTGTGCAACAACCCGAGCACTATCAGCCCAACTCCACCCACCGCACCGGCCAGCAAGTTATAGGGCGCTGGCACTGTCAGTGAAAGCATTCCAATGACTAAGATCCAGGCCCCAAAAATCAGCTGTGTCCGATCATTGAAGATTAACGATCCGGCGATCACCAACACTCCCACCACCAAGCACAGCGATCCTAGTGCGAAGGTCAACAGTCCCATGGAATCTAGGCCCGCCGCGTGTAGCCGCCAGCCGAGCAATCCGGCGAAGATGATTCCTAGCGTGAAGGTATTGCCGTAAATTGCACCTTCCACCATCGATGGCCCCTTCATTCCGGAGCCACGTTTGGCCGAGTGCAGCGCGGAGATCACGATGGCCAGTGCAAAGGCGAGTACTCCGATGCCGACGCCGAGAAATTTTGGCAGCAACGGAGAAGCAACCGGTGCAAAGGTGAAGAAGACCGCAATGAACGCGATCACCCAGGCGCCACCCCAAAGCGAAAAGAGCAGCAGCTGATTCGGGCTCATGGCCTGACGTGTTTGACGCGCATTAGCCTCGATGCCATCCAAGATCCGCGCCGGATCCGTTTCTGGCGTGCTCTCGTTGTTCATTGTCTGCATTCTCCTTCATCGGGTGACTCTGTAGAGTCACAAAGTTATTCGTGATGAAAAGTACTTTGCGTTACAAAGTTAAAGATAACACTCGAAAGTCTTACGCGCTAGGGTGCTCGCACTGCACCTGCGCTCGGGGAAAACTCCGTATCATGGAGATTACTAGGCTTCGCAACACCATCGCTCGCGCGCGGTCAGACATCGGGTGAGCGCCACGACTCAACGAGGTACACCGCCATCGAGCACTCCCCCAACCTTGCCGACCAAACCCTGAGCTGGGAACACCAAGGAACTCATACCTCCGCCAGCTGGTGGTCAGCCAATGCGCGCCCAGTACCTAAAAATGTGGTGGTCGTTGATGACCGACTCACCGCCGATGCCGCCATGCGCAACGCGGCGCGCGGCACCGCCATGCTCTGGTTGGGCGACTTCCACAATGCCAAGCAAATGTTATCGGCCATCGATCGCCGACTATCCAAGGCGGCCACCGGCAAGACTTCGCGCAAGCCTCAAACCGACGCGGAAAAGTTCTATGCCATCCGTCAGGGGCGAGCCCAACGCTCGCGGATGATGTCACTGATCTTAGTTCCACTGAATTGTGACACCATCGACGGTGAGGCAGCGCTAGAACTGCCCAGGGCCCCACGCGTTGGCCCTGCGGTGGCATTTGGTTATCCGCAAAAGGCCGCGCCCACTACGCACTCTGCGGTAGTCAGCCTCCAAGAACTCACCGGTGTACTCAGCGCCTACCAGTGGTACCTCAACGGCGTCGACGTGCCTGCACTAGGCCAAAAGATCCACCCTGGCTACGGCACGTTCTTGCCCACCCGGCATGAGTATGTTGACCTAGTTGCCAAGGCACCGCTGAACGCCACCGAGCTGGCCTTTGATATCGGCACCGGCACCGGAGTGTTGGCGGCGATCTTGGTATCCCGCGGCATGAAGACCGTGATCGGCACCGACATCCATCAGCGCGCGGTAGATTGCGCGAACGAGAACTTCGCGCGCCTAGCCATCGATGATTCCGCCCGCGCCGAACTGACCAGCATGTTCCCCGCAGGCCGTGCGCCGTTGGTGATCTGTAATCCGCCCTGGTTACCCGGAAGCGCGCCGACCACACTCGATGCTGCCGTGTACGATCCGGGAAGCAAGATGCTCTTACAGTTTTTGCGCGGATTGCCCGAACACCTCACCGAAGACGGCGAAGGCTGGCTGATCATTTCTGACCTGGCCGAGCTATTGGGCTTACGCAGTCGCCAACTACTTCTTGATGCCATCGACGACGCAGGCCTAGAAGTCATCGACAGGCTCGACACCCTGCCAACCCACGGGCGCGCCAAGGATGATTCAGACATCCTTCATGCAGCACGCTCGCGGGAAGTCACCTCGCTGTGGCGGCTACGCACCAAGGCGTAACCCGCCTCCGCGCTTAGTCGGCGCGGCCGAGTACGGCGACGAGGAAGTCATCAGCGGGACGGTGGAACTGCCAGGTGGAGAAGCGCTGCTGCAGTTCAAGGCCCGCGGATGCTGCATCGGCTTCAAAGTCTTCGAACTCGTAGTCGCGTCCCGCGCCGAAGCCCACCACCAGGCGTCCCTCGGTTGCCAAATGCTCCCGCAGTTTCACCAGTGCTGGCAGCCGCTCGGATTGGGATAAGAAGGTCAGCACATTTCCGGCCGAGACGATCACGTCGAACTCAAGTGCAGCCAAAGAGTCATCGGTGAGCGTGAAGTCAGCTAGATTGCCAACCTCCCAACGCGCCTGCGGGTAATCCTCGCGGGCCACATCGATCAGGTGCTCGTCTAGGTCAATGCCGACGACCTGATGGCCGCGTTCGGCTAACCAGCCGCCGATTCGACCGGTTCCGCATCCGGCATCAAGGATTCGACTGCCGCGCTCTGCCATCGCATCGATGGTTCGTGCCTCACCAAAAATATCGCGACCTTCTTGCGCGAAGGTCCGCCAGCGTTGGGCAAAGTTCTGTGAGTGTTCGGGATTCGCTCGGGTGGCGGCGATCCATACGTTTTCTTCGGGAGCAGTCATAACTTCAGTTTCCCATGCAATCGCGACGAGACAACTTTGGAGACATTTAGTTCCAGGCGCAGTAAGTCTGGAAATTAGTCTTCGGGGAAGTTAAAGCGTTGAAAAAGCCTGCGCCCTCGGTCCAGTGGGCACAACAAAAAACCCGCGTCCCCTTATCCGAAGATGAGGTGAAGCGGGTTTTGCTTGGTGGGCCCTACCGGGATCGAACCGATGACATTCACGGTGTAAACGTGACGCTCTACCAGCTGAGCTAAAGGCCCTTACCATCGTTGAGCGAAGAAATAACTTCTTGCCAACAGGGAATAACTTTACTGGTGAAAACGCATCGGCGCAAATCAGAATGCCGTGACGTGCATCTCCCCCGGGGGTGAATCGATCTAGGCCCGCGGTAGCTGCACTATTGCGTGAAAGGTTAGAACCAAAGCTGCGCTAAAAGTTTCAGCGAGTGCTCACGCACGGAAGGATCGAAGGCATAGGTTGTCGTAATAAGTTCATCGGCACCGGTTCGTTGCACAAACGCATCCAGCTCGGCTTTGACCTTCGACGGACCACCAACCGCCTTGATCTTCAGCATCGGGTTTCCGGTGTAGCCCTGGCTTGCCAACACTTCTGGGTCTACCGGAGGCTGAAGCTTGCGCGATTTTCCACGCAGCACATCTTGGAACATCTGCTCGATCACCGTGAACTCCCGTGCAGCTTCCTCGTCGCTGTCCGCGACCATCACGTTGATGCCTGCCATCACGTAGGGCTTATCGATCTGCGCCGTCACCGCCTCGGGGTTAAAAGCGTCGCGGTAAACTTTCAGCGCGTGATCGACCTGATCCGGGGCGAAGTGTGAGGCGATCGAAAACGGCAGACCCAATTGGCCTGCAATAGAGGCACCATTAACCGTGGAACCAAGCACCCAAATCGGCACGTTCATACCGGCTGAGACGGCGGAGACAATCGGCATGCTGTGCGCGGTCCCGCTCTGCCCAAACCAGCCCTGCAAGTCATAAATACTGCGCGCAAACTCTTGCGGCTCGGCCGACGAACGATTCAGCGCCTGCGCGGTCATACCATCGGTTCCTGGTGCACGGCCGAGGCCCAGATCGATCCGATCACCATGCATGTTAGCTAAGGTGCCGTACTGCTCGGCGACCATGAGCGGAGCGTGGTTTGGCAACATCACGCCACCTGAACCCACCCGGATCCGCTCGGTGACCGAGGCGGCCTGTGAAATAAGCAACGCGGTGGCGCTGGAAGCGAGATTTGCCGTGTTGTGGTGTTCGGCAAACCATAGCCGATGGTAGCCAAGCTCATCCGCCAGTTGGGCGGTTTTCATCGACGCGGCAATCCCCTCGCGCGCGGTGGAGCCTTCAGAAATAGAGGCAAGATCAAGAATGCTCAACGGAACAGGCAAATCGTTTCCTTAAGATTGCAGTTTTGCAGAATCTACCCTGCAGAAAAATACTGGCGCTCTCTAGCGACAACCAAGCCGAGAGGGAACCTATTCCACTGAACCTTGTGACGCTCCCCCGATTTTGGGCGCCTGAGCTAGACCTTCCAGGCGCCTGCCCCGTCCACAGATTTCGCCTGACGCTGGCCTATAAGCCCTGACGCTAACCACAAAGCGGTGTTCTGACTGGCATCCGCACCGCACTGAGGGTGAATACCTTTTGGTTTAGCGCCGGTCAGTACACAACAAAAAACCCGCATCCCCTCATCCGAAGATGAGGCGAAGCGGGTTTTGCTTGGTGGGCCCTACCGGGATCGAACCGATGACATTCACGGTGTAAACGTGACGCTCTACCAGCTGAGCTAAAGGCCCAAACCTTTATGCTGTCTTGCATTTCTCCAAGCCAACGAGAGATAAATTTACCGGTTATTTTCTCTCCGCGCAAATCGAGAGCCGAACACGCTAGGAGAGCTACATCACTTCAAGCTCGCAATGACCTTCTGATACTCATTCAGGCTGCGCGGCTCGGTCATTGGACTACTAAAAATGTGGCGCACTACCCCATCGATTAGATACAGCGAGAGGCGTGTCGCCACTCCCTTAGCCTCATCAAATGCGCCAGCCTCCATGGCTACCGCACCGTGTGGCCAGAAGTCGGCGAGGAGTTCGAACTCGATACCAAGTTGTTCGGCGTAACTACGCAACGTGAACTTATGGTCCACCGAGATCGCCACCACCCGCACCTCGGCGTCGAGAAAGTCTTGGTGATGTTCTTGAATTTGAGCTAGTTCAGATCCGCAGACGCGGGAAAATGCCCAGGGGTAAAAAACCACCAGCACCCTGCCCGAAGCGAGCTGGGTGCTGGTGATAGTTTCGCCGTACTGGTTTTCCAGCGAGAAATCGAACAGGCGTGAACCTGTTTCGATCATTAGTGCTTCTTGCGTGGTGCTAGACGGATGGCGGACCAATCCTCTGAGACACCCTCAGTTGTAGTGACATGAAGCCCCGCAGTGGGAGCATCCTGTTGAATCTGGGTTGGGGACACATGTCCGCTACGACCCTGTTTAGGGGTAAGTAGCCAAACAATGCCACCTTCATCAAGGCATTCCAATGAATCCATCAGAGCGTCGACTAAGTCTCCGTCGCCGTCGCGCCACCAGAAAATGACTGCGTCGACTACGTCGTGGTCTTCTTCGGTGAGCAAATCTGAACCGATCAGGTCCTCGATAGCATCACGAAGACCGAAGTCTACGTCTTCGTCATAGCCCAGTTCCTGAATAAGGTCTTCATCTTTGAAACCCAAGTTCTTAGCGGGTTCCAGGTTTGCCGATACGGCGTCGCTCACTTCATTCCTCCTGCTGTTACAAAGCGTTACTAACAACAAAACACTCTTTTGTCTTCCCATTCAAGCGCTAAGGACGTAACACGCCGGTAATTCTATCGCGAGAACTCGTGACTCACCTCATCCTTACATGAGCATTATGTACCTAGCTCCTGTACGGAGTTGCACATGTCACTCTATAAGTCAGATTTAAGGGCTTTTTGCGTCTAAAAACTGTACTTTTCACATCCCTATAAGAACTAGAGTATGGGTTGAAACGAGATGCACACGTCACTCAAGCGCGCAGCTCTCGTAGTCCCAACCCGTCACACGGTCCGAAACTCAGACCAACGTGTCGGAGCCGCAATTCAATCAAGGAGCTTCCGTGGCTGTAGAGGAACACATCTCCCAGATCCGTAGTGGTTTGACTTACCAGCTATCTGATCGGGATCCTGAGGAAACTCAGGAATGGTTGGACTCATTCGACTCACTGGTCGAATCCCAGGGCACCGAACGTGCTCAGTTCATCATTCGCTCGCTGTTGCAGCGTGCCGGCGCCAAGTCCGTTGGCGTCCCCATGGTGACCACCACCGACTACGTGAATACGATTCCGGTGGATCAGGAACCAGATTTCCCGGGCGATGAGTCCGTAGAACGTCGTTTCCGCGCGTTCATGCGCTGGAACGCAGCCATCATGGTGCACCGCGGCCAGCGCCCAGGCGTCGGCGTCGGCGGACACATCTCCACCTACGCAGGCGCAGCCACCTTGTACGAGGTTGGCTTTAACCACTTCTTCCGTGGCAAGGACCATCCAGGCGGCGGCGATCAGGTCTTCTTCCAGGGCCACGCCTCCCCAGGTATGTACGCCCGCGCCTTCCTCGAAGGACGCTTGAGCGAAGAAGATATGGACGGCTTCCGCCAGGAGAAGTCCCAGGAAGGCCACGCGCTGCCTTCCTACCCACACCCACGTTCGATGCCAGACTTCTGGCAGTTCCCGACCGTGTCGATGGGTATCGGCCCAGCAAACGCCATCTACCAGGCACAGCTGAACCGCTACATCCACAACCGTGGCATCAAGGACACCTCGGACCAGCATGTCTGGGCCTACCTTGGCGACGGCGAAATGGACGAGCCAGAGTCGCGCGGCTTCTTGCAGCTTGCTGCCAACGAGAAGCTCGACAACCTGACCTTCGTGATCAACTGCAATCTGCAGCGCCTCGACGGACCGGTGCGCGGTAACGGCAAGATCATGCAGGAACTTGAGGCCTTCTTCCGCGGTGCGGGCTGGAACGTCATCAAGGTCGTTTGGGGCCGCGAGTGGGATGCCCTGCTCGAAGAAGATCCAAACGGCGCCCTGGTCGACGTCATGAACCAGACCCCGGATGGTGACTACCAGACCTACAAGGCCGAGTCCGGCGCGTTCGTTCGCGAGCACTTCTTCGGTCAGCGTCCAGAAACCAAGGAACTCGTCGCGGATATGACCGACGACGAAATCTGGAACCTGAAGCGTGGCGGCCACGACTACCATAAGGTCTACGCGGCCTATAAGGCAGCCACCGAGTTCAAGGGCAAGCCGACGGTCATCCTGGCCAAGACGGTTAAGGGCTACGGCCTGGGCACGCACTTCGAGGCGCGTAACGCGACCCACCAGATGAAGAAGCTGACCTTGGAGGACCTCAAGGGCTTCCGCGATCACCTGCGCATCCCGATCACCGACGAGCAGCTCGAAGCCGATCCATATATGCCGCCGTACTACCACCCGGGCAATGACTCGGCGGAGTACAAGTACATGATGGAACGCCGCAGCGAATTGGGCGGTGCGGTGCCAACGCGCCGTAAGGAAAACAGCTCCAAGATCCACCTGCCTGGCGACAAGGCTTACGCCTTCGCTAAGCGTGGTTCGGGCAAGCAGCAGGCCGCAACCACCATGGCATTTGTGCGTCTGCTCAAGGACCTGATGCGTGACAAGGACTTCGGTCACCGCATCGTGCCGATCGTGCCCGATGAGTCGCGCACCTTCGGCATGGACTCCTTCTTCCCTACCGCCAAGATCTACAACCCTGCCGGACAGAATTACCTGTCGGTAGACCGTGATCTGGTGTTGGCGTACAAGGAGTCCGCTAGCGGTCAGCTGATCCACCCAGGCATCAACGAGGCCGGCGCGGTAGCGGCCTTCACCGCCGCCGGGACCAGCTACTCCACGCACGATGAACCGTTGATCCCGATCTACGTGTTCTACTCGATGTTCGGTTTCCAGCGCACCGGCGACCAGTTCTGGGCCGCTGCTGACCAGATGACCCGTGGCTTCATCATTGGCGCCACCGCAGGACGCACCACGCTGACCGGTGAAGGTTTGCAGCACGCCGACGGCCACTCGCCGTTGCTGGCAGCTACCAACCCGGCAGTGGTCGCCTACGACCCGGCCTACGGTTACGAGATCGGGCACATTATGCGCTCGGGCCTTGAGCGCATGTACGGTGGCACCCACACCGATCCAAACGTGATGTACTACATCACCGTGTACAACGAGCCGATCAGCCAGCCTGCGGAGCCTGAAAACGTTGACGTTGAGGGCATCGTGAAGGGTATCTACCTGCTGAAGGAAGCGACCACCGACGGGCCACGCGCTCAGCTGCTCGCCTCCGGCGTGGCGCTGGCGTGGGCTATCGAGGCCCAGCAGATCCTGGCCGAGGAGTGGGGCGTGTCCGCCGATGTATGGTCGGTCACCTCCTGGAACGAATTGGCTCGCGAGGGTCAGATCGCCGATGACAAGGTGCTCGTCGATCCATCCAAGGCTCGCCCGGTACCGTTTGTGACCTCCAAGTTGCAGTCCACCACCGGTCCGGTCATCGCGACCACCGACTACATGCGTGCGGTGCCGGAGCAGATCCGCCCTTACGTGCCAGGTGAATTCCACACCTTGGGCGCGGACGGATTCGGCTTCTCCGACACCCGTGCTGCGGCGCGTCGATTCTTCAAGATCGACTCGCACACCCTGGTAGTCAAAACCCTGGCCTCGCTGGCAGAACGCGGCGAGATCCCGGCTGATACCGCGGTGAAGGCTCACGCAAAGTACGACCTGAACAACCCAAATGCCGGAACTTCCGGTAACGCGGGCGGCGACGCGTAGCTCTCGCGTAGCTAGTTCAACTTTGTTTGGCGGGCGCCAAGTTTCCTGATTCAGGTGACTTGGCGCCCGCCGACGTTTAACTACCGGCGCGTAGGCACATTTTTTGCGTATGCTTGAAACCATGAGTCCTCAGGTCGAGCCCACATCGGGTGTGCGCTCGCGCGCTGTGCGAGTGCCCAAGCCCACCGCAGAAACTATTCGCCGGCTCAAAAGCCATCTGGGCGTGCTGTCCACCACGGCGCTAAAATATCTGGACCAATCCCTGCCCTGGTACCGCTCCTTAGAGCCGGCCGAACGCGCGGCCCTCGGGCTGGTCGCACAAAAGGGCATCTCCACCTTTGTCACCTGGTACGAGGAACCCGAATCCACCCCGGCGTGGGTGATGAACGACGTCTTTGGCGCCGCCCCGAGCGAACTGACCCGGTCCATCTCGTTGCAAAAAGCGTTGGCCTTGCTACGCACCATCGTGGAGGTTGTCGAATCTCAGGTGCCAGATATCGCGGCCGAAAACGAACAGGCACAACTACGTGAGGCGGTGTTGCGTTACTCCCGTGAGGTGGCCTTCGCCGCCGCCGACGTGTACGCGCGGGCCGCCGAGACCCGCGGCGCCTGGGACTCACGGCTTGAAGCCCACGTGGTGGATGCGGTACTGCATGGGGAATCTCAGGACTCGCTGTCCTCGCGGATCGCGGCCATCGGCTGGAAGTCACAAAAGAACATCCGCATTATGGTCGGTACGACCCCGGCGTCCAACTCGGTCACCTTCGTCGCGGCGCTGCGCCGGGTGGCGCAACGCTACGCCAGCGACTCGCTGGTCGGGGTGCTCGGAGATCGGGCGATCCTGATGCTTTCGGACACCAAATTTGAGGAAGCGGACCTCACCCGCTTTGCCCGGTTCTTTGGCCCCGGGCCGATCGTCTATTCTCCGCTGGCGGCCACCGTCAGCCAGATGCATACCGCCGCGAGCGCCGCGGTGGCAGGCTACGGCGCGGCGCGCGCCTGGGAGCAGGCACCGGTGCCGGTAGACGCCGATGACCTGTGGCCCGAGCGGGTCTTTAACGGTGACCCGCTGGCTCGCACCGCACTTATTGAACGTGTGTATCAGCCGCTGGTACACGCCGGCAACGGGCTACTACAGACGCTGTCTAGCTACCTTGCGCTTGGCCACTCACTGGAGGGCACCGCGCGGGAACTTTTTGTGCACGCCAATACCGTGCGTTACCGACTCAAGCGTATTTCCGAGGTGACCGGCTGGGATCCGTTGGTGGCGCGTGACGCATTTGTGCTGCATAGCGCACTGGTGCTCGGGCGGCTGAACGAACCGGGCTAAACCAACCAATTTTATGGGGAACGCACAGTCCCCGGACCGCAACACAGGCGCTTTACATGGGTTTTTATCGTGGCGTTAGGCTAAGCTTTTGTAGAGTTCCTACAAAGAGGCACCTCGAGCTTGGTACCGAAATACCGCGCGTGAAGCCACAACTATTTGGAAAGCTATAAGAGTGTTAGCAATCGTTTGCCCCGGACAGGGCTCCCAGACCCCAGGTTTTCTCACCGACTGGCTCGAAGTTGATGGCGTTCGCGACCATCTAACTGCGCTGGGCGGCATCACCGGGCGCGATCTTCTCGCCCACGGAACCACCTCCGATGAGGAGACCATCAAGGACACCGCCGTCGCGCAGCCCTTGATCGTCGCCGCCGGACTGGTTTCCGCCCGTGCACTCTTTGGCGATTCCTTACCTGCCGGCGTCGTCCTTGCCGGACACTCGGTAGGCGAAATTACCGCCTCCGCCTTAGCCGGCGCACTGAGCGAAACCGACGCACTGACGTTTGTGCGGACCCGCGCCAACGCCATGGCTCAGGCAGCAGCCACCACGCCCACCGGCATGGCCGCGGTACTTGGCGGTGACCCAGATGAGGTTCTCTCGAAACTCAGCGAATTCGGCTTGACCCCAGCCAACGCCAACGGCGGCGGACAGACGGTCGCGGCCGGCACCCTAGAACAGCTTGAAGCACTGGTGGCGAACCCACCAGCGAAGGCCCGCGTGATCCCGTTGAAGGTCGCAGGTGCCTTCCACACCAGCCACATGCAGCCGGCGGTGGGCGTTCTTGAAGAACTCTCCGCCAGCCTGTCGCCGCAAGACCCACAGCTGACCTTGCTCTCCAACTTTGACGGAGCGCCAGTCACCGACGGCAGCGCGAACCTCGCCTCCTTGGTCGCTCAGGTCTCCCGCCCGGTGCGTTGGGATCTGTGCATGGAAACCCTGGCCGCTCAAGGCGTCACCGGAGTGCTCGAACTCGCTCCGGCCGGAACCCTGGTGGGCTTGGCCCGCCGCGGACTGAAGGGCGTCAAAACCCTCGCGCTGAAGAGCCCGGCCGAGTTGGATGCCGCCCGCGAATTTATTGCCGAGCACACCGGGCACTAGGAACCATCATGACCGCGCAGCTACTTACCCCCACCCCGAACGCGTATAGCGCGATTCTGGGCACCGGGTCATTCCGCCCCGATGTGGTGGTGACCAATGACGATGTTTGCCAGTGGATCGACTCCTCCGACGAGTGGATCCGCCAGCGCACCGGCATCATCACCCGGCATCGCGCCGATGCGAACACCTCGGTGTTGGACATGGCTCAAGGCGCCGCGCAAGCGGCCCTTGAGGACGCAGGGATTAGTGCCGCGCAGCTTGATACGGTCATCGTGGCCACGGTGACCTTCCCGCATGCCACCCCGTCGGCGGCCGCGGCCCTTGCTGACCTGCTCGGCGCCACCCCGGCTCCGGCCTATGACATTTCCGCGGCCTGTGCCGGGTACTGCTATGCGATCGCTCAGGCGGACGCGTTGGTTCGTTCCGGGCTAGCGCAACATGTGTTGGTGGTGGGCGTGGAGAAACTCTCGGATTACATCGACAATTCTGAGCGCACCATTTCCTTCCTGCTTGGTGATGGTGCCGGAGCGGTGATCGTCGGGGCTTCATCGGTTCCGGGGATTTCCCCGTCGGTGTGGGGCTCGGATGGCTCCAAGTGGAACGCGATCAGCATGACCCACTCACAGCTTGAGTTGCGCGATTCGCTACTCGGCGCCAATGAGCTACTGGAATCGGCGGTTGATGAACCGCTCGAAGAGCTGGCCAATCCGTGGCCGACGCTGCGCCAAGACGGCCAGACGGTGTTCCGCTGGGCGGTCTGGGAAATGGCGAAGATGGCCCGTCAGGCATTAGCCGAGGCTGGACTCCAAGCTAGTGATTTGGCCGCGTTCATCCCGCATCAGGCGAATATGCGCATCATTGATGAGCTGGCCAAGCAGCTAAAACTTCCCGAAACCGTGCTCATCGCCCGGGATATTGCAGAAAACGGGAACACCTCTGCGGCCTCCATTCCGATGGCGATGGACCGCATGCGCAGAGAGCATCCGGAGCTTTCGGGCAAATTTGCTTTGCAGATTGGTTTTGGTGCCGGGCTTGTCTTCGGCGCTCAAGTAGTCCTCCTGCCCTAAGCTTTAAAGCGAAGGCGAAAGCCTGCGCCCAACAGCGCGTAAAATTTTACTAAGACCGGCACCGCCCGACACCGGGTGCGCGCCACACACAATGGCCGGAATTATCCGGCACAATCAGAAAAGGAGCCATTCCATGGCTAGCACCGAAGAAATCCTGGCGGGCCTCGCCGAAATCGTTAACGCCGAGACCGGCCTGGACGTTGCAGACGTGCAGATGGACAAGTCCTTCACCGAAGACCTGGACATCGACTCGATCTCGATGATGACCATCGTCGTTGAGGCAGAAGACAAGTTCGAGGTGAAGATCCCGGACGAAGAGGTCAAGAACCTGAAGACCGTGGGCGACGCAGTGAACTTCATCGCCGCAGCACAGGCCTAAGCAGTTTCGTCGCACCCTTGATGGTGTGACACACCGTCGTGTGGGCAAGCCACACGCACGGGTCGGTACGTGAAGCCGACCCCCACAATTTTTTTACCGCCCAGTAGAGAGTTTGATGATGGCGCGCAAAGTAGTGATCACCGGTCTCGGAGCCACAACCCCTATCGGTGGGGACGTCCCCACCCTTTGGGAGAACGCCCTTAAGGGTGTCTCCGGCGCCGCCACCTTGACCGATTCCTGGGTGGAGGAATACCACCTGCCTGTCACTTTCGCAGCGCGCGCCTCGGTCCCAGCCACCGACGTGCTCTCCCGCGTGGAAGCCAAGCGGATGGATCCATCCACGCAGTTCGCCGTGGTGGCCGCGCGTGAAGCGTGGAAAGACTCCGGAATCGAAGAGATCGACCGCAATAAGCTTGCAGTCGCCTTCGCCACCGGCATCGGCGGCGTCTGGACGCTACTTGACGCGTGGGACACCCTGCGCGAAAAGGGTCCACGTCGTGTCTTGCCAATGACCGTTCCGATGCTGATGCCAAACGGCCCAGCCGCCGCGGTCTCCTTGGATCTGGGTGCCGCCGCCGGTGCTCACACCCCGGTCTCCGCTTGTGCCTCGGGCACCGAAGCGATGCACGTAGGTATGGAATTGATCCGTGCCGGCAAAGCAGACGTAGTGGTAGTCGGTGGCGCGGAAGCAGCCATCCACCCCATGCCGATCGCGGCTTTCTCCTCGATGCAGGCGCTCTCGCGCAGCAACGACAACCCACAGGGCGCATCACGTCCCTATGACATCGACCGTAATGGCTTTGTGATGGGTGAAGGCGCCGGCGCACTGGTGCTGGAAGCCGAAGAACACGCACTGGCTCGTGGCGCACGGATCTACGCTGAACTTGCTGGCACCTCGGTGACCGCAGACGCGTACCACATCACCGCACCGGATCCACAGGGTTTGGGTGCTACCCGCGCGCTGAAGGCAGCAATGTTTGACGGCCTAATTCAGCCAGAAGACGTGGTCCACGTCAACGCGCACGCCACCTCCACCCCGGTGGGCGACAAGCCTGAATACAGCGCGTTGAAGGCCGCCCTAGGCGATCACCTGGATAACGTGTGGGTCTCGGCGACCAAGTCGCAGATGGGTCACCTACTGGGCGCCTCGGGCGCAGTAGAGTCCGTACTGACCACCTTGGCGATTTACCACCGCCTCGCACCGGTAACCATCAACCTGGATAACCAGGATCCGGATATTCCGTTGAAGGTTGTCACCGGCGAGCCTGCGAAGCTTCCTGCGGAGGGAAGCATCGTGGCACTGAACAACTCCTTCGGTTTTGGTGGACACAACGCAGTGGTTGCAATTCGCAGCGTCTAGTTTTTGTCTGAACCGTTGATGACGGGGTGCCTTCTGCAGTGCAGAAGGCACCCCGTCATTGCTTTAAGTTCATAGGCTACGATCACTAGTAGCAAACCCTAGATGAGCCAATTCAATGCACCGCGGAAGAAAGCAGCAACAGCTATGCGTCAACTGATTGTCACCGCATTTACCTCGCTCGACGGAGTGATGGAAGCCCCGGGCGGCGAACCCGGCTATCACAACGCCGGCTGGTCCATGTCCAGCGTGGAGTTTGATCCGGCCGCGTTCGAGATCAAGGGTAGCGAACAAGATGAGGCCGAAGCGATGGTGCTGGGCCGAGTCAGTTATCAATCCTTCGGTGCGGTCTGGCCATCTATGGATGAGCAGTTCCCGAAATACAATGCCATGCCTAAATATGTGGTCAGTTCCTCGTTGCGTGAGAATGAGCTGATCGATGGATGGGGTGGGACTCAGATCCTGCGTTCGGCCGCCGAGGTGGCAAGGCTGCGTGCCGGCGAGGGCGGCCCGTTGATTATTCACGGCTCGTCGACCTTGGTGCATTCCCTGCAGGAGCATCAACTCATCGACCGGTACCACCTGCTGGTGTTCCCGGTGCTGCTGGGATCGGGCAAACGGCTTTTCAGCGAGGCCTCGTTGGCTACGCAGAAGCTGCAACTGGTGGATTCGGCCGTGTACTCCAACGGTATTCAAAAGAACGTCTTCGACGTCGTTCGCTAAGAGTCTGTCCGTACGCAAACGGGATCCCGAAACTTCTTCGGGATCCCGTTTTTTCTGCGGTAACACCCCGCACCACCGGGGATTTACTCGGGAAGACCTATTCGGTCCCCCCAGACTTATTAACCAGTTGTTATACCACCTGGTTGAGCCATCGAACAGGTGCATCGTCCCCTGCATGGCGGAATGGTTCAAGTTCTTCATCCCAGGCTTCGCCGAGGGCAATAGACATTTCTTGGAAAAAGACCGAGGCATTGCCATCGCCCTTTTCATAGGCCCAGCGGATTCGCTCTTCGCTGACCATAATGTTGCCAGCGACATCCATGGTCGCGTGGAAAATTCCCAAATCCGGGGTGAACGACCAGCGACTTCCGTCGCAGCCTTGGCTTGGATCTTCGGTGACTTCAAAACGTAGATGTTGCCAGCCGCGCATTGCGGTGGCCAGGCTGGCACCGGTACCTTGCAGGCCCGTCCAGGTAATTTCGGCACGACGAAGTCCAGGAGCCACGTGCTGGTCACTCCAGTCCATTTTGACTGGTTGGCCGAGCACCTCCTGTATGGCCCACTCCAGATGTGGGCACAACGCGGCAGAGGCCGAGTGAATATAAATCACGCCTCGTGTCATCGATGCAGACATGCCATCCTCCGTTACGGTGTTGATCGTCTTCCCCTACGTCAACCTCGCCGAAGTGCAGTACTTACCGACAAGTACCATTTTGCCCGAAGTGCGAGACTTTCGCCAGCCGTACGAGCCATTTCATCTAGATTTCAATCAGACGTTCAGGCCCGCGGATGGGCTTGGCGGTAACTCTGACGTAATCTGTCCACCGAGACGTGAGTGTAGAGCTGGGTGGTAGCCAACGAGGAGTGCCCTAAGAACTCTTGAACTGCGCGCAGATCTGCGCCGCCATCAAGTAAATGAGTGGCCACGGTATGGCGCAAAGCATGCGGCCCACTAGCCGAGGTATCCCCCAGTGATTTCAGGGCTTGAGCGATCACTTCACGCGCTTGCCTGACATTAAGCCGCCCTCCACGAGCGCCCACCAACAACGCCCCACCGGTGTCCGGAAGCGCCAAAACTTTGCGGTGATTGCGTAGCCAATGATTGATCGCTCGTTCAGCAGGTTTACCAAAAGGAACCACACGTTCTTTGTTTCCTTTACCCACTACGCGCACGGTGCGCCGTTCAAAATCAATGTCAGTAATATCGAGCGAAACCAGCTCGCTGATGCGCAAGCCTGACGCGTAAAGCAGTTCCGCAATGACCCGATCTCGGGCTACCAGGGCAATGCGTTTTTGCTCCGCCACCATTTCGGCTTTGGTCAGCGCTTTGGCTGGTTTGCCGCTCGCAGGGTCGGCCTTGGGAGTTTCCGAGGCGGGTTCACTGAGCAAACGATCGATCTGGCCGGCCTGTAATACGTGGGGCAACCGCTGTTCTTTTTTCGGTGCCACCAAACGCAACGCAGGATCCTTGGCTACCACCTTGTGTTTCAGCGCCCATGCAAAGAAGTTTTTGACCGAGGAGATCCGCCGGGCGATGGTGGTGCGTGAAATCTGCGCTTCGTGCAGGAGTGCCAACCAGTCGCGCAACATCTCGACGGTGACATCCGGTAGACGTTGAACGTGCGCTTGACCCACCAAGAATTCGGTCATCAGTCGTAGATCCACACCATAGGCACGCAAGGTATTTTCGCTGCGTGCACGTTCGAGCCGCAGATAGTCCAGGTAGTCGGCGATCGGCTCGCTGATAGCTAAGGGGACTTGTGGCACTTCGGTGGCTGGTTCGGGCTTCATCCCTTTCAATTTACCGCGTTTTTCACCGATAAACTTCGACGGCTCACTAGCCTGAACTGCGTGCCGTTGGACTCCGCGATGCCTAAGCGTTGAAGCACGCTCAGGGCGCGCAGGGTTTCTAAGATTGGGATCCCGCTCAGTGCCGAAATTTCATCGGGAACGTGGCCTTGCGCAAAATTCATCACGTCATAAATCATCGACTGAGTTTTGGTTAGCGAATCCAACGGACGTTCCTGGCTTTCGACTTCCCGAACTTGCTCTCCAGCTGGTTCGGCCGGTACACCGAGCAGTTCAAGGACGTCGCTGGTGCTAGTGATCAGCGCGGCGGTTCCGGCGGCGAGCAGCCTGTGGGTGCCGGCAGAGTTGGGCGAATAAATACTTCCGGGCACCGCCGCTACTTCTCGGCCAAGTTCTACCGCATGGTTCGCAGTGTTCAGCGCGCCCGAGCGGTGGCGGGCTTCGGTGACGACGGTGAGTCTGCTCAGGGCCGCGATGAGCCGGTTGCGGTTCAAGAACCTAAACCTTGTCGGCGCCGTGCCCGGCGGCACCTCGGAGAGCAAGAGCCCTGAGTGAATAATCTGACGTAGTAGTGACTCGTTGCCGGCCGGATAGGGTTTATCCGCTCCTCCGGCCAGGATTGTAATTGTTGGGTAGCTAGGGGTGTCTGGGTCTGCGACGGAGAGGGCTGCACGGTGCGCGCTCGCGTCGATGCCGTACGCTCCGCCGGAGACGATCGAAAATCCGCGCAGGGTCAGTTTCCGTGCCAGTTCGAACGTGACCTGGTGGCCGTAGTCGCTAGAGTCGCGTGAGCCGACGATGGAGATGCAGCGTGCAAGCTGTTGTTCGCTGAGCAATTCTGGACGCGCGGTGCGCCACCACAGGCATAGTGGTTTGCCCAACCCCAGATCATCAAGTTGGGAAGGCCAGCGCGGATCTTCTGCGGTGAGCAGTCCTCCATTCAATGCGGCGATGGTATCTAAGGCGAGTTGCGGGTTGCTGAATCCGAGTCGTTTGCGCCAGCGGGTCAGCGCTACCGGCAGGCTCAGCGCTTTATTGGAGATGGCGCTCTCGCCTAAAATGTCGTTCAGTTGGGTGTTCAACGATCCGGGCACGTGGTCTTGGCGGTGAATGAGAGCCAACAATTCGGTGGGGCTCATCAGTTGCAGCAGAGCGTTGGCGGCGTAGTCATTGGGTTCAATCAGGGTGTTGAGTTCAGCAAAGCACAATAGCTGCGCGGTATCTGGGCTAGACACGATCGCTCCTATCTCGGGTCGAGGTTTTGTCGAAAATGCAGGGCGGCGTCTAGATCATCAACCGTGGGCGCACCATGTTCTTGCTGATCGGCCACGGTCCAGGCCACACGCAACATACGGTCTAGACCACGGGCCGAAATTTCATGGCTTTCGCCGATCAGTTCCAAGGCCCGTTGAGTAGCCATGGGGTATTGCAGTTCGTGGCGCAAGATTTTTGCGCTGAGTCTGGCGTTGCAGTTCAGCCCCCAGGGTTCTAAACGGGTAGCCGCCAGGTGCCGGGCGGCAAGCACCCGTGTGCGTACGGTGGCGCTGGATTCGGCCGCCTCGCGGCCAAGTAATTGTTGACCGGTCAGTGCGTTCATCTTCACCTGCAGGTCGATCCGGTCAAGCAGTGGCCCGGACAGTTTGGAGAAGTAGCGCCGTCTGGCGTTGGGAGTGCAGGTGCATCCAGTTCCGCTGCCAAAATTGCGTCCGCAGGGACACGGGTTCGCGGCTAAGATCAGCTGAAACCGTGCAGGAAGCTGTTGATGACCACTCGCCCGAGCCAAATTGATATGCCCCTCTTCCACCGGTTGGCGCAGTGCGTCGAGCACCCCGGCACGAAATTCGGTCGCCTCGTCGAGGAAGAGAATTCCGGCGTGGGCCCGAGTGATGGCGCCGGGTCTGATATTACGGCTACCACCGCCGAGCAGCGCAGCGCTGGAGGCGGTATGGTGCGGGGCAATGAAGGGGGCGGTGTTTTGCAACTTGGTAATCCCACCCTGTCCACCGCGGGTGATGGAATCGATCGCGGTGGCTTCTAAGGAGTCAGCAACGTCTAGTGGTGGCAGGATGCCAGGCAGGCACCGGGCGAGTAAGGTTTTGCCTGCTCCAGCGGGGCCAACCATGATGAGGTGATGTCCCCCGGCGGCGGCGATTTCCAATGCGAGTTTCGCCTCATACTGTCCGTTGACCAAGTTCAGATCTTGTGAAGGCTCGGATTCGTTGGGTAGCTGGGCAACTTCTGGGCGTTGATGGCGCAAGTAGGTGCGAATACTTTCCGGCGGCGCCCCACACATCACCAGTACCTGACCCAGATGCTGGGCTCCGGTAATGCGCACCCCGGGAACCAGCCTGGCTTCGGCCTCGTTCGCGGCGGCAACAAAGACGTGCCGATAACCGTTGTGTACAGCGAAGCGCACCGCCGGTAATACTCCTGCCACCGGACGCAATGTTCCGTCCAGCGCCAATTCGGCCAGGAAGATCGTATCGGCGGGGATAGTCAGCATTCCGTCGGCGGCCAACGCCGCGATGACGATAGCAAGATCGAAGCCCGAACCAAATTTCGGGAGCGTCGCCGGGGACAAGTTCACCGTAAGTTTCCGATTCGCCAGCGGCAGACCGGTATTACGGGCGGCAGCCTTGATGCGTTCACGGGCTTCGTTCAGTGAAGCGTCGGGCAAGCCGAGAATCAGGAAGCCTGGGATTCCGTTACCTAGATCCGCCTCCACATCGATGAGTGCCGGCTGCACCCCGTTCAGCGCCACCGCGGCGGTGCGGGCCACACTCATGAGGCCACCTGCTCATGATGCTGGCAGTGGAAACCATCGGACTGCGGGTAAACCTCGATGACATCGATGCGCAGCTGGCCGACGTAGCGGCCGCGGGTTTTCCCCCAGGCCAGTAGCAGCCGTTGCAAGCGGCGGTATTTGCTGGGGGTGATCGCCTCAAAGCCGGTACCGAAGTTGGTGGTAGTGCGCGTTTTGACCTCGACGGCGAGCACGAAGTCGTTCGCGTCGGCGACGATCAAATCCAGTTCCCCGATTTTGCAGCGCCAGTTACGTTCTAAGATTCGGTAGCCGTGGGCGCAGAGGTACTCGGCGGCGGCTTGCTCTCCGCGTGCACCAAGTAATTGCTGTTGGTTCATCGGTCATCGGTCCTTGGATTCGATTCGGAATATGAACACAAGCTTCAGGGCTCTACGCCCCAAATATGATCGGCGAGGCCCGAACTGTGCATAACGCGGCCGGCATTTGGAGGTCTGGATTGCAAAGACATCTCGGTGAGGTGTGATCTTCCTGCGCGCGCGAAGAAGCGATGATTGCTCTGCGGCGACGCTGGCATGGAACCGAGTGGCCCGCTGACGCACGGTGTAGCGCATCGGAGCGCCGACGGCGCACTCGAACCAGTGACGTAGAACAATGAATCGAGTCGAACTTGGGTTTGTGCAAAGCAAAGCGCTTGAGAAATTCGCTTCGCTAACTTGACTGCCATCTGTACGCGGCAACGAAAAACACCCGCGCGCCGCCAATCGCCGCCAGGGACCAATACTGCCCAGCGAACCGGTTATGCCCAGTTAGCCGGTCGAAGTACGGTGGGAATTAGATCAAAAATTGAATAAATCTTTCCACCATTTGCTCATCTGAACTTGGTAATTATCAGCAGATAATATCGGCTCTGAATTAGCCCCAAAGAAAACAATTACTACCTAATTTGCACCCATTATTGGCAACTTTCTGCACGTCGCAAACAGCGATTCATGCTGCCTGCAGCAAGCCCGTCGACGGAACTTGAGCGGTAGCTAAAGGGAAGTTTTGACCGCACAGCACGTAGTTCTTGTTTTACTTCCTCAACCACTAAATTTAAGGCCCTGGTTATAACGATTTAGTAACTTGCGATCCTGAGCCTAGATTCCGCGATAGGTTGGGGTTTAAGCAGACCAAAACTAGAGGTTTTGACTCCTGGTCAAAAACTAATTCTTCAGTAATTTGTTAGTGTTGGAAGCCAGCTATGACATCTAATTTGTGTCGGCCGGGAATAACAGAATCTAGGACCATGCACGCCGAAAAAGGTTAACTTCGGGTCGTGCAAACAAGTAGTGAGCCGCGGCGATCGCCTAGTCAAGAAGCTGGTTGCAGCGCGCAAGACTTGTGGTCCCCAACCAGCTCATACCCTCGCAGGTACCGGGCAGTGGAGACAATGACCAATAACATCGCCGTCAAGGTCGAGAACTTGTACAAGGTCTTCGGTCGTAAACCGCAAGAAGCGGTCAAGCAGCTCATGGCCGGCACGAAGCGCGAAGATCTGCCTTCATCAACTACCGCAGCGGTCATCGACGCCTCCTTTGAAGTCAAAGAAGGCGAAATTTTTGTCGTCATGGGGCTCTCCGGCTCGGGCAAATCCACACTGATCCGCGCATTGAACGGGCTCTGGGAGGCGACCTCGGGGCAGGTCACCCTCGGAGACGACAAGATCACCGGGATGTCTTCGGCAAAGTTGCGCGAGGTGAGAAGACAACGCGTCTCCATGGTTTTCCAGCACTTTGCGTTGCTGCCACATCGTACGGTTTTAGCAAATGTGGCTTACCCGTTGGAACAGCAGGGAGTCGGACGTGCTCAGCGCCTGTCCACCGCGGCGAAGACGCTGGATTTGGTGGGGCTCACCGGCTGGGGCGATAAGATGCCCAGCGAATTATCCGGTGGCATGCAGCAGCGTGTGGGCATCGCCCGCGCGTTGGCCGCAAATACCGAAATATTGCTCATGGACGAAGCGTTCTCCGCGCTGGATCCACTGATCCGCCGAGAAATGCAAGAACAACTCATCCAGCTCCAAGCCAAGTTGGGCAAGACCATCGTCTTTATTACCCACGATCTGAATGAAGCGATGTTCCTCGGTGACCGCATTGCGGTCATGCGTGACGGGCAAATCGTTCAGGTCGGCACGCCGGAGGAAATCCTGATGGATCCGGCCAATGACTATGTGGCGCAATTCGTTCAGGACGTGGATCGCGCTCGGGTGCTCACCGCATCCGCGGTGCTGGAACCAACCCGGGCGGTCATCCATGAGACCGACGGGCCACGCAATGCATTGCGCACCATGAACGAACTGTTCCTCTCCGCGGCGATCGTCACCAACCGGGAACGCCAAGTTGTGGGGATGATTACCGACCGTGACGCGCTGAAACTGGTGCAGTTAGGCGAAAGCACTATCACCACGAAGATTCAGCCGTTGGAATCGGTGAACCGCGACACCCCGCTGATCGACCTGTTTGTTCCTTCGGTGGAATCCCCGTTGCCGGTGACCGTCACCGATGAGGAGAACCGTTTATTGGGTGTGATCCCGCGGGTGACCCTGTTGGCGGCGCTGGCCTCCACCACGCCGCCGACCGAAGAGATGACGGTACTTTCAAAACCGCTGCCGGGCAATGTTGTTGATGCGGCGCTGCAAGGTGCTGGGGAGGAAATCTAATGGAGGACTTTACTATTCCGGTAGGAGATGTCGCCGAGAAGGCCATCAACTGGGTGATCGACAATATGGCAGGGTTCTTCGACCTGCTGCGATCAATTTTCATTGAAATGTATGACGGGGTGTACTACCTCTTAGGCACCCCACACTTTGCGGTCATCATCGGCGTGGTCGCGGTCATCGCGTTACTGGCCCGCGGCTGGCAGTTCATGCTTGGCTCGGTGATCGGGCTGGTGCTCATCGTGGGAATGGACCAATGGGATAACGCCATGGTCTCCCTGGCGCTGGTATTGGTTGCGACCTTCTGGGCGCTGGTGATCTCGTTGCCGCTGGGTATTTGGGCTGCGCGCTCGGCTACGTTCTCCAACATTGTGCGCCCCTTCTTGGACTTCTTGCAGACTATGCCGGCCTTCGTTTACCTGATCCCGGCACTGATGCTCTTCCGTGTGGGTGTGGCCCCGGGCATCGTGGCGACCATCGCGTTCGCGTTGGCCCCCGGGGTGCGCTTCACCGAACTGGGCATCCGCTCGGTGGATAAGGAAGTGGTCGAGGCCGGACAGGCCTTCGGTTCTTCCCCCGGCCGCATCCTGCGCCAAATCCAGCTACCGCTGGCCTTGCCAACCATTATGGCCGGCGTCAACCAGGTCATCATGCTCTCGCTATCCATGGTCGTGATCGCCGGCATGGTCGGCGCCGGCGGCCTGGGCGGAGACGTGATCCTCTCCTTGGGCCGGCTCGATACCGCACTGGGTGTGGAGGCTGGTCTGGGCGTGGTCATCTTGGCGATGATCCTTGACCGCTTGACTAACGCCTTCGGGCGTCAATCTGGACTTTTCTCCTGGTTCGCTAAGCGCCGCAAGTCGGCTGCCGCGGCGAAGGAACAAGAACTTGCGGCCTAAACCGCGCACTCGAACCATCAATGATCTGGCGGCTCGCACCGCTCACTCGAAAGGAATCACGATCATGAAACTCAAAACCCTGAAATTTGGAGCGCTTGTCGCGGCCAGCGCGCTGGCGTTGACCGCTTGCGGCAGTGGCAGCACCGACAGCGGTAGCGATGCCGCGGCAGATGACAAGAAGCTGAACATTGCGGTCTTCAACGGCTGGGATGAAGGCATCGCGACCAGTGAACTGTGGAAGGCAGTACTTGAGGAGAAGGGCTACGAGGTTGAGCTGATCAACGCCGACGTCGCTCCCCTCTTCCAGGGCCTGTCCACCGGTGACTACGACGTGACCACCGACGTGTGGCTGCCAGTTACTCACGCCTCCTACCTGGAAAAGTTCGGCAAGGACATCGTGGATCTGGGCGCATGGAACGAGGAGTCTCGCCTGACCGTAGCGGTCAACGAGGACGCACCCATTGATTCCTTGGACGAACTAGCTGCCAACGCTGACAAGTTCGGTGACCGCATCGTGGGCATCGAGCCCGGCGCCGGTCTGACCGAAGCAATGAACAAGTCGGTCATCCCGGACTACGGCCTAGATGATATGAACTTCGTGACCAGCTCGACCTCCGCAATGCTCACCGAGCTGGAGACCGCGACGAAGAACAAAGAGAACATCGTCGTCACCCTGTGGGAGCCACACTGGGCCTACAGCGCGTACCCGGTGAAGAACCTGAAGGATCCTAAGGGCGCGCTAGGCGACGCCGAAGGCATGCACAACTTTAGCCGTGCAGACTTTGCCGATGACCACGCCGAGGTTGCCAAGTGGATGGGCGACTTCAAGATGGATCTGGACACCCTTTACGATCTGGAAAACTTGCTCTTCGTCGAGAACGACACCGATGACCTGCAGCCATTGGTTAAGCAGTGGATGGAAGATAACCGTGACTTCGTTGACGGTATGACCAAGTAACCAACACCCCGGCAATTACCAAAGGCACGTTCCCCAGTTACTCGTGGGGAACGTGCCTTTGGTTTTGCTATCTTTAGTTTTTGCTGGCGCTAGCCGCCGAGTCCCTCCTTGGGGATCTGCAGCTCGTCGCGGTTCAGCTCTTCGACGTTGACGTCCTTGAAGGTCAGTACCTTGACGGTTTTGACGAAGCGGCCCTGGCGGTAGATATCCCAGACCCATGCGTCGGTCAGGTTCAGCTCGAAGTACACCTCGCCCGAATCGGTCAACGTTTTCACGTCCACCTGATTGGCTAGGTAAAAGCGGCGTTCGGTTTCCACCACGTAATTAAACAGCCCGACGACCGCCTTGTACTCGCGGTACAACTGCAATTCGAGGTCTGATTCGTAGTTTTCAAGGTCTTCGGCTGCCATGATACGTCCTTCGTCTCTAGGCTTTACCTTCGGCCTTTTGGGGTTTGGAAGTCAAGTTCCAACTTTTGCGGTGCAGGTCGCAGGGGCCCAGTTGCTCTATGGCCGCCCGGTGCGTTGCGGTGGCGTACCCCTTATTGATCTCCCAGCCGAAGGCCGGGTATTCGGTGGCGGCCTGTGCCATCAGCCCGTCACGTTCAACTTTTGCCAGAATCGAGGCGCCGGCGATTGACTGGCAGGTCATGTCCCCCTTGATCAGGGTGCGCACCGGGATGTGCAGTCCGGCCGGTTCTCGGTCATCGGCCAATAGGTCAAAGAGGTCTTGTTCGGGTGCCGAGAGCCAGTCGTAGCTGCCATCGAGCATTACGACCTCTGGGAGGATCGTGCACTGGGCGACCGCGCGGGTGCCGGCGAGCCGGAGGGCCGCGGTAACGCCGAGCTGATCGATCTCCGCCGCGCTGGCGTGACCTACCCCGTAGCCGGCGGCCCAGGCTTGCACCTGCGGCACCAACTCTTCGCGGCGTGCCGGGGTGAGCAGTTTTGAATCGCGCAATTCACCGAATTCGGGGACCGCTTGGATGTCGATGACGGCGATGCCCACGGTAATCGGTCCGGCTAGTGCGCCGCGGCCCACCTCGTCCACGCCGCCGATATAGCGCGCGCCGTGTGCCGCAGCTAAGGCCCGCTCGTGATCGAGGGTCGTCGGTTGTGCTTTGCTGGTGGCCATTGCTTACTTCGCCGCCGGAACGTTGGCGAAGACTTCCTCATGGGTGTCGATGGTGCCAAAGCGGTCGATTGGCCAGGAAATCAGCGAGGCGCGGCCCTGCACCGAGTCGAGGTCCACAAATCCGCCTTGCACGTCTACGTGAAAGCGGGAGTCGGCGCTGGCGCCGCGGTGATCACCCATCACCCAGATTTTGCCTTCGGGTACGGTCACGTCGAACTTGATGTCGCTCGGTGAATCGCCGGCATAAATGTAGGGTTCGGTGATTTTTTCACCGTTAATGATGAGCTTTCCATCCGCCGAGCAGCATTCAACCTTGTCCCCCGGCATGCCGATGATGCGCTTGACCAGGTACTGTTCGTCGCCCGCGGGCAGGATACCTACCCAGGACAGCGCGTTTTCTAGTCCCGTGGGGGTGGTTTCTAGCGGTGGCAACCACTGATGGTCGTCGCGGAAGACCACCACGTCGCCGCGTTCGAGCTCAAAGGGGCCAGGAGTCATCAGGTTCGCGAAGATGCGATCGTTGATCTGCAGCGTGTTTTCCATCGACCCGGAAGGGATGTAGTAGGCGCGGAAGAAGAAGGTTTTGATCAGCAACGACAACGCGATAGCGATGACCAAGATGATCAGTATTTCGCGGACAAACCGCCAAAGCCGGTATATCGGGCCCCGCGCTGGGGGTACTTCTGCGGATTCGGCGCTCACGTTTTCTTTGTTACCTTTCAGTGTCCTGCGTTGACTCCATCTTACGTGGCCGACGCTGACTTCGGCCTCAGGTGCAAAGGCGTGTGGATGTTGGGTTTAGTGCCAATGGCGCTAGGCGTGCCAAAGCCGGCCACACAAAATTGTGTGGCCGGCCTTGGACGTGCGAACTTAGTTGGCGCGGGTGGCGATGCCGCCACTTTCGGTGAAGTCCACGGGGATCTCACCCAGTGGCTTGTCCGCATCGAGTTGTTTTTTGATTTCCTCCATGTGGCTGGCGTCCACCTGCAAGGTCAGTCCACCATTTTGCGGGTTGAGCGTGTACCCGTGGATTGCGGTGTTCAACGGGGCCTCGAGCCCGGCCTGCCACTTCATGACATCTTTGATGCCTTGGCGCAGATCGTCGGTCGAGTAGTTGACCAGGTGGGCCTGCGCGCCAGCGTCTTCGATCGCCTTCATCTGGCTTTCGTCGGTGGTGGACACATTCAACTTGCCGTCTTCGATCCACCCCTGCACATAGGAGTCACCCAGCGTGGCCGAGAGTGAGTCATTGGTTTCGAGCAGTGCGTTTTGATCCACAACATTCTCGCTACTGGTAGGTCCGGTCGATCCTTCGCCGCTGGTGGTTGCCTGGCCGCAGCCGGAGAGCATTAGCCCTGCAACAACTGCGGTGGAAGCCAGCGCGAGTGAGCGTTGAGCCAGTGGGGATTTCTTGATCATTGGGTACTACCGCCTCTTGGTCAGTTCGATCACCTAGGTAGATGATATCTACGGATCTGCAAAGTTTTCGGTGAGGCACATGTGTGCCAAGTGAAAGTGCCCCGCTACCGGGTAGGTAACGGGGCACTTTCTGGTTGTTGCCGAAGCTACAACCGCTTAGGGATTATCCCTTAGCTGTGGCGACGGTTTCCGCGGCGGAACAGCAGGAACAATGCACCAACTAGAGCCAGGGCTCCACCAGCGGCGATCAGTGGGACGGTGCTGGTACCGGTATCGGCCAGTGGGTCCTTCTTCTCAGGCGACTGGGTTGGAGTCTGGTCATCGTTCTTCGGAGCCTCAGTTGGCTCTTCGGATTCGGTTTCGGTTGGCTTCACGGTTGGCTTAGCCGACTCGCTTGGCTTTTCCGATTCGGTAGGCTTCACGGTTGGCTTTTCCGAAGGCTTCTCGGTTGGCTTCTCGGTTGGCTTAGTCGACTCGGTTGGAGTAGCCGACTCGGTTGGAGTCGCAGTCTCGGTTGGAGTTGCAGTCGGGGTTGCAGTCTCGGTTGGAGTTGCAGTCGGGGTTGCAGTCTCGGTTGGAGTCGCAGTCGGCGTTGCGGTTGGAGTTGCAGTCGGGGTTGCGGTTGGAGTTGCAGTCGGGGTTGCGGTTGGAGTTGCAGTCGGGGTTGCAGTTGGGGTCGGAGTTGGCTCTGGTTCTGGAGCAACAACGACTACCGAACCGGTACCCTTGGTCGACTTGTTGAAACCGTTAGCGGCGGTCATATCGAACGTGACCTTGCCTTCGGTGTCAGGTGCTGGGAAGGTGAAGGTTCCGTTAGCCGAAACCTTTACGCTCTTGTACAGCTTGCCATCAACAACAACGCGAACGGTGGTGCCGGCAGAAGCGCCTGCGACCTTACCGGTGATGGTATCGCCAGCCTCAACCTCAGCGCCAACCTCTGGCGAAGTCTGAGCTGGAGTTTCAACGTAGAACTTCACGGTGTAACCGTTGGTGTAGTTCTTAGCCATAACATCAGACAGCGAGGTGTAGAACGCCAAGTCATCAGCGTTGTTCTCGACGCGGTCTTCGCCACCGGAGTTAGCGGAGTTGATACCGACAGCCTTGGTGCCCTGCAGGACGGCTCCACCGGAGTCACCCTGATCTAGGATTCCCTGGTTTGGGTTCTCGGCGGTGTAGCCCCAGACGGCACGAATGTCGTTGTTGTAGCCACCGACGAAGAACATGCCTTCACCGATGATTTCCGAGCAGCTCCAGCCGGTGGTGCGACCCACCGAGCAAGTGTCAGCTCCGATGACAGCCTTGGAAACGCCAGTAACCTTGATGGACTTCGAACGCTCATCGGCGCCTGCTGGCCACTGTGAAACCTCTGGGTGCAAGGTCAGTTTGGTGTTGATATCGTCGATGACGGCGATATCGGTGCCTGGCTCTGCCTTATCCAGTTCTTCCTGAGTCAGGTCGTCAGTGATAGGTACGCCGTAGTGGTTTGGTCCACCAAACTGGCTGAATCCGAAGGTACCCAGCTCATTGCTGATGCCCTGATCGTCGCCTGGAGCACCGTGCTCCATGACGAAGGTGTTCTTAAATCCGCCATCTTCGGTGCAGTGTCCCGCAGTGAGAACGGCGTCGGCGCCCTTAGGGCTCCATGCGTTGAAGCCAATGGAGCAAAGCGACTCGATATTATCTCCAGTGCGCGCACTGGCGTAGCCCATGCCACCGTAGATATCGGTCAGCGCGGCGGTCTTAGCCTTTGCGCCTTCAACCAGCTTGACGTTGCTAGCTTCCTTGGCGAATTCCTCCAAGGTGAGCAGCTCTTCGGCAGCCTTAGTGGAGGTAGCCTCCGGGGTTGACTTCTTCTCAGTCTTTGCTGGTCCGCCAGCAACGATTTCGAATGGCTTACCTGCACCGGTGTTCATGATCGCGGTCAGGCGAGTCATTTCAGCTGGTGCAACGTTGTCGCGAAGTTCGTCGTAGACGTCCTTCACATTAGAAATCTTGCCAACTTCAGCATTGATCTTCAGGCTAACTGCCTTTGGAGCGATGCTAGCTGCAACGATCTTCTCGGCCTTCTTGGCATCCTTGGAGCCAACTTCAACTTCGGCCTTGCCGTCCTTGACGCTGGACTTGGTCTTGATGCCCTTGTCCTCAAGCTTCTTGGTGACTTCAGCAACGGTGTCGTTTGCCTTCGAGTCTTCCAAGTACTGCTCAGGCGACTTCTTCAAGTCGCGCTTGATTGCTTCGTCAAGTCCCTTGGTGTCTACAGCGACATCAGTGGCCGACGGCGTAGCGCTCGGGCCCTGTGAAGGTGCTGGAGTGGATTCAGCCTTATCGGCCGCGACTGCGGGAGCAATAAAGCTACCGCCAACCACCAATGCGGTGGCTGCAGCAGCGACAATGCCGCGCTGCGCAGTCTTGTTCTTTGGTTTTGGCATTAAAGCTTCTCCCAGTTATGTGGTGCGATCGCCTGAAGGTCGCAGCCGTCTCCGGGCGCACTTCAAAGCAGAGTGTTGTTACCAAATTGAAACAATATCGGCTTTTGATACTCGGTTTCAAGGACCCGCATCCACCAAAGGGAGAAATCTAGCCACTCAAACGCCCTTGTCATTCGAGCATCGAGAGGACTCGCGACCCAGGATACTTGAGTTGACGCTTTAGTTTAAGATTGCAGTTCGGTTACTAATCACTAGTCAGCTTAGTGCGAGCTGAGAATCTTCGATGAATTCAACCAACACCGGAATAAGCTTGTATATTCAACCATCAGATGTTTTAGCTAAATCCATACCGATGGAAAAAATTTAAAAGTTTTTCCATCTTGAGGATGTTGACGACAGTTACTTGAGAGTAGAGCGCTGATCGAGTGGCCAGATAATTTGCGTGGCCTTGCCACCGATACGGTCCAGATTGATCATTCCGCCACCGCTAGCGCCAAGTAATGCGCGCGAATCCTCGGAGCGGGCGCGGTGATCACCCATCACCCAGACGCGGCCCTCGGGAACTACCGCAGAGAACTGTTGCTCGCTGGGTGCATTTCCTTCGTATATATAGGGCTCGTCGATGGGCTGACCGTTAATCAAGATTTTGCCATCGGCACCGCAGCATTCAACGCTGTCCCCACCAATAGCGATCACACGCTTAATATAGGTGCTTGAGGTGCCGCTTAGGTGCAGTGCGCCGAGCAGGTCATCGGCGAAGGAAGCGCGTGCGTAGGGTAGGAAGGAGCCACGTCCGTCGAAGACGATGATATCTCCGCGCTGCGGTTCGGTGTCCTGGTAGGCACGGCGGTCCACGAGCACACTTTGTCCGGGGCTTAGTGTGTGCTCCATGGAGCCGGATTCGATCCGGTAGACATCCGCGACGAGCGCGCGAATGAATAGGGTGGCGATCAGGCCACAAATAACTGCGAAAACGGCGAAGCGCCAGACCCAAAACCAGGTCCGGCGCTTGCTCGTTGCTCGCTCGGGGCTAGCAACCTCGTTCATGAAAGAACGAAATTACTTCTTGGTACCGAAGTCGCGCTTCTCCTTGATGCGTGCTGCCTTACCGTGGCGATCGCGCATGTAGTACAGCTTGGCACGACGTACGTCGCCCTTGGACACTAGCTCAATCTTGTCGATGATTGGGGAGTGAACTGGGAAGGTACGCTCAACACCGGCACCGAAGGAAACCTTACGCACGGTGAAGGTCTCACCGATGCCTGCACCCTGGCGGCCAAGGACGTAGCCCTGGAAAACCTGGACACGCGAGTTCTTACCTTCGATGATGTTGACGTGCACCTTCAAGGTGTCGCCAGCGCCGAAAGCAGGAATGTCTGAGCGCAGCGATGCTGCGTTTACTGAGTCAAGAATATGCATGGTGCATCCTCTAGGGTCAATGCCACAGGTCACCGTACCCTCGTAGCGAAGCTCATCAACCGCAAGCGGTGATCTCTTCGAAACGTATTTCCACCGGCAGCCTATGTTGCTGCCGATGCGGCGGTTTCCCTAGGCCCGGCTTCCCCCTGTGGCAGGAATCGGACAAAAACACACCAAGAAACAATTTTGCCATATTCGGAGCATCGACGCGAGTACGCCCGATCACCGAATGCGTGATCTAGGACTCTTTGGCCCAGTCCAGCTGCGATTTAGGAACAATTTCCCCGTCGACGACGGCAAAGCCCGCGTGCCAGAGGGCGTCACGGTCCTTACGATTCAGCTTGGTTGCGTCGAGCAGTTCAATGAGGTCCGGGCGGCGGGTTGCGGTGCGGCTAATCTGTTCATCACGGCGGAATCGGGCCACGCGCTGGTGGTTTCCACCAAGCAGGACCTCGGGCACCTCGCGGCCACGCCAGGCGGCGGGCTTGGTGTAGACCGGGTATTCCAGCAGCACATCGGAGTGCGATTCTTCGACCAAGGATTCCGGGTTGCCGATCACGCCTGGGATCAGCCGGGCGATAGCCTCAACCATCACCATGACCGCGACCTCTCCCCCGTTTAATACGTAGTCTCCGATGGAGACCGGGATGACGGTGAAGTTCTCCCGCGCGTAGTCAATGACGCGCTCGTCGATTCCTTCGTAGCGGCCACAGGCGAAGACTAGGTGATCTTCCTCGGCGAAGTCATAGGCCATCTGCTGGTCGAAGACCGCTCCGGCAGGAGACGGCACGATGAGGATTGGCTTGGCGGCCTCCGGGGCGCTGGCGCGTACCGAGTCTAGGGCTTGGCCCCATGGCTCGGGCATCATCACCATGCCGGCTCCACCACCGTAGGGGGTGTCATCAACCTTTTGGTGGCGGTCCGTGGTGAAGTCACGCAGGTTGGTGACGTTCAGGTCTAGGATGCCTTCTTCACGGGCGCGGCCGATCAGCGACAGGTCAAGTGGTGCTAGGTACTCCGGGAAGATGGAGACGACATCGATGCGCATGATGCTTACTTTTCTCCCTCGCCCTGGTTCAGTTCAAGGAGGCCGGCCGGAGGGGTGATGGTCACGGTGCCTGCCTCGGTATCAACGTCCGGGACGAACTCGTCAACGAATGGCAGATATACCTCTTCGCCGTTTAGATCCTTGAAGACCAGTAGATCTTGAGCAGGGTTGGTGCGCAGCGCGGTGATCACGCCGACCTGCTTGCCCTCGCACATAACCTTCAGGTCTAGCAGTTCATGCTCGTACCACTCGTCGGAGGCGCTTTCTTCCTCGCCGGTGACCTCAATTTCGAGGTGTGCCTGGCGGAAGGTTTCGGCCATATTGCGGTCTTTGATTTCTGCGAAATCGACCAGAAGAATGGTTTTGTTCCAGCGCGATTTGGTGACGGTGAGGGTTTTGACCGGCCCGTCGATGACGTGCAGGACCTCTCCGGGTGCAAAACGATCGTCGGGGACGTCGGTGAGAACTTGAACGGTCACTTCGCCACGGATGCCGTGGGGCTTGCCGATACGTGCTACCTGCAATCGCATAATCTGGTGATCATTCTCCTTGAATTCACGGGACGATGCCTCGCGCTGGGGTGCCATAGGTTGGCGGGTTTTGATGATGAAACACGAGAAGGAGTTTCCGCCCTGTTGAGCGGAAACTCCTTCCGTGGTGAAGTCAGCTTGCGCCTGACCTCAAAAATGTTTGGCTACCGGCTACGATCGGTGTCGATAACATCAACACGAATCGGCTCCTTGGCCAACGCTGCCATCACGGTACGCAGTGCCCGTGCGGTACGTCCCTGACGTCCGATCACACGACCGAGGTCCTCGGGATGAACACGCACTTCGAGCAGGTCGCCGCGGCGGTTAGCTTTCAGGGCAACCCTGACGCCTTCCGGTTCCTCGACTACCCCGCGCACCAAATGGTCAAGCGCATCGGCGAGCATGATTACTCGGCCTCGGTGGCTTCAGCTTCTGCCGATTCCTCAGCAGCTGGCTTCTCAGCCTTCTTGGTGATTGCCTCTGGGAGGATCACCGAACCCTTATCAGGAGCAACGAATGCTGGCTTAGGCTCGGCAACCTTGTAGGTGCCTTCCTGGCCATCGATGCCCTTGAACTTCTGCCAGTCACCGGTGATCTTCAGCAGTGCGTGTACCTGCTCGGTTGGCTGTGCGCCAACGGAAAGCCAGTACTGTGCACGATCCGAATCGATCTCGATGATCGAAGGGTCGTTGGTTGGCTGGTACTTACCGATCTCCTCGATGGCACGGCCATCGCGCTTGGCGCGCGAGTCCATAACAACAACGCGGTAGAAAGGGGCGCGCATCTTACCGAAGCGCTTCAGACGAATCTTTACGGCCACTTTAGTGGTCTCCTGTTTCTCAACATGGGCGAGTCAAACGTTTCGCGCCTGTGGGGCAGGCCGTACTGGTTCAACTCTAAAAAAGGACAGGATTTATCGCGGAGAGAGGGTCCCCAACAAATCGAGTACCTTCCAATCATGCCAGAAGCAGTCAACCGATACCAACTCGTTTTTTGTGGGATGCGCTACTAGATTGACCCAACGCTGCATTGCGCCGGTGCTCAAACTCAAGCCGCGGCGGCGAAGAAGGTGTTACGCCTTGGTATCTGGTCCGGATCGAGGAATTTAGGCAGCACGATGTGCGGGACTGATCCCACCATTTGAATGCGCAATAGTCTGCGGTGAATGAGTGCATGGTGGTGCCGGCAGAGCACCGCACAATTTTCGATGCAGGTTTTTCCGCCGCGCTCCCACCAATTGCAATGGTGGTATTCGAGCATTTCATGCGGGGCGTTGCACCCGGGGACGATACATCCACGGTCTCTGGCAAAGGCTGCCTTTTTGATTGGTTCCGGGAAGAGTCTTTGGGCCCGGCCGACGTCAAGCACCTGGCCTTTGCCGCCGAAGACGATGGGGATGATTTTTGCTTCACACAACAGCTGGCGAAGTTCGGCCGGATCTAGTGGTACCCCGTGGGCTGTCATGCCCGTGGCAGAAGCCAAATCATTGAGGTTCTTCGCCTGCATGTGGACCAAAATTTGTGGGATGACTGTTTTGGCACCTGTTTTGCTGGCCGACAGGGAGGCAAGTAAGGCATTGAGCCTGCGCTGCGCGACGGAGACTTCCAATTCGTTGACTTCGGGTGTCAGGTCAGCGGGTGACTCTGCTACTGGCGCGGGACCCGGAACAGGTTCCTGGGAAGACTGACTTGGTTCGGCTTGATCAGGCAGTTCGGCCTGTTCAGATGTTTCCGGGACGGGGTCTTGAGCCCAGTCTGGGGCGGGATCGGCACTGGTGAAAAGGTCGGCGGGGGCTTGTGGGGCCGGTTTGCGGGCGGCTTGACCACCTTCGGTGCGCGGATTATCCGACTGTCCAACGAAGGAAAGTAGTTCCTCCGATTGCAGGCCTTGTGAGCGCAGCAGGAAGCTGTCGATGCCGTTGGTATTGCCTTGATAGAAGAGACCACATTCGGGCTGCACTAATTCCTTGTTCGCCTTGCGGTAATCGTGCAGCAGGTTTTTGAGCTTTTTAGCCCCGGTGGTCCGGTCCGGCTCGCATAATAGCTTGACCGCACGCTCTTGCATGCTCTGGCCCTCATAGGTGGCGACCGGGTCTAACGGGGCGCCTTCAAAACTGGTGTCGGTCGGTTCGAATTTGTCCAGGCTACGCGCGGCGTTGGCGACCCGGCGAGGATCGAGCCCCTGCTGATCGGCGTGCAAGGCGGCCAGCTGGGTAAAGCGTGGGGTGATCGCGCTGCCGTCCATAAAGCGCCGGGCGATGAGCAGGTGGGCATCGTGCAGCCGGCGATCTGCCTCAAAGTAGTCGATGCCCAACCAGGCGGCGCTGAAGGTGCTGGCGTTGGCGTAGGCGGTGCGTCCGGTCTCTTGGGTGGCGGGCCGGGAAAAGTCCGTGCGGCGCTCGCGAATTGCGGTCAGGTCCCCGTCGCTCAGCAGGTGGGCGGCGGTGGCCTCAAGGTGGGCGAGGCTTCGGATTTGTTCCCGCACGGTGTAGCGGAAGATGTTTTCGATCAGTGCGGCGTGGGCGGCAGCGACGCGAGGATCGGCCGATTCACGTAAACGAAGTGAAAGTTTGGTGAGTACCTCTAGGCATAGACCCATCACCTCAAGGAGCAGGGCGGTTACTCCGTGCGGGATCGGGCCGGTGGCGAAGTCACGCAGGCTGGCCAGGCCGGTGACGAGCTGTCGAATACTCATGGACCCAGCATGCTCGCAGGTGGGCGTCGGCGGCCGGGAAGTAGCGCGAGGTGTGGATAAGTGCCGAATTTAGTGCTGACGTTGCCGGGTCATGCTGATCAGCGCGGCCAGCATGGTGATCGATGCGGCGGCGGTGGACAGAGCGATGACGGTTTCGGCGCCCGAGGAGGTGTCGTGCGAGACCTAGCCGGTGAGCAGTGGGGTGACCAGGTAGATGGAGAGGTAACAGCCGATCAGGGTGGAGCCGAGCAGAAAGGCTGACGCCAAACCCAGCAGTGGGATCGAAAAACAGCACAGGATGCTCAGCGCGCACAGGGCCAGATAACCGAGCAGCAACGCGCTGGGTTGGCGTTCGAGCGCGGCGAGCACCCCACGCAACTTATTTGGCTTTAAAGACGGCACCGAAAACATCGTCACCGAAAATAGCGCAGCGCTTGAACAAAATGTGTGGGCCACCAAGGAAGGCACCGACCAGTCATGGATGGTGGCCGGCAACTTTTTGAATCGGCCTGACCGTCTGTACCCAAAGTCATAAGAAGCTGTAAACATGCTGACATTGCGCGAAATATCGACTGGTAGTTCACCTAAGGCGACTAAAGTCGGTTCAATGATCGAACTTACCGCATTGCGCGATTACGAAGACGAGCAGGGGAACACGATTGCCTCCCCCACCGAGTTCGCAAAGAACATCACGGTCAAGTTCCGTGGTCAGAACAACCGGGTCCTTGTGGACCCCGAAGCAAAGATTACCCGGTTAGATCTGGTCTTCGATTGCGACAACGGTACGTTGATCATCGGCCCCAGCAAGAAGAGGGGCTTCCACTTCAACATCCGCGTGGGTGAAGATGCCACGGTTCGTATCGGTAAGGACGTGACCACTACCGGCAGATGTTTGATCAGCGCCGTGGAGGGAGTCACCGTCAGCTTAGGTGATGACGTGATGATTGCCAGTGGCAACCAGATCCGCGCCGACGATGGACATGCCATCTTTGATGTGAAGTCCGGCAAACGAGTGAACCCAGCCAAGGATATTACCGTGGGCAACCACGTGTGGGTCGGTGCTCAGGCCACCTTGCTTGCTGGCGCGAAAATCGGAGACGGCTCGGTGATCGGGTTTGGTAGCCTGGTTAACCGCAAGATCCCCAATAACGTGATTGCCGTCGGTAGCCCGGCCAAGGTTGTCCGTAAGAATATTGCCTGGGAACGGCCGCATCTTTCGTTCCACAAGCCACCCTACAAACCAGACGCCTCGGCGATCACCAAAACCGAAGAGTACTGGAACTACACCGTGGATGAGCATGAGGATGCAGCTACCCAGATGCCAGCGGTACAAACCACTGCCCCACGTAGTCTTGTGCAACGCGCTGCACAGAAACTTGGCAAAATCACCGGTAACTAGTCTTCTGACGCTTAACGTAAAAAGTGCCACCTTGCAATTGCAAGGTGGCACTTTTCGCGTCACTTAGCTGACTGCGACGCGAAGCTGGTTGTTCCAAGGATCCGTGAAGCGGAGTTCCGCTCCGGTGTGATGGTTTTCTACCTTGGCAAAGTTCAGGCGTTCGGCAAGTTTGCCCACCTCGTCTGCGGTCGGAACGTTTATCAATACCTCGCCGAGCCCCAAGGTGTCTTTACGTGGACCGGCTCCGCGGGAGTTCCACACGTTCATCGCCATGTGGTGGTGGTAGCCGCCGGCGGAGACGAATAGTGCTTGGTCTCCTAATGCGGTGGTCTCGTCAAAGCCGAGGGTGTTCACATAGAAGGACCGCGCGGTGTCTATATCGCCTACCTGCAGGTGGACGTGTCCAACTTCAGCCTCGGTACTGCGCTGCCCGGCAATGGCTTGCTCATTGAGGTGTTCGTTGAGAAAAGCGTTGGGATCAAGATATTTGGTATCCATGGCCACTTCACCATTGGACCAGCTCCAGCTCTCGCGTGGACGGTCCCAGTACAGTTCGATGCCGTTACCTTCCGGGTCGGTGAAGTAGAAAGCCTCGGAGACCAGGTGATCCGAGCTACCAACGAAGCGACTCTGATCAAACTGTGCCGCCGATAGTACGGTGGCGGCCAGATCTGCCTTGGTATCAAAGAGCAAAGCGGTGTGGAAGAGTCCTGCTTCGCCGCGAGCCGGCTGCTGCAACCCCGGTGATGGAGTGAGATTGACCAGCGTTCGAGTTCCGCGACCTAGGCGGGTTCCGCCGGCATCTTCGTCTTGGAGTTCCAGGCCCAACGCTTTTTGGTAGTAGTCGCTCATGACCTTCATGTTGCCAACCTTGAGCTGGACCGCATTCATCTGCAGTTCGGCGGAGAGTTTGTCTTCTTTGATGAGTGTCATGATGCCTTACCTTTCAACGTGTATCTGTAGCTCTTGAATATCAGCTTACCCTTATTTAGTTGAAGCTTCAAGCAATAGCAAAGTAAGGCTAATCTCGTTGGCCGGGATACTTAGCTGGCCACAAGCCTCAGCTCTTTACGACCAACCCTCGCCCCGGTAATCCAATTGTTCCAATTCATAACCATGATGTAGGTCCCGCTTACCTCCGGATGCAGCAGGATGTCATAGCGTTCGGCCGCACCCATTGACAACATATGGGTGAACAGGTGAGCCTTTGGATCCTCGTGCATGCTCGTAGGTATCGCCACGCCATACTGCGACGCGCTATGCCGGAACGGGCGCCCATCATGGGAAATAAGCTCAGCAATCCGTGCCGGAGATCCATCGGGATGATAGAAGGTCAGCTTGTTGGGCAGGTAATTTCCATCCAACAGGCGCATCAACGTAGGGGCCTTCCCGTTTCCGATTACGTTGACGGGTAGCTCGCTTGGAGCCCAAACAGCACCTTCGCGTTCCCGACGCGAATTGAGCAGCCCACCAGTGATATAGAAGTGCGTTGGTTCGAATCGATTCAGCCCCACATCCTCGCCGGACAGCCCCGCGGCATGTCCCAGCTCGTGCCAGCGCCGGTCAATTGAAAACGGCATAATCAGTGATTCGGTCTCGATATCGTATTCCGGTCCGTCGGCAAAGGCGCGGCGATTTCCGGCGCTCACCGGGAAATCTGCAAGCACTACCGGATCCACAACTAACGGACCGAGCAAACCCATCTGAGCATGCAATGGGGTATTAACATGGCAGTGATAAAAGTAGGTGCCCGCGGCACCGTAGTTAGGATTTCCGGCCCGCCCGGGTTCGGCCTGCCATTGATAGGTGTAGTGGTCATCAATCTCGAAAGAGGTATGCCCTACCCCGTCGTTGCGCGGGTCTGGTTCCATGCCATGCCAGTGGATGGTGTGCGGGCCCATACTCGGCTCGACGTAAGCGTGGAAAATTTCCCCCTCTTTGGGGCGCAGTGTTGGTCCGGGGAAACCTCGCCCGGATTCCTCGGAGTCGAAAACCCACATCCGGAATTCTTCACCATCGGGGAAGCGAAGGTCTCTATTGGAGACGTCCAGAGAAACTGAATAATGCGGATCTTGCCAATGTTCGGTCTCCGGCGTGCCCTGCTGCATCTGGTGGGAAGAAAAATCGGCCTGCGAATCATAGTCGCGTGGCTGCCCGTCGTCATCACCTGATGATCTCGTCGAGGACGGCAACGTAGTGCGAGTCGGTTCCGCCGTGGGCGTGCTAGAGGTCGCGGGCGCTGACGTGCTAGGTGGAACTGAACGCGTAGGTGTAGGCGATGCGGAGGGTCGCGGCGTACTGGAGTGACGTGGCTTCCGATCCTTATCATTTCGCTTTCTCTTGTCCTCACGTTCCCGCTTATCTTTAGCTTCACGCTCTCGCTTAGCTTTGGCCTCCCGCTCGCGCTTGGCCTTGGCTACCCTATCCCGCTTGACTTTGGCTTCGCGCTCGCGCTTAGCTTTGGCCTCACGTTCCCGCTTTGCCCTAGCCTCGCGCTTAGCCTTTTCAGATACCGCAGGACTCTGACTGGTGCCGCGTAGTTCAGTGGTTACGTTTGATTCCCAGAATGGAGTATTCATAGCACTATCCCTCAGTCAATGGTGCTTTGAGTTCCCAGTGAGCAACGAGCCCTCCTGGGTAAAGTCCGCCGGCCGCGGTTTGCGACATTTCGGCATGGCAGTGCATCGGGTAGCCCCAGTCCTCGGTCCGGGCATACCAAACCTTGTCGGTAGCATCTGGCGGACGCTTCATGGGAATCATGCAGTCCTTGCGATCCATAGGAGGCAACTCGACAACGTCTTCCCATTGCTGCAACGCGACATGCCCGTCCTCGTCAACCTTCCCGAATTCTCGGGGCCATTCGACATTATTACGTCGCACGGTCCATAGATGATTTCCATGGAAATGAATCTGGTGATAGGCAATTCCGGCGTTGACCAACCGAACCATTTGACCCGCGCGAATGGTGCCCAGGGTCAGATCCTCACCAAAGTCGCGGATGTCGATTTGCCGCGGATATCCGGAGACCAGAGATTCTTCGTGTGCTGCAAGATTATTTGCTCGATCCGGCGAATGTCCCAGAGCCTCGTAACCGCTTCGGTCATTGAGCATGAAGTAGCGTGGAACCGCCGGATATTTGTCTTGGTCCACCGTGCCGCCGGCCGCTTCGATCCCGGTCCATGTAGTACAAATCGCGTGCGTAATCCATAACCATTGCCGCTCAAATCCAGCCTGCCCCGGCGAGACGCGCCAAGCGTCTTCCGGATCGAGCACCACCAGTGCGCCGAACAGTCCCATGACACGCTGGACCGGAGCATTCGTCGGATCATGGTAGATATAGGTCCCCGGATAAGGCGCGTCGAATTCCAACAGAGCTTCGCCACCAGGTGCTATCGGTCCTGTCCCTAAGTCCACACGGCCGTGTCCCGTCTGCGCGAAGGTTAGCTCGTGAGTTCCAGCCAACCGGTTGAACACCCGAATACGGATCTTGGAGCCAGTTTCCGCGATAATCGTGCGTTGCGGAAAATAGCTGGCCCAATAGTTGCGCCGAATAAAATACTGCCCCGGGTTAGCCGGGTCAGGACCAGCCGGGAGCGGTGTGCCAGCCACGGGCTTCACCGCATCCAGAGGATAGCTACGAGACTCGGTGACAGACCCATCACGGCCAAAAATCTTGGGCACGATACGCAGGGAAGGATTTTTATCCCCCAAATTACTGGGACGATCTCCGAATCCACGTTGGTATACCAATGAGTCGTCGACCATTTTGGTGTAGCCCTCGTTGATGTACAGGTCTAGTACACCGGGGATTGGCTCCACGGCAGCGGGCACAGCACGCGGGGCTCGGATAGACGAAGACGCAACCGCTGGGGCGCTCCGAGCTGCAAGTCCCACAGCTACTCCAAAACCGGTAGCAGCACCTAGTTTCAGCACTTTGGCACGATTTAGTAGATGCTCTTGACTGCTTTCTTGCAGGACTGACGCACGCTCAACGGGTGATGGATATTTCTCAGACATGGCTACTCTCCAGAAAACCGGGACGCCACTTGACCGGCGGCATGGGAACTTCCACGAGATCGCCACCAGGGTTAGCGATATCGTCAAAGAACGCAGTGAAGTTCGTAGAATCCGAAGGCACCAGGAAGCTGATTTTTGCTCGTTCCTCGGTTCCGGGCAGCATAAGCACCGGCGCGAGATCGTTCCATCGATTGACGACTAGCCATGGCTGGCTATTACCGCGAAGGCGCAACTGCCCGGGCGAGAACATTTGCTCCCGTTCGCTTTCATTGAAGACATCGAGCCGCACGAGCACGTGATCGCCGAAAGTCATATTGATCGGCTGTGCAGATCTTCCGCTGACGGCCCCGTGACCGGCATGCGCGCCACCTATATTGGCATCGCCAGGAAGTCGTGATTGCCGTTCGGCCAGAGCAATTCTGATTCGTCCGAAACTAGTGGGAACCGTAATGCTTCCCGGAGGGCCAGCAGCCGAAAACGCTAGCCCGAGCGATGCGATACCACCAGCTCCAAGTACAAACGATGAGCCGAGCGCTATACCAAATGCGCGTCTGGACATTCTCGCTTTGCCGTCATCTTCAACTTCACGCGGTTTTGGATTCACCCCACGAATCCTATGGCGCGCGCCATCAGTTGTCCCCCAAGCGGCAAGCATCCTACACTCCCCCATGCACCGTCTAAGTGTCCGCAAATATCCCCAAGATAAATTCAGACCTCATTTTCTACCTATGACGTAATTATGACCGCCCAACAGTGGACTGTAAAGAAAAATTTTTGCACTCAAAAATTTGATTGCACGATTCAACCAATTATATATTTAATTTCACCTCGAGAATACTATTTAACATTTCAAATTAAACATTTACTACGCGTGACTAGGGAAAATACTCAGAATCGATGATTCAAATACATTCCCGCATCACGCGCAAAATTGTTCCTGTGAAATTCCTCAGCCAGTGATTAATCATCGTGATACAAATTGCCGACTTCACGAAAACATTTACTGTTCACGAAGTGTTCCGCGCCCACAAATAATGAAGGTGGCTTGAGTGATAGTCGATAGAAATAAAGAACCAGCCCGGACGCGTCAGAAGGCGCGCATGATGATAAATTACCGCCACGCTCCCACCGACTTCCATAAGGTAGGACATCAAAGTATATTTGCCAGTGATGCAGGCCACTTTAGAATCGTCGGTACTGAAAGGTTTTAGATGAACGTCACCGAAGAATTTCGCTCCGTCCGTAATCAGCTATTGGAATTGCGCCAAGACTATTCGAAAGCCCGCGAAGAGTTCTCGTGGCCAGAATTCACGCATTTTAACTTCGGCTATGACTGGTTCGATCAGGTAGCCCTTGACCCTCAGCGTGGAGATACCCCTGCACTGATCATCACCGAACTTGATGGCACCTCCACCCGGCGGACCTGGCAAGAACTTTCACAGCGCTCCACACAGTTGGCACGCTGGCTCAGCGACCAAGGCGTCAAGCGCTCCGATTCCATCGCGGTGATGCTCGGCAACCAGGTAGAACTATGGGAGACCATGCTCGCCGGGATCAAGCTCGGAGCCATTCTCGTTCCCTGCACCACGCAACTAACCTCCACAGACCTAGAAGACCGTATTGACCGCGGACATGTCTCATGGATGATTACCAACGAAGCTGAGATTCCAAAGTTTGAGACCGTCCCCGGGGACTACAAGCTCATTCAAATTGGAGGAACTCCCAGCGGCGATAATTTGAACTATGCGGACTCTTTCACCGCACCCACTGAGTTCAAACTCAGCGAACCAACTCGCGCAGATGAAACTCTGCTGCGTTACTTCACCTCCGGGACCACCTCTAAGGCGAAGCTCGTAGAGCATACGCACACTTCCTACCCGGTAGGTCACCTAAGCACCATGTTCTGGATTGGCTTAGAACCAGGAGATGTTCACCTCAACGTTGCCTCCCCTGGCTGGGCCAAGCACGCATGGTCAAATCTCTTTACCCCTTGGAATGCCGAAGCCACGGTGTTCATCTACAACTATGAACGCTTTGATGCCGCCGCTCTGATGAGCCAAATGGCCAAGGAACATGTCACGAGCTTCTGCGCTCCGCCAACAGTTTGGCGGTTACTCATTCAGGCGGATCTCACCTTGCTTAAGACTCCCCCGGGCAAACTAGTATCTGCCGGCGAACCGCTGAACGCCGAAGTCATTGACCAGGTACAGCGAGCATGGGGTCAAGTGATTCGAGACGGATTTGGACAGACAGAAACCACCGTGCAGATTGCCAATCCTCCGGGTGAACGCATCACCATTGGTGCCATGGGACGCCCTATGCCCGGTTATGACATCATTCTTCGAGATCCTGCCTCCGGCGAGGAGGGCGATCTTGGAGAAATCTGTCTGGTGACCACCCCTCGTCCATTGGGTTTGATGAAGGGCTATTTCGAAAACGAAGAAAAGACCGCGGAGGTTTTCCGCGACAACGTTTATCACACCGGCGATATCGCCGAGCGTGATGAGCACGGTGTACTGACCTATGTGGGTCGCGCCGACGATGTGTTCAAATCCAGCGACTATAAGCTCAGCCCGTTCGAACTCGAATCAGTGCTCATTGAGCATCCGGGGGTAGGCGAAGCCGCGGTAGTTCCGGCGCCAGATGAATTACGCCTCAGCGTCCCCAAGGCTTACATCGTTCCAGCCAACGGTTATGAGCCAACCGCAGAGCTAGCCGAAAGTATTTTGACCTATTGTCGAGAGCATCTGGCAGCCTACAAACGCATTCGCCGACTCGAGTTCGCGGACCTTCCTAAGACGATCTCTGGAAAGATTCGCCGCGTAGAACTACGTAAGGCAGAGGAAAAGATTCACAGCACAGGTCAAGTCTCAGGGACCGAGTTCAGAGATACAGATTTTCCCTCGCTACGTGCGAAAAAGGGATAACCCCGGCTCACACGGTTAGAAATGGTTCCCCCGGTGCTGCGCTTAGACGCTGCACCGGGGGAACCATTTTTCTTGATCAGCTCATCGGTTTTTCAGCTGCGCTTTAAGTACCTGGCGTATCCCGCGTGCTAGGTAGTAGCCTGCATCTGAATACCAAAAGAACATGATGGTCCGGCGCCATCCGGTACCCGGTTTACCCGAAGTTTTCATCCAGCGATTGAGCAGGGCTCCCGCCCCGATGACCGCTATAGATGAGGACATCAGCGCTGCAGGACTCCACCCGGTGCGGTACACCAGCTTCATCACTCCTTTGGCTTTAGCCATCTCTTCTTCGAACGCGAGGTCTAGGCCCGCTGGCAGACTGCGCGGCAGCTCGGTGAATTCTACCGCCAGCGGTTCGCCGCGCAGGTAGTCGACCATTTCCTCCGGCAACCCCAGCCCCTTCAGAAAAAGTCGTAGTCCGTCCAGGCTGCGTAGCTTAGCTAAGCGCACGATACCTACGGCCGCCTCGGGCCAGAATCTTTCAAGTTCCAAAAGCTCTTCGGAATCGGCGGCGTACAGTTGCGCGCCGAGCTTGGCTTGGAGCTGGGCAACCTCACTGCCGGTGGCGGCCATGGGTACCGGACGGTCCTCGGTGGGCAGCCAGTATTCAAGAACGTTACTGTCCTGGAATTGGAAGGATTTTGCCGTGGCATGGACACTGAGCTGAATGTATCCTTCGGAGCTCTTCAGCTCGATGGCACGAAGCAGCTTCTGTCCCAGTCTGATTTCAACCGGCTCTCCTTCTCGGACGGCTAGGATCTTATCTTCCGTCTGCCGTACCTTCCATACCCCTGGGTACCCTAGCGAGGACATGACCAATTCGCTGGGCATTAGGTGGGTTCCGGCTACTACTTGCTTCCCTGAGTTTGTTTCTGCTGCATCATCGTCACCGGTAAATTCCACCTCGGTACCAGCCACTACGATGCCATCCAGGCTCAGTGCCTGAGCACCCGCGGCTTCTAGCAACTCTTCAGCCAGTTCCTGAATAGACTGCTCGTGCTTGGCTACTTCGCCGGTCTCGGTTGCCGTGAGCAAGGAGCTTTCCTTGTTGGTGGCTACGTCTACGGGTACATAGGTCAGTTGATCACTTGCCTGCGGTGCCCCTAAGTAACCGATCAGCCCATGGGAATTTAGCGCGTCAAAGACTTTTTGTGCAGCGTCGCTGTCGCGGGAGTGGAACTCAAATCCGAGGGAGACGAGGTCAAACGATTCGGTGCTCATAGTCCACTTTCGCTAGGAATTTATCTACTGCACTCATCCTATGATTTTCAGGCGGGTCGGGAATCGCTCTCAGTGCTCACTCTCGGAACCCATAAGGTGTCGGAAATAGGCATAAAGGAGGAGGTCTCTTTGATCTCACGCAAGCAGTAGGCCTACCGTGACCTCAAATCTCGACAAGCGCTATGAAGCAAGCGAACCGCTACTTGCCTTGCACACCGCTCGGATCGATACTTCGCTGGGTGAACGTATCACCTGCAACACGGGGACTCCCGGTGACTGTTTACAAGGTAATCCTTGGTGATGCGGCTGGAAAATGTGAGCGGGCGGAGCAACTAGTGGAAGGTATTGTTGGCATACCGCCCACCTCGCTTTTCTGGAAGATTCACCAAATCTAACCAAGGAATGCTGAGGATCCACGGTACCGTTCGGGCCCCGCGGTGGGTACCCAATTCAGTGATGCCGAATTTGCTTCGCTGAGCTCAGCGGTTCTCACCCGAGTCCCCATCTTCATGACCAAATTTCTTTGGATCATAAATCGCCGCGATGATAGCTCGTGAACTAGGCATCTTGGCTAAACGCTGCGCACCCGCGACTGGCGAAGCACTAGGAAGATCAAATATGGGGCACCAATCACCGCGGTTGCCACCCCGGCGGGAAGTACCACCTCAAAAAGCCGTGCGGCAGCCAGATCGGCAAGCAATACGAAGATCGCACCAACTAGTGCGCTATGCGCCACCGGCGGAATGGTGGTGCGCGCAATCAATCGGGAGGCATGTCCACTGGCCAGCGCAACAAAGGCCAACGGACCGGCGATGATGGTGGCTGCGATGGCCAGGGCCGTAGCCAGACCCAACACGATGATTCGCTCCCTGCCCAGGTTCATTCCCAGCGCGCGGGCGGTATCTGAGTCCAGGGCCAACACCTCGCGCTGATTACGCAGCCCCGCTGCCGCCGCGATGCCCAGCACAATAAGGATCGGTGCTACTCGCAGATCCGCCCAGGAGATCCCGTTGACCGTTCCGGCCATCCAAGTCAGCGCCTGCTGAGCATTGTGCACCTCACCTAGAGTCAGCATCCACGAAGTCAGGGCGGCGCACAGCCCACTCATGCCCAGACCAACGAGTATCAGACGGTTGCTTTCCAATGAGCTGCGCCAGACTAGGGAGAAAACCAGCGCCGAGACCAGTATCCCACCTAGGGCCGCGGCGATTTCAAGGCCGTAGTCGTGTAGAAACATCGGCAGACCCTGGACTTGGCTGGTCAGCGCCAGCACCGCCACAGCACCGAGCGCCGCACCATTGGTGACCCCGAGGATATCGGGACTGGCCAAGGGATTTCTTGCCACGGTTTGAGTCAACGCTCCAGCCACACCGAAACCCATACCGGCGAGAATCGCGGCTACGCTGCGCGGGAGCCGGAACTCGATGATGGCCAGCGCGGTGCGCTCATCCGGAGCCATGCCGACCAGGCTGGAGACCACGTCACCCAGCGCAATCGGTGTGCCACCAATGGAAATATGCAGGCAGAGCGCCGCCAAGAGCACCAGCAACAGGGACAGTGCCGCGGGCAAGGCACGGCGCCGACTCATACGGACACCGCTTTACGTCGGCGGGCGATATAAATGAAGAACGGTGCGCCCAATAGCGCGATCACCACACCTACTGGTAGTTCGCCCGGGCGGGCCAGCACCCGCCCGAATACATCGGCGACCACTAGGAGCAACGCTCCAATCAGGGCGGAACCCGGAAGCACCCAGCGGTAATCGGCGCCGAAAATCCGCCTAGATATGTGAGGTACCAGCAGTCCCAGGAAGGCGATCGGCCCTGCCAAGGTCACCGCGAGACCGGACAGCGCCACGACCGCGGCGAGCCCGATGCCACGTGCGCGCAGCGCCGTGATTCCCAGGGCGCGAGCCGAGTCCTCCCCGAGGGTCAGGGCGTTCAGCTGCCTGGTATTGGCCATCGCGAGCGCGGTTCCGGCCAGTAGAAGTGGCCAAAGCACCAGGAAGGAATCGTAGCCTTGCACCACGGACCCCACCTGCCAGAAGCGCAGGGTTTCCAACGCCGCCTCGCTGAGCAGCACGATAGCCGAAACTACCCCGGCGCACAGTGCGGTGACGGCCGCGCCGACAAGCACCAAGGTAATCGGCGAAGCGCCGCGGCCATCCACACGTCCGATGCCGAAGACGATGAGCGCAGCGATCAGCGCACCACCCAAGGCAAGCAGGGCCTGGGACCATGGCTCCAGCGGCCCGGAAAAGATCGCCACGGAAACGATTGCCAGCGCAGCGCCCTGGTTGATGCCCAACAGCCCTGGCTCCGCGATCGGATTGCGGGTATGGCCCTGGATCAGCGTGCCGGCCATCCCTAGGGCCATGCCGGCCGCCGACGCGGTCACGGTACGTGGCCAGCGGATCTCACGGATGGCGATGTCGCTGACTCGGTCATCGGGGCTAAGCAACGCGTGCCGCAGCTCGGCCAGCGTCGAGGTGCTGCTGCCGATCCATAGGCTGAGCATCACCACCGCAAGCACGCTGATTGCGAGAACCAGCAGGCTGGCCGCGCTTTTTCTGCTTCGTGAATTAACTGGATGTCCTTTGTGCGTCACGGATTGTTGCCTGTGCAGGCCAGTTCCGTGCTAATGTACGTTTCGCAGATTGAGCTTACCCTAACCTAAGCTTGATAATCCAAAATAGATCACGATCGAATAATTCATTCCCTTCACCGAAAGCACTCGCATGCAGACAACTCGTTTTATCGGACTCTCCGCGGCCCTAGCTGCGGCCGCGCTGGCCCTGACTTCCTGCGCAGGTACGCCCACTGCCGAAACCTCAGATTCGAACGGCACTGACTCGACGGCAGGCTACCCGGTGACCATCGAACATTTCCGCGGGAAAACAGAACTCGCTGAACGCCCGCTGCGCGTGGCCGCGCTGGACCCGTCCTACGTTGATGCCACCATGCTGCTAGGGGCCGAGCTGGTCGCCTACACCGAATACCGCAAGTCCGGAAACCCCTTCCCCGAATACCTCGGCGATGTCACCGAGTTGACCGATGAGGCGGTGAACGTGGGCACCACCACCGAACCGGATTTGGAAAAGCTACTCGCCGCCGCACCGGATGTCATCATCTCCGCCGATGTCCGCCAAGGCGCGATGTATGACCAGTTGAGCAAGATCGCCCCAACCATTTTCTCCGAGTCCACCGGACCGACCTGGAAAGAAAATGTTGTATTGCTAGGCGAGGCCCTGGGCAAGCAGAGCGAAGCCGAGAAGGCAGTCTCCGACTATGAGTCGCGTGCCGCGGCCGTAGGCGAGGAAATTCTGGCCAAGGCTCCGCAGACCACCTATTCACTAGTGCGCTTTGCCGGCGAAGACACCGCACGACTCTATGCGACGGATTCATTCATCGGCGAGATCATGGTCGACATGAACATCCCCCGCCCGAAGGATGCCCCGGACACGACCGAGTCGATCTTCGTTCCACTGGCTCCCGAGGAAATCCTGAAGGCAGACGCTGAGGTCATTTTCCAATCCACATGGGCGCCGGAAGGCGCTGAGGGCGATGCTTCGCGAAGCCAGGAGAAGAAGTTCACCTCAAACCCGTTGTGGAAGAAGCTCACCGGCGAGGTCATGCCGGTAGACGATTCAATCTTCTTGTCTTCGGTTTCCTTGCAGGGTGCCAATGAAGTGATCACCCAGGTTGCCGAGCAATTCGAAGTTGATCCGCAACTGCCTTAACGGCCGGCGATTTAAGCGATCGAGCCCCCATCCGGCGTCTAACGCTGCGGACAGGGGCTCGATCGGCATCAACTACCGATGCCGGTGTTGACTAATGTAGATAGTTTTTACTTAGCTGACTTGCGAACCGGATCACTCACGGTCTCTGCATGCTTCAGCTTCTTCTCTGCACGCTTTTCCTTGATGGACTTGCCAGGTTTCTTCGCGTCGCTTTTGCGTGGTGACTTGTTCGACATAATGTGCCGTCCTTGCCGGAAATGCTCAGCACTTCCAAAAGTGGGGAGAGTACCCCTTGAGGTCTACCTTAGGCTAGCTCTGAAAAATTCTCCATAGTTCGGCCACTGGCGCAATATGTGAACCGAACTTCAAAGACAGCAATCGACACTGCGCTACTCCCCGTACCTAGTGCCGGTTATATCTACAGCTGCACTTCACCGTTAACGCAGCTCATGACGTTCCCGCCAACCCAAATGATGTCGTCTTCAACGTCTATATGCACCCGACCCTCGTACCCGATAGCAGTGCCTTGCGCGGCAATGTAGTGCTGACCGGCAATCTGGGAATCAATCATCCACCGCGCTAACCCGGCATTGAGGCTACCGGTCACTGGGTCCTCCCACACCGGGTCCCCGCCGATGAATGCACGTACCTCGAAGTTCGCATCATGCCCGTGCTCATGCGGACCGACTACTCCAACCGCGAGTGACTCCAGATCCGCAGGGTCCGGGTTTAATGCCAGTACTTCTTGCGCGCTAGATAATCTAACGCCAATCCATTGCGGCCCGTTGACAAGCCACGAGCTGTCAATGATGTTCTCCCGGGCTATGCCTAAGGCCTGAGCAATCTGCTGAACCAACGACTCATCAATGGGTTCATAGCGGATCAAAGGTGGTGCTGCGAACGCAAGGCGCTCCCCTTGAACGAGTACTTCAACGAGCCCTGCACCGCATTCTTGAACGATCCTGCCCTCAGTTTTAGGCACTCCGTCCGCATTGAGCCATGCGAAGGCGCTTCCCAAGGTTGGGTGCCCCGCGAAAGGAAGTTCCTGGGAAGCGGTGAAAATCCGCACCCGATAATCGGCCACAGGATTTGTTGGCGGAAGTAGAAAAGTGGTTTCTGACAGGTTTGTCCATTTTGCGAAGCGCTGCATCTCTTCGTCGCTTAGCCCGTCCGCACCATGGACAACGGCCAGCGGGTTACCGCGATACGGCGTGGGTGAAAAGACGTCAACTTCGCTGTACTTGCGCAAGATCATGACGCCACATTAGCAGTCGCTGGGCGGGTGATTTCAGAAACAAGCCCTCAACAATAAGCTTCGGTAGAAGCTGCGCCTCACGGATCGTCACGAACTCGATCACCGTTGAAACTTTGTTTACATTGTGAGCTGTAACTCATAAGCTGAGTTACTGTAATGTGGCGGTCGTCACTACTTCTCGCACTCCCCTAAGAACGGATCAAGCATGTCTGATACCGCGATACTGATCAATACGGCGGTGGCAGTACTGGCAGCAGTACTGCTGATCGTGAGATTCAAGGTGAACCCCGTCATTGCCTTGATCATTGGCTCTATTTATCTGGGACTATCCACCGGCTTGGGAGTTACCAAGACCATCGAAACTATTACCCAGGGTTTCGGCGACATCATGGTCGAGGTGGGGCTGCTCGTGGCCTTCGGCGTGCTGATGGGTTCAATTCTCAATGAGACGGGGGCAATCAGCCGGCTCGTCGAACACCTACTGAAAACCTTCGGTCCCAAACGCTTGCCGTACACGATGGCGCTTGCGGTGAGTACTGCACTACAAACCATCTTCTTGGACGTGCTGTTGGTCATCTCAGCTCCGCTGGCGCGTCGCATCGCTCCCAAGATCGGGCAGCACGGCACCGCTCGCATCGCGACCGCTATGGCCATCGCCGGCGAAGTTGGAATTGTGCTGATGGTCCCTGGCGTCGGTGCTGTAGCGCTAGCCGGACTGCTCGGCGTGCCATTTGGCAAGATGATGATCTTCGGGTTTCTCATCGTGGTTCCTACGGTATTAATCTCCGTCGCCATCATGTCCTTCTTCTTCAGCCGCGGCTTCTGGAAAGCCGACAGTGATGAGCAATTGGTCCTCGGCGATGAGAGTGGAACCGGCGCACGGAAGTTAGACGTCGCTGGTCAAGAGGAAGAAATCAGCACCACTACCGGCTCAAACGGCACCGCGCCGGCAGTCGTTAGCGTACAGACGCAGCAGCAACGCGAAACGCCACTCTTTCTCCTCTTTGTTCCGTTGTTGACTTCGCTAGTGCTGATCGCAGGTGGCGCCGTGTCCGAGATGCTGGGCTACGAAGCAGGCTGGATCCTGCTCGTCGGTAATCCAGTCGTCGCCTTGCTCATCGGTCTGATTGGGACCATCTTGGTTGCGCGTTCTGCCGTAGGACAGAAGGGCGTAGACCGCGGCATCGCCAGCGGATTCAAAGAAAGTGGGCAGATTCTGCTGCTCACCGGTGTCGGCGGTTCACTAGCAGCCACCGTATCCACTGCAGGACTCGGTGACATTCTCGGCGGGTTCTTCTCGGCCAGCACCGTCGCCCCGTTGGTCGTTGTCTGGGGCATTGCTGCCTTGCTACACATTGCAGTTGGCTCCGTTACCCTCTCTGGGATCACGGCGGCCGGCCTACTTGCTCCAATTGCCCCAACGCTGGGAATTGACCCGGTGTTGATCGCACTGGCTGCCGGGTCCGGAGCGTTGTTCATGGTCCATGTCACTTCAAACACTTTCTGGTTATTGCAGTCATTGTTCGGGCAGACAGTACGAGGGGCTTTGAAGACCGTCAGCATCGGAGTCTCGGTAGCGTCCATCGTGGCCCTGGGCATGGTCATGATCCTTAACATCTTTATCTAGTGCCAGAGCATAAGGAAGAACAAATCATGGAAGAAGAACAAATCGCTCCGCTTCGCGGCGTGCGGGTCCTTGAACTGGGAAACTACATTGCTGCACCGACCGCAGGACGGCTCTTTGCCGATTTTGGTGCCGAGGTCATCAAAATCGAGCGCCCTGGCACCGGAGACGAACTGCGCAATTGGAGACTAAAAAAGGGTAGCGTCTCCATGCTCTACCGAACTATCAACCGCAATAAAAAGTCAGTCGTTTTGGACCTACGTAGCGAAGCCGGCCGAACGGCGGTACTCGCACTCGTCAAGGAGTGCGACATCCTGCTGGAAAACTTCCGACCCGGAACTCTGGAAAAGTGGGGGTTGGGTCCCGAAGTACTCAACGCTGCCAACCCTGAGCTGATTATTACCCGAATTTCGGCATTCGGCCAGACCGGGCCAATGTCTCAGCGTCCAGGATTCGCCGCCGTTGCCGAAGCGTTCAGTGGATTCCGCAACCTAGTGGGAGACCCCGACCGCGCACCGGTGCGGGTAGGCGTATCTATCGGAGATTCAATTGCCGGTTTGTACGCTGCCTTTGGCGCCGTGATGGCACTCTACCAACGGGAGATTGCACGCGGAGATAAAGCGACTCTGGCGCTAAATCATAGAATTATTGATGTCGCACTGCACGAGGCAATGTTTTCCATGATGGAGTCATTGGTACCTGACCACGGCGCCTACGGTGAATCGCGTACCCGAACCGGTGGACGCATGGAAGGCATCGCTCCATCAAATGCGTACGTCTGCGCGGATGGCACCAGCATTGTTGTCGCCGGCAATGGCGACGCCATCTACCGACGCTACATGGAGGCTATAGGTCGCCCAGAACTGGGAATAGATCCGAATCTGCACAGTAATGCTCAACGCTGGGAAGCCCGCGAAATGCTGGACGCAGCAATCGGAGCATGGAGCGCCACACATACCTCATCCGACGCATTGGAAATTCTTGATGCTGCAGGAGTTCCTGCAGGTCCGATATATACAGCTGAAGATATCGTCAACGAGCCGCAATACACGGCCCGCAACATGATTCAGAAATTTGATGTGTCCACCGGTGAGGAAATATTAGAAAACGTCGGATTCCCGGGAATCGTTCCGGTTATCGGTGGCGCCTCACTGCCCATCAAGTCTCTGGGCCCCGATCTTGGCGAACACACCGAGCAGGTTCTTGGCGAATTACTCGGGATGAATAAATCTGAAATTGATGCGGCCACTTCATCTGAAAGGACACTCTCATGAGCTACTCATTTACCCCTGTTGCCACCCTGCGAGACGTCACCTTGCGTGATGGATTGCAACTCACAGGAAAGATGCTTTCCACCGAAACTAAGATCCGCACCGTACGCGAATTGATTCGACTCGGCGTCGCGGAAATAGAACTTGGTTCGATGGCACGAGCCGACTTGGTGCCGACGATGGCCAACACACTTGAGGTTGCTCAGGGACTCACTCCAGAAGAATTAGAACGGTGCTGGATCTGGGTCGCGACTCCGGGGCATGTCGCCAAGGCTGTCAAAGCAGGGATCCGGAATTTCCAATATTGCCTTTCGGTTTCCGACGCGCATAACCAGGCGAACATTGGACGCAGTACCGAAGCCAGTCTGGAGGCCCTCCCCGAAGCTGTTCGTTACGCGCAAGAAGCCGGGGGCAGAGTCCAGCTGTGTCTTGCCACGTCTTTTACGTGCCCTTTTGAAGGCCAAGTTTCTCCGGAGCGGGTAATAGAAATTGCCAATGATCCGCGTGCGGAAGGCACCTGCGACATCGTCATCTGCGACACCCTGGGCCAAGCCGTACCAGCACAGGTTTCCTCGCTCATTTCGCAAGTACGCGACACTTCGCCAACACGACGCATCGTCTTTCATGGTCACGACACGTGGGGCTTGGGGGTTGCCAATACCTTGGCTGCTATCTCGGCCGGAGCCACCTTGGTTGATGGTGCTCTCGGCGGTCTAGGTGGCTGCCCGTTTGCCCCGGGCGCCAGCGGCAATACCTCCAGCGAAGATATCCTTTTTGCGACTCAGCCAAGCTGGCTGACACCGAGCAACTTTGCCGGTCTTGTTGAGCTTTCAGCATCCTTGCTCGGTGAGCTGGGCGAACCGAACCGTTCGAAGTCTGCGCAGGGCGCCCGTTCTAAGGCAGAAGCTTTCGAATGGGTTATCCCCGCCGAAAAGGTCTCCTAATACGAGCCAAACTTTTGAGGTCGGGACGGATACCTTTCAGAAAGGCATTTGGACAGATAACTAGCTAAGGCTAGAGTTACGCGGCTGGTCTGTGGGTTTCGCCTGGGAAACGTCCACCGATCAGTCGCGTCATCCGTTCTGCGGTTTCCAGTAATGGCTCAATCCAGCTTTCGCAGACCTCGCGGGTCATACGCATTGTGGGTCCGCTGATTGTCACCGCGGCAACTAGCCCGGCCGCCGAGTCGAACACGGGCGCAGAGAGCCCTGACGCGCCGCTTTCACGCTCCCCTGTGGTGATGGCAAATCCATCGGCGCGGGTTTGGTCTACAGCGGACTTGAGTTCTGCCATTCCGGTAATCGTGGATTCAGTGAGCGATTCTAAGGATGAATCAACCAAGCTCTGCATTAGTCCGGGTTTCCACGCCAAGAGCACTCGCCCAGCCGATCCGGCATGTAATGGGGCCAATGCGCCTAGGTGCATTTCGCGCCTCAGCGCATGGCGAGTTTCAGCAATCCCCACGCACACTCGGTACTGCTGTTCGGCACGGAACAGACAGGTAGTTTCGCCAGTGAAATCACGAAGTTCTGGCAACGAAGGACTGATGACATCGAGCACTTCTTTACCTCGTGTGGCCGGCGCGGCCCAGTAGGCCATTTTCATACCGATTCGGTACCCGTCACCGTCGCGATCCAGAAAATCCTGTTCAACAAGGTTCGCCACAAGGCGTTGCACTGTGGAGACGGGAAGCTGGGTGGTCTGTCGAATATCCGACAGGGTCATTACTGGCTGTCTCAGTGAAAAGGAATCCAATATGGCGCTGATTTTTCCCAGCACCAGTAGTGGATTCTGTTTTTTTGCAGTGGTCTCAGCCTTGGACATGCTTCAGACGCTAGACCATCAGCTCGCGCCAGTCCAGCCACGCGAAAGCAACACTATCCGTGTCTTGTGCGTCGGCTGCTTTTTGCCACCAATCCCAGCTCTGGTCCCACAGAAACCAGCCTTAAAATACCGGCGCCGGCAGATGAAACCATCCGATGTTTCATACCGTACTTTCATGCCTCATTTTCAACGAGGTACGGGTACTTAGTTTTCTGCGCTGGGCTGCCAAACCTCAAACACTGCAAGTCCTCCTTCAGCTGCTCTTCGAGTAAAAGCAAAAACCGCGCCTTGAGAACTGTTTCCAGCTCTCAAGACGCGGTCGGCGGTCACTGTTGTGGCAGTAAGCTTTCTACTTACCCAGGTACTTTTCAAAACCTGCGGGCAGGTTCAAGCTCGAAGGATCAAAGTCCTCCTGAGCGCCCTGACCGAAAGCGGCTCCGGCAGGTGCGGTAGTCTTCTTGTTCTTCGCCTCAAGCTCGGCCTGTGCGGCCTTAGCTGGGTTACCGAACTTCTGCTGCTGCTTCTTGCCCTTGCCCTTGGCTTTCGCCTTACGCGCGGCACCCTTACCGGAGCCTGGCATACCTGGCATGCCGCCACCGGCAGCCATCTTCTTCATCATCTTCTGCGCTTCGGTGAAGCGTTCAAGCATCTGGTTAACCTCGGAGACGGCTACACCGGAACCCTTGGCGATACGCGCACGGCGCGAACCGTTAATGATCTTTGGTGCCACACGCTCGTGCTGGGTCATCGAACGAACGATGGCCTCAACGCGGTCAATCTGACGCTCGTCGAACTGTTCGAGCTGCTGACGGGAGATCTGCGAACCGGGCATCATGCCCAGCAGCTTCTTCATGGAGCCCATCTTCTTGATCTGGGCCATCTGGGCGAGGAAGTCGTCCAGGGTGAAGTCTTCTTGGTCAGCGAACTTCTTCGCCATCCGCTCGGCTTCGCCCTTATCCCAGTTCTTCTCAGCCTGTTCGATGAGCGTCATGACGTCGCCCATGTCCAGGATGCGTGAAGCCATACGGTCCGGGTGGAAGATCTCGAAGTCTTCTAAGTTCTCACCGGTGGAGGCGAACATGACCGGCTTGCCGGTAATCGAAGCTACCGACAGGGCGGCGCCACCACGAGCGTCGCCATCCAGCTTGGAGAGGACTACACCGGTGAAGTTGACGCCCTCTTGGAAGGCCAGTGCGGTGTTGACCGCGTCCTGACCGATCATTGCATCAATAACGAAGAGGACTTCATCCGGGTTGATGGCGGCGCGAATGTTCGCGGCCTGATTCATCATCTCGGTGTCCACACCAAGGCGGCCGGCGGTATCCACTATGACAATGTCATGGAGCTTGGCCTTGGCCTCGGCGATACCGTCACGGGCTACGGAGACCGGGTCACCGGTAGCGGTATCAAATTCTGAGGAGACGCCCGGGTGCGGTGCGTAGACGGGAACGCCAGCGCGCTCACCGTTGATCTGTAGCTGCTTGACGGCATTCGGGCGCTGCAGGTCACAGGCCACCAGCAAAGGGGTGTGGCCTTCGGCCTTCAGGTGCTTTGCGAGCTTACCGGCAAGAGTGGTTTTACCAGCACCCTGCAGACCGGCGAGCATGATCACCGTAGGAGGGTTCTTGGCCAGGTTTAGTCGGCGGGTTTCCCCACCAAGGATGCCAACGAGTTCCTCGTTGACGATCTTGACTACCTGTTGGCCCGGGTTCAGCGACTCGGAAACTTCCAGTCCCAGTGCGCGTTCTTTCACCTGGGCTACGAAGGCGCGAACCACCGGTACTGCGACGTCGGCATCCAGCAGGGCGCGACGAATCTCGCGGGCTGTACCGTCAATGTCTGCCTCGGTGAGGCGACCCTTGCCACGCAGGTTCTTGAAGGTAGCTGTCAGGCGATCGGAAAGTGAATTAAACACGTGCCGGGCACTTCTTTCGATAGGTCGTATGGTGCGTATCAAAAAACCGCACAGGACTCGACTTATAAGAATATCAACAATCGGGCCAGCGACTAACCGCTCCCACACCAACACCTGGATTTTCTTCGAAGATCACTGTGCTTTGGAACTCGATTCCAAAGCAAACTGGGAATACCGGCATGTCTCTCAGTCGCCGGCGTTGTGCGTGCCACAATAAAAATGCCAGAGCTGCAAACCCACAACTTTGCTCTGAGGAAAAGCCCCCTAACCACGGCAGGAGGAGTCAGTGACAAGTATGTTGCAGCGCGGCGAGCAGGCCTTCGCTTGGGGGCTCGATTACCTCTATGCCGGTGCCTGGCAGTTGCGGGCATTATTCCCCGCTAGGTTTGCAAAGCAGTCAGCTACAAATGCTGAGGTTCAGACGGAACACATTGTTCTCATTCCTGGCATCTGGGAAAGCTGGAAGTTCATGCTTCCACTAGCCCGGTATTTACATCAGGCAGGACATTCGGTGCACGTGGTACCGATCTTGGGCTACAACCGCGGGACCGTACCGGAGATGTCTGAAGTCGTCGCGAAGTTTCTGGCCGAGGCGGACCTGCACGAAGCAGTGCTCGTAGCGCACAGCAAAGGTGGGCTCATTGGTAAACACTTGATGGCGGCCTCGACACAGGGTTATCGAGTCAGCCGGATGATCGCCATTAGCACCCCATTTTCTGGATCAGGTTATGCCCGCTATGCGCCGATTCGCAGTTTGCGTGCCTTATCCCCGAACGACACCGGTGTGCTAAAACTGGCTGCGAACTTGAGCGTAAATGCGCGGATCATTTCCATCTTCAGCCGCTTTGATCCACATATTCCCGGCGGTTGCGAGCTCGCTGGTGCCACTAATATCAAGCTCGAAACCATGGGCCACTTCCGTTTGCTCAACGATGAGCGTCTCAAGAATGCAGTTCGCAAGCACCTTAGCTCGGCTAGCTCCGCGTAGAGCTCCCGCAATCTTCGTACATCCAGCTCTGGACGGTTTGGATAAAACTGGCTCATCCTGACGTTGATGGATGCAAATAACTGCGACGAGTCAGTTCCGTAGGCGTTGGCAGATCGCCAAGCGCGTCAGGGCGTGGATTGGCGTGGATTAAGGTAGTTCCGAAGCATCCATCGCAGCGTCTCCCCTATCTTGATTAGCACCGGATTTGCTCCGCTCAAGGCGTTTCCACCGTGCCAGCCCGAGAACTTAGAAAGCCTGGATCTTCTAAGTCTCAATACGAACAGCACTGTCCGTCTTGGCAACCAAGAAGTTGAAGCCTTTCATGTTGTGGCCTCGTACCTCATTGAGCTTCACCTTCAGCCGGATTGTTCGAGAGACAAATTACGCACGAGGTCCATCATCAAGGTTCACCAATATCTGTTGTTAATGACCAGCTACCGAAAACCTGAGGCTTATGCCTCCTTACGAAGTGAAGAGCACCGCAGACATGCGAAGTGCACGTTTCCCGAACGTTCTCCGTGAGTCTTGCCAATACCTTGAGACCTGCTAGTACCTGTCCTAGCGTGATAGATCCGAGCAGTTCCACGGACCGAGCAGGAGGATCTCTGATGACTACACACGAATCCGATTCCCAAAGCAACGAAGCGCAGCTTTCACTGGATAATCCGGTAACCCGCCATCCGAAGATTTCACCACCAAAACAGGATCAGCCGGAGCCAGGGCTTGACGCACAACTCGAACCGATCGCAGACCATGGGGAGACCAGCTACGTCGGGACCGGTAGGCTCAAGGGCCGCAAGGCGCTAATCACCGGAGGCGATTCAGGTATCGGCGCCGCAGTGGCCATCGCCTTTGCCCGTGAGGGAGCCGATGTCGCCATCGCCTATCTTCCAGCCGAGGCGGAAGATGCTGCGAAGATCATTTCCTTGATTGAAGCCGAGGGCCGTGTAGCTGTCGGCTTACCCGGAGATCTGCTTGAGGTAAATTATCGCCAAACACTGGCCGATGTGGCAGCCGAAAAACTCGGTGGACTAGACATCTTGGTCAACAACGCGGGCAAGCAAATTGCAGTTGAGAAAATAGAAGAGCTGAGCGATGAGCAGGTTCTTGAAACCTTCCAGATCAATATTCTGGCGATGTTCACCATCACTCGGGCTGCGCTGAAGCATTTTCCCGATGGCGCCAGCATCATCAACACGACCTCGGTTCAGGCCTATGATCCTTCGCCGACGTTGTTGGACTATGCCTCTACCAAGGCCGCTATCAATGCTTTTACCAAGGGATTGGCTGTTCAGTTGGCTCCGCGCGGTATCCGCGTCAACGGTGTTGCTCCAGGCCCTATCTGGACACCCCTACAAGTATCCGATGGTCAGCCAAAAGATAAGTTGCCTAAATTCGGACACGACGTGCCGCTGGGCCGCGCCGGTCAACCGGTAGAGCTAGCACCTGCCTACGTCTTTCTCGCCTCAGCCGAATCTAGTTATGTGGTGGGCGAAACCCTGAACGTCAACGGCGGCAAATCCACCCCATAGGGACCGCCGAAGCTAAAGCACCAGCCACAATATCCAGATCAGCTAGCTGCAAAGGATGAACTTGATGACAGAGCATGACCACCCGAACTCTCCGAATACTGCACCACCCACCGAAGACGCCGGTGCGAGCTCCAACCCAGACCCGGTCAACCAAAAAATTACCGGGTTGGAACCCGGTGGCGGCGTTCCACCCGGAGAAACTCCGCCCGGTGAAGGTTCCATGAGCCAAGATCAGGGACATGACGAATAATCAGCCGGTGATCTCGCGCAATGGATAATACCGAAACCCCCGCCATGTCGAACTCCGCCATCACCGGTTGGCTCAATGCACTGTCACTATCAGACGGGGCTCCAGGCGGAGGGGCCGCCTCCGGGATCATGCTGGCGATAGCGGCCTCGCTAACCTCCATGGTGTGCGGATACACCTCCACCGAAGATCAGGAGCAGCAAGTCTCACTGTCATTAATTGATTCCCGGGCTCAGGAGCTTAAAGACAAAGCGCTAAAACTCGGTGACCAAGATGCTGCGGTTACTAACGCTTTCGGTGCAGCGTTTCGCATGGAGCCAAGTTCAGAAAGGCAACGAGCCATCGAAGATGCCTCAATTCAGGCGGCTAAAGCTTCGGCCGCATTGGGTGATTTGGCTATCACCGCAATCACCGATCTGGCATGGCTTGCCGAATATGGCAACCCGGCACTGATCGCAGACGTTGCCGTGGGACTGGGTGCTCTGCGCGCCGCAGTCACAGGTGCCCGCACCAACGTCAGCTTCGACCTATCCAAAGTGGCAACCGATCATACTGGCCTAGCCGAGGTACGCGGTGCGCATCCTCAACTTTGGCAAATGGTTCGGCAACTCACTGACGCGCAACAAGAAATCGATCGGATTACCGCTGGAATCGATCATCGAGCTGCCCCGACCGATGACCGGTAAAAGCATGTGGCTGATACACCGGCTAGCCAAATCCGTAACCCGAGGGGCAGGCGCTAGTTTGCACATGGCACCACTTTTCAAGATCAAACGCAGCAACTCTCAATTTAGAATCCACCGACCTTAGGAATTGATTCGCATGTCAACGGATAGCTTAAAAGCACTCATCCTTGTTTGCACCTTGTCACCTTCTCCTAAAAAGTCCAGCAGTGACTTGCTGGCACAGCAGGTAGGGCAGAAGTTCTCGGAACTGGACGTCCAACCCGAGATTCTGCGGGTTGTGGATTTTAACGTCATGCCCGGTGTGCTCAAAGATATGGGTGGGGGCGATGAATGGCCCGGAATCCGAGCAAAAATCCTAGCCGCGGACATTCTGGTGCTGGCCACTCCGATCTGGGTGGGCCACCCTTCGAGTGTGGCCCAACGGGTGCTAGAACGCCTGGATGCAGAGCTGTCAGAAACAGATAGTCAAGGGCGCCCGATTCTTTTCGACAAGGTCGCAATGGTGGCGGTAGTTGGTAATGAAGATGGTGCGCACCATGTGATCGCTGACTTGTCTCAAGGGTTAGGCGAAGTCGGCTTCAGCATTCCCGCGCAGGGCTCCACCTATTGGGTTGGTGAGGCGATGCACTCCACCGATTTTCAGGATCTCAAGCAGACGCCCGAGGTCACCGCCAACGCTACGGATATTTCGACGCGCAACAGCACACACTTAGCCACATTGCTCAAATCTAAGCCATTCCCGAGTTCGTAGCCGCAAGCCCGGCCGGGCTCCCAGAAATATGGGAATAACCCGGTAATCGAGGCCTTTCATTGGAAATGTTCGGCAACCAACATAGCGTACGAACCACCAGCCAGTCGGAAGCTGAACCCACTAAGCGAAGGAACATCGTGATGTCGCACCACACCATCGATCCGGGAAAACTGCACAGATACCTCAGTCAGCATCTGTTGGGCTCAGAATCCGGCCTAAATCATTTTGAAGCCGCGAAAGACACCTGGGCTGGAACCGCGCATGAAGAGCGGTTTAACTCATTGTGGAAGCAAGTCGAGAAAGATCAACAGGATCTGGAATCGCTCATGGATCGTTTAGGTTTTAGCCGTGGGCCGCTGGCGCAAGTTGCTGCCCCGGTGGCGAAACTTGCCGGGATGGTGAACCCGTTTAACCCCTTTAGGCAGCGCAAGATCTCCGCAGCGCAGGTTCAGCTTGATGTGCTCACCGGGCTGCTCAATGCCAAGTTGCGCATGTGGCAGACGCTGCAATTGATGCTTGATGCAGAACCCCAACTGGACCGGGGGCTCCTAGAAGATTTGGAGCAACGCGCACTGTCCCAGATTAATCAATTGGTAATGCTCAGCGATGAAACCTGGCAAGACCGCTTCGCGCCCGAGCCGACGGAGGGCAGTTCTGGTGACGGCAAATGACGCGTAAAGCGAATATCGTTGGCGCCGGACCCAACGGGCTGATCGCGGCGGCGGTACTTGCCGAACAAGGCTTTGAGGTGAAGGTCTTTGAGCGCAATGCGATACCCGGAGGTGCTGCTGTTTCAGGCACCACCTTGGGTGATGACGTCGTGGTGGATCTGGGTGCTGCTGCCCATCCTTTCGCCTTTGGATCCCCCGCCTTCGCGCACTTCAATCTGACCGGGCAGGGTCTAGAGTGGAAATTTCATGACTACCCGCTGGCCCACCCGTTAGATGGCGCCGATTCGGTGCTCCTGCATCAAGACCTGAACGAGACCGTCAAACAATTCCCTCAGGACTCACGAGTCTGGCAGGCACTTCACGGGCCACTTATTCGGCGCCCACACGACACACTGGATAATGTGACCAGTCCGCTGCTGGGCATTCCACCACACCCGGTGCTCATGGCGCGCTTCGGATTGCTCTCTCTACCGCCAGCGAGGTTACTTGTCGCCACAGCCTTTCGTACACGGGAGGCGAAGGCCTTGTTTGCCGGCTCCAGCGCCCACTCCATGTTGCCGCTGGAGCATCCCTTTACCTCCGGTTTTGGCGCGCTCTTCGGTGCTTTGGGCCAGTCTTGGGGCTGGCCGGTGGCTCGTGGCGGGACCGGCAGCATCATCAATGCCTTACTGAAGGTCCTCGGGGCGCTGGGCGTGCAAATTCATACCGACACTCACATCACGGATTTGTCCCAGCTCCCGCCGGCAGAATTGACCATCTTAGACGTCACCCCGCGCCAATTACTGGCAATGGCTGGATCCCGATTGTCTCCGCGCTACCGAAAACAACTGGAACGTTGGCGCTATGGCACGGCGGTGTACAAAGTTGATTACCTGCTTGATGGCCCGGTGCCGTGGAGTGACCCACGCACGGCGAATGCGGGTACGGTTCACGTGGTCGGTGATGCTTCCGAACTTGCCTACGCGGAACGTGAGGTAACCGCCGGGCGTATGCCGCAACGCCCCTTCGTAATGGTGGTTCAGCCTTCTTCTGCAGATGCTTCGCGGGCCCCTGCAGGGCAGCATGTGATCTGGTCTTATGCGCATGTGCCGCAAGGCTATACCGGGGCTGCGGGAGAGCTGATCGATGCGCAAATTCAACGCTTCGCTCCGGGATTCAAGGACCGGATCCTGCGCCGAGTGGAAACCAGTCCGGCGCAGCTAGAAGACTGGAATCCGAACCTAGTGGGTGGAGATATTGGTGGTGGGTCTTTGAGTGGTCTGCAGCAGTTTTTGCGTCCCACCGCTTCGCTATCGCCATACAGCTTCGGTGTGCCGGGGCTGTATCTGTGTTCATCTTCCACCCCGCCCGGCGGCGGCGTGCATGGCATGGCCGGCTGGAATGCTGCGCACCAAGCGATTAAAGACATGACGCGAAGCTGAGAGAATTCCGAGAACCAGCTTGAGTAACCGATCTGTCATTAGACATTGTCCTAGGCTGTGTTCCACACCATCCCCTGTAGCAAGTGAGGAACGAACCCATGAAAATTCCACAGCACCGCGGACCGGTTAGTTCTCTGCTGCTTCAAATTCTCGGACAGAATGATCTGTCGACTGATTTGACGGAACTCAACGAGGTAGCCACCCAGGCATTGTCAGACTCCGACATCCTCTGCGACGAAGATCTGCAGTTATGTCTTTTTGCCCTCTATGAATTGCATTATGGAGGCTTTGAGCGGGTAAGCGATCAATGGGAGTGGCACCCCGGGTTATTGGCCTTCCGGGCGCGACTGGAAACAGCTTTTGAAGCTCGACTGCGCGATGCGGTGGGAGAGCTCCCAGCCATAGCCGACACCGCGGACCAAGTTGCGGCTCAGCTCTTTGAATTGGCAGGCTCCTCCACAGGGCCATCCGTATCCGAGTTCGTTTTACGTCACGCCACAGTGGAGCAGGTCAAAGAATTCCTGATTCAGAAATCCATTTATCAGCTCAAGGAAGCTGACCCGCATACGTGGGCTATCCCTCGACTCACCGGGCGTGGCAAGTCAGCACTGGTGGAGATCCAATATGACGAGTACGGCAGCGGCAGTGCCGGCAAAATGCACAGCGAATTATTCGCCACCACCATGGCAGGGCTTGACCTCGACTCCCAGTTCGGTGCGTATATCGATGAAATTCCCGCCATCACCTTGGCCTCGGTCAACATGATGTCACTGTTTGCACTGCACCGCCGCCTGCGCGGAGCAGTCGCCGGGCACCTAGCAATCTATGAAATGACCTCGTCAATTCCTAGTGCCCGTTATGCACGTGGACTACGTCGCCTAGGATTCCAGAGTCCGGTCACCGACTACTTTGACGAACATGTGGAAGCGGATGCGGTGCATGAACAGATTGCCGGACGCGATCTGGCCGGCGGGCTCATCGAAGAAGATCCCGAACTTGGCCCATCCATCTTTTTTGGTGCGCACGCGGTGTGCTTCATTGATGATTTGCTAGGCCGTTGGCAAATGGAGGCGTGGGAACAAGGACGTAGCTCGTTGCGCAGCAAGGAATTGATTAGATGAGTGAGAATGACACCAGCATCACCGTCTGCCCGCGCGGGCCACTCCTGGTGCGCGGCGACTTTGAAATCCTAGATGATAAGGGTCAGCCGGTACCTCGTACACGCGAAACTGTCGCATTATGTCGATGTGGGGCGTCAGCTATCAAGCCCTACTGCGATGGATCACATAAATTGAACGGCTTCGAAAAGAACCGATAATTCCCTGGTGGTGCAACAGCCACTGACTAATTTACCCCCGAAGAATGTGTGGCTTTTTGATGAAGAGAACTTTTGGGATCGAAGAAGAGTTCTTCCTTCTCAATGAACGTACCTTTCGTTTAGCTCCGCTGGATCCAGTTCAGGCTTCGCACTTGCTCGCACTGAACGCGTTAGCGAAACCGGGAAATGTACAGACCGAGTTCTTGGCGGCGCAAATTGAGATCGCAACGGGTGTTTGTACTGACTCCGGGCAAGCCGTGAATGAGTTGCGTGGCATCCGCCAACTTTTAGCCGCAGCCTGCAACGAGCTGGGGATTTTTCCGGTGGCTCTAGGGACTCCTGTACAAGTGCCGAATGAACCGACCCAAATCACTCCCGCCAACAGGTATCAGACAGTGCGCGAGTTGGTACCCGGTCTGGCCTCCGAGCATTATCTCAGCGGGATGCACATCCATGTTGGGGTTCCGGATCTAGAGTCCGGAATTCGGGCGCTCAATGGCCTTCGCCGTTGGGTTCCAGTACTGGTCGCGCTCAGTAGCAATTCACCGTATTGGCGTGGCCAGGATAGCGGTTTCGCTTCGTGGCGAACCATTCAATACCGTCGCTGGTCTATCAACGGCATACCACCGCATTTTGACGACGCTGAGACTTATCTCAGACACAAAGAGTTACTCTTGTCCTCAGAGTCGCTACCTGATGCAGGACATATCGGTTGGAGCGCTAGGTTATCGGACAAGTTTCCAACCCTTGAAATCCGTGCCAGCGACGTACAGCTGACCACGGCAGAGGCGGTGGCCTTAGCGGCATTGATGCGCGCGCTGATCGACACCGTTTTGGAGTCACCCGAAGAACAGGTTGAGACAGCTCCCGAGTTGTTGCAACTAGCACTATGGCAGGCGGCCAGAGTGGGCATGCAGGGGAATCTATTTGATCTGAGTTCCGGATCCAATACGCCCGCATGGGAACATCTTCGACGGCTCTTAGCTTTTCTGCGCCCCGCGTTAGAAGCCAACGGGGATGACGCTTTGGTTTCCGAAGTGGTGCAGCGGTGGGCGAACACCGGCTCTGGGTCAGAACAGCAACGCGCTGCCTGGGACCTCGGCGGAGCCTATGCGGTGCTCGACGGCGCGCAGAACATGTTCATCAAGTGAATAAGATAGAAGTTTTTGGGCTACACGTGCCGTTGGCCCCACAGCCGATCTGGGCAAAACCCTAGAATCTGTGAAATAACTGAGAATTTCTGAATGGACACTTCACCTCCACATTACAAATGATACTTTCAACCCTGAATCCCGTTGTTTCAACTGATAGGCCAAGCCCTGCTAGGTCGAAGAATACCAATGCGGAGACAACGGCGGATCACCGCTCAGTTGGAGTTGAGAAGTATCGTCTAGAAGTGGAGGGTAGTTCAAATGCCAGGTCGGCTAGTCAGGTCTCAGACAGCTCAACGCGTCGCAGTACTGCTGGGATCAAGAGAAGGAAGAAAGCACCTCGGAACTTACGGTTGGAAATCAGGAATGCCTGTAATCATGACCCAGCCGGCAGAAAAGCTGGATGATGTGATGGGCCTCGTGTCGGTACATCAAGGTCCGGTCTTGGTGGCCCTAACCGATCCAAGAACCGATGTGCTCAAATTTCTCCACATCTCCGAGACATCTCCAGCGCTGGAAGTCGTCAAGGAATCGGAACAGGGCTGCCTCATTGGAGACCTCTTCCACGATGCCGAACACTGCGGAATGAAAACCTTCCGGGTGAAGTACTGGAAACACAGCGCCGTGGCTCATGCAATTCCATTCTTCGCGGACAATGAGCTGGCTAAACCTTTTCATACCCCAGCGGGCTCAGCTATTTAGCTTAGAGTCAAAAGTTGATACAAGTTAATCGGTCTTAGTCCGCGCGCGGTCTAAGACCGATTAACTTGTGCCGATATGGATACTAGATCAAGTAACCGCTGCACTTCATCTACACGGGAGCGCCAGTAGGCAACATCTAAACCCAACCCACCCGCGGCTTCCTGCGCCTTCGCGCGAAAATCATCACGGTGATCTTCTAAAGCATTCAATAAGTCGGCAATCTGGTCCTTGGTCAGGGAAAGTCTGAGCACTTGCTTCGGCATTTGCGCCACCTCCCCGTCCTACGTTACGCACGTACACATCGTTCAGATTTTTCCTCTTTCCCCGACACTACTCGCCGTGTCCGTTCTCCGAAGGAATACTGAGGGCTTTAACAGGAAAATTGGTATGGGGTAGGCCTATTTATTACCAAGGCGAAGTTACGTCTCGTCGTCAGCGCTAGTGCCGAGCTCAATATTTCTTCGCTCCACCTCGCGCTGGCTAAAGGTTGCACGTTGGACAGACTCCACTTGGTCGAAGCTTGATCCAATGGCGCCGCCCAGCGTTCCCAGGGAAGCTGCGAGCCACGCAAGATTCAGATATTCACTCATAGTTGCTTCATGGTTCAGCTCGAAAGACAAGAAAGCTTGGTCGATGACCACCAGCGAGCCCAGAAGCAGCACGATGAATAACAAGAGGTACATAGCTGCGGCAGCGATGACTACAGTCAGTACCGTAGCGAGGTTGTAAAGAAGCAGCTTTTCTTTCCGGCGAGCGCCCTGGGGTCTCTCCCACAGTCGGTTATGAAATATTAGCCAGGTGCTCAGCACAAGGACGCTCACCACGGTGATGAGCACCAGCCGTCCGAAGCTGAGGTAATCAGCCATAGACCAAATGCTGGTGTAGAACACACCAAAGGCGCCGGTTGCCGCCGCACCGGCCAGCGCGGAGGTAAGCCGAGGCACCAAACGCCACGGCCGGTTGCCTAAGATCATTCCGACAACCAACATGGTGCGTCCGCGGATACCCTCGATACTGTCGTATCGCTCCCCCGACTCATTTGCACTATCTAAGCTTCCTTGCACGCTCAAGACTCGTCCCAAGGTGGTTGGCTTGGGCATCGGCTTGTCCCCCTCGGCAAGCTCATGCAATGCATCTGCCAACGTCTGAGCGACCCCACGTTGGGTCGGTACACCGATACTGGGTAAGACAACGGTGGCGGCCCCATAATCGCAACTGATCATCGAGCGAACCGGCCGGCCCTGCTCGTATTGCGGGCTATCTGTCAGATAAATGACGAAGTCCCAACCGTGCTCTTCACGAAGACGCGATGCATGTTTAATCAGCACGACCTGTCCGGATTCATTCATCGGTAGGGACATCGGGTCCACCGTCACCGTCCAGGTGGCTTCGTCTTGATACTTGCTATTAAGCACTGACTCCAGCCGAGTGCTGACCTTATTGGCCAACGCCTGAGCTATACCGGGATCTGCGAGTAGACCTACCGTGCGGGTCTTTAAATCTGTATCTTCCAAGGCTCACCTCCGGTAACTTGCTTGCACTGACGTGACGCTGCCTCCCACCATACGTAGCGCACGAAAGTAGGCCAACGTTTTCCAGCAAATTCGCAGATTGGGATCGCTCTAAACACAGGTTTTTCCCTGGATTTCTCATGTTTTTTGATTCACAGCTAATACCCACGAGAACCGTCTTGTGCGCAGTGGCAAGCTCTGGAATTGTCGACTGTATCCGGTTCGAATACCCAGGTAGGCAACGAAGGAGCATCATGTCATTTATTGACAAGGCTAAGGAAAAGTTCGAAGAAATTAAGGAACGTTTTGATACCCCGGATGAGCCTGGAGTTGGCGAAGAGCAGCACACAGATGCAGGCGAAGTACCCAGTCCTCTAGATGATCCCGCTCTGGGTGCCGACCCAGACTTGAACACTTCCAGAGAAGACCGCTACGACGCCGACTAGCAATTTCTATGACGCGCCGTGGATCAGCGGCGCGTCAACGGTGGCCCGAAGACTAAATACCTGGGACACTCACCGAGCTCATTCTTCATCCCTGAGAAAGGATTACCCATGAACATCGTCGCCAAACTTCTTGGAACCCTCGCTTCGTTGCTTACTGGCTGGGTAGGTTCAAAAATCGTGGGTGCCCTCTGGCAGAAAACCACTGGCGAGCATCCGCCATCGGTGACTAACCCTGAAAAACAACAACAGGCAACGTTGGGCAAAGTATTAGTCTTTGCGGTGATATCCGGCGCCAGTGCCGCCTGCATTCAGGCTCTCACTAAACGTTGGACCCGGGGTCTGGAACGACGAGTAGCGAAGCACTAACTGCTCAAGTGCCACTCGCAGCCAGCCCAAAAGAGATAGGGGCGGCGTCGGATTCTAGGCACCATGTGGGATCATTCCCAGCCAGCGCTCAGTTTCAAATGATGGATTTGCGAATCGATCTATAGTTCAAAATGTCAGTACCGGAACCACACAGGAGGTAGTAATCATGGGCATTGGAGACAAGATCCAGAACAAAGCTCAGGAAGTTTCTGGAAAGACTAAGGAATCCGTCGGTGACGCCACCGACAACCATAAGCTGCAGGCCGAAGGCGCCAAGGATCAGGCTGAGGCGAAAGCCAAACAGGCTGGCGAGCACGTCAAAGACGCAGCTAAGGACGCCAAAGACGGTCTAACCGACAAGTAGCGTTTACCCTGTGCCCCATGGATCTGATGGTCCGTGGGGCACAGTTCTATGTGTAGTCCTTGAACTTCACGGCTATTCCTTGCCCCCGATATATATCTAGTGGGCTCCGGGAGATTTTCCCCGCAATAAGTCAATGGCTTCCGTTTTTCTGTTGAAGAACGGAAACCATCAACTTAGCAATGCATGGAGCAACTATTTCTAGAGCTCAACCGTGTTCGAGTCCCCCGGTGTAGCTGCGCTGCCGGTGATTTTTTGCTTTACCCAACTTGCGATGAGACTTGCAGCTCCGCCGGGATTCTCCCAATACTCGGCAGACTGCGAATCAACGCGGAGCAATACGGTCTCCGGGGATTGCGGACCAGCTGCCGCAAACGTTTCGACCATGGGATTCCAGAGCTCTTGTTTTTTCGACACATCCCGCACCACGGAGGCGCGGCCACTGACCGAAACCCACTCTTTACTTCCGGAGAAGGACACATTGACCAGATCCTGTGTCTCAAATTCGCGAACAATGTCCGTGTCCGCGGAGGCAAAGAACCACAGGTCTCCCTCATCGGTGGATTCAATGACGGTCAGTGGACGGCTGACCATTTTCCCCTGGCTCTGGATAGTCACCATGCCTATCCGCACATTTTTGATGATCTCTAAAACCTTGCGAACCTCTTCGTTGGCCATGACTAGCTCCTTGGTCGGTTGGTTGTTCTCAGCAATTTTCACGTTACAGATTTTCCACGCTCTTCGGAGCCCTCCCCAGCTGACTGTCAGCTAGCGTCTACGATTTCTTTGAACGCAAGCCCGCGGGCAAACCACTGCATTCAGCGTCCGAGTAACGAGCTATAAATGCGCTGATGGGCCTCCGCCAATGCTTCGCGTTGTTCCTTGCGTTCGTTGGCATTCATGCCGGGAACGTATGACAACGCCAGTTGCTTTCGCACCGCCTGCTGCAAAGAGTCTTCATCTACTTGCTCCCCATTCCACCGGTAGCCAGCTACCGATGGGTGCTGACCTACGTACTGGCCACACATCGGGGCTACGACCGCTGTTCCAGCATCCAGTGCCGCCTCTAACCAGCCCGAATGTGTCCCGAATTTATACGGCAACACATTTACATCAAGCGAGCCAAGGTATTCAAAGAGCTCTGCTTCGGTGAAGTACTCATGACAAACCAATTCCCATTTACCTTGCGCGTCCCCCTCGGCCAGAGTCCGTGCCAGCTCCTCTTGATATTCACTGTTCGCTGGGTCCATCACCTGTTGGTGAATATTAACTTGTAGCACCGCACCTTCATACTCCTGCACGATCCGTGAGAGCGGTTCAATAATTGCTGGCGAGATATTTGCACGCAGTCCTTTCAAATGAACGCCGATGCGCCGAATTCTGTCCGGTTCTTGCCGGCTGCGCGTCTCCTTGGACCGCCTAATCCGTTCCATGCTCTCAAAGTCCAGCACATGCGGGTGCGGTAGAACGTGGGCAGCCCGACCCCATTGCGCGGCGATTTCTGCCGCGGCTCCGTCGGTGAGTGTAATCAGTTCGTTGGCGAAGGGAATGAGCACATCTAAGAGGTCTAGATGTGGCCCGCGATTAGCCTGATGCGGATTGGTCAGGTCATGGACCGTGTAGACCAATGGTTTGCCTAGACGCCGTAGCTCTGCAACGGTTTCACGCAAGGTAGCTGGGTCTTGTGAATCAAACCCAAAATGGATATGCATGAGGTCAAATTCGTGGTGGTTTTCCCGCACCCACCCAGGTGTCAGCATCAGCGGTGGCCACCACGCGGATTGTGTACTGCGCACCCCAACACTTGGAATTGGGTCCGCTAAACGCCGGATCTGCGGGTCCTGCTGTCCCTGCCAAGAGTCAAGATGGCGGATGTAGATCTGATCGCTGGGTACGGAAGCGACCCGGATAATCTTGGAAGTAGCCTGAGAAGTCATTGGAAATCCTGATTTACGAGTGGTGAATGGGTAGTGTCGTGCCGTCACAGTGTGAGTTATGAAGGAACGGTTGAAGCTCAATGGATTTTTCGGTGTTAGTCATTGCCCATCGACGTACCGGTCATCTTCAGCGCTTATTAGACGGGGTCCAGGCAAGTTCCTGGCGGCCCCAAGAAGTTGTGGTGGTCTACATGGATGACCCGCAGCCGGACCCGGTAAGTTGCCAGGTGCCGTTGCAGGTCATCCATCTGCAGTCCGGTCCTGAAGATCGTGGCCTGCCGTTGGCGCGTGCCCGAAATACCGCCGCGCACCATGCACGTTCTGAGCATCTTGTTTTCCTGGACGTGGACTGCATCCCATCCATGCCTGCGTTTTCCTTGTTGATGCGTGGTTTGAAAGAGCATGCAGGATTGGTCATGGCCAGCCCTCGGTACTTGCGTGCTGCGCTTCAAGAAGTAGCTACGCCCGGAGACACCACGCTTCGTGAGCTGTCGGTAGCTCATCATTTGCGCCAAACGGTGGCGCAAAATAAGCCCAGCGATAGATATGAGATGTTTTGGTCCTTGGGATTCGCCATCCATGCCGCCGACTTCCAACGTATTGGCGGGTTTTCTACCGCATACACCGGGTACGGCGCCGAAGACACGGATTTCGCTTTCACTGCACGCGATCATGGCCTGCCGGTGGTTTTTAGCGATGCGACGGTGTTTCACCAGCATCATGGAGTGTGCAAACCTCCGCTGAACCACTTTGCGGCCATCGTGGAAAATGCCAAAATCTTCCGTGAACGGTGGGGTGTTTGGCCGATGGAAGGTTGGCTTCATGCCTTTACCCAACGTGGTCTGATTGATTTTGATCCTGGCTGTCCAACCTTGCACGTGATTCGCGAACCCACCTCGCGTGAAGTGCAGGAAGCCTATAGCGAGGTCGCTTACTAGCATCGCTGCTCACTGCCCATCAGCTGGTAGGTAAGCCGTTCCAAACGCGACGCAAATTCGTCTTGAGTGACGAACAATGCCTTAGACAGCAACGAGCCATCGCTGGCTGCGGCACGCTCCAAGGTAGCGTTCCAGTCCACCGGACTATCCCAAGAATCTTCTACCATGCACCCGGTGGCTTGATGGAGCATCTGAGCGAAACAATGTTGTTCGTTAAAGGGGCGTTCCTCGGCAATGAGCAGCACTGGCCGACCTGAGACCGCGGCAGCTACCACCGCGTTATGGCCGGCCGACGTGATCACCACGGTAGCTTTTGCCATCCACGCTTCGGGGTCTGGTACCACCGCGTGTAGTTGTAGGTTTTCCGGGAGATGGCCTCCGTCATCATGGACACTGCCCAACACATGCCAGGTCCATCGCGGGGTCGCACGGGCTGCACGGATGATTGCTGCCTGACCGATAGAAGCACCGAGTGATGTCTGCACAACCACCGTGGGTTGCTCCGCGAAACCAAAGGTCAACGCCGTGCTCGCGGCGTTTGGCGCGGGGTCCTTTAGCTGTGGCTTAGGAACCGCCAAACAGTGGGTCTTGTGGCCATACTTGTGCAGATGCGAGGGGTCCTCAAGCTGCTCGGGATAATAGGCGAACAATGCATCGGCAATGTCGTAAGCCAGGACATGAGCCGGATCCGTGCGCGTACCAGGCATACGCCGCATCGCTACGCGGTACCCACTGAGCTTGGCAAAGAGCGCCACCTCTACAGAAACGTCAACCATCACAACATCCGGCCCAAACCATTGCCAGGCCTGGTTTAGCGTCGCAAATCTGTCCACAATGTGTGTTCCGGTTGGTGCATAGTGCAGGTAGCCACCGGTGACAGGTTGCACCTTGGTGCTCGCACTGACATCCGGTGGCAACGAGACATAGTTTGTCTGGGCTGGGAGTAGATTTTCATTTCTTTCCCCGGTACTGGTCACCTGCAGCTCGAAGAGACCCGAGTCCAGAATTTTGTGCGCATGGCGCAGGTGACCGGAACCCATATGGTGCGCGTAATAGGAAATGCGTGGAGCACTCATCGTTGCGCCCTCGTGGAGAATGCTTCGTCTAAAATTTCGTTCATCATGGATTCATAGGTCTGAATCATTAGTTCATGCGTAAACCTGCTAGCACGCGCCAGCACCGCTGCCCGATCCATACTGCGCGCATGTCCTACTGCAACACCGAGGGCTTCTGCTGTACTTTCAGAGGCGATTGCGCCACCGGTAGTCCCTAACAGTTCGGCCATCGCTCCTGCAGGGGTCGCCGCGACCGGGGTGCAACAAGCCATGGCTTCCAACGTTGTTAGCCCAAAAGGTTCCTCCCAGAGCGGTGAGGAAATGAAGACTTCACTGGCACCAATTAGTTCCCGCAGCCCGCCTTGATCTAGGTGACCCGCGTAGACAGTACGTTCACCAAGCTTGGGCGCAATGAGGTTGTCGAAATATTCTTGATCCTGAATAGGGCCGGCAATAAACAGGCGTAGCCCGTTGGCACGCGCTGCCTCAATGGCCAGGTGTGTGCCCTTCTCCGGGGTGATTCGCCCGGACCAGGCAGCGGTCCCCAATTCGACGTGACACGTGTTTTGTGTGGCCCAAAAATCAAGGTTGATTCCGTTGGACACCACCTGCAATTGCTCCAACCAGGGACGCCACAACGCGGCATTTGATTCGGAGACCGTGGCATAGCGGTGGAGCGGATCGGTTTTCTCGGTCTTCAGCTGAGCAACAATCCGCGGAAGGGGTGGGGTATGCAAAATATGCAGGACCGGGATGCCGCGAAGTTGAGCATGTGGAATGGGGCTCAACGAATTATTAATCACCACGTCAAATTCGCCGGTACGAATGGTTTGCACCGCCTTATCCATTGCCGCATCCAGCAGTAGATGCTGGTCGTTACGCTGGTCTTCATCTGGATATCCGTTCACCACGAAGGAATGAGCTAAGACCGGGTGGATTCGTACTCTGGATTGCGGAGACAGTTGTTCGGAACCCTCCTTGGCGAAAAGGATTACCTCATGACCCCGTGAGCCAAGGTGTGAGACTAGGTGTGCCGTATGCGCTTCCATCCCGCCTGCATAGGGCGAGCGGATCGGGTGGTGAAGGTGCGCAAGAACCGCGATGCGCAGTGGATTAGGCGAATCCATCAACTGGGATGCCACGTGCTTGTCCGCCTTTCTGGGATCTTTTTTACCGTCAAGATCGATGATCTTTGGGCAGAGTATCCTCCAGCTCAGTAGCGGCGTTTAAGAATCGTAGATTTCCCAGCATTCTTCCGGGATTAACCTTCCGTGGTCCCAAAAATCCACTTTTTAAGAATCCATTAATTAGAAGTCACAAAAGGCAAGACAGAAAATTCTCAAGGATTTTTATCAACCAATCTCATCAGCATTCTGTATGCTGACTAGGCTCCTGTGTGCCAGCAGGGAATAATCGACTATCTATTGGACTGGAATACCCGTACAGTGCGAAGTAAGCCGAGTTTGCTTGCATCGGAATGTCTTGCACACCTAAGTGCACGCCAATTCGTTAGGGACATGCCTGTTCTCCGTGCGACGAAAGGGATCAAACGATTCCCTCTCTCAACACATCCAAGGATCGACAATGCCCGGAAAATATATTCAACCATCACTCATTGAACAAATCAGAGCATTATTAGCCTCCCGCGAAGGACGGAGCTTTCTGACTTCCAACTCGTGGGTCGAAGGTATGCCGATTGTCACCGGCAAAGCCCATGAACCACTAGAAACAACCATGGGACTACTTTCTTTGCATCAGCGCCCTGCCCTAATAGCGGTGGCAGAGCCAGAAAGTGACGATCTGCGCCTGCTCTACGTTTCGGATCTAAGCCGAGCGCTACAGATTGTTCCCTGTCTCCCCAAGCACTTCAGTCTCTGGGACCTATTCAAAGCCGCTGATCTCTCGGGTCTACTGACGTTTAGAGTCAAACAATGGAAGTTCAGCCGCATAGCGCATGCCCTACCGTTCTTCAATCCCTATCAGACGTCTAATGTGGGCGCGTATCGCCCGGAGTTGGCTCGCTAGCTGTAGCCAATATTTCGCGAACATAAGACGAACGCCCTGGTTTAGCAGTATTCGCTGACCCACCCTTTCCTCAGCAAACGATGCCACCTTCAATAACCGGTTCAGTTATCAAACCGTTTGAATTTGAAGGTGGCACACTTATGTCTGCACCTCTATTTTGTGCTCAGAGATTCTAGTTTCCTGCCTCTGAAGTTATTGGTATAGCTCCCGCGTATTCGGGATACCGCTAAACTCTTGGGCCAGCCCATGAAAGGCTAGTCCGACTTTTCACAGTCGTTACGAAGCCTACTTTCACCTAAAAATAAGACTCGGATCCACTCGGAGAAATTTGTGCCACCGTGGACTCAACACGGTTACACAATGACCGTGGAAACAAAAAGTTATCTCACGTCACGCCCCACTGAGGCGCAGCTTTAGCCGCCCGGCCACAACACCGGGCGACCTGTTTGGATTTGAAAATTCATTGACGAACGCAGCAGAAGGAGAAACTCATGATCAACACAGATCAGATTCACGAATTGAGCCAGATCGGTGGAACCGTAATTGGCACGGACGGCGAAAAAATTGGAAAAGTCGGTCAGGTATTTCTCGATGACCACACCGGCGAACCCGAATGGGTCACCGTACGCACCGGGCTTTTCGGAATGTCTGAAAGCTTCGTCCCGTTGACCGACGCTTCAGTGGTCGGCGATACGCTCAGCGTCCCCTACGACAAACAAATGGTCAAGGACGCACCGCGCATCGACGCAGCTGACGAGCTAAGCCAGTCCGACGAACGAGAACTCTACGGATACTATGGCCGCTCCTACGACACCGCAGACCAAAGCACCGTCGGCACCGTCGGCACCGAGCAGGATCTAGCTGCCAACCCGGCCGCCCCCGCCGAGCGGGCTGACTTCGATGCTGCGAACGATGATTCGATGACACGTTCCGAGGAACAGCTCCGGGTGGGAACCGAAGAAGTTCAGACCGGCAAGGTCAAGTTACGCAAGCATGTGGTGACCGAAGACGTGACCACGACCGTCCCGGTGAGCCATGAGGAGGTCCTCCTCGAACGAGTTCCGCTCACAGACGCGCAGGATTCGGACGCTCATCGAACCGGTGAACTGGGTTCTGAAGAGCAAGAGGTCACGCTTCACGCGGAACGTCCGGTAGTCGACAAGGAAACCGTGCCGGTTGAACGGGTCCGCTTGGATACTGAAACCGTAGTCGAAGATGAACGCATCGACGCCCAGTTGCGCAAGGAACAAATCGAAACCGAAGGTTTGGACGACGGGACGAACCGCCAGGCCTAATCGCCGCGTCATTCACCAACCGCAACTAAAAAACCGCAACAGGTCCGGTACGTGCTCATCACACGTATCGGACCTGTGCCGTACTGCCCTACCAATCGCTTATGGGCCAGTCGCCGGTTATTCGATTACGGGTAAGTTTCCTCGTAGTCCAATTCGCCGTCGTCATCATGAACGAAGATCTTTGCGTTTCCGAGTTCTTCGGCTTTCTTCAAAGCTTGCTGATAGGCACTGATTCTCGAGCTACACGTGGCTACATGTTCGCCGTTCAAAGACGCTGTCCAACGTCCCGGATCCTTTGCCAGCACCTGTAGATGATTTTTGCTCATTTGCACACCTCAATTTTGTTGTGTCTCTGTCCCACCGTGCAGCGAATCCTAAAAGCGAAGAATTGTATAGGACTTCCTGCCCGGACCTAGGTCCCTAGGTATTTTGCATAGGAACATGCTGGTTGGTGTGTCTGGGGTACAAAGGGAGGTATTCGTTGAGCTACCGCACTGTGCGCCCAATATTTCACACGGAACTCGGTCATTTCCTGACGCGCCACCAGATCAAAAAGCGATTCGATCATTGCTTCTTCGTCCGCGGCTGCTACCACCCGGAGTACTGCATTTGGCATCGAGACATGCATCAACTGCACTTGGTGATTTTCCGCGCTAGCCAATGCAATGAGTACCGCACGCTCGTGAATTGAAACTAAACCCATCACATCGATGAGTTTCTCCGCTGTGGTTGCCATGACAATGGGCATTCCTTGGACCCATCCATACTGATTTAAGTGTTCTCGGCCTTCTCGGGCGCCGAGTAATTCAGCCACTCGCTGAGCAGTTTTTGATTTGGTGATACTTCCAGGCATTTTTCTGCAACCTCCACTGTGTCCGTAACTTTCCGAGTACTCCCCATGAGTCACGCTGCACTACCTTTCAGATCTGCTTCTGCGGAGGAATCCACGGAACGATATCCAGCACTGGCAACAGAGTGTGTTTTCAACCTATCCCGGATGCTGGAGTAAAGAAATGTTTAGGTCAACTAAATACCTTAAAGAACATGTCAGAGGTCAATTATTCAAAGTACACAAAACGTTATATCCCGCAGCGATGCGAGCCGATACTTGGTACCGGTATTTGTTGGATATGGCTAGATCCGAGGCTGGTCTCTTTGCATATTGACATAGTTCGGATCCTAAAAGATTCCTGTGTACTTCAGGCTCGGCTTTCACGGCGCTTTACTTGTCTCTAACGTATCTGTCACGCGGTCTACGCCACCAACTGACGTATGAGCGTGACCCACACTGTCTTTGAATAAGCACAAAGGAATAACCTCATGAATGTCAGTCGCACACCCTCGGATATCCGGTCTGCTGTAGAGAAAGCCGCCTTGCTGATTGGTGTAGTTTTCCTGATCGTCGGAATTCTCGGGTTCATCCCGGGGGTTACTACGAACTATGCATCCTTGTCGGCAGCTGGACACCATTCCGAAGCAAAACTGCTGGGAATTTTCCAGGTTTCCTATCTGCACAACGCCGTGCATCTCCTGTTTGGTATCGCTGGATTGGTCATGGCACGGAGCATTCCCGCGGCTAAGAGCTACCTTGCTGGTGGCGGATTCATTTATCTATTGCTCTGGATCTACGGGCTCATCATTGACTTTGATGGTGCCGCCAATTTCATCCCGCTCAACGATGCGGATAATTGGCTTCATCTAGTTCTTGGCGCAGGCATGATGGCACTTGGCCTCTTTTTGACTCGTGATGGCACTGCGCCGGAGCAGCGAGATTCCAGACCGATTTCTGACTGATTCATCCCCTTGCTTTACTTGGGATGAATACTTTTCATTTAACAACTCTCGATCCGAAGGACATGCAGACCCCTTGCAAATAAATAGTCAGAGTTATTAGGACGCTTCTGGAGAACCTTGGAGAGACGTGAGAATCCTTTTATTCATTTCCCCTCGGAGGCCAAAAATAGTAGCGTCGAAATTAGTCGGTGAGCCCGCAAGCTCGCCACTGTACGGCTCAACTTCACCGCAAAGGAGAACAACATGTCGAACACAAAAAAGACTCCAGCAAACAAAACCCGTAAAGAGCATGTAGAGGGCGGATTTATCGCCCCTGACGTATTGCGTGACTCACTGCAATCGGTGCTCATCCAGCTACTGGATTTGCAACTAGTCGGCAAACAGATCCACTGGAACGTCGTTGGCCCTAACTTCCGCGACCTACATCAGAATCTCGATGAGATTGTGGACATTGCTCGCCGAGGTTCGGATGAAATTGCCGAGCGCATGCGAGCCTTGCACGCGACTCCTGACGGTATGGCTGCCACCATCACCAAGTACACCAAACTTGATCAGCCTACCAACGGCGAAATCTTGACCACTAACGCCGTGGACATGGTTGTCAAAGCGTTGGAGGCCACCGTTGGCGTGATGCGTGAAGTTCATGACCCGGTTGATGAGGCAGACCCGACCACCGCGGACATCCTGCATGGATACATTGCGGCTCTTGAACAGCAAGCCTGGTTTATCAGTGCCGAGACGCGCAAACCCTAATCACTAAGCCGAGAATAGTACGCGAGACCGGAGCTAAGCTCCGGTCTCGCGTACTTTGTGTTGCTCAGTTCCCCTAAATAGTGCGCTGAAAGCCTGATCTGACACGTACTACATGCGCATTTCGCTATGTGCATTGGCTAACACATGGCTGATTGACCCGCGCTCAAACGCCGCTCTTTGACGTACCGCGCCGTTTCCCATTTCTAAAATGTTGAGCAATGAATGCACAGCGAAATCATAATCCCCACTAGCCCGCAGTGCTGGTTCGATGAGACGCAGCAACCGGCCCATCAAATCCTTGCTACTGATAGTGCTTCCGTCAACGGGGTTGATCTGGTTTCCGGTGAGTCCATGTTTGGCAGCCTGCCAAAATGCGATGTCCAGTCTTTCGGGCAGGTATTCATAGGACGTTGCCCCGGAACTCAGTGCCGTGTCCACCAGCGCTCTAGCGAGCACCGCAAGTAGGACTGAATCTTGGGCTCGCAATTGAGAGTCGGCAACGCGCAGTTCAATGGTTGGATGGGATTCCGAAAGCCGAACGGCCCACCCAATATGTCCTTGATCCGGGACTGCGTCCGTATCGATCAGTACCCTTAATCGACTCTCGTAGTCCGAAGCATCACTAAAATGTGGCGGGATACCCTGAACGGACCATTTGCGGTAGTGGATAGTCCGCCAAGAAGAGAATCCACTGTCCGCTCCGTGCCACAAGGGTGAGTTAGCTCCGAGCGCACAGAATAACGGCAACCACGGTCGCAGGAAGTTTAAGGCCCTGACCCCCGCGTCACGGTCAGGAATTGACACATGAATATGTAGACCGCACATGTAATGCTCAGAGGTGATTCCCGGAAGCCACGCGTGGATATCGCGGTATCGCGCGTTGTCTGTCACCGTCGGAGTTTTCTGCGCAATCATTGGTGCTGCACCGAGTCCGGCAACAATCATTGAGGACGACTCAGCTTGGTGGGCCAAAGCGGTACGGAAACCTCGCAATTCCTCCAACGCCTGGTTTCTGTCTTCACAAATGGCACTGGCGTACTCCAGCTGGCAAGCCAACAGTTCGTGTTGCACCTCTCCACTTCGCTGCGAGTCCAGCAGTTCTTTGAACGGGTTAGGATCCGGTTCAGCCGGGAGCCCGGTTTCCGCATCGATCATGAAGAATTCTTCTTCGATACCGAAGGTACTCATACTCTTCCCCCCGTCAGTTAGCCCTCAGCTAGGGTCTTCGTTGAGTGATAAAGGCAAATCTGCTGTTTATCCGTAGCCTCAGGATGTCAGCCGCCCTGACATCACTCAAGACCCACCAGCCCGAAACTCCCCCGCAATTAGCTGAAATTCTCGCCTAGTGCTCTCATGCAGCCACAATCTGTGCTAACCAAATCGCCCAAGGCAGGCCACGTTTCTGAGACTTACCATAAAGAAATGCACCGATGCTAGCGAAGACTGCGACTGGAGCCTAGCGTGTGCGGTACCTGGTAGGTTCTTCCAGTCGACCACCACCAGGCGAGAGGTGAGTAGAAATGGCAGAGAAAAAGGGCTCAAGCCGAATCAAGGATGAAGAACTCTATGAAGAGCTCCGCGACGAGGGAAATTCCAAACAGAAGTCCGCTCGGATAGCCAATGCGGCGGCCCGCGACGGCCGAGACAAAGTTGGCGAACGCGGAGGTGAGTCCGGGAGTTACGAGGACTGGACCGTGGAGGAACTAAAGAAACGTGCCAAAGAAATTGGGGTGGAAAACTACTCGGACAAGCGCAAGAGCGCCCTGATAGACCTGCTCCGAAACAGCTAATCGCCCGAGAAGAGGTATTTACGATGACCGAACACGAGAATTCTGAGAAAAATTACTCGCTGGCAGAGGAACCGGAGGAACACGACGTGGCGCGCCGGGGACCGATTTCCGACCCGGAGCCAGACGAGAACGAAGCTACGGACGAACTCGATGATCCGGATCGATTTGATGCCGGATAGCCGGCGCTAAGGAGCAAAAAATGACTTCACAACAACCGGAAAAGGTTGCACGCACAAAGCACTTGGGATTGGGACTGCTCATAGCTGGCTTGATCATTTGTGCTTTCTTCTTAGCATTCTTGCTGATTCCGCAGAATGCCGACAAGTCGATGTCGCCGATGTGGATTGGTGTCGCATGGGGCGCACTCATGGCCATCTGGGGTCTGTTCAGAATGATCAAGGGCCCTAGCAAGCTAGACCACCCGCGCGGTGGTAGCGATGCCGGTGTCTAGTGAATACGACCAGGGCACATTCACCGAGGGTGGGGACAGGTAAATCCCTGTCCCCCTCGTTGGTTACACCTAAAATCGGCACTACTGATGCGTAGCTGGAAGCCCGAATTATTCTCACGCCCTGCGCTGGTCATGATTGATATGCAAAATGCTTTTTTCGAAACCCCGGCGTTAGAGCAGCAGCGCCGGCAGGTGACCGAGCAATGCAACATGCTTCTGAAGGAAGCCCGGAAACATGACCTGCTGATAGTAAATGTTTGCACCATTCACCAGCGCGATAAATCAACGTGGACACTGAGCATGTTGGAAGATGACCAAGGCTTCCTCTTCGAGGGAACCGAGCAAGCGCAGCACCTCAACGAATTGGATCTGTCTCGCGCCGTAGACGTCATCAAGCATCGCGATAGTGCTTTTTGGCAAACGGGTTTGGACGGGCTATTGCACTTCCACAGGATCCGCTCACTGATTTTGGCAGGCGTGGCTTCAGATTCCTGTATGGCGGCCACCGCGGAAGTCGCTTTCGCTGCAAACTATCGGGTAGCTGTGGCTAAGCAGGCGGTAGCTTCTGAAGATCCAAACTTTGAAAAGACCACGTTATTGCAGATGGAGACGCTGCATCGCCAGCCTGCGGTCAATACTGAAAGTTTGATCAAGGCTATGTCGTAGAGCAACCGTACCTAGTACATTGGCCAGCAACCCGGGTCCTATCCGGTCTCCATGATCTCTTGAAGGAGTAAAAATGTCGTTCAACGAAGCTGAATTCCACGCCGTGAACCAAGAAGGTCTAGAGGATGAACCTCTAGACGGGCGTGATGGACAACCTGTCACCGAAGGTTCATCCGATGATCCACAAACCTTAGACGCTTCGGATCCGTTGCGCAGTGACGAGGCAATGGCCGAAGACCATAATGCCACCGATCCGTTGGCTGTGGCCACCGAGTCCCCTGCCGACATTGACCAGGCCCTGAACGAAAGCTCCCCGCAGTCCCCTGCACGGCACTTGCAGGATAAGCGCCCCGAACGCTAAGCCAAAGAGTTAGCCATGAACAACTTGTCAATTACAAGGAGTACAGATCCATGAGCACTCAGTCAGTGGCAGATGAACTCATTGCACGCTTGCATACCTGGGGTGTCACCCGGCTCTTCGGCTACAGCGGCGATGGGATCAATCCAATACTTGGCGCCTTAAGACGCAGCGATTCGGGTCTGAGGTTCGTTCAAGCCAGGCACGAGGAAAATGCCGCGTTCATGGCCGTAGCTCATTCTAAATATGGGCTTGGTCAGTACGCCATCGAGCGACCCGAGGAGCATCACGCGGGCGTGGATTTGGGAGTGATGCTTGCGACTCAAGGTCCGGGTGCCGTGCATCTGCTCAACGGACTCTATGATGCCAAACTTGACTCAATGCCGGTGCTGGCCATTGTTGGGCAGCAGAACACCACCGCCTTAGGCAGTGGATATCAGCAGGAATTAAATTTGGAGGCGCTGTTCAAGGACGTCGCCGTATATTGCGAGGAAGTCGTCGCACCTGAACAGCTACGTCACGTGGTAGATCAGGCGATCCGTAGCGCCTTGGCATCCTCGGGGCCCGCGGTGGTAATAGTCCCTCACGATATCCAACAAGCCGACGCAGTGCAGCCAAGCACTACGCATGGCCAAATTCCTTCCTCGGCGGTGTGGCAAGCACCCTTGGTAGTTCCGCGCACATCAGAACTGCGCCAGGCGGTGGAACTGATCGAGGGAGCCGAAAAAATTGTGATGCTCGTAGGTCAGGGAGCACGCACTGCGGCAGATGAGGTGCACGCCGTCGCGCAACTGTTAGACGCGGGCATCGTGACCAGTTTGTTGGGTAAACCCTACATTGATCAGTCGTGGCCGCAGGTGGCCGGTGTTATGGGCCATTTGGGCAGCACGGCGAGCGCCACACTGCTTGACTCGTGCGACTTATTGTTGATCGTGGGATCCAACGATCCGTGGACCGAGTTTTATCCGCCTCTGGGACAGGCAAAAGCTATACAGATTGACGTGAATGCGCAACGGCCAGGCAATCGCTATCCGGTGGATGTGGCCCTGCTCGGAGATGCCGCCCATACGTTACGTGCCTTGGAAGAGCACTTGCCAGCGGCCTCAGAGCGGCGCAAACCATGGAGAGATTTCGTGCGCAGCGCGGTGGCCGAATGGCGTTCCGTGGCGGTCAGGCGAGCGATGACTCCGGCGCGGCCTATGAACCCGGAAAGGGTGGTGCACGAGCTATCTGCGCTGATCCCAGCTAATGCGCAAGTGGCGGTGGATGTTGGAAGTTGTGTGTATTGGTATGCCCGTCAGTTACGACTGCCGGTAGGAGTGCCTGCCCATTTATGCAGCACCCTGGCAAGTATGGGTGCCTCCATTCCCTATGGGCTGGCAGCTAAGCTACGCGATCCGAAGCGTCCCACGATTGTGCTAGCCGGGGATGGGGCCATGCAAATGAGTGGCAATGCCGAGTTGGTGACGCTTTCCGAGCTGTGGAAAGAGTGGGAAGACCCGCGATTTATTATCTGCGTGTTTAATAACCGTGACTTGGCCGAGGTCTCTTGGGAACAGCGTGAGACCGAAGGTGAACCACGTTTTTCGCCGAGTCAAGACCTGCCGGGCTTTCCATTCGCCGAGTACGCGCAGATGCTTGGTCTCGCGGCGCGGAGTATTTCTCACCCTGACTCGATTGCCGACGCGTGGGAGCAGGCGCTGAACGCGGACCGCCCGATGCTGCTCGAAATGCATACCGATCCCGATATTCCATTGCTTCCCCCGTTCCCACAAGGAGAAAGCATGTTGGAAAATATGCGTAGCGCCCTGACGCAGGAAGGGAAAGCCGGCGAGCGCGCCTTACAGCTACTACAGGTCTACGCGGATATGGAAAGCGGTGATAAGGACTCCGGCTAAGGGCGAGCTCTTTGATCTGCTGACCTACGTATTGCACAAATGTTATGGGACCCCTCGGAGGCCAGTCCAGTTCGGAATGGCTCCGGGAGGCCCCATTTTTGATGGTGGTTACTTCACAGGTTTCAGTTCGTCACTTCTCGCGGCTGGGAGAAAAAGTCAGGCAGTTCTAGCACCGGAGTCACCACCACGTCATAGGCTTTCCAATCAGTATCTTCCAGAGCAGCTTTCACTTCCTGGATCTGAGTCATGATCACGTCCCCGGATATGGGAACGATGAAAGCCTCGACATGCATGACTTGACCCAGTTCCCTGGCTCGAATACCGCAATCCTCGATCCATCCAAAGGACTTCAGTTGCGCTTCCATTCTCGGAATCAGCGGGTGCGGATCTTTACCGTCGTAGGAGGTGGCCCGTCGGTCCAGCAGATCTACGGTTGCCGATCGGGTGTTCTTCCAGCCATCCTGGATAATTCCCGCGGAAATCACCAGCGCGGCGACGGAGTCTAGCCACCAAAGCCCAAAGCCGATACCGCCGACACCAACAATCGATGCCACATTCGTTTGCCAGTCTGCCTTGGCCATCGAGGCATCTGCATAGAGCAACTTGTTGTGTAGCGGTTTAGCGGCCTTGATCTTTAGTCTGCCCAAGATCACCGCGGGTACGGCAAAGAACGCCATGACTGCAATCATGAGCCAGCCTTGCCAGATAGTGTGCCCGAAGACGTTCATGGTGCCGATAGTAGGATGTTCAAGCTTGACCAGCGCGGAGACTGCTTCATAAACGAGTACTCCGCCGACGGAAAGCAAAGCCACCCCTGCGACTAGGTGCCCAGCACTCATGGTTCGGTGGTACCCATAGGGATGAGTAGGGCGTCGCAAGCGACGCACATATACCCCGGAAAGCAGGAAGGCAACTTGTGGAAGTACGGAGAGCATATCGTCAATCCAGGCAGTGCGCATTGCCTGTGAGTTGCCCACTACCAATGCTACGGCGGTAATGGTGCACGCGGCGTAACCGATGCTAATCCATTCCAGCTTGGTCGCTCGTCGCATCATTTGCCGTTGCTCTTCGGGTAGGTGAGTTCCGGCTTCCGGGATCATGGCATCTCCTGAGTCTGATCTAAGAAGTATTCAAGTTCTCCGAGGAATGCGTTCTCCCCCGGAGGAACCAGCAGAACTAGCTTTTCCTTCTTACCCTTCTCATCAATGACCTGTGTGTAGGGGCGGGTCATCCCGACCATCTTTGACCACGGAGTTTTACTACTGATGCCACCAACCACTAAATCAACCTGGTCCTCTTCAAGCTTCTTGACCAGGCTCTCTTCTCCCCCGACAATGAACTCGGGTTTGGCACCTAAACTCTGTGCGAAGTCTTTAACCAGCTCCACTTCGCTACCTTGGTAAGAGGATCCTTTGATCTCAACCAATGAATCATTGGGAGAAAGTCCAATGCGCAAGGTGCCGTTGCGTACCGAATTCAGCGTTCCTTCCGGATCCACGGGAATGGCTTGCGAGCACCCTGCTAGTACAACTATCAAGCTCAGACCTATCAACGCAGTAACACGACGACGGCTATGGGTATGGCTCATAGTCAGCACCGTCCTTTCGTATCTTAAAGATTTATCCTCCAAGTTACTGATGCCTCGAACGTACTGCACCCTGGGATGCGAACCTACCTATCCCCGGGAACTGTCAGGAACAGCATGAGGGCGGGTAAATCCACTCAAGGATTTACCCGCCCTCAGATATTGCGCGTTATTCGGCGATAGGGAATCTTTCCCACGCACGGTGTGTCGCCAACAAGTCCTCCGCCGTATGGGCCACAGCAGCCACTGGTACGGTATCGATCCCTGGGCCGTCATTGACAATGCCGAGCGCATCCAACAGACCGTCGTCTTGGCCATCAATGCAGATAATTGCTTTACTGTGTCGGTAGGCCTCATTGACCAACAACGACACCCTTGGATCTATCGGAACGGCCCCTGCGGTGGGCGCTCCAGCCTTCGCATCAAGTGGAACCGAAGAGTCTGCGGCCGGCGGAAGCGGTCCAAGGAGTACCAACGCATCAAATTCTATGGAACGTGCTGTGAGATAGGTACGGTCAATCGGTAGCCCGCCGGCTGTCTGCCCGCCCTGAGTTGAGACCAACAACGGGTTTATGCCCAAGCCGGTGAGGTCCTTAACAACCTGCGCGAGGTGCTCTTCATTGCCGCGGTTGAAGATCACCGCAACATTGCGTCCGTCAACCGGCCAACGAGATCCAATTTGCGAAAGTGCGGCACTTGGCTGCGTCTGAGGTAAGTCCTTCGCTGCTGCCTGAGCGTCCAGCCCCAATGCCTCGGCCACGGTGGAGGCCAACTGGGCATCAATTTGCGCAAGGCAGTCCACTTGTCGCTGGCGAATCGCCACATCCGTACATTTACCCAGCTCAAACGAGTACGCCTGCTGTACGTGGGCGCGTTCCTGCGCGGTGAGGCTCACGTAGAACAACCGTGCTTGACTGTAGTGATCGGAGAAACTCGCAGGCTCGGCACGAACCTTCTCGCTGGCCCCAAGCTCTTGCGGAAAGTCCAACGGCGGATGTTCCCCCGAGGCCACCTGCGACATATAGGGGCAACCACCATCTAGGGAATTTGGTTGGTACGGGGCAATACCCTGTGGCACGCGATGTTCGTGGAAACCATCACGGAACATGTCATTGACTGGCGACTGCGGTTGGTTAATGGGGATCTGTGCAAAGTTGGGGCCGCCCAAGCGGGTTAGCTGAGTATCAAGATAAGAGAATAAACGAGCCTGCAACAACGGATCATCGGTGACATCAATTCCTGGCACCAAGTGTCCTGGATGGAAGGCAACCTGCTCCGTCTGGGCAAAGTAGTTCTCCGGGTTCCGGTCAAGCACCATCTTTCCTAAGGCTTGTACCGGAGCCAATTCCTCAGGGATGAACTTTGTCGGGTCAAGTAGATCAATCCCTTCAAATGTATAGGTGCCATCATCGGGAAGAATCTGCACACCCAATTCCCACTCAGGATAATGACCTGCGGTAATAGCCTCGGCCAAGTCACGCCGGTGAAAATCCGGATCGGCGCCGGCCGCGAGCTGGGATTCTTCCCAAACTAGCGAATGCACACCGAGCCTAGGCTTCCAATGAAATTTCACCAAGGAAGACTGACCGCTGGCACTAACCATCCTGAAGGTGTGGACACCGAATCCTTCCATCATCCGGTACGAGCGTGGAATCCCCCGGTCACTCATCTGCCACATTGCATGTGCTTGAGCCGGAGTATGCAGTGAAACAAAATCCCAGAATGTATCGTGAGCGGATTGCGCCTGCGGAATTTCCACATCAGGATGTGGCTTAGCAGCATGAACCAGATCCGGGAACTTCACGCCATCTTGGATAAAGAACACCGGCATGTTGTTACCCACCAAATCGAAGATTCCCTCCTCGGTGTAGAACTTAGTGGCGAACCCACGGGTGTCGCGTGCGGTGTCCATAGAACCCCGGGACCCTACAACGTTAGAGAAACGGACAAAAACGCGGGTTTCCTTTCCCGGCTGCAGGAAGTCGGCACGGCACAGCTGTGACGCATTGCCATAGCTGACAAATGTTCCATGAGCTGCCGCGCCGCGGGCATGGACCACCCGCTCAGGGATTCGCTCATGATCAAAGTGCATGATCTTTTCGCGAAGGTGGTGATCTTGCAAAAGGGTGGGGCCGCGCTCGCCGGCCTTCAACGAGTGGTCAGTGTCGCTCACCGGAGCACCTTGGGTGGTGGTCAGGGTTTCACTGTCTTGTCCGGGACCCGATAGTACTGGCGGATGGTCCGGGTTCGATGGCTGTTCTGGTTGATTAGTCATGACGCGTTCCCAGCTTCGAATAGATTGCCTGCGGATGCCAGCCACGTTAGGGAACCTTCATACCGCTTGCCAGCAAATAATCTAATTCCCATGATTTTCACATCTTCGACCAAACATGCAGAAGCTCGCCGGCGGATGCTTCAGCCGGCGAGCTTCATTTCGTTTAGTGCTTACTTAGACTTTGTTCTCAGCCCAGTGGTAGCCACTTTCGTTATGCTCTGCTGCGTCGATACCTTCAATTTCGGTCTGCGCCGAGACACGCCATGGCGTGATTTTCTCAATAGCCGTAGCGATGACCCAGGTCATGGCCGCCGAGAAGACAAGCACCACGAGCAGTGTCATGAACTGGGCAACGAGCTGACCCATTCCTCCGCCGTAGAACAGGCCGCCAGCGTTCGACTCGGTAGGCAGGGCAAGGAAGCCAAGGAACATGGTGCCGATGACTCCGGAAACCAAGTGCACGCCGACTACATCGAGTGAGTCGTCGTAGCCCAGCTTCCATTTCAGGTTCACTGCCCAGGCCGAACCGGCACCGGCAATCAGTCCGAGCAACAGTGCGGCCCACGGTGCCAAATCTGCACAAGCTGGGGTAATGGCTACCAGTCCCGAAACAAGGCCTGAGGCTACACCCACCGAGCTCGGACGCTGTCCACGGAGTTTCTCCACGAAGATCCAGCCTAGGATCGCGGCTGCTGGAGCTCCCATGGTGTTAATCCAGATCAGTCCGGCCTGTTCAACGGTGGTCGCTGCCCCGGCATTAAACCCGAACCAACCAAACCAGAGCAGCGCAGCACCAAGCATCACCAGCGGGGTGTTGTGTGGCTGTGGACGGTCATGGAAGTTGTGACGCTGTCCAAGCTTGAGAGCAAGTACCAGGGCCGCAACACCGGCGTTGGTGTGTACCACCGCGCCGCCGGCAAAGTCGATGGCTTCACCAAAGATACTGCCGAGGAATCCGTCTTCTGACAGCATTCCGCCACCCCAAATCCAGAAGGCCACCGGTGCGTAGACCAGCGAAACCCACAGTGGCACGAAGAGCAACCAGGGGGCGAAGCGACTGCGGTCCGCAATGGCTCCGGAGATGATAGCCACCGAGATGAGCGCGAAGGTCCCGGAGAAGCCGGCGGTGAGAAGCCCTGTCGGCTCGGTGTTGTGCATGGCGATGTCGCTGAACGGATTGCCGATTATTCCGGCAATCGCTGGCTGTCCTGCTGAGAGCGAGTAGCCCCACAGGATCCAGACGATAGCGCTCAGTGCGGCGGCGGAGAAGCTCATCAACATCATATTGACCACGCCGGTGGAACGCGTCATTCCGCCGTAGAACAGGCCGAGTGCCGGTGTCATCAAGAGAACTAGCGCTGCGGCGATCATGATCCATAAGCTGGCTGTATCCAACTGCATCAGGGACCCATCTCCTCAAAAGTGTTTGGTGTATCGGTGAGTGAATCAGGTCTTTCAAGTACTAATTCTTTGTCACCGACATTTCGGCGGGAGGCACTTTTGATTTCGGGGATGTGACGATCAACGCTTTGGTGTAACGATCTGCTCTCACAAATGTTTCCGCGTGGTTTCCACCTTTTCACTAAACGACAATCGGCTCGGTCAGTGCGCAGAGCAGGAACCGAGCCGAATTGTTAGTGGTGAGAATATGATCAGAGTTGTTTGAGTTTGATGACCTCGAACTTGGGAACGGTAGTAGATCCACCAATCTGAGTGTCGTAACTCAAGGATCCGGTGACCGTCGCGGTGACCTGGATGATGTCATCTGCCAGTACGTCATCCAAAATATCGCAGTCAGATAGACCATCGCCGGCGGTAAACATTGAGTTGTGCTCGTAGTCGTACTTTCCCACGTGCGCGTGAGCGACGTCGGCACGGAAGATACAAGGGCCAGTCGCCGAATCAAACTGGGTGACCTTGGCATAGATAATGACGTTCTTATCTATATTCGAGTCTGGCTTCTTCACAATCTGAGCCAGTGCACGCTTGGAAATTTTCTTTGCCTTATTGGCTTTGGCCGCTTCGGCTTTCTTAGCAGCTTCCTTCGCCGCTTTTTCCTTATCCTTCTTGGCCTTCTCTTCCGCCTTACGCTCTGCTTCAGCCTTAGATTCCGCTTCGCGCTTCTCCTTGGCTTCACGCAGCTTGGTCGCCTCCGCCTCGTAGGTTTCTAACTGGGCGTTCACAGTGTCTAGTTCAACCTGTAGCGCCTGCTTTTCACTGTCTAGTGCGGCGGTAGATGCTTGAGCCGCATCAAATTCTTCGGTGGAAATGCCACAGGCGGTCAGGGTAAAGAGCAAGGCCAAGAAGCTGGACAAAGTTACCATGCGCTTTTTCATTGATATTCCTTTTAAGGGTGCGAGTTATCCGATGCCCATGCATCCGATAACAGTATCTTCACAGCGGCAACCGACGCTTTGACCGGATCTGGTAATACTTGAGAGATGGACCGCGAATTTTTCAGCCAAGACGCGTTGTATGTTGCGCCGAAATTACTGGGTGCCAAGTTTTCTGTGGACTCGGCTGTTGGGCTGGTGACCCTGCGCATTACCGAGGTGGAAGCCTATATGGGTCTGGGCACCACTGGTCCGTATGATCCTGGAAGTCATTCAAAAGACCGCCGTACCGAACGTAACGCGTCGATGTTCTCGGACCCGGCCCACGCGTACGTGTACTTCAGTTACGGAATGCATTACGCAATAAATTTTGTCTGTTCACCGGCAGGTTCCGCTTCGGGAGTGCTCATCCGGGCGGGCGAAATTATCGAAGGACGCGAGCTTGCTCAGCAGCGTAGGCTCGTTCGACGCGCTGAATCCACCGGAGCTATCAAAGAGCAACAGCTTGCACGCGGTCCGGGAAACGTAGCTCAAGCGTTGGGGATCACGCGTGTAGAACACGATGGCAAGGACCTCTTCACTCCCCCATTTTCGCTGCAAGCGCCTCCCGAGAGCCCAGCGCAGATTCTCAATGGTCCCCGGGTGGGAGTCGCTGGTGTTGGCGGCGGACCGCAGTTTCCATGGCGATTCTGGTTGCCCGGTGAGCCTACCGTTTCGGCGTTCCGGCGGGGCAGAAACGCATCTGAGTGAACACCAAGTGTCACATCTAGTTCGATTACTTCTGTGACTCCGCGTCAATTTGGCTGGCCGAAGAATTTGGTCTGTTAGATTCTTCAGGTAGCTGCGTAGCGCGAACCGTAGGACCCTCTACGTTAGGTAACCTTACTGTTTCGCTTGGCATGACCCGAGGTTCCTTAGTCACTTCAGGACTCTCGCTGAGCGGTGGAGCTGCGCTCGACTTAACGCTCTCAGAAGGTTTCGGCGACACTACGATTGGCTCCTTTTCCTTTGGCTTTGGCGTGGGCGAATCACTGGCAGTCGGAGTCGGCTTCGGCGTTTGTGTCACGTCCGGCGACTTGCTCGGCTGTTTAGTTGGTGATGCAGATTCACTTGGTTGCTGACTTGGAGTCGGCTTCTTCGTCTCACTCGGCGTAGGCGAAGGCTTCACAGTTGGCTTATCCGTAGGCGACTTTGACGGCTCTGGTTTAGCTGTTGGACGCACTGACGGTGATTTAGATGGAGTTGCAGATTCAGATTCCGAAGGTTCTGGCGTTGGTGACGGCTTGGGCTTTGGCTTTGGCTTTTTCTCCGGTTCGGGAGTCGGGACCACAGGCGTATCGTCTTTCGGCACGATCACATCTGGATTCTTTTCCTTCTGTGAATCTCTGCTCTGACGCTTATCTTCTTTCGAGGTGCCAGTCTCTTTACTCTTCGGTGCGCTGTCTGCATCCACGGTCAGCTTCGAGGAGTCAATCAAAGCACGACGCTGGCCTGGGTTCATTGGCAAGTACAAGCGTGGGTCATGCCAACGCCCGCTGATCAATACTTCAAAGTGCACGTGACATCCGGTCGAGTTCCCTGTGGTTCCAGACAAGGCGATGACTTCACCCTGTCGGACACGTTGACCGACTTTAACGAGTAGTTTTGAGTTGTGGCTATAACCGGTTTGTACGTTGTGTCCATGGTCTATGGTCACGCGCATACCGGAGTGTCCTGCCCAACGAGATACCGAAATAGTGCCAGCCTCACTGGCATAGACCGGTGAGCCACAAACAATAGGATAGTCCTGTCCTATATGAATCTGGTTGCCGGCACCCGTTGGATTAGCGCGCCAACCATATGGGCTAGAAATTCGCCGCGTGGTTACCGGGTGCATCAATTGCAAAGCACCAGGCAGTTGCCCTTTCGAAGCCACCGTACCGACAAGCAACGCCCGTTCAGCTGGGACTTTTGAATTCTGTGGAGCTTTCAGACTATTAGTGACTTGTTGAGCGTCATTAGCTTGTTCACCGTCTAAGTTCCAGACGACCAGTGGCATATCTTCCGGGCGCCCGTCGATAGCCAAGGCCTTTCCGGATCCGCCGAAGACGGCAAGCGGTGCGAACTCGCTAACTACGACAGGATAATTCTCAAAGCTGCTGTTCTCTAAGGAACCAAGCGTGGTCGCTAAAGTGCCGGATCTAAGATCAGCAGGCTGCGCGAAAATTGGCCACGCTAACGCGCCGGTTAGGCCGATGGCAGAGACCACCGAAGTAGTCCAGACCATCAGTGATCGCCGACGCTGTCTCGCTCTGCGTCTAGGCGACAAATAAGTCACATGATGACGTCTAATCACAAAAATCCAGTCCCCCCAAAGACGAATTCATTGTTGAACCCAAGAATATGCTTAATCCAAAAAGTAATCTAGATCACATCACGAACAATCACCGCTGACCTTGTCAAAAGCTGATCCTGAATTTAATTTCTTCAGATCAAACGCCAGGAAAAAGTTGGCCCGCAACAAAAGTATTTTCACCAATTCACGCCTCATGTAGTGTCACTTTGGCTTCGAGCCTGAATGCTGAAGAATCAGTCGACTCCGACAGGTCATCAACACATGGAAATGAGCTTAGGCTTCAAAATCTTCCACCTAAGCCAAGAGCCGTTCATGATGACCCACGAATGCCGGTTTTGATTCTCAAGCCGGGTATCCATTTATAGAATTCGCATCTTTGATCCTTCCTAAATTTCAGATTTTGACACCAACTTAAGTCATGTAAAAACTTATCGCGTCGATTCTTCCGGGAACTGATCACAATTTCACGTCGATACCAATATTTGATGTTCTTTACTTAGGTTTATTGGGATACTTCAGATATGGGAAATTTTCATTTGGGGAGAAAACCACTCGCTGTCATCGGGCTGCTCGGACTCTGTCTATCTACAGCCTCGTGTACGACCAATACGGTTCCGGAACCCACCGAGACGTCAAGCGTCAAATCATCGATTACAGGCACGTCGGACGCTGGGTCCAGCGAACCCACCTCCGTCTCGGCGTTGCCGCCCGTATCCACTGACACTGGTTCGCCATCTGTCCCACCGACGTCTGAATCGAAGAAACCAAACAATTCAAACCACGGAGAAATCGCCATCAGTCTCCAGAACGATTCCGTGCCGGCGGATGCCAGATGTGATGGTTTTGCGTCGAGCGACGATGAGGTGAATTCCGGTGGTGGTGGGCTTGGCGGCGCAACGCAAAAACTAGGTTCCATCTCGGTCTCGAAGCAAACCTCTGTCTCATTACTTCCAGGCACCTACCAAATTGGAGTCCACTGTAGCCTGGACTCGGAGAAATGGGCGGCTGCTAGCGCTCTCACCCAGGTGGTGCGGGGTAAGTCAATTGAGCTGCGGCTTCAAATGGAGCAAGCAAAGTAGTCATTCATTGCCAAAAGTAGGAGAAATTTCAGGTCATTTATACCCGCGGTGACACAATGCAACACCAGCCCGCTCGTTCAGCAGCAAGCGTGAGCACCAAAGGGGGCCTTCGCAATGCATTCTCCAGTTTGAGTCACTTTGCGAATTTAAAACTGATTACGAGCTCTCATTCGTAGGGTGCCAGGCACGATATAGATGTAGTTTTGAAGTTCGTTCGGTCATCAGATTGGAAATTTCGTCGAAGAATTGTTCAGTCGATTCTCCCCTCTGAAGACCACCAAAGTAAAACTCGCGTGCCTCCAGCCTTTCCTTCGACATTTCGTCATTGCGAATCCATTCATTCAGCAAGCTACCCAAGGATGCTCGTGTCCTAATATTGACAATCGGGCAGGCTTGAGAAATCGGTGCGTCTAAACGCAGTTGCTGCTCATTTTGTCGACGATCTGTTAATACCATCGGCTTTTCTGGGCATAGGTACAAGTAATCGAGACCTACACTCGAAACATCAGTAATTAGGGCATCGACGTGGTCGAACATGGAAAGAATATTTCCGACAGGTACATACTCGTGTACTTGGCCGCGAGCTTTTCGCTCTCCAATGAGCTTACAAATGTCCTCGTGCGCTTTTCGAACGTCTACATCTCGTGAGTTTGTAACACGCGGATGAGGCTTGTAGATGACTCTATTACTCGCGTCAGCAACCAATGCACTCACGATTTCCAGACCATATAGATCGACGGAAGTGTAATTGTTATCGTCGTTCTCGCCTTCCCAGGTAGGCGCATACATGATGGTACGAAGATTGGATGGTTCAAGCTCCGCCTCAAATTGAACGTCTAGCTGAGGTCTTCCTGTAATCACGAGTTTTTCGATGTTGAAATCAATCAGACGGGCTTTATGGCGGTCAATGGCGGCCGGACCAGCTACGAAGACGCGGTCATACGCCTTGGCCTTATTAGAAACCATCGAGAGCTTATCGCTCTCCCCGTGATTTACATGGACATGCACTGGCCTAGGGTGCTCTAGCGATTGAAAATTGGTACGACTATTATTCACGTATATTACGAGTTGGTACTGATTATCTTCATAGAGGTCCATCAAACTCGAAAATCGTCGCACAAATATACGCGGCAGCGAAGTATGCTTCCGAATTTGCCGGAAAGATTCTACTTTTCTAAAGAGCAAAACGACGCGGTGCCTCAGATGTAGTTTCTCAAGTACAGGAAGCCATTGCACAAGCTGATATAGCTTGTCCGGTTCATCTCCAAAATAGACAACAACGGTTGCTTCTACTGGTATGTCCTCGATTTCATGGTTAAAGCTCTTCCCATTTTCTATGCCAATCCATCCCAACGCTTCTTGCAACTTGACGCTACGACTAACAGCCCCAGCTATTTGCCTAGACTGAGCTAAAAAGGCAGCTGCCAGCTGATGACCCATAGTTGTCATTTTGCGAAAATCCCCAATACCGGTGGTTCAGATTAAAATTGAGATGGTAGCCCGCTCAGAAGCATCTAGAATGATTCAAAGCCCATCTGCGAAAGTTGCATTAATGTTCGAGGATACCACCACGTTATCGGCTCGCTCTATTGCGAGTAAACCATCTGCCGCCCGTTCAAGCGCCCTTCCAACTCTAATGACGACTTGGACCATTGAACAAACGTTCGGTGGGATGACTGCGATGTGTTTAAAACGCGCAAATGTCTTCCATGCAAATGGCATCCCGACAGCTGTAGTAACTTTCGCGCCTGACGAACAATTTGAACTGACGCATAAGTCGTTGACGGAGTCTGGGCGATTAGACGTAGAAGTACCCATTATAAATCTCCATAACTATTACGACCAACATTTACCAAATCAGGTTGGCGCTGATTTCGTAGCAACTGAACTACCCGATTTGGATTGGGGATCGCCTAGCACGGTTCTGCGGACGAGCGATCAAACTTTGTTCTACCGCGCCTTTTCCGCAGGAAAAGGTTCTGCTCTAAAACGTCGCGAGTATTATCGCCGCGATGGGACAGTTTATTTATTAGACTGCACTCTCCCCAGTTCGACATCGAAAACTAAGACAAAAAGGATTCTGCAACTTTTTCGCCGTGGTCGATCACCAGTGGCCGAATTCACTAGTGCTTCAAAGCTCTACCGCCATTGGCTTTCAACTCTTATTGGAGACACCGAGTCCAATGTCATCGTTGATAGTAAGTACGCCGCAGGATTTCTCAATTCATGGGAACATCCCGGGGCTATAAAGATATTTAATTTCCACAGCACCCACCTCATGCCTCAGCAAGATGTCATACAAGGAAAACTCTCCCCTGCCCATTTGCCAGTCATCGAAAACCGGACTAAATGGGACGGTCTAGTCTTCCTTACCGATTCACAACGAAGTGCGTTCAACCGACGATTTAACGACATTGGCAATTCGTACGTTATGGGTAACCCCACGGAGGGGCCAAGCGAGTTACCGTCCCGTTTGGATCGAGATCTCTCAAAAGTTGTTTATGTTGGGCGATTAACCGCGGCAAAAAATATCGACGAAGTTATCGAGATAGTTCACTCTGTCGCTCGATCCGGTCAACCTATAAGCCTAGATATTATCGGAGAAGGCAGCCAACGAAGTTCTCTTGAAGAACTTGTACGCACTTTGGGTCTAGAAGATAAAGTAAGATTCTTAGGTCAAGTGGAATCGATTGGCGAGCACTTGCGTAAGGCAAATGTACTGCTCTTATGCAGTAGTTTTGAAGGCCAGTCTCTAGCCCTCATGGAAGCACAAGCACATGGATGCGTACCAGTGGCATACGACGTTGATTTTGGGCCTCGTGACGTTATAGACCATTCCGCTACAGGATATTTGGTCCCTTATCAAGATCAGACTGCGGCCGTTGGAACCATCATCCGCCTATTTAGCAATGACGAACTGGCATCGAAAATATCGGGCAATGCCTTCAACAAAGCCAAGGATTATAACGAAGTTGCAATATTCCAACGGTGGCAGCACTCACTGGAAATAATCAGGAAAAACCGTTCCAAGCTTAGTAAGCTCTCGCAAATTCGTCCCATTCTTGTAGGGCTTGGATTCATTGCAGACGGAAGTATCAGGGTAGACATTGAGTTGGTTCAAAAGCTGCTCACGATCGACAGTTTAGAACTACTAGTCAGTCCGCGCAGCGAAAGCGAGTCAACAAACACAATTTCTGTCTCCCCTCACAGTTCAGAAGTTGAAAGTGCTTCATTCATCGTCCCAAGCGAGATCTATGAATCTGCAGGATCCAAGGGGACGTTAGATCTGCATTTAAAGATGTATTCGGGAACTGCCGCGGTCTCTGTACGTTTAGGCGTTCAGAATCAACAGAGCCTATCTCCATATCTGACTGCATATGGAAACTTGAGCCTCAAGTAGGCTTAGTGAACACAAAGCGGCGCCGCCTGCAATTGAATTGCAGGCGGCGCCCTTTTTGTTACCTAATTACTCGGCCGGAAGTGGATCCGGTGCGAGGTTCTGCGGGCTAGGGATCAAAGCCGTCGCGTTGGAGTACGCGACTTCTGCTGTTCCCTGGTCATCGTCGTAACCGATTGACAATCGAACGAATTGGTTTTGCTGTCGGGCGGTTACGGTAAAGCTCGCCATATCCGTACCGTCTCCGGTTGCTCCATCAATATTGCTCCAGTTGTCCGTGCCGTTTGCACTCTGTTGCCAGATGTAAACGCCACCTGGCTCTTCGAGTACTGACTCGGCACCATCCTCGTCAGACATCTGGGTGACGATACTCAAGGTATCTCCCACCGAGGCTGCCTCCGGAGAGATGACCGGACCGACTGGTTCGTCATTCACGTTGGCTACCGCATCGGTTCCTGCCGAGGCGATTTGTTCGTGAGTGCCGTTGCCATCAATGTAGGTCACCAGGACCCGAACCGGTGCGCCAACTTCGGCGTCGGTGAGGGTGAAGGTTCCGGACTCGTTAGTCTGGGTAGTCACCCAGACATCGCTCTGCGCATCGACTCCGGCTTCCACGAAGGTCTGCAGCGAGAATGTCAGATCCGATTCGATATCGTCCACGTCGCTGACTCCACTGGCGTCGGTGGTGACTTCCCCGTTTTCAGTGATCGGATCATCGTGGCCAAGCACAACTTCACCGGCCGCCTGTCCACAGGTTGCCTCGGTGTCCACTGGCAAGCAGACCACGGTGTCATTGAACTGAATGCGTTCAATGTTACGAAGTACGCTAGCCATCTCTTCGCCTTCGAGGGCGTTGACTACCTTCACTACGTTGGCTTCCAACTCAGTGACTGTGTAGTCAGCTTCGATACCTTCAAAGACCACCGTGTCGATGTTGTCTGCTTCGTTATCCAGCTGAACAACCTCGCGAACCATATGCAATTCGCTTGGATTGATGGTGCCGTTTAGCATCCGGGTGCTGAAAGCTGCTATTGAATCCTGAGATTCAACGGCTCCGCCCTCTGGCCGGTACTCAACACGCACGTTCAACCAGGCATCCCCGTCGACGAAGTTACGTCCGTCGCGCGGTTCAATCAGGTCAGATCCGGTGCCACCGATGAGGATGTTGTTATTGTGATCCCCGTCGTAGACGGTTGGATCATCCACCAGGAATGGCCTTGCATATTCGGGGACGTCTCCGCCACCGAGCATTTCACGCAAACCATCGATCCGGTCCAGATGATCTTGGGTCAGATGGTGTCCGTAGCCAATCGCTCCGCCGGCTGGATCGAAGGTGAGATCCACGCCGCCTTGCGAACCGCGCAGGATGTCATCTCCAGACCAACCACTGGTTGCTTCGGTCTGCAGGAACCGATCTCGGATACCCGTGATCGACTGTGGCATTCCAACAACAAATCCCATATCAGCGTTCACTGGTGTCTTGTGACCTCTGTAGCTCACCCAGTCGAATCCGAGCACTCCCGAATACCTGTCGGTAGCGCCACCGGCAACCATGATGTCATCTCCGCCTTCTGCGTCGAAGTCATTGTTTCCAGCACCGCCGATGATGATGTCGTGTCCACCGTGGTACAGATTCGGATCATTGAACATGGTATTACCCATGTCACCTTGGAGCAGATCGCCGTTGCCGCCGTTGCCCTGAATCCAGTCGTTGCCCTCATCACCATAGAGAACATCCGAGCCGGTGGAACCGAGCAAGAAATCATTTCCAAGGCCACCGTGAGCGGTGACTCGATCCTGGCCGCCGAGCATAAAGTCAATGCCCGAACCACCAAAGGTCAGATCCGCGACTCCCGGTCCTGGGTTCAGCACGTCGTGCCCCGCTTCACCTTGCAACCTGTCGCCATCACCGAAGAGGTCAGTAATGATGTCATCTCCATCGCCACCCATCAGCGCGTCAACACCATCATCACCTTCAATCCGGTCATTGCCGCCACGGCCCCAGACGGAGTCATCGCCCAGCCCGCCACGGATGCTACTTGCCTCATCGGTGTCCTGAACAACAATGTGTTCTGGTCCGGTGAAGCGCCAGCCGTCTGCTGCCGAACCGGTGAGACCGGCGGCATTCAGATTTTCTTGTGTATCCGACAAGTTGAACGTCAGCTGTGGAGCAGCAAAGACATCATGCGGCACCTTGTCTGCGGTCGTATTGCGGATGACCAGCTGCGAGAGTGAATTCGCTTCCAAGGAGTGGAAGAGCGTATTACCCAGGTTGCGAGTCAGGTAGTAGAACCTGTCACCATTTTGCAGATCCTCCAGCTGGGCCTCGAACACGTAGTTGAATGTGGAGCCGAGCATGCCGCCGAAGATATAAGGCTTTTCGGCTAGTCCACCCATCCACAGGTCAACATCGTTCAGTCCCGTATCTGCTGCAGGAAGAGCCATATAGGCAGGATCTGCGGCCAATGCGGTACCAGCTGCACGCTTATCAACAAGCGTTGCTGCCCCAGTTACCGACTCATGAGTTGAGTAGGCGGCAAGGAAATTACTGATCGATTCCGGGTTCTTCATTGAGAGCCTGAAATCTTCCCAGCTAGCGTATGGCTCAAGCTGCGAGTCACCGGATTCATTGAAGAACGTCTCACGAGCGGTCTGCATTGAAGGAACACCGGTATCCCTTGCCCGGGCCATGTTGATCGTTGGCAGATCTAGTGGCAGACCCAGCAACTGGTTGCGCAGCGTATCGGTGACAAACTCATCAACGCCGTTAGCCGTTTGATTGGCCAGACCCTTCAAGATGCCGCCGGCAGATTCGTCAGCAGTCAACGGAGTACCGTCTGGTGCTGTGGCGAATGCCGTCGGATTCAAGAATGCATCCAACAATGGCGTTTCAACCATCACCCCGTTGTGCTCGCGAGGAACAGTTTCACGCAACATCGAGTGTCCGAAGCGGTACACTGCGTGAGCAAATTCGGCCCTGATCGAGGCATTTGTGCCCGGCTGGTACGAATTCTCGTTCAGCACCGTTGGATCGATCGAAGGAGCGATACGTCGTGCGAATTCCTCGAACACCAGGTGCTGGTACTGCATTTCTGTCATGAAGCGTCCTGCTTGGAACAGGCGTTCACCATAGTTCCAGAATCCATCCTTCTGGAAGCGCTCTAGCAGCTCGGCTGGCAGATTGTTTTCCAGTTCATCTCGGATCTGCTCGGTCACCCGGTTGTGTTCGGAGTGGAACACATGGTGGACCGAAGTCAGCCCAATATTCTCGTTGCCTCGTCCGTCACCGGTGATGTAGTGGCTTTCCAAACTAACGTTGTCGTAGCCCGGGATCTGTGGACCGTCTGGATCGGTTGGATTATCAACCAACAACGGAGTGGCACCATGGGCAATGTCATCAAGGAATGATGCATTAGCCGTATGTGAGCCTTCGGTAGAAAGCGGTGCACTACGGTCACCCGACTGCATCCCATCTGGGAATGCAAGCTGAGCCTGTCCATTGGTGTCCAGGATCAATCCGCCGTATGGATCGGTGTACAGCAGCGGAACGTCCAAAACATCAAAGTCATCCATGGCGATGCCGAGAATGTCTCGCGCCTGATCCTTCACATTTTTCCAAGTTGGAAGACCTTCGCCGCCCTCACCGTTGAGAATCCTTCCGGTTGGCACCGGCGAATCATTGACCAATTCGTACTCACGCATAAAGGCGTTGTGCGAAGCATGGGAACCATAAGTCTGGTTCTGGTCCACAAAAGGGGTCGTACGGTTGATGTGTTCACGCTGTCCACCGGTGTCATCGATAGTGGCACGCGTCAGGGTCAAAAAGTTCGTTCGAGCACCTTCTACGTATAGTGGATCATCTGGTTGCAGTGGAACCACTACTGTTCCGTTTCCACCCTTGGAGACCAGATCCAACCCGTGATCAAAGAACTGACCAAAGATGGTGAACAGGCTTGTAGCCGAAGCCGACAATCCTTCATCGGTGGCGATATCTGGGATCATGTAGTTAGAACCGCCGGCAAGTGGACTCACGAGATCATCCAAGGTGGTAGCTACCGCTAGATTCCCACCCAAGATCACGATGTTGGTAGGTTGCAAGCGATCGATCTCGGCTTGAACCACGGCTGGCAAAGTACCTCCGCGTGGCACTAAGAGGATCGGTGCACCCTGTGATCCAGCTACCGAAGCCGCCGACAATGCGTCAGGATAGTTTGCATTGGTCGTCAAGTAGACAACAGGAACTGGCGGCGTGAAATGAGCCGCCGAGATCATAGTGGCGGTCTCAATCGAGTTCGCTCCACCAATTCGTTCGGTGGTCCAAGAGGCAGCTAAGGTCGATTCGACAGCAGCGGACACTGCTAACGGTCCACCAAGCACAACAACCTTTGCAGGATTCAGCCGAGCTAGTTCTGTTTGAACCACCTCAGGAATAGAATCACGCGAGACCAGCAACACTGGTGCGTTGTCTCTTGCTGCGGGAGCTGCAACGGCAAGTGCATCTTGAAAACTCTGCCCGGTTGCAATGTAGACGGTATTTACCGGCGCATCACTTACAGGATCCGGATGAGTGTATTTGCTAATCTCCACTGCCGTGGCTACGGAGCTAGCACCAGCAATCCTACTCACAGTGCCCGAAGCGTAGGTACCTAGTTCAGTCGCCACAGCTTCGCTGATAGCAAGTGGACCACCTGCGATGATGATGTTTTCCGGGCTCAACCTGGTCAGTTCGGCAGCTGAGACTTCGGGAATACTGTTCGTGTTGATGAGCAGCACCGGAGCACCAGCCGATTTTGCCAGCGCACTAACCGTCAAGGCATCCGCGAAGTGATTCACGCGTGCGATGACGACTGTCGAAACATCGGTAGGAAAGTTCGCTGCGCTGATAGCAGCTGACGTGGCCACCGAGGAAGGGCCAAATAGTCGCTGAGCCGTTCCTCCTCCTTCTTTACCTGCCCCATCAACCCTAGCTGCAACCTCTCCTGCTGCTTTGTTGGCAACGGTTTGATCAACAATCAGGTTACTGATGATGCGTGGTTCAGAATCGTAGACGAACCCATCGGTCTGCGTATAACTAGTCTGTGCCCCTGGCTCATCGGTGGCGTTTCCTGGTGCGCGCGGTGGAGTGGCTTCCGCGTCCTGATATTCCGCGTCAAGGAGACGAGGGAAAACTTCTTGCGCTGTGCCGTATCCATCTTGGCCAGGCATGAGGTTATTCCACCGCCCATCAACTGTGCGCAACCCAAATGGCAAAAGCGGAGACCCGATACAGGGGTCTCCGTCAAGGTCAAAGTGGGTTTGAGAAGGAATGTCGAACGTCGCGGTTGATTTGCAGAGAGGCGACGCTTCTTCATTCGTGACCTCGTCCTCAGCATGGGCCTCAGAAATTTCAATTTGCTTGATGATGAATTCAAGATCTCCTTGAGAGACGTTGAAGTCTTGACCTGGCGGCGGTGCCGCGACGGCTGCCGGGACACCTATCATCGCCCCAGAAAATACCATCGTTGCGGCTACAAGAACTGAGCCGACTTTGGCGCCCGGTGATCCGGGCATACCCCTCCTGCGTGGCATCTTATTTCTCCCCAAAGAAATGGCCCCAGCGCGAGTCGCTATTGGACCAACGAGCCCCTGATGTGATTCCCCAAGTTTTACCCCTCTTGGGATCCCACTCCCGAGTTGGCTTAACTATCATCGAAAATTCACTTTAAGTAAATAGACAACCGATTAATTCTGTGGTTGATTCCAAAATAATTATGAAGCATTCACTAAAAGATGAACGTCTTCAACTAAATACTTCACTTGGTTACTTTACGCAACTTAGTCTGACATTACTTCTAAGAATTAAATAGCGGAAACTTTGACCAAAAACATTCCCGATGTCCGATTCGTAATTCTCTTAACAAATATTAAAGCTGTAATATCAGTGCAGACACTAATGCTTCTTGCAATATAACTTGTTCATACCCCTCGACGTGTCTAGTGAAAATATATTAACGTAAACCGACGCACTGACATTTCTCGGATTAAATCAACGGTGAAATATTTCACTCTAACCGAATTTATTTAGAGTATAGATGGGCACCTATGACGGGTGTCTCAAAAGTATCCTATCGCGTAAATTCTGCGGCCAAAACTATAAAATAAAATACATTTCAAACCACGCAACCGTCGACCTAATCCGTCACACTGCACATAACTAATGACGTTCTTCGCATCATTCCGCAGAGTTTCAATCGAAATATGATCCGGTACGAACGGCTGAAAAATGAATAAATGAACGTTCGGCACGGAGCAATTGGATCTTACTCCAAGTCAAGTGACCAAACGCAAAGTCCATCGACTTCTCCGCGTCCAGACTCACCCACGTTTGCACGGCCTCCAACGTGATGACACGATTCTGCAATTCGAAATTCAGCCACACGCATTCAATGTTTTTCTAGTTGGAGGAATGAGTGATCGTTTTGGGATGCCATTTTGTGTTTACGATCAGTATGTTTTCGCATTTTTCCCATACCCGACTTTGTACGCCGTCTCTTCCTAACCGCTACGCACCTCGCCCGCGACGAGCACCCTTGTGGCATCGTCAGCGAAAGGCGCTATCAGTATCTCCAATTTCTATTTCACACTAAGATCATTAGGCTTTCTTAAACATTGCCGTCTGTCAGACTTCTCCAGTTTGTAAGACATTGAGTCTGGCCACGCGCGGAAGTAGATCAAAAATTGAAGACAAACTAGATGTTGAGGGAGCCGGATAACCAGTTGTTCAGTTTGGAACAACCCAGAACTGTGCCGGTGCGAATGCACCTCTTGGCGGCTGAGAAATGACCTCGGCGACAGCTTCATGTAATTCGTAGGCATAGTGGCGGTTCAGGGTCCTGCCTGGCAGGTAGAGAGCGAACCTAGACACTGATGGTTGCAGTCCACTGCTCAGCTGCTGAAAGTGGACAGTCCTCCATCAACGAATTCCGCTACGCTTTCAGTGTAATCGTCCCGAGATTGCAAGAGCATAGCTTCAGCTGTTCCTCTTCGAGTTCATGTGGTGCGTTGGCTTTGTACCTATTTTGGAGTCGATCTGCTTCAGTAGGAGAGTTTCGAAGTTTACGTAGTTCCAAAATTAACATTCCGGCATTACCGGCTCGCGTTTGATGCGGTGGGATTACAGCTTTTCCAGAGTCGCTCTCAAACCGTGGCCGCTGTAAAAAGCTCGATTCTTCAAGCTAGTAACCCCATGTCCAACCGCCGGTCTTTTCTGGGTCATACACAATTTGCCCTGAGCTGTAGGGCGCATCAAGCATCAGCATGCCGCGGACCTCATCGCCGGCCCCTACCGCGATATCTATCGCATTATCTACCTCGCAAGAATAAGAAGCAACCGTGTCCAACTGATAATTTGGCTTTCGGTTTTCACCAGCAGAGACACCGAAAGTCGAGGCATCCAGTGGCATCAGAGCAATTTCTTCGTCCACTGCTTTGGCGGCCGAGGCCGCGAGGCTGGCGCTGATGTCAACCAAGAGGAATCTTCCATTCTCCGGTTTGATCTTGTCCCCAAAGCCACGCAAGGTGCACGAGTCCAGAACCTTGACACTGTGCACGGTGATTTCAAATGAAGGTTTTTTCTGACCGTCCACGGTCAGTTTGCCTGCCTCGCCCAGTGACTTAATCACCTGGGATTGGGCATCGACATAAACTCTTTCTCCGGATTCAGCATCAATTTTTGCGACGTCGGCCAGCTGGCTTTTGGTCGTCTTCGTGGTGCTCTCTGCCTGGGCTTGCAGGGAGTTGGTCAGCGCCAACCCACCAGCGCCAAGCGTGAATGCAAGTACCGTGGCGCCTGTAAGCAATTTGGTCTTTTTCATTGTGGGTTCCTCACCTAAGAGCGCTTCAGGAAGTCGCCGGAAACTATGTAACGACCAGATCTTTTGACCACTTTCTCCGAGAAGGGTGTGGTCTTGTAGGTCCATGACTGCGACCCGTCGGTCATCCTCACCTTTTGACGGGTGTACATGACTCGTCCCTGATATTTGAGCTGACTTTCATACCGGTCCAACTTTTTCAGCATGGATGGCCCAGCTTGATCTGAATACTGGAATTGTTCAGTCGCCACGCTCCGCGAGCCATTGGTGAGAAATGTCCAGTTACGATTCCACAGTTGGTAAAGAGATGTTTTGGATATGCGCTGGTTCATTTCCTTTTGTTGAAATCCGCCCATCACGTTGTAGGCCGATTGTCCCGTGCGTAAGGTTCCGTAGACCGCAACCGAATGCGGCCCGAAGATCCGAAGGTTGTCTTTTTCCTTGACATAGCCGGACTTAGATCCAGACTTTATTTTGACCCAGCCTCCGTCCGCTTTAGCTTGAACGGTGACTTTGATTCCCTTTTTTACGCTCCCTGCCCACCCGGCCTTGGCAGACGGTTGCTTGAGCATGGTCAGGTTTCTGGTAGCGAAGCGGCCGTAGTCGGTCACGTTGACTGTGGGCGGGATGAGCCCTTCTGGTTTTGTCCGGTTGGTGACATCGGTCCACACCCATTTTCCGTTCACCCGGATTTCGTCACGACGGTTTTTCGAATCCCACGTTGCCCATTGCACTTTGGCCCCGGCCTTGATGGTTCCAACCTTCTTCGCACCCGACTTACTGGCTTGGTCGTAGAGGTTACCGTTTTTCTGCGCAAATCGGTACTCGGTTTTAGGCGCCTTCCGATTGGTTGAGTTGGCCCAGACCCAACGCCCGTTCAATAGGACTTCGTCCCGACGATTTGCCGAATCCCACGTTCCCCAGCGGACTTTTGTCCCCCGGCGAATAGTGCCGGCTTGTTTTGCCTTTTTCTTCTCTGCCGAGTTATATACCCCGCCAGTGTGCTGAGCGTAGCGATATTGGCTGCTAACACTTTTGCGGTTGGTGGTATTCGCCCAAACCCAGGAACCGTTGACTAGAATTTCATCCCGACGGTTCGCGGAGTCCCAGCGGCGATATTCGTAACGCTCACCGTGGTGGATACGACCAACTTCCCGGGACTTACTGGCATCGAAATGCGAATAGATGGGGCCGCTCTTTTGCACATAGCGATAGGACTTCGCTGGTTGCTGAGTAGCTAGCTGATTGGTCTTAACCCAGCCATGGTAATAGCCGGTCTTGATATGTGCTGCGCTTCCACTGATTTCTAAGAGTTGGACTTGTGTGCGAAGGTTGACCGCACCAATACGACGGCTCAGTGATGAGCTGGAGTACATGGACGCGTAGCCACGCATAAATCTCTTGGACTCGTCCTTGGTGTAAGTTCGCGTTCTCAGGTATTCAGTGGCAGACCAGCCAGTCTTGGATCCCCATTTGAGTTGGCTCCAGTTACCTTGTTTGGTTCCGGTCGGCTTCACCAGGGTCCCCTTGGGCATCACGCCAAGCGATGAGGCATTCGATTTGGGGCTTTGACGTAGCTGAAGATTCACCGTAGTCGTGGTTTCGGTGACCTTCTTCAGGTACTTCGACGGTGGTGCATCTTCTGCCCCGTACCCAGTCTTTCGAACCGCATGCAGGGCCGCAGGTTCGACCGCGTGCCCCAACGGCATTATTGCGACAGGCGCTACCAAAGCAAGAAAACCCACGGTAGCAATAATCCGTTGACGAAGAGTTACTCGCGTGCGCATCAGACAGGAATCTCCAGCCAAAATCTATGAGGGAGCCAAAATATTGGCTAGCGATTGCAGACAGAGAACCGCCATAAAATTGAGCATAGATAGTTACGCAGTGACCGGCAAGCTTTTTATCAATTATTTATATTTTGTTCATTTTTGCACCATAAATTAATTAGTCTTCGGTAAGGACTCCGTGTACTGACCGGGATTTACGATGAAGCAAATAGCTTGCTGTCATCCAGTGCTTCTTTGAGTCGGCTGTCTAACGGCTTGGCTAGGTCACGGGACATAGTGCTTGAAATGTGCGAGTGGTCCCAATATGCCACCACCCCACCGATCACGCCGTAACAAGTGTCTTCACGGCAGAATTTGTCATTCATACTGACCGAGACGATTTTAGGATCATCTAGGGCTTTGACAGCATCGAACTGTGGATCCAGAGGAATCCATTCCTCTGCCGGGCCACTGCACTTTGACAGTTCCTGCTCATGTTCGGCAACGCAGTCCGGAAGATTATCCATGGTGCTTCCGGGGAACGGGGTGTCCTTGATGACCGCTACTTGAGCACCAGTATTTTTCCAGTCACTCAGGGTCTTCTCAAACGCTTGTTGCGCCGGTGCTTCGGATGCGGCAAAGCCCTTGCCTTCAATTGCTAAGGACTGGCGACTGGAAGAGATCACCAAATCATAATCATTCTTATCGATCTGCTCGGTAGTCCAATCCGAGTATTCAGCGCAGGCGTCGACAGAGGCCTTCTCGTCATAGGCCTGGCGTTCACCCATCACCGCACAACGGCTGATCAAATAGGTGTCCAGTTTCCAACCGCGATCCTCGGCGATTGCTTTCACCGCTGGCACCCACTGACCGGCGTGCGAGTTACCCACCATCGCAACTTTGACCTTTCCATTGTCTTTGCCGTAGCTGCAGACCGGACGCTTTGCGTAGTTGTCACCTTGCTCTGAAAAACAGTCATCCGCGTAAACACCTGGTTTGTCGTCTTTGGCCACGATAGGTGCCGGGGCTAGCTGTTTGTAGCCCTCTGGGATTCCCTGTTCTTCAACACAACGGTCCGAGAGCCCATTGGAGCCGAAGCAGTCCGTTCCAACTTGAGCATTAACGCGTTTGACCGAAGCAGTCACATCCTTTGACTCCTCCATGATGTTCCCACTCATAGTGTAGAAAGCACCGGCAGCCAGCGCTAAGGTGGCAGAGCCAGCAAGCAAGAATCTAGGGGCAGTCAAAAGCTTTGAGACCTCAATGAATTTACGGAAACGGACCTCAACTAATTTTTGAGTCAGTACCGAGAGAACCAAGGTCAGTGCCAATGCTCCAATTTGCGCAGTTACCCCGAATTCGGCGACCGTATAAGGGGCCAGAATGAGAATCGGCCAGTGCCACAGGTAGATTGCGTAAGAATTGTCGCCTAAGAAGCGCATCACGCGGTTTTCAAGCAAGATTCCCGGTGAGTACTTGTGAGTGGAGTGCGAGAGGAGTATCAACGCGGTACCCAAGACCGGGACCAAGGCAATGTATCCGGGGAACGGCATTTCACCAACAAACACCAACGCACTGAAAATGAGCGCGGCTAACCCGATCCAGGCTCCTGCCAGACTCGTTAGATCTTTCTTCGCCGCATAGGCACGTTGCCCCAACGCAGCCACCAAGGCACCCGCTGCGAATTCCCACGCACGGGTGAAGGCGGAGAAGTAGGCGGCTCCAGCATCGGTGGCCGTGGCGTAGATGGAGAACCCTAAGGACAAGGCGAAGATTGCACCCATCCCGATGAGGGCTGCGTTGCGACGCTTCCAACCAAAACGTATCGCCGCAAACAGTAATGCACCGATGAGAATCGGCCAGATAAGGTAAAACTGTTCTTCCACCGATAGTGACCAAAAGTGTTGGAAAGGACTTGGCGCATCTGCTTCGGCCAGATAATCAACTTTGGAAGTTGAGAGGTACCAGTTCTGGAAGTAGAAAGTGGCGGCAATGGCTTGGAAACCCCAGTCTTGCCACAAGGTGATGGGTGCCAGTAACCAGACTCCGAGGAGACCGGCCAGAATGACTAAGAAGGACGCTGGAAGTAATCGTTTAACACGGCGCATCCAAAACTGCGCCACGTCTCGAATGTTCTGTGGTGGACGCTTGAGCAGGTGTGTGGTGATCAGGAATCCCGAGATCACAAAAAAGACGTCAACACCGATAAAGCCACCGGGCAATGCCTTGGGCCAGAAATGGTAAATCACCACTACGCCTACGGCAATAGCACGTAATCCCTGAATGTCGCCACGAAAAACCGTCGGCTTGGATTTACGCGCGGTGGTGCCAGTTTCGGCCTGCTGCAAGCTCACGTGTGGCGGGATCCTTTGTCCGGGGAAAGATATCACGAGACAAGAGCAACGTTGCCGGTGCGGCTAGTTACCACTTGCCAACATAGGTAAAGCCTCGCGGTTAACGAGGCTCTACTTCATGTCTAGTGATTCAATCTGAACAATAACTGAAAACTCCCACAACATTTCCAGTATGGACAACAGGTCGGTCCGCTTCTCAAGTGGTCCGAACGTCGAATTATCCGTGAGTCTTCGCGGATAACTCCCAAAAATGACTGGTTGAACTGTGATTGAATTCTCAGTGTTTTAGGATGCGCGCCTGCTGTCCCGTACGCCGAGGCGCTGCTTGAGGAGTGAGAATTTCAGCTAATAAGACCACGTCCAACCGCCAGTCTTTTCGGGATCATAGACAACTTGGCCCGAATCGAAGGGCGAATCGAGCATGAGTTGTCCGTGCACGGTATCGCCGGCACCTACGGCGATATCCAGTGCGTTCGGCACCTCGCAAGAGTAGGAGGCAATAGTATCCAGTTGGTAACTAACATTCTTGTTCTCCCCCGCGGATACTCCGAAGGCCGAAGCATCTAAAGGCATCAACGCAACATCAGCATCCACGGCATCCGCTGCCGAAGCGGCCAGGGTAGCGCTGACGTCTAACAATAAGAATGACCCGTTCTCAGGTTTGATAGTTTCCCCGAAACCACGCAGTGTGCAGCTTTTGAGTACCTGCACTTTGTTAATAGTGATTTTGAATGAAGGTTCTTTTTGACCTTCTACGGTGAGTTTCCCTGCCTCGCCAAGTTCTTTCACCACTTGTGATTCCGAGTCTACGTATACTTTCATTCCGGTTTGCGGGTCGGCCGCAGCCACACCGGCTACCTGGCCCTCCTGAGTTTCTACAGCTTGGGCCGCAGGGGTTTCGTTGTGTTGATTTACCAGCACCGCAGAGGTGACGGTGCCCGCGATTACTATGACGGCGGTAGCCGTTCCGATCAGTCGCTTTTTCTGGTTCATGGTGGGGTCCTTCCCCTTTGGTCTCCTCGAAGACGATTTGAAGAGAGTTAAGAACGTTGGAGGAAATCACCGGAGGAAATATACCGGCCGGAATTCTTCACGACTTTCTCAGATTCGCTGGTGGTCTTATATGTCCACGACTCAGACCCATCAGTCATGCGGACTTTTTGCCTGGTGTACATAGGCTTACCGTTGTATTTCAACTGGCTTTCGTAGACATCAAGCTTTTGAAGCATGTTTGATCCACGAGTATCCGAATATTGGAACTGTTCGTTGACCACGGTTCCCCCACCGTTAGTGAGGAAAGTCCAGTTAGGATTCCACAACTGATACAAAGAGGAACTAGCAAAACGTTGATTCATAATCTTCTGCTGGAAACCTGCCATCAGGTTGTAGGCTGACTGTCCAGTGCGCAGGGTGCCGTATACGGCTACTGAATAGGGGCCATCACGGCGTAAATCGTAGGACTCATTGACGTAGCCGGTGTAATTGCCGTACTTAACTCGGACCCATCCACCATCAGCCTTACCGGTGATGGTGACCTTGTCTCCCTTTTTCAAGGTGACCAGAATACTGTCATATGGATCGCTGCGCGGGGTTTTACGTAAGGGAGCATTCTTTGCAGCAAAACGGCCATAAGGAGATACCGAGATGGTCTCGGGAATCGTTCCAGCGGGCTTAGTACGGTCAGTAACACCGGTCCAAACCCAACGACCGTTTAGCAAAATCTCGTCACGGCGATTTGCCGAACTCCACGCACCCCAGCGCACCTTAGTACCACGGGTAATGGTGCCAACTTTAGTATCACTGGATTTGTCTGCACGGTTGTAGGTGCTACCGGTTTCTTGGGCATAACGGTATTCCCGGGCAACATATGGCTTTTGGGTTACGGGGCTCCACACCCACCGGCCGCCAACCAGAATCTCATCGCGTCGATTGGCCGAATCCCAGCGCCGGTATTCATACTTTTCCGAGTGGTGGATGCGTCCAACAACTTTGGAATTGGACTTGTCCTGGTGGGAGTAGACTGAACTGCTCTTGGCCACATAACGGTAAGCCTTAGCGGGGCGCGCCTTAGTGACCTTGGAGGAAGGCACCCAGCCGTAGTAATACGCGGTCTTGATCTGCGACCACGAGCCACTGACATTGAGCAGGCTCACCTGGGTGCGGAAGTTCACGCCGCCCACCGCGCGATTAAAGTTGGGTTCGGCGAAGATCTGAGTAAAAGAGGTCATGTACCTGACCGATAAGTCTTTGGTGTAAGTCCGCGTTTCCAGAAATTGACTCGCTGCCCATCCAGTTTTGGAACCCCAGGTGAGTTGGCTCCAACTGCCACTCTTCTTTCCAGTCAGCTTCACCACGGTTCCCTTGGTCATGACGCCATAGGATGTGGAACTGGTGGAAGCCTTAGCGCGAAGATTGAGATTTGCGGTGGTTCGCGTCTCGGTCACTTTGGTGATGTATTTGGATGGCGGTGCGTTCTCGTCGTCGTAGGTGCCGGTGGCGACCAGTAGGTTTTTGCCTTCCACTGCTGCGTGGGCCAGCGGCTGCGTGATGACCGGAGCGCTAAGGCCGAATGTCAGTAAAGCGCATAAGGTCACCCACGCGGTCACAGAATTGTAGGATTTTGGTTTTGAAGGTTCCATGGGATATTCCTTTGATCCCCGCGCCATTGCGGGAGCTCATTTTCTCCGGGCGTCAGCTGCCTGCAAAGTGACCCGGTGTGGAGCCTTTGATCATAGGCTCATCTATCCATTAGTACAACACTTATATGTTTAACTAGTTTATGGACAGGCTGGTTTCAGTTAAGCCAAAAGGCATCCGTGTCTGACGCCGGTTAAAGCGCCAGACACGGATGCCTAGTGAGAACCTCGAAGGATTAGCCTTCGAGTAGTGCGTCTACGAATGCTTCAGGATCAAACGGTGCAAGATCATCTGGACCTTCGCCTAGACCAACAAGCTTCACCGGTACACCCAGCTGACGCTGGATGGCCACGACAATACCGCCCTTGGCGGTGCCATCTAGTTTGGTGAGCACGATGCCCGACACGTTGACTACCTCGGAGAACACCTTGGCCTGAGCCAAGCCGTTCTGGCCGGTAGTCGCGTCCAAGACCAACAGGACTTCATCAATGGCTGCCTTCTTCTCAACAACACGCTTGATCTTGCCCAGCTCATCCATCAGGCCGACCTTGTTCTGCAAACGTCCGGCGGTGTCGATCATGACAATGTCGACTTCCTGATCAATACCAGCAGATACAGCTTCAAAAGCTACCGAGGCTGGGTCTGCGCCATCAATGTGAGAACGCACGGTTGGAACACCAACGCGGTCTCCCCAGGTTGCCAGCTGTTCAGCCGCTGCCGCGCGGAAGGTGTCAGCTGCACCGAGCAGCACGTCCTTGTCTTCAGCAACGAGCACACGGGCCAGTTTGCCGATGGTGGTCGTCTTACCGACACCATTAACACCAACCACCATGATGATGCTTGGACGGCCCGGGTGTGGTTCAGGCAGGTAGCTACGGTCCAGAGTTGGATCCACAAGCTTCAACAGCTCTTCGCGGAGCATTGCCTTCACCTTGAGCGGGTCCCGGCTACCTTCAATTTTCACGCGTTCACGCAGTGCGTCAACGAGTTCAAGGGCAGGCTCGGTACCGAGATCCGCCAACAGCAGCGTCTCTTCGATTTCTTCCCAGACATCCTCATCAATTGAGTCTTGGCTGAGCAGGGCCAGTAGGCCCTTGGAGAACATGTTGTTCGACTTGGTCAGGCGAGCGCGCAGACGGGCAAGGCGACCCTGGACTGGCTCTGGAACATCCAGTGCCGGTGCGGCGGGGGCCGCTGGCTCTACCGGAGGTTCTTCGGTCAGTACCGTGCCGTCTGGGGACTGCCCAGCAGCTGGGGTCTCACTCGTTTCGGTACCTGCGGCGCTAGATGGCGAATCATCTGCGTCGCGCTCGGAGGTGTACGGAGTCTTGGGCTTACGCCCCTTGGCCACAAACGCGATGACAGCAATGGCCACCACGGCAATGACCGCGACAATGATAATGGTAAGTAATAGCGATTCGGTCACGAGTGAAATTCTCTCATAGTCTGCTCTGGCCAATACTGTGAGGCACCCTTCGAGTCCTCGGTCACCTGTTAAAGACGAGTACGCCTAGAGAGCATAGACTTGCGTTGGCGTTCATGCCAGTAGATTTGCAGTTCTAGAGAAAGGTCCTTCCTTACCGTAATTCAGGGGTAGGGAAACGGTCATCATGCAGCGTCAACGTTCGTCTAAGTCACGCCCTCCTATCCCACGCGAAATAGCAATTCTTTTGGTTGCAGCTTTCATCATTGCTCTCGGTTTTGGGCTGATTGCACCGATCCTTCCGCAATATGCAGTGAGTTTTGATGTTGGTGCCGCGGCGGCCAGCGTGATTGTCTCTATCTTTGCCTTTACTCGGCTCATCTTTGCCCCGGTGGCAGGAATCCTGGTGGGGAAACTAGGCGAACCGCGCATCTACGTCACCGGAGTACTGCTGGTGGCGGTCTCCACACTGTTATGTGCCGTGGTTCAGGACTACACACAGCTGCTCATTGCCCGTGGACTGGGTGGCTTTGGTTCCACCATGTTTACAATCTCTGCGATGGCGCTCATTGCCCGGCTGGCACCTAATGAATCACGCGGCCGCATCTCTGGCATGTATGCCGGCTCTTTCCTTTTGGGCAACGTCATTGGCCCGGTGCTTGGCAGCCTGCTGGCTCCCTTTGGCATGCGCATCCCATTCGTCATTTACGGTACCGCGTTAGTCATCGCGGCCGCGGTGGTCTATTTTGCTTTGGGACGACGGCGCGACTTGGATAAGGATCCAACGAAGTCCGGTGCAATGTCAGCGGTAGAAGTAGTGACCACTCGTGAGGCACTGAGCTCGCCGGCTTACCGTGCGGCGTTGGCCTCCGGTTTCAGCTACGGCTGGTTGGCCTTTGGTATCCGCACCAGCATGATCCCACTGTTTGCTCTTGCGGTCTTCGGTGAAGACCTCGGCCCGAAAGTCGCCGGCATCTCGTTGGCAATCTTCGCCGTGGGCAATGGCATCGCGCTGACATTCTCTGGAAAACTCACCGATTCGATTGGGCGCAAGATCCCTATCTTGGTGGGCATGGTGGTCCTTCTGGGTTCCATTGTGGCCATGGGTTACTTCACTTCGTTGACCGGGTTTATCTTCTTCTCAATTCTGGCTGGTTTTGGTGGCGGCATCTTGGGCCCTGCACAGCAGGCTGCGGTGGCAGACGTCATTGGTTCAGGACGTAATGGTGGCAAGGCATTGGCCGGCTTCCAGATGTTTACAGATCTTGGAGCAATTATCGGCCCACTAATAGCCGGAGTGATGGCAGATGCCATCAGCTACCAGGTGGCGTTGAGTGCTTCGGGTGCGGTCTGTTTGATTGGTGTGGTCGCTTGGCTCCTGGTACCAAAAACGATTCGTCCCGTCGCAGTAGAGCCTGAGCCGACGGTCCAAGGCAAATAACCGTTGGATCTCGTCTCCTTTCGACCACCAACGAGACTTTCCTGACTGGCCTTTATATACTGTGAGGAATCACCGATCACACTCGCAATTCTTCACAGGAGATTTTATGCCTGAAAACCGCTTTGCAGGCAGACGCCTGCTCGCGTTATCGCTCGGGGCCGCGCTGGTCCTGCCGCTGGCTGCAACCGCTCCAGCAGTAGCATCACCCACCAAGGAAACAGCTCCTAGCGTTTCAAGCTCCGCTACAGCGAGTCCGTCTCCAGCTGAGTCCAGCAAACCGGAAGCACCGCAGACTCCTGAACCAGCGAGCACGCCAAGTGTTGCCAGTTCAGCAGCAAAGGCTATTGAACAAGGACTAACTCAAAAGACGGATCTCTCGGCCAAGGAAAGAATTTCCTTGGCCGCTTTGGCGCTAGATGCTTTAGACAAAGATTTCATTGACGCCACCATGGGCCAAGGCCAAAAGCGCATCGATGAGTCTGGAGATCCAGCTGCTCCGACACTTGCCGAACTTGCTACTCTCGCACAAGAAGTAGCCACTGACACAGAGCAGAATCTGGATCTTGCAGTACCAGGCTCACTTGAAGATCTCCGCACCTGGCGTCCACCGGGAACTTTGGGCATCGACGTTTCCCACCATCAAGGGACCATCGATTGGAAACAGGCTTATAACAACGGTGCACGTTTTGGCTACATCAAGGCCACGCAGTCGTGGCCTACGTCCTTGTTCAAAGATTCACAGTTCAACACAAACTACGCCGCTTCGGGTTCTGCGGGCGTAATTCGCGGTGCCTACCACTTTGCAATGCCCGCGCACTCCAGTGGAGCTACCCAAGCTAAGGAATTCCTCGCTAATGGTGGCGGGTGGACCGCGGATGGCAAGACCATGCCACCACTGCTAGATATCGAGTGGAATCCATATAAAGCGAAAGATTACCCTCAGGGTAAAGGCGATATCTGCTACGGTCTGAGCCCGGCACAGATGGTGACCTGGATCAAGAGCTTCGGCAATACCATCAAGGCCAGCACCGGCCGCTTGCCAATGATCTATACCGCTCAGTCATGGTGGGATCAGTGCACCGGTGATTCCGAGGCCTTCAAGTACTGGCCGCTGCATGTTTCGGTCTTCCCTACTTCGGATACCTCGACCAAGAATCCGCGCGAGCTTCCCGAAGGCTGGAAGACCTTTAACGTCTGGCAGTACGCGTCAAACTCAAACCTTATTGGTAATGCAAAGAATGTCGATGCCAATGTTTGGAACGGCAATCTGACGTCGCTGAAGGATTTCGCCAAGAATACCCGCAGCACCCCATACAAGATGGTGACCTCTTATTTGGGCGACATGGACGTCTGGCCAACCCGGTTAGATCCCGTACGCCTATATGGAAACCGCTGGTTTGATACTCCTGTAGCAATTTCCAAGCGCACATTTCCTTCCACTGCTTCCACCGTGGTGATCACCTCGGGTGAACGCTTCCCCGACGCTCTGGCAGGTTCCCCTCTCGCGGCTTTGAAGAACGCACCGCTGTTACTGACGCAGAAGAACGAACTACCTGCTTCGGTGGCAACAGAACTCAAACGCCTCAAACCCAAGAACATCATTATTCTCGGTGGCCCCATTGCCATCAGTGAATCCACCGTCAAGACGATTAAAACCTACGGCCCGGTGACCAGGGTATGGGGTAATGATCTCTACGACACCAGCGCATTGATTTCTAAGAAATGGCAAACCTCTAATCAGGTATTTTTGGCGACCGGTGAACGTTTTGAAGACGCGATGTCTTTGGCAGCAGTGGCTTCCGGGCGTGAAGCTCCGATGTTGCTGACTAAAAAGGCCTCCGTGCCAGCAGCAACTATTCGTGAGTTGAAGCGTTTGAAGCCAACGCGGGTTTATATGGCCGGTGGCCCACTGACTATCTCAGCTAATACTGAACGCCAGGTACGTGCCGCCGTTCCCAATGCAAAGATCATCCGCTTTGAAGGTGCTACTCGTTACGACACCAGCGCCCTGATTGCAAAGACTTTCTGGACCAAGGGTTCGCAACGTCAGTTCGTTGCTACCGCAGATGATTTCCGTGATGGTCTGACCGGCGCTGTAATCGCTTCTTACAACGATGCACCATTGTTGCTGACGAAGAAGGATTGCATGCCTTCCTCCGTGGCCGGTGCCATGCGTTCCATGAAGGGCTGGACCAATATCCTGCTCGGTGGACCGAAGGTCTTGGATGAGACCGTGGCCTATAAAACGAATGGCCAGCAGAATATCTGCTGACCATGCTTAGCTAAGTACTTTTGGAAGGCTCGGAGGGTTAGTCTCTCCGAGCTTTTCGCGTATCTACACTCAGATATCCATAGGCGGTGCGGTAAGCACGCACTCCCCCGTGTACAACTTCAGCCGTATGCTCTGAGACTCCAATTCTGCGCAGATCCTTCACGGAGTAGCGCACGCGTGCATTACCCAGACGCGCAATCTTATCAATCAAGTCTGACAAAGCGAACGTCGCCACATAGGTATGTGGATCGTTACCGGCGACAAGCTCGGCCTCGACGAATTCGGCCGATTTCCGATCTTCAAAATATAAGACGCTCGGCACCACAGCGCCTGCTGGTGAGGCGATAACCAGCTCCAGCGTGGAATTTGTGGCGGAAATACTCTGGACCACGGGATTCGCAGCAGCTTCTATTTCCGCACTTGCCAGACGTTCTAAGCCCGCCACGTCCCCATTGATGATCAGCTCCACTTTTATGAGCCGAGTTGGGTTGAAGACGCTTTGGGGTTCGGTACCGATGAACTCGTTGAGGAACTCACCGTGGTGCTCTACCCATGCCTGGCGGGCCTCCGGCTCGTAACGCATGAACCGGCGACCTTCATAGAAGGACAAAGCTTTCCGGGAAAAGAGTCCAGCTAGGAGACGGCGGGTGTATTCGGCGTCTTTGCCGGTATGAGCGCTGACTGTTTGGGCGATATGCCGCAGCGAGCCGACATAGCCAGCCGGGTCGATTAGTCCCACACTAATATTTTGTCCGTCAGAGCGCAGACGGATTTCGTAGTAATCGTAATCGGCAAGAATACTGATGCGTTCTGCAGCCACATAAGCCTGAACCATGGCCATGCCATCTTCGAGACGCACTTTATCTTCGCGGAATCTGATGTTGTGCTTTTCCATGAGTTCACGGCGAATCATCTTCTGCGGAGAAAGTGATTCCAGCGCTAATTCCAACGAGATTTCCGGACGAGTTTTGGAGAAAAATCCGGCCTGTACCCGACGTCCGCCAATTCCCACCATACGTGGAATAAGGATATCCAGATCGTGTTTAGCTGCGTAGGACGTCATGCGCCTCAGGGCTTCGGTTCCCAACCGATCATCGGCATCACAGAAGAAGACGTATTTACCCCGAGCAGCATCCATGCCCACGTTGCGAGGTTTACCGGGCCATCCGCTGTTCGCCTGATGAATGATGGTGAAGTTTGAATTGCGTTTGGCATACGTATCAAGAATCTCGTTGCCGTAGTCGGTGGAGCCGTCATTGACTGCAATGACTTCAAATCTATCGGCTGCCAGATCCTGAGTTTCCAACGAGTTCAGCAACTCGGTGAGGTAAGGCATGGAGTTATATACGGGGATAATCACGCTGACCAAAGGGGCCAAGTCGCCTTTCGAGTCCGCGACCGCCGATTGCAGTTTCTCGGGGACTGGCGAAACAACATTTTTGTCCCGCTTAAGATTCTTAAAAAACGCCATATTAACCCGCATTATCACTTGTCACGAAGCTGAACTTGATAGTCCATGACAAGTATATCCAGAGCCTACGAGTAGTTGCTAAACAGGTTCCGGTCGCGCCAATTTCTGGCTAATAACGGTCGAAACTCCGTCGCCGCGCATGGTCACGCCATACAGCGCATCTGCAACTTCCATGGTCTTCTTCTGATGGGTGATGACAATCAGCTGAGACGCTTCACGAAGCTCTTCAAAGATCGTGATGAGTCGGCCCAAATTCACATCATCGAGTGCCGCTTCGACCTCGTCCATCACGTAGAACGGCGAGGGGCGCGCCTTGAAGATAGCAACCAGCAATGCTACGGCCGTCAAAGAACGTTCACCGCCAGAGAGCAATGAAAGTCGTTTGATCCGTTTCCCTGCAGGACGAGCTTCGACCTCAATGCCGGTAGTCAACATATTCTCCGGATCAGTGAGGACAAGCTGTCCTTCTCCCCCAGGGAAAAGACGCTCAAAGATTCGTTTGAACTGCACAGCGGTGTCGTTGTAAGCCTCGGTGAAAACCCGCTCCACGTGAGCGTCTACATCCTTGATGATCTGTTGCAGGTCATTACGCGACTTCTTCAGGTCCTCCAGCTGTCCGCTGAGGAATTTGTGGCGTTCTTCTAAAGCAGCAAATTCTTCCAGCGCCAACGGGTTGACCTTGCCAAGTGCCGCTAAGTCCCGCTCCGCTTTCTTCAGACGCTTCTCTTGCTCAGCTCGGTCAAAGGGCTTGGTACCGATGAGGTTGCCCTCGTCATCAACATTCTGATGAAGTTCTGCCCACTTATCTTCTGGATCAACATCCTCAGGAATCAGTTGATCCGGACCAAAGTGTGCAATCAAATGATCTGGAGTGAATCCAAGATCTTCTAAGGACTTCGTTTCTAGAGTTTCAATACGAAGCCTCAACTCAGCACGAGCCATCTCGTCACGGTGCACCGCGTCAGATAGGCGAGCAAGTTCTGCGGTGAGTTGTTCTGCCTGGGTACGTTGGCTCGATAGTAGCCGGTCCAGCTCACCCTGCTTGCCGGTGAGCGTCTCTCGTTCCTTTGCCGCGATATCTACGGATATTTCAATGAAACGCAAGACCCGTTCGGCTGCCTGCTCGACACGTTGCGCGTTAACAGCCTGAGCCCGGCGATCTTCCGCCCTCCGCGCTGCGACCTCGCGGTGGGAACGTTCTGCTGCTGCGGTTCTGCGTAGGCCCTCAACACGGGAACGCAGACCGCTAACACGCTCCTCACTACTACGCAGTGCCAACCTGGCCTCCAGCTCACGCTGTCGGGCCGCCGAGGCAGCGTCTGCCAAGGCCGCACGTCCGGCATCATCTATGGAGTCTTCATCTTGGTCCTCGGAGGCCAGTTCCATGCGCTCGGTGATTTCTTCAAGAGATTCCTGTTCAATCTCAAGTTTTTCTCCGGTCGTTTGTATCCGCTGGGCCAACGCTTCTTTGTCGGCGCGCGCGGTACGTAGCTTGTGCCCAAGTTTTGCTAAGTATGTGGAGATCTCGTCGATGGTGGCATCTGACTCTGCTAGCGCTCCTTGCGCATCCTCAAAGGCGAGCTGGGCTTGTGAGAGCAATGGTGCACGTTCGGCTAACTGGGCCTCGCATTCACTAAGTTCATTGCATGCAGTAGTTAGTTCCGCCGCGGTTTGTTCCACTAGTGCTTGTTGGGCAATGAGCGAAGCCCCGGCAGAATCTCCTACAGAACTACGTAGGGCTGAGACCGTGGCACCATCCAAGGTGGTGATTTGTGCTTTGGGATGTGCCTCTAGTAGTTCACTGGCTTCGTCTAGGTGTTGTACTACGTAGTGATTAGCAAAGATCACATCAAGTAGAGCATTCAGCATTGGGTCTGCGGAGACAACTTCGCGCGCAGATATTCCAACAACTGAGTTCGTGAGGCCGCGGGAGCTCTCTACGGACGCGTGAACAAAACTAGCATGAGTCGAATGATCATTTGCCAGTGATTTTAAGAGCTGCAACGCAGATGCTTGGTCGCGTGCAACCAGGGCTTCGGCTGATTCTCGGAGAATTGCCGAGATCGCTTGTTCATAGCCAGCGGAAACCGAAATAAGTTCGCCTAGCCGACCCAAAATTGCTTCGGGAGCCTGAGAGATGATCTGTTCAGATTGATCATCTCGTTTGGTGTTGAGTTGCAGTGCATCGAGGCGTGCATTGAGCCCAGATATTTGGACCGAAAGTTCTCTTTCGCGAGCCGAAGTTTCAGACTGAGCTTTTGAGAGGAGCACATAGTCTGACTCTGCCCGTTCAAATTCCTCATTGAGCGTGGACTCTGTGGCCAACTTCTGTTCAAGCTCTGCAGAGAGCTCGGCATGTGATCTTGCATCAGCCTCTAAGTCCGCATCAAAGGAACGCAGCCCGTCTTGTAAGCGTGCAATTTCTGCGTGTGTCACATCAACTCGGCTTCGCGCCGAGGCCACCTGTGAGGCAAGACGCGACATGCCCTCACGTCGGTCAGCGGCTGCGCGCAGCATGGCTGCCATTCGCTGCTGTTCCGCGCGGGCTTGTTCTTCGGCATGCTCCTTGGCTTCGATAGCCTCCGCGAGAATCTCATGGCGGTCCTCTACCGACTCTTCAAGCTCTGCGAGTTCTTCGGTTAGGCGTTCAGCCTGCGCTTCGAGTCGGTCAGGGTCACGGCTGGAATCAAAGTGGGTCTGATTTCCTTCGAGAAGCTTTCCGCGTTCCCTGGCTAGGGCCGCCAGAGAACGGAAACGCTCTCCCTGCGTAGTCAGCGAGACCCAAGTTTCGTTGATCAAGCTAAGCCGGGGCGTGAGTAGCTCAATTTCTTCACTCAGCTTGCTTACGTGTGTTTTCACATGTTCAAGGCGCTGAGTGGTTTCCTGTTGACGGGCCTGGATTTTGGTCTCATCATCAATATCCTGGGCAAGCTTATTATTCAGAGAAACAAGATCGTCAGCCAAAAGCCTAGCTTTTGCATCGCGTACGTCCAGTTGTACGCTCTGCGCACGACGGGCAATCTTTGCTTGTCGCCCTAAGGGTGCTAATTGCCTGCGTACTTCCGAGCTCAAGTCTTCAAGACGGTCTAGATTGCCTTGCATACCTTGAAGCTTACGTAGTGTCTTTTCTTTACGCCGGCGGTGTTTGAGTACGCCGGCGGCTTCTTCGATAAACCCACGGCGGTCTTCAGCGGTGGCATGTAAAATTTTGTCGAGCTGGCCTTGACCGACAATGACATGCATTTCTCGGCCCAGTCCGGAGTCTGAGAGTAATTCCTGGATATCAAGCAGTCTGCACGACGAGCCATTGATAGCGTATTCGGATCCACCGGCACGGAACAATGTTCTAGAGATTGTCACTTCGGCATAGTCGATAGGAAGCTTTCCATCAGCATTATCGATGGTCAACGAAACATGGGCGCGGCCTAGCGGAGCACGGCCAGAGGTACCAGCAAAAATGACATCTTCCATTTTGCCGCCACGAAGGGTCTTAGCTCCCTGCTCCCCCATAACCCAGGCGAGCGCATCCACGACATTAGATTTGCCTGAACCGTTAGGTCCTACAACGGCAGTGACGCCCGGCTCAAACTCAAACGTGGTCGCTGAAGCAAAAGACTTGAATCCGCGAACGGTGAGAGTCTTCAGATGCACGGCGTAAAATTCCTATGTTTGGTCTAGTGTCGATATGGTTGACTAGGGAAAGCTATCCAATTCCTGCTCGTAATTCTAGCGAAGCGATGCCACGATTGGGTGATTCCCGCTCGCAATCACGAGAACGAATAATGAGGGATTGGTCTAACCATGAGTGTTTTAGCCCAGATTGAACAATGGCCGGTAGATAACGCGGTATCTGTAGTCATCAATGGGGACGGCGCGATAGTGGCCGAGCATGGAGATACCACGCGTGTTTACCCTCTGGCCTCAGTTACCAAACTGTTGAGCACGTACGCCTTCCTTATCGCTCTTGAAGAAGAAGCAATCACGTTAGAGGATCCAGCGGGTCCTGAAGGTTCAACGGTCCACCATCTACTTGCGCATACGGCCGGATATGACTTTGACTCGACAACTATCCGTTTCGCGGTAGGAACTAAACGAGGATATTCAAACACCGGTTTTGAAGTTCTAGCCGAACATCTTGAAAAAGAAACCGGAATGAGCTTCTCGGAGTATGCGCAAGAAGCCGTATTCACTCCTCTAGGTATGAGTAACACGGAGATTGCCGGTAGCTGCGCCAAAGACGGGCGATCAAACGCTTCGGACCTTGCGTTGTTTGCTGCTGAACTACTCAACCCCACGCTAATAGCGGCAGAAACCATGCATGATGCCACCCGCGTGCATTTCGAAAATCTTGCGGGGATCTTACCTGGTTATGGGCGCCAAAACCCGAATGATTGGGGTCTAGGATTTGAGATCAGGTCAACAAAAAATCCTCATTGGACTGGTCAGAACCACCCATCAAGCACCTTTGGACACTTCGGACAGTCCGGCACCTTCCTATGGGTTGACCCGGAACATCGTCTTGCCTGCGTGACGCTCACTGATCGAAAATTCAGTAAATGGTCTTTAGCTATCTGGCCGGATTACAACAAATCAATTTTAACAGACTATTCCTAGCGCGAATTACATTAGTCAACATTTAGTATTATATTTAATCACAATACAATTATTCTATAACGGAATAACATAAGTCAGGGAAAACTCCATGAAACCTAGCAATTATCGCCAGTGGAAAGTCCTACATTATTGGTGGGACAACATTGAGGACTTCTCAAATCGTTGGAAAGGTCTATCAGGTATTCATTCCGTAATTTTCCCGGGATCGCCCCGTCCTATAGATATCTACGTGAATGAGCATGTGCATAATGCCGAGCAAAAAGCGATTACGACGTTTTTCAGTGGAGCGATCTCAAGCCGCGGAAATAAACAGGGCCCCTTCTTTTCCGGTATTAAATTGAGTTCCCAGAATAATTTACCCATGATCAGCATCGCGGATTCGAGTTTGGATGATGATCCAGAACTGAGTCTGGCATGGTACACCGGCGGAGCTCATGATAACTTCGAAGCTAATCTCACCACTATGCTCAACGCGATAGCGGACTCATTGAAAACTGAGTTAATTCTAGTTGGCGGTTCCGGTGGTGGATATGCTTCATTGAACTACGCTAAACGCTTGGCAAAGCCGGCGACTGTTGTAGTTTGGAATCCACAAACGGATATTTATAGCTACTACGAGCGTTTCGTCAAAGCATACTTGAAAAGTCGATTTAATTTTGCGCATTCAACGCTTGCCCAAGATAACTGGAAGCAGTATTGCAGACCACGAACGGATAAATTAGTAAGCACAAACGTTCTCGTGCCTGAGACAATCAATTCGATCCGGCGCTTGGTTTACTTACAGAATAAAACCGACTGGCATCTTCAAAAACATCTATCACCACTGTGGTCCAAAATATCAAAGCATCCCATTGAGCCAGGGGTGCATGCATATACCGATCAGCATATTTTCGCGGTGCAAGATTTTGCAGAAGGTCACAACCCTCCAGACTCAAACCTAATAGCCTCGATTTTGCTTCAACTTTCAAATACAGACATGAAAGCAATCGATGTTCAACTCGATCTGGCACCAAATTCTGGTTCACAATACTAACTTATTCGCAAAGTTGCCCTCCACAAACGAATTAGGATTTCACCGTTTTTATCCATAACTAAAGGATCGTCGAATGACCAATACCATGTTAGTAGCACCCGTAATAGTTAGCACTCCAGCGCGCAAAAACGACCTCGAATCCGCAGCTAAAGTAATGAGCGATGAGCCGCCAGTCAGACGGGGGAATAGGGAATTCTGGCTCGACGGAAGCGTCGTAATTTCAGGAATTGCTGCACTTAGAACAGCAGATCTCGAAATCTGTATTCCGCGTTCCGCCGCAGAGTGGAAAATTCAGCAAATTGCAGATTGGTGGGCAATAAATGCTAAAAATCCTGGTGCACTTTATATCCACGACAATAGTGAAGGGTGGAGCGCCTGTTTACCTGATCCTTTGGGTGGTGCGCTTGCCTTTACATTACAACGAGATGGGCACGTTTTTGTAAGCACAAGTACAACCGCGCTCGTCACCAAAGCAGCAGACCACGGAATCAAAGTCTCAAAAGACCCATTGTTTCAAATTGAACGGTTGCTACTGGGAAACGGTGGCCTCGTAAATAACAGTTTTGAGAATGTTCATAGCATTGAACCCTTTCAGTATGTATACATTTCTGATAACCAAGCGCAAAACCGTGCATATAAGTCAACGCATAGTCTAATGGCGCTCACAAACTTCGAATTGTTTCAGATGCTTCGAAACGAAGTGCTAAGTACCATTTCGGCATTAGTCAATTCTAACTCCGATCAAGTGATCTCACATTTAACCGGTGGATTCGATTCGCGTATCGTATTGTCTGCGATATTGCATCTCGGTGTTGAAGATCGCACACTACTTTTCTGTTCCGGCCCGGAGGGCTCGACAGATCGTGTCATTGCCGATGGCTTATCTCGACAGTTCGGCTTACGTCGAACGTTGGGCGCAGGCCTGACCCCTGCGCCCACGACCAACATGTCAGAGCGATTAATGGGACCACTATTTGCAAGTGGCGGTATCACCAATACTGGACCGTTAGGCAGAGAAGTTTCAGCGAATGTTGTAGCAATGGGGGGTGGATACGGTGAAGTGCTACGTACTTTTTATGGCAATCGCGAAATAACCTCAGAAGGTAGCCTAAGTGACGAACTAATACTTAAGCGTTATCTTCCTTTCGATTCGCAAGCGAATAAGCATATTTCTCCAGCGGCGATTAGCACTCTCGGTTCTAAGCTAATCCAAAACTTTCGACGCATAAACACGATTTACGACGACCCCGAGTTTCTCGGGGATGCATACTATACTCACACCAGAAATCGCTACCATATTGGTCAATCCTCGCTTTTGTGGAGCAGAATTGGTTCTAGGTTCGATCCACTATATTCGCTCGCCGGTTTTGAACTCTCTCGTCGCGCTACCCAAAGTACAAGGGCAGCGAACGAAATTGGACATGATCTCATGGAGTCTTTTTCATCCAAACTTCTAGAATTTCCATTTGACTACGAGCGCTTCAGTGACGAACTTCTAAAACGGCGCAAAAAACCGGTTCAAGCATCTTGGCCAAGCACCTCCAGAAAAATTTCGTTTGAAGAATCTATTCAGCCGAAGACCGTAAGTGAAAGCAAATTTCTGAACGCTCTTTCCGGTCTCGATATCCCACAACCACAGCACACAACTGCGCAACGTCAAGCCATGACGGCTCAGGCCAACAAGCAAGGTGTAAATTTTTGGCAAATCATGTATAAAACCACAGGTCAAGAGCTTCTTAGAAAGGCATTCGAGACTTCGCCATCAAGTCCAGTGTATGAATACATTGATCCAAATTATATTAAGTCAATTGCAAGCAAGCCGAGCCTCAACAAGAGAGAGCTTAGAGACCTCTACTCACTTGGAAGTATTATTACCTGGTGCAGTCTCGGGTAGTCGTTCATAATGGATTCTAAAAATTGATGTGTCTCGTATAATAAACAAAAATTAGTTTATTAGTCTTGACACATCAATTATAGATACTTAACTTTTATTCAATCTTTGTTGTATCTCTTTCCCTATCCATTCATACGCCCCCGCGGAGTAATGGTATTGAGCAATGCCCCACTGATGCTGACGAGTTGTAACGGCCAGCCTTTCAGGCATATCAATAACTTCAAGGCCTGTCCTGCTGAGAATTTGAGATAGGTTTGCTATTTTTAGCGACATATCTCTCGCGGAAATACCGCGAAACACGGGAACCTCGGTGCCTTCCACAGAAGTAGCAGCCCATGGCGTATTAATGACTAGAGTTTTCTCAGAAAGACCGAGATTTTCTAAATAATTGTAGAATTTTAAAGCGGCGTTTTCCCAGAAAGAAGTATGCCTTTCTGTTCCAATCTCAATTCTTCCCGGCTTCGGACTCACCGCATTCAGCCATTCTGAACGTGAAAGCTCTACAGAACTCGTCACGAAAGAGTTATCGGGTAATTTGTGAACACCTAGTCTTTCATCAGTAAGGTCCACTAGTAACAAATCAATGTCGTCAGCGTGTTCTCTGAGTGATTTTAATAAATTAGAATCCAAATCACCGGTCAGCATCCGATTTTGAAAATTGGAATCTAAAGGTGGGCCTTTGGTCAAGGATGAAGGCCGATTCATTGCGCTTATGAGAGACTGACGGGCTACGTATCCGAGCAGGTTGCAACTATCCGGGAGATACTGAAATGTGTCACGGCTTACGCAGCTACCGTAAATGAAGAGATTAGGCATACATCTAAACTACAGCAATCTGGTGCTTCGCATTAGAGTACCACTGGATGCTAAAATTAACACTATGGCTTTACGTACGAGAAACATCGAAAAATACAGGTTGAATGGCGTCCGCACTTTTACGACAATTGAAGCGCTTCTCGCGAGTCCGATTAGACCTGGTCTAAATTCAGTTAAGTCAAACAATCGATTCTTTGACTTTTTTTTCGAAGACCGAGGCTCGAATGTCACTTTGGTCGCCTTTCACGCAGCTCTAGGAACAAAAACAGAGCATTACCCTATATTCTCAGGACACAATTTTGCCAAAGAACTAGGCGTCAATCTACTTTCATTTGCAGATCCTGCATGTGGCGGCGCAGAATCGATGCTAACATTTTGGCATCAATCCACTAAACGTGTTGATTCTTCAGCTTTCATCGTAGATATTGTCAAGAATATTGTAAATTCTAGCTCCGGTAGAAACCTTATCTTCTTCGGCTCATCCGCAGGCGGATTTGCAGCTCTCCGTTACAGCGCTTTATTTGCTGGTTCCGTATGTGTCGTAATGAATCCGAGAATAGAGTTAGAATCCAAACCATACAGGTTTGACTCATATTCTCGAAGAGCATTCCCTGGGTGGTTGCCTGAACAAGTAGCTAAAAGATTTCCTACCAGCATGTCGAATTATTACTCGATTCCTCGAAAAAACAAGGTTTTTTATCTCCAAAATTCGAACGATGAGCTATATTTTAATTTTCATTTTATGCCATTTAAAGTTGCAACTAAAAGTCGAGATAATATTCAATTCAAAATTGAAAATTGGGGTAAAGGTCATGTCGTTCCACCTAAAAACGAGTATATGGATCTACTGAAGCAACTCGTCTCATCTGCACCGAACTGGTCGTCCAGGCCGGATGGATTCATCAACGGAGGAATGATTGACAATGACGGCTCTCAGCACACGCCCTCAAAATCGGTGGCAGTGATTCACCAAGAAATTGAGCGTATCCATTCACAAATCAATGATATCGACAAAAAATCAGTTGCTCCAGAACTTAGGCAAATCCTACAAGTAGCATATTCGGATTTGGAAATGCTGATTAAGGATTTGGCATAACTCTTTGAGAGAACACTCCTGTTTACTCACGTGTTTAAACGTATGCAAAAGCGTTGACTCCACATCCTCGGTTACAAAATTTATTCGTATTGAAACGAAGCGAAACGCAGCCTGATCAACGCCGGGGCCGTGGCTGGCGCAATGGGCAACTGTAAGATGAACGTCCCATAAATGGGTCACGGCGGATAAGCGATTCACGGCCGTTGTCGGCGCAACGAAGACACGGCTTGCTTTCGCGACCGTAGGCATTGAGCGACCGCGAAAAGTAACCGCTTGCACCGTTGACATTGACGTATAACGAATCAAAGCTAGTTCCGCCCGCTTCCAGCGCCCGGGTCATTACATCGACCAGGGCTTCGTCCAGTCGTGTAACTTCTGGACGTCGCATAGTTGCTGTATTTCTCAGCCCGGAAAGACCCGCCTGCCACAACGCTTCATCGGCGTAGATGTTCCCCACCCCGGAGATAATTCCCTGGTCAAGGATGGCACGCTTTAGATCTGTGGAGCGTTTACGTAGTGCCAAGTACAGATCGTTTTGGTCTCTATGTGGATCCAAGACGTCGCGGGCGATGTGCGAAGCAGCCTGAGCAATGAACGGCTGACTACTACCTGCTCCTCCAGGGTATCCGTCTGTTGTGAGCACTAACGGGGAGAGAAACATCCCGCCGAAAATACGCTGGTCAACAAAACGCAGTTCGCTAGGCGCATCAGAGCGCTCGGCAAGAGATAGGCGCACCTTGAGATGTTTTTCATCCTCAGCATCAGGTTCTTCGACGAGTAACTGCCCGCTCATCCCTAGATGAGCTACGAGTGCTGTAGGTTCTGGCAGTCCTTCGAGATCCATCCAGAGAAATTTGCCGCGGCGCGCTACTGATCTTAACGTGCAACCGGTGAGCGTTTCTTCAAAGTCTTGGGCGCCATCGATGTGCCGGCGAACCGAACGCGGATCAAGTACCTGTACGGACTCAATTAAACGGGCCCTAACCCACTTGTCGAGTCCGACGCGTACTACTTCTACTTCGGGCAGCTCAGGCATGACGCAACTCTAATTTGTCGGGAGGTCTTCACCGGGGTGAAGCATATTCCAGGTATTGCGCGCGGCTTCTTGTTCGGCTTCCTTCTTAGAAGGGCCAGTGCCAGTGCCATAGACCTTGTCTGCAATAAGAAGTTCAGCCACATAGGAGCGTGCATGGTCTGGGCCAGAGCCGGTGACCGCATATCGCATATCGCCATTTTTGGCGGCTGCGACTTCTTCTTGAATGACGGTTTTCCAGTCGGTGGCAGCGCCGAGCAACTGGGGATCCGAAAGAAGCGGTCCAATAAAGCGCATGACCATTTGGCGTGCTTCGTCCATGCCGTGGGACAGGTAGACAGCACCAATGAGTGCTTCCATGGTGTCGGCAAGGATGGAGGACTTATCTGCACCATTGGACTGGCTTTCGCCACGCCCTAAAAGAATATGTTTGCCGACTTCTAGCTCACGAGCAATGCTAGCCAGTGCGCGCGTGCTGACAACCGCGGCACGACGCTTCGCAAGATCACCCTCGGCAAGATCCGGGGAGCTTTTATAGAGATGTTCTGCAACGCAGAATCCCAGAATGGAGTCGCCGAGGAACTCTAGGCGCTCATTGGTGGGTATGCCACCGTTTTCGTAGGAATACGAGCGGTGGGTCAATGAAAGATGAAGCGTCTCGGAATCAAGTTCGATTCCGAGACGCTTCAAAAGTTCTTCTTTAGAAGACATGTCTTAGACGTCTGCTACCTTGCGGCCCTTGTATTCAAGGAACAACTCGGTACCTGCTGAGTCAGTGACAACCTTTGCCTGGTGAGGCAGGCTGTAGGTAACGCGACCGTTTTCCATGGTTTTCACCAAGCTCGGCGCGGTAGCCTTCCACTGTGCACGGCGGGCACGAGTATTCGCACGGGACATCTTCCGCTTTGGAACAGCCACGACTACTTCTCTTCTCTCTCGTCTGACGTTTTGTCTGTTGCCACATCTTCTGTGGCGGCCTCGGACAACTGCGCAAGCGCTGCCCAACGAGGATCAACTACCTCGTGGTGGTGCTCAGGATCATCATTTAGGTTGGCTCCGCATTCATTGCAAAGTCCTAAACAATCGTCCCGGCATACCGGCTGAAACGGCAGGACAGTTCCCACTGCGTTCCGCAATACCGGATCGATGTCCATGTGGTCACCGATAACCCAATACTGATCTACATCATCATCTTCTTCGAATTCATCACTATCTTCATAGTAGAAGAGTTCCTGAATATCAGCCCCGTACTTGAACCCGATAGGATTCAGGCACCGTCCACATTCGCCAGCGATTTCCACCGTGGCGATGCCGGATACCAAAATGCCCTCGTGTACAGCTTCAAGGCGAAGATCTAAGGAAACCTCAGATCCTCCACGAATACCAATGAGTGCGTTACCCACATCTGCGGGTGCCGGGACTTGCTCGTTGAGAGTCCTCATGGATCCTGGTGCACGACCGAGCTCCATGGCTGATATAACCAATGGCGACTTGCGATCGAGTTCGCCGTGTGACGATCGATCAGAACGCTTACCGCTAATGATGACTCCTACTTATACATAGTCCGACATTTCATCTTAGCTTGCGCGGAGCCTAGTTCCCAAACTGAAAACCGTTCCACGCACTAAGATTCATTGTTGCACTGAACACACTTTATCCCACGGACAGCAGAAGCAGGAAGTTGAACACCCCTGCACTAGGGCATGTCTTTTGGATAAACAATGGATCTCACGCATAGGATTGACTCAGCTTTCATCATCACTAAGGGTTCTCATGCGTGCTTTACCAGTCTTGGCCAGTGCAGTTGGCTTCGCTAAAAAACGTCTCATAGCGCGACAACAACGCGTTCAAGTTAATCGTTATGCGAAGCATCTGTTCCATCTGCCACAAGGCGAGCAACGCTACCGAGTGGGACTGTACTTTGCAGACGACATGGTCAATGCTTATCAATTGCGTCAGTGGTACGCGCCGTTACAACAGCTGGCACAATCAGTTCCGGTAGTCGTTATTGCTCGCCAGCCCGGGACAGCATTGGCGCTATCTGAAGAATGCCCCTTGCCGGTACATCTTGCACCAACAATCGGAGACGTCGAAGCTTTAGTTGATTCACAACGTATAGATGTTGTGTTTTACGTCAATCAGAACATCAAGAACTTCCAGATGATTCGATTCAACGAACCTGACCATGTGTTCATCTGTCATGGCGAAAGCGAAAAGGCGTACATGTGGTCAAATCAGTTGAAGTCTTATGATTATGTTTTTGGTGCTGGCACGGCAGCACGGGATCGACTAGCGAAAAATTTGCGTAACTACGACGCCACAGCGCGCACCCGTCTCGTGGGGCGTCCACAGATAGACACTGAGTATCTGGCTCCCTATTCATTGAATACCAAGCTACCCACCGTGTTGTATGCCCCTACCTGGGAGGGTGACCGTCCCTCAATGAATTATGGCTCGGTAACTAGTCACGGCGTCAAAATTATTGAATCACTGATTGCCGACGGCGGCTTCAACGTTATTTTCCGTCCGCACCCTCGTTCCGGGGTCAACGTAGAAGAATACGGTGCTGATGTTGCCCGGATTCGGCAAAAACTATCTGAAGCGAATCCTGGTTCAGCAGGGCGACTGCTTTTTGACGACACCGCGCATTGGGGTTGGCAGTGGTCCAAGGCTGACGCGTGTATTACAGATATCTCCGCTGTTGCCTATGACTTCCTTGCCACCGGCAAACCTATTTTTATTACTACTCCGGTGTCGCCCGAAGCAGTCGTGGCGGACTCTCCTGCGCTAGAGCAACTGCCCAGTCTGAGTTCAGTACAGGCTGAGAATGCGGCAGAGCTAATTCACCAGGCGCTGGAAATGGAAGACGCCGAACGTAACGCTCTGATTGAGCGTTACTTCGGCGACATCACTCCAGGAGCCAGCATGTCCAGGTTTATTTCTGAAACGCTGGACTTGCTGGAAAGCTAGTTATTTATTGCCCTACATGCGCGGGTTGACTCACTAGTGATTCAAACTGCCTTAGGGCTCGTTTCTGATACCTAGCAGCATCAAAGTCTCGTTCGGCTCGATAGCCTTCAAGGTGCTTTTCCATACCCTCTTTTAGCCCTGCAACGGAATTCTCTACTAGTAGTCCGTAGCCGCCAATAAGCACACTATGTGAACCTACAACGTCAGTAGAAATCGCTGGAAGGCCCAGCATCATTGCCTCAATCATGGCTAGACCCTGCCCCTCATAGTCAGATGAGAACACAAAACAATCTGCCGATTTTAAGGTAGGGAATGGGTTGGCCAGTAGTCCAGTAATAGCGACTTTGCCTTCCAATTCCAGCTGGATGATCTGTTCTTCTAGGCTCATTCGTAGTGGGCCATCCCCGATGAGCAGCAAGCGTGTGTTCGGATGAGTTGCATGAACCTCCGCGAATGCACGCAAGAGTTTGGCTTGTCCTTTTTCTGGGGAAAGACGCGCCATATTGGCGAAGACCGTTAAGTCTTCGCCGGGGAACTCATGCACCGGTTCAGAGAGCTCTGACCATTGCGCAGGTTTGACGAGGTCCAACAGATTCTCGGAAACGGTAAACGAAGCCGGGTCGATATCAAACCGTTGACCCAATTCTCGTTCGTTAACTTCACCAACACTATCCGTGACGGACACTAAGCGATCATAATGTGGGTAGGTGGCGAAGAGTCCGGGCATACTGCCAAAGCGTAGAAGCCACTCGCCTACCATATCGTTGTGAAGGTAAATGCACGTCTTAGTTGCGTGACTGTGAGCGGCACCAAACAGTGCGGCCCAGAACCGCGAGTATCCTTCAAAGTTAATCGCGACATCGAATTGCGCGTCACCAAAACTGCGACGCATTTCTCTGACCATGGTGTTGAAATGAATTTTTTCTGCCTCGGGCGAGCTGAATCCACGTTGAGCATGATAGGAATCCGAAACCCAGCGTTCCTCGGCGGACATGGCAGTGGCGCCCGCGCGCGGAAGCACCTGCACATGGCCCGGTAGCGAGTTGAGAATCTCCAGCGCTGCCGGGTCAGCAGCCGTTGCATTCATGTCTACCGCCACAGTGACCAAGTACTTACTTGGGTCCAGCGAACCAATCAAGTTAACAAATGCTGTGGCAATGCCGTTGGGCTTAAACGGGCCCTGATAGAACAACAATTTGGTGCGACGGTCCAATGCAGGAACAAGCACCTGTGAAGCATCGTCAAAGAAGAAGAACTCAATCACGCGCTTACTGGCTGCCCCATCCTCCATTGGCGCGAATTTAGCAACGTTATCCGCAAAGTTTTCATGCAATTCGGCCGCAGGAGCATCCAGCACCTGGTGCAATTCATCAACTAACTCGTGGATGCTGTCGCTGACCGGGCCTGGCCACGTTGCCCTGTCGAAATACAGTCCACGTTCGGAATCATAAGCTTCAAAGTCCGGCGTATAGAAGAGAACTGGTTTACGGGCTGGCAAGTAGTCGTAGAAGATCGAGGAGTAATCGGTGATGAGCACATCAACTACAGCCAGTAGCTCATTGGTATCGATTGAAGCAGGCACAATTGTTGCGTTTAGTTCTGCATCACCAATGAGTTGCTCGGCAAAGCGGTGGGCACGAAACAGCATGTGATGCTCGCCCTTGGCCATCTGAGCAACGTCCGAGACTAGAGAATTCACATCGTAGCTTCGGTCGTTGAGCTGGCCACGCCAGGTAGGTGCAAAAAGAACCACAGGTTCTTCACTCTGTGAATCAATTCCAAGCAGACTGAGGATCTCGTCTTTTCGTTGTTGGGTAAGATTCAGCATCGAGTCAATTCGAGGGCTGCCAGTCAAGGCGACCTTGGCCGGGAAGATTCCATCCAAGTCATGGTCTATAGAGAGGGTCTTCAACGTGTGTTCGTTGGGCACCATCATGTGCGTGGTTTGCAGGAAATTGCGCTGCACATTCCTATGCTCGCCAACTACACCTTTAACCAGTTTGCCCATAAATTTCAGCGGCGTGCCGTGCCAGGTATTAAGTACTTGTTGTCCCTCACGACGCGCATAATATGTGGGGAACGTTGCGTTATTTACGAGGTACTTAGCTGTACCGAGCAATCTAATGTAAGCATCCGAATGTTGCTTGATGATTGCTACGTCGCTGTAGTCCGCCAGTTGTGCGGGAGTCTGCGTATGGTCGTTATAAACCCATGCGTAGCGAAAACCCTCAAAACGTGGATCGTTGCGCATCTGGAGGAAGATCGCCAAAGGATGACAATGAATGTTCTTACCATGGGAGGATTCAAAAACTATGAGCTTTTCGTCCAACGGCAATTGTTCGGTTGCATGAATGAATAGTGCCCCACGATGACGTCCTACACCTTTGAGCGCGTTCCCGATTCCGGCGACTGAGATTTCGTTGAAAAGTAGCATATTCTCAAAGTATTCGCAGGCCTGTTGTGGCTCACCAATTTTACTCAGAGCCTGACCGGCGCGGGCTTGCCACATACGCTGGGTGGTTGAGGTGTGCCACAAAGCGTCCTGGTATGCATTTGCGGCTTGCTGCCATTGCCCACGCTCCTCGGCGCTTTGGGCTAGTGCGATACATTCTGCGGCGCGTGGGCCAGCTATAGCTGGCACTTTGAGCGCATCAGTGAGGTATCCCCAAGCCTCTGCGGCTTGTAAATAGATATTCGTAGCTTGTTCATAGCTACCTAGCTGATGTAACGCGTGTGCATACCGGTAAAGCGCTACAGAAATTTCTACCCGGCTCTGTTCAGGAAGTAATTCGACAAAGGTGGAGTAGGTGTTGGCAGCACTGGCATAATCTTCTGCACGCGCATAAGCGCGCGCTTGGGCGTAGGCCGAGATGACTTGTTCTTCAATGCTCGTAGCCGTGGCCCGAGATTCGCCGAAGTGCTTAGCAGCAGCTTCTAGGTTGAATAATCTACTATTCACTTCGCCGGCTCGGTAATTTAATGCCTGCCGAATTTCTGGATCTCCGGATTCGTCCAGAGCTCGGCGATAGGACTGCTCCGCTCTGTTCCAGTCGCTTTCTCGCTCATGCAACCGGCCAATGCCAAGCTTTAGTATCCGCTCGTTCCCACTGGTGAACACGGCTTGTGCATCTGCGTTCCTGGAATTTTCGTAGTCTCCCAGCTCTTCGTAAGCGCGTGCTAGACCGTACCAGACCTTTGAATGCTGTGTCTCTAAGGCGGTGGCTTCTAGATAAAAGTCACGTGCTTGTTCGAAGCGCGACATGAATTGTGCCGCCTGCCCCGAGAGGAACAACCACTGTGCGTCTTGCCTGTGGACTTCAATGAAGTTGCTTCGTACTTCGAGTTCTCTCCAACGCTGACCGGTAACCAACAGATGGTTCGCGAGGGCCTTGGAAGTTTCCGGATCTAAGGGGTACTTTGTTACCAAAGTTTCCAGGATATTCCCGGCCAAATCTTTATTGCGCGCGGCGACCGCACATTTGGCATACCGCTGATGCCAGCGCACATTCTGGGGCTGTCCTGCACAGGCAACGGCAAACAATTCCAGTGCACGATCGAATTTTTTCATGCGTTGCATGTTCAACGCCAACGATTGGATCCAGCCGTAGCGATGGGGCTGACGGGCAATAGCCATTTCCATGTTGGACATGGCTAGTGAGTACTTCTTTGTCTTGTATTGGCACAGTCCTAAACGGAACCGGATGTCGTCGGAACTTAGGAATTTGGCTTTCAGTACCCGTTGATAAAAAACTGTAGCGAGGCGGTACCTTCCGCGACGTTCGAGACGTCGTCCAATTCCTAAGACAACCCGGAGACTATACCTGTTCACGTTAACCCTTTGACCATCGACCTAAGACGTTCCACGGAAGCGATCATTCCGTGGTTGCATGCCCACCAGATGATTCTGCCTTATAACGCCATCCAGACTTGGTAATTACTCCCGTGTTGGTATCAAGACGCGCGAAAACCCGGCAGTCCTACGGACTGCCGGGTTAGGAGTTGATGCTACTTACTCTGTGGGAAAAACTTCTGCACTACCCGGCGCGAGGCAAAGCCATCATCTTGAGGGGCGAACCGTTTGACAAACGCTTCTCGTTCCACTCCCCCGATGTCTTTACCCTCTAGTGCATCCGCGACGGTATCCCAAAGTTCGGCTTCGGTTTCGACAATTGGGCCAGGCATTTCATTCTGGTAATCAAGATAGAATCCACGCAAGTTATCTCGATAATTTTCCAGATCATATGCGTAGAAGACGATAGGTCGACGAAGCAACGAGTAGTCAAAGAACACTGACGAGTAGTCGGTGATCAACACGTCTGTGGCGAGGTACAGTTCCTGAATATCTGGGTATCCAGAAACGTCCAAGATCCGTGCATTGAGTTCCTCAGGAATACTGATTGCGTTAGACACCAGTACGTGCATACGCAATAACAGGACGGTGTCCTCGCCAAACCTACGGTCAAACTCTTCAAGGTCCATCGGTAGCTCAAACTTAAAGCGTCCATGCCCGGTTCCGGCATCATCTCGGAAGGTTGGAGCATAAAGCACCGTGCGCGTATCTGGGGCTAGCCCCAATCCTTCGCGTATAGAGACTTCCCGTGCCTGAGCATCCGGAGCCATGAGGATGTCATTGCGCGGATACCCCAGCTCGGTGGCCATTCCGGAGAACGAGTATGCCGACTTCATAATGTCGGTGGTGTATTTTGACGGTGAAATCAGATGAGACCACTGGTTGGTCGCGTTAAGAACACGTTCCACATAACCTTCATCGCGACCATGGATTTCTTCGATATCCAAAGCCATATGCTTCAACGGGGTACCGTGCCACGTCTGTAGATAAATGCCGTTCTTCCGTCGGCGCAAGTAATGCGGGAAGCTCTGGTTAGAGACCCAGTACTTAGCCCGGGCCAAGTACCAGAAGTACTCCGGCGACAGCCGCTGAATAACAATGGTATTTGGGTCTGTGAAGCGATGCGCGCCTGAGTAAATCCAAACTTTCTTTCGAGTGTCACCACTACGTACGAGTTCCTCGTAAATGTACCGCGGTGAGTCGCCATATTGTTTGCCCAACCCGGACTCAAATACCACGATATTCTCATCCAGTGGGGTTCGTGAGACAGTCTTGAACATCGCCCGCATCACCGAAAAGTACCGTTTGTTCTTACGGAAGCGCCGTTTGAGCTTGTCCGGGAGCTCAGCCTTCCAACCATCCTGCGAACGCTTTCGAAGAGACGCCTGCTCAATTTCCTCGGTCACACGCTGGCTGTTGTTCTGGTCACGGTGCGACATGAAAACATCTGCGCGCTGAATATACTGTGGCTCCATGGTCTTGCCACGGTCCATGGTCTCGGCAAGATCAGTGAGGAGGCTACCGCTATCGAAGGCGATGCGGCCTGGAAGCTCAGCATCTAGGTCAAGGTGCGAACCCTTTTTCCCTAAGAATCTTGCGCGGTCAAATTGGAAATAATGCACGGGTTTATGCAAGAAGCTGAAGTCAAAAGCGACGGATGAGTAGTCAGTGACCATGACCGCCGCAGTTTTGATCAGTTCTTGGACGTCCACTTCACCTTGAACGATTAATCGCGCAGGTGTGTCTTGGAAATGCTCACGGAAGTGCTGCATGTTTGGATGAAGACTGAAAACCACTTCCAATGAGTGCTTGGCTGCCATCTGCGCTAATTCTGGAGAAGACAGCAGGTCCTTCCATTCCTGGAGGTACGCCGATTCTAAGAATGCTTCCTCATTTTGCAACCAGTCCCTCCAAGTAGGGATGATCAGAAGCATATTCTTATTCGTTGGAATGTCATTTGCCAACAGTGAATCGAAGCGTGAGAGCCCGGTGACCTTGACGTCTTCCGGTGAATACAAGAAATCAGAAACTATGTAATGTTTTTCTCGCTCCGATGAAACCATAAATAAGTCGGTGGTGAAGCCCGGCGAGTTCTTGCCGTAATTCGGCACCATCCACTTGGTTCCCATAACGCCGTGCTGTAGGAACACGCGGGTCGCGCGAGTCCTTGCCGAGAAACTCTGATGCCGAGTCGGATATAGGTAATCAGCATGATGCGTACCGACAAATCGCGAAGCACGCGTTGCTAGTTCGAAATGTTCTTTGCTTCCGTGGAAAACAACGTGATCCATGGTGTCAAAGTTGCGCAGGTCTGGGGAATTTTCATCGATAACGTAATAAGCATCGATGTCTTGTCGGTGGGTCCGAAGATAGCGGAAAAGGTGGAGCGCGTTATCTTGCGCTTTATAAGAAAGTTCGCCAACAATCCAGATTGGTTTGCGTCCACTCTCAAGTATGGGGAAGCTCTTTGCACGAGAATCCTCCAGTACTGCGAAGGCTTCTTTCTCGTACACCTCAAGGATCAACGATGTCGATTTTGCTTTGAAGGTGAAGTACGGCGAAATTGCCAGTGTTTGATTGCCTTTGTGGACCGCGCCGGCTTGCGTAGTAGAGCGAACAATATAAGGAGTCCTTGTTACACGAACTCGCCGTTCCTCAACGCTACCTTCGTGGGTAACCATGAGGTAGATGTCGTAATTGTCGCCTCGGTCAAATAACTCCCAATCCTGCGCAGTGAAATCCAGGTCGGCTTGCCACTTATAAGTAGCCTTACCGAAGCGACGGTCTGCGAGGTTTGAGTCAAGGGTCAACTGTATTGGTGTTTGAAACTCAGTTTGAGTACGGCGCCCAACAACACTCAATCGCGCCCCGGTCAGGCGATCAGTTTGAGTGTCTAGAATACCGGCTAGCGAGAGAATGCCACCGCGGACTTGGGTTACATCTGTCCGAATACGATAGGAGTGCGACACTTCGCGGTTGATACCAATCGAAACCTCGGCGCGTTTGTTGACATACACCCCAGTACTGCGCTCATTGGAGCGGTACCGCGCAGCTCCGAGAAGTTCCGTCTTTTCAAAGCGCCCCATAATTCGGTGAGCAATCACCGGGCTGTTTAGGGCTATTTCGCCTTCTTCAATTAGCCCTTTGACTTCTTTTCGACGAAGCATTTCGCCATTTGGTTCGAGTTGGATCCATGCGATAGCGCTTGGGAGTGCCTCGAATTCGCATTCGAAAGTGAATGCGAGCCGGACGGTTCCGGCATGAAGTCCGTTTTCGTCTTCAACCTCTTCGACCTCGGTATCGGGATGTCCTTCTTCCGATGATTCCAATTCAGCTGAGTTCGAAATCGCAAGTTCGCGATAGTCCTCCCACGAGTTCAATACTCTGTCGAGTTCTAACGTGGCTGTGGCACTGTAACGATCGGCTGACCCCTGCACTTTCGAGACCACTGGTTCAGAAAACACGATGTGACGTCCGTGAAGTACTGCTACTGAGTAAGGTGCATAGTTTAGTTCAGCATTCAGGAGTAAACGACCATCACGAGACTCTGCAGCTAGCGCATGATGCCCCGAATAATAGCGGTAGGATTTCCGCTTCAGCCGCTGGGCTCGCAAATCGCTGACGAGCGACTGTACTAGTGCTTGCGCGGAATGCTTCTTGAATGCCACTAAGTTGTGTTCCTTAATATTGTTCGCCATTTATTGCAAGCTTAGATTGAGACGCATGTTCGTGTTGCGTAAACTTCACGGATACTCAACTCATCGGCGAACATAAATGGTCAGCAAAAATTCCTTCAGATGCTAGATAGCCAAGGGTTCATCAATGAAAGTCTTTGCGTTTCAGATTCCTAGACCAACACCGAACGTGCATATAAAGTGATTCGTTGCCTGATGACGCTAAGCAACGTAGGTGTAGTAAACGAAGGAAGTAGCTCCCCGAAACGCTCCTGATCCTCACTGAGGTTCACTTGTCCATGCATCCTCTATTTACGTTGAGTTCTACTGGTATTCTACGTAACTAAACGGCCCTAACAGCGGGTATTGAGTGCGTCGACCCCGAGTTTTAGCTGTTAATTTCCTAGCTATGCCATTGACGGAAACCGATGAGCTTTTTTGCGCGCTCTTCGATGAGCTGTTCAATGATCTGTTCAAAACGGAGAGTCGACTCTCCAATGGCAAGATCACCGAAATAGAAACTGCGCATTTTCTGTCGGTCATTCACGTGCTCGTCTTCAAACAATGCTGCGTGTAGAAACTCTGAATTCAGTGCTATCGAATTCGAATCTATGACCTGGCATGCCTGCGAAACGGGAGCATCGCGCAGTAAATTTGCCGGATTTGTGCGACGGTCCGAAAGCACGATAGGTCGTTCAGGATGAAGGTAGAGGTAGTCCAAAGCCACACTCGATACGTCGGTGATCAGTGCGTCAGTAGATGCGAACATAGCGAGAATATTTCCTTGAAGGCAAACCAAATGATTAGCCCCCAGAGCATTGGACTCATCAATTAAGTTCAAGATATTTTCATGTGCTTCCGCAACGGACGGATTGGTACTACTTTGCACGCGCGGATGAGGCTTATACACGATTCGTATAGCTGGACTTCCAAGCAACAAATTGATGATTTGTTCCCCATAGAGGTCTATAGACGTGTAATTGTTGTCATCGTTCTCGCCCTCCCAAGTAGGCGCGTACATGACATCGAACTTGTCTGAGGCTTCCAGCTCGGGCGCAAAATCGATATCTAACTGTGGACGCCCAGTCACGAGAAGCTTACTGAAATCAAAATCGACCAGCATCGATTCATGACGTTTGATCGCAGCCGGTCCAGCTACCAGAACTTTGTCATAGGCTTTGGCGCGATTTGAAACCATCGAGAGTTTGTCACTCTCCCCATGATTTACATGCACATGGACCAGACGAGGGTGCTCGATAGACTGAAAATTCGAATAGGAATTATTTACGTATATCACCAGACGCAGATCATTATCGTTATACAACTTGATCAGGTCTGCGTATTTACGGATATAAATTTTGGGCAGCGACGTCAGCTTTGAAGCAGCTCTAAACGCGCTTAGAGAACGAAAAACAAGCAAGACCTCTAGTTTCTCGTTCAGTTGTTCCAGTACAGGTAGCCACTGGGTCACTTGATATATCTTGCTCGCGGTGTCACCGAAATACATGACAACTCTGCCAGGAACCGGCATATCAGCCATTCCGATTCCAGGACCAACAGAAGAAGCGCCGAACAGGCCGGCTACTTTCTTAACTGCTGGTCGACGCCCTAAATTTTTAAGTACCGACTTCACATTGGACGTAAAAATCTCAGGAAAATGTTCGAATGTCATGGAAGCTCTTCTGCGAGTGGTTAGTTGCTATGTCAAAAGAACTAGCTGAGTTCTTTAACAATCTGGCTTAACGAGTCGAGGGTGTTCTTCAATGCCTCGACATGACGCTCATCAAATTCGCTCAGCACGCGTTTCATTTCGGTAGTCGAGATTCCAGCGGTACGAGGCAAGTAGACAACTTCAACTTCGTCGCCTAGATCATCAAATTTTCCCTGCCAGTCTTCGCCAATTCCGAAGACTTTAGCATCATACTTTTTGATGTCAAGACGCTTCTGTGCCCAATTTTCTTCGGGGATAGCCAGATCTACGTACTTGATGGCCTGAACGATCTCTAGTCGCTGATCAAATGGAACAACAGGCTTTTTACCCTTGATCGCATTGAACTCATCGGTTGAGACGCCAACTACAAGACGGTCACCCTTTTCCTTGAGTCGCTTGAGAATGTTCAGATGCCCAATATGGAACAAATCGAACGTACCGTAAGTAAGAACTGTTTTAGCCATGTTTACCTCCACGTCATGAAACTGATGCATAGTAATTGTGGTGAGCTCTGTAGCCCTCCAATAAGTTTAAAGAACTGGCGGTCGTCCTGCCATAGTCATTCTAAGCACGGTAGACCACTTCAGCTTAGGGCGAGTCTCACGATGCCAAGGGCTACCGCTCCAGCCGGCGCGCCAACCAGCCAAATACTGACGAACCGCAGAGCGGTTTTTCCGCATTCTCAGGCACTCCACCAGTAACCAAGAGGTTGGATAGATCCAACATAAAGGTGCTGGGAGGTTTCTTCGCGCAAGCCATACTCGGTTACGTGCATTCAGACGGTAAAACTCGTCATGGCGGCGTGGGTCAACGACCGGGTGACCAATGCGCATATCCCCCGCGTACCAAACATAATGCCCGGTATCCCATATGCGCCAAGCGAGTTCGATTCCTTCATGCGCGTACCAAAATCCTGCGGCCCAACCGCCGGTGGCATCGAAAAGCGCTCGGGGACTAACTAAGCAAGTCTCCCCCACATGAAAGACCTTGCTAGGTTCTTCGGCCGTACGCTTGTTTAACCGTGGAATCCAACGTGTGGGATCATTCTCCAACGATTTAGGATCCGTAATTCGTGGCTGTAAGAGACCCATTTTCGGATACCGCTTGAACCGTTCAACAGCAGTGATCAAAAAATCTTCATCCAGGAACCATGAATCATCATCTAGAAAGCAAAGGAATTCGCCTTGCACATGGCTCACGCCCGCATTACGGCCGGCAGGAATACCTAGGTTCTCAGGGAGGAAGTGTGTTTTGATGGACGACGGAACGTCAGTTGGATCCCAACCGTTACCCACGACGACGGCGTCAATCTGAACACTCTTCTGCGCAAGTAGAGACTCTAATGCGCGTTTCAATTCGATGGGACGGTTTCCCATGGTCAGAACAACGACGCCAATGTGCGGCATCTTTTCAGTCGACATCGGTTTCCTCCCTTCTAACTAATTAGCTTTGAGCCTAGTTGAGGCCATATTTGCAATGAAATGTCCTACGTTAACTAGCACCGTAGCTGGAAGCAAGATCCAGATCATCCATTTCTCGGCAATCCCTGGTTCTCCAACGAGAGCCGAGATGATGGCACAAGCAAGGATCACGAGGCTAAGTTCCACCGCATGCAGCATCCGGTGAAAAGGCACGAAACGCGCTAAATAACGTAAACGTCCTACCAGTGACGTCACTGGTATAGAGCGCGCTTCTGCCGTATCAGGAAGCTTGCCCAGTCCTGCCATGCTACGGGCGGCATGCACCATCAGTGATTGCGACCTGTTGAGTACAAGCAGAACAGCCAGACATGCTCCCATAAACAACGTTGGCCATGCCTGCGTTGCATTGTCGCTACTTCCAGAGAGCTCCATGAACACGCGGTAGCCCAGGGCAATAGGGATCAGCGCTTCGGTTGTATGGTGACCGACCATATCGATGAATATTCCGCGCGGGGACTGAGTGCCACGCCAGCGAGCCACTTCTCCATCTGAACAGTCAAAGTAGAGCTGTACCTGTGAGAGTACGACGGCCAGTAGTGGTCCCCAGATTCCAGGGATTAGCAACGCTATAGACATACACCAGCCGGCGAGGATCATCAACCCGGTGACACCGTTGGCAGAGATACGGGTTCGCACCAATACCGCTGTGAGGTAGATAGAGATGTGACGAAGGTAGAGCTCGGCGGTCCAGTGTTCTGCATTTTTTCGCGCACGGACTTCAGGTGGTTGGCAAACCGCACGAAGTTCCTGAAGCGTCGGTCGTGATGGACGTTCTGAACTCATTTGACCCTGCCTTTATCCAAAGTACTGCCGGCGCCAGATATACGTCCTTTAATGTAGCCGAGCGCCCATGGAAGGTGGATGGAAGGGAAAGCTACTGCGGTAAGCAGCTTTTCTTTGAGTCCCTGCCCTTTGGCGCGTATTCCTTCTACAGCACAGATCGATGCGTAAAGCACGGGGACAATCTTGCTCAGTTTCATCAAGGAATTTACTGGGTTCGGAAGCGATGCACCAGCAAACGGCTGAACAACTGAGGAGATCATTCCCACGCCTACTCCCACAAGTAGCAGCGGAGGCAGATCATGTCGCAAGGATTTCCCCTCGGGGAATCGCCGGGCAATTTCACCACGCCAGGTTCCAGATGCGAACGACTGTTTGATTAACGCGCGGAAGTTATCGCGCGGGTAATAACCGACTTTTAGCTCTGGATCAAACCAAACCTTATGGCCTGCCTGTCTAATTCTGAGGCAAAGCTCCCAGTCTTGAGCTCGCCACATGTTCTCGTCAAAGTATCCGACCTCGTCGAACACTTCCCGACGAAAGATTCCTAAGTAAGCAGACTCGGCTTCACCTTCGGGGGCACCTGAATGATAGGCAGGTCCACCAAAGCCAAATTTCGAGTGATAGGCAGCAGCGATTGCTTGTTGTAGTGGCGTACGGCCACGAGCGTCCATTAGGCCACCAACATCATGTGCACCAACACGATTGAGAGTCTCAATGCCACGTTTTGTGTAATTAGTAGGAAGCTCACTATGCGCGTCGACGCGAACCACAATTGGATAAGTTGAATTACGGATGGCAAGATTCAATGCAATTGGGGTTCGCCCTTGGGGGTTGTCCACCAGAGTTATCCGTGAATCTTGAGCTGCTAGTTGCCGGGCAACAAGATTTGTTTCATCCGTGCTCGGACCCAATGCAAGCACCAGTTCCTTGTCGCCCGCGTAGTCCTGCGCGAGAATCGATGCGACTGCCTCTTCGAGGTACTCGGCTTCATTCAGCACAGGCATTACGTAAGCAACGCCTGGATTTTCAGTCATCCGTCCCTTTACTTCTTCTTCAAATGAGCTTGGTAAGCCTTAATTACTGCGTCAGGGTCGCCGTCCATCTTTTGAACGCCCTTTTCGATCCAAATACAGCGATTACAAGTTTCCTTAATTGAATTCATGGAATGCGAAACGTTGAAAATCGTTCCCGCGTGTTCTTGAATCTCTCGAATCTTAGCTTCACTCCGCTTACGGAATTTCGCATCGCCCACGGCCAAAGCTTCGTCAATAATCAGAATATCGTGTTTTTTTGATGCTGCAATTGCAAATTTTAGACGAGCTCCCATGCCAGACGAGTAGGTACGCATCGGCAAGTCAATAAATTCTTCGAGCTCAGCGAATTTTATGATCTCTTCTCGCATCTTCTCAACTTCTTCACGGCTATAACCGAGTGCGAGACCGCCCAGAGTAATATTCTTATCGCCTGAAAGCCCAGGGATAAGAGCAGCGCCCACGCCCAGCAGGCTAGGCCGAGATCTCGCGTAGACACTTCCAGAAGCCGGCGGGGTCAACCCAGTAATGGCTTTAAGGAGAGTTGACTTGCCTGACCCATTTGAACCAATGATCCCAATGGACTCATTCTCGTACGCAACAAACGAGATCCCTTTCAGTGCATGGACTGTACGAACGCCACGCATATTCGACTGGAGTAACCGCCTGGCGCCTGCAGCTCCGACGGCTTTACCGCTGGAAAACACTTCGTACTTGACATGAAGATTGTCTACCATCACCACTGGTTGACGGTTAGGGTCAATTTTCAGGCTCGCGCCCTTTACATCTTCAGGAGAGACCACATCGATAAACGACGTGTCGTCTGAAAAGATCCGCTCAGGTTCATATTCCGGATGCAATTCAGGGTTTATTAGATCATCGAAGTTAATTCTCACGACCGTACCGCTCCTCCGCTTTCCAGAAGTAAACAAGACCGAATGCTAGAGTTCCAAAAGCCCAGATCCCTACCACAAGCCACGCACGGGGTTCATAAACTGCATTGTCCATGATCATCGCACGTGCAATTTGCAATGTTTGGTACAGAGGATGGTAATCAAATGCTGTAACCATCCATGGCCATTTATTTAGGATTCGATCAACGCTAAAAAGAACGCCGGATGTGTAGAACAAAACTCGCCCGATCAGCGGCAAGATATTTGTGAAGTCACGTATATGCACCGTAATTCGCGCGCAGATCAACGCAATACCCATGTTGAAAACACTGAAGAGAAGTACAAGAGGAATGATCACAAACCAAGTCCACTTCGGTGAAGTCCCCAAGATAAGTGCGTAAAGAAACATGACGGCGAGCATCGGAACCAACGTCAGAAGATTCTGAGTTACCTGAGCAACGGGAAGCGACAAACGGGGAAATGCCAATGACTGCACTAACGCAGTATTTCCAGTGATCGACTTCGCACCACCATTCATCGACGTCGTAAAGAATTCGAATAGGAACACACCAATGACAACAAAAACGGGGAAATCCACGCCTCTACTGCCGCCCTGCAAGATCCCAAAGATGAACCCATACATAATCGCGTTGAATGTAGGTTTCAGCACCACCCAAACAGAGCCCAACCGGTTACGCTCGTTCTGCGACTGCACGCGAGCCTTTGCTAGTTCATAAATGAACTCTCTCCGGCTCCAGGTCTGCTTCAGGTAATCGACCAATGACGGTCTTGCCCCTACTCGGTGCAAGCCGTACTTTTCGGCTTCCTCCGCAACTGTCATGTGGAAAATGTCCTCTTGTCGAATGCTAACTACTACTTGAATTCGTAAGCACAGATGATCAAAGTCTAGTTTATGCGCGGGGCTATCACGTGATTTCAGGCGCTAAGCGCGCGTGCAGTTAATCCCACTCAGTGTTACAGGTGTTTATTGCGGTGGATTCTCCGCAAGATATTTCGCCATCATATCTGTTTGCAAAGCTTCGGAAATTTGAGCGACGGCTAGTTCGCTGGCGAGTTCAATTGATTGGCCGTCCGGACTTGTTGAACTACCAGCGGTTGGCATGGTGAACATTTCAAGCTTCTCGGTATCAACGTTTTTTAGTTGCATACCCAATCCGACCATCGTCGCAGCATCAAACTCTGAGTCAAAGGTCAGATACGGCGAGACCTTATCTACGATGTTATAAAGCTTCGTTGGATTTGTGAGCGTATCGTTTGACAACATTTGGTTCACCGCGGCCATCAAGAAGGTCCGTTGGTTCTTTACTCGCTGGTAGTCGCCATCGCTGAACGATTTGCGTTCGCGCACAAAGCGCAGAGCGCGGTCGCCTTCGAGGGTGATCTCGCCCTCTGGGTAGAAGTAGTCGGTGTCGTTTGCGGTGAAAGGTATTTCGTTGGTCACCTTCACACCGCCGAGAGCAGTGGAAAGTTCGCGGAAACCTGCGAAGTCGATCATAGCTACGTGATCAACTTTCGTATCGAATAAGCCCTCTACCGTTTGCATCAGTAACGGGACACCCCCAAGCTCAACGGCGGCGTTTAGCTTGTTCTGTCCATAACCTGGAACATCCACCCACATGTCTCTAACTAATGACATGACATAGATCTGTTTTCGGTCCTCCGGAATATGAACCAGCATCATCGAGTCACTTCGCTGACTTACAGCGCCCTCTAGTGCCGCTGAATCTGTCTCATTCTCATCCGCGTGATCAACACCCAGCATCAGAATGTTCATCGATCCGTCATCTGGGTTTTTAACCGGACGCGAGCTCTGCTGCTCATCGGTGTAGTTGATGGCTAAGGTGTTAGATTTCGAATTGAAATTATGTTGAAGGTTAAAAACATAAAACCCAGCACCCAAGGCAGCAACAACAACAAGAGCAACAACAGTCATCAAAACGCCGCGCATGCGTCGTTTTCGCTTGCGCTCCACTCCGTAGCGGGCGCTACGAGAGGTGAAGGTTTGGCTCTTGTTTGGGATATTCATTCCTGCAGCTTCTCAAAGAAAATCTATGGTCTTCCCATGTGGCAAGTGTTTGCTCGCTACAGTGGCAATGAAAAAGACTACTCAAGATAAATGTGATTATCCTGAGTAGTCCCTTTACGCCTAGTTATCTAGAGTAGCCACGAAAGTTTTGAGCCAGCTTTTCATACCCTCACCGAGCTCTTCATTTTCTACGGCAAGCGTCACGTTTGCCTGCAGGTAGCTCAGCTTGTCTCCGGTGTCATAGCGGCGTCCTCGGAAAATAACCGCATGGACCCCTCCGCCTTCGTTGTTGTTACCGGTAGCCAGTTCCTGAAGCGCGTCGGTTAACTGTATTTCCCCGCCCCGACCTGGGGCAGTGTGCTCCAATACCTCAAAGACTTGTGGATGCAACAAATAACGACCGATTATCGCTAGGTTACTTGGTGCTTCTTCAACGCTTGGCTTCTCAACGAGTGCATTGACCTTGACGTAGTCTTCACCTTCGACTGAAGAAACATCTGCACAACCGTAAGCACTAATCTGCTCAGGCTCAACTTCCATGAGCGCAATGACGGAGCCACCTGTTTTCTGCTGCGTTTCCACCATCAACGACAACAGTTCATCACGTGAATCAATGAGATCATCGCCAAGAAGGACGGCAAACGGTTCGTTGCCTACATGTTGCTTAGCGCATAGAACTGCGTGACCGAGACCACGAGGGTCACGCTGGCGCACGTAGTGGATATCGCCCAGTTCAGTCGCTTCTTGGACCGAACGCAGTTTTTTAGTGTCGCCTTTGGCTTCCAATGATGCTTCGAGAGAAGGAACTCGATCGAAATGATCTTCGAGAGCGCGCTTACTACGACCTGTAATCATCAGGACATCATTGAGACCAGCTTTGACTGCCTCAGCAACAACATATTGGATCGCTGGCTTGTCGACAACGGGCAGCATCTCCTTGGGCATTGCCTTTGTTGCCGGCAGGAATCTCGTTCCAAGACCCGCTGCTGGGATAACCGCTTTAGTAATTTTTGGATTTAGTGCCACGGTGATAGTCCCCCACCATTCTCAAATGTAAATAAAATTTTGCGAACCATTCCCTGCTCGTTACAGGAACCTGAATTTAACTCTTTTTCGACAGTCGTTTAATGACCGCGCGTGGGAAGTACTCGTTAACATCCCCACCCAGTGACTGCACCTCTTTGAGCAGCGACGACGATAGGTGAGTAAATCTCGTATCGGCCTGCAGAAAGACTGTCTCCACTCCGGTGAGATGACGGTTCATCGTAGCCATAGGAATTTCATAGGCATAGTCCACTGTGCTTCGCAGCCCTTTCACTATTGCCTCTGCTCCTTGCTCCTTGCAAAAGTCCGCAAGGAGACCTTGCCCCATAGGTATGGCCGAGACACCACGAAGACCTCCCACCGTCTCTTCGACGATGGCAACCCGCTCTTCTTCAGAAAAACGATACTTCTTTGAGTAGTTTGTCGATACGGCAACAATGACCTCGTCAAAGAGACTTGCCGCTCGGGCAATGATCTCAACATGGCCATTGTGAAGGGGATCAAAAGATCCTGGGCATACAGCTCTGCGCATATCTAGAATCTATCAACAAACCTTAGATAACACGTGATTTTGATACTACTGTCGTGTAACGATTCATGTGTGTTCGCTTAGACCATCCAGAGGCCACGAAGCATAATTGAGCTATGACCATTGAATCTACCCCCTGGCGACGAACTGCTCAGAGCGCAAATCTCTTGGGAGCAAACGGTGAACCCAGCGTCACGATCTTTGAAGAAATTACCGGCCTTGCCAATAAACATCAGGCAATTAACCTAGGTCAAGGTTTCCCAGATACGGAAGGTCCACAAGAAATTCGTGAGCTTGCAGTCAAGGCTATCCACGACGGGGCCAACCAATACGCCCCTGGCAGCGGGATTCCCGTGCTACGAAATGCGATAGCAAAGCATCAACACCGGTTTTACGGGTTGACCATTGATCCTGACACTCAGGTGGTCGTCTCCACGGGAGCAACGGAAGCAATAGCTGCGGCAGTTTTGGCTTTTGTCGAAGCTGGGGACGAGGTAGTCACCTTTGAGCCGTTCTACGATTCCTACGCCGCCATGATTGGACTGGCTAACGCAACTCACAAGGTAGTGAAATTGCGCGCTCCCGCCTTCGCGCCTGATCTTGATGAGCTTCGTAATGCCGTTACGAGTAAAACTCGGATGATTATTGTCAATAATCCCCATAACCCTACTGGGACCATCTTTGACACTGAGGTCTTAGACGAAATCATTGCTCTTGCGCACAAGCACGATTGCATTATCCTTTCGGATGAAGTGTACGAACATCTCACTTTCGCTTCCGTACATGTTCCCATCGCTAGCCGCACCGGCGGCTTTGAACGAACCATTACGCTTTCCTCCGCAGGCAAATCCTTTTCCTTTACAGGTTGGAAAGTCGGCTGGGCAACCGGGCCACGAGAGCTAATAACTGCTCTGCGCACAGTCAAACAGTTCCTTTCATACTCTTCTGGGCCTGCCTTCCAGCCTGCCGTAGCGCAGGCATTAGAACTACCCGATACATTCTTTGAAGGTTTTGCCGCAGATCTTGGTGCTCGTGGCGATCAACTTGCCAAAGGACTTGAAGACGTTGGTATTCAAGTGATTAGGCCCAAGGGTACGTATTTTTTGGTTGCAGATTTACAGGGCCTGGGCAATAACAGCGCGTTGGACGTTGCGAAACTGATGCCGGAGCGTATCGGTGTAGCTGCGATTCCAATGTCCGTATTCGCTCTTCAAGAAAACCAGAAGGACCATTCCTCCTTGCTGCGGTTTGCTTTCTGCAAAAGACCTGAAGTTATCAGCGAAGCGGTAGAGCGGCTCCAACATCTTCCTAAGGTACTAGCAAAATGAGTATGAAACCGCTGAAACGCTGGCTTGGTGGGATCCAAGAACACGCAAGTATTTATCCTGATGATCTCGTTCCAGGAGCGATGATCTTAGCGATTGGTGGCGCCGAACAGTCACACGTTAATCTGACTCACCCAGAGGAAATCTTCTACGAATACCTCGCGCGGATTGCGAATCACCTCGACGTGCTACGCCCACAGCCTGACCCGCTCAAATTCTTGCATTTGGGCGCAGGTGCCCTGACCTTGGCCAGGTGGGCTGCATTACGGTACCCCGAGAGCCAACATGTGGCTGTTGATATTGAGCGTGAGCTACTTGATTTTGTTTTGACTCATCTGCCTTTGCCAGAACAATGCAATTTGCAGACACTGGTGGCGGATGCCCGAGCAGTCTTGAAAGAAGAATTGCTGGAAGAGAAACATGACGTAATCGTCTTAGATATTTTCAGCGGCCCGGAAGCACCAGAGCATCTGACTAGACCCGAATACTATGAAGAACTGGCTCAGGCGCTAGTACCTGAGGGTTTGCTCTTCGTAAATATTGGTGACGACCCACCACTGGCGTTTACGGACCGCCAAGTTCAAGCCGCGCAATCTGTGTTCGACTATGTCCTGCTAAGTTCAACCCCGGAAATGTTTACGCGCAAATTCCCTGGCAACTTGATACTTACCGCTTCAAAGAAGCAAATCGACCAAGTAACTATTCAAGCTTGCGAGGCTGCTGGTCCGTACCCATCAGAGGTCAAACACTCTTTAGCTCTGGACCGGTTCGGCAAACCATAATCTCGTTTCGCCGTATTTTTTGTCAGCGATCTTTTCCAAGTTTGCGGGCCATATCGGTTCTGGCGAACGGCTTGAACGCTCGACAATGACCGTTGCGTCTTCTGCCAAAACTCTAGAAACTTTGTCGAGGGTGACAGCGAGTTCCTGATCAGTCAATGGATATGGAGGATCCATGAAGATTAGGTCAAAGGTTCTTTTTGGAGCATTCGTCTCTTCGTCGAAAAAGCTGGAGAGAACCGTATCAACTTTTCCTCGTTGGACCGAGACAACTTCACTCTTCAGCGCCTCATTGATTTTGGTGGCGTTGTGCTGACAGACGCTCACCGCTTTAGGAGCTAGCTCAACGAGCAATACCTGGCGTGCTCCACGACTTGCGGTCTCTAGCCCTAGGGAGCCAGAACCAGCAAAGAGATCCAATACACGGGCCGACGAAATGACGTTCCAGCTTTCGAGGCGAGAAAACAGTGCTTCTTTGACTCGGTCGGTAGTCGGTCTTGTTGCATCTCCGGGTACTGATTTCAGGCTAGTGCCCCCGGCAATTCCGGAGATAATACGGCTCATGTCTTGTTACTACTTTCCAAGTGTCAACGTTAGTTCTTATTCAGAAATTCTCTAGTGGACTGGTCTATCCATGATTCAGCGACGACGAAGAGTTCTGGATACTTGGTAGCCCAGGCACCATCTTTGATGAGTCCCTGCACGTCTTCTCGTGCAGACTCTATGAGCCCACGGTCTTTGATAATACTTAGTTCTCGTAGCGTTGAGCGACTACCAGACTGCTGTATTCCAAGGATATTGCCCTCCTTGCGTTCGGCTAGGTCCGCCTCGGCTAATTCAAACCCATCAAGGGTTGATTCAATGGTGCGTAACCTATTGACTGATTGATGATCCGCATCCAACCATGTGGTGAGTAAGCAAGTACCGGGTAAACCGCCACGGCCCACTCGACCTCGTAACTGGTGAAGCTGCGAGATGCCGAATCTTTCGGCATCCATGATTACCATCAACGTTGCGTTGTGAACGTCCACGCCAACTTCAATCACAGTGGTAGAGACCAAAACATCTATCTGCCCATCAGCAAACTCATCCATGATTTCTTGTTTATCTTGGGAATCAAGTTGCGAATGCAAGGCTTCAATACGCACACTGTCAAAAGATTGCATCGAGGAAAGCAACTCAAACATTGATTCAACGCTCATGGTCTGGTTGGCGCCGTCTTCAGCGGTGGCCACCAAAATTCCTTGTTCGGCAGCGGTCTCCGAAATTCGTGGACACACCACATAAACTTGATGCCCCTTGGTCACTTCTTCACGGATCCGTGAGAATAGCCTGTCCCGGTAACCGGTCAACTGCATCGGGACAATATGTGTTGAAATCGGGGCACGCCCTGCTGGCAGCTTTTTAATTGTCGAAGTATCTAGGTCTCCAAAAACCGTCATTGCAACGGTACGTGGAATTGGTGTGGCCGTCATGACCAACGTATGCGGTACGTTTTCTTCGCCCTTAGCACGCAACGCGTCTCGTTGCTCCACGCCGAAACGATGCTGCTCATCGATTACCACGAGGCCAAGCTCCGCGAAGCGCACATGATCGCCCAAAAGCGCATGCGTTCCAATGATCAGTCCAATTTCCCCGCTGGCAATACCCAGAAGCGCTTGACGGCGCTGCGCCGTCTTTGCCGACCCGGTGAGCAGGGCTACCCCGGTGCCTTCACCCTCACCAAATAAGCCGGGTTCGGCCAAGTCTCCCAGCATCTTCTTGATGGAGGAATGGTGCTGGGCTGCAAGAACTTCAGTGGGCGCAAGTAACGCGGCTTGTCCACCGGAATCGATGACCTGCAAAATAGCTCGCAAAGCGACAACGGTTTTACCTGAGCCGACTTCACCTTGGAGAAGGCGGTGCATCGGATGCTCATTGAGCAGATCTGCCGAGATCTCTTTGCCAACCTCTATTTGATCTTCGGTGAGTGTAAAAGGCAGTCTTGAATCAAACTTTTCGGCTAACCCGCCTTTGACCGGTTTGCGCGCAATGGCTGGCTGGTTTCCTACGGCACGGTTTCGTTCTGCCAGTGAGAGTTGCAGCATGAAGGCTTCTTCGAAGGCAAAACGCTGGCGGGCAATATAGGCATGTTTGATTTCACGCGGGTGGTGTCTGTCTAGGTAGGCCTTGGCCCTAGGCGGGTAGTGATGCTTTGCCAGGAGTTGTTCTGGCAGAAATTCGGGAAGTTGTTCCTCTGTCATTTCATCCATGAGCAGTGAGAGTAAGTCTCGAATTTTCTTATTTGGCATTTTTGCCGAGGCCGGATAGATCGGTATGGGCCGCGGATCAGCCTCGGCTACCGTGTCTAAGATGGCGTAATCGGGTTGGCTAAGCTGCAGGTGGTCCTGATACCAGCCAACTTTGCCGCTGAACATCGCAATGGTTCCGACTTGTAAGTCTTGACGCGCTTGATAGCCGTTGAAAAAGGTCATCTTCAGTTCTTGGCTATTCTGGTCAAGTTCGTCACTGACTGTCACTTCAAAGATGAAGCCACGACGTGAGTGCATTTGCCGCTGGCTCACGTTAGTCACTTGGGCTACGACGGTGACGTGCTCGTCAAAAGGTAATTCTGCAATGGGGGTCAGCTCCCCCACATCGACGTAGCGCCGAGGAAAATGCCAGAGGAATTGACCAACAGTGGTGTATCCAAAGGCCTTTTCTAGGGCACCAGCATTCTTGGCCCCGAGCACGAGCGAAAGTTCAGCTTGCTCCAAAGATACCGCTTTGGTCTCATCCATCATGAGTACACAAGTCGGTGATGCTGATGTTCACCGGCTCCCCCTGCTGACGGATAAGTTCTAATGCCATGTCCGCCTCGGCCACGTGCACGTGGACCCTCCACCGGTAAACTTCTTCGCCGGTGGGATTGACCGGGGACATGATCACCGAGTCACCCACTCGATCCAGTTGCCCGCGCAGTGTGGCTGCTCCCAGCGCATCAAGGGTAATGGTGCACATGACTTCGACGCCCTGAGCATCATTTTGGATCAAATGTACATGTGGATCTTGTACTTGGTATCCGTTGAACCCTTCATAGGATTCAAAGTCTGTTTCGGTACCACGAACCGCAGCGCAGAGCTCGTCTAAAATCACCAGCATTCCTACGGCACCGGCATCAACTACGCCAGCATTTTCAAGGCTAGGTAATTCGTTTTCGGTACCGCGTACAGCCATCCGCGAGGCCTGAGCCACTTGATGAAGCACGGTATCCAGGGCTGCGCGGCTCTCCACATCTGTTTTAATATGAGCCAAAGTTGAACCGGCAGCCAACGCTGCAGCACTGATGACCGAAAGCATGGTGCCTTCTACCGGCTCACTCAGCGCAGACCAAGAACGGACCTTTGCCCGTTCAAGGCCTTTGGAGAGCAGGCTCGCGGTCAGCCGGTCGTGGCCCCGCCATGGTTCTGCGAGGCCACTGAGGAACACCGCCAGCAGGGTTCCTGAGTTGCCGCGCGCTGACTCCATGGACGCGCGAGCGGCAACTTCTAAGAACCCACCGATGTCATCACTTTCCAGCTTGCTGACTGCGTCATGTCCGGCCCGAGCGGTGAGATATAGGTTAGTTCCTGTATCCCCATCGGCAACCGGAAATACATTGATGGCATTGAGCCTATCTGAATGATTCCCGAGACTCTTCACACTCCGTTGCAACCATTCACGAATGGCGCGCACGGAGGTATCGAGTTTTTGTGTCATGGGAAATCGGGTCTTTCAGTTTTATTTGGAAACGTCCGTGGTTGCCACGAACTCATCCATTTTGTCTTCCTGCAACGCCTTACCAAACTTATCAATAGTTTCCATGTCAGGTATGACTATCGACTGGCCGTCTGCGGAACGCCCTGGTCCCTTATTTGGCAAGGTAAAGAAGGTCATGTCGCTTGGACGCACGTTAATCATTGAGGCTGCATAGCCGGCGACTTTGGACGCATCCAATGTTTCATCCACGGCAATAAATGGCGCAATCTCGGTGACAACATTGTTAAGCTTACCCGGGTTGGTCAGGGTGTCTTTGGACATGATTTGTCCAAGCATTGCCTTGACGAAGAGCTGCTGGTTCTTCACACGTCCATAGTCACTACCTGGGAACGACTTACGCTCACGTACAAAGGCTAGTGCTTGTTCGCCATCTAGTGTCTGCACGCCGGCAGGGAAATACATGCCGTTAGTAATCGACTGGCGGAAAGCCTGAGGGTTGTTTACCGTCACTCCTCCGAGCGCGTCGGTCAAACCTTTGAAGCCTTCAAAGTCTACGGAGGCTACGTGGTTGATACGAACTCCGAAGAGTCCTTCCAAGGTTTCTACGGCCTTAGGAACGCCACCGCTAGCGAATGCGCGATTGATCTTCGCAGTTCCAACACCCGGAATATCCAACCAGGTATCACGCATCACCGAGGTGACGTACATGCCCTTACGGTCAGCTGGGATATGTACCAGCATCATGGTGTCCGAGCGGCCACCGTTTGGAAGGGTTCCGAACTCCTCACTTGATTCGTCTGTTTCGCGAGTGGCGCGGGTATCACTACCAAGAAGCAGGATGTTCACTGCATCTTTAGATTCTTCTTTAACCTCTGGGCGATTTTCTTCGGCAGGGAATGCCTCGGCAATCTTGTCACTCTTCGAGTCGAAGGTGCGACCAAGATTCCAAACGTACCCGCCGGCCACGAGGCCGGCAATCACTACTAGCGCCAGAATGCCAATGAGGATTCCACGACCAGTGCGTTTTTTCTTCGCACGTGGACGTACGGGCTGTTCTTCGAAGGACATATGCTACCTTTCACAGTTTCATCTTTTTACATCTTATCTTTCAGAAACGAACGGTACGCTGTTAAAGTGTCCGTTTTCAGTAATAAGAGTCAAGAGTCATCAAAACTTAATCTAAAGATTAGGCGTACGGCTACTTTAGCCGTAGCCGCCATGGTGATCACACCCACACTTGCAGCTTGCGCTTCCTTAGCAGCCGTAGAGCCAGCAAGTGATGCCGGAAATCCAGTCTGCGCCGAGATGATGGTGATTCTCCCGCAGTTCATTGGTGATGCTGAGCGCCGTAGTACTAACTCTCAGGCTACCGCCGCGTGGGGTGACCCATCTCAGGTTGTCCTACGGTGTGGGGTTCAAGTCCCCGGCCCAACGACAGATCCCTGTGTCTCAGTGAACGAGGTAGATTGGATTGCTCACGAAGGTGAGGATGGTGTGTGGACGTTAACCACCTACGGCCGTACCCCGGCTACCGAAGTCGTTTTAGACCCGCAGGTAATTCCGTCTAGTACTGTGCTCGCTTCGCTATCTCAGGCCGCCTCACGCATTCCCGCGGAAGGTGCTTGCGTCAGCGTCGAGAAGAACGTAGACCTCTAAGCCAGCCTGGCCAACGCCAAAGCCGTTCAAACATGAGGACCGTCATAGATCAGAGATCTTTGACGGTCCTCATCAGTTAAATTTCTTTAGCGTAAACCAATTTTTCGTTCGCATGCTAATGCGATGAGCTCATTGATTAGTTCGCTGTAGCCGATACCCGTCTTGGCCCACATTTGTGGATACATACTCGAGGGCGTGAAGCCCGGCATGGTGTTGATCTCATTGATAATCCACTCGCCATCTGCGGTGTAGAAGAAATCAACCCGAGATAGCCCTTCAGCATCAATGGCGTCGAATGCTTTCACTGCCAACTCGCGAATGGCCGAGGTCGCCTCATCGCTGAGGACAGCCGGGCAGCTGAGCTTTGCCGCTGCACCATCAACGTATTTTGCCTCAAAATCGTAGAAGGTATGGTCGTTTCCGGCTACTGCAATCTCGCCGGGCATAGACGCCCGGGACTCTAGCGAGCCATGGCCTTCCAGGACACCACATTCGATTTCTCGCCCGCTGATCCCCTGTTCCACGATGACCTTTGGGTCTTCTTCGCGTGCTAGCTCAATGGCTGCCTGCAGCTGCGTGGGTTCATCAACCTTGGTGATACCAACTGAGGAACCTGCACGAGCGGGTTTAACGAACAACGGGTACTGCAAAGACTTGCATCGATCCAACGCGACAGCACTGTCACGCAGCCACTGTTTATTAGTGATGACCTGGTACGGGCCCACGTTAAATCCGGCATTTTCGAAGACGACCTTCATGAAATGCTTGTCCATACCCATGGCGCTAGCTGCGATGCCCGAACCGACATAGGAAACGCCAGACATTTCCAGCATTCCCTGAATCGAGCCATCTTCACCAAAAGGACCGTGCAGCAATGGGAAGACCACATCAATGGGACCTAGATCAGTGATTTCCGAGCCAGAATACTGCAAGAGGCAAGTTCGCTGACCATCATTGGACAGGTGCACGGGCTTATCAGCCACCGATATTTCTGGACGAGCACCCGAACTCAAAGTCCAATCTGAAGAGTCCTGATCAACCAGGGTCCAAGCCCCAGCGCGAGTAATTCCCACGGGAATGACTTCAAAGCGATTTTTGTCGATTTCCTGCATCACACCGGCGGCGGTCACACAGGAAACAGAATGTTCTGAGGAACGACCGCCAAAGAGCAGGAGGACTCGTGGTTTTGGCTCGCTCATTTTTGCAGCTCTCCTTCAGATTTCAGTTCTCGCGACAACAGGCGCTCCGCCATATTCTCAACGCTCAATTTGCCTTCCAGGACCATAACCACCGACTCGGTAATTGGCATGTCCACCTGATGGCTTACCGACAGGTCTAATACGGCGCGCGCCGATTTGATACCTTCGGCGGTTTGGGACATACGATCGTTTACTTCTTCAAGGAAAAGTCCCTGTCCAAGCAAGCGTCCGGCAGTATTATTTCGTGACAGCGACGAGGAACAGGTAGCAACCAGGTCGCCGAGCCCCGAAAGGCCGGACAAGGTCTCCAATCGGCCACCAAGAGCAAGTACCAAACGCGTGGTTTCCGCCAATCCACGAGTGATGACGGTGGATTTGGTGTTATCGCCCATTCCCATGCCATCACACATTCCGACGGCCAAAGCGATAATGTTTTTGACGATTCCGCCAAGTTCAACACCCAGTACATCGTCATTGGTATACGGACGGAAGTACGGTGCGGAGCACAACTGCGCAATCCAATGCGCAGTCTGCGCGTCGGAGCAGGCCACCACCGAGGCCGTTGGTTGCTCACGGGCAATTTCCATGGCCAAGTTTGGTCCGGAGAGGACCGCGATGCGATCAGCTGGAATACCAGTGACCTCGGCCATTACTTCGCTCATCCGAAGATCGGTGCCGCGCTCAAGGCCCTTCATCAATGACAACAAAACAACATCTTGTTCAAAGTACTGAACAAATTTGGCCAGTTCTTCACTTAAGGACTGGGCGGGGATAGCCAAGACCACAAGGTCCGCGCCAGTTAATACTTCAGCAATCTGAGCCGAGGCGGAAATGTTGGCAGGAAGTTTCGTATCGCGCAAATAGCGCGAGTTGGTGTGACGCTCGTTGATCTCACGAGCAGCTTCTTCACGACGGGCCCAGATCTGTACCGGAATGTCCTGGTCAGAAACTGCGTCCGCCAGAACCTTCGCAAAGGTGGTTCCCCAGCTTCCGGCCCCCATGACGGCGATCTTACGTGGTAGCGGCTTACTCAAGGCTTTTCCTTCGCTAGGTGATCAGACTTAGTCGTTTGGTTGTTTCGGGGAATCAAAATCTCGACCCGTAGTTGCTTGTCCATGCTCACTCGGGTTCCACGGTGTCTGTGGTGCAGTCTCTTGGCGCAGTTCAGCTTCTAGCTCGGTAATGGAGGCCATGATTCGTGCCGTGGCTTCTTGCAGTACCGTGCGGGTACGTGGCCCGACACGTAAATCATCGAGTTGTACTTGTTCCCCCACAGACAAGGTCACGTGTTTACGAGGGAATGGATACATTTTCTTGGAATACCTGGGAAATAATTCTTGATCTCCCCAGTGAGCCATTGGCACCACCGGTGCCCCTGTTTGCAAAGCTAGACGTGCGGCACCGGTACGGCCAACCATTGGCCAAAGATTAGGATCACGAGTCAGCGTGCCTTCAGGGTAAATAACAATCACACCCCCTGCTTCAAGGACCTTTTTCGCAGCTTCCAGAGATTCAGCGGCACTTGAAGTTTTACGAGAAACCGGAATTTGTCCGGTTGCACGTAATGCTGATCCAAGAACTGGAACTTTAAATAAGGAGTCCTTGGTCAGCCAACGTGGCAAACGTCCACTACTATATACCGCGTGGCCAACGACCAAAGGATCAATTTCGGTCAGGTGGTTAGGGCAAAGAATAAACCCGCCGGCAGGAAGCCTGTCAAAGTTTTGCCAGGTCCTGCCTATCAAGGCATTCATAACCGGACGAACTATACCGGCCAGAATTGCAAAGACGGTTTTACTTTTGACGGTTTCCCGATGCACTGAGTTATCTGTCACGAACTAACGCTCCCCTAGTTGCTCAATTCAACGTTTGCACCTAGTGCGGTGAGCTTTTCCATGAAGTGCTCGTAGCCTCGGTTGATAATCTCAATACCGGTAACCTTGCTGGTGCCTTCGGCGGCCAGTGCGGCAATCATATGTGAGAATCCGCCACGCAAATCAGGAACGTCAATGTTTGCGCCCTTCAACTTTGCTGGGCCAAGAACTACCGCTGAGTGCTTAAAGTTACGCTGACCGAAGCGGCAAGGAGTGGAACCCAGGCAGTCGGTATGCACCTGGACGGTAGCTCCCATACGCACCAAAGCGTCGGTGAAGCCGAAGCGGTTTTCATAAACGGTTTCATGGATAACAGACACGCCGCTAGCCTGCGTCAATGCGACCACAAGAGGTTGCTGCCAGTCGGTCATGAAGCCTGGGTGCACATCGGTTTCAAGGATCAGCGGGTTCAGCTCTCCACCCGGGTGGTAGAAGCGAATACCGTTCTGCTTCACTTCGAACTCTCCACCAATCTGACGGTAGACGTGAAGGAAGGCGGTGAGGTCACGCTGCTGTGCTTCTTCAACGAAGATATCGCCCTTGGTAACCAGTGCCGCAGAGGCCCAGGAGGCAGCTTCGTTTCGATCCGGCAAGGCGTAGTGGTCATAACCTCGGAGTTCATCAACACCTTGGATACGGATGACTCGGTCACGGTGCACCGAGATAATGGCACCCATTTTCTGCAGCAAAGAAATCAGATCCAGGATTTCCGGCTCAATCGCCGCGTTGCTCACCTCGGTGACTCCCTTTGCGCGCACTGCGGAAAGTAGAACCTGCTCGGTAGTGCCAACACTTGGGTACTGAAGTGCTAGTTTCGCTCCGGTTAGTCCCAATGGAGCGGAGATACGGATGCCAGCGGCTTCTTTATCTACTATAGCGCCAAATTCGCGTAAGACTTCCAAATGGAAGTCGATAGGACGGTCACCAATACGGCAGCCACCTAGGTCTGGGATGAAAGCTTCCCCGAGAGAGTGGATCAGTGGTCCACAGAAGAGAATGGGGATACGTGAGTCGCCTGCGTGAGCATCAATGGCCTGATTTGAGGCGCTCTTCGCGGCGGATGGATCCATGGTGAGGTCACCGGTCTCGGGGTCTTGAGAAACCTTAACCCCGTGGATCTCTAAAAGGCTACGCACGACTGCGACGTCTTTGATCTCCGGTACGTTGCGTAGTACCGAAGGAGAGTTTCCGAGCAGTGCCGCAACCATAGCCTTTGGAACCAGGTTCTTAGCGCCGCCTACTCGAACGGTTCCCTTCAAAGGGACACCGCCATGGACCGTTAGAATCTTACCCATGTATGAATAAACCTCATCGCGTAGTCGTTTTCTCCTGCCCGGGCCGGTAGGCCAATAAAACAGGCAGGACTAAGCAAGCATACCGTCATTGCCGGGGCACTTCGGAGCAGTTCTGCCCGTGGCGCACACATTGTGAGGATGCTTTCAGGGAAGACCTGCAGATGGTGAGGCAGTTGTTTGTCATAAAGAAGGAAGGCCCCGTTCGAATACACCTACTGGTGAGTACGAACGGGGCCTGCCTATCAACTTAGTCAGCAGTTCTGGCCGGCAAAGTCTGAGGCTTAAATGCTGGGCGCGTAGCTTCAAAGGACGTAATGTCAGCTTCTTGCTTCAGCGTCAACCCAATATCATCTAGGCCTTCCATCAGACGCCATCGGGTGTAGTCATCAATCTGGAACGGGGCAACGATTGATCCGCACTGCACGGTACGTGCATCCAGGTTGACCGTGACTTCAGTGCCTGGATTATTTTCGAGTTCTTTCCAGATCAGTTCAATGTCGCTCTGTGCAACCTCTGCAGCAACTAATCCCTGCTTACCAGAGTTTCCGCGGAAGATATCGGCAAAGCGGGCCGAGATAACAGCTTTGAACCCATAATCTTTCAGGGCCCAGACCGCGTGCTCACGCGAAGATCCCGTACCAAAATCCGGACCTGCAACCAAGACCGAACCCTTATTATATGGCTCAGTATTCAAGATGAAGTTCTCGTCTCGGCGCCAGCCAGCGAACAGCGCATCTTCAAAGCCTGTGCGTGTAATCCGCTTCAAGTAGACCGCAGGAATGATCTGGTCAGTATCGATGTTGCTCTGACGCAGCGGGACACCAATTCCAGTGTGGGTAACAACTTTTTCCATGATGGTGTTCCTTCCTAGGCCGAAACCGGAGTGTTGGCGATATCCGAAGGTGATGCGAGAGTGCCACGAATAGCCGTAGCCGCAGCTACCAGTGGCGAGACCAGGTGGGTACGCCCGCCCTTACCCTGACGGCCTTCAAAGTTTCGGTTAGAGGTAGAAGCGCAACGCTCCCCTTCCGCAAGTTGGTCTGGGTTCATTCCCAGACACATGGAACAACCAGCAAAGCGCCACTCGGCACCGAAGTCCTTGAAAATCCTATCCAGTCCCTCGGCTTCCGCTTCGAGGCGAACTCGGGCGGAGCCTGGCACCACAATCATGCGGATCTGCGGGTCCTTTTCACGGCCCTTCACGATTTCGGCCGCCGCGCGTAGGTCTTCCATCCGTGAGTTGGTGCAAGAACCTAAGAACACGGTGTCCACACGGATTTCCTTCATAGGGGTTCCGCCGGTCAGGCCCATATATGTCAACGCACGTTCGCAGGCCTTGCGATCATTTTCGTCTTCAAAATCTTCGGGGACCGGTACGTTGGATGACAGTGAGACACCCTGACCAGGGTTGGTTCCCCAGGTGACGAATGGTTCAAGTTCGTCAGCATTCAGGAACACTTCGTTATCGAAGCGTGCGCCTTCGTCACTTTGCAAGGTCTTCCAGTAGTCAACGGCAGCGTCCCAGTCATCACCTTCAGGTGCGTGGGGGCGGCCCTTGACGTATTCAAAGGTCGTTTCATCCGGTGCAATCATGCCGGCGCGAGCGCCGGCTTCAATGGACATGTTGCAGATAGTCATGCGCGCATCCATAGACAATGCGCGAATTGCGGATCCGCGGTATTCCAGAACATAGCCTTGTCCACCGCCGGTGCCAATCTTTGCAATAACTGCCAAGATAATATCTTTTGCGGTCACACCTGACTTCAGTGTTCCTTCAACGTTGATTGACATCGTCTTGAAAGGCTTCAGACTCAAAGACTGAGTGGCCATGACATGTTCAACCTCAGAAGTTCCGATACCAAAAGCCAGAGCACCGAAGGCGCCGTGGGTTGAAGTATGGGAGTCACCGCAGACAACGGTCATACCTGGCTGGGTCAGACCCAGCTGGGGGCCGACTACGTGAACAATTCCTTGTTCCTTGTCCCCCAGTGAGTGCAGGCGGACGCCAAATTCCTTGCAATTATCTCGTAAGGTGAAGATCTGTGTCCGGCTCGTCAAATCTGCAATGGGCTTGTCAATATCAAGCGTCGGGGTGTTGTGATCCTCGGTCGCGATAGTGAGATCTGGGCGGCGAAGTTTGCGCCCTGCCAGACGCAAGCCCTCGAAGGCTTGCGGTGAGGTGACCTCGTGTAGCAGGTGAAGGTCAATGTAGATCAAATCGGGTTGGCGAGCTTCGCCTTCCCCTTCTCCATGGCGCACTACGTGCGCATTCCAGACCTTTTCTGCCAGGGTCTGGGGCGACTGCATGGTGGACATGCGACACACTCCTCAAGCTACGAACTATCAACACCTTTACTTTGACACTTCTTAGAACACCATTTCCAGTATCTGGACTTGAATCTCAAATACTGAGACGCAATAATGGTTTTATGACTACAGGTAGCGGTGTTGGTGTCCTCGATAAGGCAGCAGCCATTCTTAACGCATTAGAAAATGGCCCGACCACCCTTTCACAGCTGGTCGAGGTCACCCAGATCTCCCGCCCCACGGTGCACCGCATCGCTCAGTCACTGGTTCATCATGGGTTGGTGGGGCGAGATCTACATGGCCGCTTTGAGCTTGGAGGGCGCCTGGTAGAACTAGCCAGCGCTGCGGGAGAAGACAGGCTAGTGAGTACCGCAGGGCCGGTACTCATGAAATTGCGGGATCTCACCGGCGAAAGTACTCAGGTATTCCGCAAACAAGGTGATTTCCGTGTGTGTATCGCCAGTGCCGAACGACCTGTTGGATTGCGCGACACTATTCCGGTGGGTACCCAACTATCCATGAAGGCCGGCTCCGCGGCCCAAGTTCTCTTAGCTTGGGAAGACAATGAACGCATGATTGATGGCCTACATCACGCGCGCTTTACCCCGACCATTTTGGCCGGGGTTCGGCGCCGCGGATGGGCTCAGTCACTGGGCGAACGTGAACCCGGAGTTGCCTCGGTCTCTGCCCCAATTCGGGGGCAGTCCGGACGGGTGATTGCAGCGCTGTCCATGTCTGGACCCATTGAGCGTTTGACTCGCCAACCAGGAAAGATTCATCACGAGTCGGTAGTGAACGCTGGACGGGAATTGTCAGACTTGTTACGTATTCAGTCCGAGGGCTAAAATCCAGTAAAGCTCTAACCGAAGTGATCAAAACCGTTTCGGTAATCCAGCTGTTGTCCATCGAGACGAATTGTTGAACGTCGGCCGGTGGTGCGTAGGACCTTTCCAACAACAGTAAATTCCTCAGGAATTTCGGCCTCGGCGGGGAATGTTGCGAGCAGACCAAAGTCTTCTCCGCCGCGCAACACCCACTCCATGGGGTCTGTTTTCAAGAGCGTTGTGGCAGGTTCCAAACGCTGAGCGAAAACCTCAAGTGCCTGCCGGTCTAAGTCGAGACTGACGCAGCTGGCCTTTGCCAGTCTTCCAGCATCTCGGAGCAATCCGTCTGAAATGTCCATCATTGCGCTTGCCCCTGCTTGTGCCGCACGCGGACCAGATTCCAAAGGTGGTACCGGCTTGCACTGTGCCTCAACTAAACGAAGTACCGCGCGGTTCCAACTAGTTGAATCGTGGAGCGCATCCAGAAGGGCCAATCCCGCACCAGCGGAGCCTAGCCTGCCTGCAACTGCCAGCAGATCCCCCGGCTTCGCTCCAGTACGCAGGACTTTACCGTGCTCACATTCGCCCAGAACGGTAGTGGTCACAGAAATTTCGGAAGATTTGCTTAAATCTCCGCCTAAGATCGCCAAGCGATCAGCGCCAAGCGACGTAATCGCTCCTGCGATTCCCCGGGCAAATTCTTTTGCCCATGACAAAGTGACGTCTGTAGGCATGGACAGCGACACGACTGCTCCGGTGGGCACACCGCCCATGGCGTTAATGTCTGAAACATTTTGCGCAATGGACTTCCAGCCAATGTCATAAGCTTTATGTTCGTGACCACTGGGCCAAACTAAACGGAAATCTTGGTCTTGGACAATAGTGTCTACCGAGACGACTACTTCGCCCCCGGCCACGCGAAGCGCTCCAGCATCATCCCCTGGGCCGAGCCCGGCGTCCTTGGCATCTAACAGTGGAAGAATCTCGTTAAGAATCCCCTGTTCGCCAATGTCGCCTACGGTCAAGTTTTTCTCTGTCTGTTGATTAGTCAAAGGCTGCTATTCGACTTTCTTCGCCGCACTGGTAATCAGCGACGCATAACTGTTGTATTGCTCTAAATGGTGTGATGTTGGATCTACGATAAATCGCCGAACCACTGAACCCACTGAATTTTGAAGATTTTTTAGTGCTTTCCTTCGCTTCAGTCTAGCGACCATTTTATTTATAAATGACCCGAAGATTCCTAATACTATGCCCAGCAGTACGCCCACGAAGACCATCAAGGTTGGAATCGCGAATCCTTCCACGCGCGGAGTCTCTGGAAGATTAAATTGGAAGTAAGCAGCTAAGGCGATTCCTCCCAGCCATAACGCACCGACGAGCGCCACCACGACTCCAAGCCACTGAACAAATTTTGTCGCCGGCCACCACCAAGACTTCTTTTCGACTCCGAGGGGGCAACTAGCTATGGCAATATCAATTTCGTTTGCTAGTTCTGTTTTCTGCTCGTGGATGCCGTTCTTGAGTGACTGGGACCAACGTGGCGACAGATCTTCTGTTGCAGTGTTCAGATACTTCACGGCTGCTTGGTCAACAGCAGCGTTCTCTGCAACTGATAGTTCTGGACGTGACGTGAGCGAAATTTCAGGATTTTCAATTCCGCGGCCAAGATTCATTCGTTTAAGTGGGTCATTACGCAACCTGGTCAGCCAGCTAGTCAACGGCCACCCGGTGTTAGTCGAAGCACGCAACTTGTACGAGGTCTGGACCGCATCAGCGATTCGGTGGGTACCATGCGCTTTGGCAATGCTGCGCTCTAGCTCACTCTGTTCCATAATCCCGGGAGGACGAACCTTGGGCACAGCTAGTTCACCGTCCAGCACGCGCAACAATCCATCCACGTCTGCGCGCAAGCGTCTGGTTGCCTGAACCTTGTTTTTCAGCGCTACCGCAAATTTATCCCGAACGGCATCTAGGCCTTCGCCCGAACGTGCCGAGGCCAAAAGAATGGGCACTTGGCCGATTCCTTCATCTTCAAGCAATGTTTTTAATGACGCTTTGACCGGTTCACGGTCACGTTCCGCGATGGTATCAACTTGGTTAAGCACCACCAAAAGATTTCCGCGTTGGCCAGTCAGTTCACTGAGGTAGCCATGGTGAATCGAAGCATCGGCATACTTCTGTGGGTCAAGGACCCAGACAAGGTAATCAACTTGTCCTGCCAGCCGTGAGGCAATGAGGTGATGCTCAGTTGAGGTTGAGTCCATATCTGGAAGATCAAGCAGAATAAGTCCTCCACCTAGATCTTGAGACTTTTTGGAGTCTTTACCCAAGACCTGAGAACTCAATATATGGCGCTCACTGACTTCTAGCCAGTCAAGTAGTGCGTCAGCGCCCACAGGCTGCCAGATGGCGGCCACGGTTTTGGTGGTGGTTGGTCTAATGACGCCGGTTTGTGCTATCTCGGAACCGATGAGCGCATTAAACAGTGAGGATTTGCCACTGCCAGTGGCGCCAAAGAGTCCTACCACCACATGATCAGCCGAGAGTTGCCGGCGTGCTTCAGCACGTTCAATGATCACCGCGGCTTGGTCAACAACCTCGGGTTCAAGATACGGTTCAGCAATTTGCATTGCTGAGACTACCGCATCAATTTGTTCGCTAAGTCCCGTATGTGCACGAGTCACTTTGCGCTCGCTCATGCTTTATACCCTCCACCACGTAAAGGCTTCACTTGATTAAGTAGTTCTTGAACAATCTCTGGCTGAAGATGAGCATCAATTTCATTGAGGTACATGGAGAGATTCTCATCAATGAGTTCTTGGGTTCGAGATTCGAGCATGGTGCGGGCGCGTGTAGCCATGCGCCTCACCGCGTCTTCACCAAATATTGCTTCCAACAATTTTTGTCCCACCACTGCAGAGCCTCCAGCGATTCCTACTTCCAATCCTGTGACTCCGGCCGTGGAAGCAAAGACCACCACCATGAGCGCCACCGCCACACCGTTAACACCGAAAGCAGCGATTCTGGCTGTTTTACGTTTCCCCGCACCTTCACTGCGAATCATTTCCAGCACATCTTTTTGCCAGGCACGGATCGTGTCGGCCGCCCTAGTTTCCAGTTCTTTGGGCGGACGGAGGGCAGGCAAAGAAGAGAGAAGTTGGATTCCAATAGGCGTGTTGCGCCAGCTTCGGTCCACGTCATGGAATGCATTGGTGATCTCAACAACCAAAACCGCATGAATTCCTGACTCGATGGCATCTTCAACCCGATGAGTTGCCGGTGGCTTGCCACTAAAGAATGAACCAACTCGGTCACGGATGCGCCCCACTACGCCTTCAATGCCCCGCAGTAATTCTCCGGCCCCGACAAAGTCTTGCCACCGCGCTAAAATCTCACCGCGCAATAGCGATCCGTCTTTCAACGCTTCGGTGGTCTTTCCTAAGGTAAATTCAAAGCGTTCGGTGGCAATCTTGGCTAGGGATTGAAGTTGAAGATCTTGGTCTTCCGCCTGCTCGCCAAGGGAACGCACATCGTCTTGCAAACGCTTAATGGCGCCTTCAAGAGTCTGTTCGGCAATGCGTTGACGCTCGGCCGCGTTGGCAGCTAAAGAATTCAGCCATGCTGAAATCGGTTCGAGTCGCTCCCCCGGAATCATTTGTTGTTCATCAAGCGGAACCTCGTTGATGACGTGCAGTAATTTAGGATCCAAGTTTTTTGCTGCGAGCAGTCTTTGCAGATCCGGAACAATGTCTGTCTCAGCTCCGGCGGGGACGCGGTTAAGTATCACGCAGACAGTAATTTCCCGCCCGCCCGCTTCGGTGAGCACTTCCCAAGGGATCGCGTCGGCGTACCTATTGGCAGTAGTGACAAAAATCCAGAGGTCTGCAGCGTTCAGTAGCTGTCCGGCCAGAGCCCGGTTGTCATCTGATACAGAGTCAATGTCGGGTGCGTCAAGAATGGCGAGTCCCCGGGGCACATTGTTGTGCGGTACCACCAGTAAAGCGTCATGACGTTCCATACCGTGCCCCTCACTGTAACCGGCACCTTTGAGACGGGTCAGTTCAGGAAGGATCCGTTCATTGGCAAACCACGGCTCGTCTGCGGGGTTTACCGCGAGTACCGGAGTGCGTGTGGTGGGCCGTACCGCTCCGGAGCGGCTAATACGATCACCGAGAAGTGAATTGACTAACGTTGATTTTCCGGCACCGGTAGAACCGCCGACCACTGCAAGAAGAGGTGCATTTAAATTTTTGATGCGTGGTTCGAGATAGTCATTAATCTGGTGCAAGGCTTTAATGCGCAGTGATTCACCATTCGCATCATGAGCGAGAATGAACTGCAGATTATTCAGTGAGCCTTCAAGCCTGGCTACTCGCTCCAGCAGTTCAATGGCGTGCGTATCCGGCTCGGCGTTGTCCGGGTTTGTCGATTCCGGCGGTAATGACGTGGACTCCATGAGTCCTATCATGCCTTATGACAAGTTGAACGCCACAAGCAACAAAGGTGTCAGGAAAAGTTAAAAAGAAAAACCACGACACTGTCGTGGATTTTGTGACCCCAACGGGATTCGAACCCGTGTTGCCGCCGTGAGAGGGCGGAGTACTAGGCCGCTATACGATGGGGCCGTACGCTAAAGATTTCTCTTCAACTCACCAGATAACTCCGGTGAAGCGCTGGGATACCAGGACTCGAACCTAGAATGACGGAACCAGAAACCGTTGTGTTGCCAATTACACCATATCCCAAGGTGACTTGGACATTCAGCGAATAAACCTCATTGAGATTTTCGCGTGATGCCGTAGCACGAGAATTAACTATACCCAGCTAATTAGGCGCTGACAAATTGAGAGCTAGGGATTAGTCTCACTCTAGCGAATTGATGCTTTGACCAATTAGCGCAGTGAGCTGTTCGAGGTTCGATACGGTGAGAGCCGATTGCGCTGCATGCTTGGACTCGCGGTCCACGAAGATTGCGATAAGTCCGGCATTCTCTGCGCCCTGTACATCATTTATTGGATTGTCACCCACATACAAGGTTCTACCCGGCGCAGTTTGCAGCTGACTACACCCGGCCAAGAAAGGTGCAGGATCAGGTTTAGGTGCCCCTGCCGTGTCCGAGCCAATAACTACCGCAAATCCGGACAGTCCGGAACGTACCAGCTTCATTCGCTGATAGGCCTCAACGTTATTGCTCACTGCACCATAAGGTATCCCCCAGCTGCTGAGCGCAGCAAGATGCGGCAAGACGTCATCAAATGGTTTCCAAGAATCCTTGACCAGAGTTTCATAGCCTTCAGCCCAGCGAAGGTAGGACTGCTCAGAAAGTGGTTTGTGCTCTACCAGCTCAAAGGCGCGATTCAAACGCAACTGACGTTGACCGAGGAACGTGACTTCGCCTGCCATATAGCGTTCATAAGCGCCCGCACCATCATCTGCAAAGTCTTCGGCAATGAGTCGTAACCGCTCGCTAGTAACTCCTTCTAGCAGGTCATCAACCATGGCATGAAATGCATCGATTGCTGCGGACCGCAGATCAACGAGTGTGTCATCTATGTCAAAAAGAACACCTTCGATTCCGCCACCCAATCGGGTGCTGAAATCGAAGGTGTTACCTAATTCGCGCAAGGTGTGATCTACGGTTTAGCGTGATTCGCCGAAAGCACGCAGGCGCTTCAAGCTGGACTCGCGTCCCAGAATTTCCATTGATTCAAACAATGGAGGCGAAACTCGCTTCCCTGAAACTGCAACACGTGCTGGGCCGAAGGCCTGGCGCGGCTTAAGTTCAAGCTCCTCAATTAGTTTTACTCGCAGTGCATTCTGAATGTTCTCAGCATTCCATTCCTGGACACCGTCAAGTGCAGCAATGCTCGCGTCTACAACCTCAACCAGGTTGGCAGGCATTCCCTTCAGAGCCTTCTCTTCAATCTCAATTTCTTCATCAGACTTGAAAAGGAACTCCATCATTTCGGCTGCTTCTCCAAGCAAGCCGATACGCTCCTGAACCAGAGGTGCAGCCGCGTCTAGTATTTCGTTCTCTCGTGCACTCAATTCGCTACCCACAAGCTGCGCAACCTGCAGATAAGGAACTAGACGGTCACGGAAGTCCTGTGGCTCAAGCAGACGTACGTGAGTACCGTTGATCGCTTCTGCCTTCTTGATATCGAAGCGTGCTGGGTTTGAGAGCACGTCTTTAACATCAAATGCTTCGATGAGTTGATCACGGGTGAAGATATCTTCATCCGCGCTCAGCGACCACCCTAGTAACGACAGGTAGTTCAGCAGGCCCTCGGGGATGAATCCGCGGTCACGGTGCAGGAACAGGCTCGACTCAGGGTCACGCTTGGACAGCTTCTTGTTGCCTTGACCCATCACGTACGGCAGGTGACCAAACAGTGGCATGTACTGTGCGACCTTGATATCAATCAACGCACGGTAGAGCACAATCTGGCGTGGAGTGGAGGAGAGTAGATCTTCACCACGAAGTACGTGGGTGATACCCATCAGGGCGTCATCTACCGGGTTCACCAGAGTGTACAGGGGCTGACCGTTGGCACGGACAACCACAAAGTCAGGAATGGTACCTGGTTTGAAGGTAATGTCTCCACGGACTAGGTCGGTAAAGGTGATGTCATCTTCTGGCATACGAATACGCAGCACCGGTTCGCGACCCTCGGCCTTGAACGCGACAATCTGCTCTTCGCTTAGTTCACGGTCAAAATTGTCATAACCCAGTTTTGGATCACGGCCGGCAGCCTTGTGGCGCGCTTCGACTTCCTCAGGGGTGGAGTACGACTCATAGACGTGTCCTGCAGCGCGTAGCTTGGCAATAACGTCCTGGTAAATGTCACCACGCTGGGACTGGCGGTATGGCTCGTGTGGGCCACCGACGTTTACGCCTTCGTCCCAGTCGATGCCCAGCCACGCCAAGGCGTCCAGCAGCTGGTTGTAGCTCTCTTCGGAGTCGCGCTTCGCATCCGTATCTTCGATACGGAAAATCATCTTGCCCCCGGTGTGCCGTGCGTAGGCCCAGTTGAACAGGGCGGTACGGATTAGGCCAACGTGTGGGGTGCCCGTAGGCGATGGGCAGAAACGAACCCGAACCGGGGTTTCTTCGGTCACGGTAGGAATCAGCGATAGATCAGTCATGGTGATTTCATTCTAGTCCTGTTGACCTGTCGGAAGCACAATAGCGCGCTGGTCTTCGCATCACAATGGATGCGAAGACCAGCGCGCTATTGTAAAAACGATCTAGGCTGAGGTCTTCGAGTTATCGGCGGAAGACGCTGCGCAGGGTTCCGATTCCTTCAACTTCAATTTCAACGTTGTCACCTTCAGCTACCAAACCAACACCTGCTGGGGTACCGGTAAGAATGACGTCTCCTGGCAACAAAGTGAATGCCTCGGAAGCGCGAGCAACCAGGTCATTGACTGACCAGATCATTTCGTTGGTTGATCCATCCTGGCGAACTTCGCCGTTCACGCGGGTAACGATTCCCACGTCATCTGGATCTGCTAGCTGCGTTTCAATCCATGGACCTAGAGGACATGCCCCGTCAAAACCTTTGGCTCGCGCCCACTGTGGATCTTTACGCTGTGCATCACGAGCGGTGAGGTCATTGGCCACGGTGTATCCAAAGATCACATCCGCAGCTTTTTCTGCGGGGACATCCTTGCAGATACGTCCAATGACCACGGCAAGTTCGCCTTCAAAGGAAACTTCTTCAGAGAATGCTGGAAGAGTCACAGGATCGCCGTGGCCGACCACTGAAGTGTTTGGCTTCAAGAACATCAACGGCTCGTTAGGAACTTCGTTACCAAGTTCTTTGGCGTGTTCGCGGTAGGTGCGGCCGAAACCGATCACCTTTGACCGCGGAATGATTGGGGCGACTAGTCGTACGTCGTCGAGCTGGTGGGTGACACCGGTGGTCTTAATCCCTTGGAAGAAAGGGTCTCCTGCTAGAACGTGGATGTCGTTTCCGTCTACGACTCCGTACATTGGGTCGCTATCAACTACAAATCTGGCAATGCGCATACTTATAAGCCTAGGGCATGTAAATGGCGCTGAATCCTGACTTCTGCTTACTTTTTGATTGAGTGTCGTGGAATTGATTACCTAAGCAGGTTTTATGCCACTCGTTTATCAGGCTCACGCGCTGGTGAAGTATTCCTATATGGTTGCAGTTGCCGTGGGCGCAGCTTTCGTGGCGCTAGGTCTCGCCGTCTTTGACTGGGAAGCGATGGGTTGCAAATCCAATTCGGCAATCGCAGTTTTCTCAGCGTTGGCAAAGACCTGTCCGGAGCTTGAAACTGTCAGGCGAGTTCCGAATTGACTCTTCAGCTGTGGGCTACCGATTAATGCACGAGTTGTCGCAGCAAAGTCGACGACTGTAGTCGTCCCAGCTGCAGTATGCACGGCTTTACCCACACTCTCTAAGACAACCAGGTCAGCGTTCTTCCACCCCGGTCGATAGCTTGTATTGCGAGCGTTGGTTAGTTGATGTTTTTTGATGAGCTTGCCATTCCTCGGATCCAGCACAGCTACTCCTTCTAAGTCAGCAACTAGGAGCCATCCCGCCATCAGCTTGGGGGCATAGACTGCACCACATTTGGCAATAGGCGACACGCTCCACAAGATCGTTCTTGTTGCAATGTCGACTTTGAAGACTTTGGCATTACCTTCGGTATCAGCCAGCCCATATCCGTTGCGTACCGATGTGGTGCCATAGATGAATTTCTCATCAGCCACGAGTCCAGTGATCGAATGCTTAGGAATAAATCCTTGATCTCCCCCATCCAAAACCCAGCTAATCTCATCAAGCTGCGGATTAATTGCCCCTAGAACGCCACCAGAACGACCGTATTCTGGGACAGTTCCGAAGAAGACCGTTTTTGAATTCTTAGCCCAGGCGAAAATTCTCGATTGTTCGTAGTCAGTCGCTAACCTAGCGATGCGTGAATATCCCTCGGGCTTATCTTTTGCCTTGCTTGTAAGCCGCACTATATCGGCCGAACCGTATGATCCTATGTACGTCTTTTGAGCATCAAATTCGATCATGCCCTCGATCTGGTTGACCGCGTTTTGCTCTACAGGCGAAGTCCAGTGTTTCCCAGTTTTGGGGTTAATCGAGGTGACACCGTGGCCCATATAGCCACCAACGTAAATATTTCCGTCTGAATGCGACATAAGAGATTGAACAACAAACTCACCGCGGGCCAATGCCACGGTGCTGACAAGTTGAACTGATCTACTGGACAAACGCACCACTTCAATCTGAAGTCCCGTTTTATTCGCAGAGACAACTACCACCTGAGCGTCCGTGGCATAAATGGATAGTGGCGATCCTCCGGAAAGCTTACTAATAGCTTGCTCGTCCCAAGTTGAACTGCTGGTCGCATAGAGCTGGTTGTCGCTCACGTTGTAGAACTGATTTGAATCGGAAATTACTGCAGACGCTTTCCGCCCAGACCACACCCGGTCTACCGTTCCCACCCACAAGTTATTTTGCGGGTTCAGCAATAGTTGGCCCGAAACGTCGTCCACAGAAACCACGATCCTGCCTTCTATGGCTTGCAAGGAACTGATAAATCCAGTGCTTTTAGGCTCCCGAAGCGGAATTTCTAGGACCTTTTGGGGGCTCTTGGCTGAGAATCTAAATACTCGTGGGTTCCGTGACCCTGTACCTAGCCATACGTTGTCATTTGCATCAACGGCCACACGTCGCACGTAGTCCGTATCGGCAGAAACACGTTCGAATACCCTGATTTTTTTGATATCCGGTGTGTATCTAAAAGCTGCTCCCAGCGGATAAGTTCCACCCCACACGGTGCCGAGGGAGTCAATCTGCAGATCATAGATAGTTGAAGCGCCAGCCACTTGGCCTAGCTGCGTTACTTTTGAAGGACGAGATGGCACCCAAACCAATAGGTAATTGCGTGTTCCAAGGTAGAGCTTTTTATTCTTTTTGTCCCAAGCCATCGTTTGGACGCCGCCGTTATGACTGTGGGGAATCTCCACAACATGGGCTGGCGAATTCTGGATCGGATTAATAATCTGGAGTTGGTGAGTTGGACCAACAATGCTGACGGCAAGCCAGGGAATCTCAGACTTCTTCAGACCTGGCAGAGGCACCACTCGGCGAATTTTTGTCGCAGGGAACGCACCCGCATAAAGTCGACGCGCGCCGGAGGTATTTCTAGTTCGTTGCAGTGATTTCGTTACCGATGGATCACGATTCACCAGAACAGACTTAGGTTCTGGACGAGGAGTTGGTGTGGTCGATGGTTCAGGTGCAGGCTCTGATGAAGAATCTGTAAACTGTCCATAAATGACTGCGCCTGCAGTTAGTCCCCCGAGTGTGAGAACCACGCGTCGGCTCACATTTTTCACCGTTCGCTTCTCATCTTCCGCCACTAATTTTCTCCCCATCCATCACACTCTTGAACAGCGTTAAGACTAGCCGTCCAAGATGAACGGACACTGGGGAATACTCACGGGTGAACCTACTCTCGAGAGCTAAAGGCAGCTTGCTCTGTCTCGCGCAAGCTGCCTTTAGCCGAAGAATGTTGACTTACGCCAAGCGCTCCAACCAACCGTGACGGTCCTCTACGGTTCCGCGTTGGATGCCTAGAAGTTCTTCACGGATAGACATAGTTACCTCCCCGGCAGGTGCGTTCTCGTCACCAATAAGTTCGTCGCCGTTCTTGAGCACACCGATTGGAGTGATCACTGCAGCCGTACCGCAGGCGAACACCTCGGTGATCTCGCCACTGGCAATCGAGTCGCGCCATTCGTCCAACGTAATCTTGCGCTCTTCAACCTTCATGCCGCGGTCTTTGGCCAACTGAATAACCGAAGAACGAGTGACACCTTCTAAGATGGTCCCAGTCAACGCTGGGGTCACCAATGAACCATCCTTTGTGACGAAGAATACGTTCATTCCACCAAGTTCTTCAACGGCATTGTCATTGAAAGAATCAAGGAAGAGTACCTGCTTGCAGCCGTTCTCTTCTGCTTCTAGCTGTGCCACAAGCGAGGCAGCGTAGTTGCCGCCGCACTTAGCCGAACCGGTTCCGCCGCGGCCTGCGCGGGCGTAATTCTTTGACACCCAAATACCTACTGGCTTTAGTTCTCCGCCGAAGTAGTTTCCTGCTGGTGAGGCAATCACGCGGTAGGAAACCTCGCGAGCTGCACGAACACCTAAGAAGGCTTCGGTAGCGATCATGAAAGGACGAAGGTAGAGCGCTTCGCCGTCGCCGCTTGGTACCCAGTCAATATCGGTGGCAACAATCTTACGCAGTGAATCAACAAATACGTCTTCATCTAGCTGTGGAAGCGCTAGACGTGCGGCTGACTTATTGAGGCGTGCCGCGTTAGCGTGTGGGCGGAAGGTCCATACGGATCCGTCTTCGTGACGGTAGGCCTTGAGTCCTTCAAAGATTTCCTGGCCATAGTGCAGGACTGAGGCAGCAGGATCCATGGCGATGGGGCCGTATGGCTCAACGCGGGCATCATGCCACTGGCCTTCGCCACCCTCGGCACCAGCGGTCCAGTCAACAACCACTGTATGGTCGGTGAAGAAGTCCCCGAACCCAGGGTCTGCTAGAACGGCAGCTCGTTCCTCTGCACTCTTACGATTTGATGACAGGTTTTCGGTGAATTCCATCTAACTCTGGACTTCCTTGCTCAGTTAACGAAAAACGGGTGCCCCACGCCATTGGCGGAACACCCGTCCGTGGATTTGCTACTCGATTAGCAACTAACCGAGCTACATCACTTTTAGCTTATGCCAGTAGCGCCACAATTGCATCGCCGATTTCGCTCGTGGTGCGGTGATCAGTCAATTCTTGGCGTGAAGTGATCTCTTTTTCGACCGCTTGCTCAACAGAGGCGGCCGCAGCTGACAATCCCAGGTGCTCAAGCATCAAGGCCACCGAAAGGATTGCCGCGGTAGGGTCAGCTTTCTGTTGACCGGCAATATCTGGTGCCGAGCCATGGACCGGCTCAAACATGGATGGGTATGTACGATCCATGTTGATGTTGCCGCTGGCTGCCAAACCGATCCCGCCAGTGATTGCGCCAGCTTGATCAGTAAGGATGTCTCCAAAGAGATTATCCGTCACAATGACATCAAAACGCGATGGATTGGTAGTCAGGAAGATAGTAGCCGCGTCTACGTGCAGGTAGTCGTGAGTGACCTCTGGGAATTCTGGGGCCACCATTTCTACAGTGCGGCGCCATAGGTGTCCAGCGTGGACCAGCACGTTGTGCTTGTGCACCAGGGTCACGTGCTTTCGTGGACGTGCTGCTGCACGGGCAAAAGCATCACGAACTACGCGCTCTACACCGTAGGCGGTATTCACGGATACTTCAGTAGCAATTTCATGTGGGGTGCCGGTACGTACCGAGCCGCCGTTGCCTACGTATGGACCCTCAGTGCCCTCACGAACAACGACAAAGTCAATTTCTCCCGGGTTGGCCAACGGGCTTTCAATACCTGCATACAGCTTGGCTGGACGAAGATTGACGAAGTGATCTAAGGAGAAGCGAAGCTTGAGCAGCAGTTCACGCTCAATGATTCCCGAAGGGATGCGTGTATCGCCAGGAGCGGCGCCCACCGCACCAAACAAGATGGCATCATGCTTCTTGAGGGCTTCGAGAGTTTCAGTGGGCAGGGTCTCCCCTGTTTTGAGCCAGTGTTCGGCACCCAAGGTGTACTCGGTGAGATCTACCTGTTGGTCTCCACCGTTAGTTACGAACTTCAGGACCTTCACGGCTTCGGCAACCACTTCTGGGCCGATACCATCGCCTGGAATGACAGCAATATTAATGACGTTTCCCATGCACTCATCATAACCAAGTGAATCCACCATTTGAGAACCTATCTCAAATTATGAGATTGATTTCTTTATTGCGTCAAAGAATCTCCAACCGTGGCATGAGGACGCGGATCAAGACGCTAGATAGACTTGAGGTAGAACAGAGCTTTTAAGTACGCGTGAGGGAAACTTGATTTTCACTAATCCACACCGGCGGTTAGACCGGTGGATTCGGTCCAACCCGGGCCGGATCGATATGTTTGTCGGCGCGGTTTATACACTCGTATGCGTTATCTTTTCAGTGGGCATCGGTTTCGGAGTGGGCATAGGCTTTGGGATCAGCATCGCAGCCATAGCCCTACTGCAGTCGGCACCTCTCATGGTTCGCCGTCGCTGCCCATGGGCAGCAACCATCACCATTGCTGGTGCGCACATTCTGCAGCTCTTCTTCCACGGTGTATTCCTCCCTTCTCAGTTCTCAGTCCCCATCATGATTTACACCATGGCTGTTTATGGGAAACGCTGGCAATCCTTCGCCACGTTGGGTCTCGGATTTCTCGGAGCCATCCTGGCAACTTTCAATATTTTTGGTCCCGGGGTTTCGAGTAATAATCACCTGTCTTTCGATATGGTCATTTCATTTGTTGGTTTGGCGTTGGTGGTCACCGTCGCGTGGACCTTTGGCGACCTAGCTCGGAGCAGACGACAAACTTTGAACGCCCTGCAGGCTCATGCACAGCGTCTGGAAAATGAGCGATTAATTGAACGTGAATTGGCTGCCTCTGACGAACGCAATCACATTGCCCGCGAAATGCATGACATCGTGGCACATTCCCTGTCGGTGATTATTACGCAGGCGGACGGTGCACGGTACGCAGCGGCCCAGGATCCAAAGATTGCTATCGAAACGTTGAAAACGGTCTCAGATGCCGGCCGGTCTTCGTTGCGTGAAATGCGACGCTTGTTAGGCGTACTGCGCACCGATGAGGAAGTGGAACACCGACCACTTCCTAGCTTGAATAATGTTCCTGAACTCGTTGAGATGTCAGTCAAGTCTGGCCTGCAAGTCTCATTTGAGGTTCAAGGATCTCCCCGCCGAGCTCTGCCGGCTGGCGCAGAACTCACTGCCTACCGGTGCGTTCAAGAAGCAATCACCAATGTACTGAAGCATGCTGGGCCACAGGCCAAGGCAACAGTTACTTTGGACTGGACCAGCCGTGGCGTAGAAATCAATGTCACGGATGACGGAACTTGCACCGGCAAACTTGCCATCGACGGCGCTGGCCAAGGATTACGCGGATTACATGAACGAGTTGCCCTCTACGATGGAACCAGCACAGCTGGTCCACTTTCCGGCGGAGGCTTCTGTGTCTCCGCCTTCATCCCCTACTCCGAGGACTAAAAACGAATGACCACCACTGAGCCAATCAAAGTTGCCTTGGTAGATGACCAACTTCTGGTACGAAGCGGCTTCCGTATGCTCATCAATTCTCAAGATGATATGACTGTAGTTGCTGAGGCGTCTAACGGACGCGAAGCCTTAGCTTCACCTGCCTTGGCTACAGCAGATGTCATCTTGATGGATGTTCGCATGCCGGAAATGGACGGTATTGAAGCCACTGAGCGTTTACTTGTTTCTCGTGCCGAGGCAATCGATTCGCCACGCGTCATCGTACTGACCACTTTTGATATGGACGAGTATGCGTTCAGTGCCATCCAGGCCGGGGCTAGTGGCTTTCTGCTAAAAGATGCCCCACCGGAAGAGCTGCTTGAATCGGTACGTACGGTCAACCGCGGAGATGCTGTTATTGCACCTTCCACTACCCGACGTCTACTGGATCATATGGCTCCACTGCTGAAGCGCTCCCGACCAAATGATGACCCACTAACGGCCGCCGTAGATTCTTTGACTCCCCGTGAACGGGAAGTATTCGGTCATATTGCACTAGGCCGTTCTAACCCGGAGATTGCCATGGATTTGTTCCTCTCCGAGGCCACGGTGAAAACACATGTCGGACATATCTTATCTAAGCTAGGCGCTCGTGACCGTGTTCAAGCCGTAGTCGTTGCCTACCAGACCGGGGTTGTCAGCCCGTAATAACTTCTCTTAAACAACAAGGTCCAAGTTTGGTTTTGATTCCAAACTTGGACCTTGTTGATTTTAGGACTTATTTTTCTTCTTCATACCGTGGGAACACCGGCGCTGGAGCCGGCAGTTGAGTTCCTGGTACCAAAGCGGTTGCAAAGTTTTCGAAATTGCGTGCGGTTCCCTGACCGACAGCCAATAGATCAAGCATGCTGGTCATGGTTTGTGGCAACACCGGCTGTAGCAGCAACGCAACCTTGCGCACGATTTCGATGGTGACATAAAGAACCGTTTCCATACGCGCTGGATCAGTTTTCTTCAGCTTCCAAGGTTCTTGCTCCGCAAAGTATGCATTGGTATCACCTAAGACGTGCCAGACGGCTTCTAAAGCTCGGCTGAAGTCTTGACGTGCGTACGCCTCACGGTTGAGTTCAAGGAGTTCCGAAGCTGCCGCCAAGATCTGCTCGTCGGCTGGCAAAAGTTCTCCCGGAGTCGGCACAGCTCCCCCGCAGTTCTTAGCAACCATCGACAGCGAACGCTGAGCGAGGTTTCCAAAGTTGTTTGCGAGGTCACCATTGATGCGCGCAACGATAGTGTCGTGGTTGTAGTTTCCGTCGGCACCGAAGGTCACTTCACGCAAGAAGAAGTAGCGGACCTGGTCGAGACCGTACCGTGCAACAAAGTCATCCGGAGAGACGGTGTTACCCAAGGACTTGGACATCTTCACACCGTTATTGTGCAGGAATCCATGGATCATCACACGCTTGGGGACCGCCAACTTTGCCGACATCAAGAATGCGGGCCAGTAGATGGCGTGGAAACGTGAAATATCTTTGCCAATGACGTGCACATCTGCAGGCCAGTACTTCTGGAACGAAGCCGAATCAACATCTGGGAAACCGGCACCGGTCAGGTAATTGGTCAGCGCGTCAACCCACACGTACATCACGTGCTTCTCATTGCCTGGAACAGGGATTCCCCAGTCGAAGGTAGTACGTGAAATAGAGAGGTCGGTCAGACCGCCTTCTACAAAACGAACAACTTCGTTAAAGCGTGAACGTGGGGCACCAAAATCAGGATTGTCCTCATAGTGGGCCAAGAGCTTGTCTTGGTATTTAGACAGTCGGAAGAAGTAGGACTCCTCTTCGGTCCAGGTAACCTCGGTGTCGGTTTCCGTGGCGTAACGGATTCCGTCCTCTCGGACGTCGGTCTGCTCTTCGGTGTAAAACGCTTCGTCACGAACGGAATACCAGCCGGCGTACTTATCAAGATAAATATCGTCATTAGCTTCCATCCGCCGCCACAGCTCCTGCGCTGCAGCATGATGGTCAGCGTCACTGGTGCGGATGAAGCGGTCGTAGCTGGTACCCAACTCGTCATTCATGCTTTGGAAGGCGTCCGAGTTACGCTGCGCGAGCTGTGCGGGGGTAATCCCCTCTTTTTCAGCGGTCTGCATCATCTTCTGACCATGCTCGTCTGTGCCGGTCAAGAAGAAAACGTCAAACCCGTCCAAGCGCTTAAACCGTGCCATCGCGTCGGTAGCGACTACCTCATAGGCATGCCCAATATGCGGGATGCCGTTTGGGTAGGAGATTGCTGTGGTGATGTAAAAGGGTTTCTGCGGAGAAGTCACGATACAAATTTACCTTAGTCAGTGTTGGAAGCTTGATTCGTTAAAGCGATCATCTCGTCACATGATTTGATCCAAGTAATCCCAGAAGGCCCCGCGGAGTGTCCGGCGGATCGTTTGCTGATCAGTTTTCCACTCCCCCAAAACCTGAGCACAGTCTTTCAGCAAGGTGCGGTCAATCTCTGGTGGCAACTGTGGCTTATCTGCAACGAGTTCAACTACTTCGGCTTGCGTTGTACTGGCCAACCAAGACTGAGCCACTTTGGCACCAATCTCTTCGGCTGCGGTAAGTTCCTTTTGCTCATAGGCTGCCTGTCCGTGGAATCCGGAACGCTCGCTATCTGAGGAATACACCATTTCTGGTTGCTTCGCGGGCTCCTCGCTTCGAATAGGCTGAGCCTTTTGCGCCAGTAAGGCCGGGGTAGGAATACCCGGTTTCGGAGTTACGGCGGGTTTAGCCGTCGGAGCAGCGGCAACTAAGGCGGTCTTTACGCAATTGTCCTTGTCCCAATCGATAATCCGAGTAAACGAACTATCTATTATTGAGTCAGGCATGACTTCAATTGCGTCTGCGGTCAGCGCTAAATGCTCCGCCACCGAGGCGACGCCTAAGCGACTCTGATCCTTTTGCAGCCCAAGCAAGACTACTTTCATTCCTAAATCTTGGGCTTCTTCTACGGCTTCAGCTAGGTCGTCATCGCCAGAAACTAAATACGCAACGGATGCAGATCCATGGCGGGCAACACCAACCAGGTCTAGGGCTAAGCGAAGGTCAACGCCTTTTTGTTCACCATTATATGAAATACGTCCCAACCGAACTTTAACGCCCGGGATTAGCCCGATACGCTTATGCTGCTCGGTAAAAAGACCATCTTTCGACGCGTCATACCAATAAACACGTAAGTTATTAAGTCCAGTATTTTTCTTGACGGTTTGAACTATTCCACGAACTAGCGACTCATAGTGTGTCGTAAAAGCCGAGCGTAAGGTTGTACCTGCGACCCTGTGCCCGCCTAAAGATAATAAGAACCCGGCATCAACAAATATGGCTGTTTGATTCATCATACTTTTGATACTAGTCAGTACAGCTCAAAGTTTCCTGCTCTAAGGGTGCAGAGCCAATGATTGCCCAGCCCTTAAAGTTTGAAAGGCCAGAACGAATTGTCCTGGCCTTTCAAAAATGACTACTTAGATGCTCGTTGCGCGCATCATGTCATCAGCGTCAGAGAGTCGAGAATCAAACTCTTCGATACGCTTTCCTACGCCAAGAAGCTCAGCGATGGCAGCTACCGTACGCTCAGATGCTTTTCCGTCACCGTATGGGTTGACGGCGGTTGCCATCTCGTCATAAGCGGCGGAGTCATTGAGCAGTTCCGAAACCGAATCAAAGATCCGTTGTTCGTCGGTACCGATGAGACGCACAGTGCCCGCGGTTACGGCCTCTGGACGTTCGGTATTCAAACGCATCACCAAGACAGGCTTGCCCAAGCTAGGTGCCTCTTCTTGCACTCCACCTGAATCGGTGAGTACCAAGGTCGAGGCATCGATGATGCGGGTGAACTCGCCGTAAGCCAGTGGCTCGGTGAGCGTGATGTTTGCGATTCCATCAATCTCCGGCAGCAACGCTTCGCGCACTGCTGGGTTTCGGTGCAACGGCAAGATGAACTGAACATCCGGTTCGGCTACAGACAGGCGTGCTAGCGCACGTCCAATGCCGCGCATAGGTTCACCCTGGTTTTCGCGACGGTGAGTCGTCACCAGAACAATACGCTTACCTGAGTTCACTAGTTCTTCTAGCTGTGGATCGCTAAACGGAACTTTCTTCTCAACGACGGTGAGCAACGCATCAATCACGGTGTTACCGGTGATGACGACGTCCATGCTGTTGAAGGTCTCACGCTCAAGGTTTCGCTTGCTCAACGATGTTGGAGCTAAGTGAACACTGGCAACCTGGCTAGTGAGCTTACGGTTGGCTTCTTCCGGGAATGGAGAGAAGATGTCGTAGCTACGCAGACCAGCCTCGGCGTGCACTACCGGAATTCCGCGGTAGAACGCTGCAATAGCGCCTGCCGTGGAGGTAGTGGTGTCGCCCTGGACAACAACAGCGTCCGGCTTTTCTTTTTCAAAGATCTCATCCAAACCAGCAATGGTCTTGGTTAACAAGCCATTCAAAGTCTGGCGAGGCTGAATCACATCTAAGTCATAGTCCGGCGTGATGCCGAACAATTCATTAACTTGATCCAGCATTTCACGGTGCTGTCCGGTAACAACAACTACACAATCGAAAATGTCAGACTCTTTTAAAGCCTTGACGATCGGAGCAACCTTGATGGCCTCGGGACGAGTGCCATAGATCGGCATGATCTTTTTCATTTGAATCTACCCTGTCAGATGGAGAGCGATTAGCGCCAAAGACCGCGAGTGTCAATGACTTCCTTGCCAGCAAGAGTGGTTGCTGGAACCGACTTGAATTGGTCATGGTCAACCAACAAGGTAACAACGTTTGCTGCTTCCAATGCTTCATCCATCGGAGTCAATACCAAGTTCGAGATGCCTTCGAGCTTCTTAGGCAACGCCTGAACATGTGGTTCGACTGCCAAGAATTCAATGGTTGGGTTAGCCACTGCAAGCTTGCGAGCAATTTCGATTGATGGCGATTCGCGCATGTCATCGATATTTGCCTTGAATGCAAGACCCATTACTGCGACCTTGCCGTTGAAGCTGTCAAGCTTAGTAGCTGCCTCAACCTTTTCAATAACCCAGTTTGGCTTGGCATCATTGGTATTACGTGCCATACGAATCAAGTTTGATTCTTCAGGGGCCGCCGAAACGATGAACCAAGGGTCAACTGCGATGCAGTGTCCGCCAACGCCTGGGCCCGGCTGCAAGATGTTCACGCGTGGGTGACGGTTAGCTAGGGAGATCAATTCCCACACGTCTATATCCAAACGATCTGAGATGACCGAAAGTTCGTTAGCGAACGCAATGTTGACGTCTCGGTAGGAGTTCTCCACAAGCTTCGCCATTTCAGCGGTTTTTGCATCCGTGGTCAAGATTGCTGCCTGGCAGAAAGTCTCGTAAAGAGCCTTAGCCTTTTCAGCTGCCTCCGGAGTAATGCCGCCAACGATGCGGTCATTGGTGACTAGCTCTTCCATCACGTAACCCGGAAGCACGCGCTCTGGGCAGTGTGCAACCAGAAGGCTGTCACTGGTGAGGTCTGGACGCTTAGCCAGCAGGTATTCTGCTAGGTGCTGGGTAGCACCTGGAGGGGAAGTCGACTCTAGAATGACGAGCTCGCCACCCTTGAGCTTCGGTGCGATACCATCTGCTGCTGCCTCAATATAAGACAGGTCTGCGGTGTAGTCAGCGTTGAAGGGGGTAGGAACCGCTACGATATATGCTTCGGCTTCTGGAGTTTCAAAGCTTGCACTGAGCGTTCCTGCTTCTACGGCGGCTGCGACGAAATCACCCAGGGCTGGTTCTACGAAAGGAACCTCACCTTTGTTGACTGCTTCGACAGTGCGTGGGGTGACGTCTACACCTTTAACGATTATTCCCTTGGACGCAAGGATTGCGGCGGTAGGCAAACCGATGTATCCCAAACCGATGACTGCAACTTCTTTAATGCTATTCACTAAAGTGGCTTTCCTTCTGGTACGAGTGAAATTCTGAATTCTAGAGCTTGCTATTGATCATATACCGCTACTTTTCCCCAAGGCGACCAGTAAACCTTATCGCAGGTCGCCTCGGTTGGTAAGGAGGTGGATCACAACGGTTTATTTATTACCGACCGGTAAACGCTATCTAACTTCTTGGCATTTTGCGACCACGTGCGCGTATTAAGTACGAGTTCCCGACCTGAATCACCCATGTCTGCTACTTTTTCAGGGCTCCTCATCAAGTGATCTATAGTCGTCGCCCATTGATCAACATCACTTGAATCTACTAAATAACCTGTAACGCCATCCTCGATCAGCTCGTTGAGGGCAGGTAAGTCCGAGGCAAGGACGGGAACTCGTGAGGCAAGTGCTTCTACCGGTTTCAATGGTGTTACTGCACGCGTAACTGCGCTGTCTTTACGAGGCACGACAAACAAGTTTAATGCAGCGTGATACACATGTGCTTTTTCACGCGGTACTCGACCCGTAAATTCGCAACAATTCGAAATCCCTAGTTCCGAGGCTAGGCGTATGAGGTTTTCTTTATCAGTACCATCACCAACAATAAGGACCTTAAGATTATGGTTAACCTTATGCAGCTTTGCTACTGCACGAAGCACTGTATCTAGCCCTTCATAGGGAACCAAACTACTTACTGTGCCAACGTAAAATGCATCGATATCCAAGCCAAGTTCATGCCGAGCAGCAGAACGCTCAACAGGTTCATTGAGAAATTCGTCGCCAATTCCGTTGGCCAAAATCTCAATTTTAGCGGGTTCCACACCAACCGAGATGAGGTTTTCTTTCATCTGATCGCCAAGGGTAATCACGTAGTCAGCATTCTTGGCTACGTACGCTTCTCGCTCGCGGAAGAGTTTATAACGCTCGGAATTCTCCGCCGATTCGGGTCTTGTGGAGAGCCAGGTATCAGCTAGTTGACCGCGAACCTCATATACCCATGGAATCCCGGTAGCCTCAGAGACTGCTTTGACCGCGAGAGCATTTGAGAAATCAGTCGTGGTGTGAAGGATTTGTGGTCGGTCACGAATAACCTTCGCCAGTAACTCCTCAGCTTGCTGTTGAATTCTCCCCGACAGATCATGCTTTGCTCGTGCTGGAATTAATCTTTCGTACGACACCGGCCCGACTTGATCCGTCGAACTCGCTTGGAAGACGCCGATACTTAACGGATAGTTCACTCTCGTGCAGGCATTAGTTTTCCATCCTTCGTCGGACAGGGCCGACAATGTGGACTGAGTTCTCTGCGCGTATCCGCTGCCGGTGTGAGGAAGTGAGTTGGTAGCCAAGAATACTACGGAGTCCTTTTCGGCACTTCTGTCATTTGAAAATTGTGTTTGAGGCAGACTCGGTTCAACACCCGAATAAACTTGATATTCAGAGACATAATGTCGTTTTTGCCTATTCGGCGGGATTTTTTCAAGCAAGGAAATTGCCTCGCTCATATTACCTAAGCCCCATTGCAACCGCGCTTTAGCACGAGTTGTCTCTGGAGAGCTCTTGGATTGCTCCAATAAATCGTTGGCAGTTGACCATTCGCCACTAGCAATGCAAAGATTCGCGAGGAACACTGCTCCTCGTTTTGTACTCGACTTCTCCAACCACGTCCTGCACGTCGCCTTTAGTCGAACGCTATCGTCGCGAATCATCGCCGAAAATGCAGAAGCTATGCTCCTTTCATTCCCCAGTGAGAGAATTCTGTCTAATACTTCGACCGGGAAACGTTTTTTGAACTTCCTTGCTACTTGGAGTGCGAAGTAGCTCGGATCATCTGCGAGATTTGACACGACTAAGAAACCGGTATTCGTAATGTTCGATAGCAACTGGTTGCGCAAATGTAGTCCTAGCTCTTGTCTACGCGGGTTACGACGTCACTTAGCAACCGGGCGTATGTTTGGGCAGCATCACGCAGGGATGCGTTTTGCTTGACCCAAAGTGAACCATGATTTTTGGTCTCTAGTTTATTTGGGTTAGACGCTATGCTCGTAAAATATTCAACAAGTTCTGCGACCGTCTGACCAACAACTTCTCCGGATTGAGCAGTAGTAATTATGCCAGCTGCTTCACCACGCACCATGCCGGTAATGTGACGGTCTAGATACAGTAACTCGTAGAGTTTCGACGGTACCGTGTGATCAAAACTAGGCCAATCCGGTCGAAGTGAAACTACGCAGGTATCGGCCCACGCGTAATTTTCGAGGACGAGATTTCCATATACTGGTTCCCTGAAATCAACATCTACATCGAGCTCATCAGCAAGTTCTGCCAAACGCCGTTTTTCGGTACCGTTACCCACTATTCTCACGGATACCTTATTGCCGAGAATGTTGGCTGCCCGAATAAGAGTTTCTAGACCTTGGCTTCTGCCAATGTTTCCGAGATAGAGCACCCGCAACGCGTTGGTTCTTGGCACGTTGTCGATAATGACTTCAGGCCGTTCAGTTTCCACGCCATTAGCTATCGTCGCAACATTTTTAACGCCATTGAGCCGCATCTTGACCGCAAGTCCTCGCGTCACCGTTACCAACAAATCGCTGCGTCTCACGAAATACGCAAGCGCGTGAGAAACCATAGGTTCTAGCCAGCGCCACTTTAAGACCTGAGATTCCCTCAAAAGATCAGGCCATGCGTCACGTAGATCCACTACGAAAGGAACTCCACGGATTTTGCTGACAATGAATCCGACAACGAGTGTTGGCAAGGCCGGGACAGTCGCAATCACTACGTCTGGGCGTGTCGTTTTTAATGCGGCGGGCACACTCAACACTGCATCCACACCATGCTTAAGCACTTTTCCAACCATGGTTTTAGACTTACGTAGTGACTTATAACGTCGAAGGTGAATTCCAGGGTTGTCCATAGAGGATGGACCTCCCTGAACCGATTTGCCCTGCGGTTGGGGAGTAACAACGGTGATCTCATTACCAAGCTTTGCCAGTTCATCTGCGATAACTGACCAACGTCGTTGTGGAGGAGAAATTTCAGGCGAGAACGAATGAGTCAGCAACATGATTTTCATCTACTGCGTACTCCTTGGTCTTCGTATGAAAAATTCGTGCACAAATAATTTAGAAGAAAAGATGCTTGTCATTGCGTCCAAACCATTGAATCTTACCAGTCGCCGTGAGTTCAGCATCGCTTAGTCCCCAGGTATGGGCTTTTCCGTCCCCGCTACGCATTTGCATGAAGTTAAACCGGTCGCTTGAGTAGACGGTTCCGCCTCCGTCAATAACGTCACGCAGGAACTGGGTATCTTCTCCCCTGCTGCGCGACGCAAAGGGCGTGCTCTTAAAAACAGATGCATGTCCAAGCATCGTTGGCCCCATGACCAAGTTGGTAAATCGGTGCTCGCGTTCAGCAAACCGCAAGAGGGTCGCATCCGAATCAGCAAGGTACATGAAGTGAGCTTGTTTACCTACCACAGAGGCACCGCTGTAGCGCAAGGCCGAGACTTGATCAAAGAGATAGTTCGCGCCGTAAAGATCATCATCATCCATTTTAGTGATGAAGTCGCCACTCGCCTCCGCGACAGCTGCGTTCAAGCAGTCGCCCAATGACAGCTCTGATGATAATTCAAGAATCTTATAGTCTGTAAGATTCGCTTCCAAGGCTTTTGACTTAAACTCTTCATGATCAAGGCTGAATCCATGTGTGACCAGAATAAGCTCGGTATCAACGTTGAGCTGAGACGCGACGGTGGAAATAATATGGTCTATCTGATGAGGGCGGATCGTTGAAACCACTGCTGAAACCTTTGGGCGCGTGGTCATTGATTCAGCGGAAGCTACAACCATCGGCAATCCAACAAATGCTTCGACTTCGCGGGCGCGGTGTGCGTAGGTATGTTCGGTCCAGATCCTCCGTTGCCCAAGGTGAACTATACGGTCACGTAGTTCTGGGCTCTGAACAATACTGCGAATTGCGTTGGCAGCGTCTTCACGGGTTGAGACTTCTAAGACCTCAGATGGGTCAAAGAAGTTTCTGATGGCGGCGCTTGGTGCCGATACGACTGCGCTGCCGGCCGCGGTGATCTCAAAAATGCGCCGGGCACACATGCTCGGTGAGTCCACTACTGAGTTTACGTTGAGGAAAACGTTGTAGTACTTATATGCCGATAGCATCCGGTCATAGTCCAAAGAGCCAACCACATACTGGTCGTATGGAGCCGGGAACTGATACTTCTCGTCTCCCCCGTGTTGGCGGGAGAAAATATCAACACCGTGAGGGAGTTTGTGGGAAACGTCCGCGGCACCGCCAAGCACGATTTCCATTTGCTCACGACGTTCCGGAAATTTGTGGGCAAAATACATTCCGGCAAAAGCTACGTCGCGGCGCTCTTGAGTCAGTGAACGGACCGGGTTATGAAAGGCAGGTTGGGCACCGAAACTTAGGGATGCCACTCGATCATGGCCTAGCTCGCGTCGGTAATCGTCAATTTTTCGCTCATCAGAAGTCAACACGAAATCAAAAAGACGTGCGCTGTCCAAAAAATCTTCAAAGTGTGGAGGGTCTTCCTTATTCCAGAAGACCGCAGGAATTTCTTTAGCTTTGAAGGCAGTGACCATCTCGACTAAAGCGGGTCTTGGCGCGCTCGTTCCAGTGAGATGATACTGCCAGGCTTTGTTGTTCCCCGCCCATGCGGATTCAACGAAGAGCATATCGAAATCTATCTCTTCAAGATGTTCCTGCCAGTTGGCCGGGGTAATGAAGGTGCAGTCCCATTCTGGCCCCCAAGCCCTTGCGCTAAAGTCGTCTAATATAACGGCAACTTTGAGGGAATTTACCGACCGCTGGGCTGGTTCGAAAACGACGGGTGGTAGCTGAAGACCAAGGGCGTTCTCTACGTCGGTTTGGAAACTATGGTTAAAGCCGCCCACACGAGATTCGTAATTACTGCGACGGTACCATTCTTGGAATTGTCGAGGACCACCCTGTCGAAGATGCCACAGTGCTTTTCGAAACTCGCCTAATGCAATTTTCACTTCTCAACTCACTCTAAAATACTCGCAGGCAGGAATTATCAATATTACAACGCGGTGCGTTCCAGACCCTATTCGGGGATAGAACGCACCGCGTGAATTTCAACTAGGTTTTCCGAACTAGTTCTTTTCGATGACCGCTGTCAGCTGAGCCATGATCTTCTCTACATCGTAATTTTCCACCGTAAACTGGCGTGCTTCCTCGACTGAGGTATCCAATCGATCTCGGTTCGAAACAATGTCTGCAATTCGATTGGCAGCAAGTTCTGTATCGGTAAATAGCCATTCCTTAGGGTAAAGCCATTCGGATCCAGGCCATGCCAAACCAACTGGCAACGCTCTTGAAGCAGCACCATCTGCCAAGGTGAAGTGGAATGACTCAAAATCGCTGGTTGATACTGCTACACCAATTTGCTGATACCACTGAGCCATGTCATCGCCCTGAGGATCGAATATTACTGCACCTTGCAGGAGTGGGGAATTCTCGATTCGTGCATACTGAGCATCGTAGAATGCCATCTCGTCTTCGCGTGCAGCCATCCAAGGATAATCCTCGGGCCGCTTGCCCTTCACTCGCAAAGTGAATCGTTCATCTTTTGTCCGCAGCGCTTCCAAGAGGTCCAACACGAGGTCAAAGCGCTTCATTTGTGGAACCATACCCACGAACCCCAGGACAAATCGGGCGTCAGGATCCTTTGGAAGGTCGAGTTTGCTTGTATCTACCGAGTTCGGGATGACACACGTTTTCTCTTCAGGAATTCCAAATTTTTGGATTGCCATTCCGCGAATTAATTCACTAACGAAGATGATAAGATCCACGTTCTTGAACTTGACCTTGTTCGGATAGTCGGTAAACAACTCCTGAGAGTGGAAACGACTAACCAACCGTTGGTTTGCATTGACGTGCTTCGAGTACCAAGCCAAATTACCCAAGGACCACTCACAGAACACCGTGTCGGCGTCTTCAAGCAGTTGAGAACTCAACTCACTGTCGTGTTGTGCATGACCTGCCCACTGATCAACACTCAGCTTGTGGCCATGGCCCTCCACGGACTTCATGATTTGGCCAGCAAACTTGAGGTCATGACCTGCAATCAAAATATTACGTTCACCCGTGGTGACGTTCGCCCCTGTGGATGTGGCATGGCTATTTTGCTCTTGCAAGACATTGAATGGACGGCGCAGACGCAGGTGGAATTGACGGGATGGATCATTGGCCTGTTCCATCTTTAGTAACGGTGAATCCAGAGACGGCTCATCCTTCAGCCATAAAGAGAGTCCACGAACGTTGAGATCCTGTTCAGATGCTTCAACACTGGACGCTCCCCCGTACTCGTATGCGATCAGTAAGTCTTCGAGCAAGTGTGAGTCTCCAAGAACCTTCTCCACCCGGGAAACAGAGACCTCGGCTTGCCGTGGATTTCCAGGTGCCACACTTTGAATTCCGTAAGACTTCAAAGTATCAATAGCAGCGGAATTTTCCTCCGTCCGTGAAACATATACCTCACACGGACGAACGCTAGATGCCAAGATCTGTTCGACAATGTCCTCGTCAAGTGTCTCAAGTTCTAGACCAAGAGTTGGCAGAGTCGGGATTTCAACGGCAATTCCAGCCATACGAAGGGCCAACGCTAGACGGTGATGTGCCAGATGCTTCTGGAACGTGATGCGCATGGGTGCCCAAGCATCCATTACACGATCTGCTTCGCTCTGCATCCATAGAGAAGTAATCAATTCAGATTCTTCTCGGCTACGAACAACAGGTACGGTGCCGTCAAACATCCAGGTCACGCCGAAGCTCTTGCCGCTAATCAGCGGGGTACCACATGCCGCAATTTCGAAAACTCTACGCGAGAACATAGTCGGCGAACCGTTGACCGAGTTGACGTTGACGTGAACAGGGTGAGACTTATAAGCCTCAACCATCTGGTCATAAGTCAGACCGCCTTGAACAAACGGCTGAAGAGCTGACGGGAAATTATACGGGGAATCTGGGTTGTCGGCTTGACGATCGTAGATAGTCAGTCCCTGCTTACGTGCGCCCTCAAGGATCACTCGCAGTTCTTGAGACCGTTCCGCATAGCGTTCACCGTAGTAGGACCCACCGTAAGCTACCGAATGCGAGTATGGGCGGGTTGAACCCGATGGGTTGTGAATTTCCGCCTGTGCCCAGAATGGAAGGCTACCCAAGGCGCGCATGTAGCCGCCGCGGTTCTCCCAATAGTCTTCAAGACAATTTGCGTCCGTGGTCAAAACTACGTCAAAGAGCTGCGCTGTCCGGCGGAACCGGTTAAAGTGAACAGGGTCTTCCTTGTTCCAGAAAATGGTTGGAATACCATTCTCGCGGCAGTACTTTGTCAGAGCGTCAAGATCTGAACACTGATCATCATCGTAGTAACCGACCTTGCGAGTCCACGTTTCGGAATTGCCCGCCCACGCCGACTCAACAAATAGCACATCGATAGGCTGAGACTGGAGAATCTGGCGCCAGTTATCGGGGGTTGGCGCAACGAGGTTTACTTCGCGTTTGAGCGTGGAGGTCGTGAATTCGTCGGCAATGATTGCCATACGAATGTCTTTGAGCTTTTTACCTGTGCTGGATCGTTTCTGAACCGTTCGTACGTGCTCGGTAAATGTCTGAGCGACAATTGGCCAGGTCCTGGTTTCTACTGTCCATTGGCGAGCCCTGCGACCGATGTTCTGGCCCAACTTAGGATCGCGCGCCAGCTTAGTGATTTGCTCAGTTAATGAATCCACGTTGTCCGCGGCGAAGAGCAGACCTCGTTCCGAATCGGTGCCGAGCAAGGTAGCAATTGGAGAGACATCCGAGCCGATAACAGGCCGGCCCGCGGCCATGGCTTCAATTGGTTTCAGAGGCGAAACCAACTCGGTCACGATATTGGATTTGCGAGGGCAGACTACTGCGTCGAAAATCGCAAGGTAGTCGTTGATCTTTTCATTTGGTTCGCGTCCGGTAAATCTAATGCGTTCGTCTAGGCCCAATTCTGCGACTTGCTGTTTCAACGCAGGCAAAGCCTTGCCGTCACCAACGATCAAAGCACCAATGTGATTGAACTCTTCTGGTAAACCGGCGATGGAATCAACAAGAAGGTCCAGTCCTTCGTAGTTGACGAGGCTGCCGGCGTACCCGAGTAGGAACTCTCCAGCTCGTTTTTTAGTAACGACTGAGGAGCGTTCAGCCGGCAACGGAACATACTGGAAAATATTTGCGGCGTTAGGCAGGATTGAGATATTCGCTTTGGTCGCTCCGCGTGATATCAGTTCTTCACGGACTTCTTCGGTGATTGCGAAAACTTGATCAGCTTCGTTTGCCACGAGTGCTTCAAGATTGCGTGCGAGTTCAAATCGCTCTGAGTTTAGCCAAGTATCGTTGTCAGCTGCCGCGGTGATTTCCCAGAGCCCACGGACCTCGTAAATAAACGGAATCCCGAGTCGTCGCGCAGCGATGAGTGCTGGTAGTGCAGTGATGTGGTTCGAAGCTGAAACGATAACTGCGGGACGATTCATCATCGCTTCGCGCACGTAGATGTCAGCCGCAAGTTGGACAAATTTGTCTAGCGGATCGTCACGGAGTGACACCCCAGGATTAAAGTGGGTCTTAACTCCCTGGAAGTCACGGATCAGTCGCTTCTGCGATGGAGCTTTCTTCGTTACCTTAGAATCCCATGGGTAACCCGGACGGGCAGCTATAAACAGATCCATTCCGGTGTCAATAACAGCCTTGGTGATGCCCGTCGTGCGAGTTGAGTATCCATTGCTGTTGAACTCACCGGTACTGTGTGCACAGTACATCACTTTGTCCGATTGCGAGATATATGCCGGCGTGGATGTCCTTGGTGGGACAGAGGGCAATACTTTTAGCAGTCTTGCCTGGCCCATGACCTGGAGCTGAAGCGGACCAAAATTCTTCGGTGCATCGGGCACGGCAAGAAGCAAGCGTAAAGCATCTGCTGGTTCAGTAATTTTCCCAAGATCACGGTACTTTTCGACTTCCAGCTTCGCGATTTGCTGGATACTAGGTTCATGGAGTTCACTTGAACTAGCCGACGTAACGGCTGAGTCAGTAGGTGCCAGTTCTTTTTGCGGGTTAATAGCAGCTACTGGGGTTACCACCGCAGACTTTTTGCTGAATGGGGTTTTTATCCCTCGCGCCGCTCGAACTACCGGATGATCACGTAAATTCTCATACGCGAGCTTAAACTTCTCGGCACGTGCATTTTCGTTTGCTAGTTGGGTCTTCAAAGTTGCAGCCATGCGACTGAACTTTTGCCTTTCAACTTCTGTCCTCTTGATTGTAGTTTGATGTCGAGCAATCAACCCGTTTACTTTAACTAACTGCTTCCGAAGCGTCTCGTTCTCTGCTTTAAATGTCCGGTATTGGGACTCAAACTTCACCAAATCGGCGAGCATCGCTTGTTCGATGTCCTCGCCGTGTATTTCATATCGCTTGCGAATGGCAAATAACTGGGCCCTAGAAGCCGTTGGCGAATCAGAACTCTGTCTTGAGGATTTCAACTAAGATACTCCGTCTACGAAACTGTCACGAATAGTTATAAGTCTACTCAATCGACTGTAGGTTACGCATGCAGCATACATTTGTCGGAGCTGCCTTGATCCTTACTAGGGCGTTACTTGCTTGACAAAATATTGAGGAACCTCCAACGACCTCCCACTTCTCGATGCAGGACTTGTAGAAATCATTGGCTCTATTATCAAGCGTTATAAATCCAAGAACCCGAGAACCAAACACTTGCCGTGAAAGTTCGCCATACATACTTTGCAAACTCACGATGCACCGTCGAATAGGTTTGTTCTTCGCCAGAGGCCACGAGATCGACGTTAAGAATAAATTTAGAGTCCAAATGGCTTGCGACGAACGGCCAATTGTCAAGTTCAATCAGCTGTTGACATAGGCTCGTGATGAAGGGTTTCGATAGTTCTTCGCCTTCCCCCTCGACTCCATCGAGATCTGGTGCAACTTTACTTGCACTTGGGAGTTCAACTGGCTGGATGCGCTGATCGTATGAATCACCTGACAGCTCAGCATTGGCTCCCCCACTTTCGAATCTCCAGGACGAACCATGAAAACTAAGATTCAATGACTCCGGCCAAATCTTTCGTAAAGCGACAAAAAGTGCCTTCTCCGAGACCTTCTCCGCCATTGACAGCCGGTCGCAGATTGCAGTGACTCGCATATCACTAATCGGATACACGATCTTTGCATCTTGTGCATAGTGATTAATATGCGATTGCATATACCGACCCGAACGAAACTCACGTGCAAACAGGTAAAGTTTCTCTAATTCGCTACTCGCTGACACATTTTTACGCCATGACGTAAGGAATTCTCCATGCTGCTCACTTAACGCGCTCCGCAGAATCCCTGACGATTGCTTCTCTAACATTAAAGTTGTGTATTCAGGTGTGTTCCTTAAGAGCTTCGCCATACCACCTTTCCAAAGTGGCCATTGGCCGAGCGCAATTGCTTCCCCAAAAAATTCTGGAGCGGCACCTAAATACTGCGATAAATGGGCTTCCGATGGTGGAATTCCCAAGCATCGCTTAATAACATTGGCTGTTCTAACTGCAGCGGTGTCACCAATTTCGAAAGATGGTCGTCCAATGTCGTGTCTGATACCAGTTATTGAAGCCAGTTTGGCAGAAAGGTGCGTTTCTAAGTCCGAGTTCGTGCCGTAAGTGACCGCCCTAACCTCGGCCTCTGTGTTTTTTAGCGCACCCAACAGCATCCTCGAATCTTTCCCCCCACTCAGCCGTAACTGAAGCCTACGATCCTCCAGTTGCGTAACAGCATCGGCGGTTGAGTCGGTCAAAGCATCAGCCAAAGCTTCGCCGCCTTCAACAGTCGTATGCTCAACAGAAAAATCTGGCACTAACCCGTGTGGAAAATCAGTTAGGGCTATCTCCCCATCGATTATCTTCAGCGCCCGATCTACGGGCAGTGTAAGAACATCTGCAAAAGGAGTGTTCCCCTCTAACGAGTATCCATAATTCAAATATTCTAGAAAATATGGATAACTTAGTGATAATCGAGTATCCGAAATTTCAGAGAGAGCAAGCGCGATTAGCAACGGACGGTTCGATACGAAGTTAAAACCATATTTAGTAGCATAATGAATAGGCTCCAGAGCCGGAGTCGTATTCCATGCAAAAATCCTGTTCATATAGCGGTCGCCAAACGCCGCACAATAAGTACCCCATATTGGCTTCTGGTACGCCAGCTGACCGCCAATCAGTCGGACGGCAGAGTTGACACCTTGAGCACTATGAAAATCGGAAGCGACAGTCCAGTAGTCTCCAGTAGATACTTGGCTTGGAACCTCACGGCCTCTCGACATTGCGAACGTTCCATATTTACTCGCCAAAGCATGAAGAGTATTATTCATCGACGAGTGACCAATAGAGTAATTCTCAAAATTGGAAAACGTAGTGGATAATAGATTTCCGATAAATTCATTCAGATTGGTAGTGTCCTTCAAACGTTCTGCCGACGGACTAATGATTAAAAACTCGCTCATGCCATTTCCTTTCCTTGTATCAGTGAAGCCCACAGTTCCGTTCCTACCGTTACGTCGTACTTAGAAGCTTGTGACTTTGCTCTTAGCATGAGACTTTCACGAGCTTCTGGATCACGGAGCAATAGGATCGCTTCAGTCATCTCATCCAAGGAATCGTAAACAAAATCGTCCGAAAAGATCTGTGAAGCGCCCGCTCGTTCCCATACCACAGGGACTGCTCCGCCCGCCATTCCTTCAATCGGGGCTAAATGAAAACTCTCCCGTGTACTACTCGATAGAACAACACCTATCTTCCTAAACCACGACCCCATGTCTGGACCGAAATCTTCGAAAACTACAGCTTTTGACAACGCTGCGTTAGAGGCAATTTCTGTGAAGAATTCTTCATAAGCGAATCGTTGCAGTCCTTTGTTCCATTCATATGGATATTCCCAAGGCATACGGCCTCGGATGTGAAGGGTGTAACGATCATCTTCTTGTAGCAGCTTTTTCAGTAGCTTTAACGCTCGATCCGGACGTTTAATAAAAGGAACGATTCCCACGAGACCTATGCGGAACTCGGAACCCCTGCTCTTTGGCCTGTCCAGATCAAGGGAGTCGATTAGATTAGGGATCACAGCGATTTTTTCCCGCGGCCAATCCGTTGACTCTAAAGTCTGCGTCGCGTATAAATCAGATACACATAATACTCGCTCAACGTTATCGATATTTATATTTCTCAGCCAAGCACCACGGAGCTCAAAAGCGTGTAATCGTATAAAAAGCTTTTGGGAATCCTGAATATTTTGTGAATACCAAACAGCATTCGGTCCCGCCCATTCGCAAATGACAAAATCAGCAGAAGCTAGTAGCTCTATACTTTTCTTTTCATCATGCTTGTGGAGGCTTTCCCACTTATCAATCGATAATTCAACGCCAGGTAACGCTTCAAAAAACTGGATTAGCTCGCCAGCAAATTTTAGATCGTGCCCGGCGATGAGTATCTTTGCTGGTTGTTCTTGGTCTTCATAAGAATTGATAATCGGTAAATCACGTTCAAAATAGTTTCTAAATCGAGTTGCTGCTGCTCGCATCGAATACTGCTTTACACAGTTTCGAACCTTTGAGCGATAACAACGAATCTCGCCACGATTTGCTGATACCACTTCTACTAAACTGGAAATATCGTCACGAACGAAGAACGGGTAATCCGTGCCAAAGATTTCTTCATGTGCTCGTGTGCGATTAATTATTGGAGGAACTCCCGAAGCGGCATATTCCAGCGCCTTAGTAGATATTTCCATACTAGAATCTAGCGCAGAGGTCCGCCACCCAAGACCAAGATCAGCTTTGCGAATTCGTTTCATCGTCTCAAGACGGCTAAGCCCACCAAGCCATTTAACCTCAGAACCAAATATACTTTTTTCCATCTTTTCGTGCCAACTTGGATCACGACGACTCTGCTGGAATTTATTGCCGATCATTGTAATCTCTATGTGTAAGTTCTGCTGCTTAAACGCATTTGGGAGCGATAACATTTCATAGGTTTTCCAATCTTCGGCAAACTTTCCTGCATACACCATCTCAACCGGTGAATTCGGTTCGAGATTCGCCTCAACTACGCGGTCATCATACTCATCAAAGTAAATATCAGGAACCATCGGTAACATTAAACGCGTTTTCCCCGCTGCTTGCGGACATAACGCTTCGAGATATGCACGCGATTCTTCTGTCTGAGAGAATAATCGATACGCCCGATCTGATATTAATCTCAGATCAGATAGTGCCTGGTCCGTAACTTTGTCGATCGGGAAAGGTAAGTCCGTAACATAGAGCCAAGATTTATGATGTAGTTTATCGGACATCGCTAGGAACTTGCACACAGTCATGCCACGCGCAATAATCGCGTTGAAGCGAACAGTTGAATCCAGTCCAAGTATCCGCTGTGCCGCTTTACGAGGGCTTAATGAAACTTCTTGATTTTCCGACGTTAGCTCTGATGGCGCATGAAGCACAAAATTTTCGTTTTCTCGAAGTGCAGCAAGTGAATCATTTTTCAGCACCTTCGTTTTAAGTAAGACATGCACTTCAGCGTCGGCCAACAATAAAGCTTCGGAAATTGACGTGAGCCAAATGGCTGAACCGTCAATGATGTTCAAATTTACGTCACCGTAAACCAGTATCTTCCGTTTGCTCATTTTACTTCACCTGTTCTTTTAGAAACATCTGCAAATTCCGCGGCAAGGTTAAGTCTGCGTCAACGGCCCAGTCCTCTTCGAAGTCCGAGGTGGTTATGCATGAATCAACTCTGTTTTGTAAGCTAGTTGAGAATGTATTAGCCGAATGCACGCTTCCTACTAAGAAAGAAAATCCTTGTTTCTCTCTAGTAAAGGTGATGAGGTCAGATAACGCTTGGTAAATACGTGTTCCTGACGATGACAGAGAAGATGCCCAAAGACCGCTTTCCAAGACCGAAGCTTCAATAATCAAGATAGGTATGCTGCACGTTTCATCGTCAGTAAGGATGTTGTTTATTACATGAGTCCCCAGAGAAGGGTGAAGACTAACTGGCTTTTTACCCAGATTTTCGAAAATAAATGCTTTAATTTCTGGGCTACCAATAACAAATGGCGTTAGAACAGGCTTACCGGCCAATCGATTGTAGATCTTTCGCGTCCGCTCCGGATCTTCTTGAACACTCGCAGCACCACGCCCAAAAAGGCTTCGTACGTTGCTCGTCAACGTATTGGCGCTGGTCTCACTTCTGAGTGGCGCCGAAACAGACACAGGCCCAATTTTAGATTGGATTCCCGAAACGTCTCGGGCAAGTTTTTCTAGGGCTAAACGGTTAAGAGTATCACTCGAATCAATTAGTGATTTTACATTCCTGTTTGATTCCTCCAGAGAATCTGAAAAACTTTTAGATAAATACCCTAATTCATAAGTTATTTTATTTTCGATAATGTACTGACGTTGTTGAGTTTTATTTAATTCATTTACAAAAGATTCCTCCAAATATTTCCTATTTAGAGATACCGCACTTTCGACCCCTTCGCTTATGCTGGACCGATGCGAAACGATTGAAGATTTCAATTCTTGAATTTCAGAATAAACATGCGACGTTAAGCCACCTAGCCTCTCTAAGTCCTTTTTCATCACCCCATCGATTCTTCTGGATAAATATGATTTATCCAGATTAATTTGTACCAATAGTATAATTGCGGATAAAGAAATTAAAACGCAAATTATAGCGGTTGAAAAATTAGAAGTTACAGTGGCGATAACCAAGAATGCTACCACCCCAAGAAAAGCGAGTGTACATGCGAATAGTCGCGTTTTTCTATCTAAATACCGAAACATTAATTACCCCTTTCATATATTCGTTATCGAAGTACGTGGTTCGATAAATTGTAAGCTAAAGTAAAATGGATTGTTATGTTTCAAACACCTTGGTTGGATGACCAAGACTTGAAAAATTCTCCAGCGTAGGTTTTGCTGGGAGATTGCACGAAATTCAACTCGTACAGGGCCGAATTCCACGAGCGCGGATTTTTTGCCGCGAATACAGCTCGTAGAATTCTCCTAAATAGATCCACTGGCGGCGCGATGTGCCCTGGTCCCCAATCGTCCAATAATAAGAATAGATTGTTTGGAGATGTATCCAGACCGCGGACCCAAGGCGCCAAATGCCTATCGCGATGATGACCATCTCGAATATTCTGTAAATATGCAATTTTATTGGGGAAACCATCACGATATAACTTGGTAAGATCGCTGGTGATATTTACGTTATCAAGATCTAATGAGTCCCATGCCATTTCTGTATAATTGTCAACTGCGAACTTTGTATAGTTACCGATTTTTGTTTGCGGATTTGCAACGAGCGCTAAGGACTCGGGGAATAAATAAGAGTAATAGAGGGCTGCAAAGCCACCACCTGATGCGCCAAAGAATATAAGTTTTTCGGCAGTTCTCACACTGCTCAAAATATGACGGATCACTCCGGGAAGCTGTATCTGCAATCGTTGATGTTGATTCCCCGCAAACCATGCTAATTCAAGACCAAGGGCGAGAGAGGGATCGGATACGGCAATTATGTTGGCATCCAGTCCTTCCATCATGCTCATCCCAGAAAACACAGGATATGATTTCCAAGTCTTGGACTGCGCGGCATGAAAAATCACAATTGTGTTTTTGGACCCGCGATCTTCGAAATAAACGTCTAGGTACCCGGTTCCATACTTTATTGTTGAAATGCCTGGGAGCGCTTCTTGAGAGAAAAATGACTGAAGACTGGAATAATCGTTTTGTTTGAATGAAAACCGTGCTAAGTTGCGCGCTAGTTTTTTCTTCTGAATCCCATTTACATTCTGGTTCATAACGATAGATTCCTAATATTAATGGTGCTCAGGTCTCGGCTAAATGTTCGCAAAATATTATTAATAGTGCGTGCGTAAGCCCCTCTGGATTCTTTCTGGAAGTCCGCCAAGATCAGTATGCGGTCCTCGCCAAATCGGTTCTCGCCCTCCGTTAGCTCTTTTCCGGTCGTACCGAGCCAAAAGTTCTCGGCATTCAGGCGTGCAATTGGGTTAGTGATCTGATGCAGGCAAAGAAGCCTTCTCGGCGATTTAAGAGTTTCTAGGCTGATAATATTGGTTCTAATCTTGCCGTTAGTTCTATACATACTGAATTTCTTCCAGTCTGGCTTCTCAAGCGCAACACGGGAAAAGCCAAATACAGCACCTAAGAACGGTTTAACTAGTGACGGTGGTGCATCATATAGGTCAGTGTGCGCGTCCCATGTCATTACACTTGCTCTCCCCTTGAATTTACGGCCGAATTCGAGTGCGGCGAAACCTCCTCCATTGCCACCTGCGAAAATGATCTCTTTATCGAGCATCCGTTGCAATGATTTGAAAACATCCGTCAAACTGTCTTTGAAAGAGTCACCGGGTTTGCCCGTATACCAGCCTAATTGAAGTTCTGTTAATTCCTTTAAAGTCGAATCCGCTACCGCCACGACTGGTAAATCCTCGTCCAAGAAACTACCGAATGCTCTTCCAGGCCAAGCAATCTCATCTTTTATTTTCTTGGCCCCGCCAAAAAGTACAATCAATGAACTATACGCTGAATCAAAAACTGCCTTGTTGATTTTAATTTCAACGCTGTTCCCATTCAGTAAATTAATGGAATGAATCCCAATTAGACCTCTCGCTGCATTCTCAAATTCGTCAAGGCTATCCCACACATGAACTATGTTCATTTAACGCTTCCTCGGGTTGAACTACTGTATCGCTACTGATGTAATTTTCTTGTAAAATCTTACCCCGGAGGATGCCAAAGGCTTGGTAACCAAACGGTTAAGTTTGATTACCAAGCCCTTGGCAATTTTCGCGTTTAGTTACTCTATGATTTCTCTCTAACGTTCCGCTAGATCAATTTCCCGCGCAATGCTTGCACCAATGGCTGTTCCAACAACGTCAAGCACACCGCTAGGAAGTGCCGAATCGATATTGATGACGGCTACTGCTTCCGCACGGTTCTCATCACGCGCTACCTGCATGCCTGCAATGTTGATGCCTTGCTCCCCTAGCACGTTGCCCAGTGAACCGACAACGCCTGGACGGTCAGCGTAGCGAACAATGATCATGTGATCCGTAATGGGGATTTCAATCTCGTGCCCGTTGATACCAACGAGCTTTTCAATCTGCTTTGGACCAGTCAAGGTACCTGCAACGGCAAGTTGGGTTCCTTCATTGGTGGCGCCCTTGATGGTCAGCTGGTTGCGGTACTCAGGTGAATCGGCAGTAGTAACCAGACGAGTAGCCACACCACGCTGCTCGGCAAGCACTGGAGCGTTGACATAGGAGACCTGATCCGAAACAACGTCCATAAAGACGCCCTTCAAAGCGGAGAGCTCAAGTGCCTTGACATCAAGGGATGCAATCTCGCCAGCAACAACTACGTCAATGCTGGTCAACGAGCCGGAGGTCAGGGCATTGAAGATACGTCCAAGCTTCTCCATGAGTGGGATACCTGGGCGAACGTTCTCGTCAATGACACCGCCAGCAACGTTGACAGCGTCTGGCACTAGTTCGCCAGCCAGTGCGAGGCGTACCGACTTAGCTACAGATACGCCAGCCTTTTCCTGGGCTTCATCCGTGGAAGCGCCCAGGTGTGGGGTGACCGTGACATTCTCAAATTCGAAGAATGGAAGGTCGGTGCTTGGCTCGGTGACGAAGACGTCAATGCCGGCGCCGGCAATTTCTTCATTCTTCAATGCTTCATACAGCGCGTCCTGATCTACCAGACCACCACGGGCCACGTTGATCACGTAGGCGCTCTTCTTCATCTTGCCAAAGGCTTCCTTGCCCAACATGCCCAGAGTCTCTGGAGTCTTTGGCATGTGGATGGTGACGAAGTCCGCCTGCGCCAACAGTTCATCAAGGGTCACCAAGGTGACGCCCAGCTGGGAGGCACGTGCCGGGGTGACATATGGGTCATAGGCAATGACGTCCATACCGAAGCCCTGCAGGCGTGCTGCAACCAAGGCACCGATGCGGCCCAAACCGATGATGCCGGCCTTCTTCTCGAACAGCTCAATTCCGGTGAACGAGCTGCGCTTCCACGCTCCGCTCTTCAACGAGGCATTAGCGGCAGGAATACGGCGGGCCAGAGATACGATGTGCCCCACGGTCAGTTCCGCTGCCGAGATGATGTTTGAGGTTGGAGCATTGACTACCATGACACCGGCCTGCGTGGCGGACTTGATGTCAACGTTATCTAGGCCAACGCCGGCACGGGCGATAACCTTCAGGTTCTTGGCGGCGGCGATTGCCTCGGCATCTACCTGGGTTGCAGAGCGCACCAGAATGGCGTCTACATCTGCAATTGCTTCGAGCAGCTGGGAGCGGTCTGCTCCGTCTGTCTGACGAATTTCAAAGTCGGGACCGAGCGCAGCGACAGTTGCTGGGGATAGTTGTTCGGCCAGAAGTACGATTGGCTTGTTGTCAGACACGGGTGTGGCACCTTTGCGATTTCTTGGGCTGATGCTTGCATATTGGTGATCGTTGATGATCACCAACATCTTCTAGCCTAGCGCCGTGGAGGCGCAGATACCGTTGAATTTACGCATATTACGTAGCTTCTTGACGACTTTGTGAAAACTTTCACTAAGCATATAGACTAGTGAGATTCCTTCAAGGCCCTCGACTAGATGAGCTCTTTTTATTTGGTAGATGATGGCATCTCGCCTCGACTCTAGACCGAATACAAGGCTTTTTTCGGGGTTGATATGTACCGCACCGGGCTGGAGCAAGCACGGCTTAAAGTTTTGGTTCCCGGACCTCGATCCAGCAAATAAGTTGTGATTCGACCGCCCAAGGCCCTGCCGTGGCAGTTAGTTTGTTAGATCCAGCCACGTTAATGTTCCAAAGGCCTTCAGATACACGCTTTCCTTCCAATGAGCCATGCCGCAACCGCCGCAAGGATTAATACTCTGGGCATCGCACCTCCATTCCAGTGTGCAATTTAGTGGTCCCAGAGACCATGAATGATCCACCAAAACGTCACATTTAAAAACGACTCGCCATTTTGGTTGGCAGTTTTGAAGAATCAGTTGTACGCTAATGCCAAATACATGCAAGGACCTTGGGGGGTCCGCAATGTACTTGGGGAAAATCATTCGCTCTTGGGGTTCGAATGAATTTTGTGCTTTCTGAAGCACAACTTAAGTAGTTGTTCCTCGCCAGGGTCCACAAAAATTGGGGTTTTTGTGTTTGGCAAATATGTTGGGGACAAATCTGGGCACCGTAAGAACGGTAATTGCTCGGATACCAAGTCTTGGCGCTCTAGAGCTGCGAAGCACAACAATTCTTTTCGGGCATTTTTCGGCATTTCAGCTAGCGCCGCGTTAGTCGTATCTCTGGCCTTCGCCGGATCATTTGCACCAGCTTCAGCCACATCTATTGGTGACGTTCCATCGGGAACTAATCTGGCTACCGCATCTGCGAGCCCCGCCCCAATAGAAACTTCGCCTACGCCTGTTCCACCTTCGCCATCTCAATCGCCGTCCGAGCTCAAATCGAAGTTGGTAACCCCAACCGTACTAGCAACCCCTACGGTTGAGGCGTCTGAAGTTTCTGCCGAGACTCCTAGCGCTGCCCCAAGCTCGCCAGCTGCCGCACCAAGCCAAGAACCGAAGGCTTCAGTAGAGGCTACTGTTCCGGAACCTTCACCGACGAAGATCAAACCTAATCCACTCGTCGAGTCTCCGACAGCAGAACCTTCGGAATCATCGACTCCTTCAATTTCACCAACGCCGATTGACAGCAAGAGCCGCCTGCTGATGGCTGCGGGCGCAATTTGTGCTGATTATCAGGAAAATTCGGTCCTAATCGGTGGGTTCGAAATCGATGGCAACCTTTGTGCGAACTCAACTACCAATGATGATTGGACTACCGTTTCTGGGCAACCAGCAAAAAGTGATAATTACGGCAGCCTCGATCTGACTCAGTTCACCGAGGGAGCTTCCGAATCCAACTGGCCTTGGAATATCGGACAGATTGAGGGCTCCGGCCCCGGAAACGACAAATCTGACGTTGGCAATGTGTACGCCTACTCCACCGCAGTCGGTGGCGATGTGTTGGCTTATCTTGGATTCGAACGAAATAAGAATAATGGATCCGTTCAGTACGTTGTGGAGCTTAATAATAGAGCCAACACCACTGGGCCCATTCCTAACCGCACGACCGGCGATCTGCGAATACAAGTACTTCAGGACGGAAACAGTGCACTCACATTTGTTTCTGCTCATACATGGCTATCGACGGGAAATTTATCAGGATCCTGGGTACCGCTCAATAGTCTTGAAGGTTTTGTCGGTAGAACTAACGTCACCAAGAAAATAAGCAGCTTCCAAGGCCTAGTGGATGCCATGGACGTAAAAATGTTTGGCGAACTTGCAATCAACCTCACTGACCTTTTCGAGGGTTCGAGTAGGCAATGTAGCGGTAACTACGGATTCGTAAACATTCGTTCGGCAGCTTCCCCCGGTGAAGAACCTTCATTGAAGGACTGGGTTGCGCCGATTTCCCTAGATATCCCTAGTACTTGCGCAAGCGTTGTTGTCGAAAAAAAGTGGGTCATCGACGGCGAGCCATTCGACAACGGTGACCAACCAGAAGATTTCCAGGCCACATTGAATCTAACTGGACGGTCGGCGGCCCAATTCGGCGAGACCTATTCAACCAGAGACGATGGTTCTTCCTACGAGGTACCTAATGTCGTAGCCATTGGCGAAACCGTCACCGGTCTTCCTGCTGGTTGTACGAACGTTTCATCTGGTGACCTTGGAGAAAAGACATTAGCACCAGGTATCAACCGATACACCGTCACGAATACCGTCACTTGCACGACTTTGACTCTGAAAAAGAACGTCGTTGGCGAGGCCGAGGCATCAGCATGGACTTTGACTGCTAGTGGTCCAACTAATCTTTCAGGTATTACCGGTAGTTCTGCAGTCAGCAACTCGGCTGTCACTCCTGGTCCTTACACCATCGGTGAAAAGGATGGCCCGACTGGCTACGAACTCACCGACGTGAGTTGTGTTGGTGCCACCGTCAGCGATACCAACAGCATCACGATCACTGCAGGTAGCAAGGTTACCTGTACCTTGACCAACACTCAGCAGGTAGACCTGACTGTCACTAAAACTTGGATCGTCAATGGCACCGAGTACGTTCACGGCGACCAGCCAATCGGCGATGCCGCTCTCACCATCGATGACAAAACTGCCACCTTCGGGGCAACCAGCACCGGTCACCTGATCGGCGACAAAGTGAACATCGCCGAAACAATGACCGGTACCATACCGGCACTGTGTGAGGTCACCAGCTCAACTATCGCCGGCGTTGACGGTTTAGCAGCGATTCACACCATGACCGGGACACCAAAGCCCAACGTGGTTGACATCGTGAACACCGTTGACTGCGTCCAGCAGCTGACTTTGATCAAGGATGTTGATAATAAGGCCTTCGCCGGAACGTCGACCGAAGCTGATTGGACGCTGAGCGCGACTGGCGACGGCGAAGTTATCACCGGCAAAACCGGAGATACCAGTATTACCGAGGCTGCGGTCAGTGTAGGAACCTACGCACTTTCCGAAGACGAATCTACCCCCGGTTACCAAGCGGGTACCTGGGCTTGTGAAGGTACAGGAGCAGCCGACGGTGCCAACATCAAGTTGGAGCTAGGTCAGGAAGCCACCTGCACCATCGTGAATACCGCTCTTCCTGGTTCAGCTACTTGGACCAAGACCAACGTAGCCGGTGATCTGCTTGCCGGCGCGGAATGGACCGTTACCGGTCCATTGGGCGACAATTCCGAAACCATCGTTGTCACGGACTGCATCGCGACCGGTTGTACCGGCCCCGATATGGATCCGGCGAAGGGCAAGTTCGCACTCGAACAGCTCAAATGGGGAAGCTACACGCTCGAAGAAACCACGGCTCCCCCGGGCTACATCAAGGACACCAAGGTGTATCCGTTCGATGTCGCCGGCAAAACACTTAACGTTGAGCTCGCTGCGATTACAAATAAGCAGCAAGCTGGTCCCACACTTCCACTGACCGGTGGAATTGGGCGAGATCAGATTTATCTCCTCGGAGGCGGCGTCCTAATTTTGGGGCTGGCCATACTCGGCGGAAAATCTCTGCGAATCCGTCGAAACCGAAACCTCGGCTAGACCCACAATTTTTACCAACCACGCTGAACTTGGGTAGGCGTACAACCACTCGCATATAAGGAGTAAACGTGTTCACGCAACGCAGACTCGGCAAATTGATTGCCGGAGCAAGTGCCATGGCACTTGTTGGGATGGGGCTCATTGGGGTGAGCGCCGCATCCGCCGATGAGGTCACAAGTCCGGTGGTCACCGACATCGTCAAGGGTACTAAGGGAAGTATCACGGTTCATAAATCTTCCGCAGCTACGGGCTTACCCGGTGACGGCACCCTGCTTGATCCCGATCCGGGCGCGGGCAAAGGTCTGGTCGGCGTTGAGTTTACGCTGCAGCCAGTGCTTCACGGCGGAAACGCGATTGATCTAAGCACGGCAGAAGGGTGGGAACTAGCTGAAGCTCTACCGACGGACGCCGCCGGCGGAACGCTTCCCACCGGTTACACTCTGGGTACAGAGTCAACACAGCTCACCGGAACCTCGGGTACTGCAACCTTCGGCGATCTGAATCTGGGACTTTACCTGGTCACGGAAACCGATTCCGGTGACAACCTGATCAAAAACGCTGTGGCACCGTTCTTCGTGAGCATTCCATATCCAAACGCTGATGGGTCATGGAACTACGCAGTTCAGGTTTATCCAAAGAACGTTTTGGACACAATTGAACTGACCAAGACCGTAGACGACACTGCGTTGCTCCTAGGTGACGAAGTCACTTGGACCCTAACAACTGCCGTGCCTGATGCGGCTCTGCCGTACAAGTCGTTCACCTTGACCGACAACATGACTGCCAACCTGAAGTTCATTTCTTGGGAGTCGGTCTCGATTGGAACCGCAGCTTTGGTTCCAACCACTGACTACACTATCTCGGCAGACAACGCCACGATCACCTTTACCGCAGCCGGGCTAGCCAAGCTTGATGCTGCCGGTGCGACCAACGTGATCGCCGTGCTGAAGACCGAGGTTATTGAGATCCCGGCTAATGGCAAGGTCGAGAACACCGCGACCGTGACCATCAACGGCACTCCCGATGAGGATTCGACCAACACCAACTTGGGCACCCTACAGCTGGTCAAGAAGAGTGAAAGCACCGATGGTGGGTTGCTTGATGGCGCAGAGTTTGAGCTCTACGGCACGGCACCTAATGCCGATGGCACTGCTTCCGGCCCGGTTATTGCTACGGGTACCACCGTTGATGGAAAAGTTACCTGGGAACTACACCTAGGTATTACCACTGATACGACAGAAGACTACTGGGTCAAGGAAATTAAGGCTCCAGTAGGGTACGTGCTTCCAGCCGACCCGTGGTCAGATAAGCTCACGGTGACCGCCGGCCAGATCGAGATCAATACGATCACCAACCACAAACCTGAGGGACCGGACCTCCCCCTAACCGGTGCTTCGGGAACGGTGCTGTTCACCATGGCTGGTATTGGCCTGATGGCCGCTGCCGGTGGTGCAGTACTCGTGAAGCGTCGTCGTTCACGGATGCAGAGCTAGCCCGCATTCCGTTTGACGCCGCAACGGTAATGAGAATGGTGGGAGAACTAAGCATTGCTTGGCTCTCCCACCATTTTCTTTTAGCAAGTTCAACTACCCTGAGACATCATAGGTAAACATCATGAGTTCTACCCTCAGTTCCACGCTTGAGCCTCCCGCATCACGGCCTCAGCGCTGGCGTGTGCCTGTCTCAACTCTGCTCATTTCCATCGTCTTCCTGGCTGGTACCGGCATGCTTCTCTATCCACATGTGGCCAGCTGGTTCGCCCAGTACAACCAATCCAAGATCATCAATGAGATCTCCTCGGAAGTTACCCACGAGGGTGGAACACAAATTGCCGATGAACTTCAGCGAGCCCATGACTATAATCGCGAGTTGGTCGGCGGCGGACTGTTGGCTCCGGGAAGCAACGTCCCAACCAGTGACGGCGCAGTCAAAGTCGATACCGAATACAACTCATTGCTGAATGTCAACAGTGAAGGGCTCATTGGCCGGCTGCGTGTGCCTTCGGTTGATATTGATCTGCCCATCTATCATGGCACCGACGCTGAGACGCTAGAAAAAGGGGTGGGTCATCTACAGGGCACTGCACTTCCCGTAGGTGGACAGTCGAGGCACACCGTGCTGACCGCGCACCGTGGGCTACCCGAAGCAAACCTCTTCAATGATCTGCCTAAGGTAGAAATCGGCGATACCTTTAGTATCGAGGTTTTTAACCAGGTAATGACGTACCGAGTCACCGAAACTCAAACGGTTGAACCGGATGAGACTAAGGCATTGACTCCCCAGTTTGATAAAGACCTCGCCACTTTGGTCACCTGTACTCCCCTAGGGATCAATACGCACCGAATGTTGGTCACCGGCGAACGAGTACACCCCACTCCCCAAGCAGATATTGATGCGCTCGGCTCAGTACCCGAGATCCCGGGTTTCCCGTGGTGGAGCGTTTGGCTCGGCGCAACACTGCTAGTGCTCAGCCTGTGGGTCTACGTTGCGGGCCGCCCGCGAAAGACTCGGGCCTGAGCGAGAGAGTTACAGATTCCTCAGCGGTGCTGATGAATCCAAGCAAATGGTATTTCGATGAGTAGCGCACTGCCTAGCTCGTCACTACGCAGGCGACAGGCTTTGCTCGTTGCGCCAGACAGTATAAGTATTGACTCGATTACTGTTTTTTGAGAGCTCAAGTGGTTGATCAGACGATGCATGTGGGAACAACCTGCTAAAACTAGCAATGCTCGATCTGTCCGACGAAGATTACTAGGCATTCTCTTGACCGTCATACTAATCACGACCTCCCAAGCAGTTTTCATGCTCGAATCTAGCATTGGAGCGAAGAGTCAATTTGGGTATATTTCAAATCTGATGGTGCACCAAAATTCCCTCGTCCAAGAAAACGCGGACCTTATCTTGTTAAACGAGGTGAATGAATCCGTTATCGAAAGATACAGGGAAGACAACAAATCCAATGTGGACCATAAGCCACTTGGTCCGATTCCAATTCCCACCGGTCATCTGGGGAGTGGAAACCCGAATAAAGCCTTTACTTGAGCCGTGCTCCTGAAATAATTCCTTATCGCGAAACACCGTGACCTGAAGAACTCCAGCCTTCTGCACTTGCTGAAACGGACTGCGTAGGCATCAGGCCAGATCCATAACGACCTCAAAAGCATGGTGACTCGAACAAAGTTTGCTTTCTTCTCTACCATCAGTAGCGGAGCGATAGCACTAATCTCATGGGCTCTCTGACTCATAGTCGAATTAATACGATGCTCGTACTTTCCGCTTGAATCTCATACTATAATCAGATTTTGGGACCACGGAGTCCCGTACTCGGACCGAAAATTCATTGGGGAAAAATTGAATAAACTCGCTCAGCGCGCGCTTGCTCTCATCGCGACCGGCGCACTCGCCTTCTCAGGTATCAGCGCGGCTACTGCCGCTTCGCAGCCGTCTGCTATTCCGACCATTAGTGTCTCCGCCGCTAAGAAAACGCCGGCCGTCTCAATCAAGAAGATCGGGACCAAAACGGTCAAGGGTTCGGCGAAAGCAACCATTAAGCCTAGCTACTCCAAGGCGAAGAACGTAAAAATCAAGTCCGCGCTCTTGAGCGTGACTAAGGGCAAGAAGTCAGTGGCCAAGAACAAGAAGTCGGTCAAGCTTGCAGCTGGCACGTACAAGGTCACCACCTCGGTCAAATACCAGCTCAAGGGTAAAACCTCGACGGTGAAGAAGACTCAGACCTTGCTGGTCAAGAAAGCCGTCACGAAGAAGTCGGTGAAGATGAACGGCAAGGTCAAGAATTGTCCTGCTGGCTACCCGGTGAAGGGAAACCGTACCGGTAGCAAGAATGAGTGGAAGTACCACGTGAAGGATCAGCGCTTCTACAACATCACCAAGCCAGAAGAATGCTTCAAGACCGCTTCGGATGCTCGCAAGGCCGGCTACCGCGCGTCAAAGATCTAACACTTCTTATGAAGCCCGTATCACTCGGCGCATGACACAAAAATAAACTCGGCTACTTCCCCAAAAGGAAGTAGCCGAGTTCATTTTATTTGTTGGTGATTACGTGTGTAACGCGGAGCTTAGCGCGCTACCGAACCATCTACGTAGTCATCCGAGGAAGAATCAGAGATCCAGGAGAACAGCGAGCGTAGCTCGCGACCGGTGGTCTCAATTGGGTGCTCTTCACCCTTCTTGCGCAGAGCCTTGAACTCTGGAGCTCCAGCCTTCTGGTCTTCCATGAAGCGAGTAGCAAAAGCACCGGACTGGATATCAGCCAGTACAGCCTTCATGTTTTCCTTCACCTCTGGGGTGATCACGCGTGGGCCGGAGACGTAGTCGCCGTACTCAGCGGTGTCGGAGATGGACCAACGCTGCTTGGCGATGCCACCTTCCCACATCAGGTCAACAATCAGCTTCAGCTCGTGGAGTACCTCGAAGTAAGCAATTTCTGGCTTGTAGCCAGCTTCGGTCAGAACTTCGAAGCCGTACTGTACGAGCTGCGAGGTACCGCCACAAAGAACTGCCTGCTCACCGAACAGGTCGGTTTCGGTCTCTTCGGTGAAGGTGGTCTCGATGACGCCGGCGCGGGTGCCACCGATGCCTGCTGCGTAAGACAGTGCCAGATCCTTGGCGCCACCGGTGAAGTTCTGCTCCACGGCGATCAGGTCAGGAATACCACGGCCTGCTTCGAATTCGCGGCGCACGGTGTGACCCGGAGCCTTCGGAGCAACCAGTGCCACGTCAACGTTTGCTGGTGGCTTGATGAAGCCGAAGCGGATGTTGAAGCCGTGACCGAAGAACAGGGCGTTGCCCTCTTCGAGGTGCTCGGAGATCGACTCTGCGTAAACCTGAGCCTGGACCTGGTCCGGGGTCAGGATCATGATGACATCTGCCCACTTGGCGGCTTCTGCCACGGTGGCGACCTTCAGGCCTTCGGCTTCTGCCTTGGCGCGGGATTTCGAGCCCTCGGCCAGGCCAACGATGACCTCTACGCCGGAGTCGCGCAGGCTCAGTGCGTGTGCGTGACCCTGGGAGCCATAGCCAATGACTGCGACTTTCTTGCCCTGGATGATTGAAAGATCGGCGTCGTCTTCGTAGTACATATCAGCCACTGTGATTTCTCCTTAGGTTTTCTTCGACAAAGAAGTGTGTTGTTAAAAGTGTATTTGGTAGTGCTTAGGCGGAAAGGGTTTTCAGTGCCCTGTCGCTCATCGATTTAGCTCCGCGTCCCACGGCCAAGGTACCGGCCTGGACAATCTCGCGGATGCCAAATGGTTCAAGGACCGCCAGCAGTGCATCGATCTTTCCGGCGTTACCGGTAGCTTCGATGACCAGTGAATCCTGCGCCACGTCGATGACGGAGGCACGGAAGAGCTCGGCGGCCTGAGTCACCTGCAGGCGCGTTGCTGCGTCTGCACGGACCTTGACCATGATGTGATCGCGTTGCACCGAGGTTTCCGGTAGCAACTCCACGATCTTGATGACGTTGATCAGCTTGTTCAGCTGCTTGGTGACCTGCTCCAGGGAATCCCCTTCGGCGTCAACCACCACGGTCATGCGGCTAATTCCCTCAATTTCGGTGGGACCCACCGCGAGCGAATGAATGTTGAATGCGCGGCGGGCGAAGAGGCTGGCTACTCGGGTGAGTACGCCGGGAACGTCTTCGACAAGTACCGACAGCGTATGCTTTGCCATGTTCTAGTCTTCCTCTTCCCAGACTGGGGTCATACCCTTAGCGATTTGAATCTGATCATTGCTCACTCCTGATGGGACCATTGGCCACACCATGGAATCAGCGGAGACCACGAAGTCAATCACTACCGGACGATCATTGATTTCCAAGGCCTTTTGGATGGTCGCGTCGATGTCCTCGTCGCGTTCACACCGCAGGCCCACACAACCGTAGGCATCTGCCAGCTTCACGAAGTCAGGCACTCGTGCGGTTCCGTGACCGGTGTTCAAATCGGTGTTGGAGTAGCGCGAGTTGTAGAACAGCGTCTGCCACTGGCGAACCATGCCCAGCGAGGAGTTGTTGATGATGGCAACCTTGATAGGGATCTGGTTGATGACGCAAGTGGCCAACTCTTGGTTGGTCATCTGGAAGCAACCGTCTCCATCAATCGCCCACACCACACGGTCTGGCTGGGCTACCTTGGCGCCCATTGCTGCAGGTACCGAGTAGCCCATGGTGCCAAGGCCTGCGGAGTTCAGCCATGAGCGCGGACGCTCATACTTCACGAACTGCGCCGCCCACATCTGGTGCTGGCCCACGCCGGCGACATAGACCGCCTCTGGACCGGTCAGTGCGCCGATCCGTTCAATCACGTTCTGTGGAGCCGAAAGCCCATCATGAGTTTCGGTGTAACCAATCGGGTAGGTATCACGCAGACGGTTGAGCAGTGCCCACCAGCCGGTGAGATCCTGTGGCTTGTCGGTTTCAAAACGCGTAGCGCAGGCTTCTTGTAGCTGCGGGATGATTTCATCCAGCGAACCAACTATGGGCACATCCGCAGTGCGGTTCTTTGAAATTTCGGCCGGGTCAATATCGGCGTGAATCACCTTCGCGTTAGGGGCGAAGGATGGAAGTACTCCGGTGACGCGGTCATCAAAACGTGCGCCCAGAGTAATCAGCAGGTCTGATTGCTGTAAGGCAGTTACCGCGGACACCGCGCCGTGCATGCCAGGCATGCCGACGTGCTGCTCGTGACTATCCGGGAACGCACCGCGTGCGGTCAGAGTAGTGACCACCGGGGCGTTGATGAACTCGGCAAAAGCCTTCAGCTCCTCATGCGCGTTGGCCTTGATCACGCCACCACCCACGTAGAGCACCGGACGGTTTGCGCTAGCGATCAGCTTGGCGGCTTCACGCAGCTGCTTGTTATGCCCCTTGGTCACCACACGGTAACCGGGGATGTCCACCTTCGGTGGCCAAGAGAACGTCATGTCCCCCTGCTGGGCATCCTTGGTGATATCTACCAGCACCGGACCGGGACGTCCGGTCTGTGCGAGGTAGAAGGCACTTGCCATAACTCGTGGAATTTCTTCTGGATTTGTCACCAAAAAAGCGTGCTTGGTAATTGGCATCGTGATGCCAACAATGTCCGCTTCTTGGAACGCGTCCGAGCCAATAAATGCGCTGTGTACCTGGCCGGTAATTGCCACCATTGGAACCGAGTCCATGTTGGCATCTGCTAGCGCGGTGACGAGGTTGGTTGCACCCGGACCGGAGGTGGCAATACAAACGCCCACTTCACCGGAAACCATGGCGTAACCCTGTGCGGCGTGGCCTGCACCCTGTTCATGGCGAACCAAAACGTGATTAATTTTGGTCGAATCCATTAGTGGATCATAGGTAGGAAGGATGGCCCCACCTGGTAATCCGAAGACGTCCTTGACGCCTAGTTCTTCCAACGAGCGGACGATGGCTTGTGACCCCGTCATCTTTGTGGGAGCGACGATATTATTCGGACCCTGTACCGGGTTCGAAGCTTCCACGACGGAAGAGACAGCGGTGGCGGCATCCTTTGATCGATTGATTGATTTCGCAACCGAGGCCGGATTGGCTGGTGTTGAGTTGCTCATCGGGACCCTTTCCTTTTCTATCTCTTCGTTAGCGCATAAAAAACGCCCCGCGGCCGTCACTGTTGACGAAAGGGGGCTGGCGCGTTACCGACGTTCTGTCCTAGTGGACAACGTTTCAGGCTTCGCGCCTGATAACTAGTAGAACCTCGATGGTTGTTTGCATATCTCTAGTTTTCTCCACCCGGAGGGAAAGAGCAACTGGAGACCCCTGTCATCTCATTATATGAGATGAATGTCCATTGGTTGGACGCGTTGGCGTCCAACCAATGACTTTTACAAGTTCTTCTTAGCCACAGTAGGCGCCGGTTGACGCCGAGTTGACTAGTTTGACGTACTTGCCGAGCACGCCGGTGGAGAATTTAGCCGGTAGTGGTTCCCAGCCAACCTTGCGAGCTTCCAGCTCGGCAGGATCAACCAGTAGGTCAAAGCTACGCGCGTCAATATCCACGCGGATCTTATCCCCATCCTTGACGAAGGCGATTGGCCCACCGTCAACGGCTTCCGGAGCGACGTGTCCAATACATAAACCGGTGGTTCCTCCGGAGAAGCGACCATCGGTCAGTAGCAACACATCCTTGCCAAGTCCCGCGCCCTTGATGGCACCGGTAATGGCAAGCATTTCGCGCATCCCTGGTCCACCCTTTGGCCCTTCGTAGCGGATGACCACGACGTCCCCTGCATGAATTTCGCCAGCATCCAATGCCGCCAGTGCACCCTGCTCGCGTTCAAACACGCGGGCGGTACCCTCAAAAACGTCAGCATCAAAGCCCGCGGACTTCACCACAGCGCCTTCCGGCGCCAGCGAACCATGCAGCACGGTCACACCGCCGGTCTTGTGGATCGGATTGTCCACGGCGCGAAGGATCTTGCCGTCTGGATCTGGTGGAGCAATATGCGCCAAGTTTTCTGCCATCGTCTTGCCGGTGACGGTCATGCAGTCCCCGTGCAACAGTCCAGCATCTAGCAGTGCCTTCATGACCACCGGAACACCGCCGATACGGTCCAAGTCATTCATCACGTAGCGGCCAAATGGCTTCAGGTCCGCTAGGTGCGGAACCTTGTCACCAATGCGGTTGAAGTCTGACAGGCTCAGTTCAACTTCGGCTTCGCGGGCAATGGCCAGCAGGTGGAGCACCGCATTGGTGGAACCACCAAAGGCCATCATCACGGCAATGGCGTTTTCAAAAGCTTTTTTAGTCATGATGTCGCGGGCACGGATACCCTTACGCAGCATCTCCACGACGGCCTCGCCGGACTTGTGCGCGAACATGTCGCGGCGGCGGTCCGGGGATGGTGGGGCAGCCGAGCCAGGCAGGGACATGCCCAGCGCCTCGCCAATGGATGCCATGGTGTTGGCTGTGTACATGCCACCGCAGGCCCCTTCGCCCGGGCAGATGGCACGTTCAATACGGCCTAAGTCTTCTTCGCTCATCTTGCCGGCGGCGCAAGCACCCACCGCTTCGAAGGCGTCAATCAGGGTGACATCTTTTTCGGTGCCATCTTCTAGCTTGACCCAGCCGGGCATGATGGAACCGGCGTAAAGGAATACCGAGGAAAGATTGAGTCGGGCTGCGGCCATCAGCATGCCCGGTAGCGACTTGTCACAGCCAGCTAGCAGGACCGAACCGTCGAGGCGCTCGGCCATCACGACGGTTTCTACCGAGTCGGCAATGACTTCGCGGGAAACCAGCGAGAAGTGCATTCCCTCATGGCCCATGGAAATACCATCGGAGACCGAGATGGTTCCGAACTGCATGGGGAACCCTCCCCCAGCATGAACACCTTCTTTGGCGCCTTGCGCCAAGCGGTTCAGCGAAAGGTTACAAGGGGTAATTTCATTCCACGAACTGGCAATGCCAATTTGCGGTTTAGCGAAGTCATCGTCTCCCATGCCGACCGCACGCAACATGCCGCGTGCTGGGGCAGCGTGGATACCATCGGTGACCACACGTGAACGTGGTTTGATATCTGGGGCTGTATCCTGGCTCATATTTGAGATTCTAGTAGTCAATATGACCAATTGGACAACCCATGACGCGACAATGACATATTTCGCTATGCGAGGAGACTGATCAATTTGTCCATCAAAGTCGGTAGAGTGGAAGTTATGGACCCACGCCCAGACGAAAATCCTACCGACCACGTCAAGCGCCTCCTCCACGAGGCCTTTGACTCACAGATCCCAAACTTCGCCAGCTATAACTTGGTGGCAGGTACCGGCATCGCCGGATCGGGAGGCTTGAAGGTCATTGGATATCGACGTCAGCCAGCGGAACTAGTCCTCGCACCGGTTTCTTCAACCAATCTTTCAGCCTCAGAAGCGGCCATCACCATTAACAACACCAACGTGAATCAGCTGGCGCTGCTCAACGATGGTGGTTATGAAGTTGCTACGTCCACCGGACGCGTATTCCGTTTCGCTATCCCGGGCACCCCAAGCATTGACGTACATGTTGATGATGCGGTCAGCGTTGGCGCGGTCATTGATCAAGAAATTGATGCGCGAGATTTCGCGGATTTCATGGATCACTTCATGAATACCATCGAGGGTACCGAAAGCTTCGTTTAAACGACTTTCTTTTTGACTGCAAACAGCGATGTGGCGCAACGACCTATAGTCGTTGCGCCACATCGGTCTTCAGACGGAGTTCACCGCACCGTCAAAGCTTCGCTTGGACCAAACCGAGCTAAAGTGACACGGAGTTTAGTAATCCCTTGGCCCGGTAGGTCCCATCAATCACCGTGTCGAGGTTGCTGATCCATGACAGGTCTAGTCGGGTGTGCACCGTATGTACAAAGATCAGATCTGCACCGAAGTCACGCGGGTTCGGATATCCCGACACATGGAACTCCCCCAGAATTATGGGTCCAGCAAAGTGATGATCATGGAATCCAACGTCGGCCCCTGATCTCAGCAACAAATCCATGACTGCTAGCGCTGGCGAGCCAAATAGGTCCGCGGTGTCGGTGTGATTGGACAAGCCGATGACCAACACTTTTGAGGCGGAGAGCTCTTTGCCCAAATCCGCGAGCACACGCGCGCAACGTTCCACTACCAGCGACGGACGCCGTTTATTGGAGGCCATCGCCGCTTCAAGCACAGGAAACTCGACATCATAGGTCTCTGATTGGCTGAGCAAATGATGCGGGTCAAAGGGTAGCTCGTAACCACCTGTGCCCGAGCCTGCAGTGAAGCCCAAAGCGTCATCAGGATTAAGATTGGCCGAATCCAGTACCTCTGCGATGGAAATGTCGTGCGCCGAGCAGGCTTGCGCAAATTCGTTAGCCAGCGCGGTATTCACCGCACGGTAGGCCGTTTCGAAGAGCTTGGTCATCTCGGCGGCTTCAAGGCCATTAGTACGTTGTACTTTTACTACTCCACGTCCAAAAAATTTCACTGCGGCTTCCCGGCACAAGTTGGTGTAACCACCGACTAGTCGTGGCGCATGAATATTAATCGGATGAGGTAAGACCGTGTCAGCTCGTTCTGGACTGAAGGCCACCTGAATATCGATGCCTGGCTCCAAGGAACGTTTGCGCAAAGGCTCCACAATCAGTTCGCGCGTACCACCGGCATATGTTGTCGTGGTTAACACGATGAGCTGGCCTGGTGACGCCGCGTTCACCACGAGGTTGCAGGCATGGCGCAGAGGTAAATAGTCTGGGGCATCATTTTCAATTAATTCTGTAGGTACGCAGATAATGACCACTGCTGCTTTTGAAAGCTGTGCCTGGTTGGCGGACAGCTTCAGCAGGTGTGTGTCCATTGCGTGAGCGATCCGCTTGTTTTCGAGCAAAGTCAAGCTCGTAGACCCACTGGCGACCTCTGCAAGTCGGGACTCAGAGACATCAAAACCGAGCATCCGATCTTTGTAGATGCAATGCTTTTGAAGGGTCCGTAATCCAACCGGTCCCAGACCGACCACGGCGAGGTCATACTCAAATTTATTGTCTCCGTGCGGATGCTCGAGAACTAGTTTATGCGCCAAGGCTCCGGTACCGGCTATGCCTGGCAGTCCGGGTATTCCCAAAATATTCCGTACAGTCATGATGATTCCCCCAAGAAGTCTCCAAGATACCGTCCAGAATACTACGGTGACGCTACTTTGATTAGGACAGGCCAAGCGTCGGCACAGATTCTTCTCTGCACTCCCCCAAAAAGTGCACAGTGCATTCATGCTGAGCCAAAAATAATTGCTGGCCTGTCCTGACAATTAGTTTCACCCTGTGGGCCGCTGGTTAGCTAGTGCGCAGGGTTGAGACTACAGAAAACCCCAACAGGAAGTCAGAAGTGTGGGGTTAACCCCACATCAAGTGCAGGCAGCTGGAGACCATTTGGAATATTATCTTGCGAACTGGCGTCATTTGATGATGGACAAAGCTTTCCCAAAGTACAGGTCCCTTCCGGCACGAGTGCAGAAAAATTATATTCTGAGCGCTGTAGAACATCGCCAAATACTGTCGTTACGGCTGCAGTTGTTCTTTACGTGGTCGTCACTCCTAGCGTGTCCGTGGCTTCTTGCGATGCGCTCCCACTAGTCACGAGAATGTTTACGAAGTCTATTCTTTGCTGGAATTTCTTCTTAGGTATTAATGGAATCCATGAATAGTTTCCGAAACAATACGGGATTCTTTCTTCGTATTCGCCGCTACGTCGTATTGTTAGACTAGTTAGTCATAAAATGACCGACTAGGTATCGCTGGGGAGCGTCACCTACACTCGCAAAGGTTCATCACTTTTGGACCTGATCTATGTACTTTGGGGAGTACCAGAATTGTTGTATTTGAATCCGTATTCCGTGACGTGGCGCTATCGGCATTGGTCGGAACGTCCCTATGCGTAACCGACAAATACTTCTTGAAAAGCTAGAAAAATTCACCCAAGGACACCGCGACAGAGTTGCCATCGTTTCTGGTGGACCCGGCTTGGGAAAATCCTGGGTCCTCGAACAGATCGGTTTGCGACTCGAGGGACAAACCCACAGGTTTATACGTTCAAGCAAACACGATTCGGCCTGGCCTTTGTCAGGATTATTGTCATTTATTTCGGCTATCCCGCTGAAGCTATCACCAGAGATCTCCGGACTCATCCCTGACTCCACAGATTCCGAGGTGGACCGTTATCGGATCGCGAAGGCTCTGCTTCAAGAGCTCACCGAGAAAATTGAACCGGACACCGTATTCCTCGTAGACGATTTAGATCTCATGGATCCAGATAGTCAACGGATACTTGGATTTCTTGCAAGTCGTTTGCAGGGTAACCGCGTAAGTTTTATCGCCACCATCAATTCGTCAGCGTCGCCCGAGGCTTTCGATGTCTTCCAACGCTTTCATTTAGAGCTCATGGATTCGCTCTCCCTGAAGCAGATAGCTACAGCAGAAAGTACCGCTGGGCTCCAAGAGTGCGTCGCAGAAATCTTGGTTTATTTTGCTCCCGGAAACCCTGGGACGTTATTAGAGCATGTTCGGTCTTTGTCGGAGGCACAAAAGTCGAATCAGGAGCCGTTAACACTTCCCTACCATCCGCGAAACGAGTCTTCATCCACGCTGCGCGCCTTGGAGGAGTGCTTTACTCCAACTCAGATGACTGCGCTGAGATACATCACGATTAGCCCGGTACTTCCGTACGACGTGGCCTTGAAACTTCCTGAAGTCACCGAGCACGATCTCCGTGAGTTGGTGAACGCCGGTATCGTGACATTTCGTCAAGAGTTTCTAAACCTTCCAAATACCCCGATACGTAGCCATTTATTCTGGAGTATCGGTTCTTTGCAACGCCGCCAGATGCATCAGCTGATTTCCGAAGCCGCTAACTCAATCGAGCTTAAGCTCTATCACCAAAGCCGAGTTGACGATTCGCAGATCCCTTCGTGCCAACTTATTCGTGGCTCCATCAGCTTGGTTGTCGCCGGTCTAATTCATACAGCTATTGAAATCGTCGAATGGGCCTTATCTCGACTCGGTACTGAGCACCCAGTGCCAGAACTACTGCTGTTCGTGCAGCAACTTATACGCAGTGGACAGCTGGGCATCGCTTGGCGCTATCTCAAGTATGCGGGTAGTTTCACTTTGACACCCGACGAGAAGCTCCGGTTGCTAAACCATGAGGTAGAACTTCGCGTTCTTGAAGGTTCCATCATCCCCACGTCCAGTATCCAAAGTGCGGTTGAAGAGCATCATGTAAATAACCTCGCACTCAGCGCAAATCTGATGAGCGTGAGCGCCCTTGCCCTGTGCCTCGATGGAAAGCTTGATGAAGCACACACAGATTTGCAACATGCCCGAAGATTGTTTTCCGAAGCTAAAACCGCACCAAGTCTACGTTTCCAACACGCCCAAGTAGTCCATGACTCGTATACCGGAAATCAAGCCTCGGTGATGTCCAGTTACCAGTCGGTGATCCAGAGAAAAACAGCCGATGTTAATGGCATCACATCCCTGACTGTCGCCTCGGCGCTCTCGACGCTTGGCTACCATGAACAAGCGCGCACTGTACTCTTACCGCTGCTGGATGGGGCGAATACCGAGGTCGTTTACCAATCCTTAGGGCTACTCTACGAAGCCCAGTTTGCTATCACTGCCCATGATGTCCCGCGCGCTTTAAGAGCGGTAGAACGCTGGAATGCCTCTTCCAGTGTCGACTTGATGCGTCCGCTCCCAAGTATCATCAACGCCTGGTATTGGATCATGAAGGACCGTGCCGATAAGGCTGGCCCAGTTCTAGATGCCTTGCGCCCCTTCGTGATAGATCAGCTGCCCTCAATTTATTCCACTCTCGTCACCGAGCTTCAAGGGTTACAAGCGCTGATGAGCGCCCGGTTTGATGAAGCCATCACGTACTTTCAGCAGACGCAACTGGCATATGGCGAGATTGTCAGTATCCATTACGTCGAAACCTGTGTGAATCTCATCGAGGCTCTTTCCTGTGCACATCGTGTCCAAGAAGCCGCCAATGAGTTCAGGGCTATTCAATCTTTGATGGCTAGAATTTCGAGCCGGCATGCAAAGATGTTGATGCTTCGTGCTCAAGCAATCGCATTGCCCGGCGATATTTCTTTCGTTCGTTTCCAAGCACTACTCGACATGTGGCAACCCTCCGACGGCCAACTTGAGCTCGCTAGAATCCACCACTGCTTTGGAACCCGGTTGCAAACCGCTGGCCGGCAAGAGCAGAGCGTTGAACAACTTTCCGTTGCGCGCACCATCTATCGAAATATTGGTGCCTTAGGCTGGGCGCAAAGGGTCGAATCTCAACTCTCAAACTTTACCGCTAGCACCCCGGAAGACACTTATTTCAAGATGCTCTCCACCGACGAGGCTCAGGTTGTCGCTATGGTTCGAAAAGGCATGACTAATAAGGAAATCGCCGAAGAATTGTTCATCACGGTTAGTGCCGTGGAGGCTAGGCTGACACGACTATTCCGCAAAACCGGTACACGTAATCGACAACAGCTCTCGGCGCATTTTGCCTCACCCTCGAACTAGCTCGCAACCTCGTTGGCAGTTGAAACTTTGCAAGCAAGAACTTGCGCGAAGTGCGCACTTGATCAACGTCAAGGAGAATATTTCGGCTCGTGGATACGCTCAGGAGCAATAGTTGTAAACCATTCCAACTATTGCTCCTTCTCTGTATTGAGCGAAAGGTTTCACCATGTCTGAGACAACTGCAAATACCCACACACTGCTCCGTGCCGAAGGCTTCTCCTGCCCCTCGTGCGTATCCAAAATCGAGAAGTAGGTTGGCCGGCTCGATCGCGTTGAAAAAGTTCAGGTGCACTTGACCTCGGGACGCGTTGAAGTAGACCAAGACCCAGCCCAAACCTCAGTTGAACAACTCGTTGCCGCAGTGGGCAATGCAGGATATAAGTCCCAGGTCTCGGCCTTCTAATCCCCTATCGATAATTCACAAAGGCCGGCGGGCTCGTGAAAGCGCTTGGCAAGTTCAGGTGCGGAAACTAGTTTATTCCGGTGGTTTCTGGCCTGCTAATTCTTCTCTCCTTCCGTGTTCAGTACCTGTATGCCGGGCAGTGGTACGCCACGCTCACATCCACGCGGGTGGTTTGCGGCCACCGAGTACTCCCACCAGGCAGGACATGCATTTACCTTGTCCAACGCACTGATGCTCGCCGGCGCCATCGTGGAGCTAGTCCCCCAGATGGATCGTTTAGCCGAGGTGGTACAACGTCATGCAAGTATCGGGTTGCGCATGCTTCAAGATGTCAGCCGCCGCTTGGGCGAAACAGAATCTCGTTTGGCTACGATCTTTTCCGCAGATGGCAGTTCCCGCCTGGCAGATTATTTACCTTCACTTCCAGCGGTGACGACTACCCAGCACGTGTTGGGAGTAGTACTTCCGTTAGCAAAGAAAGACATAGCCTCGCAGTTGGACACCATTCGAGAGTCGATTAGTCGTCAGTTACGTTCGCTGAGTGAGGCCCGGGTCATCGTTCAAGGACGAGAAAACCGAATCACGTTGCTTGATATTGATGCGTTAAGCGAACTGAGCAGCGCGCTATAAAACTTCTGCGTACCAACCAGTAGTGGTCGGTACGCAGAAAACAGCCTCAGATTTCAGCTATTCACAGGCGCAAGAGTTCTTAAGCTGGCAACTGGTGTGGATAGTTCGCATCACGGTGCTGAAATTCCAAGATGGCCGGATTCTTGATGATGCCGTCCTGAATTTCAATGGCGCGCTTAAGGGTCTTGTTCTCGCTCCAGGCCTGCGGCCCGGCGAGCACCACGTCGAGGAACGGCAACAATCCGTCGCTGATTTCCCAGCTGGCCGAGTTCCACAGGTATGAGGGCGAGTGGTCCACCGCGTAATAGTTGATGTTCTTTCCCACGCTGAACATTGGATCAGCAAAGGTGGTCGGCTTAGCCCATTCGAAGCCCATCCCTTCATCACAAGAGACATCAACGATCAGGCTTCCTGGGGCAAAGGCACCCAGTTCTTCGGTACTTAGATACATCAGTGGTGCATTGGGATCTTGCAGGGTGCAGTTGATGACCATGTCGTGTTCGGCCAGGAACGGAGCCAATGGCACCTTGCCGGTATCGGTGGTCACTTCGCCCAGGTTGGGACCGTCATCGTGTTCGAACTGCACCATGTCCACCGCGTGAATGGGTGATGCCACGGCCGCCACGGCGCGCGAGGTGAGTACCTTGATTTCATTTACACCGTGCGCGCGCAAGGCGGTTACCGCACCGCGGGCGGTCGCGCCGAAACCAATGACCACCGCGGATAGCCGGCGTCCGTAGTCTCCGGTCACCCCACATAGTTGCATGGAATGAAGCACCGAAGCATATCCGGCTAGCTCGTTGTTCTTGTGGAATACGTGAAGTCCAAAGCTTCCGTCGGCACCCCAGTGATTCATCGCTTCGAAGGCGATGAGCGTCAGTTTCTTATCTACCGCCAGCTGGGTGAGTTCTTGATCCTGTACGCAGTGTGGCCAGCCCAAAAGGATCTGACCTTCACGCATTTCTTCGAGGTCGCCATGTTGCGGCTTAGGTAGCAACACGATATCTGCGGTTTTCATGATTTCGCTTCGTGAGGCAATTTTGCCTACCAACGGTGCGAGTTGTTCGTCATCGATGCCGCATGGGAGCCCGTAACCGGTTTCAACCATCATTCGTTTGCGAAAGCGCTCCTCGATGCGCTCAAAGTGCATCGGGTGGATCGGTAAACGCCGTTCATCGGTCTTCTGTGAAGTTGCAATGACACCCAGTGACAGGTCATTTGTCGAATTCATGCGTTGTTTTCTCTTTCTTTGTGGAGCAGGCCACAATAGACCACCCCATACAGCTCACGGTACAGTGCCGTACCAAACGCCAGACTTATAGCGACGTACTTGAGCTGTTGGGGTGGAGAGAAAAACGCGAACTTACACTGTGGGCTGTGGTGAGAACTGCGCGAGTTGTTCTACTACCCATGGGCTAAATGCCCAAGGGGTTTGTGCCACCGAGGCTTCGAGGTTCTGCACCTCCACCCACTGATAATCCATGACTTCATCCGGATTAGCCGTCAGTTCATTATCCAGCGTTGCAACGAAGACTGGACAACGTTCGTTTTCCACGATTCCCGAGGCATCCACGGCACGGTAGGCAAAGTCCGGTAGGACTACGCTCGGATCGATGATCCGTGCGCCTAGTTCATGTGCTGCGTGGCGGCGTACCGCTTCTTCTATTGGTTCGCCGGGCATGGGGTGGCCGCAGAAGGAGTTGGTCCAGACTCCTGGCCAGGTGAGCTTCGACAGTGCCCGTCGGGTGACCAGCAATTGTCCTTGAGTATTAAAGAGATAGCAGGAAAACGCCTGATGTAACGCGGTGTTTTCGGTATGCACCAATTCCTTGGGACATGCGCCAATTGGTTCGCCGTCCTCGGAAAGCAAGATGACGTCCATGAAGTGAGCACTTCCTTAGCTTGATTGTTCGCCTAGGCGAACATGGTGGTGTAAATAATTAGCATAGTAAGCAAGAAGCCACAGAGGTAATTGACCCACAGGAATCTCTTCCATGCGCGGTTGACTTCTTGAGAATTTGCATCGCTTACCCGGATGTATGGAAGCGCATTGAGTAGGTACGGGATGACCAGTAACGCGGCGGCCGCCGAGGGCCATTGGAGTCCAAGAACCAGTAATCCACCGCCCAAAAGGTAGGCAATTAAAACCAGATGCAAGGTCAATCTTGCGCCGAGTACGGTGGCAATTGATCCGAGTTGTCCTTCACGGTCAGGGATGATGTCTTGGATGGCTCCCAGTGCGTGGCTTGCCATTCCCCAGAGCAAGAATGCACCGAAGACGCACCACTGGGCACTTCCCACCGTGCTTCCCGCGAGCACCCAGCCATAAATTGCTGGCGAGAGAAAATGTATTGAGCTGGTTAGTGAGTCAAGGCCAGGTCGTTCTTTGAAGCGCAACTTCGGTGCGCTATAGGCAAGGACCGCAAACAAACTAACCAGCAAGATGATATTTGAGAGCGCCGTGCCACCCAGCATCAGTGCCACGACAAAAGGCAGGGCACTAAGCAGACTGGCGACAAGAATCATGCGATGTTTGTTTTTGGATAACAGTGCTCCTTCAATGCCTCCCTTGCGTGGATTACGCAGATCAGATTCATAGTCAAAAACGTCGTTGACCCCATACATGACCAGGTTGTATGGAAAAAGGAAGAACACCGTACCAACCACCAGAAGCCAGTCGATTTGTTGTCCGGCAATCAGGTAGGCGGCTGCGAAAGGGTAGGCGGTGTTCACCCAGGACACCGGGCGGGAGGTCGCTAAAATAGCCCGGATCATTTCGCCGCCTCCTTGTGTACAGTTGGTTTGCCGCCAAAGAGCCACCACAGCGCAGGCATCAAAAGAATCGCGGCTAGCGGGTAGAGGAAGTCCTCTATAGGCGCTCGTCCTACATACAGGCCAAGCAATGTTTGCTGCCCATAATCAAAGAGCCCTACGGCAATCATCAGGTTGTCGAAAATCGCGGTGAGCACCAGCATAATCACCAATGCCATCCCGAGTACGGCGAGCGCCTGACCGTAAGGAATTCGTTTGACCAGCAGGACTATGAGCAAAAGCAATGCCGCTGCGGCGACAAACCAGAATCCCATTTCAAGAAACATTGTGACCTCCGGTAGTTATTCCTTTGTTCCTGCGCAGCGTGCGGCGCACTACCGGTAATCCGGTAACCACCACCATGGTGGAGTAGCACAGGAATATCAGGAAGAAGACTTCTTCCAGCGGCAGTTGTTCGCCCACCATGATTCCTGTCATCAGGTGTGAATCTCGGTGCAGGAAGATCCCCTGGCTAATGGCCAACACGTCCCACAAGAGGAAAAACGCCGTACCCAGAATCAGGCTCAATACTGCGGCCAGCGGCTTAGCAAAAATGAAAAGCTTAAAGCGCGCATCGATGAGGGCCATACAGGCAAGCAACCCCAGCAAGATCAGTAGATAAATCATAGTTTCACCCCGTGCTTCTGCGCCCACCAGGTCTCATCAATGGCTCCCGGAGTATTGATGCCGTTGACCGCCTTGGCGGCAAGTTCCCCGCTGATCAGACACATGGGTACGCCGATACCTGGGCGTACCGAGCTTCCGGCAAAGTAGAGTCCAGATACTTTGTTGCTGCGGTTTTGTGGGCGTAAAAATGCGCTTTGCCCCAGGGTGTGTGCCAGTCCTAAAGCAGAGCCTTGGTAGGCACCGTACTGGGTGGCGAAGTCTGCTGGTCCAATGCTCTGTCGCACCACAATGCGCTCTCGCAGGTCTGGGATCTTGGCCCACTGCGCCAATTGGTCAATAGCCGCATCAGCTACCCGTTCCACCATTGGATCTCCTTGCCCGTCTGCTCCCCCGCTACCCCATTGCGGTAAGGCCGGTGCCGGGATCAAGATGAAGAGATTTTCGTGTCCTTCCGGAGCAACGGAGGGATCGGTGGCGCTGGGTTTACACACGTAGATGCTGGTGTGCGTCGCGAGGTCGCGTCCTTCATGGATTCGTGCGAAGTTATCGTCCCAGTCCTTGGTGAAGAATAGGTTGTGGTGTTCGAGTTCTGGAAGGTCACCGGTGATACCTAAGCAGAGCAGTACCGCGCTTGGTCCAGGGTCTTTGGACTTCCACGTCTTCGCTGGGTAGGTATGTAGCGAGGGGTCTAATAGTTCGCCTTCAAGGTGGTGTAGGTCTGCCGCCCCAATCACCACATCGGCTTCAATGCGTTGCATTCTTCCTACAGAATCAACCCAGCGCACAGCTTCCACCGCGGTCTCCGGGCGCCGCCCAGTTTCAATTTTGGTAGCTGTTGCTCCCAGCTTGATTTCTACTCCACGGCTTTGCGCGAGCTCCCCCATCGCATCGGCGAGCGCCGCGAATCCTCCCATAGGGTATTGCACCCCTTGGGTGAGATCTAAGTGGCTCATCAATTGATAGAGAGCTGGGGTGCGCCGCGGGCTGGAGCCTAGGAACACCGCCGGGTAACCAAGGATCTGGCGTAGTTGTGGATTGCGGAAGCGTTTGGCTACATAGCCTTGCAAGTTATTTGTCAGCAATGAAGCCAAGGTGAGCGCGTGGCGTGCTATCGCCGGGCGTACCAGGCCCTTCAGGGTGTTGAAATCGTCGTAGAGAAAATGATCTCGGGCAAGTCTGTAGCCGGTCGCAGCCCGGTCCAAGTATTTAGCTAAGGCAGGGGCAGAGCCTGGTTCCAGTTGCTCAAAGAGATCCTGTACTTGTGTGCCGGTCCCTACGTCTACCGGACTGTTATGACCTTCAAAGAAGGTTCGGTATCCCACGGGAAGCTGACGAAGATCCAGGTGCTGCTCCACACTGGAGCCCATGAGCTTGAACCAGTGGTCAAAGACCTCGGGCATGAGGTACCACGAGGGCCCGGTATCAAAGTTGAAACCTTCGCGGTGTAGCCGTCCGGAGCGACCGCCTAAGCTGGCGTGCTGTTCAAGCAAAGTTACCTGGTGTCCGCTGGCAGCCAGTAGACCGGCACTGGCCAGTCCGGAGAACCCTCCGCCAATCACCACGATGCGCGAAGACGTTGTGCTCATTTAGTACTCCAAGGAATAGTCGCGAGCACGGCCTTGAAGGTAAGCAAGGCCTTACGCGGTGTTGAGACCGAGATCCGCCTGGTCAGCAGCTCCCGTGCCGGGGTGTTATCTATTTGCCTGTTAAGTTCGGCAAATAAGTCGTGGGCTATACGTACCGCTCGTGCAGCACTGGGCGCGAGCAGGTTAATACCTTCTCGCGCTATTGCCAGGTCTGCATTGATCTGTGCGACTAGTTCATCCTTCTTGGCTTCGCTAAATGTGTTGGCAGCGGCGCCAGGGAAATAATTACGGCCCAATTGTTGGCTATCGGCGGCAAGGTCACGCAGGAAGTTCACCTTTTGGAAGGCGGCGCCTAAGCTTCGAGCGGCCTGCGCAGCCTTGGGTGAATCACTGTGATGTTTACCTGGCATCGCGCGGAAGACCTGCAGGCACATTAGTCCCACGACTTCGGCTGAGCCGTAAATATAGTCTTCTAAGGAGGAGTCGTCGTGATCGTTGCGCATCAGGTCTGCGCGCATCGATGCGAAGAATGGTTCGGTCAGTTCCACGCCGATACCGGTGGCTCTGCAGGTGGCTGCGAAGGCATGGACCACTAGGTTGGTGCTGTACCCGCGTTCCATGCCTTGTACGGTTTCTGCTTCCAAGGCATCTAAGACGGCGGCCACCTGAGGACCGCTCAAACCGGCCTCACTGGCTACCCCATCAACTACCTCATCAGCCAGACGGACCAACGCGTAAATATTGGAGATGTGTTGGGCAGTGACGCGGTCCAGCATTTTGCAGGCCAATGAAAAGGAAGTTGAGTATGCACCGATGACCACCTGGGCGCTGCGGGTGGCCGTGGCTGAATAGCGTTGAAGATCTGTCAGTTCCATGGCTTAGTTACTCCGTGAGAGGATCAGCGCGGTACATTCGTGCAGCATGGCCTGCGCCGTGGCGGGCAAACGCAAGAAGGTGGCCGAGCGGGTTGCCGAGGTACACAGCTGGTGGGCGAGTTTGCGGGCGAATTGTTCGGCCCCTGATTCTTCAAGGGCGCGGCGTAGGTCGCTAAGCTCGCTTTTTCCTGCGCGGTAGTGCGCTAACTGCGAGCTGAAGGCCTGCTGTCCATTAGCCAACGAGATCAAGATGGTGCTCTTGGCTTCGCGAAGATCCGAATCTACGGATTTTCCGGTAGCTTTCGGATCCCCGAAGGTTCCTAAAACGTCATCAATGACCTGATAGGCGATACCTAGCTGGCATCCAACGTTTCCTAGTACCTCTGCTTGCTCTTTTCCTGCCCCAGCTAATAGTGCGCCCGCCTGCAAAGGGAGTTGGAAGGAATAGGCTGCGGTTTTCAGTTCTTCCATGCGCAGCACTTCCCCGGTGGTGGCCGGCCGTTGCGACAGGGAGTAAAGCAGGTCTTCGAGTTCTCCGGCACCGGCTTGGGCGATGGCACGGTGAAATGCTGCCTCCACCTCGGCCTCGCAGTCCAGGCCCTGTGCCGAGCGGCCCGCGATTTTGATTGCTTCGGCCAACAGGAGGTCGCCAGCAATGATGGCGGCGCTATTGCCCGCATGATCGGCGTCGACGCTGTTACGTCCCGCGGCCAAGGCAAGGTCGCGGTAATGCGCGGAGAGAGTCGGTGCTCCACGGCGTACGTAGTCGCGGTCCACTACATCGTCATGCATCAGCAGTGCGGTGTGCAGTAGCTCGAAGGCACATGCCAAATCAAGCAAAGCCTTGGAAGCTACCCCGCCAAAGGCTTGATAACCAAGTACCACTAAGGCCGGGCGGGTCAGTTTTCCGCCGTCGATACTTACCGAAATTTGTTCCCACAATTTAGCGGTGTATGCCGAATAGCTTGCGGCGCGGGTTTGGGCTTCGGTCACCAGCTGGTCTAGGTGCGTGCGAATCTCGGCCAAGGTCTGCGTATCGGCAAAGCTAGGCAAGGCGGCGTGGGCGGTATAAGCGCTCATGATTTGTTACTCCGTGGCTGTTTTTCTGCGGCAGAATCTAATACTTTGCAAAGTTGTGTCAGGAAGCCGAGGATGGTTTGCTGCTCGGTCTCGCCTAGTTCTCGATATGCGCGGTAGATATTGCGCAAACGCATCGCCGTCTGTTGTGGGATTCCCGGGAAATTTTCGCCGTGCCGAATTAATGTTTTGCGTCGGTCGTGACTGTGGGCTTCGCGGCGAATATATCCGTGGGTGGCGAGCCGGTCCAGAACCGCGGTGATGGAGGCGGAGGTGAGCGACAAGCGTTCAGCTAGTTGTCCCGGGCTGAGCTGTTCGTTGATACCTAGTGCGCGCAGTGCACGCAGGTCTGTCTCATTCAGCCCGAGCTCTTTACGGTAGCCCGCCTCCGCATCTATGTATGCTTCTTGGAACTGCTCCATTAGGCGCAGGACCTTCGAAGACCGGGCATCCGGTGGGGTTTCCATAAAGAACTTCTCTCGACAGGTTGATTATTAGCTTCTCTAGATACATCATGGTTTAAGTATCCTGATTTGTCGACCCGACGATCGAGAAAACCGAACAAACAATCATTCGGAGCAACTGATGAAGCAAGCTCGACAAGAAACTGCCCCGGCGTCTTGGCCGGTGGTGATATTGGAAACCCTCGCCTTGGGAGCCGCAATTACTGCGGCTTTTATCGGCAGCGGAGCCATGGGCGGCACCCCGATACAGGAAGCCGCCGGTGGATACCTCAGCGCGGATTCAACCTTGCTAGCCCCTTCGGGCCCAGCATTTTCCATCTGGAGTGTCATTTACCTAGGTCTGGCAGTCTTTGCGATTTATCAGGCTTTGCCCCAGGGCCGGCGTTCACAGACTTTGCGCGCTCTGCGGGTTCCCGTGGCAGCCTCGGCATTGCTCAATGCCGCGTGGATCGCCGTTGTCCAGTTGGACCAACTTCTGGTGAGCACCATTGTGATTTTCATCTTGCTTGGGGTTTTGATCTGGATTTTGCTGCGACTGGTGAACTTCGGCACCGCTTCACGAGCCGAACACTGGATCATGTGGTTAACCTTTGGCCTGTATCTGGGGTGGGTGAGTGTGGCGAGTATTGCCAACACCTCAGCACTTCTATCCTCTTGGAATGTAGGAATTGATACAGCCTGGGCTCCCTACGCTGCGGTAGTGCTCTTGCTGGTGGCAGCGATCATTGGTTTGGGCGTTACTGGATACACTCACGGAAAGATCTACACCGCATTGGCCATGACCTGGGGTATCGCGTGGATTGGGGATAGTCGACTGACCGGCACCAACCAATCAACACTCGTGGGATACGCCGCGCTAGTCATCGCAGCAGCGTTACTCATTGGTGCGCTGGCCATTGCCTTTTCACAACGCCACCGCACAGAATCGAGCCGACCATGAGCGTCATTGCCGTCACCGGAGCCACCGGCTACATTGGGGGTCGGCTAGTCCCGCTGCTGCTGGAACGCGGGCACCAAGTGAGGGTTTTCTCGCGCAATAAAGAGCGCCTTCGTGATGTGCCGTGGCGTGCGCAGGTCGAGGTGGTCATTGGAACGTTGGAGGACCCCGAAGCAGTGGCTGAGCTCTGCGCAGGAGCCGACGTGGTCTACTACCTGGTGCATTCAATGTCCAACACCAAGAATTTTAAGCAAGCCGAGGAAGACGGTGCACGCAACATGTTGCGTGCTGCGACCAAGGCTCAAGTAGGACAGCTGGTGTATCTCTCCGGGCTACATCCTGAGGGCGAACTCAGCGATCATTTATCTTCGCGGGTGAGTGTGGGTCAGATCCTAGGTTCCGGCCCGGTTCCGCTACTCACCTTGCAAGCTGGACTAGTCATTGGTTCGGGTTCGGCAAGCTTTGAAATGATCCGTCACCTCAGCGATGTGTTGCCGGTAATGCCGGCCCCGCGCTGGGTACTCAATAAGGTCCAGCCCATAGCCGTGCGCGATGCGCTGCATTATTTAGCTCGCTGCGCCGAACTTCCGCACGGCGTTCAAGGAACCTACGATATCGGCGGCCCCAACGCCTACAGCTACGCACAGCTGATGCGCAGTTACGCCTCCGAGGCTGGATTGCGTCAACCTTGGGTCATTGCCTTGCCGTTGCTCACCCCACGCTTGGCTTCACATTGGGTCAATCTGGTCACTCCCCTGCCCCACACGCTCGCCGGAGCCTTAGTTGATTCTTTGCAGCATGACTGTGTGATGCGCAACTGGGATATTGATGAGCTGATTGAACGCCCTGCTGGCGGTCTGACGGACTACCCGCGTGCGGTGGCGCTAGCCCTTGAGAAAATTCGCTCCGACTCGGTGGAGACTAACTGGGCCACCTCCCATCCGGTCACAGCCCCGGCTGACCCGTTGCCTTCAGACCCAGACTGGGCAGGACACCGGGTTTACCTAGATCAGCGGACCGCGCATACCACCGCCAGCGCCGAAAGATTGTTTGCCGTGGTGGGGCGCATTGGTGGAGAAGCGGGCTACTTCACGTTCCCACTGCTCTGGAAAGCGCGGGGACTCATGGACAAACTCGCTGGCGGTGTGGGAATACGCCGCGGCCGTAGGCAACGCGAAAGCCTAGCCTTGGGAGATGTGGTGGATTGGTGGCGGGTTGAAGCTCTAGAACCTGGCCAGTTATTGCGTTTACGTGCAGAAATGCGAGTGCCCGGAAACGCGTGGCTTGAATTCCAACTAAGCCCGGAAGAAAACGGGCAGACGCGGCTCACCCAGCGAGCCATCTTCTTCCCCCGGGGACTATCCGGGCGCCTGTATTGGTGGTCGGTGTACCCATTTCATGGGCTCATCTTCTCCTCGATGCTGCGTAGCATCGTGTCGCAGGCCGAAGCCAGCAAGAACTAAACGATTATTTACCCGGCTCGGTAGCCTGCGGTTCATTCCCGTCAAGGCTATCTTGCAGGGCGTCGGAGGTGCCGGCGAGGAAACGAATCACTACATCCCGTTCGGCGGAGCTCAAATTGCGCGCTACGTCGAAGCGCTTGGCGTGGTGACGCCCCACTTGTTCGCGGGCGGCGAGGTGGGTTCCTGCACTGACTTCCACCTGTTGGGAGCGCCGGTCGGTGGGATGTGGTTTGCGTATCACGTGTCCACCGGCTTCGAGCCGGTCAATCATCTTAGTCACCGAGGCGGTGGTGACGCCCAAGTGGCGCGCAAGCAGACTCGGGGTGACGGCTTCACCTGCGTTCTTAGCGGAAATCAATTGGCGGATGGCGCGCATATCGGTTTCGTTGAGCTTCATGTAGCTTTGGCTGCGAAGCATGATGCGCCGTTCCACCGCGCGCAACCGTCCAAATTCAGCCATGATGCGGTCAATTTGCTCTAGATCCTGCGCGGGAATATCGGCGCGGGGTATGAGGGCTTGCTCTGGATCCGATTGCGCCAGACTAAACATCGTGGGCAGCTTTTCGCGCTCCACATTCCACCCCTTGAGTTTCACCTACATCGTTTCCCGCGTGGGAACACTCTTCCAAAGCTTACTCCCGCGTTGCGTGGGAGCTATGACACATAGGCTGCCCAAATTTTTCGCCGGATACACAAAACCTCCCGAACTTTAGAAGTCCGGGAGGTTTTATATCTTTGGTGCGAGTAGAGAGACTTGAACTCTCACGTCCGAAGACACTGGAACCTAAATCCAGCGCGTCTACCAATTCCGCCATACTCGCTCGCGCTACACCGACTTGAAGCCCGGTAACTCGACCTCAATAAGCATAGCGGACTTTTTCGCAGATATAAAATCGGCGAACCTTGGAGCTACTTTGGGTCAATCCCCAAGTCACGGCGAAGCTTTGCAACGTGACCTGTAGCACGCACATTGTACTGAGCTAGCATGACCTTACCCTGCTCGTCGAGCACTACGGTGGAACGAATCAGGCCCTCGTAGGTGCGGCCATAGTTCTTCTTTTCGCCCCATGCGCCATAGGCTTTGGCGACCTTATGGTCTTCATCTGCCAGCAGTGGGAAGTTCAATTCTTCCTTGGCAACAAATTTGGTCAGCTTGGTCACGCCGTCCGGAGAAATTCCGAGAACTTCGTAGCCCAGGCCCTGCAGCGAGGATAGAGAATCACGGAAGTCGCATGCCTGCTTGGTGCAGCCCGGTGTCGAGGCAGCTGGGTAGAAGTACACGATAGTCTTCTTGCCCTGGTAACTGGACAGCGAGACTTCGTTACCTTCGGCATCGCTCAAAGTGAAGCCGGGGGCCTGATCCCCTACTGCTAAGCGAGTAGGCGTGGTTGCTTCGTTGCTCATCGGTAGAACTCCTTTAGCTGGGTATACAAAAAATCCGATCTGAAGAATTCAGACCGGATCTAATGGTGCGCCCCTCGGGACTTGAACCCGAAACCTACTGATTAAGAGTCAGTTGCTCTGCCAATTGAGCTAGAGGCGCTTACTTCGCTCTGACTAGTCCGTTTCCGGAACATGTCTTTGCGACGTAGATAATCATAGGCAGAACTACCCCCAAAAGGAAAATCGGCCACCCTCCCCTGTTGATGGTATATAACTCCTAGTCAACTAGGAAATACGGACATTTTTGATTCGATTTCACCAAAAATTGATCAAAAATACCTGCGTGGCTTGAGCCACATTTAGCGCCAAAGGCAATCCCGAAAGGGGTTAGACCTTGCTTTCAACCTCAAATTCAACCAGAGGCGCACCGCGTTCAGCACGGCGGAAGTCGCTTCGCAGTTGCCCATAGCCTGCCGCACCATTCAGCGCCTCACCGGTGGTGCGATACACGCGATATCGACGCACAGCAGAACATTCATTGGCCAAATGTTCAGCTACCGCTTCCGGCTTTGATTTATCGCCAGGTCCATTGAACACCTCTCGAGCAAATTCGTACGGTACCCACCGGGCACCTAAATCGTCTTCACCGGCCAATGAGGCCTCGTGCATTTCTTCCCAGCGCTCGGTGATGCGCTGTTCAGAGACTTCGTACGGAACATGAGCTTCAATAATCTGCACGCTATAGCGTGCAGCGTCTAGATCGCTGATCAACTCTAGGGCAGGCTTCAGCGAAGCGAGTACCTTGTCGACAACCAGGTTGTATCCCAAGTCAATGCAGTCGCTGCGTAGTTGCTCGGCAAGTATCGAAGATTCCTCGTGAACCAGTGTGGCTAGGTCCAAGGGGAAGAATTCTTCGCCCTGAGCCTCTAGATCTTTAACAACCTGGGGTTTGATCCATGATTCGTAACTGCCATCGGATTGCGCCTCGCGAAGCAGTGCCTCTTTGAATTCATCAGAATCAATGACCACATAGTGCTCGAGGTTTCCCTCAAGCACCTGGCCAAGTAGCGTGCTTTTGCCAGCTCCGGGCGGGCCCGCTAGAACCAGGGCACGCCGGTCGGCGCGAACTTCTGGAACGGCAGCTAAGAATTCGTTTTTTAATTGTTCGTGTAGTTGCTTTCGCACATCGGTGGCCACCCACACACCCGGCTCTACCTCGGTGAACCAGTCAGGGTTTCGCACGGTCACGTGCGCAGAATCTCTGGCCAAGGCTTCGCCCGGCGCCGATAGGTCACTGACCGACTGGCGGTGTTGTTCAATTACTTCGTTATCTGCCAAGGCAGAAGCCCCCTCGAATCCTTAAAAATTCCAACTCATGTCCGATCAACGGTCTTGGATCAGCAAGAAATGTTCCACAAACTAATCTATGTGGTTCGGCTGGAAATTTAGGGTAAGCCTGTACCGAGCAGCCCACGTTTCGAGTTCAGTGCCAAAAAGTGTGTACAGAAACTTGCCAAAACAGATAACCATTAGGACTTACATCACCAACAAATACTGTGAGAGCAGGCACCGTGGCAAAAGATCTCGGAAATGCAAAAAGGCCGGACCGAAGTCCGACCTTCTCTACTGTGCGCCCCTCGGGACTTGAACCCGAAACCTACTGATTAAGAGTCAGTTGCTCTGCCAATTGAGCTAGAGGCGCCCGCTGCGATGTTCTAGAAGCTTTTTGTGCTTCGCGCTTTCGCAACGAGATAAAACTTTACCAGCTTTCGCCCGGAGTGCAAATCGAGAGGCATCTGTCTGCCGGTGACCTTCGTTACAGGAGCTGACTTGGGGTTATTCCGTAGATCTTCACAACTTTGTACAGTGAACCCATGAGCAACCAACGCACGGTTTCCTTCCCAACCCAAGAACTCCTCGACGCTGTCGGGCCGCTACCTGAGAACCTCACCCCGGTGATCTGGGACTTGGTTAATGAGCCAGAAACAGACTTAGCGCAGATCGACATCACGATCTTTCCGTACATGGCATCCCCGCATAGCCTGCGCAATATCAATCAGGCACCGAACGTCACCCACGTGCAAACCCAGACCACGGGCTTTGACGGACTAGTTGATCTGGTCGGTGACCGTGCCAACATCACCACCGCTGCAGGCGTCCACGCGGCGGCTACCGCCGAGATGGCCGTGGGGCTGGCCATCGCCTCGTTACGCGGGTTCCCGCAAGCGGTACGCGATCAGGCCGAGGGCAAATGGAATCCCATGCAGTGGCGCGGTCTGGCGGACCGCACCGTAGGTCTGGTGGGCGTAGGCGGCATAGGCGAGGAAATCCACAAACGTCTTGCACCCTTTGAGATCAACCTATTGCGCTTTGGCTCCCGTGCCCGCACCGATGAACACGGCGAGGTATTGGCCATTGATCAGCTAGCCCAGCGTGCCTTAGAGATTGAGGTACTAATACTGATCGTTCCGCTCAACGATTCCACCCACCATCTGGTGGACGCGCAATTACTTGCCGAACTTCCTGATGGTGCACTCATCGTCAACGTGGCTCGCGGGCCGGTAGTCGATACCGACGCACTCGTGGCCGAGGTAGCCTCTGGCCGACTCTCGGTTGCCTCAGATGTTTTTGATCCCGAACCATTGCCCAGTGATCACCCGCTGTGGAAGTGCCCCAACGCATTGATCTTGCCGCACAATGGCGGAAATACCGCGGCATTCTTCCCACGTATGGTCAGCCTGCTCAAAAGGCAGCTCAGAGCATGGTCTGCGGGTGAACTCGGAGAAAACGCTGTGCACCAGATCACCAGCTAAGGCTTTTTAGCTAACAATTTGATGCTACTTTGCGGCATCCCGTCAGATACTCGGGGTGCCGCAAGTGGTGTGCGCTATCTTTGATAAATACCCAACCGTTCACCACCGGGAAATCTGCTGTTTTCTTTTGGTTCGGTACCGCGACCATTTACCAGGAAGTTGAGTCTTCACTGTGCCTTCGAAGCAACACCATCTCGTGACGCGACGCATGATGCTCACCGGATCACTCGCTGCGACAACGTTGGCGTTGGCTTCCTGCACTTCCAAGGATGGACAAGCACAGGCTTCGGCTAGCGCTTCACTGAGCAAGCCGGCTACCCCACGCACGCTACGTCTAGCCTCTTCTGCTCCCCCGGTATATCTGGATCCATCCTTAGCCAATGACAGCGAGTCTTTCCGGATCACCCGTCAGGTCTATGAAACCCTGATTTCCATTGATCCAAATACTGGCAGCCCCATTGCCGGGCTCGCCGAAGCTTGGACCGAGAGTGAAGACGGATTGCGTTACACCTTCACCTTGCGCCGCGGTGTCACCTTCCATGACGGCAGCGCCTTTAATGCCAAAGCGGTCGTGGCCAACTTCAACCGCTGGGTCAAGCTGCCCAAGCCCTTGGCGGTGCGTGCATCCGAAGGTTTCGGCCATGTCTTCCACCACGAAGAGAATCTCCCGAAGCTGCCCACCGAGGCCGAGCTGAAATTGAAGTTGGAAAAGGGCGAAGAACTAACCGAGGAACAGCGCACCGCTGAGACTCTGCGTCTGGCAGAACTTGAAAAACTTCAGACTGTTTTTGCCGGCGACTTATTCAGTGGCAAATCTTCCGGTGGTAGTGCCAGCTACTTTGCTGGCATCGAAGCCACCGATGATTACACCGTGACGCTGAAACTGCGCCGACGTCGCGTAGGGCTCATCGAAGCATTTACCCTCCCTGGCTTGGCCATCGCCGCACCAGACTCCTTGACGGGTGGGCCAAAAACCAATCCGGGCGAATCACTACTTACCGCGCCGGTTGGTACCGGCCCGTACAAGTTTGTCTCCAATGCTGATGGCATTGTGAAGTTAGAACTCTTCGCCGATTACTGGGACAAGGCAAAGCTAGGAAATAATCCCAACCATCCGCAGCTGGTGGAAGTCTCCTCCATTTCCTCACCGTATAACCGTGAAAGCGCGTTGATGGCCGAGGAAATTGACGGCTTTGACATGGTCTCGGTGGACATCATGCGCACCTTGGTACGTAATGCCAAGGTGGTAGTGCAACGTGACCCATTCTCGGTGCTGTACCTCGGAATGGACCGGCGTAATACCTGGTTGGCCAAACCAGACTTTCGTAAGGCTATTGCGCACGCCATTGACCGCGGCTCGCTGGCAGACAAACTCTTCTTGCAGGGTTCCAAGGCAGCGCAGAGCATCTTGCCACCAACCTTCGGTGTTCCAGATCCTGAGGACACCATCACGCACAGCGTAGACAAGGCCAAGGCACTTTTGGCCGGCCTTGGCTACAAGGGTGAACTTATTGAGTTTGCCTACCCATTGCGGGTCTCACGCAGCTACCTACCGCTACCCGAGCGTACCTTCGCCCAACTTGCCGAAGACTTAGCCGCCGTGGGTATCAGAATCAAGCCACGCCCGATTCCGTGGACCGATGGTTACGTGCAGAAGATTCGTTCAAAAGACTTCACCGGACTACACCTCTTAGGTTTCTCTGGCGGTTACCGATTAGAAGATGACTTTATTTCCGGAATTTTGGAAACTAAAGAACATGAGTTCGGATACACCTCTAAGTTGCTTGACTCACAGTCTTTGGTGGCTCGTTCTTTGCCCGCTGGGGACGAACGTACAGCGGCTTTGACTGGCATTTTGAGCACACTGAACACCGATCTACCGCTGGTCCCACTGGTATTTCCTATCTCGGCGTTGGCCTTCAACTCCAACGTCACCTACTACCCGTCCTCCCCTATGCTCAATGAGAGCTATTTGGACGTGCAGATGACGAACTCACCCGCACTTTCCAGTTAACGATTTTAACCGGTGCGCTACTAGGTCTAGGCTGTAGTAGAGCAAAGTACCACTGTCGATGGAGATCCTCGTGCCTTCTGAAACGTCAACCGAATCATTTGACGTAGTACTAATCGGTGCCGGCATCATGAGTGCCACCCTTGGCACCATGATCAACCAGCTGGAACCGACCTGGTCCATTGGTCTTTTCGAAAACCTGGACAAGGCCGGCGAGGAATCCTCCTCACCATGGAACAACGCAGGTACCGGTCACTCGGCGCTGTGCGAACTAAACTACGCCCCGGCCAAGGCCGACGGCACCGTTGACCCCGCTAAGGCGGTTGGAATCAACGAGCAGTTCCAGGTATCACGCCAGTTCTACTCGTGGGCAGTTGAGAACAAGCGCGTCTCCGACGCGAAGTTCATCAACGCACTGCCACATATGTCATTCGTTATTGGTGAAGACCACTCCAAGTACCTTCAGGCACGTTACGACGCGCTGAAGCCTAACGCCCTCTTTGGCGATATGGAGATCACCACCGATTTAGACACCATCAACGATTGGGCACCGCTGGTTGCTAAGGGACGTGACGCATCGCAGAAGGTTGCTGCCTCCCGCGTTACCTCGGGTACCGACGTTGACTTCGGTCGTCTCACCAAGGATCTGACCAACTCGTTGGCTTCCAATGGTGCTTCGGTGAACTACGGCCACAAGGTCAAGGGTTTGAAGCGCGACGGTGCTGGCTGGGCCATCACCGTGAAGAACAACGCCACCGGCGCGGTCAAGACCGTCAAAGCAAAGTTCGTCTTTGTTGGTGCTGGCGGCGGCGCACTGTCACTGCTGCAGCACTCGGGCATCGATGAGATCAAGGGCTTCGGCGGCTTCCCAGTCTCCGGACAGTTCCTGCGCTGCACCGATGAGACCATCATCAACCAGCACCACGCTAAGGTGTACGGCCAGGCTTCGGTCGGTGCCCCACCAATGTCGGTGCCACACTTGGACACCCGCTTCGTCAATGGCGAGCGTTCGTTGATGTTCGGCCCATACGCTGGGTTCTCAATGAACTTCTTGAAGTCCACCACCCAGCTTGACCTGCCATTGTCGTTGCGTCCACACAACATCATCCCGATGCTTGCTGTTGGCAAGGACAATATGTCACTGACCACCTACCTGATCAAGGAGGTGCTCAAGTCACGCGCTAAGAAGGATGAGGCCCTGGCCGAGTACTTCCCAGAAGCAGATGGTTCCAAGTGGGAACTGATCACCGCCGGTCAGCGCGTACAGGTCATCAAGAAGGATGCCAAGAAGGGCGGTGTCCTTCAGTTCGGTACCGAGGTCATCACCTCTTCGGATGGTTCGATCTCCGGTCTGCTCGGTGCCTCCCCTGGCGCCTCGACCGCGACCCCAATCATGGTTGGTCTGCTCTCGCGCTGCTTCCCGAAGCAGTTCGCTGGCTGGGAGTCGAAGCTTGCGGAAATGATTCCTTCTTACGGTCAGAAGCTGAACGAAAACCCTGCGCTGTACGCAGAGGTTAAGGCTGCTACCGATAAGACTCTGGAACTGATCTAGTCTCTTAGCTACTAATAAGGCCCGTTCACCATTTGTGGTGAGCGGGCCTTATTAGTTAATACCTGAGTGCACCAGTCATCCTTTAGAGGCCGGTTGTGCTCACACCATAGGCAGCTTGCTTCTTGGTGTAGCCCTCGAAGATGAGCTGGTCGGTGAGACCAGATTTGGAAAATGAGGTGTAATCCAAATAGTCGGCTGCCTTCAACGCTGCCTGCTCATTCCAGTCAACACTCACTCGCTCAACAGCCCATTTGGCGTCCCCATTTGAAAATCCTTCAAATTCCAGCTGCTTGATGAGCCCAATCTTAGAAAATGCGGTGTAGTCCAAATAGTCACTGGCCTTGCTCAGCGCATTTTGTTGGCTCAGTGTTCCAGCCTCTTTTTCGGCTTTCGCTTCGGCTTCTGCTTGAGCACTAGCCTCCGCCTTTGCTTTCTTTTCGGCTTCAACCTTGGCTTTCTTTTCAGCCTCGGCCTTTTCCTCAGCTTCCGCCTTGGCACTAGCTTCGGCGGCATCCTTCTTTGCCTCCTCATCGGCAGCCTTTTGTGCACTGGCTTCCGCTTCGGCGCTTGCCGATGACATCGTGGTCGGTTCTGCCGTCGGTTCCAGCGTGGCGTTGGCTTCCACCGCGCTTGGACTTGGGCTAGCGGCAACTGGCGCCGGCTGCTCTTCGCCCCCTCCTCCAAGAGCCCCGATGACTCCGATAGCAAGGACACCAGCTACTACGCCCAGACCAATTTTCTTTCCACGACTCAGTGGTCGCTTCTTTGGCTTGTGCTGGGATGCCATCACCGGTGTAGTCAGCTGAGCGGTTTCTGGAGCATCCCAATCGGGCATCACCGACATATACAGGTAGGGATTAGCTTGGTACCGAATTGGAGGTTCGGATGCCGCACCAGTGATGGATTCGACCCACATAGGCCAGCCAACTGGTGGCGCACCCCAGGCACGTTCAGGAATCCAATCTGCGGCCGGCACAAAATCCTCCGGCAGGTAAGCACGCCATGCAGGCGGTGGGTTGAAACGAATCGACATGATGCCCCCTAGAACATTCAACGAGTGTGCTTGGCCGGAGAAAACTTCTTCGTGACCAAGTAGCTCTGAGCATAAGGACAAGTACCGACACAATGACCCGTCATCTCTTTGAGTGTCTCCGTGTGCCGCGAAGTAACTGCGACTTCGAGAACTTTTTGGCCGGCCATCGTCAACCCTTTGGATGATATTGGGTGGTTTACATCTCTTAGAGACCGTTGCGCACTGACAACCAACTAAAGTTGTTTTAAACCCCTCACTTCGCGACACCGCTAGGACTACACCCGCATGCAGCGCTTGGCCACCTTGTCATTAAAGAACCGGGCGCTCATTGCGCTCATCACGGTTTTTGCCGCCGTTTTTGGCGTGATCTCTATGGGATCTTTGAAGCAAGAACTCATTCCTTCCATGGAGTTCCCGCAGATCTCGGTGATGGCCACCCAGATGGGTGCGAGCCCCGATGTGGTGGACGAGCAGGTTGCAGCACCACTAGAGACCGCACTGCAGGCAGTCGAAGGACTTGAATCCTCTACCGCTACCTCGCAGGCTGGTTTCACCCGTATCGCGCTGACCTTCGAGTACGGTACCGACATGGACCGCGCGCGTGCTCAGGTTGAGCGTGCCATCTCCAACGTCAAGTCCCAACTTCCGGAGAATGTTGAGCCAACCGCGCTAGCCGGCTCCATTGCCGACCTACCGGTCTTGATGCTTGCGGTCTCCTCGGATCAGTCGCTGGAAGCGCTGAACGATGATGTTGAACGCATTGCGCTGCCTAAGCTGCAGAAAATTGATGGGGTGCGTGAGGCTTCGGTTTCCGGTGGTGCTTCCCAGCACATTGCGGTGATTCCTAATGATGGAAAGATGAGTCAGTCCGGACTGACCGTGGCTGATTTGAAAGACGGCATCGAGAATGCCGGTTCGCCTATGCCTATCGGCAATATGAACGTTGATGGTCTAGAACTTCCGGTCATTGCCGGTTCTACCCCAGATAGCTTAGATGCCATCAAGAACATCCCGCTGGTCACCGACAATGGTCCGGTACTGCTCAAGGATGTTGCCAAGGTTTCTGTCGAAGCCGATAAGGCCACCAGCGTCACCCGCACTAATGGTGAAGAGACTTTGTCTATCCAGGTCACCAAGACCCCAGCCGGCGACACCGTGGGGATCTCCCATGCGGTCAACGCGATGATTGGCGATCTGGAATCTGAGCTTGGAAACAAGGCAAAGATGACCACCATCTTTGATCAGGCACCATTTATCGAAGACTCCATCAGCCACCTTGCGCTGGAAGGCGCACTGGGTCTTGGCTTCGCGGTCATCATCATCCTAGTTTTCCTCTTCTCGGTACGCTCCACCCTAGTCACCGCGATCTCTATCCCGCTGTCCTTGCTGGCCACCTTCATTGGAATGAACGTGTTCGGCTACACCCTGAACATGCTCACCCTTGGTGCCCTGACCATCTCCATTGGCCGCGTGGTGGATGACTCGATTGTGGTCATCGAAAACATCAAACGTCACCTTTCTCATGGGGAGTCTAAGGCCCAGTCCATCTTGCTTGCGGTGAAGGAAGTGGCAGGCGCTATTACCGCCGCGACGCTAACCACCGTGGCGGTGTTCTTGCCTATCGCGATGGTTGGTGGCATGGCCGGTGAGCTGTTTAGCCCATTCGCCATGACCATGACCATTGCGCTGCTTGCCTCGTTGCTGGTCTCACTGACCATTGTTCCGGTGCTCGCGTACTGGTTCTTGCCACACCGCCCCGGCACAGGGGTTACCCGCACCGTACACGTGGCCGAGGATAAGTCTTGGTTGCAGCGAGTCTATGTGCCAGTACTCAACGGCACCCAGAAGCACCCGGTGATCACCTTGCTGGCATCGGTAGTGATCCTTGCAGGCACCGTGGCCATGACTCCGCTATTGAACACCAACTTGTTGGGCTCCACCGGCGAGAACTCGATCTCGATCACCGCTAAGATGCCTTCGGGCACCGCGCTGGGCACCACGTTGAAGGAAGCGGACAAGGTGGAGGCGAAGCTTCAGGACATCGACGGAATCGAAGATGTCCAAATGACCGTCGGCAGCGCTAGCGGCATGGCTGCCATGTTTGCCTCCGGCGCTGACACCGCAAGCTTCACCGTGATCACCAACCCTGATGTGGATCAGGAAGAATTGACCAACACCGTTCGCACTCGGGTTGAGTCGCTGGATCTTGCCAAGGATTTGACGCTCAGCTTCGGTTCCAACTCCTCGGCCATGATGTCCAGCGATGTCACTGTCGAGGTGAAGGCGCCGGATGAGGAAATCCTGCGCGAAGCCACCGATAAGATGCGTGAGGCACTGACCGGCACCGAGCACGTCACCGGCATTAGCGACAACCTCTCGGCAAAACGTGAACAGGTATCTATTGATATCAATGCAGACAAGGCCGCAGAAGCAGGGCTGACCGAAACTCAGCTCGCCGGAATGGTCGCATCTCAGGTCTCGTCCGTCCCGGCCGGCACCCTACGCCTGGACTACACGGATATGACCGTGCAGATTGGTGAAGGTATGGACCTGAACGGTCTGACCAAGCTGCGTGAGCTACAGATCCCTACCGCCACTGGAATTCTTGAGCTGCAAGATCTTGCCAAGGTGGATCGCACCGAGGTAGTCCAGCAGGTCACCACCTCCAATGGAGAACGTATTGCTACCGTCACCTTGACCCCAGCGGAGAATATGCTCGGTGCGGTTTCCAAGGATGTCACGCAGCGTCTGGATTCGGTGCAGCTGCCTGAGGGTGCCAGTGTTGAGCTTGGTGGCGCGGCTACCGAGCAGGCAGAGTCCTTCAACCAGCTCTACCTCGCACTGCTAGCAGCCATCGCGATTGTTTACGTGATCATGGTGGCAACCTTCAAGTCATTGATTCAGCCACTGGTTCTGCTGGTATCCATTCCATTCGCCGCCACCGGCGCAATTGGCCTGCTGCTGATTTCCGGCATCCCACTGGGTCTGCCATCGCTGATCGGCATGTTGATGTTGGTGGGCATTGTGGTGACTAACGCGATTGTGCTCATTGACCTGATCAACCAGTACCGTAGGGATACCCCCGAGCGTCCTGCAATGCCATTGGATCAGGCAATTATGCAAGGTGCCCGGCAACGTCTGCGCCCAATCTTGATGACCGCCTTGGCGACCATCTTTGCGCTGGTTCCTATGGGTCTGGGCCTCACCGGCCAGTCCGGGTTTATCTCCCAGCCATTGGCTGTGGTGGTCATTGGTGGCCTGGTGTCCTCGACCCTGCTGACCCTGATCTTGGTTCCAGTGCTCTACCGGTTGGTGGAGTCGCGCAAGGAAAAGCGCATGTTGAACCGTGCGGCACGTAAGCACTCAACCGAGCAGCACACCGCAGCTCAGGACCTTGCGCTTGCCATGGACGGAGCTAGTGCCAAGATCTCCACTGCTCCGGCGGCAAAACCCGCTCCAACGCCGGCAAAGAAATCCGCTAAGCGCGCTGCTGAACGGGTAGCAGAAAAACCTTCCAAGGACGCTAAGCCAGTTTCCAAGCAACCGGCAAAACCCGTTAATCCTGGGGAGCCGATAGTCAATCCGCTCACCGGGCAGATTCCGGTCACCCGCAAGGAACGTCGCGAATTTGAGGAAATGATCAACAAGGCTAACGAAAAGCCCAAGGAGTAATTAATTCGGCTTGCTAAGCAAACGGGTCTGCAACCACTTTGAACTGGTTGCAGACCCGTTTACTTTGGGCGCACGCATCGATGCAAGGTGCTCCCCCTATTCATCGCTTTTAATGCTCTATCCGGTTTTGAGGGGTTGTTGAATCATCAATTTCCAATTTAAGTTGTGCACAATTGAATTGTGTGCAATGCTTGTGTCATGGCAATAGTTGATGAGATGGTCTGTTTCGCTCTCTACTCCGCGAGCCGGGCAACTACCCGGGCGTATACGGAGCTGCTAGCACCGTGGAAACTGACATATACCCAGTACCTCGTACTGGTCATTTTGTGGACCGAAGGTGAAAAGCCGGTGCGCGAAATAGGCGAAGTACTACAACTTGATTCGGGAACTTTGTCACCGCTGCTGCGACGCCTGGAAGACAAAGAATTTATTGTCCGGCAACGCGACGTGCAAGATAGTCGTGTCGTCAACGTCAGCCTGACCTCTAGCGGTCATGCGCTACAAAACGACCTGGCACATATACCCGCACAGATTGCTTGCGGTACCGGACTTCCGGACCTCAAGGCCGCGCAAGCCTTGATCAAGTCATTGCACCGGGTCACAGAATCAATGCAAGAGATTTCTTCCCCCGACAAATAGTCCGAGGAAAGACCGCACAACCCTCAACCACACCGAAAGGCAACATCATGGAATCTTTGTACACCGCAGAGTCACTATCCACCGGCCACGGACGTGAAGGACGCGTGAAGACCGCCGATGGCAAGCTCGATTTGAATCTCACTCCGCCAACTGAATTGGGCGGCTCGGGAACCGGGACCAACCCGGAGCAGCTCTTCGCAGCCGGCTATGCCGCATGCTTCCATTCGGCGCTACATTCGGTGGCCCGCAGTCGCAAGATCAAAATTGAAGACTCCAGTGTCGGCGGACGTGTTCACTTGCACCGCGACGGTGACAGCGGATTTAAACTCTCCGTCGAGCTTGAAGTAGTCATCCCCGAGATGGACCATGCACAAGCTCAAGAACTGGCAGATGCCGCCCATCAGGTCTGCCCATACTCCAACGCAACTCGTGGCAACATCGATGTCACCGTCAGCGTCAGCGATGACTAAGAGTCGCGCGCTAGATTCCCCAGCTGAGGCCAAGCCCCTTGGATTTGCTCGTCATAGCGCGCGCATTGTTCTGGGCTCATTTCTGACCTTTGCAGGAATTAGCCATCTCACCTTTGCTCGCGAAGAGTTCCAAGCCCAAGTTCCCCATTTCGTCCCGTTGGATCCGGATCTGACCGTAGTGCTCTCCGGCGTTGCGGAGATCGGTTTGGGGCTCTCGGTACTGACCTTGCTCAAGAAGCGAGTTCATGTCGGCTGGATTGTTGCACTGTTTTTCGTCGCGGTCTTCCCCGGAAACCTTATCCAATGGCAGGAAAGTCGCGATGGATTTGGGCTGGATACCGATGGTAAACGATTTATCAGGCTCTTCTTCCAACCGGTATTGATTGCGTTGGTGCTATGGTCAACTGCTGCGTGGCGGGACCGCGCGCAACTGCGACGCCAAAAGTAGTCACCAACAAGAGCCTAGGCAGCAGATTCTAAGAGAAAAGTTCGCACCACAATCTGGATGGCTTCATGCCAACAGGTTGTGGTGCGAACTTGGTTAAGTACTTATTTCAGAGTGCAATATTCGGCAGCTTGTACACTAGGCGTTCGGCGCCTCGAGGATCACAGCTTTACCCTGACGGCGCCAACGCAGATAAGCCCAGACCGTCAGTACCGCCACAATGATCCAGGCAACCACAATCACCGCGCCATGGAAGAACGAAGGCACTGCGATGAAAGCTCCGATAGCCACCAAGGACAACTGACCCGGGATTACCGAGAGCGCGCTGGCAACGAGATATTCGCGTTGTGTTATTCCGAAGGCTCCACTGCCGTAGTTCACCGGCCAATATGGAATTCCTGGCATCAGACGCAACATAAACACTGCCAGCAGCCCACGGGACTCTAGCTTCTGCTCAACCGTGGCTGCATGCCTACCTAGAAGCCGGCGTACCGTCTGGCGGCCCAGTGCCCGGGCAATCCAATAGGCTCCCCAGCTACCGAGCATTACCCCGATGAGGGAATAGATGGTGCCCTCAAAGATTCCAAAGAGCAGCCCTCCGGCGGTCGCCATAATGGTCACCGGAATCGGGGTCAAGGCCACCAAGGCGTAGGCTCCGATGAACAACAGCCGAGTAGTCCAGGTGGTGGCATCCGCCGTATTTCTGATCTCTTCAATGGTTGGCAGGTGGACGTTGAACGCCAACCAGATCATTAGCAGGAAAACTGCAACCAGCGCGCCGTTGCGTGCATAATTCCCCCACAAGGAGCTAGCAACTTCCGGCTCGTCTTCATTGGGCAGCTGTGCCTGCTGGTTTTCCATTCTTGTAGCTTATCGGCAACCTCTGGCCGTACTGCATTCCTGTGATCAAGCACCGCTTGGCCCGCTGGGCCTAAGTAGTCTGCTGCGCGAAGCGATCCAGTATTTGGGGCTGTCGTCAATGCTGAAGACAGCCCCAAATACCGGAACCATTGTGAGTCGCTACCGTTAAACCAGACGAAGCTGCGTCAAGCAGGTGGCATTCGTATCCCCTGCTGTGGACACGGTGCTCTTCGCGGTTTTACCTTCATAACTAAATTCCAGATCCACGGTGATTCCGCGTGGAACCCAGAGCCCAATGAAGCCGTTGTCAAAGGTTCCCATAGACTTGTTCGCCAGCACCTCACCGGTTTCCGCGTTGCTGACTTTCACTTTTACTTCCTCGCCATACAGCTCCCCCAGACAGGTAGTCAGGCTGTGGAAATGACAGCTGTGCGTCTGATTCACATAGGGGGCTGCCGAGAGGTAGTACTGATCCTCGGGCATCGGCAGTCCTGCGGTTCGACCCGACTGATGGGTCAGTACCAGCTGGGATGGCTGTACCTGGGCGGTGAATTCACTAGGCCGTTGTTCTACGGACAACCTATCAAGCTTGTCTATCGCTTGCTTTGCGTCGAGTCCTTCAAGGCCCAGCTCGGCGAGGAAATCACCGGTATGCTCGGCATCAACCACCGTCTGCCCACCCTGGGCAGCCGGATCGGTCGTACTGCTGCAGGCAGTTAGTGCTGCCAGCGCCACCAGTGCTACGGCTGCTGGTCTAACTATTCGTCGGCCAATGCCGCGATTCTTTGCAAGTTCTCTGGACATGTCTTGTCTCGCTCCATCCTGATTTGTAATTTGATTACAGCGCTGCCAGCAGCTGTTTCATCTCTTGGATTTCTTCATTCTGGGATTTGACGATGCCCTTCGATAATTCGATGGCCGCGGGATAGCTTCCTTCGTTGATCTCGGTCTCAGCCATATCCACGGCACCTTCGTGGTGGGTGATCATCTGTTCAAGGAATAACTTTGCAGCTTGATTTCCGGAAGCCTCTTTGAGTGCTTTGATTTCATCTTCCGGGACCATGCCGTCGCCATGCTCCATGCTTGGGTGGTCCATTGCCTCGGACATGTCCCATTCGGCAAGCCAACGGTCCATGTGTTCAATCTCCGGTGACTGCGCGGCCTTGATCCGTGTGGCCAAGGCAGCGATATCTTCAGGAATGCTCTCCTTTTCCAGGAGAATATCGGACATTTCTATCGCCTGTTCGTGGTGCATTTTCATCCCCAAGGCGAAGGCCATATCTGCCTCGTTTGCGGAGACTGACTGCGACATAGAATGGCCCGAGTGTGAAGCAGAGGCCGAGGGACTTTGTGCCGGCGCCTCTTGCGGTTCGCCGACACAGCCGGAGAGTATGAGCATGGCACTCAGTGTGAGGGCGCTAGAAAATAAGGTCTGTCTCTTCATTATTGAATCTCCGGAGTGATTTAGAACGTGTATGGCACCAATATCAGATGGCGCCTAGGTCTTGGCACAGCGGGCTACGGACGCCCGCAAGGTGCTCACGTTCTACAGATCCCCAAAGCGGTGAGATCCGGCTTATTTGGCAGAACTCCACGAGCCAGTTTCAAAGCTGACCTGACTTTTGAGTTCCTTAGTTTCGCTGTCTCCAGAATCCGTGGCGGTCGCAAGAAAAGTAGGAAGGCCAACAACGCTAAAATGCATCCCGCGGCAGCCATTTCATGGCCGGCTGGGCAGTCGGCACACCCTCGCTCCGAGCCATGTCCGATGCCCGCAACCGATAAATGGTGCGTAGGCAGCTCTGTAGCGACGGTCAATTGTGTAGCTGGCGTCGTGGTGGAAATTGCGCCGGCCTGATGCAGAACGTGCATCGAAAATAGTCCTAGGACTAATACGCCAATCAGGAACACCAAACGAATAATAACCAGCGGGGAACGTTCCCGTTCGCTGGCCAAAATCTCGAGGTTGGCGGTGCTCATGCCCCTTACGTTACCCACTCGTGGCAAGCACATCGAAAGGACTAAGAGAAGATGACACACTCGCCATCAACGATTTCTTCTAGGGCCGTTGCGTTCTCGTATAAATCCTCAACAACGCTTGAGGATACGAAAATGGTTTCGGAATGCTGAAACGCGTCGGCTAGCTATAGCGCCCACTTTCGTTTCGCCTCTGATTTACGCATCACGCCGACTCAAGGTGAAATATCCCGCCCCGAGTAGTACAAGGCTCCACGCGAGTAAAACCATGAACGCCACCCCCGGGCCGTAAGGCTCGCTAGCGCCGGTGGCCATAAAGGTGGCCGCATTGGTGGGCAGATACTGGGTGAATTCCTGAACCCAGCGGAGTGGGATTAGTTGCAGGATCTGAGGCAGACCTACGATTAACATAATGGCCGAGACGATTGCACCCGCCGAGTTTCGGCACAGCAGGCCGAGTCCAAGGACCATCAGGCTCAGCAGTGCTAGATATACTCCTGCACCGAATGCGGCAGAAAGCAGATCGGAGAGTTCAAAGACTCCGTACTGTTCCGCGCTCAGCGCGGTTGGGATGGTCGCCAATAGAATCATCACCACACCAGCCAGGAAGCCGACTGTAGCTAGGAAGATAGCTTTCGCGGTCACTAAGATTGCCCGGCGAGGTACCGATTGCAAGGTAGTAGCGATGGTTCCGCTGGAGTACTCATTGGTGATCTGCAAGGCAGCGGCCGCAGCAAAGAACAGCTGCCCGAATTGCAGCGTGGCGAATACTAGCAGCGGGGCCGGCATGGCGGTGTCGAACCCGTTGTCGCCGCTGGCTTTTGCGCTGGCGCCCAGCAGCCAGCCCAGCGCGATGGTCACGAGGATTCCCGAAGCATAAAGTCCCACCAAGGCACGCAATCCGATGAATTTGGTGGTTTCGGCACGAGTTGCCGCCAGCAAGGATCCGGCAAAGTTTCCTTCCTTGGATTCATTGATCTTTAGCGTGCTCATTTTGTACTCACTCCCCCGGTTAGTTCGGCGGAGTAGTCCACCGTGTCATGTGTTAATTGGTTGTATACGTTTTCCAGCGAGCCTTGAATGATACTCAGTTCATGCAGTTCGATTCCGCCGTCAAAAGCCAGCGCACCGATGCGCTCAAGCGGCATGCCGATTACCTCCAGCCGGTCCTCCCCGGTGGTGCTGACTTTGGCGCCATGTTGCAGCAGCAGTCCGGCGAGCGCCGTAGCTCGTGGGGTACGCACGGTGATGAGCTGTTGGGTGAATTCTTTGATCAGATCCTGGGTGGGTGCTTCGGTGATGAGTTCTCCGCGGCCAATGAGGATCAGATGGTCAGCAACTTGTTGCACCTCGCTCATCAGGTGGCTGGAGACGAAGATGGTTCCGCCTGCGTCCGCTCGTGTGCGCATTAGCTGCCTGATCCAGGTGATTCCTTCGGCATCCAGCCCGTTCATCGGTTCGTCAAGGATGAGGATCTGTGGGTCTCCAAGCAAGGCGGCGGCGATCCCTAAGCGTTGGCTCATGCCTAGGGAGAATCCTCCAATGCGCTTGGTGGCCACCGATTGTAGGCCAACTTCGGCGAGCGCCTCCTCCGCCCGGCGGACCGGGATCCGGTTGCTCTGCGCCAGGGCTTTGAGGAAGGTACGCGGAGTATGCCCCGGATGACCGGCGGTCCCGGAGATGTGCGCTCCAACGGTGCGCAAGGGATAGGCCAGCTTTGCGTATGGAACACCGTTGACGAGCGACTGCCCGCTTGTTGGGGTGTCTAGTCCGAGGATCATGCGCATGGTGGTGGATTTGCCAGCGCCGTTGGGTCCGAGGAATCCGGTGACCATTCCCGCCGTGATATCCACGCTCAGGTTATTGACTGCGCGAGTGGCTCCGAAGTCCTTGGCCAATGCTTCCAGGGTGATCATGGTGTGCTCCTTAGATTCTGCTTCTAACCCTAAGAATTCGCTGGTACCTGCACACCGGCCAATAGTCGGCACTATTGGGGCGGCCATCCCCTACCTTGGTCGGTGTTCGCTCGGCACAACGCTGAGTAGCATGTTCTACATGACTACCTCGTGGAAGCAGCCGGCACTTCTGGTCGCCTTGGCGCTCTGCGCATATCTGGTTCCAATCTCTACCAACGGAGCCTGGATCCTACTTGCCCCGGTCGCTGCGATCTGCAGTTATCTAGCGGGACGGCATGTAGCTTCATTGGCCCATGGTCTGTTGGCCTTCGGTGTGGGCCTATTGGCCGCCGCGGTCACGCTTGTCTTCTCTGCGTCCGTGAGCCTGTTGACCTTCGCATTAAATATCCTGACCGGGGTGGTGCTCTTCGCGCTTCTGCCTTGGTGGATCGGCAGGGGCCGGCGCAATTCATCCCTCTTCCGTGCCCAGGAACGCCGGTATGTGGTGGTGCAGGCGGCACTGCGCGAGCGCGCGCGTATTACTGAGGCAATGCACGACCAGTTGGGCCATGATCTAGCGTTGCTCGCCTTGCAGGCTGGCGGGTTGCAGATTTCTTTAGACAAGGGAACTCCCGCTCATGAGCAGGCATCCAAGATCCGTAGCCAGGCTGACGAGGCTATAGAGCATCTGCATCAGATCATTGGTGTTCTGCATGAGGCTGGCGAGCAGGCGCCCTTGGAACCTGCGGGCATGGATCTTGACCGGCTCGTGGAGCAGACGAGGTCAAAGGGCATGGACATCAGGTTCACCCGTCTGGGTTCTCCGCCAGCCACAGGCGGCGCCAGATTGCTTCATCAGGTGGCCCAGGAGGCGCTAACCAATGCGGCGAAGTACGCACCTCACGCCGCTGTGGACATGGTTCTAGATGCCCGAAGCAATCCATCTATCCTGCGCATTTCTAATCCTTTGACGGGAGAGGTGCCAACAACCCGTTCGGGAGCCACCGGGCTTGCCTCACTGCGTACGGCTCTTGAAGCGCAAGGTGGCTCGCTGCGAGTTAACCAATCCGGAAAACGATTTGAGCTCATCGCCATGATTGCGCAACCGAAGCATGGTGACTCCGAACCTGCCCGCGAACAACCGGTGAAGCGTCGGAGTCGCCTGGCCATCATCTTATTGCCGATTCTCGCCATGGTGGTCATAGCCACCGGTCTTTTGCTACTTCAAAATGCCACGTACCGGGCAACGGCGCTACACCCCACGGATTTCCAAGACCTAACAACCGGCATGACTCACGACGAAGTTGACCAGATTGTCCACGCCAAAGGGCTGGATGAGCCATTGCCCGTCATCGACGAGCCAACGCCACCAGCCGAGGCTCAATGCCGTTACTACGCCGCACGTACCGGAGTGCTGGATCTGGGCAGTGAAATGTTTCGGCTTTGCTTTACCGCAGATTCGCTGGTTTCCGCCGACCATCTCTATCCAACACGCTAAGCCGAGGAACCACCTATGACGATGTCTTCACCTATCAGAATCTTGCTGGTCGACGACGATGCGCTGATCCGCGCCGGGCTCCGCGCAATCCTGACCAGCGACCAGCAGATTTCCATCATCGGCGAGGCAGAAAACGGAGTGCGCGCCTTAGAGTTGGTCGAACGCCTAAACCCAGTCGTGATCCTCATGGATATCCGTATGCCACAACTTGATGGGCTCGGCGCAATGGAAGCCATATTGCAGGTAAATCCGGAAGCCAAGGTGCTGATCCTGACCACCTTTGGCGAGGAAGATTACATTGACCGGGCGATGACCGGTGGTGCCGCAGGGTTCATGCTCAAGAGCTCCGGACCGGAGGAGCTGTTGGGTGCGGTCCATGCGGTAGCCGAGGGAGCCGCAGCACTTTCCCCGCGTATAGCCCGGCGGGTCATCGATAAGGTACGCAGTATTGATAGCGCGTCACTTGCTGCAGCCAAAGAGTTGGTCCAAGGTCTAACCCCTCGCGAACAAGAAGTACTCTCCCTCGTTGGGGCAAGTTTCACCAACGCAGAGATTGCGGCTCGGCTGGTGCTCACCGAGGCGACGGTCAAGGGTCATATGACCGCCGTCTTACTCAAGCTCAAAGCACGTAACCGCGTGGACGCTGCGTTGATTGCCTACAAGGCTGGAATAGTAACCTCCTAAAATTCCCACGTGTCCGACGCCATATCTATGTCTTGGGAATATCTGACACGTCAACTTGTTATTACATGCATACGCATATAAATTAGAGGTAAGAGCAAAAGGTACCTCAACACCAAGGAGTGGACATGCAATTCGGAGTCTTTTCAGTCAGTGACATCACCCGCGATCCAACCACCGGTAAGATCCCTACCGAAAAAGAGCGCATCGACGCTTCGGTAGCGATCGCTAAGAAGGTCGAAGACATCGGCATGGATGTCTTCGCCATTGGCGAGCACCACAACCGCCCATTCTTCTCGTCCTCCCCCACCACTACGCTGGCCTACATCGCCGCGCAGACCGAACGCATCATCCTTTCCACGGCGACCACCTTGATCACCACCAACGACCCAGTGAAGATCGCTGAAGACTTCGCGATGCTGCAGAACCTTTCCGGCGGACGTGTTGACCTTGTTCTAGGACGCGGTAACACCGGCCCGGTCTACCCATGGTTCGGTAAGAACATGCAGGACTCGGTCAACCTGACGGTTGAGAACTACAACCTGCTGCGCAGGCTCTGGGATGAGGACGTAGTGAACTGGGAAGGTAAGTTCCGTACCCCGCTGCAGAACTTCACCTCGACCCCACGTCCGCTAGATGATGTGGCACCATTCGTCTGGCACGGTTCCATCCGCACCCCACAGGTTGCGGAGATCGCCGCGTACTACGGTGATGGATTCTTTGCCAACAACATCTTCTGGCCAAAGGAACACTACAAGCAGCTCATTGACCTCTACCGTGAGCGTTACGAGCACTACGGACACGGCAAGGCACACCAGGCGGTTGTTGGTCTAGGCGGCCAGTTCTACATGGCTAAGGATTCCCAGCAGGCAGTCAAGGAATTCCGCCCCTACTTCGATAACGCCCCGGTCTATGGCAATGGCCCATCGATGGAAGACTTCACCGCACAGACTCCCCTAACTGTGGGCTCCCCACAGCAGGTACTGGAGAAGACCTTGAGCTTCCAGGAGTACTTCGGCGACTACCAGCGCCAGCTCTTCCTCATCGACCACGCAGGCCTTCCACTGAAGACCGTGCTGAACCAATTGGATATGTTCGGCGAGTACGTCCTACCGGAGCTGAAGAAGGAAATGGCCTCGCGTGCAGCTCCTGATATCGCGCCAGCTCCAACTCACGCCGGACGAGTGGCCGCGCGCAACGCTAAACTGGTAGTTGAGCAAGCCAACGCCCCTAAGGAGCCAGAAGTCAGTGACCGGGACCAGTAACACCCAAGCATCACTCAAGGTCACCACAGATGCGTGGGAGGCACTCTTTCGAGCGCAGGTCGCGGTGATGAGGCAGATTACCACCATGCCTGAGTTCGCGAAGCTCTCACTGCGCGAGTACGACGTACTGTTCAATCTGCGCCATGCTCCGGAAAATGAGACTCGGCTAGTTGATTTGAATAAGCATCTGCTGATCTCCCAGCCGAGTTTGAGTCGGATGATCACCCGCCTCGAAGAGCGCGGGCTGGTCAGCCGTTGCACCGATCCAAGCGATCAGCGTGCCAGCCGGCTGAAGCTCACCGAAGCAGGTCTGTCCATGCAGCGGGATATCGGCCGAGCCCACGTCAAGCAGTTACACCTGTTGTTAGGTGATGCGATGAGCGAGGAAGAATTCATTGAATTACAGCGCTTGAGCACTAAGCTACACAACGCGGTGGAATAGACGCCACACTTCAAAAGGGTTATCAATTCATACAGAATTGGTAGCCCTTTGGTGTTGCCAGATCAGCGAGTTCAAGTATCGTCGATCGTATCAACCCCACGATTTTCAGGAGTCGTCGTGAACGAGGCAACACATCTGCTGATCCACCGCTACCGTCCAGGCACCGGCCCACAACCGCCGAGTGAAGACTTTGATGAAGAAATGCTCCAGTGGGAGGCGTTGGATACGAGGTTGAAAGCCGAGGGGGTTCTCATCTCGTCGTTTGCGCTCCAAGACCGCGGGATCCTGCACACCCCAGATTCCACCCTTGCCTTGGACACCGAAGCAGAGATTATTTTTGCGGTGCACGCGATAAAGGTTGGTGTCGAGCATGAGGCACAGGAATTCGCTCGACTGATGCCGCATCTAGACTATGGCAGCGTGGAGATCCGGCCCCTTATGGATTAGTGGTGGTTACTTGTAGAAGCCTTCACGTAAGTTAATCCCGTGTTCCAGCCAGATCTTCATAGCAGTTAACATCCCAGTCCATCCTTCGCAGTTTCCAAAAGCTCCGGTTAATCCCTGCGGCGTGGGCAGCCAGCCTGCCTCGGTGATCTCCACCTTGGTGCGTGTGCCACCGTCAACAGACTCAAATTCGAAGGTGACGGTATTTAATCCGTCGTCTGACGCCACTCCTTCCCCGGCCCACCTCAGCACAATCCTTTCGTCTTGAATCGTTTGCACAACCTGCACAGGGAAACGGCCGGGGAAATCATGAAAATCCCAGCTAACCTCTGCGCCTGTTTCCAAGCGACCTTTGGCGCCTCCGGTAGTGAAGTATGCGGACAACTGTTGCGGATCTGCGACCGCTTCATACACTTCGTGGCTGGTCTTGGAGATATGTCCTGAAACGGTGAATGACAGTGGTTCAGAAGGCTGTGGTGTATCCATACTTTATGGTCTACCGCCTGAGCGCACCACCGTCAATGCTTTGCCGCCAGTTGAAAGCTCGGTTTGCAACACGATTGCTTCCCGCCAACCAACATCATGAGGTAGAAATCCTGGTAGGGCACTGACTATCGATTACGCCACCCAACAAACTTTAGTTTTCCGGATGTCGAAAGTCAGGGACTGCTACCAAGCTTGTTAGATTCCGAATAGCGCAGTTGTAAACCTGACAGCCGCGGCGACATCCATCTATGCCTGCTCGAAGGTTGCCTCAGTGAATCTATTGGACACAATTTCGATCATCGGCGAGATCATTGCTTGGGTCGGACTCAGCTTAGGCCTGCTCTGCTTTCTGCTCGCAAAGCAATATAAGCGAAAGAAAGCCAGCGCGGTCTATCTTGATGCTTTCGTATTCTCCGAAGGAAATGTCACCTCGGTCCGTTGGATGGCCCCGGATGGAATGCATGAACGTCCACTGACCCACACTGAACGACGCGTTATGGAACACGGGTGGCAAACAGTCCTCGTGGACATTAAAACTTATCGAAGGCTGATGCGCCGCGATCCGCAGGAGCCGCTGGAGATCTTTTCTATGTTGGCAAAGTTCTTGCTCGGTGCCGGGGTGTTGGGTTTCGCGCTATCGTGGTTATCAATCTTCGACTAACCGCTACGCATGACTCAACAGCCGTAAGGTGCTGCGTAACGGTAGCGTCCGGTAGGCAGCGCTCGCTCGTTGAAGACTCGAACCATGAAGTTATCTCCCCATGCTGGCTCGCTAGGAAAAATTCCGCGAGCCATAGCTGGCTCGTAGCCGAATCGTTTGTAATATCCGGTATCACCAAGCAATACGATTCCCGCCACATGCTCACTTTCCGCACGGTCGGCAATTGCCTGCATCAATGCGGTACCGGCGCCCTTGCTCTGGAATTCAGGAGCTACGACAAGTGGACCCAGGCCCAGAAGTTTATGCTTGCCGTCAATGGTTCCCCAAGTGGCAATCACGTGAGCGATGACCGTCTTGTCATTCGTGGCTACCAGGGAAAAGGTTGGTGAATAGCCGTCGCATTCAAAGAGTTGCTGGACCAGCCCAACTTCCATTGGTTCAACCAGATGGTCATCTTTGCTGAACGCCGCATGCGTCACAGCATAGATTCCCGCTCTGTCATCGAAGACTTCTTGCCTGATCTGCATGTTGGTAACTTACCAAAATTACGGTCCAGATGGAGATTCGTTTCTTTGCTGGACTTTATGCTTGCACTGCACTAGACAAGACTCAAAACGACATCCGACCAGTAAATTTATATAATTTCGCCGAAACAGAGCCAAACAATCGAGAGAGGAAAGTTGCGGACCCGTTCAGCGCCCCTCTTGCCCCAAGATGCTAGATAGTGATCGAATGGACCATCATCACTTGGACAACGGAGCGACTTCAGATGCCCAAATATACTGGCCCAAAGATTCTCACCGCCATGGCGGTTGGCGCAATACTTTCCCTAGGCACACTGCCCGGCGCAGCTGTAGCCGCCGGACTACCTGCCACGGTGCAATCCGCTGCTTCGGTAACCTCCGCTTCCACACTGGCGCCGGCGAACACTAACTCGATCTCCGTAGCCGCGGCACGGAGCATTGATCGCAATCCAAATCACCTGGATGTCTTCGTTAACAAGAGCTACCCGCTCAAACCAGCGAAGTACGCGCCAAAGACCAAAACCGTCAGCGGAACCGGTATCAGCCTTCGCACTGAAGCTACCACCGCCTACAACAAGATGGTGAAGGCAGCCAAAAAGTCTGGCGTACGCGTCAAGCTCATTAGCGGCTACCGTTCATACAATCGCCAAGCCCAGCTGTTCAACCAATACACGAGGCTTTACGGCAAGAAGTATGCCGAACGTATCTCAGCTAAGCCAGGCACCAGCGAACACCAGACTGGGCTTGCCGCAGACGTAGGAAACTACAACGGTGCGTGCGCATTGCAGTCCTGCTTTGAAAATACTCCGGTGGGCAAATGGATGAAGAAGAACGCCCACAAGTACGGGTTCATCCTGCGTTATCCCAAGGGCCAAGAATCCATTACCGGCTACGCCTACGAGCCATGGCATTTTCGCTATGTAGGCACGTCCTTAGCTAAGTCCTACAAGAACTCTGGCGCAAAAACTTTTGAGCACTACCACGGTGTAGCCACTACCAAGAAGAGCTCCCCTAAAGCTGGTAAGGGCACCGCAAAGACCACAGCGAACCTGAACATGCGCTCAGGTGCAGGGGCAAGCAACCGCGTCATTTTCACCATCCCTCAGGGCAAGAACGTCAAGCTCACAGGCTCTAAGAAAGCTGATTGGTATCAAGTCACCTATAGTTCCAAGACCGGTTGGGTGTCCGGAACGTACTTGAGCAATATCTCGATGCCAAAGAGCGAAACGAAAAAGAAAGAGACTAAGAAAAAGGAGAGCAAGAAGTCATCACCCAAGACCAACGGCTCTTCAAAGAAAACCACGGCGAATCTAAATATGCGCTCCGGTGCGGGCGCCAGCAACCGCGTCATTCTCACCATTCCAAAGGGTAAGACTGTCAAGGCTACGGGCAAGACCAAGTCCGGTTGGTTGCAGGTGACTTACAAATCGAAGACTGGATGGGTCTCGGGCACCTACCTCAGTAATACCTCGGCGCCTAAGAAGTCGAAGCCTAAGACGGAGAGCTCACCGAAGAAAAAGTTCAAGACCAAGAAGACCACCGCGAACCTTAATATGCGGAGCGGTAATAGCACCAAGAAGAAGGTCTTCTTGACTATCCCGAAGGGCAAAACAGTTGAAATCACCGGGTCGAAGAAATCGGGCTGGTACCCGGTGAAGTACAAGTCGAAGAAGGGCTGGGTTTCGGCCACTTACCTGAAGTAAAGAGGTGAGCAGATCCGCGTCGCCGGACTTCGGAGCCTATGGCTACGCGGCAGCCATACATAGATTCACTTGACCGCAATTCATGATCACTGCGACAAGGCGCTCACCATATGATGCCTACCCCAGGGCAACACCAATGGTTTATGAGTCGTAGGATCCTCGATGACTCTGCAGTTCAGCCCAAAGACTTGGTGCACCACGTCTTGGGTGAGGATAGCGGCTGGATTTCCCTGTGCTCGGATACTCCCATCCCGCATAGCCACCAGGTAGTCGGCGTAGCGCGCCGCCAGATTCAAATCGTGCAGAACCATCACTATGGTGGTTCCTTTGGTCCGATTCAGATCTGTGAGCAGATCCAAGACTTCAACTTGGTGATTGATGTCCAAAAAAGTCGTCGGTTCGTCTAACAGGAGTATCTGCGTCTGCTGAGCGAGCGCCATGGCAATCCAGACTCGTTGACGCTGACCTCCGGAAAGCTCATCTACGGGGCGATCTGCCAGTTCTGCCGTGGTTGTAAGTTCCAAGGCTTCGGCCACTGCTTCATCATCCTGCCGTGACCAACGGGAAAAAATTCCCTGGTGAGGTTGCCGTCCGCGGCCAACCAGGTCTGCTACGGTAATGCCTTCTGGTGCAATGGGATTTTGCGGCAATAGCCCCAGTACCCGGGCCAGAGCTTTCGCCTGCATTTGATGGATCATTTTGCCATCTAGCAGCACCCGTCCAAGTTGGGGAACCAGCAATCTCGACATGGAACGCAGAAGTGTCGATTTCCCGCACGCGTTGGGTCCGACGATGGTAGTGATTTGTCCCGCAGGAATTTCCAGCCCCAGCTGATGGATCACTGAACGGTCGCCATAGCCTACTTGGAGATCTTCGATGACTAGTTCAGGGTTTGGCATTAGAGCGAGCCTCCTGCTTTGTTTGTACGGATGATCAGATACACCAGATAAGGCGCACCGAGGACCCCGGTGATAACTCCCACAGGGAAGCGAGTTCCTAAAAGATACTGCCCGGCGAAGTCAGCGACCAAAACGAGCACGCTTCCAACTAAGGCTGAGGGGATGAGCAATGATCCGCGCGGTCCCATGAGACGTGAGGCGATGGGTCCTGAAAGGAAAGCAACAAAAGCTATCGGGCCACAAGCCGCCGTGGCGAAGGCGATCAGTCCTACGGCGGCCACAATAATCACCAAGCGCGTGCGTTCCACTCGGACACCGAGCGCGGCAGCCGTATCGTCGCCTAACTGAAGACTTCCTAGGTTCTTGGACTGCAAGAGCAATATGGGTGCAAGAATCAGCACTGCCAGCAAGGCAGGAAGAACTTGCGGCCAGGTCATGCCGTTCAGGCTTCCGGTTAACCATCTGAGCGTTTCCTGCAGATCCCATTGTCCGGCCTTCGTCAGGGTCCAGCTGATCAGCGATTCGAGCATGGCAGCAATTCCAATACCTACAAGGATCAGCCGGGTACCGGCAGCGCCGCCTTTATAAGACAGCAGGTACACGAGCAAAGCGACTATGAGACCCGCACTGATGGCCAGCACAGAGACCACGCTATCGCTGGCAGAAAGCACGATGATGGCGAAGGCCGCCGCAGCGGAGGCACCGGTGCTGATTCCGATCACGTCTGGGCTGGCCAACGGGTTGCGCAGCATGGTTTGAAAGCAAACCCCGGCTAAGCCAAAGCTCATCCCGGCTATCAATGCCATGACGGTACGCGGAAGGCGCAGACGTCCCACAGTGAAACTTGCTCCTGGCACCTCCTGCCCGAGGATGACTTGCCAAACCTCAACAAGCGAGTAATTAGTTTTGCCCACGGTCAGGCTCAGCAATACCATCGACAAGACCACTGCGCTCAGGGTGAGAATCACCAGCCGGCGATGATGTGCCCGGCTGCGCCGCCCCTTGATCAGGGCATCAATAGTCCCCCGACGCACTGTCGAATCCATATGACGCGTTTCTTCTTCAATACTCAGACTCATAGTTCACGGATCTTTGAACGGCGCACAATGACAATGAAGACCGGTGCGCCTATGAGCGCGGTCAAAATTCCAACATCCAGTTCGCCCGGTTGGGCAATCACCCGGCCGATGATATCTGAAAGGATCAGTAGCGCAGCGCCGGCTACGGCCGAGAAAGGCAATAGCCAACGTTGATCCACTCCGATCAGCAGCCTACAAAGGTGCGGAACGACCAGACCGACGAACCCAATGGGGCCGGCCACAGCAGTCGCCGCCCCACAGAGAACCACAGCTGCCAGAGCGGCGATGACGCGGACCACCATGACTTTTTCTCCTAGCCCAGCGGCAAGTTCATCACCTAAGGCCAGCGAATTCAGCGAGTTCGCTGAAAGCATCGCCAGCAGCAACCCGGCGGCCAGAAAAGGTAGCATCGGGGCCACATTTTCAAAAGTGGCTCCGCCAACCCCTCCAATCTGCCAGGAACGAATCAGGTCCGCGAGGTCTCCTCGGGGTAGGGAAATTGCTGTCACAAATGAGGCCAAGGCTGCCGAGGTCGCCGCTCCGGCAAGGGCTAGCTTCAACGGCGTGGCTCCGCCACGACCCAGCGAGCCGACCACATAAACAAAGACCGCCGCCAATCCAGCACCGAGAATTGCAGTCCAGATATATCCGTGAGCCGTATTGATCCCCACATAAGTTATCCCGATGACAACGGCTAAAGCGGCACCCATGTTCACCCCGAGAATGCTGGGATCCGCTAACGGGTTACGGGTGACCGCCTGCATGACTGCTCCGGAAAGGCCAAGCGCAGCCCCGACCACCAGAGCCAGAACGGTTCGCGGGATGCGCTTGACGATTGCGGCCTGTGAGATGTTCTCGGTGTTGCCCGCAAGTCCGGCCAGCAGATCCTCAAAAGCAACCGAACGCGAACCGATCATCACTGAAGCGGCCCCGAGCAATACAAGGATGGCAAGCAGTGTAAGGAGCCACAGCAGACGCCTCCGGCGTGGTGAGCGCAGACTAGCGTCCACCACGCCGGAATCGATATTTGCTACGTCCATAGTTAGAAGGTGCCTCGGTTCTTGCTCGTCGCAGAGATTACTTTGCTACAGTCTGGGCTGCGTCGTTCAGCAGGTCCAAGTAGTCATCCAGTACCCAGGAAATCGCTAGTGGGGTCGGGTTCGCTGCTGTTCCCAGGGGGCCGCTTCCGTCCAAGGCGACGACCGCACCATTTTTAACGGCCGGCATCTTTGAAAGCAGCGGATCCTTTTCCAAGGTCTCGATCAGCTTTTTGTCACCGTAGGTGACGATGACGTCCACATCCGCCAAGTCATCAACTCGCTCTGCGGAAATCTTTCCCGCAAAGGCTACCGCCCCTTTCGAAGCGGTAGCTACGGCAGCCGGGGTGTCCATGCCTAGATCGCTGAAGAACGCGGTACGCGTGTCATGGGTGGTGTAGAAGTTCACTTCGCTGAGATTGGTTGGGTCCACATGCGTCACGAACATCGCCGAAGTGCCTTCAATTTCCGGATGCTCCGCGAGGCCTTCCTTAATTTCAGTCTCAATCCCGGTAATCAGCTCTTTGCCTTCAGCTTCCATGCCCATGGCTTTGGAACTCAAGGCAATATTGTCTCGCCAAGAGGTGGCCCAAGCTGCCTCGGGGTAGGCCACCACGGGCGCAATCTCGCTAAGCGTCGCGTAATCCTCTGCCGTCAGACCAGAGTAGGCCGCCAAGATCAGATCTGGATTGGTATCGGCAACGGCTTCAAAATCAATGCCGTCATCTTCGTTGAACAGTACCGGCGTTTCACCACCTAACTCGGTCAGGGCTTCGTCAACCCAAGGCAAGATGCCATCGCCGTCATCGTCACCAAAATTGGCGGCTGCCATGCCCACCGGCACTACACCTAAGGCAAGCGGCACCTCCTGATTCGACCAGTTAACCGTTGCGATGCGTTCGGCTTTTTGGGTGATTTCTGTGGTGCCCAGTGCATGCTCAATGGTGATCGGGTAGGAGGTTTCACTTGAGGCGGGGGCCGATGGGGTGGATTCTGCAGCTTCAGAAGCAGCATTGCTGGCGCAACCGCTCAGTGCCAGCAGTGCCACCGCTGCAACGGCGGTACTTTTAGAGATCAAAAAACTTGGTTTAGGCATGGGATATCTCCGCGTGTACTCGATGAGTTGCTCATAAGCTCTCAGCTGCGTTGCGGCCAAATAGGGCAGCATTCACGAATTAGGTCCTGAAAGCGTTGAGCAATGAAATTAGGTAAGGCTTCCCTGCAATCGTAGTCTTGTGAGGCATCTCGACGCAATCGCGAGAAACCGACACGAATATCGCGAAAAGGACAACTGTTGGCCGGCCAAACCTCAGTCTGGAAAATTGGTTCGAGTTTACTCCGGCTTAAACGCAGATAGGGTAAACCCGGTAGTCCGGCGAAAAGAGGCGCCAAGTGCACTGATGGAACTAAATCCCAAGTCATCGGCGACGTTTTGAAGATCTTCACCGCGTGCTATCAGCTCGATGGCCCGCTGCGCTTGCATAGCTGAAATCCACCGCGAATAGCCATGTCCGGTCTCGGCTTGAAATGCTCTGGTAACAGTTCGCGCGCTCACGCCAAGAACTGTGGCCCAGTCCTGCAACCGTCGCGGTTTCGAATAACTGTGCAACATTTCGTTAATAATGGGTTGCAGCAGCGCCGTCTTGGGAACCTGAATCGAAACTTCTTGGGCGGCGGGGAGCAAGTTATCGAGCGCTGTGGCCTCGGTGATCCGGCGCGAAGACTCGGCAAGTGCCGGAGAGGATAACTTCTGCAGAAGTAGCTTCAATAACTGAGTCAATTCCACCGGAACTGGAGTTTCGGAGATTGATTCCACACGGGTCACGCCGAAGTGCGACATATTGCAGCGGCTTCCAGCCGGCGCTCGCCCCGAATGAAGTACGCCGGCGGGAATCCACATGCCAATCGCGGGAGTGATAGTCCAAATGTGCGAATCAACGGTGACCGAAGAAACTCCCTTGGCATTCCAAAGCAGTTCATGAGTCGGATGGGAATGAGCTGGCCAATGAGTTTCGGCCACCACGTCTTCTTGATGGAAAGCAATGACAAAGGGAACCTCAATGGAACCGGCACCATAAACGGGCAGCAGCTTTTCCTCAATCTGGCCTGTCATGGCAATCATTTCTCCTGTATGGGCAATTGCTCACGAAGCAACGCGTGGATTTTTTCGTGTCCCGCGAGATCTTGGGGACGTTGCAGAGCCCGTTTCATCTGCCGTCTGGAGGCCAATTTCCGCCGCTACGCCGGCTAATACGTGCATCTGCAGCGAAGTTTATCAGGAAGCGGCGGGCACGCAGCTGGCTGTTGTGGCATCGATTCGAAGTGCGTCGCCGCCCTTCCTCGCGTCTCGCTTGTCCTCAATTTGTAGCTAGTGCGGAGTCAAGGCGTACATAGGCAGTTTGGCGACGGGCTTGTGGTGCCAGCCGTCGAAGCACCTAGCGATCTCACACAGCCAGTCCCGTCACCGTCGCCACCACGGCACTAGCCACCTGGCTCAGTTCGTTCTCTTTGATTCCGCGGGTAAACGATAAGCGCACCGCAGTATGAGCAAGTTCTGCTTCGTATCCCATCGCGGTCAGCACAGCTGACGGGTCGGTGTTTCCCGCTGAACAAGCTGAACCAGAAGAACAGAGCACGCCGCGTCGTTCAAGCTCAATCAGCACGGTCTCCCCTGCCGTACGCGGGAACACGAAGGAGACAATTCCGCCCACACGCTGCTGATCGTGGCCGGTCAGCTGAACCAGCCCTTCACCCTTTGCATCTAAATCCTTGGTAATTCTTTCAATCAGGTACTTGCCGTAGCCATCGCCCACACCGCTAGCGCGCTGTTCGGCGCAAACTTGCAAAGCACGGGCAATGCCCACCGCGGCCGCAGGATTTTCGGTACCCGAGCGCATCCCGCCTTGTTGTCCGCCACCGTGAAGTAGGGGCACCACTGGATACTGGTTTGAAAAGTAGAGCAGCCCACTACCCTTGAGCGCACCGATCTTATGACCGGATAAACTCATCGCATCCACATGCGAGGCAATCACAGCGAGGTCCAACCATCCGGCTGCCTGTACTGCGTCACTGTGCATGACTGCGCCCGCTGCCCGAGCTAGTTCAGAGACCTGGGCAATCGGCTGAATGGTGCCAACCTCATTGTTTACCGCCATCACCGAAACGACGGCGACGTGCTCATCGATGAGTTTTGCTGCTTGAATCAAATCCACTAGACCCGTACGGTCCACCGGAATCTCGCGGTGTTCAAATCCGTGGAATTGAACCAAATAGGCACAGGCCTCTAGCACTGCAGAATGCTCAATGGAGCTAGTGACCACAACTTTCCCGCGAGGACGAGCCAGAGCAGCCCCAATAATTGCGGTGTTATCCGCTTCGGTGCCTCCCGAGGTGAAGTAAATTTCACCTGACTGTACATCTAAGGAAGCTGCAACTTGAGTCCTCGCCCAATCATTGGCACGTTTAGCCTGTTGCCCTAGCTCATGAAGTGAGGCTGGGTTGCCGAAGTTGCTGGTGAGAAGTGGGGTTACTAAGTCCAGAACCTCTTGTCGCGCCGGCGCCGTGGATGCGGCATCCATATAGATCATGCAACAACCATATCGAGGCCAAGGTCAATGGCTTGCACCGAGTGGGTGATGGCGCCGGAAGAAATAATATCCACGCCGGTTTCAGCAATCGCTGCCACGGTGTCAGCGCGCACGTTGCCACTGGCTTCAATAGTCGCTTGGCCGTCAATGAGTTTGATCGCCGCTGGCAGGTCCGCCACCGCAAAGTTGTCCAGCATGATGATATCTACGCCCGCGGCAAGCACCGCAGGGATTTGGTCTATGGAGTCAACTTCAACTTCCATGGCTGTGGTGTGCCCTAACCGGGCACGCACTGACTTCAACGCGTTGGTCAGCTCCTCCCCATTGCCCAACAAGGCCAGATGGTTGTCTTTAGCCATGAAAGCTTCGGAAAGATTGTCTCGGTGGTTTACTCCACCTCCGCAACGTACTGCATAACGCTCCAAGACGCGTAGCCCTGGAGTGGTTTTCCGGGTATCTGCGATACGTGCCTGGGTGTGAGCCACAAGCGAGACCAGTTCACCGGTACTAGTAGCAATGGCACTCATCCGCTGCAAAAGATTCAACGCAACACGTTCTGCGGTCAGCACCGAAGCTGCAGGGCCACTGACCGTCAAAAGCTTGTCACCGGCCTTGAACTGGTGGCCTTCTTGGACTACCTGAACCACCTGGATCTCCGGATTGATCATCGTCATCGCTCGGGCGAACACGGTACCCCCGGCCAGAACGCCTGCTTCCCGTGCTCGCACTACCGCGGTAGCTTTTGCTCCAGCCGGCACGATGGTATCAGCGGTGATATCACCACGAGGATTATCCTCGGCAAAAGCGAACTCTAAGATGCGGTCAATAGCTGCGGTAGGCACCGGATGAACTGGTTGATTCACGCGTTTATTTCCTTATTCTGTGTACGGTTATCAGCTTGCTGGGTTTTGGCTAGACGAAACCCGTAGCGAATGGTTGAAGTATTAGATTCATGGACCGCATCGAGCCGGTGATGCGCACCGAGGCTACTAACCCTTTGTAGAGCTCCTTGGGCGATGAGCCGGGCTGTAACCCACAGGTTTGTCAGCTCAATCAACTCTCGTTGATCTTGGGCTACCGGGGCACTGCTCGTAAGTGCACGGTTCATTACTTCAAGGCCATCGCCTGTACGGTGCACACCTAGATGTTCACTAGCTAAAGCCTGCAATTGCGAAAGATCCAAGGGTGCATCGTTACGCGCGGGTGGCAGCTCACTGACTTGTAGCTGGGAAATATCGCAGGTCACTGAAAGATCATCACTGATCATGGAGTGCACCGATTTGCGTGCGAAAACCATAGCTTCAAGTAGTGAGTTACTTGCTAGGCGGTTTGCTCCGTGCACGGTGGTGTTTGCGCATTCACCCGCGGCATATAGTCCAGTCAGGCTGGTGCGCCCAAAGGAGTCGGTATAGATTCCGCCCATCCAATAATGCTGCGCGGCAACCACTTCCACAGGTTCCGTGGCCAGATCCAGCCCGGCTTTGGTGAGACGAGCGGTAATGGAAGGGAAACGTCGCTTCAGGAAACCAGTTCCGCGCTCAGCTTCCACCGCGCGGGCATCCAAAAATACTCGGTGCCCCGCAAGATTTTGACTGTGAATTGCACGAGCCACCACGTCCCTCGGAGCAAGCTCAGCGCGTTCATGAACCGCTGTCATGAAGCGTTCACCCTCTTCAGTGATCAGGATTGCGCCTTCACCGCGCACTGCCTCACTGATCATCCCGGCCTGTGGGTACTTAGCTGGGTCTACCAGCGTGGGGTGGAACTGAATAAATTCAGCGTCCGCTATCACCGCTCCGGCACGGGCGGCTAACCCAATGCCGTCGGCGGTGGCGCCCGCCGGGTTGGTGCTCGCCTTGTATAGCGTTCCCAATCCCCCGGTTGCCAGCAATACCGCATCGGCTTCGAGAACCAGTTCCTGCTGATCTTTGAGGTAGCGTACGCCGCGCAGTTGCTCATCAACGTATTCAAGCTCGGTAGCTAGCGCGTGCTCAATAATTTTGAGCTTCCCCGCCTCTTGAGCCAAGCGGACAGCCTGGCGCAGTGCGTCGATGAGCCCAGCACCGGTGGCATCTCCATCCACATGCAAGATTCGGTGTGCGCTATGCGCGGCTTCAAGGCCTAGCTGGTAGCTTCCGTCCGGGTTCTTATCAAAAGCCACCGAGTAGTCTTCGAGCGTTGAGACCAGTTCTCCGGCAGCAGCACACATCTGTTGTACCGCCGTTCTCCCGCAGTGTCCGGCACCGGCGTTTAATGAGTCGGTCACATGGGCATCAACGCTATCCCCGGCAGTCACACCCTGGGCAGTAACTGCCGAGAGTCCGCCTTGGGCGAGTTTACTGTTCCCGTCTCCCAAGGAATCTTTGGTCAGTACTGTCACTGACGAGCCAAGACGCACCGCTTCCAATACAGCGCTCAACCCGGCGGCACCGGAGCCGATAATAACTAATCGACGTCCGCTGGTTATGGTCATGGCTTAGCCGCGAGCATGCGCTCTAGGGCAATTTTTGCATCACCCTGCTGGCTCTCTGGAACCTGAATTCGGTTGACCACACGTCCGGCCACTAGTTCCTCTAACACCCAGGCAAGGTAGCCCGGGTGAATGCGGTACATCGTGGAGCAAGGACAGATCACCGGGTCGAGACAGAAAATGGTGTGCTGCGGGTATTCGGCAGCTAGACGGTTGACCATGTTGATCTCGGTACCAATGGCAAAAACGGTGGGCTCCGTAGCATCTGCAATAGCCCGGCGGATGTAGTCGGTGGATCCGGCTTCATCAGCAGCGTCCACTACTTCCATAGGGCACTCAGGGTGCACAATGACACGCACACCAGGGTAATCTTCACGAGCTTTCGTGATCTGACCTGGGTTGAATCGTTTGTGTACCGAGCAGAATCCGTGCCACAAGATCACCTGCGCTTCGCGCATAGTTTCTTCGCTGTTTCCGCCCAGCGCCTTGCGTGGAGTCCACATTGGCATCTTTTCCAATGGCACACCCATGGCCTTGGCGGTATTGCGTCCTAGGTGCTGGTCTGGGAAGAACAGCACACGGCGTCCGCGTTCAAAAGCCCATTCAAGGACGGTGGCAGCGTTGGAACTCGTGCAGACTAGTCCGCCATTTTTTCCTACGAATGCTTTGAGCTCTGCAGAACAATTCATGTACGTCACGGGAATGACGGGCATCCGCCCGTCATCTTCCTCGTCCTTGAACAGATCGGTCAGCTCATCCCAACACTGCTGGACGCTAGGCCCATCTGCCATATCCGCCATGGAGCAACCTGCGGCAAGATTGGGCAGGATCACTGCTTGTTCAGGTTTGGAGAGAATATCTGCGGTTTCTGCCATGAAGTGTACGCCGCAGAAGATGATCGCCTCGGCCTTGTCACGGGTCAGCGCCGCGTTGGCCAACTGGAAGGAATCTCCCACAAAGTCGGCGTACTGAACAACTTCATCGCGCTGGTAGAAGTGGCCAAGAATCACTGCACGTTCGCCGAGGGTTTCGCGGGCGGCACGAATGCGGGTATCGAGTTCTTCCACGCTTGCGGACTTGTACTCGGCAGGTAAACCACCTTGCACCGGGTAGCCCGAAGGAATCTTGTCTTCCTGTGAGGCACCAGGACCGTAGCCGGCCGGGGTATCCCATGGGTTGGTTGCCAGATCCGTGGAACACGTGGATCCTGGACCCACAAGGGTGAGCCGGGTAATGGTCGAGGAGAGAGTCTGTTCGCTCATTTGCTGGTATCTACTTCCATGGGATCGGGGCCGTGTCCGAGATACCGGTACAGCCTTGGCGGCCTATGCTTGCCGCCTGCTAAATATTCGTCGGTGGCCTCGATCGAGGCGGTATTATTCAATTGCCGGCGAAAGTTCGCCGGGTCAAGTTCTTTGCCGAGAATGGCTTCGTACACCAACCGCAACTGCGCGAGGGTGAATCTTTCGCCCAGGAGCCGGTGTGCGATCTGCCCATACTCGGTTTTATTCGCCAGTCGCCACAGTGCGTAGTCCACGATCTTTCGGTGGTCAAAGGCCATCTCTGCAATCTGTGGATCATCGACATCAAACCATGCGACGTTTTCATCGGGTACCCGCGTTCCTACCTCCTCGATATTCACCAAGGCGAAGTACGCAATGGTCACTAATCGGTGAGTTGGCGAACGGTCGGTGTCACCGAAGGTGTAGAGCTGTTCAAGGTAGCTCGGATGGAGTCCGGTGGTCTCGGCCAGGGTGCGTCCTGCCGCTTGTCCTAAAGACTCGCGTGAGCCCACAGGTCCACCGGGTAAAGCCCACGAACCCGCGTGGGGTTGGCGAATCCGTCGAACCAGCGGTAAGCAAAGCTTGCCTGGTCCGCCCTCGGGATCGCGTCGGATTCCGAGAATTACCGTGGACACCGCTAGGGCCGGCGGCAGGTTGCGCCGCTCGTCCACATTGGCCCATCCGGGTACCGATGACATGTTCTACGTACTTTCGTCTGGGTGTTGGGGTGCAAGGTGTGGCACTCCAAGTCGTTAGAGTCATTCTGACATTAACTGGAATGATACGCGAGCCACATCACTTTGTAGGCAGCTCGGCGCCACTAAATACGCATCAAAAGGTAAGTCTTGGAGACATTAGGCAGTTCGTAAAACACCGGCTGATCTGAGCAGGATCACACATCGAGGGAATCTTGCGTCGGTCTGAATACGACGAAGAAATATTTCTTCAACCCGTGTCGCCCGTCCTCAGCACCCGTCTACGAAGAGTTCAATATCAAGAGAAAATATGTGCATTCGTCTACGGACCCACGTCCTTTCACCTTGCTTTCTCCGCAATACTCGGCCAAAGACCGACAAGCGAGGCAGAGCACTGCAAAGTCGCCTAGGATCATGAGCATGAGTCTGGATCTATATCTTCGTGTGATTACCGCAAGCAATGAATCCGAAGCACGAGCGGTGCTTCTCATTCACGGTTTTGCCTCATCGGCCGAGATGAACTGGAACCGTTCACGCTGGGTTCAGCGCTTCCTTGACCAAGGAAGTGATGTCATCCTGCTTGACCTACCTGGACATGGAGAAGATCCATACCGCAACGAGGGAAGTTGGACTCCAACCCGAATCCGCGAAGCTATCGCGGCAGGACTCAAAGACCTCAATCTCGGACCAGTGGATGTGTTGGGCTACTCGCTCGGGGCACGCCTCGGCTGGGAATTCGCCGCTCACTTCCCACAGCTAGTTAACCGGCTAGTCATGGGTGGTCCGGCGAGTATCGATCCGCTGGCTGCTTTTGAAGTGGACCAGGCGCGCGCTTATATAGAGCGAGGCGAAGAAATACACGACGAATACACCGATAAGGTCATCAATATCGCTAAGTCAGAAAATGCCAACGACTTCAATGCGCTTTTCCGGCTTATTGAGGCGATCAAGACTGATCCATATATTCCGGCTTCCAAGGTTCCGGTCTGCCCGACGTTATTGGTGGCTGGCGATCACGATGATCTGGCCACCACCATGCCTCAGCTTCGCCGACTTCTAAAAAATGCTGGCACCGAGTCCGCCATTCATTGGCTCCCCGGACGCAATCACGCAAATGCTGTCACCAGCCGCGAGTTCAAAGAAAAGGCGCTGGAATTTTTCGCCAGCGCCTGATTAAAACAAAACCGGTGTCATGCTCGCATCCCCACGATGCGCGTGCCAGGCAGATCCTATCCCCATAGGATCTTTTGCCTAGCACGTGCACGACACCAATTTCGTCTGTTCCTACTCAAACACGAGTTACCGACAATTTGATTGCGTTGGAGCCAAGTTAACGCATAACGCGTTACTTATCACACTGGTACTCACACTTATTTCCAATAACATCAACTTCCGCGCCTGCACGCAGCAATCTATTCGCTGACATTATCTGAGTCCCGTCGGCAGATTAGAAGGTCATTAGCCGGCCTTAGGCCGACAATGTTTGCCTAAGATTTGCACACTATTCAGCGCGATTCAGTGGATTTTAAGAATCCTAATCGCTCGTTGAAAAGAATCACTTGAAATCGTTGCCTATCTCTATTTGAGTAGTTATCGTCGAGTTGTTGAGTGAACTTAATCCGCGCTCTGCTTCTGGTTTATTACTTCGCCAAATGGTCCAGATAAGGCATTGCGTGCTTCGCAGCTCACCATGATTACCCACGAACTCAACGCCATGACGGCCAAAAGTCCACAGAAGGTGCATGATGAAAAATAAACTCCCGCTCCTTGTTTCCCTGGGCGCACTCGCACTGCTGGCCACCTCTTGCGGAGCAGCCACCTCCGTGGCTACGAACCCAAGCAGCTCTACACCAGCAGCGTCAACAGCAACTTCCTCTCCAAGCACCTCTGCCCCGGTCTCGAAGTCTTCTTCACCCGCAACATCCACTACTGCCGATGACCGAATCACTGCCGATCAAATCATTCCAACGCTCTCGCGCCCAGACACCGACGAAGACATGCCACCAGCAGAAATCGATGACCCATCGATCAAACAAGTCAGTTTCCGAGCTCTTGCTTCTCTGGCGTACGCCGAACAATTCGCGGCGGTCAATGACGCAGGCGATCTTTGCTTAGTTGCCTGGGCCAACAGCGGAGACGGAGATGGAACGGCCAACCTGAGCGGACCAGGCATTGAATGCGACGATCCAGCCGAGGTGAAAGACGATGGACTGTCACTAAGAATCAAATCCAGCAAAGACAACCCGGGCGTAGTACTCAATATGTTGCCTCCGGACCTGACCGAAGACGTAGTCCGGACGGAACTGCTCAAGATTCCCGGTAATCACGAGGACCTACGTCCACCGGTGGAATTTGGTGCAACCGACTTTGGACTGGTTTCAGTGGCCATGCTCCCAGAAACCGCTGATGAGCTTGGCAAAATCAGCATTCCGCGACCGGATGGAACCTCGTTCGCTCTCGATCTAGACTAAGCCTGCTCTTCGGTGGCACCGCCTGCGGCTCGTTTACCGTGGCGCATAAACCAATAGTGTGAGATCCGGGGCTTCAGCCGGAGTCAGGTTATGTTGCTCATAACGGGTTAGCCCCTTCTCTGGGTGTTGAAACGTCCGTTCGCGAGTACCAAATCCGGCGACATCGCGTTCCTTCCAGATGGCCGCGAATTCCGCTGATGCCTCGGATACTCGCGCCACGATTCCGCTCTCTCCCGCCGGAGAAAGCCAGCCACGGGTTTCGGCGCGGAAGCTACCGACAAAACTTCGACTTTGCGCTTCCCAATCCGGAAGCATTTCGCGCAATTGGTCATCGGTAAAAACCAGCCACAAGAGATTTCTATCCGCCTCGTCCACTGAGGAGATACGGGGATAGAGCTTCGCATAGGCAGCGTTCCAGCCAATAATTTTCCAGTCGGCAGCAAGCAAGAACGCTGGGAAATCAAGGGCATCTAATAAACGTCTCAACGCAGGCGTGAATTCGCTGGTGATGTCCGGAGCCTTTTCACCATGGCCTCCCAAGGACAACAGGTAGGCACTCTCCACCGGCGTAAGTCTAAAGAGACGCGACAGCGAGTCGAGCACCTGACGTGAAGGGTTGATATCTCTGGCTTGCTCAAGCCATGTGTACCAGGTGACAGAAACTCCTGCCAGGGTCGCGACTTCCTCGCGGCGCAGTCCGCGCACACGGCTTCGGCCAACTTCCGGCAGCCCATGCGAGGCGCGTTCGGCACGTGCTCGGCGGTCTTTGAGGAATGCTGCTAGTTCCTCACGTCGGCGCTGACCTGCGTTCATCCTGGATCCTTTTTATCATGGTAGTACTACTACTAGTATCAACGCCGTCTGGGTCTAGGCACAAATCTATGATGAGATTTTAAAATGACCACATATCGCTCTCACACCATCACCCACGGCCGCAACATGGCAGGCGCCCGTGCGCTGCTTCGCGCAGCCGGCGTCAACGGCGCAGATCTAGGCCGCAAGCCAATCATTGCCGTAGCAAATAGCTTCACCGAATTCGTTCCAGGCCACACCCACCTGCAGCCTGTTGGTCGTATCGTCTCCGAGGCGATTATTGAAGCCGGTGGTATTCCCCGCGAATTTAACACCATCGCCGTAGATGACGGTATCGCCATGGGTCACGGTGGCATGCTCTACTCGTTGCCATCACGAGATCTGATTGCCGACTCGGTGGAGTACATGGTCAACGCCCACTGCGCGGATGCACTGATCTGTATCTCTAACTGTGACAAGATCACCCCAGGCATGCTCATGGCAGCCTTACGTTTGAATATCCCTACCGTGTTCGTTTCCGGTGGCCCTATGGAGTCCGGCCGCGCCACCTTGGTAGATGGCACCGTGCGCACCTTGGACCTAGTAGACGCCATCTCCGAGGCAGTCAATGAGAACGTCTCTGATGCAGACCTACTGCGTATCGAAGAATCCGCTTGCCCTACCTGTGGTTCATGCTCTGGCATGTTCACCGCAAACTCTATGAACTGCCTCACCGAGGCCATGGGCTTGGCTCTGCCAGGAAATGGCTCTACTCTGGCTACCCACACTGCACGCACCGCACTGTATCAAAATGCCGGTAAGACCATCGTGGATATCGCCAACCGTTACTATGCGGACAGCGACGAGACGGTACTGCCCCGCAATATCGCCACCATCGAGGCCTTCGGCAACGCGATGACCTTGGATATCGCCATGGGCGGCTCCACCAACACCATCTTGCACCTGCTGGCCGCCGCACATGAGGCCGGCGTTGAGTTTGGTTTAGAAGAAATCAATGAAATCTCTGGCCGGGTTCCTTGCCTTGCTAAGGTCGCTCCGAACTCCGCCGGAGCCGGGAAGATCTACTACATGGAAGATGTTCACCGTGCCGGTGGTATCCCAGCTATCCTGGGTGAGCTTCGCCGTGGTGGTCTCCTGGATGACACCGTTCACACGGTTCATGCAGCAACTATGGGCGAATGGCTAGACGAGTGGGACATCCGTGGCGGTAAAGCCAGCGAGGAAGCTCGCGAATTATGGCATGCCGCTCCAGGTGGCGTACGTTCTTCCACCGCCGGCTCACAGTCAGCGCGTTGGGAAGAACTAGACACTGACGCCGCCGAGGGTTGCATCCACTCGGTAGAGCACGCTTTCTCCCAAGATGGCGGACTGGCAGTACTGCGCGGCAACATCGCCGTAGATGGTGCGGTTGTTAAGACCGCCGGCGTAGACCCATCCATCTGGACCTTTAGCGGACCGGCAGTCGTCTGCGAGTCTCAGGATGAAGCAGTCGAGAAGATCCTCAACAAGCAGGTCAAGGCCGGCGACGTTGTAGTCATCCGTTATGAAGGTCCAAAGGGCGGTCCGGGCATGCAGGAAATGCTTTACCCGACCTCCTTCCTCAAGGGACGCGGTCTGGGTAAGACTTGCGCGCTCATCACCGATGGCCGCTTCTCCGGCGGCACCTCGGGACTTTCCATTGGACATGTCTCCCCCGAAGCAGCATCCGGTGGAATGATCGCCTTGGTAGAAGACGGGGACATTATCTCCATTGATATCCCAACCCGTGACCTCACGCTGAACGTCTCAGATGATGTCTTGGCAGAGCGCCGCGAGCGCCTGTTGGCAACTACCGGTTACCGTCCGGTCAGCCGCGAACGAGTGGTTTCCCCTGCGCTACGTGCATACGCAGCTATGGCGTTGTCCGCAGATAAGGGCGCCGTGCGCGACGTAGATCGTGTGGAGCGTGCGTTGCGCGAAGCTGATGAGCGCGCGGCAGCAGCCCTTCGAACTACCGAAACCGCCAAGGCCTAATTAGCCCGGTTTCTCAGTACGCAAAGACGCCCGTGATCTCCTAAGTATTTAGGACATCACGGGCGTTCGCGCGTTGTCGGACAGAATACGCAGTGCCTTATTTCCCCGGATCAGCCGGTTGCAGGCTCGCTATAACTTGTTGTGCACCGAGTTCTCCGGCTTTTGTTGGCAGTAGTGCAAATACGTGTAATTGGTCTGGGGCTTCGTGCCAGGTTACCGATACTCCAGCTGCTTCTGCTTTACGCCGCAGTTGATGAGCATCCGGGTTAAGCACATCTCTGGTGCCTACCACTATCGTCAGGGGGCCCAGCCCAACCATGTCTCCGGATAACGGACTCACTACCGGATCAGTCACATCATCTGAACCGCGCCAGGCTTCGGAAAGTACCCGGCCACCCGGAACCCCAAGCCACGGATCGCTGGGTTGCACGATATCAATTTCCGGATTGGTCCACGTGAGGTCCAGCGCAGGAGCGAGCAAGGTGATCCCCTGCAAGTCGATTCCCGCATCACGTAATTTCAATGCCGCGGATAGTGCAATTTGACCGCCAGAAGAATCACCGGCAATTCGGACCTGCTTTGTTGCTTCCGCTTCCGCACGGACCAGATTTACGGTTGTCTCGCAAACCTGACGCGCGTTGCCTAGCGGCAGGAGTGGGTATATAGGAACCACCACTCGTTGTCCGGTTTCCCGAGCAATGCGTGCAATGATCTGCCAATGCTGACTGGCAATCTCGTTGACCCAACCGCCGCCGTGAACGTACACCACTACGCAGTCCGTGCCGCGCCGTGAGAAAGTCTTCTTTGCCGGTTGTACGTCGTATACCGGCCATCCCGAAGGATCCGATAATCGGCGTTCTACGCGTACACCTCGAAGCCTTGCCGGGGGCCCAAAGGGAATGGGGCGTAGATAGCGTTTCTTGAGGTGTTTCCGAGCCCCTGCTTCGGTCACAAACGGCTTGTTGGCACCTATAGCTTTAAGCGCCAGCGGGATTACGGACTCAGGCACGGTGAGGCCCATAGGTATCCTTTCAAGCATTTATTGGCTAGCTATGCTTACCCTACTGAAGTGCACAGATGATGGTGAGCATCCATGATCCATTTCGGCAGCTCGTCGTGAGAGCTCCCTAGACAACAAATGGTTCTTCTCAGATCCACCACGCACACAGGATTCAAACAGCTAGTTTCTACTTTCCGCACCCTAAAACATCTGCCAGCTTGATTCCATAGGGGCATCACGAGACTGACCTGTGGTATGAAAATCCATAACGATTAGGTAAAGCTCACTAATTAGCGTGTTTATACCTAGAATTTACCAAACGATTTGGTTCGATAGGGTGGTGAAAAGAGCCGCTCTATGAGTCAACGCCGCGTATTCCGCCGCTTCATCCTGCCCACCGTCTGGTTACTGATAGGCGCACTGATTGCCGTCAGCCTCGTGAAACTCGCCTTTACCGGCAGTGCCTCGGCCCAAGACGACCAGCTATACCCCACCGGCGAAGTACCTGCCGAAACCGTCATGGTGGAAACCTCTACCATCGAGAACACGCTGAAAATTGCCGGCACCATCAAGCTCCTAGAATCACAGTCGCTTAATGCCCCGGCAGATGGCGTGGTCAATTGGGCCTTCGTGAAACCCGGGGACAACGTGAGCAAGGGAGATCGCATCTTCCAGATGCTTATCGAAACCATGCCCGAGGCCACCGACCAGGTTGATTCCGAGGTTGACTCCGATGCAGCCACCGATCAGGTTTCTTCGAGCTCCGGGAAGCCTGTAGTGAGCTACCGCGATATCTACGCACCAGCCACCGGCAAGGTCACCAAGTTTGATATTGAGCTAAATGATGAAGTCACCAAGGGCGCAGACCTGGCCAAGGTGCAGCCGCAAAACTTCACCGCGGTCGGCACCATCAATCCTTTGGACCGTTACCGACTCACCGATTCAACTCTGGAAGCTACGGTCACCATCGATGGTGGACCAGAACCTTTCACCTGCAAAAACCTGCGGGTAGGTGACACTTCCGCCCCATCCTCCGATTCTTCCAAGGATCAAGATTCGGATGCAGGTATGGAGACCATGAGCGGTCAATCCCAGACTGAGAACAGCTCGGGTAGCGAGATCTCCTGCGAGGTTCCAGCGGATATCGTCGTTTTTGACGGGCTCACCATGAACATGGACATCGAGGCGGGATCCGCTGAGAACGTGTTGACCGTACCGGTCAGTACCGTGCGTGGATTGGTAGGTCAGGGCGCGGTCTGGCGACTGGACGAGAATGGCAAGGAAATCCGCACCGAAGTTGAACTTGGTGTTACCGACGGCAAAATCATCGAGGTCATTTCCGGGCTTAAAGCCGAGAGTGAAGTACTGCGCTACGTTCCAGGGTCAGATCCAGTTCCAGATCAGGAATTTGATGAGGAAATGGGAATGGAGATCTACCCCTGATGAGCGCAGCTCAGCTGCTACAGCTCACAGATGTCACCCGCAGCGTGCTGTTGCCTGATGACAGCCAGCTACACATCCTCAATGGAATCAACCTGACCGTCACCGAAGGCGATCACATCGCCATTGTGGGACGCTCCGGTACTGGCAAATCTACCCTGCTCAACATCCTTGGATTATTGGACCGTCCTACCTCCGGAACCGTTGCTTGGCGCGGTAAAGATGCTTCCGGGCTCAGTGCCAGGCGTGCAGCCGCCGCCCGCGGACGAGACCTGGGGTTTGTGTTCCAGCAATTCAACTTGTTGCCCGGGCGAACCGCCCTGGAAAACGTGATGGCACCGCTGATGTACGCCAGCGGACGCGACTTCTGGCAACGACGCAAGTTGGCCAGCGAGGCACTTGACCGCGTGGGGCTTGGCAGCAGACTCGATTCGATGCCGCAAACCCTCTCGGGAGGCGAACAACAACGTGTGGCCATCGCGCGCGCATTGGTGCGCCGGCCACGTGTGGTGCTGGCCGATGAGCCCACCGGCGCGCTAGATGTATCTACCGGGCGTGCGGTCATGGAATTACTGGACGCTGCCACCGTTGACTCCGGAGCTGCTCTCATCACCATTACTCATGATGCCAATGTGGCGGCACTGGCTCGCCAACAGTTCCGTCTTGAATCCGGGTTACTTCATCCGCTAAGTCTGGAGGTTGCCTAATGAATAACCTTGCACACATGGCTACCGGATTTGTTGCTGCCTTGCTCGAAGCTTGGCAAGAGTTGCGCATTCACAAGCTACGGGTACTGCTCTCACTCATCGGTGTCACTATCGCTGTGGCCTCACTGACTACCGCGGTGGCCGGCGCCTCGATGGCAAAACAAATGATGACCGAACAGCTCGAACGTCAGGGACGTCCGGCATTGATCTCCACCTATGCCATGGATCCTTCAGGCCAAGGAATCCCGCGTAGCTCGGCAGAAGTTTCGCAGGCTTTCGCCAAGACTAGCGAACGCTTCAATATTGAATACACTTCAATGATTGGGCGAACCTACGGGCCGCAGGCCTCCTATCAGGGCCTGAACGCTGAGACCACCGTTCAAGTAGTTGACCCTAGTTATGGGCCAATGCACCGCATCTTCGCCCAGCACGGACGCTGGCTGGAATCCGAGGACGCAAAGAACCTTTCTCCGGCGGTAGTAGTAGACAAAGGATTGTTCACCGAGCTGGGACTAGATAAGGGTTCTTTGCCGGCGACCATCGATTTAAAGAGCGGCGGCGATACCGTATCGGTGACGGTGATTGGGGCGACCTCCACCAGAGATATGGGAATGGGCGGAGAATTATGGATGTTGCCACAAACCTATGAGCATTGGTTTGCATCAAGCGCGCCGCTGGATGACGTCAGTTATGTCATGTGGGTTCCCATCGAAGGATCTGAAGAATTAGCCTTCGAATTTGCGCGACAGATGCGCGCGGAATTGCCTGGCTACATGGTGGATTCTAATCGTCAGGATTACTTGGCGTGGGGTGCCGACGAAACTCTGTCACAGCTGAGCCTGGTGGTCGGTGGGATCTCAGGGATCATCTTGCTCTTGGGATCACTCAGCCTGCTCAACGTGGCAATGGTGACCATGAAGCAGAGAATCCGCGAGGTCGGTATTCGTCGAAGCTTCGGCGCCACCACCGGACGCATCTTCTTCTCGGTGATGATGGAAAGTGTTGTAGCCACGGCCGTGGCCGGCGGACTCGGCGTGATGATCTCCGTAGCCCTGGTGACAAATCCGAAGCTGATCAACTCCGTGCTGGCCATGGGGATAGATGACATGCCAGGTTTCCCGGTGGATGCAGCCCTGCTGGGCATGGGAGTTTCCATCGCCGTCGGAGCGCTCACCGGTGTGCTGCCTGCGCTGGTAGCGGCCCGGGTACGTATTGTGGACGCGATCCGCGTTTGATTCATTGGAGTTCTGGAGCTGAGGGCACCTTCTGGGAAAACAAGTCCTAGTCGGTGCCCTCACTTTTCCACTGAACAGCACGGGCAATTAACGGCTACTGGAACTGCTCCTACTAACTTAGCTCTTCAAAGATCGCGTTCCGGAGAAGTTTTTTGCGCTCGTCGCCGTTACTCCGGACCCCTCAGCAGTATCCTGTGGTCACATAGCATCGTCGGGAAGATCATGGCACCCCGCGGGGTCTAAACAGCGCGAAGCAAGGTCACCCTCGAAGTAAATAAGCATCCTTCGGTAGTGGCGTAAACCTAGCATTGGTTACCCCAGACTGGCAGGGAATTTCACTCCCCGTAACGCTCAGACTTCGCGACGGCAACGTGCAAGGACTGGGAACCGGTAATAGCGGTGACACCGTGGATATCCAACGGCAAGGAAGCACAGTTAGTCTTGGGTCAGTCAACACCAAAGGCAACTTCGTCAAGAACAGAAAAACAGTAGTACTTAACGCCAGCATCACAACGTCCACAGTCACCATAGCCGGGGTCCCCAAGACCGTGATCACCCTGACGGTAGGGGCACCCACCAGCGGATCGAGGAGCCTACGGATTTCAGGCACAGCAGCGACTATGGTGTGGACGCCGTCCTCATCAGTCACGAGCCTCTCAGGAGTTGCCAGCTCACTGATTCCGACGAATGAGACCGGGACTTTGGACAGGGATTTCTAAGTCAGCTGCGAGCGCGCTCCACAATAAGGTTCATTCAAAGTCGAAAGAATTTTCACTCGGCGACCTTCAACCGAGCACATATGGTTCCAATTCTTTGGACTACTACGCGCGAACTCGGACTACACGCGTAGAATTTTTAGGATTCTTCCAGCCCTGCCGTGTATTGAGGAAGATTATTCGTTTCCGCTAGTCCTGCACAGGCTTCTTTGGGGTCTCATGTCGTCGTTAATGACGGTGGCTGCGGGAGAAAAGCAAAGGCTCGCGGCATCTCGTTCCACTACTTTGCAACCTCAAGAGATTCGAAATCGTGGGATGTAGGAGATTACGTTATCTACTCCGAGGTAAAACCGGACGACGAAAAAGAAGTTTGTTAGGCAAGTCCTTTGCGCCAAAAAAGTTCGACTATTCTTCTGGCAACATATCGGGTCCACGACGGTCCAAAAGATAATCTGAGCCATTGGACGCAAGCAGAACCTTTGGGCGGGATAGGGAACTATCACTCAATATTTTCCTGAAATATTTTGGCCGACGGCTAGGGCTTGCAACTGGCCAAATCGATTCGCTCATCTCACAGAACTTGAACACTGGCCCGTATGGGTCACGCGTGCCGCGCATCAGCTATCGGTTCTTCTCACAAGAATTAGGCCACCTCTTGGTGCAGGCTTCATCCTTGGGGAAATCATTGATCTAACCGGGACGCCATCGCGATTGAAAGTCGTCTGGATGAAGAGAACAGCTTGGAATTCCCTTGGACATGATGAATCCGCACTTCAACGAGAGTGGTAGAAATATAAATGGCTTAAATTCGGGGTTTCATACCTTTATTCGATGACAGGAAATGCGGTTAATCTCTTCGAACTTTCGGTCAACCTTTTAGCTCGTCTGCTCAGACCCGCTGGTCCGAGCGGAATACTGATATTTCTGCCGATACATTGAGGCATCAGCCTCGGCAATGCACTGCTCAAGGTTGGTCCGGCCTGGCTGAGCTGAACAATATCCCATGGCGACAGCGATCCCGGCGTCTTCCAAGGCCTCGGCAAATGCTGAGAAATATGATTCCGTATGGGATGGAGGCACTCCGTTGGCCAAAATCATGAACTCATCGCCTCCGTATCGGGCGACACGGCATGATTCGGTGCTCTTATCCCTCAGGATCTCGCCAGTACGTTGCAACAAATTGTCTCCAGCGATATGGCCTTGAATGTCGTTTACCTCCTTGAGCCCATTGAGGTCTATCACCGCGACAGAGACGGCATCTCCGAACGCTTCAAGGCGTTCTTGAGCATCATCGGTGATCTTGTCCCAGCCGCGACGGTTGAGCAGTCCAGTCAAAGCGTCTGTTTGCGCCAAAGCGTCGGATAGTTCGCTATTTCTCCGCTCCCTATCAGCTACTCTCGCGAGCTTCAATTGAGCAGATAGAAGTGAACTAATCAGAGCAACGAGTTCTTCATCTATTTTCTCTTCCTCAGTGAGCGGATCGGTGCGCACCCCGCACAGGACACCAAACATCTCATCCCGGTCATCACTGATGGTGTAACCGGCATAAGCACCCACCTTGGCTGAAAATCGCATACTCGAATAGTCGGGATCTAGAAGTGTATTTCCCACAACATGAGCAGCACCATTGGCCATTCGACTGCACAACGATTCTTCCCACTCAACACGTTGACCAGTCGTGAGCAACTGATCCGGCTCAACGTGCAGGTGGACCTGTTCTCCATCGATCACGCGAGAAACAGACCAGTCTGTCAGCGGGGTATGTGCTTTAAGATAAGCAATAGCTTGCTCTGCAGAATCGGTGAATATCTGGGCACCGTTGAATGCCTGTGTATCTTCCGCGATGAGTGTCATCTTAGGCTTTATCCTCCATACGGCTCTGACGAGAACATGCAATTAGGGTCATGAATTGAATCCAACATACCCTCTGCTTGGGAAAGGGATTCGGGTGCTATACCCAATCCAACTACCCGAATAGCAATTATTAGGATTTTACTCGATGGTGACCGTTGGATTGGCGAAAATTCCCATACGCCGATACGTTCCCGTTCACGGTTGACGAGGCAGATCTGTTGCCCCCCAAAAAAATACCTAATATGCAGATTGACCCGCTGAGATAATTTTGTGAAGAGAGTAGGCGAGCCAGAGATAAATGTATGAGTTTCAACGGTAGCTCGCTTCGCAGGATGTATCTGAGCTGGCCGTCGCAGTCGGCCCAACAACGGTTGGCGTCCTTGCAAGGCTAATAATAGGGTTGCGTACTTCGCCTGCGCCGGGACCGCAAACACCATAGTAGTGAGCGTTAGATGTCTGAAGAGGAAGTAGTCGACCTCGGGCCAGAAACTGGTCCAGGAAACACTAAACGATCCGGTGACCTCGCCGACTCGGACCGTGGGCAGCCTTGGCATCAACTTCCGAACACCGGTGTTGAGTCTCTTTCCGACTTACCGGCCAATATAGGCCGCATATTCCTGCGCGCTGCCGTATTGTTCATGAGAATTTCCTGAATTTATAAACTCCTTTGCACATGCGAAGTCCACCCTGTGTGATCGGTCAGAGTTATGACAGCGCTTCACCTGTCCGCTCTACCAATGCTTCGACAATAAATTTGACGATTTCACGGCACCATGTAATTCCCAGAAATCACCTATGTAGTGGCACTCTTTCTTGTTCAAGCTGACGATTGAGCGTGTCGGACGGTTATTGCATTCGTTGCAACTTGACCTCTGTCATTCCCCTGAGCTGCATAGAGCACGCCTTTTTGTTCCAGATGCTCGGTTTATGATCGAGATGTGAACTCATACGGCGTACATAGTTGAATAACCTTTTCGCGAGGTAGAGTAAAGCGTTCCGGGGATTCCCCGGAACGCTTTCTCACAATTTCAGCCATCTAGGCCCAAAAACTAGCTGGATTTATGAAGTTGGCGGTTATCTGGTCGCTCGTGCTTTGTGGTGGTGCCTACCGGATTCAGAGCACCCCATTTCACTTGACTGACTCTGGGTCGACTCGGCGAGCCCCAATCCAGGCTCAATCGCAGGTGACCTGGTTCGTGCCGGAAATTCTGCATTCCTCGCGGCGGGAATCCTTTCGCTCCCGGACTTGAACATGGATGCGCCGCAAACTGGAAAGAAGACCCGACGCCGTTACCGCGGTCCGATGGTGCATTCACGCAGCAGCCTCGGCGCGACGTTCGGCTGAGGTTCAAGCCCGCGGATGATGACACAGTTCTAAAAGTGTTTGCCACCGTCGCTCATTGAATCCTTGTCATCAACACCCAAAGGGACCTTACCGAACTGGGCACGGTAGCCAGCCTGGTGATGATCTCTAGTTTTACCAGAGTCTTCCCGGCAAGCGAGAGATGTGGCGGCTAGCGTAGAACGACTAGGAAGAATGCGTCGGGTTCATCATTGCCTCCCGCAGCGCATACAGCACTAGCGTAAGTTATCTCGGCGTCAGTCCGAAGTACCACGGGCAAGACCTGGTAGATGATCTTCTCGCAGAGATCACGATCATGCACTTTGACGATGGTGATTCACAGATTGCCGGAACGACAGATACCACCAATGCCCCTATGGTCGCGCCCTTTCGGCGTGCCGGATACAAACTGACCGTGACCGGCGTTGTCGTGTTCGCACAGACCAACGATCCACCCGCGTTCTTATTGGTGGACGTTGAAAACTCCATATGGCTAAAGACGCTCAAATGCTGGGGAGGTTTCTGACTATTCGCCAGTTCTAACAGCCTAAACAACTCAACGGGCGGTCCGAAGCAGGATGCTAACAGGATAAAAACCACCGGCGTAGGCCGAAAAACTTTCGCGGCCTTCTGGCTGACGCAGTAAAATGCTTGCCCTCCGCATCGGAAAAGTGGAGGGCAAGCACTATCAATAATTTGGTGAAGCCAACAGAAAGAACTGCTCCCAGCTATTAGGAGTCCCTGGTCTCCGAGTTCGCACGATCACCTGTTTTATCGCCGCCGCCGTAAGATTGCTGAATGTCGGTGGCATCCTCCGAAGTTTCCACGTCGCCTGTGGCATTTGAAGAGTCTTCTTGGTTGTTAGATCCCTCCGCGCCGTAAGATTGCTGGATGTCGGTAGGCTTTCCAATGTTCTCTGAACCATTGGAGTCCTCTCCATCGCCGGACCGTTTCGTTTCTTGACTTTCAGCATTGCCGAAATTCCCGAGTTGCTTATTGGCGTCGTGCTCAGATATGGTGTCCTCCCTTGATCGTTGGTTCCTAACGTGGTCAACGCTAGGTATGCCCTGTAGGAGATACAAGGTGCCAATCAATACTCCTAGCAAAGGCTGAGGAATGACCTTTCACCGGACCTTTGCACTTCAGCATGATTGATCACCGTCTAAAGGTCGCACAAGGCACACGGATGAACGTCCGCGGCCCGAGTGCAGCGAAGAATCAGACTCCATTCCTCTAGCAGTCAGTGCTGCCTCGTGCCTGCTGCGTATTTCTTGTCATCTGAAAATGATGGAGGTTGGCGGCGCATTGCCAATGACATAGATCTGATACTTCGCGCATGGTAAGTCCAGCGGTATACATCATGTTCTATTCGGGATACCTCGACACTTCCCATCCAGCCGCAGCATCAAAGCTACTCTGGCGCTACACGACACTGAAGAGGCTAGAGCTGCGTGCTTGTGTGGACAGAAAAGCATAAATTGGCCCACTACCGTGCACTCAACCGTTTGTGACAACCAGACTTAACTAGTTTTGAAATTATTTAGCGCCGTGGCGAGACATCACATCTTTAAGACAAGGATTGCAAATGTAAAACCAGTGGTCGTAACCCTGCTTGGCAACTAGTTAGAGCATGCTTCCGTGTCGGTTCACTTGGAAGATCCCTGCCCGTTAAATAGTTAGAGCGAGGGAGATCTTCCACACACCTTCTACACCAATTAAATAGCACCTTTCCGTGTTGATTAGGTCATTCGTAGGAATCTACTTCAACACGGCCTAGTTCCTCGCCAAAATTTGCGAGGCATGAGACTTTATTAGATTTCGCCGGGAACATATCCTTAGTAGATCACTCCACGAAGATCACCGAGCGCCTGAGGCGACACACGGGGAACGCGCCTGAATAGGTTTCAGGAAAGCTCGTGGTCCAGCAGCTATCGATAGCTGCTGTCAACGGAGGAAGATATGAACACACCTGAACTACATGCAAATACCATCCAGCGCTTCAATGGGCTCATGCAGTGTCCCGAGACCAAGCGACATCTCATCGCCTATGGATGGGTCGAAGGCATGCCAGCAGTCTTCGCGCACAGCGCTGAGCTGGTAGAAGATGTCATGGGTTTTGTTTCCGTTCATGGACGGGCCGTGATTCTGGTTCTCACCGGTACTCCATCTGAGGAACTTCAGCTTTGGCATATCACGGTCCCCAGCCCTATCTTCGCGAAAGTAGCTCCGGTGCCGGTCGGGACTACGCTTTCAGAGCTCTGTGTCAGGCACAGCGAAAACAGGCTTACGACTTTCCGGGTTGCTTTTTGGGCTCACAGCGCCGGCATCCACCAGATCCCCCTATACGTCAGTAGCGATAACTCTGGTTCAGAGCATCCACTGACACCCCGCAATCGCTAAATTCAAATGTCGACCCGATAGGTCTACTTTAAACTCTCCAAGATTCTTGACCAATTGCCAGCTACCCTCATGGCATTTACAGCCTAAAAACCTAATCCGGCGCAGTTACTAGGTCGAGGTACAGTATCCCAAGGGTACAGATTACGAGCTTGGATTCTCGTGTGACTCGGGAGGTAGATTCTGCAGGTCTTGCTTCACCGCGTCGGGATTTTCTCCTGCCGCGAGGCGATGCACTGCCTCTAGCAGGTCTTGGACCTCTACGACGCGGTGAGACCAATAAGCGGTGTCTAAACCGAAACCGTTAACCGACTCCAGGGCGAACTGCTGCAACCTGTCGCGGTGGGTTTCCAAAGCGCTGGTCAGGTCATCATACTGGTCATACGAGAGCGACAGATGAATGTTTTTACGGTGAGTGTTCAAAGTGAATTCCTGGGTTGTCCGATAGCCCTGCGGTTGATTGACACTACTGCCGGGTAATAGGTATACGTCAAGTCCGGAGTTGATTCCTCAGCAGCCCCACAAAATCCGACACCAGCTAGGCTAAAGTACACCATGCTCAATAACAGTCCCCGCGCCGGGAAACGCATGAAATGAGATTGTACTGGGCAAGTCTAAACGAAAGTCTTCCGGCTTCACCATGACGCAGGTCTCCCAGGGAGAAAAATTCCCCGAGCCAGCCTCGCTGTTACTGAAGTCAAGGTAGGCAAAAACGTTGCATGGCTTGCAAGCAGTTTGCACGCCTAGAAGACTCTTCAACCAGTTTCGACGCCTATGCCTTGCACGGCATGGGGTATTTCAACGAATAGTTTTCCTCCGAGTTAGTCATCCTCACGCTGAGGATGAAGCACACCTAAAAACTACACGCGAAGGTGACTGCTGTTGGAACGAGCTTTACCTGCAATGAACGGATAAAAGGCAGAACAGTTCACGAGCAACTGCACTCGAAAAATGCACTCTGTCCGAGAAAATGGCGGTTCTGTAGCTGGTTTCTAGGATCCCGAGAACCTACAAATTTTCTGCTCCTAGTCAGCACATGAACGGATCCGTGTATTCCATAAACGTTCGATATCTAATGTTCACGCGGCAGTTAATGGTCGTGAGGATGCAGTTTGTAAGGTGGTTCTGTGTTTCGGAATGCCGCGTAGCTGTGTACTGCATCAAGGTGAGGCTGGGCCAACATTCCCGAGTATTTCAGTATCATCTCGGGAAGCAAGAAACTGGCAACCATCCGCCCTGTTGACTTTAGCTTTGATCGGAAGCGATCGAGATGGACTTATGGAGAGTGCCGGTACGCTACCTGGCTTCAACGAGTGGTTTTGTACTACCTGAGCATTCCAGCTAAACCATTGATACGGTTCTCTTGCATCTGTTTGAATATTGAAAAATCGACATGTGCTAGTAACGACGTTGCGGAGGTATTGGAATGTCCAGGTCAGATTCGGCAAAGCGACGTCCGACGGAGGATCATCCTCAAATCAATGAAGGGACCGCCGTCGATACCCGCAGAAAATATGAGTATGCGCCGGACCCGGAAGACGATTCAAAAACCGATTCACCGACGCAACTGCACGCTAGCTCGTGGAAATACATTTTCAAGCGGTCGGTACACGAGTTTTCACGCAACAAGTGCACGGACCTTGCAGCATCGCTAACCTACTTCGCAATGCTGTCCATCTTCCCGGGGCTCTTGGCTATGGTCTCTCTGCTGGGAATTGCAGGTCAGGCGGAAACCACCACACGGAATATGGTCAGTATCTTGGATCGGTTCGCCAGCGATCAGGTAGTCGACACACTTAAACAGCCAATTGAGCAACTCTCTTCTGCCCCGTCCGCAGGTCTCGCTCTGGCCGTAGGTCTGATTGGCGCACTGTGGAGCGCTTCCGGTTACGTAGGAGCTTTCGGTCGCTCAATCAACCAGATCTACGATGTTCAAGAAGGTCGATCAGCGTTTAAACTGAAGCCGTTGATGCTACTCATTACGCTGGTGTTACTTCTATGTGCTGCGCTCTTGGTGGTTCTACTTGTCGTCTCGGGACCGCTAGCGCGCACCTTGGGCGATCTCATAGGCCTCGGTGAAACGGCAATCCTGATTTGGAATATCGCTAAGTGGCCGGTCATTGTCTTAGCCGCGGTCTTCATGATCGCTCTGCTCTACTACGGCACACCCAATGTTCGGCAACCCAAAATCCGCTGGATTAGCCTCGGCTCAGCGATCGCTCTGCTGATCCTTGGCGTAGCGACCCTTGGGTTCTTCTTTTACGTCTCGAACTTCTCGAACTACAACAAAACCTACGGCGCTATTGGTGGTGTCATCGTTCTGCTCTTGTGGATCTGGATCGGAAATCTTTCGTTGCTCTTCGGTGTTGTCTTCGACGCGGAAGTTGAACGTGCACGCCAACTGCAATCAGGCATCCCCGCTGAAAGTTCAATTCAGTTACCACCTCGCGACATCAAGGCGAGTGAGAAACAACTTGCCAAGGAAGAAAAAGATGTCCGACAAGGCAAGGAATTACGCATTTCAGCAGAGCTCCAACATGAGGAAGACGAAGACAAGGAGCAGGCTAGGGACAAACCCGACACCAGAAAGTAAGGATGAGCTGAGATTGCCATACTCCTACGCCGACTATCGTTTGCGGCAGTACCTTGGCTGCGCAGGTGTCACCTCGCTTCGAGGTATGCAATCACTCTGGATAAGACACAACAGGTCAGCTTAGCTCGATGCAGTCTTTAGGGCCGGGACGCACCGAAACGGGACGATATTGGTTTTCACCGGTAATGCTTAGCCAGGTGGAACATGCGCCCCAGCAAGAGATTCCGTCAGTAAACAGCGAATACGTGCTCTAAATGACTCGGTGCGGTGATGCCACTTGAGAAAACTATTAAATTCCTGAAAGCAAAGGAAAATCGTGTCTTTGAGACATAACCTGATCACTAGGTTCCGCGGTTGACCGACGAGCGTGGGGACGTTCAGGAACGTAGGTTACCTTCGTGTTCGACGGTGGTTACGTTCAGACCGCTTGCAGGAGCCCTATCGCAGAAATGTGAAAGGGCTCCTGCAATTTTCCATCTAAACCTCTGTCGTTTGGCAGTCGACCTTTTCGTTTTCTATAGCGCCAGCGAACTCGTGGTAAACACGAAAAAACGATATAGACCCAGCTCTTTCTTACTGACGTTCTTCGAGCAGGTTAGTGGGGAGATAAGAGGCAACGCCGACGACTGATGCGTTCTAGAAATATATGTTTGAGGATCTGGAATAACCTTAGTCAAAACCCCATTTAATTCACTTGATTAGCTTTGCATATCGAGCGATAACGCTCCTTAGCAAGCTACAACTCTGTGTCGTCTGGCCTTTTTTGTGTTGCAATTTCGCTCGTACATTACGCATTGCCTCGGCTTTTGAGATCAATGATCGACGTTGCCCAGATCTCGAAGCTGAGAGAATCCTTACGATTTCGAATAACACCTTTCTGGATAATCAGAGGTCTCTAGTCTTGCTCACGTAAGGGCAAGTTCTGGACACTAGTGGAAGGCACGAAATGAGCAACGACAATTTTTCAAGCTCCAGCCCATCACCATATTTGCCGGAGCCGGCATCTGGGCAAGAAGCTCTCCCATCAGCCACACCCATCCTGCGCAATGATCAGTTCCTCCCGGAACATGTGGACATCTCCGATGATCTAGACATGCAGGATTCGACGTCACAGTCGAACCAAAACAATGTCACTGACACGGCTAAGGATCTTGCACAGGAAGGTCAGCACTCAGCTACCGAGGTCCTAGATACCGCCAAGCAAGAAGCATCCCTCATCGGTGGACAGGCCAAAGAGCAAGCCGCGGACCTATTTGAGGAGCTCAGCTCGGATCTGCGCGAACAAGCATCGCTTCAGCAACAGAAAGTCGCAACAAATCTACGCGACATTAGTGATGAGTTCCGCTCCATGCTGGATCAGTCCCAAGCTTCCGGAACTGCAGCCACCCTCGTTGACCAGGCCTCCAATCACAGTGGACAGATCGCGAATTGGCTCGATCAGCGAGAACCTGGCGACGTAGTCGACGAGGTCAAACAGTTCGCGCGTAAACGCCCGGGAGCCTTCCTAGGTATTGCCCTAGGCGCAGGGCTCTTAGCAGGACGAATCACGCGCAATGCTAGCGCCTCGAAGCAAGGTGACCGTGGCAGTGAAAACACTTCAGCGAACAGCTTGAAAACCCCGCAGGGTTCCAACCCCGCTACGGGCTCGCCTACAGGAACTGCCGGGAACCTATCTCAAGCGACAACACCACAGTCAGTCCCAACAGAGCCACAGTCGCAGGCCCCTGACGAAACAATCGACGTCGATCCACTGCGCTCCTATCCCCGTGAAGATCCACGCTCCGAAGACTACAAATAGGAGGAACTGATGACTCATTCGTCTTCAGATTTCGAATCAGACGATTCGCGTAACGAAGAGCAACACACGCTTGGCGCTCTCTTTAGCGATCTCACGCAAAATGTTTCGGTTTTGGTTCGGCAAGAGATTGAGCTTGCGAAAACCGAACTGAAAGAATCAGCGAGCAAGGGTGGCCAAGGCGCAGGGATGTTGGCTGGAGCCGGAATCGCAGCGCACTTCGTATTGCTTTTCCTCTCCTTAGCAGCCTGGGTGGGAGTAGCGCAGTGGCTTGGTTACGGATGGTCGGCACTGATTATCGCTGTTATCTGGGCACTTATTGCTGGGATCCTGTCCGTCTTAGGACGCAAAAAGATCAAAGAGATCAAAGGGTTGCCTGAGACGGCTGGCACAGTAAAGAAAATTCCTTCAGCTTTTACTCCGAAAGAGGAAAACTCATGAACAAGGACGCAGATGAACTCAGGGCCGAGATTGCTCAGACCCGAGAAGAACTACGCAATGACGTTGATGCCATTGTGGATAGGGCAAGTCCAACTCGCATTGCCCACCGACAAAGCGAGAAGTTCAAAAACTCTGTGACCAAGGTGAAGGAGTCAGTGATGGGAAGCGGCGAAAGCGTAAGCGATCATACCCAGCGTTTGACGCACGAAACGTCGGAAGCAGTGCATGATGCGCCGCATAAAGTCGCTGATCGAACTCGCGGAAACCCGCTGGCCGCGGGATTGATGGCTTTCGGTGCCGGTCTACTTGCGTCCTCACTGATTCCCGCGACTCAAGCCGAGGAGGAACTGGTTCAAAAAGCTAAGGATAAGGCCGAACCGCTGGCCGCCGAACTCAGCGAGGCAGCCAAGAAAATTGCCAGTGATCTGAAAGAACCAGTAACTGCCGCAGCCGAAGAGTTGAAAAACTCGTCAATGCAGTCCATGGAACGAGTCAAATCCGAGGCTTCTGATGAGACGGAGCGTCTTCGGCAAGAGGCCAAAGGCAGCACGGACGAATATAAAAACTAAAGATAGCTAGCCATCTTTAGAATGCCGGCCGGTGAACGCAAGTGGGTTCAACGGCCGACCTATGGAATAACGCGATCTTTATTGGTCCCGCTCGCCACTTGTTGCGATGGTAAATGACGCTCGTTAGACGCAGTTCAACGATTTCAGCGCAAATAAGTGCTGGTGGTCCCAATCACCTGCGGCGGACAAAGATCCTCAACTTCAGAATTTCGATCGTTTCTTGGTTATGTCTTAAATCAAGAATCCAGTCTGCCCGCGCCCGCTGCTCCACGACGATTGGTAGCATCCGGATTTGGTCGGTGTTGCCAGAGAAACTGTTAATCAGAACGACCATACTCGTACATTATAGTGCTGACAATTGCTTCCAAGTAGCATGGAGCACACCTAAAATCGGCATCTTCACCGATGAACGAATCTGATAAAGGGGAACTAGATGGCACCGCCGGAGAACTCAACTGAAACCACAACCGACGGACGTTACCTCATCATCAAAGGGAGGAAATGGCGGGCTAGTAATCCATCAATTCCTCCAAAGCTTCGCCAAGAACTGGTCGATGAACTAATGTCCGCCCGCCGGGCCGTCAAGGACGGAAAACCTGGCGCCAGAAAACGAGTTAACGACGCAAAAGTCGCCCTTGGAGAACGTGGCCAACCCTGGTGGGAAGATCCCGATCCGACAGCACTGAGTGAACGTATTAGGGCGACAATTCGCGCCTTACTGAGTAAACGAGCCGGTGCTTCAATCTGTCCTAGCGATGTGGCACGCGTAGTAGGTGGACCGGAAGATGCTTGGCGCAAATATATGAACAATGTACGTCAGATTACTGCAGAAATGGCCGCCGCGGGTGAGGTCACGGCCACCCAAAAAGGCAAAACAGTAGAAGCCGACAACGTTCGCGGACCAATTCGAATCAACCGCACAAACCCAGAAATATGAGCGGCTGGCGAAATCTAAAAACCTACACAGTCAATCACGCCAATCCGGCAGTTACTCAACAATTCGAAACCGCTTTCATAGATCTCATTCTCTGAATCGATCAATCTGTAAGTAATGTGACGGGGTCGGCGTGTGACTGATGATGGAACATCATTTCTCTCGATTATCGATTGATACTTGCGAGTCACGGTTGTGTCCCTTTTCGAGTTTATGTATTGAACGCCGCGAGAAATTGGATACCTGCCAAATTTGACTGCGTGGCGACGAATTTTTCCTGAAGCTACGCCACTCGTTGTGGCCGTCTATATCAGCCATAAAGATCAATAAGGATGAACCCTGACAGAGAACCGGATCCTCGCAACTTTCGAACGACATTCTACGAGTTTCCTGAGTATTCTCTACCCTTACTATCGGGGCTCCAATTCTTCAGATTATTATGAAAAAGCGAACTCACAAAGCGCACCTAACTAAAAAACCTTTTCGCGAGGTCGAGCTAAGCGTCCCGGGACACCCCGGGGCGCTTACTCATTTCTTGCGCCAACATTGTCGGTCGTGGGAATAGTAAAAGATCCAGAGAGGAACCAATGCACCCCATTGAAATCAGTACTAATGGGCAAACATGGGACGTAAGCCTCGACGGTTGGTTCCAAGGCACTTTCAAATCACTGCAAGACGCTTATCAAGCTGCATGCGATCTTAGCCTCGAGCACGAAAACACTGAGATCGTGGTGCACGGCGAAATACCGTGAACCGAAAACGAGGGCACTCAAAAATCGGCCTCTGAGGATGGAACACCACGTGCCATATAGGCATTTCCATTGGACACTCGGCGTCCGACAAAGGGTCTAGCGCATCTGGACAACATTGAAATAAATTGGTGTTTTTCCACAACTAGTGCATTTGGAGAACAGCATGTGCCACTGCACTGTATCGCTAATGCCGATTCTGACATCGCACCCGCAACCCAGGTTGTACACGCTCAAAGGCGAACTGTTTTGCGCCTTAGCGCGTTGTGTGAGCCATTACCGGAAAAGTCGGCCAATGTAGGGTCCAATTCGCATCACGCGCAGACCATAGACTCAACCTGCGAGCCACCCTGACGACAATAGAAGCTATGTTCTGCGCCCATTATCTTTGTCGTCAGCTGAACGCTCCAGATCCCCCAAAATACAATCCATCAGGCCGGCGAAACTACTGAACGATATGTAGCCAGACAAGCCGTTGTCAACGACTTGAGCGAGAGACCGTAGTCCCCCAATGTGCGGTGCGCCGTCCTGCCTTCATCCACGGATCTTGCTTGACCTAGTATGTGCGAACGGGAACGCTTCTTGCTACGGAAAAGAAAGGCTTCTAGTTTCTTCAGCTCAAGACCTCTTCACTTTCAAATAATTTGGCCATTTTGAACCGCAATGCGGAGGAATGAACCCGACGCTTGCTTGTGAAATTCACACAACTCACACGTTCCGAATGCCTTCAACTTTTTGATCCTTCTCAAGCCGTCGTTGTAATTCAAGGAGTGGGTTCCGATAATTTCCAGCGGTTCTCAGGACACTAGACATCCATCAGGTGTGATCAGTACCTAAGGGGCTGGGAGTGTTCGACACCGTAGCTGGCGGCTGGGTAGGTTTAAACAACAAAGTAAAGGCACCTACGTGCTGCAATCGTGAATTCCGATGGTGAGCGAAAACTCTTGGCTCTACCGAATCTGGCCTGGGTTTTGAGCTTCCGCCACTTTTTGGCATTACTTCAACCCTAAAACAGACTGCCAGCGATTGAATATCCCATTCATACCTCCATGCCTCGCCAATGTATTCAGGGCAAGACGACTGGACCTTCGAAAGCCCCGTGGCCGGAGGAAAACGCGTCCAGCCGCGCCCACACGAAGTGTCGGCAGGAATTTCAAGACAAAGCTCTGCTGCGCGGCGCAGCTCAGATCCAGGTCATCATGAATTTTGGTTCCGGTACGGCTGACTCGTTCTCTTACTCCATTCCAGAGTGCGCTTCGAAACGCCATGTTGGATCCCCATAGTGGAATCGTGGCCAGAGCAGAACCGAGCAAGAAGAAATACCCCAGAGCGTAAAGAGCTGAACCTATCCAGCGAGTTCCTAGGGGTAAATCATAAAAGAAACCGGGACCGGTCAGCGCACTGGTAGCCGGATCCTCCACGAATTTCTTATCGATTTTCTCAAGCCAGTCCCCCGGTGGCCGAGAATCAGCATCGCAACGCACAATGATCTCGCCAGTGGCATGGTCATATCCCCTGGCTACGGCTGCAGGAATGCCGATATTTTTCTCGACAATGACTACAGCGCCGGCAGATCTCGCGATTTCGGCGCTGCCATCTGTGCACCCATTGTCCACCACGATAATCTCGTCTGCCGGTACGGTCTGATGTGCGAGATTATCCAGAAGAACTTTCAAATACTCCTCATCGTTCAGCACAGGAATCACAATACTGATGCGCATAGTTACTGAGACTTTCTGTTCGAACTGATCCAAAATACGGTACCGAGGATGCCTAAAATTCCGGCGATAAAATCAGTGAAACTGTCTAAAATCCCCACGCCAATCTCGGGTGAAATTAAGAAATAACCGCCCCATTCCCCCAACTCCCAGAGCACCGCGGCTAAAGACCCGTACGTGAGAAGCTCACGGGCTACATGTCGCTGCTGGACCCGGCTAGCCACCTGGGTGAGGCTTCTTCGCCGCATGAGGATTTCGTAGATCAATGCGGTGATTACTGCCATGAGGATCAGATGCACTACGAGATCCAACCACCAGACAGCTTGGTAGAGTCCAATTGAGCTAAAAATCCCAGCGGAGATGAAGGCTAGCTGGCCGGTCACGTCTTGCACACGAGATCTTGCATAGTAGCGAAGCAACCACGTGCCACCGAAAACCAGGGCCATTGCGGCAGCGGCAGCGGGGCCTGCATCTATCCATGCCAAGGGCACCAAAAATAGCGCGATAAATCTCAAAAGATCACTCGCGTGAAATCTGAAAGTAGCTTCGTAAGCAGAAACGACCACGCTTGGTACACCGCCCCTTCCCTGCTGTTGCACCGTGGAAAATTGTTGCGATCCTCCTGAATAAGGATCACTTGTAATCTGCGCGGTATTACTTATCGCAGAGATTTTTCGACGGGCGTCCGCACACAAGGAAGTAGCCACGCTGATGGCTCATTCTTGAGGTACAGACCGGCTCCAATTTGGAACCGTATTTTTCCACTTTGCTCCCTCGCAGCATGTCAACGAACATGCTCCGCTACCCGGACTCAGTGCCGTCCCAGCATTGATGACTGCCGGATCAACCTGTTCTCCTCTGACCTGCGCTACTCGTTCAATTACCAAATCAACTAGTCCACTAACAAACAGTGAAGAAGTCCCCACGCTTTCAGCGCGAAGAAAGGACATACCTAGCTCTTGGGCTGTTTCGGCAGCCTCGGTATCCAAATCGAATTTGACTTCCATATGATCAGAGACAAACCCGATAGGGACTACGAGTACACCCTCTATACCTTCGTCGGAAAGCTCACGCATACGATCATTGATGTCTGGTTCCAACCAAGGAGTATGTGGAGAGCCCGAACGGGAACAGAAGACCAGTTCGGCATCAAGCTTTTCGCCACCGTCGAGTTCCTGTCCGATCCACTTGATCAGTTCCTCGTGCTGCGCTTGGTAACCCTGCGTAAAACGTTCTGAGGTACTTTGCATTGTGGAAGGGATCGAGTGGGTAACGTACAGGATCTTATGACGGGTCGGATCCAGCTCGCCGACTATTTCCTTAAAACGTGACAGTCCGTCGCGCACGCATTTAAGCTCTGCACCAGCGAATCCGGGGTGGTTGTAGTATTGCCGAATCTTTTCGAAGGTGATCTTTAGCCCCTCGCTGTCTAGGGTGTCCACCGTTTCAGCAAAGTCTTCACGATATTGTCGGCATGACGAGTAGGAGGAGTATGCCGAAGTATCAATGGCTAAGAAATTCCGCGCACCAGTGCTAGTAGCATGCTCCCGAATAACGTCGGTAAGATATGGGTTCCAATTTCGATTTCCCCATAATATCGGCGTGAGAATTCCGCGAGAGCCGAATTCGCTCTTCAGCGCCTCTAGCAGGGCTTGATTCTGTTCGTTTATGGGTGATTTGCCGCCAAAAAGGTAATAATGCTCCCCGACTTCCTTCAGACGTTCATCGGGGATTCCGCGTCCACGAGTGACGTTTTGCAGGAACGGAAGAACGTCTTCCGGCTTTTCCGGGCCTCCAAACGACATCAGTACAACGGCGTCAAAAGGCTGTAGATCCATATTTTCCATCGGCTTCACTCACTGATTCGTCGTCTGAATTTGGTATTACCTTCATAAATTTCGAGGTCATGTTGCAGTATGCAATCAATGTGGACAGACGCTCCGAAAGTCTGAATCCTTCGTGTCCGACTGTTTTCCGCAGAAATTTATCAAGCTCATCAAAGTATCTTACCAAGCTAACAATACACTCAGTGAACAAAACCAACGTCGACTGTCATTTCACAGGAAACTTCAAGAGGACTAAAAGGGACTCTGCGCTCAGGTACTTCGTTTGAGTCGACAGTTTTCTCTACGTAGCCCTTCGAAGGATATGTCGGAACCGCTAGAGCCACTCGAACTACTCGAACTACCGAGTCGGAAATGCCAGGTGCAGCGCATGGGCAACATGCCACCCCGCGCGCAGTAAATTCCTTGCCGATGAGAACCGACTTGAGGATGTGCGTCTAGATGGCGCCGTCAGTTAGGTTGGCTCGACCGTGGTCCAGTCGGCAAATAATTAACAACTAAACGACCGATGAGGATACTCCACCTTCGACCAATCCCATGTGGAGGAGTATATTTCGGTTGAGCGAGTCTTCAACAACTCCTCTGCCTCCAATTACCGCTCGTTCGCTGGGACAGATCTCCCCATAGACCCAATTCCGGAATATTCAAGTCCACAAACAGACCCGTGATAGCAAGCGCGACCAGGGCAGAGGTTTCATTCCTTCCATCTAGGTAAAAACCGTGGAGGTCGATTGGAAACTTAGTCATCGCGCACTTTAAAACCAAGTTCAATTCCGAGCTGGTCGAGCACATCTAATGTGCGAGTATTTAGGCTGCTCGTTTTGCCGTTTTCAAGTTCGGAAACATAGCGTTGCGTCAGCCCGAGTTCAATTGCCATTTGGGTTTGGGTGTATCCCAACTGCCGGCGGCGCGCGGCCACCACCCGACCGATATCAGTCATGGACGTTATTGCTCCGTGCACTGCAACCTCCCGAGATCCCCTTGTTTATCGGATTCTATCCAACCTATTACATTTTTCGGATACGGAGTCAGCTATACGAAAAATGGAATAATTCAGCGCTAAGGCAGGGCTCCGTCAATAATCCCCAAGCGGCTGAAACCCACTACCCCGCGCGACCAATGCCCGGTGTAGACCCGTAGTGCCCCTCACCAAAACCGTCGAATCGTATATACGATCTCGCAACTTCAGCCTCCGACAGGGAGCTATTTCTCCCACCAATTCGGATTCAGAATAATGGTTGTTTATCTTGTCCGGCAGGGGAAGAGTCAGGGGTAAGTTCCCCGGAATGGCGGGATATTTGCGCTTACCGAAAGCCCCAACATGAATCCTGAGAAGCAATCCACTTCAATGACTTGACAGTGATTGAGATTGAGAGCACACTAGATCGTATACGATTTGATGTACGACGAAAGTGGGAAAATCAAAGATGAGTAATCCGATTCCGGTTAGCGAAGAAACTTTCGCTCAGGCTGGCAAGGTTCTTGCAGTTCACCTCAGCTACTCCTCGCGAGCAGCACAGCGTGGACGCACTCCTAAATTCCCGAGCTACTTCATGAAGGCTTCTAGCTCACTGGCAACCACCGGCTCCACCGTGGAACGCCCAGCGGGTACCGAATTGCTCGCCTTCGAAGGCGAAATCGCACTGATCATCGGCAAGGCCGCCCGCCGCGTTTCCGTTGAAGAAGCCTGGAGCTACGTCGGTTCGGTCACCGCCTCCAACGACTTGGGTGTCCATGACATCAGGTACGCGGATAAGGGATCAAATATCCGCTCGAAGTCCGGCGACGGTTACACCCCGATGGGTCCAACCGCTCTCGCGGCAGCGGATCTGGATCCTGCCAAGCTACGCGTTCAGACCTGGGTCAACGGCCGAATCGCCCAGGATGCAGATACCTCGGAACTGCTCTTCACCTTCGCGCAGATCGTTGCAGATCTTTCGCAGCAGATGACCTTGCAGCCAGGCGACGTGATCCTCACCGGTACCCCAGCAGGCTCCTCCGTATTCTTCCCAGGCGACGTCGTCGAGGTTGAGGTCACCGACCTCCTCACCGGCGCTACCACCGGACGATTGAAGACCACCGCAATGGAAGGCACTTCCACTTTCGCGGACTTCGGCAACCAGCCAAAGGTCACCGACAAGGATAAGGAAGACGCTTACGGCGACCGCGAAACCGCAGGTATGCCAGCACTGGTCACCGGCAAGTCGGTACTCACCGATGAAGTCCGCGAACAGCTTGCTACCGTAGCTACCGCAACCTTGTCAGCTACCTTGCGCAAGCGCGGACTGAACAACGTCAACATTGAAGTACCAGGTGCTACCAAGGGCATGAAGCGTGTCATCGGTACCGCCCGCACACTGCGCTACATCCCAAACCGCGAAGACCTGTTCAAGGCTCACGGCGCCGGATACAACATGCAGAAGCAGTCAATTGATTCCTTGAAGGATGGCGAAATCCTGGTCATGGAAGCCCGCGGGGAAACCGGCTCGGCAACCTTGGGTGACATCTTGGCACTGCGTAGCCAGCAGCTTGGTGCCGCCGGCATCATCTCCGACGGTGGAGTACGTGACCTTGACGCGGTCTCCGGCCTGGAAATCCCAGTCTTCTACAACGGTGCCCACCCAGCAGTCTTGGGTCGCAAGCACGTGGCATGGGACAAGGACATCACCGTGGCTTGCGGCGGCGTCTCCGTCCAGCCGGGGGACGTCATCGTTGCAGACTCTGATGGCATCGTAGTGATCCCACCGGCAATGGTCGCCGAGGTCGCCGCGGAAGCCATGGTCACCGAGTCCAATGACGAATTCATCTTCGCCATGGTTCAGCGTGGCCACGGCATCGAGGGCTTGTTCCCAATGAATGCCGAGTGGAAGACTAAGTACAACGCCTGGAAGGACGCCGGATCCCCGGATCTGGCCACCTGGGAGCTGTAATGACCACCTCCAAGTCAGAGGTCGCCTACGCGCTGGTCTCCGAACGAATCGTCAACGGGGCGTACTCCCCCGGATATCGACTCGTTCTGGGAACCATCGCCGATGAACTGGGCTGCTCCGTAGTCCCGGTTCGCGAGGCGATCCGACGCTTGGAGGCCGAAGGTCTGGTGCACTTCACCCGCAACGTAGGTGCCACCGTGGCGCAGGTAGATTCAACTCTCTACCTGCACACCATGCAGACCCTCGCGGTCATCGAACCAGCGGCCACCGCGTTGGCCGCGTCCGCCATGGACGAGGCTTGGTTGGCCAAAGCGCAGGATCTCAATGATCAAATGCGTCAGTGCTTGGAAGCGTTTGACCCGGTGGCCTTCACCGAGTTGAACAACGAATTCCACCAGCAGCTCTACAGCCAGTGCCCTAACCCGCACATCTTGGATCTGGTTCAGCGTGGATGGCGCCGACTCGCAGCTATGCGAGCCAGCTCTTTCACCCACATCCCGCACCGCGCCAGGCAGTCAGTGGAAGAGCACCAGCATTTGCTGGAACTCATCCGGGTCCACGCTTCTCCTCGGGAAATCGAAGAGGCGGCCCGAGCTCACCGCACCAACACGCTTAATGCCTACCTGGCTCAGGCCAATATGGATCCCAGCGTTATCTAGTTCCCATAAATTTTCATCAGTTCAAGACTTTCATTGTTGAAAGCCACGCGAAAGGAAAACATCCATGAGCAACGTTCCGGAAAATCTCCCAACACACCTGCAGCACTACATCGATGGAAAGTTCGTCGATTCCATCTCGGGTAAAACCTTTGATGTACAGGAGCCTGTCAAGAACGAAAACTACGCCACCGTAGCTTCGGCCCAGCCCGAAGATGTGGATCTGGCAGTTATCGCCGCCAATAAGGCCTTCAAGGAAGGCCCATGGTCCAAGATGTTGCCACGTGAGCGTTCCCGCGTGCTGCACAAAATTGCTGACATTGTTGAGTCCCGTGACGAAGAGCTGGCATTGCTGGAGTCCTGGGACTCCGGTCTGCCAATCACCCAGGCCAAGGGCCAGGCTCGCCGTGCAGCTGAGAACTTCCGTTTCTTCGCTGACCTGATCGTCGCCCAGGTGGATAACACCTTCCGCGTTCCAGGTCGCCAGATGAACTACGTGAACCGCAAGCCAATTGGCGTGGCAGCACTGATCACCCCATGGAACGTTCCGTTCATGCAGGAATCATGGAAGCTGGCTCCTGCCATCGCTACCGGCAACTCGGTAGTACTAAAGCCTGCCAGCTACACCCCACTGTCGGCAGTACTGTGGCCAGAGATCTTCCGCGAAGCTGGCCTGCCAGAAGGCGTCTTCAACTTGATCTTCGGGTCCGGCGGCGTAGCCGGCGATTACCTGGTCAAGCACCCGGATGTGCCACTGGTGTCCTTCACTGGCGACAGCTCCACCGGCGCTACCATCTCCACCGCAGCAGCCCCACAGTTCAAGGGCTTGTCCCTGGAACTGGGTGGCAAGTCCCCAGCCATCGTCTTCGCAGACGCTGACCTAGACGCAGCCCTGGATGCCACCGTGTTCGGTGTGTTCTCGCTGAACGGCGAGCGTTGCACCGCAGGCTCCCGCGTACTGGTACAGCGAGAGATCTACGATGACTTTGTTGCCAAGTTCGCAGAACGTGCAAAGAACATCCGCGTTGGTTTGCCAAGCGATCCAAAGACCGAGGTCGGCTCGCTGGTCCACCCGAACCACTTCGACAAGGTCATGAGCTACATCGAAATCGGCAAGAAGGAAGGCCGTTTGCTCGCCGGTGGCGGCCGCGCAGAAGGCTTCGAGACGGGCAACTACGTTGCTCCGACCGTCTTCGCCGATGTTGCTCCAGAAGCACAGATCTTCCAAGACGAAATCTTCGGCCCAGTCGTAGCGATCACCCCGTTCGACACCGATGAAGAGGCACTGGAACTAGCCAACAACACCAAGTACGGCCTAGCCGCTTACGTGTGGACCACCAACCTGAAGCGTGCGCACAACTTCGCTCACGCAATCGATTCGGGCATGGTCTGGCTGAACTCAAACAACGTCCGTGACCTGCGCACCCCATTCGGTGGCGTGAAGGCTTCGGGTCTGGGCCGTGAGGGAGGCTACCGTTCGGTGGACTTCTACACCACTCAGCAGTCGATTCAGATCACCCTGAACGAGTCCCACTCCCCTAAGTTCGGCGTCTAACCCACCTTCTCGCTTTTGCAAAGGAGCAAACATCATGGCTAAAGAAATCAACAACCCAATCCCCACCCCATCGGTTCCAGCGCCGGATATTCTGCGCTGCGCCTACGCGGAACTGGTCGTCACCGACCTGGCCGCATCGCGTAAGTTCTACGTCGACGTTTTGGGCCTGCACGTCTCCTACGAGGATGACAAGCAGATCTACCTGCGTTCTTTCGAAGAGTTCATCCACCACAACCTGGTGCTGACCCTTGGCCCGGTTGCTGCACTGAAGGCTATGGCTTTCCGTGTTCGCTCCACCGACGAGGTAGACGCTGCTGAGGCGTACTACAAGGAATTGGGCTGCCGCACCGAGCGCCGCAAGGAAGGCTTTGTGCGCGGTATCGGCGATTCGGTTCGCGTAGAAGATCCATTGGGCTTCCCATACGAGTTCTTCTTTGAAACCGAGCACGTGGAACGTCTGCACATGCGCTATGACCTGTACTCGGCTGGCGAACTGGTTCGTCTGGACCACTTCAACCAGGTCACCCCGGACGTTCCACGCGGACGTAAGTACCTGGAAAACTTGGGCTTCACCGTCACCGAGGACATCCAGGACGAAGAAGGCACCACCTACGCAGCATGGATGCAGCGCAAGGGCACCGTGCACGACACCGCACTGACCGGTGGCGACGGCCCACGCCTGCACCACGTAGCTTTCTCCACCCACGAGAAGCACAACATCATCCAGATCTGCGACAAGATGGGCGCACTGCGCATCTCGGACCGTATCGAGCGCGGCCCAGGCCGTCACGGTGTATCCAACGCGTTCTACCTGTACATCCTGGATCCAGATGATCACCGCATCGAGATCTACACCCAGGATTACTACACCGGCGACCCGGACAACCCGGTCATCACCTGGGACGTGCACGATAACCAGCGTCGTGACTGGTGGGGCAACCCAGTTGTTCCATCGTGGTACACCGAAGCTTCGAAAGTCTTGGACCTAGACGGCAACGTGCAGGAAGTTATCACCCGCACCGACAGCTCCGAAATGGATGTCACCGTCGGCGCCGATGGCTTCTCCTACACCCGCGAGAAGGACGACAACGGCACCTACCGTGGCGAGCCTTCCAAGGGCTTCAAGCTCGGAAACCAGGTCTAAACCACCTACCGGCTTCTAGCCACCAGCACGTAGCCCGGTGTGATTCACAGATTTCTTCCCTGATTTCCTGTGAACCACACCGGGCTTTGTTGTAAGCAGAATCAGGTCCTTACCTTCATGGTTGCCACGGTGAAAGGTATTCAGTGTCTAAACGTTCTGAACTTTGGGCCGTAGGATTATTTCGGGTTGATGCTGAATCAATGTCAGTACGTTCTTGACCATTCATTTTTTCATCTAAGGATCCGTGCATTGGAAATTCAAACCGACATTACTCGCATTCTTCGGACGGAAGATGTTGTGGAACTTACCGACCTACTTTGTCGCAATAGGTCGTTTCTTAGCCCATGGGACCCGGAACGAGACGACGACTTTTTCACCGTGACCAAACAGCACGACATCGCCCGAGCCTCCTTGGACACCTATTCGGACGGAAGCATGGTGCCGTTGGTTATCACGGATGCGAAGGGGACTATCGTTGGCCGGCTAAATATCAACGGCATAGTTCGCGGAGCTTTTCAATCAGCAGCCATCGGATATTGGGTGAGTGAACGCGTCAACGGATTAGGTTTTGCTTCCGCAGCTGTTGCTGAAGCCATAAAAATTTCTACTTCCCTTGGCCTTCATCGCCTGCAGGCCGAAACGCTCATCCATAATAAATCCTCGCAACGCGTATTGGAGAAGAACGGATTCACGCTATATGGCCTCGCTCCCAAATACCTGAAGATTGCTGGCACTTGGCAGGATCATCTCCTGTTTCAACGCATCAACGAATAAGCGCAGGTCACGTTCTTCTTTAGTCGGTAGCTAATGGAATGGCTTTTAGGGAACAGCCATACAGGTCCTGATGGTTTTCGACCGTCCGCTCGGATTTCGATACAACGAACCATGTCGAGCCTGGCAAGACGAGCAGGGACGATTAGATGGAGTGGAATCCGGCAATTCTTGAAGGGACACCATAGAATTTTTTGAAAGACCTTGGGATGACCTTCTAGTCCAGGTCCTCTTTCAGCAACGCGACATCCGAAACCAACTCGATATGCTCACCCATCGCATTTGCAGCTCCCGCAGAGTCGCCACGACGGATGGCATCAGCAATCTTCTTGTGAGATTCCAAGGACCGCTCCGGGCGTCCCGGCTGTCCCAAGGACTCGATACGCGTTTCTAGCACCATTTCGGCAATGAACGTCATCAATTTCTGCAAAACGGCCGATTTGGCTGCTGCCGTCACCGCTTCGTGGAAGAGCTCATCTCCATGCGCGCCGCGGCCGCCCTCTTGGATTTCTTCAGTCATCACCAACAGCGCATGATCAATTTTTTTCAAATCTTCTTCGGTACGTCGCTCAGCGGCAAGACCTGCAAGTTTCACTTCCAGAGTGCTACGTGCCTCGACTATTTCGGGCAATCGCGATTCATGTTCCCGTAATTCTCGCAACACTGTGGCAACCGATGGTCGGTAGCGCAAAACCGCGCCTGTGCCGTGTTGAACATCAATTACGCCTAGCACTTCAAGTGCAACCAGGGCCTGGGCGAGGGTAGCGCGAGAGACGCCAAGCTGTTCTGCCAGTTCGCGTTCGGCAGGCAAGTGATCCCCGGGGCCCAGTTTTTCTTCCTCTACGTAAGCGAGGATTTGTGTCATTAACTGCTCGTATAACCGCGGACGTTGCACCTTTGCAAACTGCCGGGGCTTTTTCACCTCAGCCACGATTACTCCTTCATAAAAAATGTGTCTTGGATCAAACCTACACCGAAAATTCGCTTGACAAGACACTCAGAGTCTAGGAGGCTAGGCCAGTAGGCCAGTGATTTGAATCACAGGCCAAATTCAATCACACGGCCTTCAAGAAAAGGACTCCCCATGTCTGTAGCGCTTGTCTCCATCATCGTTCTGGCGGTGATGTTCATAATTGCCACGATGTTCCCAATCAACATGGGTGCTCTGGCATTCGTAGGTGCCTTCCTACTTGGCACCATATTCCTAGGCATGGACGCCAAAGATATTCTCGCGAATTTCCCCGGCGGGCTGTTCCTGACCTTGGTCGGGGTGACTTATCTATTCGCCATCGCTCAAAATAACGGGACGATCGATATCTTGGTCGAGAAAGCGGTCAAGCTTGTCGACAACCGAATTTCTCTGATCCCCTGGGTTATGTTCGTCATTACCGCCGCCATCACTTCCATCGGCGCGCTAGGCCCGGCAGCGGTAGCAATCATCGCGCCTATCGCTTTGACCTTCGCACAGAAGTACAAGATCAATCCTCTGATGATGGGCATGCTGGTAGTCCACGGCGCCCAAGCCGGTGGCTTCTCCCCCATCGCCGTCTACGGCGTCATCGTCAACGGCCTCATCGATGATGCTGGATTCCCATTCAGCCCCACCGCACTATTCCTCACCAGCTTTGTCTTCAACCTAGTTATCGCAGTCGTGTTGTACCTTGTACTGGGCGGCAAAAAGCTGGCTGGACAGCGCGCCGGCGCAATCGCCGAACGCGTTGCTGAAGCACGTCTCTCGGTATCGGTAGGCGCACGCTCCTCCGATGTCGATTTCAAGGGCAGCGGTTCAGGAACTTACGGACCACGTGATCCTGCCGGTGACGGAGCAGCACCGAAGGTTCCAGGCCAGCGCTTCGGCCAGATCATGACCATCGTTGGCCTAATCGCTCTCGCAGTTATCGCGTTGGGCTTCAAGGTTGACGTTGGATTTGTATCCATCACCATCGCAGTGTTCCTGGCACTAGTGAACCCCGCCGGCCAAAAAGGTGCGGTCAACAAGATTAGCTGGTCCACCGTACTTCTCATTTGCGGCATGCTGACCTTCGTCGGAGTGCTGGAAGAAGCTGGCACCATCGAATACGCTTCCAATGCGGTAGCCACCTTGGGCGCACCGCTTCTGGCTGCTCTGCTGATTTGCTACATCGGTGCACTCGTCTCCGCCTTCGCCTCATCGACCGCTATCCTTGCAGCGCTCATCCCACTGGCCATCCCGTTCTTGAACTCAGGTTCAATCAGCGCTGTCGGTCTGATCTGTGCACTGGCAATTGCCTCCACCGTGGTAGACGTATCTCCGTTCTCCACCAATGGCGCGCTGGTCTTGGCCAATGCTCCCGAAGGCACCGACAAGGACCGCTTCTACAAGCAGGTACTTGGCTACGGAGGCATCGTGGTGCTGGTTGGCCCGCTATTGGCCTGGGCCACTCTGGTCCTGCCCGGCTGGCTATAACCCACCACATAATCATTAAATCTGAGATTTCCTAGGAGGAACGTTGAGTTCTATTACAGCTGTCGCCAGCAAGATGCAGGCAGACACCGCCGGACCATTAAATGGATACGTTGTTCTGGATCTGACCCGCGCGCTAGCCGGACCACATGCGGCGATGATGATGGGTGATTTAGGTGCCAAGGTCATCAAGGTGGAAGCCATGGAAGTCGGAGATGACACCCGTGGTTGGGGTCCTCCCTTCGTTGGCCCAGACGATAAACCGCAGGCCACCTACTTTCTTTCCTGCAATCGAAACAAGGAATCCCTGTCGCTGAACCTCAAAGATTCTGCACACAAGGAAAAATTGGTGGAGTTGGTCAAAAGCTCGGACGTGTTGATGGAGAATTTCCGTACCGGAGTATTGGACCGTCTCGGCTTCAGCATGCAACGACTGCATGAGCTCAACCCCCGCTTGGTAATCATGTCCATCACCGGTTTTGGCCACGACGGTCCTGAAGCCCACCGCAGCGGTTATGACCAGATCCTGCAGGGCGAAGCAGGGCTAATGTCCATCACTGGTTCCGGACCGGATGATCCGCAGAAGGTGGGCGTTCCGATTGCCGATCTGCTCTCCGGAATGTACGGGGCCTATGGTGCGCTTGCAGCATTACTAGAACGCGAGAAAACCGGACGCGGACAGGTAGTGCGCACCTCATTATTGGCTTCAATCGTTGGGGTCCACGCCTTCCAGGGAACTCGCGCCACCGTAGCCGGGCAGAACCCACAAGCAATCGGAAACCACCACCCTTCCATTTCCCCCTATGGGCTCTACGGGTGCGGTGATGGCAAGGTGCAAATCAGCATTGGCAGCGAAAAGCTCTGGGCTAAATTCGCCGGCACCTTCGGTCTTCCAGCAGAAGATCCTCGGTTCGCTTCAAATGCTTCGCGGGTCGAATACCGTGTACAGCTCAATGGCCTAATTGAAGAGGCATTCAGCAGCTATGGTGCCCAAGAGCTATTGAAACTACTAGACGAAGCTGGCATTCCCTCTGGCAAAGTTCGCACTATCGAAGAGGTCTACCAATGGGATCAGGTCAAATCTCAAGGATTGGTAGTAGAGGTAGAACATGAGGTCTTAGGCAAGATCGATTTGCCTGGCCCACCCCTACGTTTCTTCGATCCTGTCACCGAGCAGGAACTGACCAAAACCCAGCACAGTGCGCCACCGGTACTCAACGCGGATGCTGAGGCTATCGAACAGTGGCTGCACAGCGTCAAGGAGAATTAGTCATGAGCACCAAAACCGCCCGCATCGGTGCCGCCGAACTGCTCGACACCGTGCTGGATCAAGGCTCCTTTGAATCTTGGGACACCACACCTCAACAGCCACCACTGAGCGAAAGCTACGCAACGGATCTGGAAGCCGCCCGGATGAAGAGTGGCGCTGATGAATCGGTACTCACCGGCAAAGGCCTCATCCAAGGGCGCCCCGTGGCGATCATTGTTTCGGAATTCAGTTTCCTTGCCGGTTCTATCGGGCAGGCCGCGGTGAAGCGAATCGTCGCTGCAATCACCAAAGCGACCGCACAAGGATTACCCTTGCTCGCTGGCCCCGCTTCTGGCGGTACCCGCATGCAAGAGGGCACCCTCGCTTTTCTGGGCATGATCGCAATCACCGACGCGGTGCGGAGGCACAAGGAAGCCGGTCTGCCTTATCTGGTGTACTTGCGTCACCCCACCACCGGCGGAGTCATGGCCTCTTGGGGATCGCTGGGCCACATCACAGTGGCCGAACCCGGAGCCCTGCTCGGCTTCCTAGGCCCGCGAGTTTATGAGGCGCTGTACGGGCAGAAGTTCCCGGATGGGGTGCAAGTCTCGGAAAACCTGTTCCGCAAGGGTCTCATTGACGCTGTAGTTACCCCTCAAGAATTAGCTGACTTAGTAGTGCGAGCCTTAGGTATCTTGCAGCCCACTGAACAGTCGAGCAGCTTCCCGGCGCCTACCGGGTTGCCTGCCGTGCATCCCGATACGGACGTTTGGGAGTCGGTAGAGATCAGCCGACATCCCCGGCGCCCGGATACCCGGATGATTTTAGCTAGCGCCGATGACGTGCTTCCACTCAATGGGACAGGGCAGGGTGAAAACGATCCGGGACTGATCCTCGCGTTAGCCCGCTTCGGAGATCAATCCGCAGTAGTTCTTGGCCAGCAACGTCCACGACACCCTGACACGGTGAGCATGGGTCCGGCATCCTTACGTGAGGCCCGTCGAGGCATGCAATTGGCCGAAGAATTGGGACTGCCCTTGGTGACCATCATCGATACCACCGGAGCCGAACTTTCGGTAGAGGCTGAAGAAGGCGGACTCGCCGGAGAAATCGCCCGGTCACTAAGTGACTTGATCGGGCTACGCTCCCCCTCGGTGTCCGTATTGCTGGGCCAAGGAACTGGCGGGGCTGCACTGGCACTACTCCCGGCGGACCGAACCATTGCAGCGCAGCATTCGTGGCTTTCTCCGCTCCCACCGGAAGGGGCCAGCGCCATCATGCACCGCAGCGTGGAATTTGCCCCACAGATGGCACGAAGCCAACGCATCGGAGTGGATTCACTGTGCCAGTTCGGATTGATTGACCACGTGGTTCAAGAGTTCGAGGAAGCAGCTGCACACCCTAGGGCTTTCGGCCAACGACTCAGCGCCGCCATCGCCGCGGAAATCTCGCTAGCGCGGGTCATTACAGAATCTGACCGGCTTGACCGCAGGAGGCGTAAGTTCCAGAACCTAGGGAATGTCGACGCCTAGCTGTCTTCCACCGTAGACTCAGAAATCGCTGAATCTGAACTCGTTGCCCGCACAGATACTGTGTGGGCAACGAGCTGCGCACACAACCATGGGCCACGGCTAAGCCATTGCCAAGAATGGCATCTGCTTGGAATCCAACCGCCCAGTTGTCCGGCTTTCCTAGCAATACCCAACGAGACTTCTTCCCGCCTCAGTTCCGGCGCAAATTAGAACCCACCAGATTGTCCGCGTAGATCCCGGATGACATATTAGGTTGGATTGAACGGTTGTCTCCTAGGCGGACTATTCGGAAGGTCAGAGTACTAATCACACCAGAGTAGATAACACTGGAACTGTCCTGTGGCGTCTACGTCCGCAACTCTCGCAAACGGGGTTGGCAATGACTCGCAGTGTAGCGAAATGACTCCCAAAATGTCGTCGATTGCCGAACTGACGGACACCACCGGAAGAACGTTCGATAGTGCAGATAAAGATGCCCACGTCCAAGATTGCGAACTAGCCGCTGCAAAGATCCAAAGGAATTCGGTAATTGCACAAGTTGAACTCCATTCCTTCCGTCTTCCGTTCTTTGTTTCGCTCGTAGTTCGTTAGATCCCAGCACCCAAAGCGCTACAGCCAATACGCAGACACCAGCAAGTCCCCCACCAAACATCACACCCGAGCTGGCAGAGAAGGCGAAGTTCTACCGGCCTAAACCCCCTAGAATTGAGACTATGACTGCAACGCTGGTGGCCAAGGACCTTTCCGGGGGCCATGCCGATCGAACTCTCTTCTCCAAACTGAGCTTCACCCTCTCTCCAAGGGATGTATATGGAATCGTAGGGGCCAACGGCGCCGGAAAAACCACGTTGCTTCGTCTCCTCGCCGGCGTTGATGAACCTATGGGTGGCACCGTTTCCACCGCACCTGATGGTGCATTCATCGGTTGGATGCCCCAGGAACACGACCGCCTTGAAGGCGAAACTATCGCCGAGTATCTAGCTCGCCGCACCGGTTGCGCGCAGGCCACGGCGGCCATGGAAGCGACCGCCGAGGCTCTGGGCTCTGGAGCTCCGGGCGCAGATGACGCTTACGCGTTGGCCTTTGACCACTGGATGGCCTCGGGCGCCATGGACTTGGATGACCGCGCTCCGGAAGTACTTGCGGAACTTGGCTTTGAGCTTCCCACCGATTCATTGATGACTGCACTCTCCGGCGGCCAGGTAGCGCGCATCGCTTTGGCCGCACTATTGCTGAGCCGATTTGATATCGTCCTGCTTGATGAGCCAACTAATGACCTGGATTTGGCCGGACTAGAAAGACTCGAAACCTTTATCAATTCATTGCGCGCCGGCGTGGTTCTGGTATCTCACGACCGTGAATTCTTGGCTCGCTGTACTACCGGGATTGTGGAGCTGGATCTAGCGCAGAACCAAGTCGCAGTTTACGAAGGCGGCTATGATTCCTACCTTGAGGAACGGGACATCAACCGTCGTCATGCGCGTGAAGCCTATGACGAATACTCGGACAAAAAAGCGGATCTAGTCTCCCGGGCCCGCACCCAGCGTGAATGGTCTTCCCAGGGCGTTCGTAATGCCATGAAGAAGAGTCCAGATAATGACAAGCTGCGCCGCAAAGCATTCAATGAGTCCTCAGAAAAACAGGCGCAAAAGGTCCGCCAAATGGAGTCGCGGATTAAGCGTCTGGACGAGGTCGTTGAACCGCGTAAAGAATGGGTGTTGCAGTTTGAAATCGCTGCGGCCCCACGTTCTTCCACCGTGGTGTCAACGCTCAATGAGGTGGCGCTGAACCGCGTACACTTTAGCTTCGGCCCACTGTCAATACAGCTAAACGCCGGAGAGCGCATCGGCATCACCGGTCCCAACGGCGCCGGAAAATCGACATTGCTCAACCTGTTGCTGGGCAAGATCACCGCTGATTCGGGAAGTGCCTCACTGGGCGCCTCGGTGAAGATTGGTGAAATCGATCAGGCCCGCAGCTACCTCCCGGCCGATCTTCCCCTAGGAGAAGCATTCGAGCTGGAACTACCGGAAATGACTTCAGCGGACGCCCGGACCTTGCTCGCAAAATTTGGCTTGAAAGCCAACCAAAGCGCCTCGCTGGTCTCCGCGCTCTCCCCCGGTGAACGTACCCGTGCAGGTTTAGCTCTCTTGCAAGCACGCGGTGTCAACCTGTTGGTACTTGATGAGCCAACTAACCACTTGGACCTCCCAGCAATTGAGCAGCTTGAAGAAGCTTTAGAATCCTATGAGGGTGCGTTACTGCTAGTAACTCACGACCGACGGATGCTTGAAAATGTGCGACTCGACGCACGCTGGGAACTTGCAGATGGGCAGTTGACGGTACGGCACTAAATAGCACTTGGCTTGGGAGGAAAAAGTTGACTATCTTCTTTTACTCACTATTACAAGTTTTTGTCCCTACCGGACAGTTACTTCACAGTTATTCAAAGTAAGCTGTAGGTATGGGAGCCGAGTTTTTCAGTTCTTTCGACTGTAAAGTCGACGCCTATCACCCGAGGATGTTTTCTTGAGCAGTAGCTCCGTGCTGGACCCCGCAGGCCCGTCGGTCAAACCGGGAGATCCTAAAAGCTTTTTCCACGTCAAAAAATTGGTCGGCGATGCAGGACTAATCCAGCGCCGTCGAGGACACTACCTTGGCATAGCCATCGTATTGACGGTCCTTCTGGCCGGCACCATCGCAGGATTCATACTTCTCGGTGACAGCTGGTTCCAGCTACTCATGGCTGGCGCATTGGGTCTCTTGCTGACACAGTTCGCGTTCTTGGCTCACGAGGCGGCCCACCGCCAAATCCTTGCCTCACACAAGCGCAACGACAAGCTTGGTCAGTTCTTGGCAAATATTGTTGTCGGCATCAGCTACCAATGGTGGATGAACAAGCACAATAAGCACCACGCGACACCAAACACCGTCGGCAAAGATCCGGATATCGAGTGGGATACCATCTCGTTCCAGACCGAAGATGCTAAACGTCAGCGCGGTTTCCTGAAGTGGATCACCCACCGTCAGGGCTACCTGTTCTTCCCGCTGCTTACGCTTGAAGGCTTGAACCTTCATATGCACTCGATCAAGTACCTCTTCAAAGCAACCCGCGTGAAGAACCGTAAGCGTGAAATGGTTGGCATTGCGTTGCGTATCGCAATTTACTTGGCCATCATCTTCTACTTCTTGCCATTAGGTATGGCTTTCGCCTTCCTTGGTGTGCAGCTGGCAGTCTTCGGCGTTTACATGGGTGCTTCATTCGCACCGAACCACAAGGGTATGCCTATGGTTCCGGAGAATGCCCGGATCGATTTCTTCTCCCGACAGGTACTGACCGGACGTAACGTCATGGCCAAGTCCAACTGGGGAAATCGCATCTTGTCCCACGTATACGGCGGTCTGAACTACCAGGTGGAGCACCACCTGTTCCCTTCGATGCCACGTGCCAATTTGGCCGCAGTGTCCACCATCGTTCGCCAGTACTGCGACGAACACCAGATCCCATACACCATTGCCAGTGTGCGTGAATCCTACTCACAGGTCATCACCTACCTGAACAAGGTCGGTCTTTCGGCTCGCGATCCATTCGATTGCCCGATGATCAGCGGATACCGCACCATCTAGTTCCACAGACTAAAACAAAAGACTTCGGCGATGAACCATATGGTTCATCGCCGAAGTCTTTTTGGTTGTTCTACGGCCGATTACCGAACGCGTTTGAGTGTGCCAAGCTCCGCATTTTCTGCATCCAATACCAGCATGCTGTCACCACTAATTTGGGCAGTATCTGCTGAGGAGAGCCACGGGTCGATTCCAAGACAGTACATCTTGGTGCTACTCAACTGGTCAAAGTGGATCTCTCCGTCTTTGTCAGCCCACCGCCCCGCAATACGGTTACATCCATCGTTGCCCGACACTTTCCCATCTGCTGAAAGTTCAATCCAGGGTTTGCCGCCGGCTTGCTCTCCCCACACGCCCTCGGGCGCTGACGCGTCACCGGAAGACGAGGCGCAGGAGGCCAAGGCAAACATAAGTAGTGGGATGGTGAGGACCACGGTAAGGCGCTTCATATCTCCAGCGTAGAGGGATCCGAAGATTCTTCCAACGCATTAACTCAGATTCGCCGGTACTACCCGGTGCGTCCCAATACTCCACCCAGCTTCAGGGTAGATACCGGCTAGCGCTAGCTCAGGGAGACCAGGTCCCGGTGTCCCCTGCGTAGATCAGCAATGGCCACGCACATGGTGATCAGTACCAGCACTGCGATGGCGACAAAGGACAAACTCATCGCGTTAGTCCAGCCCGACAGGTGATTGACTCCGTAAAAGATCGCGGTAATCACCGCAATACCTACCGCCGTACCAATACGTTGAGAGGTCTGCATCAGCCCACCGGCGCTGCCGGAGTTTTCCACGGGTACCTCCATCAACGTCAGCGTCTGGTTGGGCGAAATAATGAAACCTTGGGCCACCCCAATAAATGACAGTGCCAGCATCATCCACCAGATATTCAACCCTGCGCGTGATTCCAGCTCCACTACGGCCACCGTGGCCAGCAGTCCAAAGAGTGCACTGGCGGTACCGAACACAATCATCTTGCGCCCGATACTCATCACGTAATTTCCGGCCAATTGCGAGCTCACCGCAGAGAGCAGTGCCGCCGGAAGACAGATCAGTCCGGCTTCCAGCGCGCTGAAGTCCAGTGCGCTCTGGACATAGATGGCCACGAGCACCCATACGCTGCTGACACCCATGAAATACAGCCCGGCAATCAGTGAGCCGTTGGTAAAGCTGGAAATTTTGAAAAGGGCCAGTTCCACCATCGGGGCACGTCCACGCGCCTTATATTTCTTCTCCCAGTAAACCCAGAAAACCAAGATCGCCAGCCCCACTACCAGCAGTGCCCACAACGCAGGATTTTCGCGTCCTTGGACGAATGGAAGCAGGAAGGCCAGCAACCCCACCGCCAGTAAGACCCCTCCTACGGGGTCGAGGTCCAGTTTTCCAGTGCCGCGGATCAACAATGGGCGAGGCAACCACAACAAGGCCAGGAGTACCGCGATGATTCCGACTGGAACATTGATCAAAAAGGTCCAACGCCAGCCGGCATCTGGGCCGAGCCAGCCGATCAAGAAACCGCCAAGTACCGGGCCGATAGCCACCGAAACGCCGATGACCGTGCCCAACAGCCCGTAAGCGCGTCCGCGCTCATGACCTTTAAAGTGCTGTTGAATCATGCCCATAACCTGCGGGTTCAACAGGCCAGAACCAAATCCCATAATGAAACGTGCGATATTCAGGCTGGTGGGATCCGGAGCTAGGCCGGCGTAGATTGAGGAGAGGGTAAAGATGATCACTCCGGCCACAAACATCACCCCGCGCCCCAGCACATCTCCGGCGCGTCCGGCGGCAACGAGCACCACACCGAAGGTTAGCGCGTATCCGGCGAGCACCCACTGCATATCGGCTTCGGTGGCGCCGAGGGTGGACTCAATGGATGGCAACACCACGTTGACGATGCTAACCGAAACCAAAGACATAAACATCGTCGCTAGGAGCACCCCCAGCAAGCGCCACCGTGCCGCGGAGGATAAGGGCTCGGGCAGCTTGTGATCGTGCTGTGGCATGGTCCAACTTTCAACTGGTAGGCCGATACCTGACGAACTTTGCAGGAGGTCCAAAAATTTATGGCAACAAGTACTCAAGCGTCCTAGGCGAGGAAGTTATTCCCTAATGACCGTCAGTTTCTCGCAAGAATCGCTTCGATGGAGAGGATTCGCATCTCCACTAGTTCAGCGAAGATCTCGTCGCTGGTCTGTTCGGGGAGCTCAAGCGATGCCCGGCACAGGGGCGCATCCACCTCTGGGTAGTTATCTAGCCAGCGTTCGGCCACCACTCTGGTGACTACGTCGCGGTATTGCTCCGGAGCGCGGTCATAGGGGTAGTCATACTTCAGTGCGAAGCCAAGCACATCCTGCTCTAAGCAACGTGACAGACTGACCGCATTTTTTAGTGGCAGACCAATGTCTACAAAAAACTTCAGTAAACGTTCGAGCAACTCGGTGTGCCTGGGCCCAATATCGGCGGTCACACTTTCTTCCATTCCCACCAAGGTGGCACGTGGGAACATCCGATAGACCGCGCGTGAGCGGTTGTAGGCTTCGCCCACGGATTCACGCCAGTTCTCCGGATCAAAATCGATAAACGGAGCCTGTTCCACAAACTGCGCTACCGCGAGGTTGATAATCTCTTGTCGGTCAGCCACGTAGTTATACAGTGCCCGCGGGGTCACGGAGAACTCTGTTGCCAACCGGTGCATAGTCACCGCGGAGAATCCTTCACTTCCGGCGATGTGCAGGGCACGGGTAGCTAATTCGTCACGTGAGAACGTCGCCCAATTTGAGTCTTTTCGGGGTCGGCCTCGCCCACGCTTAGCTGGCGGTGTCGGCGGAAAATTTGGGGCGTCGCTCATAGATCCATTCTAAGCAGTCGTGCACTTATATTCCGGAACCTACTTGGCTGTTCGTCCTACTGTCGTTCCTCAGTTTCGAGAACAGATCTAATACAGGGCCAGCAGCTTGCGTACCCGCTCGTGCCACAGTCCACCGGCGAGCGCTAAATGCCCGACGGCGAATGCCAGTCCCCCAACGACCCAGGTGTCGATTAATGCTGGTTGGCCTAGATTGCCAAAAGCGACAGCTAGTCCGGTGGCAATGACTAAGATCCCGAAGGTAATCAATGCTATTTGGACCCAGAATTTGCGGGTGGGCAGGAGAACTGCCAATAGCCCCAAGACAATCGCGGGTGCAATGATCAGCCAGATGTTACTGGTGCTCTCCTCTAAGGCTGGACGCACCGCCCATACCAGTCCTAATAGCACCAGCAAGGCACCTGAAATTAACCAGAGCGCTCCGGGATGAGCCATCGAGCCACGCATCATGATCATCGGGGTAAGTACCTGCGCCCAAAGCAACACGGTGATCGGGATGAAATACAGCCCAATGCCGGCGGCACCAAGGATCACTACGAGCGTGAAGAGTACCGCACCGAGTACTCCAAGAATCCACGTGATCTTATTTTGCGCCCAGAGCCGCAGTGCGCTGAACAACACTGGAAGCACCGCAAGCCAGATGATCTGAGCACCCACTTTGGCTTCCCACGTGGTCAACATAGTTTCTGCCAACGCTGTGCCCGCTGACTCGGCAGTGGCAATCGGACCGAAGTACAGCACCACTGCAGTCAGCAGAGCAAAGGCAAGGATCGGCCAGCCAAGAATTCGATTCAAGAATTCTTTGCCACTACGTACCGCTAAAGCTTCGGGTTCGGTCCGCCGGAACTTTTCGGCTCGCATAGCTGCGGTACCGAGTTGCTCAAATAGCTCTACCTGATTGCGGCCGCGTCCTGGCAGTTGACGGATCTTCGCGTCGGATTGTTCAATGATCCTGTTTCGCTCTTCAGCGTTCAGGTGTCCCAATTCGAGGCGCAATTGATCCAAGTATTTGCGTGCTGCGCGTGGGAGGCGTGACTTCATGAGGCTTACTTTAGCCGGTGCGCTGCCCAGTTTGGCGGATGCCAACGTTGCATCTGACACAGGGTGTCTGATGACGTGGTGTCCGCTTTTCCTGTTTCGAAAAAGCTATTTGCCGGCTCCTGCGGTCAGACCGCCCACAATGTATTTCTGCAAGAACAAGAACAGTGCCATGACCGGGATGGCTGCGAGCACCGCGCCAGCGGCAAACACCGACCAGTTTGAGGTGAATTCTTCAGAGACGTAGGAGTACAGCCCCACCGCGAGCGTTTGATTCTCCGGGCTGACCAACACCACGGAGGCGATCACAAAGTCACTGGTGGTGGAGATGAATGACAGCAATCCCACCACTGCAAGGATTGGTGCCACCAGCCGCAGGATCATGGTGAAGAAGATTCGCGCATGCCCGGCCCCATCAATCTTGGCAGCCTCATCAATTTCTATCGGCACGGTATTGAAGAACCCGTACATTAGGTAGGTGTTTACACCCAGTGCGCCACCGAGATACACCATGATCAATGCAATCTGATTGTCGATACCCAATGCTGGGTACACATCGCCCAGCGTGGTGAGCAGAATAAAGATTGCCACCACCGCCAGCAGCTGCGGGAAAATCTGGACTACCAACAAGGACACCAGGCCAAAGCGGCGTCCTTTAAAGCGCATCCGGCTAAAGCTGTAGGCGGCTAGTGCACCGAGCAGTACGGAGGCGGCCGCGGTAGTTAGTCCGATAAACATCGTGTTAGCAAACCAGGCGGCGAAGGGACGCTGCTGGTTAGCGAAAAGCTTCTCGTAACTTTCAAACCCGACGGTGCTGAAGAATCCGTTGGAGGAAAGCAGCGTGCCGTTGGGATTGAGTGATGCAGAGAGAACATAGAGCAGTGGGAAGGCCGCGTAAATGCACAGTGCCACACCAATGAGGTGGCGCCAGCCGGTGGCTGCGAACCACTGACCGAAAGTCTTTTTTGGTGCCTTGGATGAGATTGAGGTTGCAGTGCTCATTAGTTCAATTCCTCCAGAGCTTTGGTCTGCTTAAAGCTGATAACCGCGATCAGCGAAACGATCAAGAAGATGATGATGGAGAACGCGCTAGCCAGCCCATAGTCGCGTTGTGAGCCAACGAACGCCACCTTGTAGACCATCGAAATAAGGATGTCCGTGGAACCCACGTTCATGGCTCCACCCTCCAAGCGTGGTCCGCCCTCGGTGAGCATGTAGATGATGTTGAAGTTGTTGAAATTGAATGCGAAGGAAGAAATCAGTAGTGGTGCTACCGAGACAAGCAACAGTGGCATCTTGATCAATCGGAAGATCTGGAACGGTTTCGCACCGTCAATCTTCGCCGCTTCGGAGAGCTCTTCTGGAATCGACTGCAAGGCACCAGTGCAGACAAGGAACATATACGGGAATCCAAGCCAAAGGTTGACCCAGAGCACGGAGAACTTTGCCAACCACGGGTCGGTTAGCCAGGGAATCGAAGCTCCGTTGAAAAGTACCTGGTTAACAAAACCGAAGTCTTTGTTCAGCATGCCTGCCCAGACCAAGCCGCCAAGGAATGCCGGGAACGCGTAAGGCAGGATCGAGATGACTCGGTAAATCTTGCGTCCCTTCATTCGCAGGTCGTTGAACACTATTGCGAGGAATAATCCAAGGAAGAAGGTCGTGGCAACCGAGAGGAACGCGAAGACGAAGGTCCATACGGTGACCGAGATCAGTGAGCTGCGAATCGACGAGTCGGTGATAGCCCGAGTGAAGTTATCAAAACCTACGTTGATGGACCAGCCCGGCATCAGCTGTTCACCATCCGGTGCGCTGTAGGCGCCCACGCCGGTGTCGCTATATACCGTGCCGGTGATCGAGTCGGTCATCGTATCGGCACCCTTGTCATAGACCAGGGTGGAAGTGTACTGGTAGGCGGTCCGTCCATCAGAGGTGCGAAGCGTTCCCTGAGTCGGGTCTTCATTCATGGGAACCGCTAGGGACGTGACTTCCTGTTGCCTGCCGAGTAGATCAGCGAAGTTCAGTTGCGTATATTTGCCAAGTTCTGCCGGGTCAATAGGTGCCAGTGGGTCATCGGAGTCCCCCACCAGCTGTTGGCCTTCACGCTCCACCAGGAGCGCTAGCCCGTCGGCGCCATCGAGTACCGTCACCGGGTAGCTTGCCGAATCAGGCACCCGTTGCTGATTGGTTTGCAACAGCGACATGATCGCGTCGTCTTGATCCGAGTTATGCCCGGATCCATAGTTGGTAAAGGCGATATAACCGGTGTACCCAATGACAAAAACTTGGAAAATCAACAGGAATACGGCGCCAGGTGCCAGATACTTAGCCGGCAGCCACCCTCGCTTGAGATAGATGACGTTGATCAATAAGGTAATGACCCCGATGATGCTGGCAATAAGCACCGCGTCTTTGGCTATCGCGAGGAAAATTGCAAAAACTGCGGTGGCATCTAGGATCGCCAGCGCCAAAATCTTGAAGAGCATCGTGCCCAGTCCGCCGCTAAATTGGAGCGAAGTACTTTTTTCCCTCGAAGAACGTTCGGGGGCGTCTTCTGGTGGCGCGGTGGTTTTGAGATTCATCTACGTGGTCCTTGAACGATTCTGCCAGCGGTTGTCGGAGTGGTTAAGCCGGGGTGTGAGTCCAAAACTTACACCCCGACCAACGCAGAACTACTTGGAAATTGCTGCTTCGATGTCGTTAGCCATCTTGTCCCAGCGCTTGACAGGGTCCTTGGCCTTACCGGAGATGATGTCAGCTTCGGCAACACCCCAGAATTCCCATACCGCAGCCATTTCTGGAACGTTAGGCATCGGAACACCATTGGCGCCAACTTCACCGAAGGCCGCAACCACTTCATCAGACTTCGCTGCTTCGAAAGCTGCCTTGTTTGCTGGTGGTCGGTCGCCAACCTTGTATAGCTCGGTCTGAACCGCTTCGGTACCAATGTAGTTGGTCAAAAATTCGGTAGCTGCCAGCAGATTTTCGGTCTTCGAAGAGACGAAGAATCCCTGGACTGCTACGAAAGGTTGTGCAGGCTCGCCGCCGGCGCTTGGGATTGGGTCAATGGACAACTCAATCTTGGCTTTTTCGGCCGCTTCAACGTTCCATGGGCCGGTAATCAAGAATGGTGAATCGCCGGAAACAAACTTTTCCTTGGCAATATCGGAGTCCACCGAGGTTTTCAGTGTTCCTTCTTTGCCCTGCTCAGCCATCCACTTAGCGAATTTCTCGCCGCCTGCGTTATTCAGTTCCAGCTTGCTTGCGTCATAGCCGCCATCGGCATCAGTGCCGAAGACCGGTGCCCCGAACGAGGTCTGGAATGGGTAAAGATGGAATGGATCACCAGTTTCGGAGACCTGCACCAAGAATGGGAAGTCTGCCCCTGACTTTTCACCGGCGGTGATCATGTCGTCAAAGGTGGCTGGTGCTTTATCGGCCAGTTTGGTGTTGCGTAGTAGTGCCAAGTTTTCGGTGGCGTAAGGGACACCGTAGGCTTTTCCTTCATAGCTCATCGCGTTGACCGCAACGTCTTGGAAGTCTGCAGCTTTGTCGCCCAGCTCTACCGGCTGAACCACACCGTTATTGACGAGGTTGCCCAACCAGTCATGGGCGCCGATGGTGATATCAGGACCCTTGCCCGTAGGTACCTGACGCAGGAAATCTTCTTGAATCTTCGAGAAATCCTTGATCACCAGATCTACCTTCACGCCGCTGGCGGCTTGGAAGTCCTTGGCAGCCTGTTTCAGTACTGGCTCTCGGTTTGCGTCAACCCATACGGTCAACGATCCGGCTTCAGCTGGCGCGGAGGCAGAAGCCGCAGGCGAGCTGGAAGTGGTGGGTTCGGTCGTAGTGCCGGATCCGCCGCAGGCGGTCAGCGAGAGTGCGGCGATGGCCGTCATGGCCCCGCCGACAATCAGGGAGCGAGCGTTCACCTTCATTGGTGTACCTTTCGTGACAACCTCGGTCCAATGGGTTGGACCGGGCGGATCTGAGCGTCGAAGGATTTCGACAGATATGTAAGCGTTTCCAGAGTGACATAGATCATTGAAGTTTGCAACACTCTGCAAGGAATCAATCATTCTTAGCGGGGACTATTGGCTACCTTTATCGGAAGGTTACGAATTACTGGAAGCGTTTACAAACACTTCCTCATCGCCTATCGTTACCGTCATGACTCAAACGCGCGCGCTCTCGACCATGCCATCAACCGAGCCCGGCTCGGAATGGTGGCGCACCTCGGTGATCTACCAGATCTATCCACGCTCCTTCGCAGATGCAAACGGAGACGGAATCGGAGATTTGCAAGGCATTACCTCCCGCCTGGAATCGCTGGCCCAAATGGATATAGACGCAATCTGGCTCTCCCCCTTTTTCACCTCACCCCAAAAAGATGGTGGCTACGACGTCTCGAACTATGTGGACGTGGACCCGCTCTTTGGCACCTTGGCCGACTACGACGCAATGGTGGCCCGCGCCCATGAGCTTGGATTACGCGTCATCATTGATCTCGTTCCAAACCACTGCTCCGATCAGCATCCTTGGTTCCAGGAAGCCTTAAACTCCCCGGCTGGCTCCCCCGAACGCGACCGCTTTATCTTCCGCGACGCCGAAGAAGGAACTGTGCCCAATAACTGGGAATCGGTGTTCGGAGGACCTATGTGGACCCGGACCACCAACGAAGACGGCACCCCGGGCCAGGTCTACCTGCATATCTTTGATTCCTCACAACCGGACTTCAACTGGCACAACGAGGAAGTCCGTGCGATGTTCCGCGATGTACTGCGCTTCTGGCTAGATCGCGGCACCGATGGTTTCCGTGTGGACGTTGCCCACGGCATGATCAAGGCAGAAGGGCTTCCAGATTTCACCCCAGATCCCAAGGGCGCATCCATGGGTGGAACCGAGGAGCTTGCCCCGTGGTGGGGTCAGGACGGCGTGCATGAAATCTACCGTGACTGGCGAACCGTCATGAATGAATATGAGGGCCAGCGCGTGCTCTGCGCCGAAGCCTGGGTCAACCCACTAGATCTGATGGCCAAGTGGGTGCGTGAAGATGAAATGCATCAAGCCTTCAATTTCCCTTATCTCAGCACCGGCTGGGATGCCACGGCACTGCGTGAAGTAATCAATGAGTCAATCTCAGCCTTCGGCGCGGTCGGCGCACCGAGCACCTGGGTACTGTCCAACCACGATGTGGTGCGCCACGCCTCACGGTTAGCACTCACCGCAGACAACCCGCAGGGTGAAGGCATCGGTCCACTGACCCCAAACCATCCAGATCCGGTCATCGGTTTGCGTCGCGCCCGGGCCGCCTCCACGCTCATGCTTGCACTACCCGGTGGCGCCTACCTCTATCAGGGTGAAGAGCTCGGCTTACCCGAAGCCATGGAGCTACCGGACGAGGCACGCCAAGACCCGACCTGGTTCCGCACCAATCACGAGCGCTACGGCCGAGACGGCTGCCGTGTCCCGCTTCCTTGGGAAGCCGACGCCCCGGCCTACGGATTTAACACCACCGGAGAAAGCTGGCTACCCCAGCCCGAACAGTGGGCCGGTTATGCGCGTTCATTGCAGGAAAACGACGCCGACTCAACGCTGCACCTCTACCAAGAACTTCTACGTTTGCGCCGCGAACATGCACTGGGTTCCGGAGACGTGCAGTGGTTGGCTAGCAATGATGAGAAGCTACTGACTCTGAAAAATGGCTCGGTTATTATCGTGATGAATTTTTGTGCGGACCCGGTGCGCTTGCCGGAAGAGCTAGCGAAACTACCGCGTCTGGTCGCCAGTGCCTTGCAGAGCTCGGACGCGAGCATTGAAGGCGAAACTGCACTGTGGCTTGACGCAACGCGTAGCTAGCGTCCGGTAAGCTCAAAAAGTAGCTGTGGCGTCCACTAGGTGGTCGCCACAGCACTAGACATACTTCGTGAAAGGGTCATCTTGGCCAGCATCAAAGACGTGGCTGAGGCCGCAGGCGTCTCCATCGCCACCGTCTCTAGGGCCCTGTCGGGTCGCGGAAACGTCTCGGCCACCACCCTCGCCGCGGTCCGCCGGGCAGCACACGAGCTGGACTACGTGGTTTCCGCCAGCGCCTCAGGTCTGGCCTCGGGCCGTACCCGGAATATCGGCGTGCTGGTACCAATGATTAACCGCTGGTATTACGGGTCGGTGCTTGAAGGCATTAGCGCGGCACTGATGCGTGAAGGTTATGACACCACCTTGTATCAGCTGAGCAAGGAAGTAGACCAACGCGAAAAGGTATTCTCTGACTTCCTGCTACGCCAACGGGTAGACGCGGTCATCGCAGTCAACGTGGAGTTAGGCGAGGCGGAGATGAAAGCCCTGCACGCACTGGATAAACCACTGGTAGGAGTAGGCGGACCATTACCCGGCGCTCCCACCCTTTTCTGGGATGAAGAAGCGGTGGCGGCCTTAGCCACCGAGCACCTCATCGCGCTGGGCCACACACGTATCGCACACATTGGTGGCAGCCAAGAAACCGATCAGGACTTCCACTTACCTACCCGCCGCCGAGCAGGGTACGAACGCGCCATGCGTGAGGCTTCGCTGACCGTAGATGACCGCCTCTACCTGGGCGCCGACTTCAGTATGGCCCAGGGCTATCAGGCGGCAAAGCAGTTGCTCGGCCACCCGGTGAATCGTCCCACCGCCATTTTTGCTGCCAGCGATGAAATGGCCATCGGTGCGATGCTCGCCGCCCGGGACTTAGGCCTGCAGCTGCCCCATGATCTGTCGGTGATCGGTATCGATAACCACGAACTTGCAGACATGTTCGGGTTGACCACCATTGAGCAGCGACCCCACCAGCAGGGGGAAACTGCGGTAGCCATGTTGTTGCGCACCATTCGCGGTTTAGAGCCAGCTCAGGGCCATCCCATTGAACATCGGCTGATTGTGCGTTCATCAACAACGCGCCCACCGGCATAATGCCAGCGAGCGCGTTGTTGTTGTTATTCAGTTCTACCTGCCATTAGTTAGCGAACGGTAGGAACTTCTTCGTCCTCAACTTCTTCGAGGTGCAGGTTACGTCCCTGTGTTTCGCCCACCCAAAGTACCGCGGCGACGGAGATGATGGTCAACACCATAATGTAGATCGCGATGGAACCGGACCATCCGGTGGAGGTCAGCAAGACCTGCGCCACGGTAGCGGCGAAGGCGCCACCGAGAATCGAACCCAGTGCGTAACCAATCGAGATACCCGAGTAGCGGATACGAGCCGGGAACATCTCTGCGTACATGGCCGACTGTGGACCGTAGGACAGACCCAGGCCAATGGTGAGCACGAAGATACCCACGGTGTAAAGCACGATATTTCCGGTGTCCACCAACATGAACATTGGAATCATCCAGACAAATACGATGCCGTAACCGAGCAAGAAGGTGTTCCGGCGTCCAAACTTATCCGAGAGCCAGCCACCGACCAGCGTGAAGATCAGCCAGCCGACTGAGCCAACGGTGGTAGCCAGCAAGACTGGAGCCAGTTCCATCTTCAGCACCTTGGTGGTGTAGGAGATGAAGAAGGCGATCACCAGGTAACCGGCGGCATTGTTCGAAACGAAGATCAAAGCAGCTTGCATTACCGGCTTCAGGTGCCCGGTCATCAGTTCCTTCAGCGGCGTATGCTCGGAGGCCTTACGCTGAGCCATAGCCTTGAATACTGGGGATTCTTCCACTGCACGGCGGATCATGTAACCAACCAAGATCAGCACTACCGACAGGAGGAATGGAATACGCCAGCCCCAAGCGAGGAACTGCTCTGGAGTCATCGAGACACGCAGGATGTAGAGCAGACCGGTTGCCAAGATCATGCCGATAGGCACACCGATTTGCGGGAAGGCTCCGAAGTAACCGCGACGGGCATCCGGTGCGTGCTCCACTGCCATCAATGCTGCGCCGCCCCATTCGCCGCCTGCAGAGAAGCCCTGGATCACACGCAGTAGTACCAGCAAGATGGGTGCTCCGACGCCAATGGCGGCGTAGGTTGGCAGCACACCGATCAATGCGGTGGCCGCACCCATGAGGATCAAGGTCAGCACCAGAATCTTCTTACGTCCGTAGCGGTCACCTAAGTGTCCTGCCACGATGGCGCCCAAGGGGCGGAAGAAGAAAGAGATGCCAATCATGGCAAAGGACAGGATCTGGGCTACCGCTGGATTTGATTCACCGAGCGGTTCTAGGAACAGCGGGGTCAACAGCGTCGCGGTGAGCTGAGCGAAAATGAAGAAGTCGTACCACTCGATGGTGGTACCTACCAGGGTGCCGGCCAGAACGCGCCGTTCTTCCTGGGTACGTGATGCAGTTGTAGACATGTGCGAGTGTCCTCAGATGAAGATGCGGATAATTACCGACCGTTCGGACGGGTAATAGATACATAGTAAACTAGTAGTGACTGTCCTCACAAGTTGCAGTATTCACAATCTCATACAACAGTTCAAAAAAAGAATTCGCTGTTCGGATAAAGAACCCCTAGACTCGAATTAAGTACACCCAGCGTCGAGTCTAAGGCTGCCTGTGCACCGAAGAAATCGGGGCCAGCGCCGGAATGAAGAAGATGTCATCCTCGCAAACCCTATCTCGCGGAATTCAAGCCTTAGAGATTGTTGCCGAGTCCCCGGTCAACCTCACCATCGCGGAAATCGCTGAGCGGCTCGACGTCCATCGCTCCATCGCCTACCGCATCCTGCGTACGCTCGAAGAACACCGCCTGCTCAGCCGCGATGAATCCGGCAGGATTCGTTCAGCCTCAGGGCTAGCAGTCCTTGCCCGCTCCGTGCAGCGCGACCTGCAATCTGCCGCGTTGCCCGAGCTCACTAGGCTTGCCAACGAACTGTCCATGACGGCGTTCTTGGCCGTCTGGGAACACGATATGTGCACCACCTTGCAGTCGGTCGAACCGGTACATTCAGGCAGCGCCATTGTGCACCGTCCCGGCTCCGTGCACGGGATGGATATTGGCGCGCCAGGTATCGCCATCCAATCCCAATACACGCGCAGCCAATGGGACGCGATGGAGACCGGCATTGAGTACCGCGAGCCTGCGCGCACCGCACGGATTGAGGGCTATTCCACCAGTGAGGACGAGGTGATCCAAGGCGTCACCGCCATAGCGGTACCGATTACCCACACCGGACCCACCCCGGCAGCCATTGCGGTCATCTTCGCTACCAGCACCGTCGATACCCGTGAACACATTATCCGTGCGCTGAAGGAAGCGGCACTAAACGTAGGCGACGAACTCAGCTAAAAACTTAGCCCCCTCAGATTTAAGCACCGAAGGCTCCTTTCCCACAGGGAAAGGAGACTTCGATTTAACGCTCTTTAGTTAGCGTACGCGTCGCAAGGACGGAGCCTTTGCAACGATCAGCTTCATCAGCAGAGCCGCGAGCAAGATCAGGAACGCCGCAGCGGTAGAGACCCAGTAGGCCCCGAGATAACCGGAAGATTCTGCCAACACTCCGGCCAAACCGTTACCGACTGATGTGCCCACCACGATTCCTGCTGACAGCAGCGTCATCACTGTGGACAATAGCTTCGGCGGAGCAACCTCGCCGCCCAAGGTCATCCCCGTGACGATCACCGGACCGACAGCAAAACCTGCCACGAACAGTGCGAACAGCATCCAGGGCACGGAGCTGGCATAGTGCAATCCAAAGCTGGCAATAGTCAGCGCCACACCGCAGGTGATCCAGCGGTTGATTTGACTAAATCCCTGTGGCCATGAGGCCACAGATATCGCTGCCAACGCACTGGAAAGACCCATTGCGCCGTAGAGCAAGCCACCCTGATTGGAGTTACCCAGTGCGCCGGCAAATGCCAACGTGCCGGCGGCGGATGAGCCAAAGACCGTGCCTAAACCAATCATGCCAAGTACTAGCGCACCGATGGCGGCCACTTGCGCCTTAGAGATGCGCACCTTCACTTCGTGTTCGCCACTACCGTGAGGTTTCACCTCGTCGACAGTGCGGTGTTTGGCAAAGGTAGGAACCAACACCACGGTGAGTACCGCAGCGATCAGCAGCGGCAAAGTTGGGTGTACCAACGAGGCTAAAAGACCTACGGCCACCGGCCCGAAGACGAAGCCAAGCTCGTCCAGCATCGATTCTAGGCTCAACGCAGCGGTAAGTACCTTAGGATTCTTTTGCTGCCTGCGCGTCATTGAAATCCAGCGCACTCGCGACATTGGTCCGACCTGCGGACCACTGGCTCCCGCAAGCAAGGAGATCAGGACGAGCACACCGACCAGCATGTTCGAACCGCTATTGCCGTACCAGGTCAACAGCAGAAGCAAAATGGTATGCAAGATTGAGGCTGGAATTAGCACCGGACGCTGACCGAAGCGGTCCGCGAGCATTCCGATACTCGGCCCGCCAACGGCAGAACCAAGTCCCACCATGGCAGCGCTTAAACCACCGAGCGCATAGGATCCGGAGCTTGCAGTCACCAGGGTCATCGACCCAATGGTGAGCATTGCCAGGGGCAATCTAGCAAAGAAAGATAGCGGAACGTAAGCCGTTCCAACCATAGGAACCAGTGAAGAGAACCCTGGTTTAGGTTCTATTTTTTGGTTCGGTTCATTGGACAACATATGTTGAGTCAACAATTCTCCACAACAAAGCGTGTGTCGTCCCACGCCCCCCGACACACAAAATTTCCCAGACATGCCTAATGGCACTACCTTCAAGATACCAGCGTCTTGGTCAATGTCTAGTTCAGATGGTGAGCATCACTTCTGGGGTCATATCAATTGTGGAACCGTGCTGGGTTTTGATAACCGTGACTCGGTTAGTAATTCGCTGTTTCATCTCCGAAACGTGGGACACCAAACCGATCATCCGTCCGCCTGCACGCAGTGATTCCAGCGCTTCCATCACCTGTTCTAGAGTCTCGGCATCAAGGGAACCAAACCCTTCATCCACGAAGAGGGTCTGCATATCTACCGCACCACTGTGATGGGAGATTACGTCCGCCAGTCCCAGTGCCAGAGCCAGTGAAGCCATGAACGTTTCACCGCCGGACAGCGTCTGGGTGTCACGTTCCTTGCCGGTCCATGAGTCCCGCACGCGTAATCCCAGACCAGATTTTGAATTGCCGCGGGTGGAATCATCATGATGCAACGAATAACGTTCGGAGGACATGATTTTCAGTCGCTCGGTGGCAGCCTGTGCAACTTCTTCCAAACGCGCCGCCAACACATAGGTGCTCAGCGTCATCTTGTATTTGTTCTCTCCCCCGCCACGAATCACGTCGGCCAAATCTCGCAGCCTCCGATACGCGTCAATGACCGGCCCAGAATCGGCACGGTACTCACTCAAAGCCTTCACGGAGGTACGCAGGCGTTCCAGTTGTGTCTGCGCTAGGACCTCATCCTGACGCGCGGACTCATACCGTTGCTCGGTCGCTTCAACGTGTTCGTTGACCCGAAGTGTTTCTTCCTCGGTGGGTGCGTCAATTCCTTGGGCCGTCAGATCCTTGGCCCGAAGGTAATCCGCAGATGCTTTGAGCGTCGTGATGGCGCTGGCACGCACCGTGTCCTGGTGTTGCAGTTGCTGATATTCTTCACGCTTCTGTTCGTTGAGCAGAGCCGAAGCGTAGTCTTGGTCAGTTTCAAAGCCGGCTTCATCGCGTTGTTTGATCCACGTAGCCTCCGCTTTGTTTGCGTCGGCGATGGCAGATAAATGATCTGTCAGTGCGTTGTAGGCCCGGTTGAAGATCGTGAACTCGGCTCGCACGTTCGTCACCAGCTTGTTGAGCCCTAGATCGCTCCCCTCGCGTAGCTGCGCAAGTTTGACGTCAAGCTCGGCAATTTGGCCGCTCAACGATTCAACTTGCTTGCTGCTCGTAGCGTGGGCAAGAGTAGCCTGCGCAACCTTAGCGGTTTCCTTTTCGATACCGGTACGCAGCAACTCTAATTTCTGCACCAGCTTGGTCACTTCCGCCTGGTTGGCGGTAGATTCATCCAGCTTTACCTGCGCTGCCTGGACATGCGATTGTCCGGTGGCAAGATCTGCATCTTTCGCAGACTCGGCTGCCGTATCAAATTTGGTAGTCGCGACATCCCGAATTTTGGCCTTCGCACCCTGAAGTTCGCGTTCTGAGTGCACGACCTTCTCCAACGCCACAATCTGCTCGTCATCAATGAGCTCAGCAGTATCCTCAGCCTGTGCCGGCTGCGGATGTTCAAGCGAGCCACAAACCAGACACGGCGCGCCGTCCTCTAAAGCAGCAGCAAGACGCAAGGCGGTCTGTTCTAACTGCAGGCGTTGCGCTGAGATCAACGCAGACTCGGCAGCATTGAGTTTCAGACTTTGTTCCGCATACGCAATATCCGCTGCGGTCAATGATTTCTGTAGCTTCTCGCGTTGATTGATCTGCGCCACTAGTTCCTGGGCAGCTTTGAGCTCCTCGGTAGCTTGTTGCTTGAGCTCAGCGGCGGCGACAACATCTAGCTTTTGTGGATCGGCAGATAGTTCTTCACGCTCGCTACGTAGCGTCTGAAGAGTTTGCTCCGCATCTTCGCGGATTTCCTGCTGTTTGCTAACTTGTAGCTGTGTCTCTTTGAGTTCTTCTTGCAGTTTCTGCTGCTTAGTCTCATCTGCCAGCGCTGCCTTGAGCACCACGAGACGGGTATTGAGTTTCACCGCTCGCGCTCGAAGAACTTCCAAATCGTCGCTGTTTGCCTGCGTCTGCAAGTCGTAGCTGTTCGCTACGCTGAGCTGCGACTCGTGCCAGTCTTTAACCGTGGCTTCGAGGCTGCTTTTTGTCTCTTTGACCTGTGCCTCATAGCCTCGGATTCCGGAGGCTTTGGCGTTTAGGTCAAGTGCCGTTCCGGCGCGCAGAGCAGCCGCGTGGTTCTTAGCGTGTTCGGCTTCTAATTCGCTCAATTCGGCACGGCGCGCAAAAACTCGGCGACGTTCTTCCACGGATTTTTGGTTCTTCAGCGATTGATCTCGCCGTTGGCGCAACGTTGAGGTCTCTTCCTGACGGAAGGAATACATAGCGAAAATTCGGGTCTCATAGTCCGCGAATTCAGCTGCCAGGTCCGCTGGTGGCGCGACATCTTCTAACGCTTCGTCGGGATCCACGGTCTCGTGACTAGAAAGATAGGCTGTGGCGTCCTGACGGATACTATCTTCACGGGCACTGAGATTAGCCTCAATTTCTGCGGCTTTTTTGCGTTCTTCGGCAAGACGCAGGTTGAACTCGTCCTCAATCTTCCCGTAGTCACTAGTATCGAACAGGTTGCTGAGCAGGTCTTCACGTGCGGTGGCCTTGGCACGCAAGAAATCCGCGAACCCACCTTGCGGGAGCATAACCACCTTGGTGAACTGATCACGGTCTAGACCTAGCAAGCCACCGAGGATCTGCCCTACTTCATCATTACGGGTCGACAAGGCCTCCCACTGTCCTTTGACCAGTTCGCGCAGGGTACTAGAAGCTTTCTGCTCGGTGACCCCGTTTTTACCACGCTTGCTTGGACGCATCCATACTGGGGAACGAGTCACCTCAAAACGACGGTCTCCCACGGTAAGTTCGCAGATGATCTGTGGTTCGATTCCTTCTGCCGCATGATCCGAGCGGATCTGCCGGCTACCGGTTCGATTTCCAGGCAAGGAACCATATATGCCGTAGCAAATTGCGTCGAGAATGCTAGATTTGCCGGCACCCGTGGGGCCATCAAGTAAAAACAATCCGCCAGCGGACAGTTCATCGAAGTCGACTTCTTCGACTCCGGCGAAAGGACCAAAGGCCTGGATACGAAGCTTATGAATTCTCATGTGCTCACCTGTGCTTCACGCGTGCTGCGGATGACCGAGTCGAGCAGTTCCCGTTCAAGTTCATCGGCCTGCCGGTCTCTGACATGTTCAATAAAGTCCGTACAGACCTGGGCGGTACTTGTTGCTCTAGCCATCCTGTCTGAATACGTCGACTTTTCCTTGGCCTTGCCACCTTGCGGGTCAAAGGCGAGCACCACGGTGTCGGGAAAGCGAGTCCTCACCTTGCTCATCGCATCTGCCGGGCGCTCCGGATCGGTCAGCGTCACCTGACACCAAGCATCCTCGGCGAAGGACAGTTCCTTATCGACAAGAAGATCTTCGAGATTTCCGCGCAGGATGGCGAGTTTTTTCGGTACCGAAAGCAGTACTTCTTCGTAACCAGTAATTCCCTGCGCATCGGTATCGATCAGCCAGGCCCCCTTGCGCTGGTTCACTTCCGAGAAGGAGTAGGCCAAAGGAGAACCCGAGTAACGGATCTTCTCGGCGATGCGCTGGCGTCCATGGAGGTGACCTAACGCGGTGTAGTCAAAATTCTCAAAGAGCCGCGCAGGAACCACATCCAAGTTGCCGGTACTTAGCTCACGTTCCGAGTCGCTGCCTTCACCGCCGGCGGCAAAAAGATGTGCCATTGCCACGGACACCACCGGGGTGCCGCTCTTTCGTAGTTCTCCCAGGTGCCCGTCGATCAGGTTTATGGCCGCTGCCACCACTGCCTCATGACTGGCTTTTTCCACCTGAAGCTCGTCCATTACCATCCGTGGCTCCAAATATGGGATCCCATACACGGCCACGCGGTGCGCATCTGCTTCGAGAACTACCGGTTCGAGCATGCGTGAGGTATCTGCGAAAATATGTACTCCGGCAGAATCCAGGAGTTCTGAGGCAAATCCTAGCCGGGAGGCGGAATCGTGGTTGCCGCTCGTTAAGATCAGGGTGGCTCCGGTTTTGCGAAGCTCGGCCAACACCCAGTTGCACAAACGCACCGCATCCACGTGGGGCAGTGCACGGTCATAAATGTCACCGGCCACCAACACCACGTCCACTTGGCGTTCGCGGGTGATATCGATGATTTCTTGCAGTACGTTGCGCTGGGCATCGAGTAACGACGCACCATGGAAGGTACGGCCCAAATGCCAGTCTGAGGTGTGAAGCAATCGCATGATCCCACCTTATGCAATACCTCGGACAGTTTGCGCACTAGAATGTACTTGTGAATGAAACCGGTGAAATTGCACTCCTGCCAGAGAACTACTCAGACAAGGTGTTCGCGATCCTGCTCGGCCTAGCCGACGGCGCAACCCACGCCCGGGACGATATCGATCCCGGTGCCACCGAACTACTCCCGCTCTATATGGTCGATGGGCTGCTTGAAGCCCTCGAATGGGCCAAAGATGGTGTAGGCAGCGACGAGTTGGCCTGCATATGGCTCGCTTCGCTTCGCGCCTACTCTCAGCTAACCGGGTCCTTCCCGACCGGTGCGCCCGAACCATTAAAGCGTTGGATTGATCTTGAAATGAAGAAGGTCGAGATTCATGACGGCCTGATGGCTGGCGACCCGCTGAACATGTCGGGCCTGAAATCCAAAGATATGGGCCAACGCGGACGCCCTAACGGTGTGAATGCGGATTCCACTGGCGTGCTTCCACGTGCTGCTGCGGTAGCGCTGCTCTCCCGTGTCCCAGAATCCACTACCGAGGCGCTGTCCCGTGCCGCCGCATACCTGACTCATGATGAGCAGGCTGCAAAAACCACGGTAGCCGCCGCCCGTATTGTCCGCTCCGCGATTGAACGCTCGCAGGCATCTGGCAATGAATGGGAAGCTATGCTCGAAGGACTTGAAGGTCCCTCGGCAGATGCCCTGCGTCAGGTTGTGACCGTGGTGCGCGATTCGTTGCACCTGTCCCCTACCGATGCCTACGCCGCGTATTTCAACGCCAGTGGCACAGCCGAGGTAGAGGAAGAATCGGATATCGAGGCAGCAGATGCCCCAGTAGCTGAGGAAGACGACAGCCGTGATCCAGAAACCGACGCCTACGCGGTAGCCCTGCTGGCTGCAGTGTATGGTTCTGATGCTGTAGGTGACCGTCCAGCATCAGCGTTGGATGACATCATCTCCGAGCTTCACGACCGATGGATGGCCCTGGTGGACTAACCCTCCCAAACGTTTTAAATGACTCGGCCCGGAACCAAATTTTTGGTTCCGGGCCGAGTCATTTGTACAAGGTGAGAGGTACTGCTAGAAAACTGCTGGTTCTCGCTTATCCCTTGGAAGAGACCAGTACTTCCTGTGGTTCCTCGGGCAAGTCAATTTTCTGTGAATCTGGGAAAACGAACTTATGCAGTGCCCACCAACGGAATACCATCGCTAGCAATGTGCCAATAATCGGCCCGGAGATAAAGTCCGCTACTTCTTGGCTGAGAAAAGAGACCTGCGGGTAGTGGAATCCCAGGACCCAGCGCGAAACATAGAGCGGAGCGGAGTTGATACCAATGCCGATCAACGACACGGTAAAGAAGCCAATGGCTTGAATGCGCTTACGGTACGCGTCGTTTTGATTTTGGAACGTGTACTGCCGGGTCAGCACGAAGGAGACCACAGTTGCAACAGCATTAGCAATGATAAATGCAGTGGTTGGATGCGCTTCGAGCACCGTGAATTTCAACCCGTAGTTGACGACCAAAGTAACTACGAAGCAGAATCCGCCAACTCCAATAAATCGCATGAGTCTAGTGAGCATGCCATTTTTGTTGTTCACGTATACCTCGTGGTGTTTAGTAGATAAAAATTATTCGGACGGTCAGGATTCAGCCTTGAACAGCCATTCCAAAGCCCTCGACTAGCTGCATAAATTCACCCTCCGAGATGATTTCCACACGCTGGCCCTTGTCACGGAGCTTCAGCACCTGCTTGGCTTTGTTGGTCAAACGTCCGTTGGCCAGATCCTGCGGAACAAATCCATCACCAACCACCAATGCGGTGGTAGCTCGGGTGACTCGCGAGGCGGTCTGTGCGCCGTAGTTAGCCGCCCACTGTTTAGCCTTGGGCCGCGGTACCGAGAGGTTTCCGGTGAACACCATAACCTGGCCGAATAACGGGTGCGTACGATCGGCATCCATATTTGGTTCGGGGTTCTCCCCCTCCTGTGGCCAGGAGCCAAAGGAATCTGAGGCAGGCATCGGGTGGCCATTGGCCATCCAACCTTGCGCGTCTCGGGTGGCGCGGGAGAATTCTTCGCCCGGCTTCCATGACGCGGTGAGCCCCAACCCGACGTTGTAGTGATCTGCCGCGTGCAAGACGGACTGAGCATCACTTCGTTGAGCGATATCGATCATTGCCCACGCGCAGGCTTCAGCGTCGGCGAGCGCCTGGTGGTGATTCTCGATGGGGTGGCCGGCTTCTTCTGCCACGAACGGCAGCGAGTAGCTGGGTAAGTCATAGGCCTTGCGGGCAAGTTTGACCGTGCAAAGATGTGCGATTTCGGGAACAGCGAGTTCGCTGGCTTCCGAGGCGGCACGAATGACTCCGGAGTCGAAGGCCGAGTTATGCGCTACAAGCACGTCGGATCCGACAAATTTGAGCAGATCACCGAGCTTCTCCCCCACGCGTGGTGCGTCGGTGACCATGTCTTCGGTGATGTGGTGGATCGAGACGTTTCGCGGGTCGAAGTGATCAAAACCTGCCGGCGGTCGAAGTAACCACTGTTCGGTTTCGACGATGCGTCCGGAACGGACCTTGATCAGGCCTACCGAGCAGGCCGATCCGATAAATCCGTTTGCAGTTTCAAAATCTAATGCTGTGAAGTCCAATGCCACGCATGACAGTTTACTCGTTAATGCTCAAAGGCCAGCATCCGAAGTCTAATGTGTGGATAATCCCTCCTCCTGAGTTGCGCATTTCTCAAGGCTGATATTCGACGATTAAATGCCGGATGACCTGCGATTTTGCGACACAGTCTTGATGTTGAATACGTGCGGCAACACAGACTTGTCACACTCACGCTTTACAAGCACCGAAAGCGAGTCCGTGGTGCATGCTCAAATGCCCTTGCCACGTCTAAACGTGACAAGGGCATTTGAGCCGAAGGGCTTCTAGGCTACGGTCGCTTTGCGCAAGGTCAGGTACGAACCGCCAGCCATCACTACCGCCACGACACCGCCCCACAAGGTCACGCCTGCGGCGGTCCATGTCAGTGCCCAGGTCCAGAAGTTACCCCAGAGCTGGTTGAAGGTCAGCAGTGCAATAACTCCGAGCAACAGCACTCCCAAAGCTATGAAGAATACGAGCAGTCCAGTGGTGCGCCAGCGCATGTAAATAGTAGCGATCAGGAAGCCAACCATGAACAGCAGCACCATCAGCACAAAGTAGAAGCCAATCTGTACCGCGACATTATTGTCGGCCACCCATTCCAAGGCGAAGAACCGCGCATCCAACCCCCATCCACCGGTGGCCTTTTCGAGAAGACCCATCAGGTAGTAGAAGACGGACAAGGCTAGGGCACACACTCCAAAGAGCAGCACTGTGCCAAGGTAAAAACTTCGGCGCGAAACGCTCATCGCTTGAGAGAACGGGAAGGTTAGGGTCAAGGCTTGGATTCCCAGTGCGAGGAAATACCACATCGGTGCCTGCGCGCCGCCGCCGTACATTGTTCCTTCGCCACCGTTCTCGCGAACAATCCAGAAGATCACTAATGAGAAGACAAACGCGCAGCCGAGAATCAGCAGTGGCAAGCCAATAAAGACCCACTTGTTGATTAGCTGCATCCGAGCAACTTTGATTACGCGTTCCATGATGCCCTCTCCTTCGTCTGCTCCTGAGGTGTTGCAAGGACGTTGCGTCCCATGGCGGTTCGGACCACGAGTTGCTGCAACGACATTGGCGACAGCTCAAGACCGAGCTCTCTGGCTTCGGCTTGCTGGGCCGGGGTCAATCGCTGCTGGATACTCACACTTGCCAGTGCACCCAGCGAATCGCGATGGATCACCGGATAGTTAGCAATAAACTCTGCGACCACATCTGCCTTGCCGCTAATCGTGACCGCGGCTCCCTGCAGTGATTCTGCGTCCTCATCCATCACGATGCGTCCCGAGTCGATGATGATCACGTGTTCCAGCAGATTGGCTACCTCGTCAATCAGGTGACTTGAGAGCACGATGGTTCTCGGGTACTCAGCGAAGTCTTCAACCAGTCGGTCGTAGAAGATCTGCCTAGCTACCGCATCAAGGCCCAGATATGGTTCGTCGAAAAATGTGACTTCGGCACGAGAAGCCAACCCGATGACTACACCTACCGCGGAGAGCTGACCACGTGAGAGCTTCTTGATCTTGCGTTTGAGCGGAAGATTAAAGTCGGCGATCAGTTCCTGGGCCAACTGCTCATCCCAGTTTTCAAAGAAGAGAGCTGCGGCTTTGAACGCCTGGAAGGCCTTGTACTCATCGGGGTATTTCTGCGATTCCCTGATGAAGCAGATCCGTGAGAGTGTCCCGTCATGCTCAAAGGGCGTATGGCCGAAGACCTTGACCTCGCCAGCGTCGGGGAACCCTTGCCCAGTCAAGATCGACATGAGTGTGGTTTTACCCGCTCCGTTGCGTCCGAGCAGACCGTAGATTTTGTGAGAATCCAGTTGCAAGTCCACGTCGTCCAAGGCCTTAACATCTTTGAACGTCTTGCTGACGTTACGTACTACAACTGGGGTTTGCTCAGACATGGCGAGATCCTCCTGGTCCTACATCGATGATGGGTTGCGCCGACTTGATCATGTCCATGAGTTCTTCGACTCCGATGCCGAGCTTTCCTGCTTCGGTTGCCAAGGGCTGGACGTATTGGTCGTTGAATTTTTGTCTGCGCTTCTGCCGTAGACGTTCCGGCGCGCCTTGGGCTACGAACATTCCGATTCCCCGCTTCTTGTAGAGCAAACCCTCTTCTACGAGTTTGTTTATTCCTTTAGCCGCGGTTGCCGGGTTAATCCGATAGAAGGCGGCAAATTCATTGGTGGATGGCACCTGACCTTCTTCGGCCAGGACGCCAGAGAAGATGTCGTTTTCGATCAGCTCAGCGATCTGAATGAAAATTGGTTTTGAATCGTCGATCACACCACGCACCTCCTGCCTTTACTTGGAACCAACTAAAGAACCTCAGTTCGTTGGTTCGTTACTCACGTAACTAACCATAGAACCACGTCGACTCTTTGGCAAGCAATAGGCCGGGAAGTAACTTCAGGAAATACGAACTTAGCGCGTCTGCGATCAGCTAAATATTGATGCTGACCAGCAAGGACAAGGTCTGAGGCGAGCAAGGAATACTCAGAATAAAGCTGGCTCCCCACCTGCGCAATGGATCTCCACAGGCTGGTGACGAAACATGAAAATGTAGGTATCGGAATTTCGATAACAAGCTAGGAGGCGTCACGATGTCCCTCAATCCTTTTCAGCCCGACTCATTTGACGGGCGAAGGCGTGAATCGCAGAAACTCATGATGATGATCTCGTCGCTAACCCTCGTCGCAGCGGCACTAGCCGGCGCCCCGAGTAGCTCCACGGCAACTGCTTCCCAGCCTCACCTCACCAATAACGTCCAGAGCAGGAATACCATCGCACTGACATCCGCTTCAGGCGCCGAGCCCATTGCTATAGGCAGCAACGCACAGCTCGCACTGCCCACCGCAGAAGCAGCCAAGAAACTTCGCGGCGAGAACTCAGATCTAGTCGATCCCAGCTGAGTATTCCCACGCTCTCAGCGCCCCTTCCCAGTTATTCGAACTACAGCTAGACGCAAAAAATCCGGACGTTGCTAAGGCAACGTCCGGATTTAAATGTACTGAAAAAGACTTGCTAGTTTGAGCTCAGCACCTTAGTGACCTCGGCGATAATCACCGGAAGCAACTGTGCGAAGGCCTGCGCGCGATGTGAGATCGCGTTCTTTTCCTCGGCAGTGTACTGAGCCAGCGAACGATTCGATTCTGCCGGTTGGAAGACCGGGTCATAACCAAATCCGCCGTCCCCCGCACGCTCGGTACGCAAACTGCCCAACAGCTTACCCAGCTGAACATGTTCGGTGCCCTGCGGTGTCGCAAGTGCCGCGGCGCAAACAAATGCACCGGTGCGGTGTTCGGCGGCGATATCCCCCAGCTGCGCAAGCAACAGGTCAATGTTCGCTTCGTCGTTTCCGTGCACACCAGACCAGCGAGCGGAGAAGATCCCTGGCGCCCCGCCAAGTACATCGATGCTCAGACCCGAATCGTCGGCGAGCGCAATCAGCCCGGTCGCCGCACTGATTTCTCGCGCCTTCTTCAAAGCATTGCCTTCGAAAGTCACCTGATCCTCTACCGGATCCGGGGCTCCTGCGGTAGCTGCGTCGATCACCTGAGTGTCGACGTCCAGACCGGGCACCTGGCCGCGCAGCAACTCACGCAGTTCGCGTAGTTTGCCTTGATTACGTGAGGCTAGGACAAGAACCGGCTGGCTCATTTGGAATTCTTCAGGGTTTCGGTCTGGATCTGCGCCAATTCGGTGGTGCCGATCAAGGCGAGATCTAGTAGTGCATCAAGTTCGTCGCGCTTGAATGGTGCGCCCTCGGCGGTGCCCTGTACCTCGACGAAGTCACCGCTACCGGTCACCACAACGTTCATGTCGGTTTCCGCGCGAACGTCTTCTTCGTACGGTAGATCCAGCATCGGGGTGCCATCGATGATGCCCACAGAGATCGCTGCCACCGAGTCGGTCAGTACCTTTGCATTGGCCTTCAGGATTTTTTCGCCCCGAGCCCACTCGATAGCCTCGGCCAACGCTACATAGGCGCCGGTGATGGCTGCGGTACGAGTTCCACCGTCGGCCTGTAGGACATCACAGTCCAGCACGATGGTGTTTTCGCCCAGCTGCTTGGTATCAACTACCGCACGCAGGGAACGTCCGATCAGCCGGGAGATCTCGTGGGTGCGACCCGAAACCTTTCCCTTCACTGCTTCGCGGGAGTTACGGGTGTTGGTAGCACGTGGCAGCATCGCGTATTCGGCGGTGACCCAGCCGGTACCTTCGCCCTTGAGCCAGCGCGGCACGCCCTGGGTGAAGGAAGCGGTACAGAGTACTCGGGTATTTCCGAATTCGATCAGGGCCGAACCTTCGGCTTGGGTGGACCATCCGCGGGTGATGGTGATGTCACGAAGTTGCGCGGCGCTGCGGCCGTCGGCACGTAAAGTCATACTTCCATCGTAGCGAAAACGCAGCCTCGTTTTCGCCAGTGACGACACCGAACGCTAGGGGTGTTTAGTGCAACAGGAGCCGCGCGGCGTGAGCATGCCAGCGATTTTTACCGCGTGCTGTTCTGCGCCTTGGCCGGCGTGGACCGCGCAGGCGGTACAAACCGATCGAAGAGCCAAGAGAAGGCAAAGGTGTAGAACAAGAAGAACACCAACAGCCCGGCTTCCAAGATCAAAGCATCTAACAGCGTGACCGAGAGGATCCAGGCCAGGATCGGCACAAGAATGAGCACCAGTCCGGCTTCGAAACCCACCGCGTGAACCACCCGGCGAGCCACAGATCGTGATTGATCCTCTTGGCGTTTTTCCCATGCTTCGAATGCAGAGGTCCAGGCGTAATTCCAGATCAGGGCCACGGCTGAGGACGTTACTGCGACAATCCCGGAGTTTCCTCCACCAAATCCCATCAGGATCAAGGCTACCGAGGTGAGCAAAATAGCAAATAGCTCGTAAGAAAAAACGTAAACGATACGTCGTAGAACCGGGGACACGAGGTGCTCCTTATGAATAGTCCATAGGAAGTCCTGGCGGGTTCGCGTCCATGGTGTAACAAGTTTTTAGTTCCGCAGGTCAACTGAGGAATCACTTCCAAGCTAGCACGCAAGAAATCGGCGCGCTAGGCATCGATGAGCAAACTCACCAGTTGATGGCTCCGCGTGCGCCCTTCATTTCACGGATGACGCCAATTACGGAGCAACCGGGTAGTGGCTTTGAATGGCGATTCGGTTCCATCCGTTCATCACAATCGCCAACCAGCTAATCGCTGACACCTGCTCGTCGCTCAGCACCCCGGTGTTCCACGATTTATGTTGCGGTACCGGCAACTGAGTAATTTCCTCAGCCAACGCCATCGCTGCCTGCTCTACCTCGGAGAAGTACTGCGATTCCCACCAAGCTGCTACGACAGCGAGGCGATCCATGCTCTCACCTAGTTTGATCGCGTCTCGCTGATGCATGCGCAAGCAGAAAGCACAGCCATTAAGTTGCGACACCCGAATTTTGATGAGTTCGGCTATCAACGGGTCAAGTCCCGAAGCCTTAAATGCGCTATCGGCCTGTTGATTAAACTGGATCATGGCCTGATAAACCTCGGGATGTACTTTGCCCAGATTAACCGCGGTATTTGATGTTGCTGACATAGCGCCCGTCTCTCTTCAGTACTCAGTGGAGGTGTTCCCCACTTTCAGCTTAGCCATCTAGGCCACCTAAACGGGGAAAATCTCAGACTAGATCTGCTTCCACCTCGGACACCCCCGGGCGGCCCAACTTCGCCACGCTGAGCAACACTGCGCAATCTTCGATGGCGCTCAGCTGAGAACGTCCGGCCGGCATCAACAGCAGGTCCCCCGTGCGGGCCTCCCACGAATCACCATTCGAAGTGAGCGTGATCCGCCCGGACAGCACCATCACCGTGGCTTCTCCCGGATTTTCATGCTCCTGAAGCGCCACTCCAGCTTTGATCCCAATCACGGCCTGCCGCATCGTATGCTCATGACCGCCAAAGACGGTGCTGGCGCTGCGCCCGGCCGGAGCTACAAGAGCCTGACGAACTTGCGTGCGAGCCAGAGCCGTGAGCGAAAATTTCTTCATCGGTGCCTCAACAATCACTAGGTGCGGTGGTTCTAAGGATGGCCGAGGCATGAAACCGGGTCAAGGAAAAGACTTTGGGTTAAAAGGCTCACCGGCGGAACATCAGTTCCGCCGGTGAGCTTTGTCAGTCTTTGTTGTTCGCTACTTCTTGCGCTTGAGCAGCGGGAATTTGCGAACCTTTTCATAATTGATCTTTGGCAACGAGCCGGTACGGGATTTGAGGTAATCGGTACCCAGATTGCCCTTAAAGAGAGTCGGGTGCTTCTCTTCCTTCAGGGTTCCGGAGTACACGCCGTAGGTCACCCCGGAAATTGCCACCGCAATACCGCGATCGTAAGTTTCCTTTGCCTCATTAACGATCTTGTTAATGTCGGTCCAGACCGGGATGTGAGTGAGTAATAGGCGCTCGGCACCGGCCTGGGTGGCCATCTCTCCGGCACGTTTACCGGTCAGGTGCACTCCATCGATCGCGTCGTCACGGCCTTCTTCAAAGGCCGCTTCGCACAAGAACATGTCCGAGTCCTTGGCAGCATCTACCAATCCTTGGCAGGTATCGGTATCACCGGAATAGGTCAGCACACTGGTGAGCAGTTCCCCGTCTGGGCCCGGTTCGTGGGCCTCGACGCGCAACGCGTAGGACTCCTCGATAGGGTGACGCACCGGGTACGGGGTAATTGTAAACGGCCCAATGTTCACCGGTTTCAGCGGTGTCCAATGCTTAAAGTCGTAGTCTTGGTGCATGGTGTCGCCCTCAGGCAACCCATAAGCGGTTTCGATGCGATTAGCGGTATCGGCAGGACCGTGTACCAGCATCCGCTCGCGATTCCAGCCGTTCGGATCCCAACGGATCGCCACGTGCATACCGCACAAATCCATGCAGTGATCCGGGTGCAGGTGAGAAATCATGATGCCGTCGAGGTCTTTAATATCGGTGTAGCGCTGCAATACGCCCAGTGCACCAGAGCCCAAATCAAGCAAGATCTTCCAGTCACGGGTGCCGTCAAAGGCCGTCACCAGGTAACAGGACGCTGGGGAGCTCGGGCCAGGGAATGACCCGGTGCAACCGATAATGGTCAGCTTCATTGCTTACTCGCTTTCGCCGCGGCAATCAGTTCCGGGGTTAGCCTGGTGATCGCACCGGTGGGATAGTGGGCGGCCACATGGTCCACATGGCGCACCTGCAACACTTCTGGTCCGAGGAACCGGCGAGCCAATACCCCAAAACTATCAGCGTTCCCGGTGGCAAGGAATTCATGACGCGCCGCCAACTGATCATCACGCATCAATTGATGGGTCGTCAGCGCACGGAACGCATCTTTCGCGGTCTCCTCGGCGCTGGACACCAAGGTCACCGAATCGCCCATCACATAAGAAATCACGCCGGTCAGCAACGGGTAGTGCGTGCAGCCCAAGATGAGTGTGTCTACCCCGGCCGCTTTAAGCGGAGCCAAATACTCTTCGGCCTGTTCCAGCAGTTCGGCACCAGCGGTAATTCCGGACTCCACAAATTCGACAAACCGTGGGCAGGCCACCGCATGAACCTTTAATGCTGGAGCGGCGGCAAAGGCGTCCTCATAGGCACGAGAGCCCACCGTAGCTTGGGTACCGATCAGCCCGATCTTCCCATTTTTGGTCGCCGCCACCGCACGGCGCACCGCAGGCTGAATCACCTCGACCACCGGGATACCGTAGCGCGCGGTATACCGCTCACGCGCATCACGCAGCACCGCCGAGGAGGCCGAGTTACACGCAATCACCAATAGTTTCACCCCGGCGTCCACCAGCTCATCCATCACACCCAACGCGTTAGCGCGCACCTGGGCTATGGGCAGCGGACCGTAAGGTGAATTGGCGGTATCTCCCACATAGATCAAAGATTCACCGGGCAGCTGATCGATAATGGCACGCGCCACCGTCAGCCCACCCACCCCGGAGTCAAAAATGCCGATGGGCGTATTAGCTTGTGGCGCGCTGACCGGACCGGAGGCGAAATAAGAATTCATGACCTAGCGCTCCGCGCTCATCAATGCCTGCATCAAGGTGTCCTGCACCCAAGAGACCAGGTTGTAAACTAGGCCTAGGTATTCTTCGGAGGTGGTCACCTTCGCGGCGTCCACCAACTGTGAAATTCGTTCCGAATCGGCTTCGCTTTGAATGTTTAGCCGTTCGGCAAGCACCAGCCGCACATCGTTCAGCGCACGCGCAAAACCTTGGGCTTCGGAAACCGAAAGCACCAGTTTCTCGGTCTCCAACAACAGCTGAGCACGGCGTAACAAAGAAATCTTTTCGGTAATCAGATCCGCTTCGGTCAGCCGGCGGAATTCATCTGCCACATCTTTATCATCCGAGGCATCCGGCAGCAGCCGTTTAACCGCGGCGTCGGAAGGTTCGGGCAGGTTCGCCGATTCTGGGCGCATCCCGGTCAGCGCGTACAGCGGATCCAGATCTTCGGGTAGTTCGTGGATCTGTGCGCGTTCCTCGAGCACGGTAATCACGTCGCCAAAAAGTTCACGCAATAATTTTCGTTCCGGGCCCGCCAAGGAACCGGTGATGCCGCGGGCACCATTTTTAAAGGCTTTAGCCACGTAGCTTAGGCCTCCTGAGTCATGGTTGCCTGTAAACCGAAGCCGTGCATCGCATGCACATCGGATTCGATGGCCTCTCGGGAGCCGGAACGCACCACACAAAAACCATCGTTGTGCACCTGCAGCATCAGCTGGTCGGAGCGTTCGCGAGTGAACCCAAAATAGGACTGGAACACGTAAGAAACGTAGTTCATCAGGTTTACCGGGTCATTCCACACGATCAGACGCCAGGCCTTATCCTGCGCCTTAACGGTCTCGGGGTTAGATATTACATCGGGCATAGCGGTCATAATTTCCATTTTACGCCCCAACACCGCGGTACACACGGTGCGTTGTGAATATCACCGCAAGCGTGAGCCGTTATACAGTAAAGGCCGGTCCATTCATTCTTCGATCAGGAGCACCACATGCTCACCAGCCTTTTCACCGACCACTACGAGCTGACCATGCTGCAGGCGGCCCTCGCCTCCGGCGCGGCTCACCGCCCCTCGGTCTTCGAAGCCTTCGCGCGCCGCCTTCCCGAGGGACGACGCTACGGCGTGGTTGCCGGCACCGGGCGCCTGCTCGAAGGGTTAAAGAACTTCCATTTCGACGAGGCACAGTTGAAGTTCCTTTCGGACACCAAGGTGGTGAACAAGGAAACGCTGAGCTTCTTGGAAAACTTCAAGTTCACCGGTGAGATCACCGGCTACGCCGAAGGCGAGTTGTACTTCCCGAATTCACCGATCCTCACGGTGCGTTCGACCTTCGCCGAGGCTTGCGTTATTGAAACCTACATCCTCTCGATCCTGAACCATGATTCGGCTATCGCCTCCGCCGCCTCACGGATGATCGCCTCGGCCGGTACCCGGCCGTGCATTGAGATGGGTTCCCGTCGTACCCACGAGGAATCAGCGGTCGCCGCCGCGCGTGCAGCGATTATTGCCGGCTTTGATTCCACCTCTAACTTGGAGGCCGGAGCACGCTACGGCATCAAAACCGTGGGCACCTCCGCTCACTCTTTCACCCTGCTCCACGATTCCGAGGAAGCCGCATTCACCGCGCAGGTCAACTCCTTGGGCAAGGACACCACGCTGTTAGTAGACACCTACGATGTGGAAGCCGGAGTGCGCACCGCGGTCAAGGTTGGCGGTCCGAAGCTTGGCGGAGTACGCCTGGACTCAGGCGATCTCATCGCCCAGGCCGGTTGGGTCCGCGAGCTACTCGATGACCTTGGCAACTGGAACACCAAGATCACCGTCACCTCAGATCTCGACGAATACGCGATCGCCGCGCTTGCCAGCGCCCCGGTCGATTCCTATGGGGTGGGCACCGCACTGGTGACCGGCTCCGGGCATCCCACCGCTTCGATGGTGTACAAGTTGGTGGCCCGGCAGGATTCGGCCGGTCAATGGATTCCGGTGGCTAAGGCCGCGGCAAATAAGACCAGCGTGGGCGGACGCAAGCACGCGATCCGTCAGCTCAACGAACGCAACCGTGCCACCGCCGAGGTTGTCTCGCTTTCGGAATTCAGCACCGGCGGTCCGGAGCGTAAGCTTTCGATTCCATTCGTCACCAATGGCGAGATCGATGAGTCTTACATTGGTGCCTCCGGCGTCCAGAAGGCGCGCGCTCGTCACTACGCATCAATTCAGGAAATGCCCGGGGTGGCACGCAAGCTGCAGCGCGGCGAGCCGGTCATCCCCACGATTATGCGCGAAGACTAAGCACTCAGGCAGTATCATGGTTAAAACCCCTACTCACTCGCAATGATTAGGAGAAACTTATGAGTAGAGCACTGCTAATTGTCGATGCCCAGCCCGATTTCTGTGAGGGCGGCGCGCTGGCGGTGACCGGCGGTAACGCCGTCGCGTCGGCTATCGCCAGCGACGTAGACACCCGCCGAGATTCCTACACAGCCATTGTTACCACTCAGGATTGGCATATCAGCCCCGGTGCCCACTTCTCGGACACCCCTGATTTTGTCGATTCCTGGCCGGTGCACTGTGTGGCTGGAACCGCCGGTGCGGCGCTGCACCCACAGATCGCCGCGATGGAAGTTGACGCGCACTTCGCCAAAGGTCGCTTCGCTGCCGCCTACTCGGGTTTTGAGGCACGTCTGCTCGATCCGAACGCCGCGCCCGAGGATGAATCTGGCATGTTGTTAGTCGACTGGTTGCGCGAGCGCGAGATCACCACGGTAGACATCGTAGGAATCGCTACCGATCACTGCGTGCGAGCCACCGCGATCGATGCCGCAGCCGCCGGGTTCATCACCACCGTACTGGCCCCGTTGACCGCAGCGGTCACCCCGGAAAACCTGCCAAAGGTTTATACGGAACTGCGCGAGGCCGGCGCCACGGTGCTCACCCTCGGGTTGGAACCGCTCAGCCCCGCACCCTAAACCAACGCTTAACTACCAACGCCGCCGAACAATAAATTTGTTCGGCGGCGTTGGTGTTTAATTCCGTGGCTTCGCGCCATCTAGGGACGCAAGATCTAGACAAAGCGCGGAGAAGGCTAGAGTTTGCACCCGCTGCACCACGCCTGGAAGCAGCTTGGGAAACACCACCGTGAGCGTTTCGCTAAGCAACAGCACTCCCACGGCCGGACCCGCGCAGGTGCGTAAGATCCGGGCGGCTAAGCTGTCCGAGTCTTGGCCCGAACGCTGTATCTTCCAGTGCTCCAGGCAGATCCCGGCGGCGGCCACCCCTGCCACGGTGGTGGTCACGTAGTGCATCGTGTGGCTAATACTTGGGGTCCACTGCTTCTGCGCGTGCCCCGGGCGTAAATGCTCATGGGAAATCGGAAAATCCAGTGGGCTGAGCGCATCGCCGATAGTCGCCGCACCAAAAACTTCCAGCCAGGTTCCTAAACGCTTGGGTCCGTTTTTGCGCTGAGTCATTCCGGCGGTCACAAATAGGCTCCCCGCCCCTAGATCAAGGACCTGGAACAGTCGACGATGCTCGCGGTCTCGCGCCGCCAGTTCGGAAAGCAGGGTCACCCGGGGGTCCAGTTTCCAACCCAGCAGCGCCTCGCCGAGCATTCCGCTCGAATAGGCCACCGCTCCGAGGCGCAACGCAGTGCGGTAAATCTTTGCCCGATCCAACATTTTCATGTTCATCGTCCTGCCATCTTTTCTTCGTCAACCTGCGTGCTCTGAGCTTCATGCACCGGATCCGCCCCGGGTTGTTTAGCTAACCACACGCAGGCCAGAAGGCTCAGTGCGATCGCCACAAACTTAGCTATTTCCCAGCCCGGCCGGGAGGCATCTCCCAGTAGCAGCATGCCTGCCACCCCGGGGATCACCACCTCGATCACGGTGAAGACCGCCGTCATTGCACCCACCGAGCCATGTTCCAATGCCCTGGTGTAGCTGGCCATTGCCACCACCCCGGCCACACACAGCACCCAGAGCAAAGGTTGCATCAGGATCTGCCACAGCGAACCACTCAGTTCCAGGCCACGCGCGGCCAATGCGGAGACGCTGGCAGCAAGACCGGCTAAAATCGACATCGCCAGCGGTACCCGGCGCCGATAAAGCACCAACAAGAGCGCCACCAGCAACAACATCACCGCTCCCAGTACCGGAGCCAAGAGGCGCGGCGCACCGCTGGCAGGTTGTTCTCCGGTAGCCAGTGCGATCACCACCAATCCGGCAACCAGCAATCCCATGGCCCACCAGGTCGAGGTGCCCAGCCGCGTAGAAAAAACCACCTTGGCTAGCAGGACTGTCACAATCAGCGAACCGGCGATGAGCGCCTGCACGGTGAACAAGGTCAAAAATTGCAGTGCCACCAGCGAGGCCACCCACGCCACACCATCCAAACCCAAACCCATCAGGTACAGCGGCTGGGTAAAAACTTTTAACCCGTCGGCACGTCGCGCGGCCACCGCTTCCAACACCGAGGCGCTGCCATAACAAATACTTGCGATCAGTGCGGTGATCAGCCCGGCCACCATTAGTTTTGCTCCGGAGTTTTAATACGTGAGGAAAGACCGGGCACATCGGCATAACCTTCGGCCTGAGCCATCGCTAATCCCTGGGTCAACCACAGGTCTACGGTGCCCACCGCGGCATAGCGGGGTTGCCAGCGCGGATCATATTTCGCATTAAACTTCCACAGCGAGGCGACCTGGGCATGTTTAGATGCTTGGCGTGCCACCAGCTTCTCAAAGAGCGAGGCATCGGGTGCGCCGGCGATCGCTTCGCGCAGCACCGCAAAGTTCAGCCCCAGCCCGCCAGCCCCCTCGGCGCCCAGCTTAAAGATGGTTTCAAGGATGACAAAGTCGGTCAGCCCGCCGGGCACTTGTTCGGCGGTGCTGCGACGCATCACATCCAAGGACCAGCCGTTAACCGCAGGCGCCGGCACCCACTGAATAAACGCCTGTGCTACCCCGTCGGCATCTAGCGCAATGGAGAGCAGCAGTTCTTTATCTACCGGGTCAAAGAGGCGCGAAAGGGTCATGGAGAAACCGCGCTCCACCTCGCCCTGCCGGCTTTCGGTTGCAAGCTCGGTCAACCGTGCGCGCAGCAATCCGTCAATCTCCAACGGGTTGCGATGTACCACCGTGTACCCGGCACGAGCCAACCGCGCATGACCCTGACGTAAGGATTTGAACTTTTTGCCGTCGAGCGAAAACCCTTGGGTTTCCACGATCGCCTCATCACCTAAATACACCGCGCGCAGACCGGAGCGTTCGTAGATATCCAGCCAGTTTGCCGCCGCGCCGAGCACGCTGACAGTGAGCCCGCGGCGCTCTGCGAGCAACATAAATTCGGCCCAAATTTCTTCGCGCTGCGTCTCGGGGCCGATCGGATCTGGAGAGACCAAGCAGACCGATCCACGCACCGCATAGGCGATCACCGACTCGCCGAGGAAAAAATACTGCTTGTCATCACGCAAAGCAAAGTAATCCAGGGTGCCGCCGCCATAGGCCAGCACCACCGCTCGGGCGCGCTCTCGTTCGGCGAGCTGTTCGCGGGTTCCGGCCGGCCTAGTGCGGTTCGAGTCATAAAGGAACCACAGCACCATCGCCGTAAGGCAAATGATCAACGCCGCAGCCAACTCCCAGCGCGGATGAGCACCGCGCTCCTGCAGCTCTCCGCCAAAGGCACCAAACAGGGTTTGCACCTCCCCGGCGATGCTCTGATGCCCGACCTTCATCTGGCGTACAAAAAATCCGCCCGCGATCAGGGTGGCGACGCCCAGCGCACCGACGCTGATCCACAGCACCCGCCGAGTCAGAAACTTGCCCGGCCACACCGGGAAGGCACGATGTTTAGCGGCTAACCAGATTCCGCCGGCCACCGATAACACCATCACCGGCCAGTCGCTGAGCTTGCCCAAATGGAGCACCGCATTGGCCAGCAACAAAATCAACGATCCGGCCCAGGCCACCGCATTTCCGGTGCGCAGATACCGGGCGACAACAAATAAGCCGAAGGCACCGAACACCGCGTAAATGCGTGAAATCTGCGTCAGAAATTCGGGGAACAAGGTCACCGGACCCTGCAACCACCCGGAAATCAGCGCGGTGAGCGGGTGCAATAGCGGACCAAAAAGGCTCACCACCGCCAGAAAGATGGCTAAATAAGACGCGGCAGCCCGGGCGCGATCGCGTTGATGCACCCGGGCTGCGGCAGAAATATTACTACTGGTCATAGCGGTAGTATCGCACCGGTCAGACCCGATACCTGCTACCGCGAAGGTTATTTACGTCCCACAAACCAGTCTTGGAGTTTGTCGATGCGTGCCTGAAGCTGATCGACGGTAGCTTGCGGCACCGCCGGACCACCACAGACGCTGCGCAACTTATTGTGCACCTGCCCATGGGGCATCCCGGTACGCGAGGCCCACGCGGACACGTTCTTGGACAGCTTCGAGCGCAAATCCATCATCCGCCGATGATCACTGACCGGGGCCGGCTTCGTGACACCACGGTTAATCTGCTTATTTTGCTGCTCACGCAATAGCGCGGAAACCTGTTCGGTATCCAGCAGACCAGGGATGCCCAAGAAGCCGAGCTCCTCGTCGCTACCCAGCTCGGCGCCGGTACCAAATTCACCGCCGTCAAAAAGCACCCGGTCAAAGGCGGCCTGAGAGTTCAGCGCCTCAAACTTGGATTTGTTCAGCTCATCGCTGGCTTTCTCCTCGCGGTTAGCCTCCTCCAAAAACGCGTCATCTAACCCGTCTTCGAGTTTGTCGCCCTCCCGGTCCAGCGCGTGGTCGCGTTCGACTTCCATCTCGTTAGCCAGTGCCATCAGCACCGGCACCGAGGGTAGGAACATGCTGGCGACCTCGCCGCGCTTACGGCTACGCACAAAACGTCCCACCGCCTGAGCGAAGAACAACGGAGTGGAGGTCGACGTCGCATACACGCCCACACAGAGCCGAGGCACGTCCACACCCTCGGAGACCATGCGCACCGCCACCATCCAACGCGATTCGGAGGCAGCAAATTCGTCGATTTTCTGCGAGGCTTTGGGGTCATCGGAGAGGATCGTGGTGACCTTCTCGCCACAAATTGCCTCCAGCTGTGTGGCATAACCGCGCGCATCTTCATGGTCGGTGGCGATTATCAGGGCACCGGCGTCCTTCACGGTACGCCGCACCTCGGAAAGCCGCCGATCCGCGGCGCGCAGCACCGAGGGAATCCAGTCCCCATGCGGGTCCAGCGCGGTACGCCAGGCGTGCGCGGTGACGTCCTTGGTAAATCCGGCGCCCAGCTCGGCTTCCATTTCTTCGCCCGCGGCCGTACGCCAACGCATCGCCCCGGAATAGGCCATAAAGAGCACCGGGCGAACCACGTTATCCTTCAGCGCCTTGCCATAACCGTAGGAATAGTCAGCGGTCGATCGGCGAATCCCGTCGCCCTCATCCACATATTGCACAAAAGGAATCGGAGCGGCGTCGGAGCGGAACGGCGTACCGGTCAGCGCAAGCCGGCGGGTAGCCGGTTCAAAGGCCTCACGAATACCGTCGCCCCAGCTGAGCGCATCCCCGGCGTGGTGCACCTCGTCCATGATCACCAGCGTGCGAGCACCCTCGGTTTTGGCCCGGTGCACCGCAGGCTTCTGCGCGACCTGCGCATAGGTCACCACCACCCCCAGATAGTGCGAGCCGTGCCGCCCATCGGAGTTTTTATAATTGGGGTCCAGTGAGATGCCCACGCGCGCCGCCGCATCGGCCCACTGCTTTTTCAGGTGGTCCGTGGGCGCGACGACGATCAGCCGGTTGATCTTGCCCGAATCCACCAGCACCTTCGCCAGGCGCAGCGCAAAGGTAGTTTTACCCGCGCCGGGGGTCGCCACGGCCATAAAGTCCCGTGGTTCGGTGTCAAAATATTTGGCCAGCGCCTCGGCCTGCCAGGCGCGAAGTTTCGGCCCGGTTCCCCAGGCCGCCCTTTCTGGGTACGCCGGTGGGAGCTTGTCTTCCAGTGGAAGCTTGTCACCAAAGTCAAAAAGTGTCTCGGTCATATACCTTTTCCCGAACGTGCCTGCTGCTTGCCGTATTACCTAGTGCTTAGCGCAGCAATTTAGCCCATCAGGGTTTCGTAAATTTCCTTGCATTCGGGGCATACCGGGAACTTCTTCGGGTCCCGCCCCGGGGTCCATACCTTGCCGCACAGCGCGATCACCGGCTCGCCGGACATCGCCGACTCCATGATCTTTTCCTTCTGCACATAGTGCGCAAAGCGCTCATGATCTCCGGCTTCGACACTTTGACTCGTGTCTGTGCGCTCGATCGTTGCCGTTCCGCCACGGGTTTCCTCAGACTGTTCCACCATGGCTTCAAGTCTAGTACGCATTGCCCGCCGCAGGCACCTCAAACGGTGGGAGCTTATCCACACGCGCTACCCCTTGACGAGTCCCCCACCACCTTGCTTAGCCCCCTTCCGCGCGCCCCACCCACGCCACAATTATCGGCACTACCAGCA
>NZ_PCQA01000010.1 GCF_002979915.1 Arthrobacter sp. MYb213
CTTGGACACCAGCGACCATCGCATGCAGTTGCACCATTAACCCGCCAATGAGGGTCCATTTGGAACTATCCAGACTCCGGGATAACTCTAAACACTGCGGCTAGGGTGAAGCCCACCCGCCAACAGGTTCCATGACCGTGACGATTTCCCGTCCTGCGGACTTACCAATCACGTAGTAGATCCTCCAATTTGGCAAGCCCCGCTGAACGTTCGCGCACAGAGCGCGCATCTTGCAGGTCAAGAGCAATGACAGCGAGTGGTACGTGGCCGTTCTTGATCGCCTCGACGAAGTCGGTTTCCCTGATGAGGATATCGCCGGTAGGGTCCTCGCGCAGACCAAGCTTTCGGGCATTAGTTTCAATGAAGGCAGGCTTCGCATAGCCTTCTACAATTCCTTCTCCGGTCGCTAACTCGAAACTCGTTGCCACCTCCGGATTGGCCAGTAACGACGTGCCGGTGAGTACCAGAGACTTGGTCAAAATCCGTTTGGCAGAGTCGCTCCCGCGGAAGCGACGTAGTCTCGCGCGGTTGCGTGCGAGCTGATGAATTTCTTCGGCACGAAGCTGCTCCAGTCGTTTTCGAAGACGCCACCGCTCACTGGATGACAGCCAATGAACAGATTCACCCGACAGAAGTGCCAGTGCAGCCCAGGCCGTGGTGTCTGCCCAAACTCGTCCTACGCGGTGGGGCTTATTCTTGCACTGATGTACCGAATAAGAGTCGATAAGAATCGTCCGGCCGACTGTACCAGCTTGCATTAAGCGCCCAGTTTTGAGCATTTTCCTTACAGCTTCAGGGCGCACCTGAAGCAGATGCGCCGCTTCAGAAGTTGTCATAGTCCCCATGACACAATGGTACCGTTGAGATAACCATTGTGTCTATAAACTCTCAACGGCTTCACGACGAAGCTGATCACATTCGCCAGCGTACCCACCAAAGCCCAAAATGCCGGCCAGCTAATCCAAGACCTCTCCCTTTAACCTCCAGACTGATCTTTAATAAGTTCACCGAGCAGGCTGGTAAAGCGGAAAGTCCCATACAACAGCGACAAAAGGTCGAAGAGAGCGCATAGATGACTGAAGAGTCAGGAGCCCATCGACTTGAATACAACATTTGTCGCCACGCCGACAAATTTCAGTGCGTGCGTGCACTCATTAAGTGTAGGGTGAGGTTATGAAAAAGGTGCAACACGGCGATGTCGCAACGGTCACTCTGTCCGTTCGGATCCGCCCTGAGCTGCGGCAGCGCGTCAAAGCCGCCGCAGATGCTAGCAATGCATCGATCTCGTACTACGTGGATCAGCTACTGGCGCAATTGATTGCACAGAATAGTGGAGAACTTCCTCCAGTCGGTGATCGTGAACCTCAACAGGAGCCCCTTCCCGTGACTAAGACTTAAACAGAAGAGCCCGCGCAGTGCGCGGGCCTAAGTTCTGAATCTCAACCTGACCCTCGTCGCCAAACGTTTCAGGTCGAGATGATATGTAGCTTCCGGTGACTAGCCGGACGCTCCCTTTGTACACCCTCTAGCGGAGAGCATATGTCTATTGTAGCGCGTTCTCGCGTTCCTTCAACAACCCTTGATGCACCTCACCTTGACGCGGTTTCTGCTGTCAAGGGTTCTGGTGTGCTTTCTTTTTCCCGTGGCCAGGTAGATGAGGGTTCTTCAGTGGCTGCATCGTGGGCCTTGACTCGCAGCATTTCGCCGCGGAATACAGTGCGCGTGGCTCGACGTGATGCGTATGGGCAGATCATTAATGAGTACGATGCAACGCATCGGATTATGGGGCATGTTCCCGACACGCCGTGGGCTGTGTACCTGGCTGATACTGACGGGTTGTTCCATTTACTGGGTATTGATCTGGACGCAAAGAATGATGAGCAGGCCGCGTTAGCGGGCGCCGAGGCGTTAATGATTTCTCGGCATTTGGATGCGGTTGGTATTGAGCATGTGGTGTGTCAGTCCGGTCAGTCCGGTGGTCGGCACGTGTGGGTCGCTATGGCCGAGCCATTACCACGGGATGAAGTGTTGCTCCTGCGTCATGCGTTGAAGCTCGTTGCAACGCGCTTGGACCATAACAGTTTGACCAATCCGGCTACTGGGTGCTTGCGTCCTCCGGGATCGTTGCACCGCGATGGCAGTTACTCGGAACCCCTTAAAGGCCATCTTGGAACCCTTTTAAACCCGTCTACGACCGCTGCCCAGATTCAGGCAGTGATTGAACGACTGGAGACGGTGGCGGCTTCTGCACACCAACTCAAACTCTCTGCTGCCGGGGTGGAAGCCTCCGTGGCTATTTCCTCGTCGCCTGGTCAGCGCAGCACCCGACGACCGGGTAGTGGCACGGGTAAAACGGTGGGCACAATGCAAGCCCACCCAGATCTGCCGATCGATGAGCATGGCATGCCTTATCTTCCTGGCATCAAACGACCCAAACTTCCCGCGGCCAGTCAGGCTGCATTAAACCAGGACACCAGGGACCTTGACGCGTCGGCCGTGTTCTGGACGGTGCTGTTGGGTATGGCTCGGGCGTGCTGGCGGTATAGCGACTTAGTAAAACTAGTGGAGACTGCTCCTGGTTTGGAGCATGTGCGCACCACCAGGAGAAAGAACGCTTTAAACCCGACTGGTGAGCGTGTGACTCGGTCGGTGGCCTCACAGAAGTACGTGCTGGAGTGGACTTGGCTGAAGGCTACCACGAAGGTGTGCAGCGAAGGCGCGATAACGGGACATGACCCGGAATTTGAACAACGTAAAGAACGCATCCATCACCTTGCAAGCGTAGTTCAGCAGCGCGCTGACGCCTCGGTGGGCCGCTGGGATCCAACCCATCACAAGGGTGGACCCACTGATCGACGTGTTCTTGATGCCTTATCTTTGTGGACGCTACAGGCCATCCAGCCAGAGATCGAGGCGGATATTCGACGTCTAGCACTGACTTGCGGTATCGGCAGGGAGACTGCACGACAGGCCCTGCACCGGTTAGCTGCGGATGGCTGGATTATACGAACCAAGGAATCGGAGGGAGTTCACGGCGCAACATGGACCATTGACCCGCAAAAAGTTATTCACAAACTGACAGTTCTGCCCCGGTCACAAGGAGGCGAAGCCGCCGCCTACGGGTTTGACCCCCTTGATTACTCCGAGCTGTGCGACCAACTTTCCGTCCGGCTGGCCCTTGCTGCACATGATTGTTTTACCCCCGGAGCGCTTTCACACTATGAGGGAAATATTTACGCTCAGTTATCTCAGTTACCAGGGGCCACGATCGAGGAATTATCTTTAGGAACTGGTACCTCTCAAACGTATGTGGAGATCGCGCTGGGTAGGCTCCACGACTATGGGTTGTGTGCGTCAAACGGGTCCGACTGGGTAGCTACTCCCCCACCAGCCCGGGAGCAAGTCGCTCGTTCCTTAGGCACACTTGGGATTTTGGAAGATCGGGAGACAAGGTACTGGCTGGAACGTGAGTTGTGGGATTGGTGGCAACAGGAACTTGCTTGGATGAAGAAACCTCGGGGCATAAAGCAACGGCGTGCTGTACCGGGTCAGCTAACTTTGCTTTCTGGCTTGGAACGGGTTGAGAAACGATCTGCATATCCTCGAACCGGAACAGGGCTGGGTAGTCATCGAATGGCTAAAGCACACTTAGCCCAGACAATACATTCCTTAGCTAGCGCATAATAAATAAATATTGAAAGAAAGAAAGAAATAAATCTTTCTTTCAATACGTCAATCAGTGCGACTTTGGCTATGGCGCACAAGCTTTAGGTTGAAGGACAGGACTCAAGCAGGTAATCGCGATTCAGAGCAGTGGTCCCCAACGACCATATCGCTGACCTTTACAGCAACCAATACTCAAGGCAGCCAACTTCAGATAATGGGGCACGTCACCACCGCCGTGATCTGCCCGCAAACTAATGCCAACCCTTCCAGCCTGAGGCTGGCGCAAGGGCCGGCTCCTTAGTCGGGGTCTGAGCTGCAGCGGAACAGTGGTTGGCGCTAAGCCTTCGTGATTGGCTTAGGTTGGTGCCATGCCAGTTGAATTTCTCAGTGATGACCAAGTAGCGGTGTATGGCCAGTTCTCAGGTCCGGTTTCACGGGCCGAATTGGAACGGTTCTTCTTTCTTGATGACCGGGATTTGGAGTTGGTTGGTCGCCGCCGTGGCGAGGGTAGCCAACTGGGTTTTGGGGTGCAGCTGGGGACACTGCGTTTTCTGGGGACGTTTCTTGATGATCCGGTGACGGTACCCAAAGCGGTGGCTGACTTCGTGGCATCGCAACTCGGGATCGCCGATGGTTCCGTTTTGGGAAGTTACTCGGAGCGGCCAAAGACCCCCTACGAGCACCGTTGGGAGATAGCCCGCGTGTATGGGTACCGGCGGTTGTCTGAGCCCGAAACGGTCGCCGAGTTCAAGGACTTCCTGACAGCTCGTGCGTGGACGCGGGCCGAGCGGCCGACCCAGCTCTTTGATCAGGGCGTGGCGTGGCTTCGTGCGGAGCGGGTGCTGTTACCGGGGGTGAGCGTGTTGGCCAGACTCGTCGCGGAGGCCAGGGGCACGGCCGGCGATCGGCTGTATTCGGTGCTGGCGCAACGAGTCTCACCGGAACTTGGTCGTGGTCTTGATGGTTTACTCACGGTGCCGGCTGATTCTAGATCCTCGGGGTTGGAGCGGCTGCGCCGAGCCCCAACCCGGGCCTCGGGGCCGGAGATGGTCCGGGCCTTGGAGCGCGCTACGGAGATCGCAGGACTGGGAACCGGAAGCGTTGATCTGTACGAGATTCCGGCCGGGCGCATCCAAGTGCTGGCACGGCAGGGCCTGTCATCGGATGCTGCGACGTTGCGACGTATGCCGGAACATCGCCGGTGGGCGACGCTGGTGGCCACCGCCGGTGCGTTACAGGTATCGGCGGTTGATGATGCCCTTGACTTGTTCTCCGTTCTGATGGCAACCAAGCTCATCGGGCCCGCGGTGCGCGCCTCGGCCAAGGACCGGATGAAGTCCTTGCCTCAGTTGAGGCGGGCGTCGGTGACGTTGGCTGCAGCGGCGAAGGTGATGCTCGAATGTGCCGAGGCCCAGGGCACGGGACTGGATGCGTCCGAGGCGTGGACCCGGCTGCAAGTGGCCATATCGAGGGAGAAGCTCATGTCCGCGGTGGCGACCGTTCAGGAGCTGGCCCCCGACGCAGGGGACGACGCGGACCAAGGACAGGCAGAACTGGTAAAGAGATACGCCACGGTCCGACCCTTTGTGTCGATGATCGCCGAGACCCTGCCATTGGCCGCAACACCGGCGGGCACTGCACTGTTGACCGCGGTGAGGGGCTTGGGTAACCTGGTTGGACGCAAGCGGGTGACCCGGGCAGAGATCGTGGATGAGGTAGTGGTCGGGTCGTGGCGACGGCTTGTGTTTCCCTCTCCGGAATCGCCAGAGGATCCCGTGGATCATCGGGCATACACGCTGTGCGTGCTGGAGGCATTGCATCGGGCGTTGCGTCGTCGGGATGTGTACGCGGTGAATTCCGCCCGGTGGGGCGACCCGCGGGCCCGCCTCCTGGATGGCGAGGCGTGGGAACATGCCCGTCCCGATGTTCTCACCGCGCTGCGATTACAGGACCCAGTTGAGGCCCACCTCGGCGACCTTGTCGCACGGATGGACACGGCTTACACGGGTCTCGCCGCCCGGATCCAACCCACTGAAGCAACCTTGGGCACTGCCCCGCTTCGCTTGGAAACAGGCCCCGATGGGCGCACACGGATCCATCAATCACGGCTGGAAGCCGTGCCGGAACCGGACACTCTGACCGCGTTGCGCGACACCGTCGAGCGGATGCTGCCCCGGGTGGATCTTCCCGACGTGCTGCTGGAAGTGAACGCATGGACCGGCTATCTGAACGATTTCACCCACATGGGCATGACGGGTCAGGCGTCGGGTTCCAGGCTCGCCGATCTGGCCACCTCGATGGCCGCCGTACTGGTCGCCGAAGGATGCAACCTCGGATTCTCGCCCGTGATCAAACAAGGGCATCAGGCCCTGAGCCGTCGCCGGCTCTCGCACGTGGCACAAAACTACCTGCGCAGCGACACCCTCGCCGCCGCCAACGCCCGCCTGATCGAAGCCCAGGCCGGTGTTCCAACGGCCCGAGCATAGGGCGGCGGACTGGTCGCCTCCGTCGACGGGTTACGATTCGTGGTCCCGGTCCGCACCCTGGACGCCGGCCCAAATCCGCACTATTTTGGTCAGGGACGCGGAGTGACCTGGCTCAACGCCATCAACGACCAGGTCTCCGGCATCGGGGCCGTGGTGGTGACCGGCACGATGCGCGACTCCTTGCATGTCCTGGACGTGATCCTCAACCGTGATGGCGGACCCGCACCGCAGATGATCGCGACGGATACCGCCTCCTACTCCGATATCGTGTTCGGGCTCTTCCGCCTGTTGGGCTACCAGTTCAGCCCGCGTCTGGCCGACATGCCCGACCAGCGTCTCTGGCGCCTCACCGCGCCCGGCGGGCAGGTGGCCGATTATGGTTCCCTGAACGCCGTCGCGACGAACAAGCTTTCCGCCGAGCGTATCCGGGGCCAATGGGCCGACATGCTGCGGGTGGTGGGGTCCCTGCACAGCGGTTCGGTCGCCGGCTATGACCTCTTGCGGATGCTGGGCCGCGACGGCAACCCCACCCCGCTCGGGGCAGCGTTCGCCGACTACGGACGTGCCGCGAAGACCCTGCATCTGCTGGCCATGTATGACCCGGATGATGAGAGCTACCGTCGATCGATCCACGTCCAGCTCACCGTCCAAGAATCCCGCCACCGCATGGCCCGGAAAATCTTCTATGGCCAGCGCGGGGAATTGCGCCAGCGATACCGTGAGGGCCAGGAGGACCAGCTCGGGGCTCTCGGGCTCGTTTTGAACGCGGTCATCCTGTGGAACACCCGCTACATCGACGCGGCCCTGGCCGCCCTGCGGGAGCAGGGGCATCCCGTGGATGACGCCGACGTGGCGAGGCTTTCTCCCCTGGGAGATGCGCATATCAATGTCCACGGCCGATACGCCTTCATCACGCTCTCAGACGGCACCCTCCGACCACTGCGTGATCCGACGACACCTATCGACGACGAATAAAGTGACGTCCACAATCGTTCGTTTTGGCCTGTCGATTCCGGAGGCTAGATCGAAGCTTGCGGTTAATTGTTCGGATTCCCGCCCAAGGGCTCTGTCCCGACTGCCTGTGGGGCTCGGCATCGAGGAGCCGTTGCGGCTGGAGCATCGGTGATGGTTGGGTGTCTGTGTTGTGCGCATGCCATGGAGGACTTGGCCATGGGATGCGCAAAATACCAAGGCAAAAGACCTGCCCGGATACACGGCGATTGGACAACTTTCCTGGCACTACAACGGTGTTGTAACCGGAAGCCAGGAGGGTCGAATACGTTCAAATGCAGTAATCAGAGCCTCGTCGTTGAGGGTCAGATCGATGTCGTCCAGACCGTTCAGCAGCCGCCACTGGGCGTCCGGGTCGATATCGAACGCAAGGATTAGGTTGCCGGCTTCGACTGTCTTGGTGCCGAGGTCGACACGCAACCGCAGGCCAGGTTGTTCCTCCAGTGCGTCCCAGAGCGTGCCGACGTTTTCGGGGCTCATCTGCGCGGCAAGCAACCCTGATTTTGCCGCGTTGCCTCGGAATATATCGCCGAATCTGGGCGAAATGACGACACGAAAGCCATAGTCCATCAGGGCCCAGACTGCGTGTTCCCGGGATGATCCGGTGCCAAAGTCTGGACCGGCTACCAAAATGCTTCCGCCGGAGAATTCCGGCCGGTTCAGCACGAATTCGCTGTCTTGGCGCCAGGACGCGAAGAGTCCATCCTCGAAGCCCGTTCGGGTAATGCGTTTCATGTAAACCGCCGGGATGATCTGGTCTGTGTCGACGTTGTTGCGGCGCAGGGGTACGGCGGTGCCTTCAATTGTGGTGAACGGTTGGATGGGCATTTCATCTCCTTGCGATCCGCCCCCTGGAATCGGGAAGGGATCGGAATATGGGAAGGTCGGATCGAGGGCCGCACTGACATCGAGTGCCGCAACTACTGAGATCAGGAGGGTCCAGGGTCTACGAGGGTGTTGCCACCGTTTGAAGTGTGCAACATGCTGCGGCCGGCGAAGTCGTCGTAGTGGAGCCGGTCAATGGAACCGTCTTTCGCGATGGCGTCCACGGCCCAGGGGGATGCGGACGCCGTGGCCGATGAGAGCCACGGTGTCTCCGTGAACGAGTTCAGGCCAGTGTGTTGTGACGGATCAACGGAATCCGGCATGTGTCAGCGCCGCTTCCGCGACAGCCGGGATGGACGATCGCCATTTGTCTCCTCGTGGGTGCGAAGTGGCAGAACCCTCGGGCCATCCTCGAGGGAGAATTGCGCTGGCGGGACATGCGAACGGGCCTGCCGCCAGGGTTGCTGTCCGTCTGCTGGACGGACAGCAACCCTCGTCGGGCTAGGGAATGAAGGGAAGCAGCAGGTGCGAGTCGTAACTACCGCCGGTGTGGACGACGTGTTTTCCGGCGTTGCGCGTGTAGGTGTGGCCCTGCGCGAAGAGGCCCTGGGGGTAGCTGTTCACGTCGTGGCCCTGGACGATGAGCCGCAGGGTTTCACCGGCATGGAACACTGTGCTCGAGGGCCAGACTTCTATATCCACCGGGACGATATCCCCCTCCTGCAGCAGCTCCTCCGTCTGGTGTGTGTAGCGCGGCTGCTCGGGTGTGGAGTCGGCGGCGAGTTGCCGGCGGCTGGCCCGGAGCCAGCCGAGCGCCACGTTGCCGTCATCGAAGGTTGCGAAGAACGGGAAGGTGACGATGTTGCCGTCCCTGTCGATTTTCTGCAGGGCAATGAACAGGTCCAAGTCGTTCGAGCCTTGGGCTTCCACCCACAAACGGAGCTTGGCATAGCCGGTGATCTCGGTTTCCTGGGCAAAGGAGTGTTCGAACACCGCGCATCCTGTCGCTGCCTCATACGATGTTGTTGCGGAAGCCGGTGCAGCCTCGCTCGAAAGGGTCCCTCTGCCGCCGTCCAGGTAAAGGGGCACGTACTCCGTGCGTGCCAAGGGCCATTCGTTCTCTTCGCGGATTTCGCCGAGGTAGGCGCGGTCGCGGACCCCGATCCTGACCGGTGGCCATGCCGATACTTCGGTTTCCTCATCCTTGAGGAAATGGTCGAAGAATGCCCGTTGACGGGCAAGGCTGGCCGGGTCGTAGAAGTTCTGCCACTTCTTGCGTCCGTGCACTTCCAGCCATTTCTGCTTGGACGATATTTGCCGGAATCCTTCCAGGGTTCCTCTGGTATGCAGACCGTGGTCGGACCAGCTGGCGACCACGTATGCAGGAACCTCGATGGCGGTGAGGTCAGGGGCTTTGGACTGCCAATACTCGTCGTAGAACGGGTGGTTCATGCTGTTGGTCAGCATGTCTTCGACCTGCCCGTGGGTGTTTGCGATCAACGGGCCGAGCGCGGCTCCGAACTGCGTCTCGGGGATGCCTCCGTGGGTCAGGACTTCTTTGTAAAGGTCCGTCCAGCCTTCCCAGGGGTTGATTGCTGCCAGGTGGGCGGGCCGCCTTGCTGCCACCGCCCACTGGATGACGGCGTACCAGGAGACTCCTGCCATGCCGACTTTGCCGTTGCTCCATTCCTGCTCGCCTGCCCACTCGATGAGATCGCAGCATGCGTCGGCTTCTTCCGGGCCGCACATCGTCACGTCGCCCTCCGAGCCCCAGGCTCCCCGTGCGTCTGCCATGATGACGGCGTAGCCGTTCCGGGTCCAGAACATCGGGTCTGGGGTTTCAAACGCCGCGTACTTGGAGAGCTGGTCCAAGTCGACATCGTGTCCTGGCCAGCCCGCGAAGCTGAGGGCGCCGTGCTTGCCGTAGGGCGCCCAGGCGACGATGACGGGCAGGTCAAGGGTCGTCCCCGCGGGCCGGTACAGGTCCACGAGGAGGTTCTTGCCATCGCGCATCGGGACCTGGACGTTGTAATCGATCTGGACTTCGCCTTCGACGCGCCGGGAGTACTCACCGCCTGGCCATCCGGCGTTTTCCGGGGGGGTTACCCGGGATGAAGGCAACATCATTGTTAACCGCTTGCTGAGTCATGGTCTGCTATCTCCTGTGTTCATTGGCAGTGCAGGAATGGAGCTTCTCCGCGGAAACACCCCAAGGTGCGTTTCCGCATGGGTTTAAAGGGGTTGGTCCTCGAAGTGGGTCACGTCCGCGGCGGCGAGGAAAGGTTTGAACGCCGCGACGACTTCCTTTCCCTCAAGCGTGGAAGGAAAGTGTTCGGTGTGGTGGGCGACAGAATCCCAGCCGACTTGCAGCAGATAAACACTGGTGTGGTCGGCGCTGCGGTGCAGCTGTGCGGAGCGGCATCCGGGGGCGCGGAGCAGGACCTCTCGAATGCGCGGATAGGCCTTTTCGAAGGCCACCTCCAGCCCCGGGTAAATCGTGAATTGCGCGTGTTCAAAAATCATGGTTTCGCTTCCTTCCGGCACGCCGTCGCTCGCTTGCTTCCAGTGTGATCAGAGGGCGACCGATGGATAGTCTTTGCCGATCCAGGGCGCCAGACGTCGTGCCCATTCGCGCTGGTAGGACAAGGGGCCTGTCGCTTGGGTGTATTCATCCTCGAAGAGTCCGATGAAAAGGGTCAGGTAGAGGAAGAAATGTGCTCCGTATTCAAAGAGCCACACGTAGTCGTAGGTTTCCAGTGCCCGCCGTTCATCCTCCGTGAAGGAAAGCCATGACGTCTTTTCCGTGCTGTTCAGCCACGAACCGACCTCCTTCTCCCAGAGTTCGATGGTCCCTGCGGGGTCTTCCTTGTAGCGGGCAACCCATTCGGGATCGCGGTCGATGGTGTAGAGGAACTTGTTGACGTAGTACTTGCTCATGCGGTTGCTCCTGCCTTGGCCGCGTGCACCGGTCCAGTGGCGGCTCCGGCCTCTGCCGCGGAGCGCGCTGCCGTTTCAGCCATCTTTTCGTTCTTGTTCGGGTACCAGGTCATGAACATTTCGCGGGTGTGATAGAGATCGAGCTGGTCAACATAGTCGGCGTTCTCGGGACCGGCGATGCCCATCATGAGAATCAGGTCCATGAAGCCGTGGGTGGCGTTGCCGGAGCCGGACATGGATTCGTGGGTGACGTTCTCCAGAATGGCGTCGATGTTGCCGGTGGAGAGCCACTCGATGGCCCGGGCGTCGAATTCGGGATCCGGGCCGTGCTCCCCGAACATCCGCGGGCCGCCCAGTTCCAACGACAGATGGCCGGTGCCGATGGCCGCGATCTTCTTATCCGAGGGGTAGGCATCAATGACCTTGCGGATGGCCCGGCCCAGGTCCCAGAACCGCTTGGGCGAGGGCAGCGGCGGGGCGAAGATGTTGGTGTAGATCGGCACGATGGGCAGGTCCGCGTCGGGCCGGACGGTGATGATGGGGCAGATGATGGAGTGGTCGATTTTCAGTTCGTGGCTGGAGGAGAAGTCGAATCCCTCATCCATTAATCCCTGGTGCAGGAAGTTTGAGAGCTCCACATCGCCATCCAGGACGTATTTGGGGATGCCGAATTCGCGTTCTTCGTTGTAGAAGGTCGCATCGTATTTTTCCTGTTTGCCGATCAGGAAGGTGGGGTAGTTGTCCAGGAAGAATTGGTGGAAGTGGTCGGCGCCGACCATGACCAAGATGTCCGGTTCGGCGGCGGTGAGGGTTTCGCGGTAGGCCTCGACTTTCCGCTTCCATTCGTCGGCCTGCGGCATCCGTTGATCGGATTCATCGGTGGTCGCCTTGAGGTAAAAGGGGTGGTGCGTGCTGGCCAGCACGGCCGTGAGCTCTGCCATGGTCTCTCCTTAGTTGTCGGTGTCTGGGGCGACGTAGACGGCGTTGCGGTCCACCGTCATATAGATGTCGTTGGCGATCGGGTTGCGCTGTTCCTCGGCGATCTGTCCGAGCAGGCCCGCGGCCCGGGCGAGCAGTGCGAATCCGCGCAGCAGTTCCGGGGGCAGGCCAAGGTCGGCGAGGGCCGCGCCGCAGACGCCGGCGCCGTTGAGCGGGAGTTTGCGGCCGAGGGCCTTTTCGCTCATGCGTCCGATGGCTTCGAACAGGCGCAGGTGCGGTCCGCGCAGTCCTTCTTCTTCGGCGATGGCGATCAGCACCGGGGTGCGCGGGTCTCCGTCCTTGTGGTTGGGGTGGCCCAAACCTGGGACAAACTTTCCGGCTGAGCGCTGGGAGCGAATGGCTTCCAGGGCCATTTCGTCCCATCCTGCATCCGTGCCGGGCAGTTCGCCTTCGTGTCCGGCAAGGACCGCGGCGAGGAACTGGGCGCAGTCCTCCGTGACGCCGAGGAAGCGGGACCCTCCGCCGAGCAGGCCCGCGGCCATGGCTCCCTGGATGGAGTCAGGGGCGCTGAGGTAGGTCAGGCGGGCGGCGATGGCGGTGGGTGTGAAACCGTGGTCGGCCAGGGCCACGAGCACGGATTCGAACACTCGAAGTTCCCCGGGGGTGGGCCGGCGCATGGCCACGAGCCAGTAGGCGAGTTCGCCGAAGCTGACCTTGCCCATCAGGTCCTGGGCCAAGTCCTGTCCGAGGAGGCGGATCTCTGTGGCCGAGGATGTTCCCAGCGAGGTGGGGAAAGTGGTCTTCTGAGTTTCTGGGGCGAGGGTCATGCTTGTTCCTTCATTGAGGTGCCTGACGCGGCGGGTGCTGCGAGCCAGGCGCGGATTTCGGTGGTGTGTTCACCCAGTGCCGGCGGGGCGAGGTCATACCGGGGCGGCGTGGTGGAGAAAGTGATCGGATTTCGTACCCCGGGTACGCTGTGCCCGGCGGGCCCGACCTGCACAATGGGTTCCAGGCCCAGCTTCTGGGCGTATTCCACCCCTTGCTTGATGCTGTTGATCGGCCCGTTGGGGACACCGGCCTGGTTGAGCTTTTCAAACCAGTGTTCCGCCGGCCGTGTCTTGAGGCGTGCGACGAGCAGCGGTCGCAGCTCCTCACGGCGTTCGGTGCGGTCCTTGTTTTCGGCGAAACGCGGATCATCGCCCAGCTCCGGAACGTCGAGGACTCCGCACAATTTGCGGAACTGTGCGTTGTTGCCGGCGGCGATGATCAGGTCATCGTCCGCGGTAGGTAGAGGCTCGTAGGGGAACAGGCTCGGGTGGGCGTTGCCCATCCGGTGCGGGGTCACCCCACCGGCGACGTAGGCCGAGGTCTGGTTGACCAGGCCGCTCATGGCCGAGGCCATCAGCGAGGTTTCGATGCTTTGTCCCTGCCCGGTCAGGTCGCGGTGGCGCAGGGCGGCGAGGATGCCGATGGTGGAGTGCAGTCCGGCCATCACATCGAAGACGCTGATTCCGGCACGGTAGGGGGACCCGTCGGGGCCGCCGGTCAGGCTCATGAGCCCGGACATGGCCTGGACGATGAGGTCGTAGCCGGGCAGGGAGGAGCCTTCTGCTGTGCCGAATCCGCTGATGGAGCAGTAAATGACGGAAGGGTTGCGCTCCTGCACGGACGCGTAGTCGAGCTCGAAGCGCTGGAGCCCGCCGGGCTTGAAATTCTCAATGACCACGTCGGCCCGCGCGGCGAGGGCCTGTGCGACCGCGAGGTCGTCGGCGTCCTTGAAATCCAGGACGACGGATTTCTTGTTGCGGTTAATCGCCGCATAATAGGTCGAGACTCCGTCGGGACGGACCGGCGGGACCCAGGATCGGGTGTCGTCTCCGGCGGGGCTTTCTACCTTGATGACCTCGGCCCCCATGTCGGCTAGCAGCATCGTGGCATAGGGTCCGGCAAGGACCCTGGAAAAATCGGCGATGACGATGCCGTCGAGCGGGAGTGTCCGGGGTGAGGTTCCGGGTTTCTGTCCCAGTGTGCTGGACATTGAGTATTCCTTCGGTAGAGCGCTAAACAACGATGTAGTGCGGGAGTTCTGATCCGGTAGGACGGTAAGGGTGTTACGCCTGCCAAGCTCGTGAGACCTCGAATGCGGTAAATTCCCAGGTGTCGTCTTCAACCCGGAATGAGGCACGGTATTCGCCCATGGCCAGTAATCGGGCATCGGATTCGATCGCCCAGCGGCTGTAGCGGCACCGGGCACTGCCTCCGTCGATGTCAGGGTCGACGATGATGTTGCTCAGCAGGTGCCGGCTTACCGGTGCGGCGGCAAAAAGTGATTGGTAGTACCCGAAAATCTGCTCGTCCGTGTCCAACACCGTGCCCGCAAAGCTGACTCGGGCCTTCCCCAGCAGCTCCGCGACACCACGGGCGTCGCGGGCATCGGCACATTCCGCATAGCGTCCCAGCAGGTTTTCGATGGCATGACGCGTCTCCGCGGGAGAGAAGGCCATCACTGGGCCCACCAGTCCAGACGGTTCGTCTTGGCTTGGCGGCCACAGTTCGGGTGTAGCCGCGAGATGAGTCCGCGGTAGAAAACCAAGGGGCGGCTGTCGGCTGTCTGAAGACTTGTAAGACGTGCCATGAGACCGTAATGGTCACCGGCATCGAACACTGAATCGATACTGCACTCCATGGAAACCGCGGCGTTTTTCAGCACGGGGGCGCTCTCTGAGGCCAGGTCCCAATCCCCCGCTTCGAACTTCGACCCTGTCGAGGAGGCGAACGCGAAACAGACATCGGTCTGATCTTCATCCAGGACGTTGATGCAGATCCGCTCCAGCCCGCTCAGGACCGCGAAGGAGCGGGAATTCTTCATGGCGAAGAAGGTCACCAGCGGCGGGTCGAGCGATACCGTCGCCAGGGAACCGACGGTCATGCCCACCGGTCCGTCGGGCCCGTGACCGGTCACGACGGCCACCGATGTGGGGATACGGCCCATGGCCCTGCGCAGCGACGATGCTTCCAGGGCTTGTGGGCGTTCAAACATGATGGTCATCAGGACTCCAATGTCGGGTGGAAATAAGCAGCTGATGCTAGTGAAGCAGCTCACACACGCATCGTCTTGGGCTGCATCACCAACGCTCGACTGTCCGCTTGTGCTCAGAGACAAGGTGCGGGCCGCGCCTTGTCGTGTGGCGCAGGTCACGGTAAATTTTTTGGTCGCTGAGCATAAGAACCGTGCCGGGTCCCGGGGCAACCATGGTGGCAGAGCTTTCCCGAAAGCCTCCGAAATTTTCAGCCTCAGCATCTGAGGACCCCATTGGAAGGACGACGATGACCATCACCACGGAGCAGGCCTCCCCCTTGACAGGAACCCCCGCCCCCGATCTCGTGACGCGGGCAACCGAACTTCTGGACCTGCTGCGCAGGAACGCGGTCCAGACGGAATCCGACCGTCGGGTGGTTGAGGAAAACATCGACGCACTGGCTGCTGCCGGACTCTTCAAGATCTCCGTCCCCAAGCGTTTCGGTGGACACGAAGCGGACTTTTCCACTTTCCTGAAAGTGACCTCCACACTCGGCCAAGCATGCGGTTCCACCGCTTGGGTCGCGAGCCTGATCAACGTCTGTGGTTGGATCATGGGCCTGTATCCCGACCAGGCGCAGCGGGACGTCTATGAAGAAGATCCCGAGGCACGTGTCTGCGGTGTCTTCGCTCCTAGTTCCAGCACCGTTGCGGTTGACGGAGGCCTGAAAGTCACGGGCAAATGGGGATTCGCATCCGGCTCGCTGCACTCCCAGTGGGCAATCCTCGGTGTTCCGGTGGTCGATGCAACCGGGGCACAGATCGATCAGGGCCTCGCACTGATTCCCATGAGCGAGCTCAGCATCGAAGACACCTGGTATGTCGCCGGGATGCGCGGAACGGGCAGCAACACGATCGTCGCCGAAGGCGTCTTCGTACCGGCCCACCGGATCATGTCTCTGACCCAGGCCGTCGAAGGCAAGGTCCCCACCGAGCATACGGAGGAGACGCTGTACCGTTCTGCATTCGTTCCCGTCGCGTCCCTCATTCTCATCGGCCCCCAGCTGGGCCTGGCCAAAGGTGCCTTGGAGTTCGTCAAGGCTTCCCTCGCCAAGGGCAAGGGCATCGCCTACACGTTCTATGACCGCGCCACGGACTCCGGATCCACCCAGATCAACTTCGCCCAGGCAGCGTCACTGATCGACACCGCCGAATTGCACATGCTCCGGGCGGCGGCCGACATTGACAAGGCAGCATCCGGAACCGAATTCCTCGATTTCCAGACCCGTGCGAGGGTCCGCATGGACGTCGGGACTGTTGCCACGCGCTCCCGCGAAGCCATGGACCTGCTCCTGAATGTCCAGGGCGCCGGGTCATTTGCCGAGGCCAGCCCGTTGCAGCAAAAATGGCGTGATCTGGAAACCGGGTCCCGCCACGCAATCGTCAACCCGTCCATTGCCAGTGAAGCGTATGGACGAGCACTGCTCGGAGTGAAGGAACAGGTCACACCGCTGATCTAGAACGGCTCGACAAAGAAGGGGCAGGACCGGCCAGTCCTGCCCCTTCTTTGTTGCGTCATGACCTCGGGCGTTGGGTGGAGTCAGTCGGTATCAGGCGACATCACCCGTAATCCGAATTTCGCGGCCAGTACCAGTGCGGTTTGAAGTTCGAAGCGCCGCTCTGCGACGTCGAAGCCCAGCAGCTCACTTGCCCGCTTCACCCGATAGGCAACCGTGTTGCGTGAAACAAACAACCGCTGGGCAGCGGCATGCGGGCTGCTTTCCTCCTGCAAGTAGCACAGCAGAGTAGTCCGCAGATCGCCTGCGTTGGCAGTATTCTCCGCCAGCGGGCCAAGCTCGCGGATGACCAGATCGCGGGCCAGCGCCATGTCGGCTGAGAGCAGGCTCGCGATGGCAACGTCGGCATAGTGGGTGTCCCATTCCGAAGCCGGTTGGCTCAACCTCGCTGCCTGTTCGGCTGCCTGGGCTTCCCTATGGGACCGCCGGAACCCGGCCAGATCGGCAGCCGGGGTGCCTGCAGCCATCCGGATGTCCGCCTTGGCAGGGCGGTAATCAGCACAGGTCGGCTGCGGCGGAAAGCTTGTCCGGCTGCCCCACGCCCAGACCTTTCCGCCACCCACCGGCATGACCAAGGAGTTGGTGGCACCCATACTGGCCAGCGCTTCCAAAGCCGCAGATTCCAGCTCAGGAGTGTCAGCGCTGTTGCGCACTGGATCAAACCACAAGGTCAGGGCAACGTGTTGCCGGGACAGGTCATAGCCCAACTCTCGACCCGCCTCAGTCCTATCGCTGCGGCTGCCGTCCAATATCTGGCGCACGATTTCGGCCTTAGCCGCTGCGGCGCTGATCGTCCAACGTTCGCGCTCGGCCATATAGGTTGACGCCATCTCGCCGGAGAAATCATCAATGTAACGGAACAAGCTCTCAGAGATGAGTTGCATCTGAACGGCTTGGTCCGGTTCCGGCACCAATTCCCGGCAGGAATCCAGAAAAGCCTTCGCCATCTGCGCATGGCCCAACCGCACCCCGCGTAGAACCCGGTCAAGGGAAATCCCGCGGCGGACAAATTCAACGTCTCCCCGGAGCGCTTCCTCGGTGATGGCCGGCAAGTTCCCGGCCCGACTGCTGAGCCAGATCAGGGCACGAATGACGGAAGATTCAGGGCCCATCCGGAGGGACTCGAACTGCTCTGTCCCACCGCCGAATTCGGGAATCTCAGCGATGATCCGCGTCGTCATCGCATAACCAACCTGGCAGGCCCACTCGACCGGACCGGTCCCGAGACGCTCGGTGGCGTCTGCGACCGTGACCGGCCGGCTTGCCGGCGTGGGTACCTCTATTCCCGGAGCTGGATTCAGCTTCTGGAGCCACAGATCAGCGTCAGCGACATCAGCGTCAGACACACATACCATCCTTCACAAAGCTCGACACAAAACCACCCCAAAAAACGGTC
>NZ_PCQA01000011.1 GCF_002979915.1 Arthrobacter sp. MYb213
TTATATATCCACCAAATTAAAAATAATTCGGTATCAACAAACTTGGCACACTATTGAGTTCTCAAACAACAAACACTTACCGGTTCTTTACCAGCTCTATTCGAGCGGTAATTTCGTCCAGCGTTATATTCATATTCTATAACTTTGAATTCCTGAAAGTCAAATCAATTCAATGTGATTTGAAGCGGTATTCTCAGTTCCCATTGATCTTCGTTTATCCACAGTGACCTGTGTAAAACTCTTGATTTTCTGGGGATTATCTCCGAATTTTGTACCGGTTTTTGTTCCGGCCTTGTTTCGGCGACAGATAAAAACTATACACAGTTTTGGGGGATGTTTCAAATCGGTGGCCTCTTTTCCACCGTGACCGTGCACACACGTATTCTGAGTAGCTTTTGGCAACCCCGGACTCCCCACTACTTCATCAATAATTCGCTTTTCTGCGATGAGAAATCCAGGTAACAGCGATACACAGAGTCCATAGCCAGTTGCGCTGAGTCTTCGACAGCGACAGTCCTTATAGTGACGGGGCGCTATCGACGGCATGAGCTGGGAATTTCGGTGCCGGTGACTCGTGACTAGAACTATGGGTTGCACATGATTGCGTTGGGTTCGACCACTCCTTCTTTACTAAAGGAGAAAAGCAGCGAACAGCCAATGCTTTACAGCCGGAAGGTCCTGTTCCCTATATAGGGAAGGCAACGCGCAGACATTCGGTTGTAGCTTGGGTGGCCAGATTCTAGTCAGCTTACTTCTGCTCGCGGTCAACTCTGTGGGGCATTCACTGACCACGCATCCCGTACTGTGCGGGGCTACAAATTGTCGTGATCATTTTTTACCGTGTCCTCGCCGTTACCTCACTAACCGCAGTTGCCTCAACGCCAACCTACAGAAGTCTCCGTTCCACACACAGCAGCGGCGGCACCGGTAACTTGCTGAATGAACTACGCAACTTCTCGCGCTGCGCGAGGGGCGCTAGCCGGCGCTGGCTTACAGCGCGGATTCTTTGACTCGCTCATATGCATTCAGCGGTTCTTCTCACTAGCGGATTCACGGCCCTCCGGCGCTGGTATAACCCGTGGAGAGTGAATCCGTCATGTGTCGGCCGATGAGGCAAGCGGTTCGCGGTAACAGCAAGTGCACCTATTTGAATCGGAGAGCCGGAATGTCCGGCGCCAGTGCATTGACCGGCAAAATAGAGACCGCTGTTTTCTCGGAATCATGTCGAACAGTATTGCTCTGGGGCAACTCCAGCGGTGTGTCACCGAAAGACAACTGATCTTTTTGGTTGGGTTGCGAGGTGAAGGACCAGTTTGAAAGATCCTGCCATCCTGGCGGATCTTGAAAGAAGCCAACAGGGATCTCAGTGACTGGCCCCAATGGTTCCTCAATAGAGTCAAAAGTTTGGTTGCCGACCGACAAACGTCAGGTGGAGCGTGCCCCTTGGAGATTTGCTCTTTTGGAGTGGGTTCCAGGCTGGGCAGCAACAACGCACCTGGTAAGCAACATACCTGGCGGCCGGATTGGATCTCAGGACCGGCTCAAGTCCGCGGGCCAAATAGAGAGGCGGCGAAACAAGTTCCCGATACTTAGTTAAAGCAAAAACGCGGAACCGTAGTTCCGCGTTTTGAATATGTGACCCCAACGGGATTCGAACCCGTGTTGCCGCCGTGAGAGGGCGGAGTACTAGGCCGCTATACGATGGGGCCGTACGCTAAAGATTTCTCTTCAACTCACCGAATAACTCCGGTGAAGCGCTGGGATACCAGGACTCGAACCTAGAATGACGGAACCAGAAACCGTTGTGTTGCCAATTACACCATATCCCAATGTGACTTGGTATCCCTCAACGAAGATATCTCTATCTCCCTCAATGGAATGCCTTAGCACGAGATATAACTATACATAAGAAAAGCAGTTAAGGCATCTTTTGAGCCCGCATCCTCGAGTGATCTGCAGCTCTATTACGGATTCGAATGTTTTCAGTCCCAAAATACGGTAGTCAGCGTCTCTCAACGGCCAGAAATATCTATCGCGTAAACGATATTTGCACTTAGTACTGTGCTTTAGATTCTCATACCCAAAGAGCCATTATCGAGATCCGCTCATGACAGATGCTTCAGGAGGACGGTCCACTCGTCGCTGAACCAATGTGAGTTCTCAATTGGAGAGGCAATGACGGGCAAAGCTGGTTGCCCGCTACAAACAATGATTTCGTGGCGGTCAAGTACGGAGGCGATTTTATGGCACCACGCAGCACCCCGCATTCTCAATTCAATGGTTTGATAGGTCATCGTCGCCCCAGAGTTGTCCCAACTACTGGCATCGCTCTTAACCACGAACATGTTTATGGTTTTGCAAGCGCATCGCTTGCTCATAGACGTGACGACTACTTACTTCACCGGTCGAGCTTCCTGCCAGATCGGCACAGTCTTCCACTACCAGCGAGAAGCCGAGAAGCCGAGAACAAACTCGACCACTAACCAGCTCGGACGGGACTCTGTAATTCAACAACCTAATGGTCCGGGTTTACAGGGTGAGTAGCTATCCCATTGGATTTGACGGTGTCTCTATGGCGTTTCGAAACTTTGCCCCGGGTCGTTCGCTGTAATCCTGAAAATCTCATTCCCTAAGACTGCGTTCATCAGCAATCAGCCCGTGCCATGAAACAAAACGAATCGATGGGTAGCAAGTGCTCAGGATCGTTATCCCGCGACCGCGTTCCTGGGCGTGGCATGCCGCGGGCGAACGACGTTCGGCACCACATGTGCCAGTAACGCATATGCCTCTAATGCAGAACGCAAAACAAGGTTTAAAGTGTCAACTCCCGGAAACGATATGTTTCCGGGAGTATTTACCTTGGTCGAGGTGCTGGCAGGGTATTCAAAGCAGGTGCACCGCAAAACAGATCAGCTCTCTACCGCATCACGCGCGCTCCAGCGGCTGAAATCAGGGGAAACTCGGTCAAGAGTGGTTCAGGGTGAGCGCCACTCCCAGCGTCACCGCATCGCCGATCGCTTTTCATCCGAGGATTTGGCAGTCATCGGGCAGCGCTATGAGGCGGGTGAGCATTCAACCGACCTCGCCAAAGAGCACAAGATCGCCAAATCAACTCTGCTCCGCCTGCTGGCCGAACAGGGCGTCCAAACCAGGCAGCGGGGACTCACGCCCGAAAAAGAACGAGAGATCCTCCGGCTGCGGAAGCAAGGAATCATCATCCGCGACATCGCCAAGCGGGTCGGCTGTAGCTATGACACGACCCGTAAGTTCCTGCTCACTGCGACTGGTTAGTGATGTTGTCATCAGTGAACGTGTCGCTGCGGATTGCTTCCGTTTCTTTGGTTCGCTTCGCGTCCTCGGCGGCCATCATGCGCATCGCCTGAATCAGCTTGTCGATGTCCGGCTTCGGCCTGGCAATGACGCGCAAGGAGACATCCTCCCGCCGTAGATGCCGCTTTAGTTCTGGGGTAGTCGGCACGGTAGGCGTACCGCGCCAAGCCTCCGCCGCAACGAATGCTGCCTGCAGACGGAGGTACAACTTTCCCGCCACATGGCACAGCTCTGGCTGCTCTCGTTTGATCCGCCTCAGGTGCTCTTTGAAGTCGGGGAAGTCTAATGCTTTATCTGGTTGGTAGAAAGCGTGCACCTTCCATTGCTCATTGACGCTCAGGTCTGCAAATGCATCCTGGCTAAAGAAGTTAGTCCATATCCTGCGCAGAAACAGGTGGCGTTCATATTGTTCATGTTGGGTTACTCGTGGCATTGGTATATCTTCCTTCCGCCCTCGAACAGGAGGGCGGAAGGGAACGGCTGTGTGAGACAGCTTGGTTGACTACAGCCCTGTCGTGCTGTCGACGAGTAACTCTTCCTGTTCTTCGGGGGCTTCGTTGACCGTCGCCAGTTGGAGCAGCAGAGACCCGTCCAGCTCTAGTGAGGTGCACGTTTCGTCAAAGTGCTGCTTGTCGCGACTGCTAATAAGAGAGAACACGGAAGCTAGAATGGGCAACGCCTCTTCGGGCCGTATATGTGCATCAACGTCGCCTTGTTCATTGTGTGAGAATCTGTGAAGAAATTTGATCATCCTAAGGCGCAGGGTCTCATCCATACCACTCATAGCGGCAGTCACCGAAGCTTCAAAGTTCCCCATCGTTGCCGGAGATTTGAACGCAAGGAAGCTCTCCAGCAGTCGTCTTGCCGCATTAGGCATGATCGTTGCGGCCGCTGATTGAGCGAGCGGGTCTGTGGCCTGGGATGCGTTGGTGAGTGTTGTACCGAGCGTCCAAAAAAGATAGTGGTACTCAGAACGCAGGCGTGTTCGCAGGTCGCCGTCTTCCGGCCAGTCGAGGAACTGGGGCTGTCTGCGGAAGGTGCCGTCTTTTGATTTCTGAAGTGAAGCGCTTAGCTCTTTAATGGCATGTGGCTTCTTCGTTTTCTCTCTTTTGAATCTACGGTCAAGCTGGTTGCTCCAAGTGCGGAAGAGGTTGTAGCTATGCGTAAATACGATCAGCTGGTGACAGAGCTCGCTTTCTACTAGCCGACTCCAGAGATGCGCGGATGCACCATACATAATGTTGTCGTCAAAGCTAGATACGGGATCATCGATAACGACAATCAGGTCCTTGCCTTGATCCTCGTGACGTTCCAGCGCGCAGAGGAAGTAGAGGAGTGAAATCGCATTTCTCTCACCCTCACTAAGGCCAGACGCAGGGCGGTCGCCGCGCATAATTTCATACTGTTCGCCGACTGACTGGAAGCTGATTTCATTGCGCCCGAGCAGCAGTGCAAGATCTCGGTTGAGGCGCTTAGCCTTCGGCAGGGGGTCAAGGTCGGCTGCGGAAAGTGTCTCTTCTTCCTCTTTGAGTGCGGTGGCTTCTCCTTGGAGTGTTGATATTGCGGTTGACTCAGCTTTTACATCTGCCACTGCACTTGCATAATCATCAAAATATTGAAGGATTCTCGTCGCTTCAAGCCCTAGTGCTGCCTTGACGATCGTGTCTCCGAAGGTTGCCGTTTGGCTGTCTGAGCTTGTGACAACAGCATCCACTTCAGCGACCACAAATTCATCTTGTTGAGGTGGTGAGATTGGATCTAGCGCCGAAAACGGGGCAGCTTCCTTTTCATCGATGGCTTGCTCTAGCAGAGCTAGTCCAGCCAGAAATGCTTTTTTGCGCGCCTTAGCCAGAGTAACTGCCTCGTCGTATTTCTCATGAAAGGCAGCATAGAATTCAGTCTTCTTAGGGACGGATTCGATAGTGTCAGTGACTTTTGATCTGGCCGTTAAAAACTGACTTCGAAGTGACTTCGCTTCGGTTTGCAGCGCAAGTAGAGATTCATCAAAATGTGACTCCAGTGCCGCCCGCCGGTCGACAGTGATCTCTCCTGTGCAGAAAAAGCATGATTGGCCAGGCTTATGAAGAGTTAGGCCATCTTGGACCCAGTCAGCAGCTTGCTTGTTGGCGCTCAGCTCATCAATCACTCGACTCACTATGGTTGTTGCACGCAACGTATTAATTCGGGTTACCAGGTCGCTTACGTTTTCATTGGCTCCCGATGTCCATACCAATGGTGGTAGTACGCGACTCTTGACCTGCTTTTCGTCGTGCGCTGAATCAACAGAGGCTGCGCTCGTCAGCATGGGTTTACCCTTTTCGATCTGCTCACGCACCTTGGGTGCTTTGTAGCTCCTTGGGTTGAACCGAGTATCGACGTGCCCAAGTTCTCTGCTGATATTCTGGGCGAGATTGGTAGGGATTGCGTCGCGTTTTTTCGTTACGACACGAAGGCTGTCGCCGTGTTCTGTTAATTTTTCAGTGATCTCCGCTTGTCTACTTTTGATTTGTTTGACGCGCTTTTCAATCTTGATGCGGTCACCGCCGAGAGTGAGTAGATGTTTAGCGGACACACCCGATCCATCGATAGAGATCTCAAAATCAAGGTTATCGCGCACGTAATCCTGGTTGAATACGCGAAGATTGCTCCATACGGCATCAGTTTCGGAAATTGACTGAACAACGTTTTGCCGCCGAAAGAGCTCAACCGATATCCCAGTTCCGGACGCAGCACCAGAAGCCAGTTCTGCAAACAGCGACGAGAGCGTACTTTTACCGCTGCCGTTCGACCCGTACACAACTGTGACAGGCTGCCATGGCTGGGCAGCGGCTACTGCTTTAAAATCCTGAAAAATACGATAGTTCTTAATGCTACTGATGCGTTGTATGTGCAACTTGTCCCCCGAATTTTTATGTGATCATTATTACTATCTTAACAGCCGGGGCCCGTATTTTATCGAGGGGCTAGCCGATCGCCGTTGTACTTCCAACAATCGAGAGCGCCCTGCGGTACATTTCGCTGAACCTCAGCAGGGGTGGAGTGCAAAGCTTACTTGCGCCAAAAAACCGTACCGCAGCATGATGCCTGGCAGGATTCGAACCCTAGTCGCAGGGGTGGGGATGAAAGATGCGGCTCGTTTTATCACCGCAAAAACCGTACCGCAGCTACGAAAAAGGTCACTGAATTGCTTCAGTGACCTCTGTTGTTTTCGCATTTTACTAATGCGAATGATTCTCATATGGTCGAGGTACTGGCAGAGTATTCCAGGCAGTCATACCGCAAAATAGATCGACTCTCTACCGCAGCCCGAGCACTTCAGCGGCTGAAATCAGGGGAAACCCAGCCAAGAGCGATCAAGGGCGAGCGCCACTCCCAGCGCTATCGCATCGCCGATCGCTTTTCATCCGAGGATTTGGCAGCCATCGCACGGCGTTATCAGGCGGGCGAGCAGTCAACCGACCTCGCCAAGGAGCACAACATCGCCAAATCTACACTTCTCCGGCTCCTAATTGAGCAGGGCGTCCAAACCAGACAGCGGGGCCTCACGCCCGAAAAAGAACATGAGATCCTCCGACTCCGAAAGCAGGGGCTCATCATCCGCGACATTGCCAAACGCGTGGGGTGCAGCTACGACACGGCCCGGAAGTTCTTGCTCACGACGAATCGGTAGCGTCGTCGTGAGCATGCAGCTCGCAGCGAGTCGCTTCCATTTCTTTGATTCGCTTGGCATCCTCGGCAGCCATCATGCGCATCGCCTGGATCCGCTTATTGATATCTGGCTTTGCTCTTGCAGCTGCACGTGCGGAAGCATTCCCAGGTGTAGTCACCTCACCGGCGTTGAAGTGGCTGGTATGGAGCTTCCATTACTCACTGGCAGACAAGGTTGCCACGCAGGCTTGCTTGGCTACAGGTTGCTATATTCGTTCAGATTCTGCGATCGCATCGTCCACGCCGTATACGCCCAGCTCAAGGAGGGTATCCAGGACATCGAGCAGCGCCGCCCGATGTCTTTTGTTGCGAGACTGCGCTAAGCCACGGACGACAAGCTCACTGATGTAGTGTGCGTCTCCAGCAGCGCTAGTCCGGATGTCGCCGGCTTCACTGCCAAAGACGGAAATGAACCGTTGAGACGCCTTCAGGACGAGCGCGTCAATCTTATCTGGCGCGTGCTGCAGTGTGAGTAGTAGCTGCGGCGTAGCATAATCATAGGCTGGGGAGTCAATGAGTGCAGTCAGCAAATTGGCGAAGGGGCCGAGGGGGTGGTCGCGCAGGTGTGGGGCGACCTTCGCAGCAGCCTCCAGGACTTCGTCATCATCGTCATGCATCAGGGTGATCAGAGTGGAGCTTGCAAGCTCGGCGTTTGAGGTTCGGTCAACCCGATTGGCGCAGATCTCTGCAGCACCCTTGCGCGTCATGGCATCACCTGTCAACACATGCGTCATCAACTCGGGGCGGCTCCATTCGAGGGCGGCAAATGCGGCGAGCGATCCACCCGCCTCACGTGCCTCGGCGTCTTGGGACTCAAGCATTCGCTGAATGACTGGGGTAATTATCTCTGGATCGACATTGCCGATGTATAGCATCAACTGCTGCACCATACTCGCCGCCAAAATTCGATCGTCAGCATCGATCAGCTTCTCGAACGCCGCGACTGCATCCGGACGGGCATGCCGGAGTGATGCTGCCACCGTATGTGCAGCGCACGATCGGACGAAGAGCACTGGATCGCTCGCGAGTGCGTCGAGGTGCGGTCGAACGAGTTCAGTGCGCGCACCGTCAGCATCGTAGATGAGTAGGTCACCAAGCGTCTCGGCAAGGCTGCCTCTCGCTGTGTTGATGCCGCTGTTGTGCATATCGGCAGCACTTCTGCCGTCGCCTCCCTCGCTAGTGAAGATGGGCGAGTCATCCTTGGGGTCCGAAGACTGGAGTGCACGATCGCGGAGAAGTTCGACTAGATCAAGAGGTACGTCGCGGTAGTAACGTCGTAGCGAGTTACCAAGCCAACGGTCGACATCGTCATGCCCGAGGGATGCAATGTGTCGAACGGCGTCGTAAATCAGTGGCGCCGCCTCGTCAGATCGGTCGGCATCTGCGAAGCCCATCAAGAGACCATCGGCGTATGCTGCATTATATTCGGGCGTCAGCTTGATTGCTAGACGGGCAAATCGGCTCGGGTTTGCGGCGGCTTGCTCGCGCAGGACATGCGACAGTTCGCGGGCTCCACCAGTGAAGGTACCCCAATTCGTTTCGTCAGAGTTGTGCTTAGTCATGGCCTTAAGCCACTGTTCATCGGTCATCTTGCTCGCTGCTTGCGACTCGATTGGCGAACCGATTGTGCCGCTGATGAAGCCGCGCGGTTTCGGCGGCGCCTCCTCCTTGAACTTTCGGCGGTACTCTCCCAGCCGACGCACGCCGTCTGGACTTAGTCGATGCTCCTCAAGTGCCGAGAGGAAGGTGAATGCAGACCTTCCGAAACTGTGTCGACTCTCATGAGCATTGCGCAGGTCGCGGAACTGATCTTCAAGCGCCCGGTGAACCTTGTCGCAAAGGTGTGGCGCAACTGCCTGGACCAACTCGCGCGCGGCCCAGTCCGAGTCTGATACGTAGCCGCAATTAAGACGAGCGTCACCCTCTAGGATTAGGGTCGCCGCCCAATCAGCGAAGCTGGTAGCACCGGCGGTGATCGCCCGGTAGAGCAAAAATTGCGCCGAATCGTGCGGATCGGCGGCGACTTCCTCGAGAAGCGGTCGAACTTCTTGAGGTGAGGTCCGAGCAAGCGCTTCGAGTGCACGAACTGAGCCAGTTAAGAGTGCATCACCAAGCTCTCTGTCGCTAAGATCGTCAGCATCAAACCGCGCGGAGAAGTGCCGATCACGAATGGGGTTATCGGGACGCGGCTCATAGGCAGTGGCTGCCATAACCTGAAGTAAATACGGAACAACGGCCCGGACAAAGGCAAGGGGTTGGGCCGCGGCGGCTTCGCGCACCAGTTTTGTTGCGCCGTACTCGCGAAGCTTGAGGAGAGCCACCTTCCCACTCTCGTCGAGCAGAAGTCCTTCTGTGTGGTCAACGACCCGTGCTTGGATCAACTCAATCGCCCAAAGTGGTTTGTGCTTCGCAAGGTCATGAACCGCCAGCCACAGCTCATGTTCAGCGGCATCGAAACCACCTTCGCGAACCGCTGCGAGTACTAGATCGAATAGCAAACGATTCTGATGTGCGTCCGAGGACCGAGCGATCCAGCGCAGCCAGTTGAGGTACTCAGGCGCAGCCTGACGTGCATGTAGAAGTTCAGCGACTTCGCCCGGCTGCTCCTTGATAGCGCTCATCATCAAGTTGACCGCACGCTGCTGAAGAGCCGACTCGCCGCTATCAAGCCAGGCGGTGATCGTGCCGTCTTCGTAAAACCTTTTGAACCACGGGGCGCGACGCGTGTGCAGCCAGAGTTGCTCCTCGAACGGAGGTGCCGTTGCAGCAACATCGAGGACAACCTCGGCGTCCTCGCTGGTAGGGGCATCGAGGTTGGAGATCACTGCAAGCACTGTCGCCTTGATGTGAAAGCGCACCTGTTCGCTCATCAACACGGCTGATGCTTCAGTTTGGAAGCGCTCAGGCTCACGTTCATAGAGGTGCTGCAGGATCTGACGAACTTGCGCTCTGCGAAACAGTTCTTGCTCGTCCCGAAGTAGGAAGTCGACCAATGACTCTGATCGTGACACCCACTGTCGGGCAAACGCGTAGTCGAAGAACGTCTCGTGGAAGAATGCGATCCGGTTGCCGTCACGTGCCAGGACGTGCTCCGAAACCAGCACGTTCGCATCCTCGATAAGGTCGCCGTCATCAAGAATCTCGACTGGGATGGAGAGTGTCTGGCGGTCGCTTACCGCGTTCGCGACCCGGCTGAGGACCTCGTTGAATCGCACACCATCTCGCCTTGCGCGAGCGGATTGCCGCTTACGCTCCCAGTATGCCTCAAACAGCGAGCCCCTGGATTGAAACGCCAGCGCTCCTACTTGACCAGCGATCGTCTTGAGTAATACGAGGTGCATCGGAGTTCGCAGGATCGCTCGCTGGGAGGCGGTCAAACACGTCGCATCGAGATTCATCTGAGTGACGGCATCATTGACCACTTCATCAGACAGAGGACCGACCGATACCTTCACTGTGTCGGGCCGGTCAGTCAGTGATCGAATCCGATGGTCGTTGTCGATGTCGAACTCCCGGCAGGCGAGGATGACGTTGATACCCGACACCGACAGTGCTTCTCCAATGAGGTCCATAACGATGTTGAAACTGTCGGGCATTCGTCCTGACGCAAGGCTGACCGCATCGAGCTGATCAATGATAAGAAACGCATCCCGGTTCTCGGCGGCCAGTGCCAATACAACAGCCGGTGAGGTCTCTAGTCCGAGCTGTCGACCTAAGTCCGTCGTCGAAGCGAACGAGTCGAGGCGGTCAAGGCGAATCGCGAGCACTTCCGCGCCCGTCGCTTCAAGTGACTCGACGGACTGCTCTAGAACGGAACTCTTGCCACCACCCGCCTTACCGGCCACGAAGCTCATCCGGTGATCGCGAAGCACGTCGATTAGCTTAGTGGCTTCGGCACGCTCAATGCGGGGCTGCAGTAGTTCGCGCCGGATAGACTCGCGCCAACTGTTCGTGAGTGCATGTACTTGCTCGTGTGCGCCTTGGTGCGAGGCAGCTTCGAGCAGACGGATGTCATGCTCAGCGAGCAGCTCCAGAATTTCAGTCCGAGTAAGACGCCGGCCAAGGTTGTCGAGAAGGATGTCTCCGATCGCGATCGCAATTAAATGCCCTGTCGTCCCACTCAACTGACGTCCGGCGAGCATTGCGTTCATTCGGATGATGTCATGCTCGTCCTGGACCGAGAACCGCATACCCCGCAAGGTGTCCCACGCCTTCTGTGGACTGCCAAGAATGTCCGCGGCAGACAACTGATCAAAGAAAGGACGAAGCTCGCCTGTCAGCCAGGACTGGGTGAACGAAGTCACATCGGACGACTTGCGAGCTCGCTCAGTCAGCTCCTGTAACGGACGGCAAGGAACTAGAGATACGAAGTGAAACTCGCGACCTGCCGCAACATGAGCGGCTGCCGCATCGAAGACCTTTAGGTCAGCGAGGGATTTCACCGTCCAGCTATTACTGTTTCCATTCTGACGCTTGAGCTGATGAACCTCGGTGGATGTGCCGCTTTCAAAGGTGAACTCCGAACCCTTGCCGACTTCAATATCCACGTCTTCTAGCGTCATTGAATTGCGGCCATCAAAGATACAGTACAGCGCATGCCTAACGGCCCACGCTGCCTCGTATTTATTGCCGAGCTTGTCGGCTTCACCTCCTGGCCTCGGGCTCACTGAGACTCCACTCTGATGGCAATTCGCCTGCTCGCGTGCTTGATGTACCTCAGTTGGAGAATGGTTTCTTTAGCCATAGCCAGCACGTAGGTTGGAGTATTTTCTCCCGGGTGCTCGAATAGAAGTTTTTTGCTAACCTCTGCCATATTATGTTTCTCCCTTAACTTACGTCTTATTGTGACAGGAAGCTTCCGCTGGTCAAGGCGAGATTTAGTACTGCTATTCGAGGTCAGCTCGACTTGACCGGTTATTTAATCGGATCAAAAAGAACGCTTACTCTTTCGAATAAGCGTTCTTAGGTGTCAATTGGTCGGGATAACAGGATTTGAACCTGCGACCTCGTCGTCCCGAACGACGCGCGCTACCAAGCTGCGCTATATCCCGTTGTTTACCAACGTTTAAACCCTACACCCGCGCTCGGGCTCCAACTAAATCTGTAGGTGAACACTAAAAATCGACTGAGGCTCCCACTTACTGCAGTCAGATGGCCTTGCCTGGATTCAGAATATTCTTCTCATCAAGCAAGGACTTGATGGCATGCTGAATTCGAATGACGTCCTCACTCTGTTCCCACGTCAACCATTCACGCTTGATAAGTCCAACGCCATGCTCACCCGTAATCGTTCCACCCATATCGATCGCGACCCGTATTGAATCTTCGAGGGCTTTCGATAAACGGATCAATGGTTCTTCACCCGCGTCGGGTTCCACAGAAAATGTCGGATGTAAATTACCGTCACCCGCATGAGCGATAACCCGTACATCGACGTCATGATCCGTTGCAATCTGTCGGAGCTCTTGCACGTACTTAGCCATCAGACTCTTGGGAACAGCAACATCTTCTCCCATCCGATAGGCGTCGTCCTTCGTGTCCCCACGACTGGTACGACGCATCTCGATCAGTTGGGTTGCTTCCTCGGAGCCTGAGGAACTGAGCGTAGTTTGCTCCTCTGAGAAGGCTTCACGGATTACGGCTTCTTCTTTTTCTGCGCCGTAACCGTCTAGGCGAACCAAGAGCATCGCACCCCCATGGGATGCATAGTCGGTTTGGTACTGCTCATCAAGAATCCGGATGGTCGGCAAATCAAGCAGTTCTAAGATCGCCGGCTGCACCCGAGCCCGAGCAATGCTTTGAACACCAATTACTGCTGCTTCAAGGCTAGGGAAGACTATCGATACATCTCGTTCATCAACAGGTTGATAACGAAGACGGAGCACCGCACGAACCACGACTCCTAGGGTCCCCTCGGATCCAGTAAATAGGGAAGTCAGATCATATCCAGCAACGCCCTTGAAGGTATTCTTCCCGACACGAATCAATCTGCCATCTGCAAGAACGATGTCTAGACCGAGGACCGATTCGCGAGTCACCCCGTACTTCGCGCAGCGTAGTCCGCCGGCATTAGTAGCAATGTTCCCACCCACGGTGGATATCTTGTAGCTGGCGGGATCGGGCGCATACATCAACCCGTATTCCTCCACGGCCTGGTTGAGGTCGTAGTTGATAACGCCGGGCTCTACAACGGCAATTTCATCTTCCGGCCTGATCTCGATTATTCGATTCAGCTGCATTAGGTTCAATACAATGCACTGGCCTGTTACATGGGCTGCGCCGGAAACTCCAGTACCAGCACCACGAGAGATCACTGGCATGCCGTGTTCATTAGCCAATCGCAAAATAGTTTGAACGTCAGCTACCGTTTGAGGGTACACGACTGCCAACGGCAAGACTGGCTCACCGACAAGCTGCCCAAAATCTCTTGAGTTCTCCAACAGCACTTCTCTGCGATCTTCAATTTGCGCTGGCATTGGCAGCGCTTCACGTAGGAGTTTGAGAAATTCGAGCTGAGAATCCGACATTGAAACGACCTCGTCATGTGATGCGATGGTTAGCTAAGAACAAAGTTCCAGGTATTGGCCACTAAAGCCCCATAACGAAGCCTAGCCGATCAGTGCTCTCGTGGAACGGTGTCGTTAAACAGAAAAAGGGTCCCACCCTTCCAGGCAGAACCCCACACCACAACCACCCCACCAGGCCGGCAACACCCAACAGCATGCAACCGGCAACCCCACCACTCAAACAGCGGCTTAAACAGGTGAAGCCCCGAACACCACAGTGTCCAGGGCCTCAAACCATCATCATTACTGACTTTCACTTACTTCAA
>NZ_PCQA01000012.1 GCF_002979915.1 Arthrobacter sp. MYb213
TTGAAGTAAGTGAAAGTCAGTAATGATGATGGTTTGAGGCCCTGGACACTGTGGTGTTCGGGGCTTCACCTGTTTAACCCTCCCGGTTGCTGGTTGCGTGTTGGTGGTGTTGCCGGCTGCGTGGGTGGTTGTGGTGTGGGGTTCTGCCTGGAAGGGTGGGACCCTTTTTTCTGTTTAAAAACCCATTCCTAATGGCCTTGTCTATCGGTGGTGCGAAAAGTACTTGAATGCGAAACTTCGGTGTCAAACCGCCTAGCTACCCCGTAGTTATCTCGACGTAGTGTTAATCCGAGACAACAAGATTTCGTGGAAGGAAATACATGCGCATCGCGGTGATGCAGGCCCAGGCTGAGGTCTTGGATATTCAGAGCAACCTTGAAGTGATTCAGCGTGCCGCGCGGCAAGCCGCTTCCAAAGGGGCTGAAATCTTGCTGACACCAGAATTGTTTGCCGTGGGATATGCGCCGTATGCACTGCGTGAGTCTTTAGATGCAACACAAATTCCAGACGTCCACCGTTGTCTTTCGGAAATTGCATCGGAGCATGCAATCGCTCTTGCATACTCACTTCCTGAAGTAACGGATAGTGGTTGGTTGATTACGTCGACCTTTGTTGACCACAAAGGAACCGAACTGGCCCACTATCAAAAAGTTCAGCTCTTCGGTTCTGAAGAACAAGCCGTGTTCGTGCCCGGGGTCAATCCGCCTGCCTCATTCGAGTACAAAGAAATAATGCTTGGCATGGTGATCTGTTTCGATGTTGAATTTCCCGAGATCGTTCGTGAGGCTGCCCGACGTTCTGTTGAACTGTTACTGGTCCCGACGGCCATGGGACGTGGGTATGAACGGGTTTGCACGCATCTAGTTCCAACGAGGGCAATGGAGAGTCAACTTTTCATTGCCTATTCCAACCACAGCGGCAGCCAAGCTGGCTTTGAGCTAGCTGGCACCAGCGTAATTGCGGGACCCGACGGATCTGTTCTCGCCCAAGCGGGCCACGAACCTGAAGTACTTTACGCTGACCTTGGTCCCTATGAGCGGGCTAAGACTGAAGTTCCATATCTATCAGAAGCTCGTCCAGAGCTTTATGCCCAATGGGCTGCCGAGCGAACCAACGCGCTGGAAGACTAGTTGGCATTCGCCTAACATCCCATCGATCTGCTTCAGCTCGCTCAGAGGTCAGGGCCACGCTGGTTCTTGAGTTGTTCTTTAACTCGTGAGATCCAATTCGAATCGCACATCATTTGTGGGAAGGGCTTATGCGCATACCCTGCCGCTGGTGGCGCAGTTGAGTGGTATGACATTGAGGAGCCAGGGCAGATCACCATCGAATGCGGGCCCTTCAATGTCACGTACTCATACCAGCCAGCTGATTCTTTAGCCTTGTTGCATAGGCTGCAGCGACCGTCTCCGTTGAAAACACTGGTTGGTCCACCCCTAGCATGCTGGACTACGTGGTCTATTTCTTCGACCATTCCATCGCAGAACGGGGTGCGGCAGTGACGGTCGCGAATCCGAATGAACTTCTTGAGCTTCTCCGGGAAGATCCGGGCTTTGGAATCCATAGAGATTAATTCTTGGTTTCCCGGAGCCGTATACAACCGGGTCAGCTCAGTCATCACTTCAATCTGCTCAATAAACTCTGGTGTGAGCTTTGCTTCCATTTCCTCGAAAGTCTGCTGATTGGGAATTTGGTGGCCACCGATCCATTCTCGGGCGGTCTGGGCTGAAATGAAACCGTAGCCTTCGAGGAATGCCGGTTCTCGCTCACCGAGGAACAGCGCTCTGTCGGTCATAATCACCCCGACGTTCAAAGCAATGCGCATATTCGTCGCTTCGCCAGCGATCATATAGCTAGTTAGTAGATCGGCTTTGATCTGAGCGAGGGTCCTGGGGTCACCTTGCTTCTTGAGCTTACGAGCCTCTTCACGTAAGTACATTTTCAGCGCAAGGCCGGCAATGAGCGGGAGCTCGCCACTGAGCTTCACACACCCCGCGTCCTCATCAACGTGAAAACGGACGTGCCGGTTCTCTTCGGAGCTCTTTTGCTTTTTGGACTCAGGATCCGAGGTGTAACCCAGAACGAACTGTTGAACGGTTTCCTTGATTTGTTTTGGCCCCATGGAATCAAACATGTCGGGGGTCGACGCGTAGATTTCATCAAATTCAACGCGACGCACTGCCCTGACATCCTGTAACGGGGTGAGGATAGCTTGGGCCTGTGCTTCGGTGAATTCGCCCCGAGAGCAAGCTGCAGCAAAGTTAGGGGTGTCTTCGAAGAGGATGCGGCAATTGACCAAGAAGTTTCGTACACCTTGAGGTGACTGTTTACGAGCGAGAGCGAAGGTACTAGCGGCCCCACGAGTTTGATCATCGATGGATGTGCCACGGTCTTCATGCTCCCGTACAACTTGCTTCTCTAGCTGATGAGCGAGACCTGCCTGGTGATAGCGAAAAGAAGAGACGAGCCCTTCGAGTCCTTCTATTGCTTGAACGCAGTCGGCTTTACTGCCGTGTTCTTCAATCCACGCCAGCTTATTCTGCAGCTGCTTCATTTGGACTTCGAAATCCTCATGAAGCGCCGGTTCGTCTTGGCCTTGTCGTTGCGCCATTGCTTCGGACATGTTGTAATTATACTTCTTTAGTTCGAAGATCTCTTCTAATACTGTAAAAAAACTGTGGATACCTTTGGTACTGCGGGTTAGGTTGCCGTTAGGAACTTCAGCGCAAGATACAGATCGTGGCGGACTTGCGCCTGGTTTAAATCTTTGCCAAGAATCTCAGCGATAGTCGCAATATGTCGGCGAACCGAGTTGCGATGCAAATTGATATTTTTCGAAGCCTGATCCCAGGAGCCGTTGGCTTCCAACCATCCGTGAAGCACGTCTAAGTAGAGGTCACGGCGGGCCTCTGGTAATTCAAGGATTTTCGCCAGCTCTTCTTCCGCCAACTGCCTTCCAGCCTGTGCTGGTAGCAGTGAAGCGAAGGCGCGAGGGATGGATGCGGCGTCTAGGCATTGTTGGCGTTCTAGCATTTGGGGGAGCAGCCCGCTGGCCTGGGCGAGTAGTTCTCCCAGCCTTTCACCTAGCTGGGATTCCAATTTGGCAGGGGTGCTGAACGCTGCCAAATAACCGTTGGATTTGAGGCGTTCAAATAAATCTGTCGTGGGTTCGGCGCTTGTTAGTGCGATGAGGTGATCGTCGCGCCGCATTGCCAAGCGGGTGTCGAATAATGCATGAACATGCGCGAGATGGAAGTTAGTTTCTGTGGTGCGCGCTGTACCTAGGGGAGAAATGACGGCGACGCGCAATACCTGATTAGTATTGCTGCCGATGCTCTCGGTTAAGTAGTTCAACGTCTCGGAGTCGAGGGCTGTGTGCGAGCGGAAGAGCAGGGACGTGGCAAGCTGCGAAGAAGCGGCCGAACTGGCGGCGCGTTCGCGGGCAAGCACTTCTAATAGGCCTAGTGCTGAGGTGATCAGGTGGTGGTCGAAGGCGGAGGGCGTACGTGAGAATCCGACGCTGAGCGCGCCAAGTAGTGGGGACTGGCCACTGGGTGAGAAGGCGGCTCGGATCGGGAAGGTCAGGTGTACCTGGGCGTCCTGTCGGTGCATTGCAAAAGGTTGTGGACCAATGGCCTGAAAAGCATCTTGGATCATCTGCGCCTCGGTGGCGGTATCCAGTGCAGCGATCGAGGCAATTGTGGTGTTGAAACGTGTCTGGCCCGATGCATTGGTGAGCCTGACCGAGCCTTTGAGGCGTTGGGACAGCGTATCGACCAGTTGGCGTTCGGGATCCGGGTGAGAAATGCAGCGCATCAGCGCGCGATTAGCTTCCGCGTTGGAGCGTAGCTGGGCGGCGCCGTCGGCCTCCATGAGCTTGGCGAAGGCAATGCCGATCGCGGCGAAAGGGACGGAAGTGGGAATTTGTAGCAGGGTGAGTCCGTGACGCGCACAGGCTATACGGACCGTCTCTGGAATGCTGGAGAAATAAGGTTCCAAGCCGAAGCCAAGGGCGCTGGCCTCAGCTTGCACCAGCTTGGCGATAAACCGGTCGATCCATTCTTGGTCCGCAACGTGCTGGAGGAATGGGAAACCGCTGGTAAGGATCAGTTCATCGGCCATGAGGTAGTCGGTTGGGTCATCCATATCGCTGGGTTCTACCCAGCGCACTGGGCGATCGCCGGCGTCGTGGACGAGTTCGATCGCAGGTGGCAGCTGGCGCAAAAAGCGCGCCAGTGTGATGGACTCCCAGGTGGGCTGCAATTGCGGTGCGAAATGTCCCATGCAACAATATTTTAGTTCAAAAATTCCACGTTGAGAGCGCCGTCACAGATTTAGGCTGGAACTCGGCAGCAAAACCATTTCCCAGCAAGGACCTGCGATGAACAGTAACAGCGACGTGACCTCAAGAACCGTCACCGCACTCGGCCCGCAGTTGCGCCGCCGAAAATCAATCAAGCATATGGTCGGCGAAGCGGAAAGCAACTCCGGGCAGCTGCGTCGCACCTTAGGCATGTGGCAATTGACCATGATCAGTGTGGGTGCCACGATGGGCACCGGCATCCTGGTGATTCTTGGTGCCGCGGTCCCGATCGCCGGTCCGGCAATTTGGATCTCATTTGTGATTGCCGGTGTCACCGCGTTACTTTCGGCGGTGTCCTATGCGGAAATGGCCGGCATGGTCCCGGTCTCTGGTTCAAGCTACTCCTATTCTTACGCGACCATGGGAGAAGGTATCGCCTGGATTTGCGGCTGGTGCCTGGTGCTGGAGTATGCGGTTTCGGTAGCCGCGGTGGCCGTAGGCGCCGGCGAATATGTTAATCAGACGCTGCGTACCTTTAATATGGAACTTCCGGTGTCGTTGGCCGGGGGTCCCGCCGAGGGAGGCGTAGTAAACATGCCGGCACTGATCGTCGTCGTGCTGGCTACCTTGTTGCTGGTGCGTGGAGCGCGCGAATCGGCCATCGTGAACACGGTCGTGGTAATCATCAAGGCCGGCATTCTGATCTTCTTCTCGATCGTCGCCTTCAGCGCCTTTAATGCCGGAAACTTCGAACCGCTGCTGCCGATGGGCGCTGCCGGCGTCACCGCCGCGGCCTCCAGCGTCTTCTTCTCCTACATCGGCTTCGATGCGGCCTCCACGGCCGGTGAAGAAGCCATCAATCCGAAACGCGATCTGCCCCGGGCGATTATGCTTTCGATGCTGATCGTGACCATCACCTACGTGTTGGTAGCAGTGTCTGCCATTGGCGCGCGCGAGTGGACCTGGTTCGAGGGCACCGAAGCGGCGCTGGTGCAGATCGTCGGCGAACTGACCGGTCAGCCGATGTTTGTGCTGATCTTCGCGCTCGCCTCGGTGCTGGCCATCGCCTCGGTGGTGTTGACGGTGCTCTACGGACAGACCCGTATCTTGATGAGCATGTCCCGCGACGGCTTGGTGCCCGTGGTTTTCGGCAAGGTTTCGAAGCGCACCGGAACCCCGGTTGCCGGCACGTTGATCACCGGCATCGTCGTGGCTATCACCGCCGGGTTCATCCCGCTCGGTGCGCTGGCCGACGCCACCAGCATCGGTACCCTGTTTGCCTTCGCACTGGTGGGCGTTTCGGTGATGTACCTGCGTAAACGCCAACCGCAGGCACCGCGCACCTTCCGGGTTCCGCTGTACCCAATCACCCCGATTCTCGGAATTTTCGCCTGCCTATTCCTGATGAGCCAGTTAGGCTGGCACACGTGGGTGGTCTTCCTGATCTGGATGCTGGTGGGCATTGCAATCTACCTGGGCTACGGTCGACGCCGTTCGCGCTTGGGTCAGCTGAGCAAGCAGGACTACATCGCCAGCCACGTGGGCGAAAACCAGTAAACAGCGCGGCTGCATCAACAAGAACAAAGGACTTACAGGACTCGCAATGAACAGCATCAATATGCTCAACCCGGACTTCCCCTTCAGCTACGACCATTACCTGGCCAACCCGGCCGGGCTGGGCAGCGTCCCCGAAGGGTTGTATGGCACCGAGGTAGCGGTAATCGGCGCGGGGCTCTCCGGCCTAGTGACCGCCTATGAGCTGATGAAATTGGGGTTGAAGCCGGTAGTCTACGAGGCCGATCAGATCGGCGGCCGACTGCGTACCGCCAGCTTCCTCGCGGCCCCGCAGATCACCTGCGATCTGGGCGGTATGCGCTTCCCGGTCTCCAGCAAGGCGCTGTACTACTACATCGACCTGCTGGGCCTAGACACCTACGACTTCCCGAATCCGCTGGCAGATCCCACCGACTCTACGGTGATCGAGCTTAAGGGCCAGAAGATCTACGTGGAAAAAGAGGAAGACCTCCCCGAGTTCTATCGTGAGGTGGCAGAGGCCTGGAAGCAGGCACTGCGAGACGACGCGCATTTCGAACAGATGCAGCAGGCCATCAAGACCCGCGACACCAAAACCATCAAGGAATTGTGGAACTCAATTCTTGAGGAGTTCGACGAGGAAAGCTTCTACGGGTTCATCTCGAACTCTAAGGCCTTCACGCAGGCTGGGTTCGAGCACCGCGAGGCCTTCGGCCAAGTTGGTTTTGGCTCTGGCGGTTGGGACACCGACTTCCCGAACTCTATTCTGGAGATTCTGCGTGTGGTCTACACCGACGCCGACGACCACCACCGTGGCATCACCGGGGGCGCCGCGCAACTTCCCAAGGCGCTGTGGAACCATGCACCGGAAAATATGGCACATTGGCCGGCAGGCACCTCGTTGGCTTCGCTGCACGGTGGGGCGCCGCGTGGGGCGGTAGCCAAGGTATACCGCACCGACAATGCTGGTTTCAACGGTTCGAACACCATTGAGGTCACCGAACGCTTTGGTCGAACCGCGGAATTTGGTGCCGTGGTCTCCACCGTGCAGTCCTGGTTGCTATCTACCGGTATCGATACCGATGAAGCGTTATTCCCGGCCGAATTGTGGACCGCGATCGAACGCAGTCACTACATGCAGTCGTCGAAGACTTTTGTGATGGTTGATCGTCCGTTCTGGAAAGACCGCGATCCGGTCACCGGCGAGTATTTGATGTCGATGACGCTGACGGACCGTTTGAACCGGGCTACCTACCTGCTGGACAACGGCGATGACCAGCCGGCGGTGATTTTGTTGTCCTACACCTGGAATGACGATGCGCTCAAATGGCTGTCGCTTTCTGCCGAGCGCCGCATGGAGTTGATGCTGCACTCGTTGGAGAAGATTTACCCTGGTTTGGATATTCGCAGTCACATAGTGGGCCAGCCAATCACCGTGTCCTGGGAGTCGGACCCAAACTTCATGGGTGCCTTCAAAGCCAACCTGCCCGGTCACTACCGTTACCAGGAGCGTTTATACACGCACTTCGACCAGCAGGAGATGGCGGCGGAGCACCGCGGCATCTTCCTTGCCGGCGACGATGTCTCGTGGACCGCGGGCTGGGCCGAAGGCGCAGTTACTACCGGACTGAATGCCGTGTGGGGTGTAGTTGAGCATCTGGGAGGAATAGATGCGGCTACCAATCCTGGGCCGGGTCAGTTCTTGGCCGAGTATGGTCCTAAGCGACTTGACCTCAAACCGGCAGTGCTGGATTCATAAATAATTCACCCGAGCCCCGTACGGAAAATCCGTGCGGGGCTCGGACTATAAACCCTAGAAAAAATAGGTGTGCACGGTCACGGTGGAAAAGAGGCCACCGATTTGAAACATCCCCCAAAACTGTGTATAGTTTTTATCTGTCGC
>NZ_PCQA01000013.1 GCF_002979915.1 Arthrobacter sp. MYb213
AGTGTTTGTTGTTTGAGAACTCAATAGTGTGCCAAGTTTGTTGATACCGAATTATTTTTAATTTGGTGGATATATAACATTTGCTTGGAATGATGCACCCCCGTGTGTTGTTTCAAGTGTTTTTATTCGCCAGGATTTTATCATCGATTCTTCCCTTATTTTCCAAGGGGTTTCGGTGGCTTTTTGTTTTTTATGGAGAGTTTGATCCTGGCTCAGGATGAACGCTGGCGGCGTGCTTAACACATGCAAGTCGAACGATGACCCCGTGCTTGCACGGGTGATTAGTGGCGAACGGGTGAGTAACACGTGAGTAACCTGCCCCTGACTCTGGGATAAGCCCGGGAAACTGGGTCTAATACTGGATATGACCTTTAACCGCATGGTTTTTGGTGGAAAGATTTATCGGTTGGGGATGGACTCGCGGCCTATCAGCTTGTTGGTGAGGTAATGGCTCACCAAGGCGACGACGGGTAGCCGGCCTGAGAGGGTGACCGGCCACACTGGGACTGAGACACGGCCCAGACTCCTACGGGAGGCAGCAGTGGGGAATATTGCACAATGGGCGAAAGCCTGATGCAGCGACGCCGCGTGAGGGATGACGGCCTTCGGGTTGTAAACCTCTTTCAGTAGGGAAGAAGCGAAAGTGACGGTACCTGCAGAAGAAGCGCCGGCTAACTACGTGCCAGCAGCCGCGGTAATACGTAGGGCGCAAGCGTTATCCGGATTTATTGGGCGTAAAGAGCTCGTAGGCGGTTTGTCGCGTCTGCCGTGAAAGTCCGAGGCTCAACCTCGGATCTGCGGTGGGTACGGGCAGACTAGAGTGATGTAGGGGAGACTGGAATTCCTGGTGTAGCGGTGAAATGCGCAGATATCAGGAGGAACACCGATGGCGAAGGCAGGTCTCTGGGCATCTACTGACGCTGAGGAGCGAAAGCATGGGGAGCGAACAGGATTAGATACCCTGGTAGTCCATGCCGTAAACGTTGGGCACTAGGTGTGGGGAACATTCCACGTTTTCCGCGCCGTAGCTAACGCATTAAGTGCCCCGCCTGGGGAGTACGGCCGCAAGGCTAAAACTCAAAGGAATTGACGGGGGCCCGCACAAGCGGCGGAGCATGCGGATTAATTCGATGCAACGCGAAGAACCTTACCAAGGCTTGACATGTTCCAGACCGCCTCAGAGATGGGGTTTCCCTTCGGGGCTGGTTCACAGGTGGTGCATGGTTGTCGTCAGCTCGTGTCGTGAGATGTTGGGTTAAGTCCCGCAACGAGCGCAACCCTCGTTCCATGTTGCCAGCACGTAAAGGTGGGGACTCATGGGAGACTGCCGGGGTCAACTCGGAGGAAGGTGGGGATGACGTCAAATCATCATGCCCCTTATGTCTTGGGCTTCACGCATGCTACAATGGCCGGTACAATGGGTTGCGATACTGTGAGGTGGAGCTAATCCCTAAAAGCCGGTCTCAGTTCGGATTGGGGTCTGCAACTCGACCCCATGAAGTCGGAGTCGCTAGTAATCGCAGATCAGCAACGCTGCGGTGAATACGTTCCCGGGCCTTGTACACACCGCCCGTCAAGTCACGAAAGTTGGTAACACCCGAAGCCGATGGCCTAACCACCTTGTGTGGAGGGAGTCGTCGAAGGTGGGACTGGCGATTGGGACTAAGTCGTAACAAGGTAGCCGTACCGGAAGGTGCGGCTGGATCACCTCCTTTCTAAGGAGCTAACCAATTATTGGTTGCCCGTTTCTGTCACGAGTGTTGGCAGGCGGGTTGCTCATGGGTGGAATATCAATGAACTCAATACCGGAAAAACAGATGCTACTGATGTGGTGTGTGGTGGTATTGGCTGTGGCTGCATGGTGTTCATGTTTTCTTAGTACGCGTTTGCTGTTGCCCTTTGGGGTGGTGGTGGGTGTTGGAATGAGAGTGTGAGGGTTGTGTGGTTTGTATGGTTTGGCATGCTGTTGGGTTTTGAGGCAACAAGCCCCCTTGTTTGAGGGGTTTGGTGTTTCAGTGTTTGTCCTGTGTCTTTGCACGGTCATCGTGATGGTTCGCCTTTTGTGGGTGGGTTGTTGGTGGTTTGTGTGGGGGTGTGGGGTTGTTGTTTGGGAACTGTATAGTGAACGCGAGCATCTTATAAGATGACCATGTTGTAAAGCCCTTTTGGGGTTTTTGGCGTGGTTGTTTTGTGATTTTGTTGATTGTTTTATAGCTCAAACTTGAGAACTTGTTTTGTGTTGAAGTTTTTAAGGGCGCACGGTGGATGCCTTGGCATCAGGAGCCGATGAAGGACGTGGGAATCTGCGATAAGCCTGGTGGAGTCGATAACCTGACGTTGAGACCAGGATTTCCGAATGGGGAAACCCCGTACGGTGTCATGCCGTATGACCCGCAGCTGAATGTATAGGTTGCGTGGAGGGAACGCGGGGAAGTGAAACATCTCAGTACCCGCAGGAAGAGAAAACAATAGTGATTCCGTTAGTAGTGGCGAGCGAACGCGGATGGGGCTAAACCGGTTGGTGTGTGATAGCGGATAGGCGTTGCATCACCGGGGTTGTGGGGCCCACATGTGCCAACCCTATCTGGTTGGCGGGATGAGGTGCAGGCGTATAGGTGAATCGGTTGGAATGCCGGACCAGAGAGGGTGATAGTCCCGTAGGTGTAATGCGTGTCTGCCGTTCTAGTGTGGGTACCCGAGTAGCACGGGGCTCGAGAAATCTTGTGTGAATCTGCCAGGACCACCTGGTAAGCCTGAATACTACCTGATGACCGATAGTGAATCAGTACCGTGAGGGAATGGTGAAAAGTACCCCGGGAGGGGAGTGAAATAGTACCTGAAACCGTGCGCTTACAATCCGTTAGAGCATGACCCTTGTGGTTGTGTGATGGCGTGCCTTTTGAAGAATGAGCCTGCGAGTTAGTGCTGTGTCGCGAGGTTAACCCGTGTGGGGAAGCCGTAGCGAAAGCGAGTCTGAATAGGGCGTTTGAGTGGCACGGTCTAGACCCGAAGCGAAGTGATCTACCCATGGCCAGGTTGAAGCGTGTGTAAGAGCGCGTGGAGGACCGAACCCACTTCAGTTGAAAATGGAGGGGATGAGCTGTGGGTAGGGGTGAAAGGCCAATCAAACTTCGTGATAGCTGGTTCTCCCCGAAATGCATTTAGGTGCAGCGTTACGTGTTTCTTACCGGAGGTAGAGCTACTGGATAGCTAATGGGCCCTACAAGGTTACTGACGTTAGCCAAACTCCGAATGCCGGTAAGTGAGAGCGTAGCAGTGAGACTGTGGGGGATAAGCTTCATAGTCGAGAGGGAAACAGCCCAGAACGCCAACTAAGGCCCCTAAGCGTGTGCTAAGTGGAAAAGGATGTGGAGTTGCTGTGACAACCAGGAGGTTGGCTTAGAAGCAGCCACCCTTGAAAGAGTGCGTAATAGCTCACTGGTCAAGTGATTCCGCGCCGATAATGTAGCGGGGCTCAAGCACACCGCCGAAGTTGCGTCATTCAGATATTTACCCGGTTTCGATTGGGTGTTTGGATGGGTAGGGGAGCGTCGTGTGGACGGTGAAGTCGCGGTGTAAACCAGCGGTGGAGACCACACGAGTGAGAATGCAGGCATGAGTAGCGAATGACGGGTGAGAAACCCGTCCGCCGAATGATCAAGGGTTCCAGGGTCAAGCTAATCTGCCCTGGGTGAGTCGGGACCTAAGGCGAGGCCGACAGGCGTAGTCGATGGACAACGGGTTGATATTCCCGTACCGGCGAAGAACCGCCCATACCGAGCAATTGATGCTAACCAGTGTTGAGCATGACTGTTGCGACCTTCGGGTTGTTTGTTATGTGATTTGTTGGGAACCGATGTTGTGAGGTCAGCGTATTAACAGGTGTGACGCAGGAAGGTAGCCGAGCCAGGCAATGGAATTGACCTGGTCCAAGGGTGTAGGGCGAGTCATAGGCAAATCCGTGACTCATATAGCCTGAGACCTGATAGGCGCCCACTTTGGTGGGTGATTTGGTGATCCTATGCTGCCTAGAAAAGCATCGGCGCGAGGTTCTAGTCGCCCGTACCCCAAACCGACACAGGTGATCAGGTAGAGAATACTAAGGCGATCGAGAGAATCATGGTTAAGGAACTCGGCAAAATGCCCCCGTAACTTCGGAAGAAGGGGGGCCTGCCCCGTGGAGAAGACTTGCTCTTCTTTTGCGGGTGTGGGCCGCAGAGACCAGGGGGAAGCGACTGTTTACTAAAAACACAGGTCCGTGCGAAGTCGCAAGACGATGTATACGGACTGACTCCTGCCCGGTGCTGGAAGGTTAAGAGGACCGGTTAGCAACTTGTTGCGAAGCTGAGAATTTAAGCCCCAGTAAACGGCGGTGGTAACTATAACCATCCTAAGGTAGCGAAATTCCTTGTCGGGTAAGTTCCGACCTGCACGAATGGAGTAACGACTTCCCCGCTGTCTCAACCATGAACTCGGCGAAATTGCAGTACGAGTAAAGATGCTCGTTACGCGCAGCAGGACGGAAAGACCCCGAGACCTTTACTATAGTTTGGTATTGGTGTTCGGTGCAGCTTGTGTAGGATAGGTGGGAGACTGTGAAGCTCGGACGCTAGTTCGGGTGGAGTCATCGTTGAAATACCACTCTGGCTGTACCGGTCACCTAACTTCGGACCATGATCTGGTTCAGGGACAGTGCCTGATGGGTAGTTTAACTGGGGCGGTTGCCTCCTAAAATGTAACGGAGGCGCCCAAAGGTTCCCTCAGCCTGGTTGGCAATCAGGTGTCGAGTGTAAGTGCACAAGGGAGCTTGACTGTGAGAGTGACAGCTCGAGCAGGGACGAAAGTCGGGACTAGTGATCCGGCGGCACCTCGTGGAAGGGCCGTCGCTCAACGGATAAAAGGTACCTCGGGGATAACAGGCTGATCTTGCCCAAGAGTCCATATCGACGGCATGGTTTGGCACCTCGATGTCGGCTCGTCGCATCCTGGGGCTGGAGTAGGTCCCAAGGGTTGGGCTGTTCGCCCATTAAAGCGGTACGCGAGCTGGGTTTAGAACGTCGTGAGACAGTTCGGTCCCTATCCGCTGCGCGCGTTGGAAATTTGAGAAGGGCTGTCCTTAGTACGAGAGGACCGGGACGGACAAACCTCTGGTGTGTCAGTTGTACTGCCAAGTGCACCGCTGATTAGCTACGTTTGGAAGGGATAACCGCTGAAAGCATCTAAGCGGGAAGCCTGCTTCGAGATGAGATTTCCATGCACCTTGAGTGTGAGAGGCCCCCAGCTAGACCACTGGGTTGATAGGCAGGATGTGGAAGCAAGGACTAAAGACTTGTGTAGCTGACCTGTACTAATAGGCCGATGACTTACAACACACTGTAAAGCAATTATTTTGACAATGATTGTTCGCGTTCACTATACGGTTACGAGACAACAACCTTGTAACACACTGATCCTTTCGGATCGATACTGGATTGTTGCACCCCTTTGTGGGGTGTGGTGGTTTGGTGTTGATGTCCGGTGGGTTTGGTACACATATTTTTTTGGATGAGCATTGGGATGCTTGTTGTTTCGAGACTGTTACGGCGGTCATAGCGTGGGGGAAACGCCCGGTCCCATACCGAACCCGGAAGCTAAGGCCCACTGCGCCGATGGTACTGCACTCGTGAGGGTGTGGGAGAGTAGGTCACCGCCGGACTTAACTTGAAGTAAGTGAAAGTCAGTAATGATGATGGTTTGAGGCCCTGGACACTGTGGTGTTCGGGGCTTCACCTGTTTAA
>NZ_PCQA01000014.1 GCF_002979915.1 Arthrobacter sp. MYb213
CGACAGATAAAAACTATACACAGTTTTGGGGGATGTTTCAAATCGGTGGCCTCTTTTCCACCGTGACCGTGCACACAAAGAATTAGAGTAAATTATTACTGCCCTAATTCGGTAATTTATGCGCCTTCTGCCAGCCCCCACGATTGCGGGTACATGTCGTGAGAAACTACCCGGCACCATATAGAGCTAGCCGACTATGAGACGCGATGACTGTCCCGTTTATGGAGATCGCCTCTACTGGCCAACGAGAGCAACGAGAAAAACTGCGCCTAATAGTGCGACCGATCTTTCGACGGCTTGCCAAGGGGCAAATGCAATTCCCCAAATGCTGGCACTGACCTAATGCTAGATGCCGGCATGAAGCCAAATCATTGAAGAAGGCTACGCCACTTCCATACGCCTAAAACGTAGTTCGCGCACTGTACCCCGTAACGGCGAACCATCGATCGGCAGTGTCTCTAACCTGGCCAAGCTAGCTGCCTTCAAAGCTAATTGATTCGCTGACAAGACCGCTCTTTCCGTCAACCCCAAATACCGGCCGAACTCCAGCCAATGCTTACTCTTTAGGTTCTTAGTTTTGCCCGATAGAGACAGCGCCATGGTGTCATCTCCGTAAATAAGCGTGCAAGGGACGTCATACATCGGGGCCATCGTAAACTTCCCTGAAGAGTCCGCAAGTATTGAAAGATTCTTTCCGTGCAGATCTCCGTTACCTGTCAACCAAGCGAAGAGGAACTGCAGATACAAACTTCGTTTCGCTATCACCGGCGCTTGGCAATATCCAGCCAAACCGTCAGCGACTTGCTCGGCACTGACCGAGTACTTAACGGCTGGCGGTAAGTCGAGCACCTGCAGCCCGTCTTCTAATGCATACCGCGTAACTTCCGCTTGGCCTGGAACGTACTTCCGGTCAAAGCGTTCAACAAGTAGTCCAGGAACATTCTGTCCATCATGTACTACCTTGTTTTTAGCAACCGGAAGTTTCAGCGATTTGGCCGCCTGCAGGTGCAGAGCTTCGTTGGCAACGAGGTACGGGTGATCTCGCGGATCCAGCTTAAGGAGATACGCTCCTTCCCCCATTGCTAAAGGCGTCGTCAGCATGGTGGCACTAATCTTTTCCTGAACACCCGGAATCGAATGCAGATCAAGAGTTCTTGTCAGCAATGTAAAGTCCAAAGTCGCAGGATCATCGATCGTCGCGACCGCCGCTGGCATCATCAGTTTCGAACCGCTAGGCACGATACGAACGTTGCCCGGAGTATCGGAACCGACTGCCATCAATAAAGTCATTTCATCAGCGAGGCTGGTTTTAGTGGCGTTCTTCAAGACTGTGAGACGGTGACCTTCTGGTAAGAGTCCAGAAAAGAACGTAGGCACCCCACCACCAGGGGCAATTAGGGGTGCTGCGGAAGAAGGTAGGGACGTAGCAATGCCCGGCATACCTGATTGTAAAAACTCGTCGGTATAACTGAATTGGATATAACCGTCACCACGACGTTCCAAACGCCCCGCCAATATACGGTTCTGATAAACATCTGCCTTATCGACCCGCTTCAGATCTGCTAGATCCCCATTCACTTCTGAACAACAATCTTGAGCCCAAGGACGCTAGCAACGGAAAGCACAGCTCCTATAGAAGGGTTACCCGTACCGGTTTCGATGGCCCGCACGGTGCGCTCGGAGATGTTAGCTAGGTCAGCCAGCTGCTCCTGAGTCAATGCATTCTCTTTTCGAGAAAGCTGCAGCGCAGCGCCAATTTCCAATAAAGAATTCAACGTAAACTCCGAACCGGCAATATGCCGCCGTTTATGATCCTGTATCCAGTGTAGCGCCTAATTAACTATCATTCGGCAATATACTGCCGTATTCTTTTTGCCGCACCCCGCCGTGAACCAAAAGCGCGTGGACCTAACCGAGGCCTATAGGCCAAAACGTGTGTCTGGTGGCGCGCGTGTTGCTCCTCCCAGACACACGTTAGGCTTTTCTACCGCTTGGATTTACCGGCTCCGACCGCCCCACCCTTGCCGGGCATAAAGACCTTCCTCAGCAATCGCTGCTGTCCCATATAGCTCCGGCCCAATTTGTTCCTCAACTTCCTGCACTACCTCAGCCCTGGCTTGCGGTGCATAGTGCTCAGGCCGCACCAAGGAGCCTAGCGATGGCCTGCCGGCAGGCTCAGCATGCGTCCAACAGAACCATTCAGCAGCAGTCCTTCGATGCTCGGTCGGCATACCTCGATGATCACGCAGAGTCCTTCGGATCCCAGAATTAATAGCACCTTCGATCATGTTCGTGGTCGCATTGATTCCGGCCTTTTCAAGGTCAGGATCAAGATAAGTGAACAGATGCTCACGGCGGATCACGATGCGTAAGGTTTCATACGCACTGCGCACTCGAGTGTGGGTGTACCACCAGGTACGGTTTGATTTGATTCCTGCCGGACGTTCGCCCACCCAGTCTGTGGCATAGGTTTTCTCGTTGATGTAGTCCTTGTATTCGGTGTGCCAGTTATTGACTAGGACCAGCCATTCTTGTGCCTGCTCAAGGGTGGTGATTCCCGTGAGTTTCAGGCTTAAACCACGTAATGAGCGACCGGCACGGGTTTTCGGTTTCAGGCTCAGATAGGTGCGGATATTGCGTTGGATATGGACGAGGCACCGCTGTATTTTGACTGCGGGCCATAGTGTTTTCAACGCTTTCATGAGTCCGGATCCGCCGTCGGTGACGACCACTTTGGGTTCTGGGAAGTGGCGGAGCAGTTCGGTCCATGCCACGGATTTTTCGTGGTCGCACCATTGCCATCCGATGACGTGTTTGTTGGCGATGGCGATCAGTAAGCACCATCCTGGTTTGAGGTAGATCCCGTCGACTTGGATCTCGTCAAATACTTCACCGGTGTGGGTCAGGTGCGGGTGCACGTTCCAGCACCAGGCGGTGTGTCTGCGGAAGCTGCGGGCGCTGGTGGTGGCGTATTCGGTTTGGCTTTGTTTGCTCATGAGCCAGCCGACGTGCGCGGTGAGTTGGTTGCGTGCGGTGGTGTCTGGTCGTTTGTAGGTGGTGCTGGCGTCGCAGTTTTTGCAGCGCCAGCGTTGGGTTCCTGCGGGTGTTTTGCCGTTCTTTTTCTGTGGAGAATGGCAGATACTACAGGTATGGGTTTGTCTACTAAGGTTCACACTTATGGATTCAACACCCATGTGGAACCTGATCCTGCCCCGGCATTCCGGGGTAGGATCAGGTTTTCAGACACACATTTTGGCCTCTAGGCCCTAACCGATCAGTGCTCCCGTGGAACGGTGTCCTTAAACAGGAAAAGGGTCCCACCCTTCCAGGCAGAACCCCACACCACAACCACCCCTACAGGCAACAATCCAACCAGCCAAGCAGCCGGCAACCCCACCCACCACTAAACTGCGGGTTAAACAGGTGAAGCCCCGAACACCACAGTGTCCAGGGCCTCAAACCATCATCATTACTGACTTTCACTTACTTCAA
>NZ_PCQA01000002.1:0-616837 GCF_002979915.1 Arthrobacter sp. MYb213
GGGGCGGGGAGGAAAGTGGGGGTGGGCAAATAACCCCTAAAACCCGTTACCTAGGAATCTGCCGAGAATTGTCCCGGCGCCTGTTAATGTCAATTAAAAGAAAAAAGAGGTGCAACCCCACAAAGGGTTACACCTCGAAAACAAAAATCTATCCGTCGGACTGGTCCCGCTTACGCTGGTTCCATTTCTCTTCCAAACCGCTCATGAACGGCGAATTTCCTGATCCCGATGGCTTGGAATTGGCCGGAGCTTTGATGCCACCGACTTTTCCTTCCGCCGATTTAGCAAGGGCCAGAAGAACGCCAGCGAACATGGCTGCGAATCCGATAACACCGACAATGATCAGCTGCTGGGAAATTCCAAAGATGAGACCACCGAGTCCCACGATGACCAGGAGCGCACCAAGCGCAATGTTGCGCGTTGAAAGACGACCAGTACTTGCTGGAGCCTTCATGCTGGAAGCGAAGCGACGATCCTCGTGCAGTTGCTTCTCCAACTGCTCCAATAGACGTTGCTCATGCTCTGATAGGGGCATCGCCTTCTCCTTCCAATCACTTCCGTAGCGGTCCACCACCGCCTACAGGTATAACGCACAACCACTTGGAATCGTTCCCAATCGGTATTTGCTACCTACTTATTAGGATAGTCTCTTTTGCCGCTCCCCTGCTAGTTGATCTTCAGCACTTTCAGGCAACTCCATCATTGTGAGTGGCAGACCTATTTTTCTTTAGGGCGCAAGAACCGAGCTGGAGACAAACCGAAGCCAGGAAAACGTTGGCTTATTTCGTCAGCAACTCTTTCAGCTTCACGGGTTTTGCCTTCTATAGGGTCCAGACTCAACTGTATTCCCAGTTCAGGATCGCTTAGCCTTTCCGCTTTGACACCCACCAGCCTGACGGACTGAGATAGCGGAGTCATGCGGCGCAACAGTTCGACGGCATGTTGACTTATAGTCGCCGAGGAGTCTGTCGGTACCGTCATAGCCCTACTTCGAGTCACTCCGGTAAAGTCCTGATACTTCAGTTTTAGCCCCACCCCTGACGCGGCCTTTCCAGAGGCCCTTAGGCGCTGTCCAAGCCGGTGGCCCAACCTCAGCAGCTCCTCCTCCAGCACCTCGACATCTTTCACATCACCAGCAAAAGTATGCTCAGCTGAGATACTTTTCTCCTGCCGGGTAGTTTGCACTTGACGGTTATCGATACCGTGGGCCAGCAGATGCAAAGAACGTCCATGTTCTCCAAAGCGTTGGATCATTCGGGATTGTGGCTCGGTGGCCAACTGCTCGATGGTTTCAATTCCCAGCGCGTGCAATTGTTCCCCGGTTTTCTTTCCCACTCCCCACATCGCTGACACCGGGAGCTGATACAAAAATTCTGTAGTTCGCTCTGGAGCGACGACAATGAGGCCATCGGGCTTCGCATGCGTCGAGGCGAGCTTTGCCACGAACTTGTTTCTCGCAATGCCCACGCTCGCAGGAAGATGCAGTTCTTCTGCCACATGCGCACGGATCTTATGTGCGATTGCTACCGGCCCACCATGCAATCGCATACTTCCAGTCACATCTAAGAAAGCTTCGTCGATACTTACCTGTTCGACCAGCGGCGTAATGGTCTCAAAATAGTTCATAATCTGTGCCGAAACTTCGGTATACACGCTATGTCGAGGTTCAATGATCGTGGCCTGAGGCATCAAGGCTATGGCTTGGCTCATTGGCATGGCCGAACGGACCCCACGTGCGCGACAATCATAGGAAGCCGAAAGTACTACGCTACGACCGCCAGGGAATCCCACGATGACTGGTTCGTTAAGTAGCTCTGGTCGGTCGCGAAGCTCTACCGATACGAAAAACGCATCCATATCCACGTGCAAAATTGCGCGATTTTCCAGATCTGCCATATCCCTAGTCTAATGAGCGACCCGACGGTTCTGCGGACCACGAACAATCCTGAGAAGTCCGCCGATCCAGTCTCCGTGAGCGCGGTACAAAGATGACTGTAGAGTTGACAGTATCCGTTAGTAGTTCACGCTTAGAAAATGGTTTTTCATGTCCTCGCTTGAACCTCTGTCAGCTCTGATATCCAAAGCTGAACAGATGAGTCGTACTTATACCGATGCGGTCGCCAAGCTTCTGGAACAATTCTTGTCTTCAAAAGGTGACGAAGTTGCTCAGATTACCTCCAGCGCCACTGAAATTGTCAGCAGCATCCAAGACTTAGTACGTGGCGGTAAACGCCTGCGTCCGCTCTTTGCATACTGGGGATACCTCGGTGCGGGAGGAAATCCAGATGACGAGAATATCGTTCGTTTAGGCGTTTCTCTGGAGCTCTTTCAGGGTGCAGCCCTGATCCACGACGACATCATTGACAACTCCGACACTCGTCGCGGACAGCCAAGCGTTCACAAGAGATTTGAAGCGCAGCACTCATCACTCGGTCTAACCGGTGACGCCGCCGCTTATGGAATGGCAAGCGCCATCCTAACTGGCGACCTATGCCTGTCTCTGAGTGAAGAAGTATTTGCGGAGATTGATGGGCTCAATTCAGCGACTCGATCCATTTTTAATAGGATGCGACTGCAAGTCATGGCCGGGCAGTACCTCGACGTCCTGGAAGAGTCAGCCGGCTCTGCCTATGATCCGGCAGAAGCCGTGAAGCGCGCTCGAACTATCGTGCGCTTTAAGTCTGCAAAGTACTCGACAGAGAACCCGTTTTTATTAGGTGGGGCATTAGCTAATGCCGGTGCAGAATTGCTAGAAAACTATAGCGCGTTTGCATTGCCGCTAGGTGAAGCCTTCCAACTTCGCGACGATGTTCTTGGCGTCTTCGGTGACCCTTCAGTGACTGGGAAACCAGCGGGAGACGATTTGCGTGAAGGTAAACGTACCGAATTGATCGCCCATGCGTTGGCAAAGTCCGCCCCAGCGGAACGAGACTTCATCCAAGACCGCCTCGGCGCCTCCGATATGAGCGACGTTGAAGTAGAGAAGATGAGCACAATTTTGAAAAGCTCGGGAGCCCTTGTGGAAACCGAAGCGAGTATTAGCGAACTGACGGAGCAGTCTCTTACCGCACTCAAACGCATCACCGCTGCGGACTTGTCGCTGGCAGGGATGCATTACCTCAGCGACATCGTCACCAAACGCAGTAAGTAAACAACCTTAAATTCATACGCATTTGGCAGTGGCCGACCACGAACTTCTTGTTCGTAGTCGGCCACTGCTATTTCCAGCTTCGTTTGCCGGGCACCGTCGATGTGTTTTCGCAAATACCCCAGCACGAACTAAGGTCCCGAACATGTGGTTATCAACAACACGTTCGAGACCTAAGTTTTATGAAATCTTTACGATTAGTTCTGCTCAATTACCAAGCTAGAGCTTGAGCCCTGCGTCGGATTTCTGTCTTGCGCCCAGTACGAAGGGCATTCATTGGAGTCCCTGGAAGCGATTCGTCTTCGGTGAATAGCCACGTGATGGCTTCTTCATCCGAGTACGCAGCATCCAGCAGGACTGACAACGTTCCCTTAAGACTTTCCACGACTGCACCATCAAGAACGAAGTCAGCGGGGATTGACCGCACGTTTCGCTCTCCGATTCGCACAGAGATAATGGCTCGTTCATCGAGTAACCGGTGTATTGCCCGGATATCGACATCAAGAATTTCGGCTAAGTCCGGAAGAGTCAGCCACTGGCCAACGGTTTTTTGAAGTTCATTCACCTCTTAAGGTTCCCACAAAAAGGTAAACCGTGCAGAAACTTCTTCCCGACTCGCCACAATGGTTTCCTTGCGCCCCACTAGTAGTGTAAATTTTCATGTATCACTTTGATAACAATTTCAACACGAACCACATTGGCCCCGTTGCCAACGAGGACGTGCGAACGAAGTTGTTACCTACTCCACTGATTTGAGGATTCACTCCATGCCCCACGAATCGAGCAATGCAGCTAAGCATGCGCTAGGCGTCGTAGCTGGCGCCGCTATACCTGCCGCGGTGATCGGCAGTCTGGCGTTAGCTCCAGCGGTACACGCGGCACCTGTTTCAGTTCCACAGAGCCCGAGCGTGCTTGCACCTAAAAGCGTCTCGCCAGCAAGTCTAAAAATTGCTGAAAGCCAAATCAAAGCTCACTTACTCGCTTCACGAGTTTCAACTCTTGGTCTGCCTGCGCAGCGCAGCACCAAGGAAATTAAAGTTGAACCGGGAGCTTCCTTGTGGAGCATCGCCAAGGAATACAACACTTCGATCTCCGAACTAAAGAAGATCAACAATCTCAAGAATGATGTGATTGTCGCCGGGAAGACGCTCAAAGTCCCTGGCAATGCGTCATCCTCGAAGAAAAAGTCTGCTCCGCAAACCCAGCAGAGTTCTTCTTACACCGTGCAGAACGGCGACACCCTAGGTGGTATCGCTGCCAAGCACGATATGAGCCTGTCTAGCCTGTTGAGCAAGAACGACATTTCTGCCAGCACTTTGATCTTCCCTGGCGATAAGCTCACCGTTGCAGGGAGCTCTAAATCATCTGCGCCAAAGAAAGATTCGCAGCGCAATAGCTCGAACTCGGGTCAGGCAACATATACCGTCAAGGACGGCGATACTCTCGGAGCCATTGCAGTCAAGCACAATATGAGCCTGTCGACTCTGCTTAGCAAAAACAATCTCTCAGCTTCGAAGTCGATTTTCCCCGGTGATAAGCTCACCGTTTCTGGCAAGTCAACAAGCAACAACTCAGACTCTAAGTCGAGCTCCCCTAAATCAACATCGGGTTCCTCGACCTACACGGTCAAGAGTGGCGATACCCTCGGGGGAATCGCAGTAAAGCACGATATGAGCCTGTCGACCTTGCTCAGCAAGAACAACATTAGCTCCGGTAAGCACATCTTCCCAGGCGATAAGCTCGTTGTTTCAGGCGGTTCCTCGGAATCGAAAAACACCGAAAAGAAGAGCTCACCGAAGAAGTCGGGCAACGCAACTTACACTGTCAAGAGTGGTGACACCCTCGGCGGCATCGCCGGTCAGCACGATATGAAGCTGTCTGCGCTGCTGAACTTGAACCCTCAGGTAAGCTCGCAGACTGCGCTGAAGATCGGTGAAAAACTTCGAGTCTCAGGTTCTTCGGTATCGCCTAATGGAAACATTGAAAAGAAGAAGGACCGTAAGATCGGTAATTCTTTCTTGGGCCGCACCTACCCAGATGCCACCGTGAACAGTGCCAACGAGAATAAGAATTACCTCGATTCCGTCTCGGTCCCAAGCCGCGACGAGATGAAAGCAATAATTCGTTCCACTGCGAACAGCATGGGAGTAGACCCGTCGCTCGCAATGGCACACGCCATGCAGGAGTCTGGCTTCGACATGCGTGCTGTATCCCCTGCTAACGCCCTTGGCACCATGCAGGTCATTCCAAGTACCGGCGAGTGGATGTCATCTCGTCTAGGACGCGATCTGAACCTTCTGAAGCCTCAGGACAACGTCGCAGCCGGTGTTGCTACGATTCGTTTCAACTTGGATAACACCAACAGCCTGGATGAAGCAATCGCATCCTACTACCAGGGCTTAGGTGGAGTTCGAAAGTACGGGATGTTCGAAGACACCAAGCGCTACGTTGCTAGCGTCAAATCTTTGATGAAGCAGTACAGCTAGACATAAGAAAATGCGGGTAGGTTCCTTTCGGAACTTACCCGCATTTTTTGTGCTCAGCCAAATTGTTTAGACACTATGATGATCTCTGCGATGTCGATGTAATGGCATCTCAATGACGACCTTGGTCCCTTGCGGTTCCGACTGCATCCACTGGATTTCACCAGATAATTCGCTAGTGACCAATGTGCGGACGATCTGTAGGCCCAAGCCTTCACGCCGTGGACCTGCCGGCAAACCATGCCCGTCATCCTGGATCACAACTCGTAGCCAGTCTTTACCATCGTGTCCGCTGTAGCGGTTAGCTAGCAGCCCGACCTCACCATCACGGTTCGCTAACCCGTGTTCAACCGCGTTTGTCACCAGCTCGTTGATGACCAGCGACAATGGAGTGGCTAAATCGGCGTCCAGCATCCCGAATTCACCTTCACGCCGGGTTGCTACACGCTGGCCGGGCGAGGCAATTTCGACGATCAGCCTGAATTGACGATCCATAAGATCATCAAATTTTACGGTTTCGTTCAGACCCTTAGATAGGAAGTCGTGTACCGAGGCGATGGTCGAGACACGACGCATTGCTTGTTCAAGGCCTTGTTTACCCTCGTCGGAGCTCATACGACGTGACTGCATACGCAGTAGGGCGGCAACCGTTTGCAAATTATTCTTCACCCGGTGGTGAATTTCGCGAATGGTGGCGTCCTTGGTGACGAGTTCTTTCTCCCGACGCCTAAGTTCGGTGACGTCTCGGCACAATACCAAGGCACCCCAACGTTTGGAATCATCACGAAGTGGAATGGCACGCAACGAGAGCGTCACTCCGGAGAACTCTACTTCGGTACGCCACGGCATTTTCCCTTGGAGTACTAAGGGCAAAGTTTCATCGACTACACGACGGTCACTAACCAGTGCCATCGTCAGATCTGCTAACGGTTGTCCTTGGAGCACTTCGGCTGCTCCCAAACGGCGGAAGGCCGACACAGCATTGGGGCTCGCATACTCCACCACACCGTCGACATTTAGTCGGATAAACCCGTCGCCCACTCGCGGCGCACCGCGACGCGACCCAGTGGGGCTTGCAAAATCGGGCCACAGACCACGAGTGCCCATGGTCAATAGGTCATCGGCGCTCTGCCGGTACACCAGTTCAAGATTTGAGGGGGTTCGAGCTTGATTTGGATCGAAGTGTGAAGTGATCACCGCAACCGATCGATGCTGACGCACCAATGGGATCGCTTGGACCGAGGTCAGGCCGGAGATCAGTTCTGCGCTTGGTTGCTCGGCAGATTTCTGCACCTTTTGGCTTTCCCAAGCCTGATCAACCATCATTCGCAGATCCTTGCGGATCCGTTCGCCCACAAAGTCGGTATGGAATACCGTGTGGGACGTTGACGGTCTTACGTGCGCGAGAGCCACGTAAGAACCGTCCCCGGTGGGGAACCAGAGAACCAAGTCTGCGAATGCTAGATCCGAGATTAGTTGCCAGTCCCCCACCAGTAGGTGCAGCCAGTCCTCATCACCGGGCCCGAGATTTGCGCGTTGACGTTGTTGCTCGGTAATGAGGGCCATTAGCGGGTGTTACCTCCGGACGATGGAACGCAGAAGGCGAAGGGCTACAGACAGCGACGCCATGTCGTCGCGTCCGAGGCTGTTTACTTCAGCAAACATTGTCTTCGCACGATCAAGGTTAGCCGCGTTTGCCTCTTCCCAGGCCGCAACACGCTCTGCCGGGTCGGCAATCTGTGCGCCGTTATCCAACACATTGCCTGTGAGGTCCACAAGCGTCGTGTACAGATCATCACGCATTGCCGCACGAGCCAAGGCCTGCCAGCGGTCTGAACGAGGCAACTTGGTGATTCGGTTCAGCAAATCATCGGCACCAAATTCGTTGTAAAGCACGAAGTAGGTCTCAGCGATCTGCTGCGCTGAATACTCTGAGCGACCCACTAGATCGGCAATATCTAGCAACGTGTAGGACTCAAACTGCGAGGCCCACATGCTGGCCCGATGCTCATCGATTCCATTGCTGACGGCGTCTAGCTGCCATTCGGTGTATCGCTCAAGATCCGAGCCCACAAGGAAGGTCGGCAAGCTTTTACGCAGCTGGCTGACAATCGGCTCGTAGGTGTGCACGATGTCATCTACCGGCTGCTGCTGATCGACGCGGTTGATGAACCAACGGGTCGTACGATCGAGCAGACGGCGCATGTCATGGTGCTGACGTCCCCAGTATTCGACGTCCGTGCCGGCCCGCTGGACGTTGATCGCAGCGAACTGACGGTCGAAGCCGTATACATCGCGCAGTGCGGTGAACATCTTTGCGATCTGGACCTCATTGGCACCAGTCTCTTCCATGGCACGGAAGACATAGGTGACGCCACCGATATTGATCATGTCGTTGGCGACAACCGTCGCAATGATTTCACGACGCAACGGGTGCGTCTCCAACTGGTCCCCAAAACGCTCAACGAGCTGTTCTGGGAAGTAGCGGCGCAACGTTGCAACGTAGTACGGATCATCTGCCAGGTCTGATTCGGCTAACGCGTGGGCGAGCTGAATTTTAGCGTAGGCGGCGAGCACCGAAATTTCTGGTGCAGTCATTACTCCACCGGAGTTCTTGCGCTCTTCGAGTTCCTCGTTATTTGGAAGGAATTCCAATTCACGATTCAGATCCGCGTGCTCCTCCAACCACTGCATGAGTCGTTCGTAAGCTGGAGCCCAAACTTTCGCTGCATGCTTCTCGTTGAGTAGCAATACGTTCTGATCGAAGTTGGTCTGCAAGACCAGGTCGCCTACGTTGTCGGTCATGGACAAGAGGAACTCGCTTCGTTCCTCAGCGGTCAGCTGGCCGGCCTTGATCTGGCGATCAACGAAGATCTTGATATTCACTTCGCGGTCAGAGGTGTCAACACCAGCCGAGTTATCAATCGCGTCGGTGTTGAGCACAACACCATTTTGCGCGGCTTCGATACGGCCAAGTTGGGTCATACCAAGGTTTCCGCCCTCACCGATAACCTTGACTCGGATGTCTCGTCCATCAACGCGGATCGCGTCGTTTGCACGGTCTCCAACCTGCCCATGAGTTTCGGCGCTAGATTTCACATACGTGCCGATACCGCCGTTATACAACAAGTCGGCCGGGGCCGACAAGATGGCCTTGAGCAATTCGTTAGGGCTCATCTTGGTCACCGAAGCGTCCAAGCCAAGAACTTCACGAACCTGTGCGTTGATTGGGACCGATTTCAGGCTGCGGGAGTAGACCCCGCCACCCTCGGAGAGCAAGTCCTTATTGTAATCAGCCCAGCTAGAGCGAGGTAGATCGTACAAGCGCTGACGCTCGACAAAAGCTGCCTCTGGCTCAGGATTTGGATCCAAGAAAATATCGCGGTGGTCAAAGGCTGCCACCAGCTTCACCGTGCGGGTTCGCAGTAGGCCATTGCCAAAAACGTCACCGGACATGTCGCCCACGCCTACGGCGGTGAATTCTTCACTCTGTGTGTCTACACCCAGCTCGAAGAAGTGACGCTTGACCGATTCCCATGCACCACGAGCGGTAATTCCCATGCCCTTGTGGTCATAGCCCACCGACCCGCCGGAGGCGAACGCGTCGCCTAACCAGTGGCCCTTATCTTGCGAGATCGAGTTTGCGATATCGGAGAAGCTTGCAGTTCCCTTATCCGCTGCGACAACAAGATATGTATCGTCACCGTCGCGACGCACTACATTCTCCGGGTACGCAACGTGTTCTCCGTTTTCATCGGTGATCAAGTTGTCCGTCAGGTCCAACAAGGTTTTGATGAAGATTCGGTAGGAAGCTTTGCCTTCTTCCATCCACGCTGCACGGTCCACGGCAGGATTAGGCAGTTGCTTAGCGTAGAAACCACCCTTGGCACCGGTTGGAACTATGACTGAGTTCTTTACCATCTGTGCCTTGACCAGCCCCAGCACTTCGGTGCGGAAGTCTTCTCGACGATCCGACCAGCGCAGGCCGCCACGTGCCACCGCGCCGAATCGGAAATGAACGCCTTCTACACGCGGCGAGTAAACCCACATTTCGTGTTTTGGACGTGGGAATGGTGCGAAGTCAATTTCTTCTGGAGCCAACTTGAAAGCGAGCGCCACACCATCAGTGAAGTAGTTGGTGCGCTTGGTTGCTTCGATGACCTTTACGAACCGACGAAGAAGGGTGTCGGCGTCCAGAGTCGGTACGTTCTCCAGTGCTTCGGTGATCTGCGCATGTGCTTGGTCGCGTGCCGAAGTCGAAGCCTCAGCGGACAAGGAAGGATCAAAGGTTGCCTGGAACAGTGCAACGATTCCGTGAGTTACCGCGGAATTGTTCACCAGAGTCGAAGCAATGAACCCCGTGGAGTTCGAGACGCCCAGCTGCAACAGGTAGTGAGCGTAGGCGCGAAGCATCGCCACTTCTTGCCAGGTGAGGCCTTCTCGCAGTACTAGTGCGTTTAGCTTGTCCGATTCAGCTGCCGAACGAACCACTGCCGAATATGCGTCGGCAAGTTTGCCTTCGATGGCAGAGAAATCAACGTCGGGATCAACCTGCAAGCCCATGTCATAGATATAGCGTTCCCCCAGACCGTCTGGGCTCAACTCGAATGGTCGTTCGTCGACGACATCCAGTCCCAGGTCTTGAAGCACAGGCAGGATACGCGAGAGCAGCAATGGACGATCAACAAAGATCTTCATGCGCTTGGTGACCGGAGAGCTCTCATCAAAAGGTGCGTCGTAGAACGAAACTACCGGACCCTGATGCTCCGGGGCATTCAACTCGGTGAGCAAGTCGATGTCGGCCAGTGCGTCTTCAATTTCGAATTGCACCTTGTAGGCCTCGGGGAAAGCACCGGCCCAAGCATTTGCCAGCTGGTTAGCGTCTCCCGAAGAAAGGCTCAGACGTGCGGTGTCGGTGATCGCATCGCTCCACGAACGAACAGCCTTAGCGATACGGTCTTCCAGCGCCTTACGGTCCACGACCGGGGCAAGCCCGTGGTGCTGCAGGCGCAGGCGGTAGAAGAGACGAACCAGCGCACCGGCACCAAGTTGTGCCTCGTATTCGGTGGATACCGGGTTGAAGCTTGAGGCAAGTTCCTTTTCAATACGCTGACGCACATCGGTAGAGAACCTGTCACGAGGCAGGTACACCATTGCGGTCACAAAACGCCCGTAGGAGTCGGTGCGTAAGAATACCGAGGTGCGTCGGCGTTCCTGCAGTCGCAGAATACCCAAAGCTATCTCGGTTAGCTCTTCAATCGAAATCTGGAATAGCTCATCGCGAGGGTACGCTTCCAGAATCGTGACAATGTCCTTGCCCGAGTGTGAATCGCCAGCAAAGCCAGTGTTTTTTAGTACTGCCTCAACCTTTTCACGAACCACCGGTACGGACTTAACGCTTGAGGTATAAACCTTCGAAGCGAAGAGGCCGATGAAACGACGTTCACCGTTGACCTCACCGTTAGCATCAAAGCTCTTCACACCCACATAATCGAGGTAGACCCCGCGGTGCACTGTGGAGCGTGAGTTGGCTTTGGTAATGATCAAAGCGCTCTTATCGCGGGCCATGGCACGTCCGCGTTTAGTCAAATGCTGTGGACCCTGATTCTCCACTTCACGCATCAGACCTAGACCGCTGCCTTCTCGGGCAACCAGAACATCTTCACCGTGCTCGGTGCTGAGATCGTAATGGCGGTATCCCAAGAAGGTGAAGCGGCCATCAGACATCCAGTTCAGCAGCTCAACGGCCTGATCTAGTTGCGCGATGTCCCCCGCATTAGCGGTCTGTGGCAACGTCGCAGCGATTTCTTTGGCACGATCAAGCATGGCTGGCCAGTCTTGGAATGAGATACGCACATCCGACAAAACCTTATTAAGGTTTTCGACGATGGTCGCGGCCTCTTCGTCGCTCAGGTCACGAGCGACCTCCACCGAGATCCACGATTCAACCTTGGTGTGCGTATCAAGTGAGGTCAGCGCGCTGAGGTCTGACAGTGCGGCAGTATCTCCACTGGCAACGTGCTGTAGTCCTGAGTGTGTCAGCTTCTTGATGAATCCGCTTTCGCGGTCACGCGAGACCACGAATGTCGGGTGAACAACTAGCTGGATAGGCGCCGAAAGACGAACCAGTTCCGCGGTGACGGAGTCAACCAGAAAGGGCATGTCATCGGTGACGATATGTACCACCGAAACGCCGTTGTTGCGGGTGATAGATACGTTAGCTGTGTCAACGTCACGGCCATATCCAATTTCTAGGTGTGCAGCCACACGCGCTTCAAGTTCATCGGGCGTATACGCCGCAACGTCCTCTTGCGCTGTTTGGCCATAGTACTCGCTCACCAACTGCGTGGTGAGTGTCGCATCCATAAATGATTCTGACATGTTGGATTCCGACGAGTTCAAGTGAACGCCTCCAAGAACGAAATTCTTATCAATCCGCGTCTTTGCGGATCTCCGATGTAATCCACACTACCGTGTTTTCGTTTGGTCAAGTTCATGCCTTTAGCCAAATCGACGACTCAACCGTTTCTTCCTCTTATCCAAAGATTTAATGCCCACCAAACCCTTGATTTCAGTACGCAATGCACTTTTAGGGGCGATTTCAGCCAAAGGTGATCCAGCAAGCAACGCGGCGTTACAGCTCACGATGTCCTGTGGAAGATAACCGGCAATAGTATGACGCGGTCCAAAACGGTCCCATGCCTCCAAAAGACGGCGTTTGGGACTGTGACCAGTATTGGCAGTGCCGAGCTTGTTGAAAAGAATTTGAAGATCAACACCTGGTATTTGTTCTTCAAACTCATCGATGGCTCGAAGTGCGCGAGGAATTCCCACGCTATCGGCAGCAACAACCATGAACACTTCATCGGAGCTACGCAGCATTTCTACGGTTACCGCATTGCGTTGGGGTGCTTGCGTGTCAAAGCTGAGTTGCTCGTCTAATTCGATGGGAGAGGCCACGTCCAGCACCACCAGATCATGATGTTCGCGAAGCACTTCGGTGGCACGGCGTAATGCAGACGCACGTACTTCTGGCCACCTGCTTGCACGAGGTAATCCGGTAGCCACTTTGATAACTACCGCGGCAACCTCAACACTAAGACACGTTGCAGCTAAACGGGCTGGTTCTTTGGATCCCGAATCAATGACTCGACACAATTGGGCGATAGACGCAGACTCATCCAACAATCCCAGCTGTATTGAGATCGAGGCGGCAAAAGTATCCGCGTCAAGTATCACCACTGATTGCCCTACCAAGGCTGCTTCGACCGCATAGTTCAAGGCAACGGTGCTTCGCCCTGGCGAACCTGGCGCTCCCCAAAAACACACAATTTTTCCGTTTGTACCATCGGAGTCCGTGCTGTTTGACGCTGCGATCCCAGCATCTGCTCTTACCGGATGGGTCAGTTCACGAAGTGTTCTTAGGACAAGTGGTTCTAATTCAATCATCGAGATGTTTGGTTCAACTTCCAGAAGACCGGTAATCATGTTCTCTGCCCGCGGAGTCTCGTCAAGGAGCACCAACACAGTGTGTAAAGCGGCTATCGCATCAATCTGTTCAACTGGGGGCAAAAGCTCGCGGCCCGACACCAATAGCACGTCGACCGCACCAACAGCACATACTGCGATTGCTTCAGCAATATCTTCACACACGCGCGTCACCATAAGTTCGCCTCGGTAGCCCTCGATTTGGCGCACCACATGCTCATCGTTTCCTAAGACAACAACGGTGATACTCATTGTTGGGTTCCGGCAGGATTGTAGATAACAATAATTCTTGATTCATTTGCTAGCGCTTGGAGCAAAGGTTCAAGGTGGGTCGGCTCAACGAGCAGTTCCAGGTTGGTTCCGGTTTGGTTCACCAGCCCGCCGGCTCTGGCCACCCTGGCAGATACCTCAACCATGCTCGCTAGTTGTTCCGGTACCCCATAGGTTGATCCTGCTTTTTCACGTTGCGCGATCCACACGTCCACAAAACTGCCTGGAGTGATAGCGGGCGTTAGGTCAGCGGGAAGTTCAATATTAATTGGACGGCGCGAGCCTAAGTCATTATGCGTGATCGAAGAGTTCGGGATGAACTCTCCTTCACCAATAAACGTATTGGCGCGTGCCTCACTGATCAATTCCGGGTTCGCTGCTAGATATTGTGTGCCTGACTCACCAAGCTGGACGTTTTCAATCCTGAGGTTTTGAAGCGTTAGCTCCTCCCCTAGTGTGATGTTGGCACCTGCGACATAGACCTCTGTCGTATGGTTCAGCTCGCGGACCAAATATACGGTACCAACCACCGAAGCGACCACCAGTACTGCACCCAGAGCGAGTCGAGGATCCTTCCAAGTAGGGCGTTTGACCCGGGCCGCTGTTGTTGAACGAGATGCGCTACTACTCTGTTCACCAATCATTGTTTATCCTTTGACCGCGCTAGTTGCTTGTTTCGCGAGCCTACGACAACTTGCGCACGCTGTGAACCCTTTGCCGTGAGGGTGTGGATTAAGTCGGCCCGGCGACTTGGAGCCATCCTATGGTTTCCAAAGGCAAAAGTTGATAGCCAGTGATACTGCGATCACGTGCATATTCATCGCGCGGATGAATAGCGATGATGAGGAAGTCTGCGCCTACCTGCGACAATGTTCCTTCGGCAACCAGCTGGCCGCTGACATCGTAAATAACGACTCGTTGCCGATCGCGTAAAACACCGCGAACTACGGCCGCAAATTTTACCGGGGAAAAGCGGCCACCCGGATTCAATTTCATCGATGGCATTCCAAGCGACCGTAATGCTAGCCAGCGAACCAACCACCGCGTCCCGTCGCTTTCCAAACAGAAGTACTCGGCGGCAACCGGTCCGAGTCTCGCATTGAGCTCTACTCCCCCGGTCAGCTTGACGTCCACGGTTGAGCTCTGCATCTCCAACAGCCGGTTGTGCATGCGTTCGGTAGCGCGCTCAACTCTGATACCTTCAGCTACTTCATCGCGTAATTGCGCTGCATGTTGCGCTTCCGCTTGCGCCTCAAGGTCTTCAAAGAAAGATTCCCACCGCATGCGCCAACTGTACGAGAGAAGAGTTTTTTGCGAAACCCTCTTCCTTAAATTCGCTTAAAGTGTCATGATCTATATCTAATGACATCAAATTGCATCTAATTCAACCTAACGAGGCAAAGCAATGATTCGTCACCGGAGGACCTTCGTCATTTGTCTGCTCGTCTCTGCTTGCTCTGTGCTCACCTTTGCAGCGCTCGATTGGGTGCGTTCCGCCCGTCCGCGCTTTGAAGGGAACGGGGATCTCTTGCAAAACTCACTAATTCTTTTTCTCTGCGCCGTAGGCATCTGTGTGTTAACGGGTCTTCTCACCTACGTGACGCTACGCATCGCCGTCTTCGCAGCACGACGCGGACATACCGGACTCTTAGCGCTCTTTTGCCAGATATCCCCCACGCTGACCCGCCGGATCTTGGGCTCGGTTGTAGGCACTAGCTTGGCTTTCGCCTCTACCGGGCTCGCCCAAACCGCAACCTCTGCTATTGCGCAGGTTTCCGCTTCTCCGAGCCAAGAACTTGCCGGATTTTCAGATGACAGATTGGCAGTGAACGCACAACCCAATACGACGGTCCCCACCCCTGGGTGGTTGCCCGGTTCGCTAAGTATTCAGATGAATCGGTTGATGGGTCCGGGAAAAGAACGCGACCGGCCAGTACCCGATAACGAAGTTGTGATCGTTACTTCGGGGCAAACGCTGTGGAGCATTGCCCAACAAATGTTGCGTAGCGGCGAGTCGTCTGCAGAGATCGCCAATTTGTGGCCGCAAATATACGAGATGAATCGCGAGGTGATTGGAGACGATCCCAATATGCTTCAGCTCGGTCTTGAGCTGAAACTGCCCGTTATCGATTAAGGAGGAAACCAAAGTGAGTATTCAATTAGAGACGGTCGCCGAGCCCAGGACTGAACCGGTGAACAGAACTTGCGCCAATGTTCCGATACGTATCGCTTCAGGACATCGTGAGAATAATAGAGCGAGATCGCCCCAACAAATTTCGTTGGCCATGGATCGAATCTTCCGCCGCCCTGCGGTGACTGCCTCGGAACGCAAGACCGTACTCGAACTTTCACACGCTGTATCTCGCGCCGTCTTTGAGATCATCGCCGGCTATCGCTCGGTGGGCCAACTAGCGTTTGTTATGGAACCCGAATGCGTGAAGAAACTTCGTGCCCAAGCGATTTTGCAAACCGGAGGATATACACTTCAACCCGAGCCCGGCACGAGCCATGGGCAGGTTAGGTCGCTACACCTTTGGCCCACACTCTCCGGAGCTTATGAATGTTCGGTAATCGTTGCGTTTAAACACCGCGTCCGCGCCGTAGCTCTCAGAATTGAGCCATGGCACGGACGGTGGCAGATCACAAACGTCGAAATGATTTAGCGGCGCTTGGCTTTCTTGTTTTTCTTGGCTGCCTTAGCAGGATTAGAAGCTTGTTCAGCCTGAGTACTAGCTTCACCGTCTTCGTCGGGCCCAGTGAACTGCAAGTTCTTTGGAGAAGCTGGCGCTTGCACGGGCGCAGGGCCGCTCGTGTTGGCCTCGCTACCGGCAGGAACTTCAAGGTTGAACAACGTTCCGATGCTTTCCTCACGAATGGATTCCATCATGGTCTGGAACATTGTGAAGCCCTCGCGCTGGTACTCAACCAATGGGTCACGCTGTGCCATGGCTCGAAGGCCGATGCCTTCCTTGAGGTAATCCATTTCGTAGAGGTGCTCTTGCCATTTACGCCCAATGGTGGAAAGCACTACACGGCGTTCAAGGTCACGCAGGACCTCGGAGCCAATGGCGTTTTCACGAAGTTCATACTGGTACTTAGCATCGGAAAGAATTTCCGTCTCCAAGAACTTAGGCGTTAGATGCCCCAGGCCATTGACCTCTTCAACAACCTCATCAATGGTCAAACCGATGGGATAGAGCTGCTTGAGGTTTGTCCATAGCTGCTTCAGATCCCAGTCATCAGGATTACCAACCAGAGTTACTTCATTAACCATGGCGGTCACAACATCTTCGAGGAAGTGACCTACCTTCTCATCGATATTGGCACCTTCTAGGATGGCACGACGATCAGCGTAAATTGCTTCACGCTGACGGTTCATCACGTCATCGTATTTCAGCACGTTCTTACGCTGTTCGGCGTTTACGCCTTCAACCTGAGCCTGAGCAGACTCGATTGCCTTAGAAACCATTTTTGATTCGAGTGCCACGTCATCTGGCATCGATGGGTTGTTCATGATGCGTTCGGCCATACCGGAATTAAAGCGTCGCATCAGGTCGTCGGTCATCGACAAGTAGAACCGTGATTCGCCCGGGTCACCCTGACGTCCGGCACGTCCACGAAGCTGATTGTCGATACGACGCGATTCGTGACGCTCGGTACCGAGTACGTAAAGCCCACCGAGTGAGGTGACCTCTTCTGCTTCGCTGGCAACGGTCTTTTTGGCGTTCGCAAAGACCTCGTCCCACAACGTGTTGTACTCTTCGGGATTATTCTCTGGATCGAGTCCGCGACGTTCCATCTCCGCCACGGCGAGGAACTCGGCGTTACCACCGAGCATAATATCGGTACCGCGGCCAGCCATGTTGGTGGAGACGGTAACGCCATTTTTACGACCTGCCATAGCAACTACGGCCGCTTCACGGGCGTGCTGCTTAGCGTTGAGTACCTCGTGGCGGATGCCGCGCTTGGCGAGCAGACGTGAGAGGTACTCACTCTTTTCCACGCTGGTGGTACCAACAAGGATGGGCTGGCCACTTGCGTGACGTTCAGCAATATCCTCGACAACGGCGTCAAATTTAGCAATTTCATTCTTATAGATCAGGTCGGCCTGATCGTTTCGAATAGCCGGGCGGTTAGTGGGGATTTCCACCACGCCGAGCTTGTAAGTGCTCATGAACTCCGCGGCTTCGGTCTGAGCCGTACCGGTCATGCCCGAAATCTTTTCGTACATGCGGAAGTAGTTCTGCAACGTAATGGTTGCCAAGGTCTGGTTTTCAGCCTTGATGCTGACATTTTCCTTGGCCTCGATGGCCTGGTGCATACCTTCGGAATACCGACGACCTTCAAGCGCACGTCCGGTATGTTCATCAACAATCATGACTTCGTCGTTGACGACGACGTAGTCCTTATCTTTTTTGAACAGTTCCCTTGCCTTGATGGCGTTATTCAGGAAACCGATCAGTGGGGTGTTGTTTGACTCGTAGAGGTTGTCGATGCCTAGGTAGTCTTCGACTTTTTCGATGCCTGCTTCGAGCACACCGATGGTGCGCTTCTTCTCATCAACCTCATAGTCGTCATCGCGGTCAAGGCGCTTCACGATTTTAGCGAATTCGGTGTACCAACGGTTGACGTCACCCGAGGCCTGACCCGAAATGATCAGTGGCGTACGCGCCTCGTCAATCAGGATCGAGTCGACCTCATCAACGATGACAAAGTTGTGGCCGCGCTGAACAAGTTCTTCCTTGTTCCAGGCCATGTTGTCGCGCAGGTAGTCAAACCCGAATTCATTGTTTGTACCGTAGGTAATGTCGTTTTCGTACTGCTTACGACGGGCCGCAGGATCCATATTCGACAGGATGCAACCGCAGCTCAAACCGAGGAACCGGAACACTCGTCCCATAAGCTCTGATTGGTATTGCGCGAGGAAGTCATTGGTCGTCACCACGTGGACGCCCTTACCGGTCAGCGCATTGAGGTAAGCCGGTGCTGTCGCAACCAAGGTCTTACCTTCACCGGTACGCATTTCAGCGATATTACCCAGGTGCAATGCGGCGCCGCCCATGAGCTGCACGTCAAAGTGCCGCATGCCAAGGACTCGGTCGGAGGCTTCTCGCACCACGGCAAAAGCTTCCGGAAGCACAGCTTCGAGCTTTTCGCCTTCGGCTAGACGAGCACGGAACTTATCGGTTTCGGCTTTAAGCTCCTCATCCGACATTTCGCGAAATTCGTCTTCCAACGTATTGATCGTGTCGGCGTAAGTTCGAAGAGTCTTTAAAGTCTTCTTGTCGCCGGTACGTAAAATACGTTCTAGCAATGATGCCACGTGGTAGCTCCCAATATCTCAAGCACAGTAAATTCTGGCGTCTTTAGTCTACGTGAGGAAAACAGCACAATCTGCTATTTCCCGGGGCGGTTTGATGTTCTACAAGCGAACAAGAACTGCGCTGACAGCCTGTTCACAGAAAATATTTCACTTCGCCTAAGCCGAGCCAGCGGGCCATCCGCGCAAGTTCAAAATCGAGGGCAGCAGAAACGTCAGTCGGTGCATGACTCTCGTAATGCACTGAATTTACCTGCAATCGCCCTCCCGCGCGGTCCGCTTTGAGATCGACCCTACCAATGAAGCGGTCACCGTAAAGCATTGGAAATACGTAGTAGCCATACCGCCGCTTCTCTTTGGGGACATAGATTTCGACACGATATTCGAAATCAAAAAATAGTTCGAGACGTCGCCGGTTGAAAACCATGGAATCAAATGGGGCCAATAAGCGCAGATCAGGCAGGATATTTCGCTGAATTTTTGTCTCTGGCAACAGATAGCATTGTTCAGTAATGTCCTGAACTTGCACCTTCTGGACTAGTCCTTGCTGTGCTAGAGATTCTAAAGCACTTCCTACTTCCTTTAGCGGGAGTCGGAAGTACTCTGCAATGCAGTGCTTGGTTCCGATCCCCTGGGCCGAAAGGGATTCCAAGACTAGCCTTCGCAGTGCTTGTTCTCTAGCTCTGTTTTCAACATTCTGAAGAGAAGGCAGGACTACTTGTCCTAAAGCGAACAATCGTTCAAATCGTGAGTTTCTGCCTAGTGCGAGAATTTTTCCCTGAGCGAAGAGCGATTCGGTGACAATCTTGGTGTCATTCCAATTCCATCCCCAATGTTCTCGATCTTTCATCGTCGCTACGTCCAGAGCAATACTCAATTCACGAGCACTAGTACCTGGATGTGCTTCGAGGTAGATAAGCACTCGGTCTGCCAACGCTCTGAGCTCACTATCAAAACTCTCAGAACGGTCTACCCAGCGCCGGCGTTGCCACGGTATAAGGTCTGGCACCAGGTCGCTACGCACATAACTTGCCTCATGAGCCCAGTATTCGGTGATTGAACCATGCGGTTGCGACACAAGCGTGTCTAATAGCGTGGTGTCGTAATAACCTAATCTGGCGAACAGTGGAACGTAGTGCGCTCGTTTGACCACATTGATGGAGTCAATCTGTAGTTGCGCAATTCTGCCAAGTGCTCTCTTGAGATGACTCGAGGAGATTCTTGCTTCGGCGCGGGGACGAGACAGACCTTGGGCGGCCAACGCGATTCTGCGGGCTTGAGGTAAGCCCAAAATGCGTTGACCGCCCAGGTCGTTCGAGTTGTTAATGACTAACCCTCGGTTGCCAAAGCCTTATCGCGGTAACCGCGAATTTCGGTTGGCAGTTCGTCGCTTTCACTCAATGACGGGTCAAGGGTGATCACACCGTACTGGTACTGGGTGCGTCCGTAGACTACCGAGTGCGCACCGGATGCTTCATCGATGAACAGGTAGAAAGGGTGCCCAACGAGTTCCATGCGGTCTACTGCATCATCGACGCTCATGACTTCTGCTGGGAAGACCTTGCGACGGATGACAACCGGTGAGTACTCCGCTTCCTTCTCGTTAGCCTGAGCCTCAGCAGTGGCCTGTGCTTCAAGAGTCTCTTCAACCAGCGACTTGCCGCTTTGCACTACGGGCAACGAACTAGTCGCCTCGTGAACAGCGATCGGCGCATGGTTTCCACGATGCACTTTCTTCTTGTCACGTGCCTTGCGCAGTCGTTCAAGGAGCTTTGCGAATGCAATGTCGAATGCCGCAAATTTATCGGCTCCACGGGCTTCGGCACGAATCGCCGGACCCTTGGAAACGACCGTCAATTCGACGCTGAGCGCTGTGCTCTGATTGCGTGCATGTGTTTCCTGGACAACTTTCACATCGATGCGCTGGACCTTACTGGCCAGCTGATCAACTTTCGTGATTTTCTCGTCCACGTACTCACGGAATCGATCCGAAACGGTGATATTACGTCCGCTGTAATTCAGCTCCATGGTGTCCTCCAATAGGGAGTCGGGTGACACAACAGCCCGGGGGTTTCCTCCCCCAAAGGCTGAAGATGGGCCTTCGCTGCATCTGTGATGCAACCCATACTTCACCCTATGCCACTTCCGCCAAGATTCAAGTACCCAACCGCTAGATTTCATATCGCGTTCAGCGAAATCGCTTAGTCCTCTTCGTCGCTAGGGGGCTTCGTATAGGCAAGGACTACCGCACCAACTACGTCATAACCGGCGTGAAAACAGGCAACTGCAGCTTTACGCAAGGTAGCGCCGGTGGTAGTTACATCATCAATGAGGAGGATCGGCTGCCGCGGTTCTGTCGGAATTTCGGCAATCAACGGCGAGTCGCCACCGCGCCTGGCCGCACCCGATTTAGATTTTTGCGCTCCGCTCAAAAGATGCCCGAACCGATAGTGCAACAAGGGCGCCGTTCGAGTGTGCGCGGCCAGAAGGCCCCTGCGCTGCGCCTCCTGCAAGATCACCTGGACCGGACGATAGCCACGAGTACCTATGGCACGCACCGAGCTGGGCATGGGCACCAACAACGTGGGTTGGTCAAATAGTCGAGGAGGGCAAGCAGTGTTAATTGCGGCGGCCAGAAACGGCGCAAAGTCTTGTGCTAAAAAATAGCGTTGCTGATTCTTGAAGGACAAGATCGCGCGGGCCAACTCGTTACGATAAATTCCGGTCGCGCTAACCGGTAGCTGCCATTGAAGACTTGGTAGCTCAACATAAAACTGGAGTTGTTCACCGAGCGGGGGCAAAAATAATTGCTGATGAATCTTACGTCGGCATTCGGGGCACAGCCGAAAATCGACACGCTCGCAAATTGCGCAGCTTGCAGGCAATAGAAGGTTTATCGTTTCGCGCACCGCAAACATCAGCCACCCAATACTGCGCGAATGTACTTGGGTGTCCAGAAAATCCAGTAGGCGTAAGGGAATCGGCATAATTCAAGCATGGTGGTGCTAGGTGCGCATGCAGTGAACTATTGGCGCTTTGTGGACTCAGCCCGGGTAGGCGACGTCTTTGGCATAGTCATCTAACGCATGCCACGAATTACCCACGCGCGTGTAAAGTTCCTCGCTGGTTTCGGCGTACACCGGACGGAGATCGCCGACACCCGAAGTTATACCGGTCATTCCCAAGAGAAGTCCCAAGCGTTCCGAACCATGTTCGAAGGTGAGCTGCTCGGCGGCTACCTGTTCGGTGGTGCTCAGCTTAGCCACGATAATTGACCGGTCTGAGTCCCAGACCGCCGTTGATACCGGGACGGAGGGGTAGACCTTCATTGGTTCATCGCTCAGGCCACGCGGGACGCCATCTGCGTCACGTACAATTCCGGCGATATAGACGGTTGATTCGCTGTCCTCCTCCGCGACAATCAACGCCCTGGCTCCATCGCGGGAGATCGATAGCGAGGTTACTTTCTTACCCTCAAGCCACGACACGCTAATCGGGCGGGGTTCGCCTTGCCCGGCCACATCTTCCGGAACTACTAGTAAGGGATGTTCCGCCGCGTTGTCCGCTGTCCAGGTCCAGCCAGCCACATCAATCGATGGCCGGATCAAGGCCCCGCCTGTAGCGGCCAGCCTGACTCGTCCACTTTCATTGATTGTCATCAACTGAGTGGATTTTCCGTTGAGGAAAGCGTATCTGTTGCCCACTGCTGACATAGCCGGGTTGCGCGGGTGATAAGCCGAGATGTCTGGCACGCCTCCGACGGGAATAATCGAACGTCCCTTGACGTACACCAGCGACTCGTTAGAGATCGCGATGAGTGTGTCTGGAGTACTTGGATTAATTTGCGCGGTAACAAAGTTCGCTGCTGGAGCGCCCAGGGTTACTTCGGTTTCCTCTTGCAACATGCGCACAGTACTGACCGAGGACAAGGCGGTCAGCGTTTGCTCTAGTTGTTGCTGCATCAATTGCTTCGCACGGTCGGAGGATTCCCGAATGCTTTCGGCGCTAAGGTCAACCGTCGCCACACCGTCTTGTACCGGCACTGCTGAACGCACAAGAGTGCTAGCTGGAGAAAAAGCAGAAACTACAGCGTTCTGCAGATAGGGTGCGGGGCCGGCCAGCAGCGCTTCCACCATGGAAGTCGTGGTGCCGGCGCCAGAGGTGAACCACCGGACGTCAGGCACCAAATAGTTGAAACTGGAGTCGTAAAAATAAATAGTCTGGGGCGAGAAAATCTTGCTGAAGGAGCTTGACTCAAGCATGATGCCGTCTGGGGCCTTTGAGATCCGCCATTGGTCTTCGACCTTGGACACTTCAACATCCACCGCACGCGTGGAGTGCTCTGGTTCCTGGGTATAGACGCCCATCGCATCTATTTCGCCTGATATTTCAAGCTGTATCGTATACCGATTGCTGTCTGCCCCGGTCAGCACGTTCATTGCCTCGTAAATCAGGGTGCGGCTATCACCTCGCCAGTCGGCACCCAGTTCGGGAGTCATGAATTCGCGTGAGAGCGCATAATCTTCAAGGACGGAACGCCCGGCCTCAACAAACCCCTCAACGATACGTCGCGCGTCCGATCCCTCAGTGGGGCCTTGCGCGTCGAAGCGGAAGGGCTGGGACTCTTCCTGATTAGACTCGGCCTCGATCTGTTGCACCATCGAATTGCGCGGAATAGTAGCGCAACCGGCGAGTACTAAGAGTCCGGTCAGTATGAGTGCCAGAAGCTGAGGTAGACGTAGGCGCATTATTTACTCTCCCCTTGGCCGTCTGTTGGATCCATAGGTTTGAGGGAAATTTCATCCTCAATCAGAATATCTTCGTCATCCAAAATCAGTGGGGTGTAACCAATCTTTGGCACTTCGCCGGTCAGCGGGAAGGAATCCCCAAGCAATCCAACGATTTCTTCGGTCACGGACGGTTCCAGGGGAAGCGGTGAGGAGGAAATGGAATCGAATTCGGTTCGAGGTAAGGTGAGCCGGAATACCGATCCAACACCCTTCTTTCCCCAGGTTTCCAAACGTCCATCATGCAAGCGAGTGTCTTCCATAGAAATGGAAAGTCCCAGGCCGGATCCGCCCGTGGTGCGAGCGCGAGCCGGATCTGCGCGCCAGAACCGATCAAAAACGTGCTGGCTGGCTTCGGGACTCATACCGATGCCGTAGTCACGCACGGTGACCGCAACGGAAGAGTCATTCTGTCCGATGGTGATATCAATGGGGTTCTGTTCACCATGCTCCACCGCGTTTAACACCAGGTTTCGTACAATGCGCTCCACTCGACGCGGATCAAATTCTGCGACACAGCCCTCCGCCGGGGCGTTAAATCGAATGATCGAACCGTACTCATCAGCGACCGGAGTGGCAATGTCGATCACCTTACGAACGATGACGTTTAAATCAGTAGATTCACGATCAAGCACCGCGACTCCTGCATCGAACCGGGAGACTTCAAGCAGATCGTTGAGCAGGTTCTGGAATCGCTCGATTTGTTCGTACATCAGCTCCGCAGAACGAGAGGTGAGCGGATCAAAGTTCTCACGTGCATCGTGAATCAGCTCGGCTGCCATGCGCACCGTCGTCAGCGGGGTCCGCAATTCATGAGAAACGTCTGAAACAAAACGTTGTTGCATAGCCGAAAGATTATTGAGCGCCGTGATCTGTTCTTGCAGCGACTGCGCCATGTGGTTAAAGGCGGTTCCCAAACGTGCAACTTCGTCTTTACCCGCAACCTTCATTCTGCGATCAAGATCGCCGGCGGCAATACGTTCCGAAACATAAGCGGCATCGGCCACGGGACGAACTACGGTGCGGGAAACAGACCAAGAAATGAACCCAACGACCAACAGGAGCACTAGGCCGGTGAAGACCATGGCACGGTTGATGAATTCTAAGGTGCTTTGCACGCTGGACAAGTCATAAACCAGATAGAGTCCGTATTCACGGCCTGGCGGGATGAGTACCTTAGTGCCGATAATAATCCCGGGTTGCCGTTCAGAGTCCACGCCCAGCTCAATGGAACGCCAGAAAATCCCCGAATTGTTCTGAACGCTTTCGGCAAGATCGTCGGGAACAACGCGAGTTGTCAGGGAGCCTGACGCCGTTGGTCCTACATACAGGTTCTCATCGCCGGCCACCGGAACTGGTTTGAGCACGAAGTCACGGATCACCGTGGCTCCATCGCCTTCAAGCGTGGCCAGTGTCGAGTTGACCAATGACTGGGTAGAGACACGGTCGGTGGTTGATGCCGATTCCAAAATAGAACGCGCCTGGGTCAGGCCACGTTCAGATTCTTTGGAAATCTGGTTGAAGCGTTCGCTGAAAAGCGCAGAGGAAATCTGGTTGGAAAGAAAGGCGCCGGCTGCTAACAGCGCCAATGAGGTAAAGAGCAGGGTGGAAATCACCGTGCGATACATCAAGTGTCGTTGCCAGCGCTGGCGAATCCATTCGATTGGTCGCCGAATCCAGAGCTTCAGGCGCAAGAATGCAGGAGCTACCGGAGGGACTTGGGCACGCGCATCGACCGGCACAATCTCGTTTCCGGTCGTGGCGTGTTCACTCAACTTGCCGTACCAGCCTTGTAACCCACACCACGAATGGTCTGAATGACCTGTGGCTTCTCGGGATCTACCTCAATTTTTGAACGCAAACGCTGCACGTGCACGTTGACCAGACGGGTGTCGGCAGCGTGACGGTAACCCCAGACTGCCTCCAATAGCTGTTCACGGCTAAAGACCTGCCAAGGCTTACGTGCCATGGTGACCAATAGGTCAAATTCCAAAGGAGTTAACGAAACTTGTTTATCCGCGCGGGTCACTCGGTGTCCGGCGACGTCAATGGAGACATCTCCTACGGTCAGGGTTTCTGCCGCATGAGTCTCATTCGGGCGTAGGCGTGCACGGACGCGCGCTACCAGCTCGGCTGGTTTAAATGGCTTGGGTACGTAGTCATCTGCGCCAGACTCTAGTCCGCGCACTACGTCGGCGGTATCTGATTTGGCCGTCAGCATGACTACCGGTACATCAGATTCAGCACGGATCTGCTTGCATACCTCGATGCCGTCAATTCCAGGCAACATCAGGTCCAACAAGACCAGATCTGGATTTGATTCACGGAAGGCTTCCAATGCTCCGGATCCGTCGTAACAGAATGATGCGTCAAAGCCGTCATTCTGTAGGACGATGCCGATCATTTCCGACAGCGCCTCGTCATCGTCGACGACTAAAATCCGAGCCTTCATACAACATCCCCCTGAAACCGAAAGCATTGGCATAAGCCACGTGACCTAAACGGGTACTTTTACTTTCCCCACTCTTCCTAAGATACATGACGCACCCCCACTTTCGTGGTGTGACCGCACGAATCAAGACTTCTTCTATGCATCCACTCGGGTTTGCTCCAGAGCTTGGGCATAACCGGTGAGGTGTTGCAGGCACTCAATGACCTGGCTAGAGCTAGAGTGAGCGAAGCTCGTAGCCGGCATGAGTGTTAGTTGGCCTAGGCGCGTCAACGGAAGACCTAATTGCTGCCACGGACGCAACACGTGATGCACGCCTTCGACCACGCCAGGTGCTCGCATACCCGGGGTTAAGAGTTGCAAATAAATTTGTGAACCGGATTCGATCAAAGATGCCATCCGCTCCCATCGCGGGTGGTTCATCGATGGTGGGTCAATCAAATACCCGTTGACACCTGCCTGATGCAGAATATCAACGCGTTTGATCCAGTCAGTATCGGCTCCGGGCAGGTTAACGATCACGCTGGTGCCCTCAATCTGTGCCATGGTTTGCACAAATTGAGCATAAACTTCGCGGACTTCGGCGCGCGGGATTGAACGCAGCGTGCGATATCCACTGGCGGTGGGAAGCGTTCCATCAAGTACGCCGGGAAGCTCAGGCTCGTCAAGTTGAACCGTGAACTGTCTAATCGAGGTGCTTGAACGCAGGCGGAGAAGATGTTGCTTTACCCCGTCTGCATAGGCCTGAAGAATGTCTCGTCGGGCACCGTGATCAATCAGGATTCGTTCACCATGGCTCAAATACAGCCCAGCGGCTAAGGACCATGGTCCCAGCACCGAAACTTTGAGGCGTTGAGCTGGCTTCTTCTCGGCCCCCAGAACGTCGGCAAGCAGGTTTTCGTCGCTTCTAAGGAAACTACGAGCTCGGCGGGCATCGATGCCATCGCCAACTCCGATGCGCCAACCATGAGGCTGCAAATCGAATCCCATGTCGCTGACCATCGAGGTACTTCGCCCCAAAGGATCTGCGCCTACTCCACGTTCGGCCAGCTGTGGCATGACCGCAAGATTTGGTTCGCCTAGTTCCCCACGAACAACCTTGTGGATCTCCATCGGTTCCTGCCCCGGAAAATGGCAGAACGAAGTGACGAAAACATCCGAGCGGGCGAAATCGTCACCGGTTTCAGTCATTTTTATGCGCGTCAGAAATGTTTTGGTGGTGTCGGATTACTTCGGAAATAACGAAGTTCAAAAACTTCTCCGCAAATTCCGGGTCAAGGTGCGCCTCATGGGCTAGCGAACGCAGCCGCTGAATTTGTGCTTTTTCACGGTTTGGGTCGCTTGGCGGCAGATCGTGGCGAGCTTTCAGTAGCCCCACACGCTGGGTGGCTTTAAAACGTTCGGCAAGCAGATAGACCAGCTGGGCATCAAAATTATCGATGCTCCCGCGGATTGCATATAACTCGTCGAGGACTGCCTGCTCAACCTCTCCAGGCAGGGAGCTGGCATGCGGGTCGAATTCCTCGCTGGGCACAGTATTGTTCGGCTCGCTCATGGTCTTTAGTTTACGTGTTCACCTCCTATATTTCCCATTAAGTGACGATGCCCCGACAACCAAGATCGGTTGTCGGGGCAAAAACGTTAACTACGCCTAAGCGCGGTTCAGTTCTTCAATCAGCTTGCGTCGCTCGGCCTGTTCGCGGGGGTCCGGAACCGGCAGGGAAGCGATCAAACGCTGGGTATAGTCGTTCTGCGGATTCGAGAGAACTTGCGAGCCAAGACCCTCCTCGATCAATGAACCGCGGTATAGCACGCCCACCCACGAGGCCAGCATGTCAACGACTGCTAGGTCGTGGGATACGAACAAGGCTGCGAAGCCAAGCTCGGTTTGAAGCTCACGGAACAAATCCAAAACCTTCGCCTGTACCGAAACGTCCAACGCACTGGTTGGTTCATCAGCGATCAACAATTTTGGTTCAAGTGCCAAGGCACGCCCCAAAGATGCACGTTGACGCTGCCCGCCGGAAAGCTCATGCGGATAACGGTCTGCATAAGCACCTGGCAATTGAACCGCTTCTAAGAGCGAAGCAACTTTTGCCCGAGTCTGTGATGGATTCAGATCTCGGTGCACGTTCAGCGGTTCGGCCACGCATTCACCCACGGTCAGATGCGGGTTAAAGCTTGCCGCCGGATCTTGGAACACAAACCCAATCTGCTTACGCAGTGGTTTGAAGCTTCGTTCTTTGTACTGCGCCATTTCATAGCCCAACACATTAAGTGAGCCATCGGTGATCTTGTTCAGACCCGCGATACTGCGACCAATGGTCGTCTTACCGGAACCTGACTCACCGACCAGTCCATAGACTTCACCGGCATGAATTTTTAGATCCACTCCGTTGACCGCGGTAAAACCTGGGGCACCCATGCGCCCTGGGAAGTGCACGCGTAAGCCCTTGGATTCGACCAGTACCTCAGCCTGAGAATGTGGTCGTTCGTTCAAACCTTCGGAGGCAGAATTGCGTCCCAGGTGCGGGACTGCCGCAAGCAATGACTTAGTGTAGTCATCTTGCGGGTTTTCGAAGAGCTCAACCGCTGGCGCTTGCTCCACGACCTGCCCGTGGTTCATCACGATGACCCGATCGGCAATATCGGCAACCACACCCATATTGTGCGTAATGATCACGATTGCCGTACCCAACTCGTCCCGAAGGTTGCGTAGTAAGGCCAAGATTTCTGCCTGTACCGTGACATCCAACGCGGTGGTCGGTTCGTCGGCAACAATCAGAGCTGGTTTCAGTGCCAGCGCCGAAGCGATAACCACACGCTGTTTCTGTCCGCCGGAGAACTGGTGCGGATAGTAATCCACCCGTTGTTCGGGATCCGGAATACCGACCTGGCGCATTGCCTCGATGGCGCGTGCTTTGGCTTCCTTCTTCGACACCTTGGTGTGCGCGCGGATACCTTCCATAATCTGCCAGCCCACGGTGTACACCGGGTTCAGTGCTGTGGAGGGCTCCTGGAAAATCATCGACACATCGCGGCCTCGCGCTGCGCGCAAGGCTGAGCCACTAAGAGTGAGCATATTTTTGCCCTTGAGGTACACCGCTCCATGCGAAGCACCATTCTCGGCCAAAATACCTAGCGCAGTGCGCGCGGTCACCGATTTACCGGATCCGGATTCGCCAACGATGGCCAGGATCTCCCCCGGTTTGACGCTTAGATCAACACCGCGAACCGCCGGGACTGCCCCGGCATCGGTGACAAAGTCGATGTTCAAGTCTTCAATGCGCAACACATCATCGTTGCTTTGCGGATCTGTATTCAGTTTCTTGTTCACCGGGTGACTCCTGCCTGCGTGATGCGCTGTGCTTTTTTGCGGCTAAAACGGCGCAACCGTGGATCGTTCAAATCATTCATTGATTCGCCCACCAGGGTCAGGCCCATCACCGTTAATACGATGGCAAGGCCAGGGAACAATCCGGTCCACCAGATGCCACTGGTGGCGTCAGACATCGCGCGGTTGAGGTCGAAGCCCCATTCTGAGGCAGCAGTCGGTTCGATGCCGAACCCCAAGAAGCCCAACCCTGCCAAGGTGAGCAGCGCTTCGGTCGCGTTCAAGGTGAAGATCAATGGCAGTGTGCGGGTGGCGTTACGCAATAGGTGCGTGAACATCACTCGCCACGGGCTTGAACCAATAACCTGTGCCGACTCCACGAATGGCTCTGCCTTCAGTCGCATGACTTCGGCGCGAACCACGCGGAAATACTGCGGGATGAAGACCACGGTGATGGAAATCGCCGCTGCCATGATGCCGCCCCACAGGCTTGATTGCCCCTGAGAGATCACAATCGACATAACGATGGCAAGGAGCAAGGAAGGGAAAGCGTAGATCGCGTCAGCCAGGACCACCATGATGCGGTCAAACCAGCCACCGAGGTAACCGGAAATCAGGCCCAGCAGGACACCGATAAATAAGGACATCAGCACGGCGGCGATGATGACCCAGATCGCGGTACGGGCACCAAACATGGTGCGTGAAAATACGTCGTAGCCGGTGACGGTGGTGCCCCAAATAAATTTGTCATCGGGTGCCGATTGACGCGGGAAGTCACCTGACATATCGGAGGATTGCGCAAAGTCGAACGGGGCAATCAATGGAGCAAAAAGCGCCGAGACAATGAACAACACCGAAAGCACGAGGCCGGCTATGAGCATTCCGCGTTGCAGTCCAGAGGACATGCGCAAATGCGAAACTACCGGGAGCCTAGCGAACCAGGGCTTACGGGCTGAAGCTAGCGAAGGGATACTCATGGTTAGTACCTGACTCTCGGGTCGATCAGGGCCGCAAGGATGTCAACAATAAAGTTGGTGACAGCCACGATAATTGCTAGCACCACCACGATGCCCTGCACTGCGACAAAGTCACGGGCGGTGAGATACTCAGCCAGTTTAAAACCGAGTCCGGCCCATTCGAAGGTGGTCTCGGTCAGCACCGCACCACCGAGCAACATGGCGATTTGCAGACCCATCACGGTGATGATCGGGATCAACGCCGGGCGGTAAGCGTGCTTGGTCACCAAGCGGAATTCACTGACACCACGGGAGCGTCCGGCTTCCACATATTCGCGGCCCAGCGTTCCGATCGCATTGGTGCGCACTAGGCGCAAGAACACGCCACCGGTGAGCAGGCCCAAGGCCAAAGCAGGAAGTAGCGCGTGGGCAGTGACATCGCCTAGGGCGGCCATATTGCCGCTGCGTAAGGCATCCAACCAGTAAATTCCGGAAGGGTTCTGCAGTCCAGTCAACGCTAATTCGGTCTGCCAATCGGCGCGACCACTAATTGGCAGCCAACCGAGCCAGACCCCAAAAATTAGCTTCAGCAACAACCCGGCAAAGAACACCGGGGTGGCGTAGGAAAGAATTGCCAAGATGCGCAATACTGCATCGGGGTAGCGATCACGGAATTTTGCGGCCACGAGGCCCAAGGGAATACCCACTGCGAGAGCGACGATGACCGCGTTAATAGCCAGTTCTAAGGTGGCCGCGCCGTAGGTGACCAGTACTTCGGTCACTGCACGGTTATCGCTCATCGTTCGTCCGAGGTTTCCGGAGAATACTTGACCTAGATATTCAATGTATTGAATAAAGACTGGACGGTCGTAGCCAGCCTCATGGATTCTTATAGCTAGTTGGTCAGGGGTTAGGCGTCCACCCATGGCCGCGGTAATTGGATCACCAGTGACGCGCATGAGGAAGAAGACCACCGTGATGAGGATAAAAACGGTGGGAATGATCAGCAGAAAGCGGGTAATCAGATAGCGGAGGAAACCTCCGCCTTTCTGCTTCGCTGGTTTGCGCGCAGGTGTCGGGCTAGGTGTTGTGCCCGTTTGCGACGTGATTGTCATCTTTTGTCCTTAGTATCAGGATCAGAATTTTGGTGCTTGGTCCAAAGTGGACATGCCAAGGGGATCTACCTGTGGAGCAGAAACTTCTGCACTTGGGTAGATCCCCTGGTCTTAGGTGTTCTTATGGCGAGGCAGAGACTACTTGCTCAGCACGCCAAGGCGGAACTTGAAGGATGCGTCCAAGGTCTTTTCAACACCCTGAACATCCTTGCCCGCTACTGCTACCTGCGAGCCCTGCAACAATGGCAAGGTCGATAGATCTTCGGCGACCATGGTCTGTAGCTTCTCGATCGATGCGGTACGTTCTGCAACGTCGGACTGACCGCGCTGCTCGGAAATCAACGAGTCGACTTCCTTATTGTCGTAGCCATTGGACAGGAAGTTGTCGGTGGCGAAGAACGGCGACAGGTAGTTGTCAGCATCCGAGTAGTCAGGGAACCAACCCAGCTGGTAGGCCGGGTAGTCGGTGACACGCTGCTTCTGGTAGGTAACCCACTCGGTCGACTTCAGGTCAACATCGAAGAGTCCATCTGCTTCAAGCTGCTTTTCAACCAGTGCGTACTCGTCACCGGAGTTCGGTCCGTAGTGGTCCGGGTTGTACTGCAACGCTAGCTTGACCGGAGTCTTTACTCCTGCGTCTTCTAGAGCCTTCTTGGCCTTGGCAGCATCTGGCTTTCCATCGGTACCGTACATGTCCTTCAACGGCTCAATTGCACCGGTGAAGCCCTGTGGAACGTAGGAGTAGGCCGGAGTGTAAGTGTCCTTGTAGACATTCGTGGCGATTGACTGACGGTCCACTAGGTGTGCAGCAGCCTGGCGCACTGCCAAGGACTTAGCCGGATCAGCATCGGCGGTCTTAGCGCCAAACGGCATGGAGTCGAAGTTGAAAACAATGTAGCGAAGCTCGCCACCGGGGCCCTTGTGGACCGCCAGGTTTTCTTCCTTGCCTAGGTCTTCAATGTCGGTTGGTGTCAGTGAACGCCAAGCTACGTCGATCTTGCCCTCTTGAACCTCGAGCTTGAGGTTATTGGCATCGGCGTAGTACTTGATTGCCGCTTTGGAGTTTGCCGGAGCACCCAGCACGCCTTGGTATGCATCATTGGCAGCGAAGGAGATCAAGTTGTTCTTGTTGTAAGAATCGATGATGTACTGGCCACCGAAGGCCTTAGCGTCAACGATTTCTTTGTCATCCAGCACCTTGTCGGCTGGGAAAACCTCATCATCAACGATGGGTCCAACCGGCGAAGTGAGCACCTGTGGGAAGGTCTGGTCTTCGGCTACCTTGAGCTTGAAGACCACGGTGGTGGCATCCGGAGCTTCAACCGATTCCATGTTACCCAACAGCGAGGAAGGACCGTTCGGGTCAGCAATCTTTAACTGGCGGTCGAAGGAAAACTTCACGTCCTTGGAGTCCAAGTCGTGGCCGTTAGCCCACTTGAGTCCCGACTTCAGCTTCACCGTGAATTCGGTGGGGCTGGTGTACTCGGCCGATTCGGCCATGTCGTTGGAAGGATCAGGAGAGCCTGGCTCCGAGTTCAGTACAAATGGGTAGATCTGGTTCATGACCATGAACGAACCGTTGTCGTAGGAAGCCGCTGGGTCAAGCGACGTTACCTTGTCAGTGGTACCCAGGGTGATAGGGGCACTGCTGGCTTCATCGGATCCGCCGTTGCCCGCGTCATTCGACGATGGACCGGTACAACCGGTCAGGGCGAGGGCGGAAATGCCGATAACGGCAGCTGCGAGTCGCATACCGTTCTTTTTGCTGGCCATGAGCAATCCTTCTCTTGTTGTAGAACATGTGCGGAGTGATAGTTAGCACATGCTTCATACAGCCTAGGTGATTGAGGTCACCAAAGGCGAATGAATAACCCGATTTTCGCACATAAATTGAGATCTGGCTCGCACCATCAGGTGACCCGCGCCTCGCTTTGACTTGTATGTAGCGCAGCCGAGAGCAAAGACATATACCGAACAAAGTCCCCGTACTCTAGGCTTGGACACGATGATGACACGTAGAGACGCAGCAATTGCGTTGGATATTCCCATGGAAATGGCCAAGCGCCATGGCATTGCCCCGCGCATGAGCGAGAAGGAATTTGCCGAGCTCAATGCAAACCCACCGGCCTGGTTAGTGCAGTCTCGGGCGAACCGCAAAGCCGGAGCCCGCCCAGTATGGGTCCACCTCACCTGCATCGTCTGCGGGCAGGACGAATACGAACGTCCCAAGAAATGGTGGCCGAACTTCGACTTCGTGCACTGCGCCATTCACTCTCCAGCACAACTTCCGGCACTAGACTCTGGGAAAACCCGCGTGGAGTACCAAGACATTTCCGCACGCATGTTTGGCATCGTCGACGAAGACGGCAACTAAGCTTTCGCAGTAGATCAAAAGGCTGGGCTCAAGAATCATTTATGGATTCTTGAGCCCAGCCGTTTGTATTTCTTAGAAGATTTCTTGGCTCATGCCACACTTCTGCGCTTGCTAAGTTGCACCGATAAAAGCCAGTTCTGCCTGACCACCTGCATATCCCATAACCCGGGCATTAGGCAGTGAAACCCGAATATTATTCGGGAACAGCAATTCCTACTTGCTTCATTTCTGGACGAGGCCCTTCTGCGCAGGATTCAACGGCTATCCCCTGCGCCGGCGCTTCGCGTGGTGTCATGATCGCAAAGTCAAAAGGTTCTTCATCAGGAACCCGCAGCTCTGAACCAGCAAACTAGCTGATGGCTCCTACCCTAGGTCACTTCCGAAAACTCAATTGCCTGCTGTGGACAACCCATGCGTCAAACGACCTAGACAGCACCGTCCAATCAAAAACGTAACTACCCTGAGGTTCATTGTCTAAGTAAAGGAAAAGCTGACGTCAATTGCCCCAAAAAAAATCTCACCCTGATCCAGAATGGATCGTTGTATTGAGTTCGGTTCTGAACCATTCGTTCACCCCACATGCCAGGTATCAGTGATCAAAACTTCGAGCTACTACTACCGTTCCTAGCGTGAAGGAGTGTCGCAGTATCACCTGTTCCTAGGCAGATGCCTCTAGGGGCAGGTGTGCCCCGTACAGTAGATCCTTCTTGGCTGACTCGCTGACCAGCAAAAGTAGAAAAATTGTCTTTGGCTGTACTGACATTGAATAGTTACTCAACTTTTCGCATTATTCGTTCCATAAGCAATAGAATCTAGGCATGTCGCCACAACGTCTCGGTCTAATCTTGGCAGGTGTTCCGCTCTTAATCTTGGGAGCCATCGCAGTGATGCTGGCCGTGCAAGGCGACTCCATTAACGCCCGGAGTACGTTCGCGGTGGGGGTGATAATCGCTGCTACAAGTGGCGCTTCTGTGGTTTATCAAGTGGACCGCTGGACACTACAAATCCAGTCTTTGATCCATTTTGTAATCATGCTTTGTACAGTCCTACCCGCACTGTATTTGAGCGGATGGTTCGTTCTTAATGGTCCCTTAGATTACCTGTCGACATTTGGCATATTCTTGATAACCGGAGCTGTACTCTGGACATTTTTTTATCTGATCTTTGGAATCATTCAACCAAGAATCCAAGCCAAACGCCTTCGCAACTAACGTTGCCCCTCATAGTTCCTTAGCCCTCCTAGGACTGGCATTCCTGTTAGATGACAGTTGTCGCACCACGGTACTCAATGAGCGAGGAGTTTGCGTCCAAGGTACTTTTTGATGCTGCTGGAGGGAAGTTCGAAGAAGCTAAAAATGCTTCAAGGCCGCGCTGATTGCCATCACCCAGAGGTCTCTGCCGCTTCGACAAGGTAATCAACGAACTACCTCATGAACTCCAACGTCGTCTAGGACAACGATCCGTCGAAGCACACCGGCGCCCGTTCTTTTCGGATCCACAGCTGAGCATGCCTGCTCCCAAGCAAGCGAGCCAACAGGACTACCCGGCTAGAGCATTCACATTTTCTTTCTGAGAATTGTTGGAGACTATAAGGCACGGGCATCTTAGGCCTGTACCCAAACGCTTTGGACCGGTATCACGGGCGACAAACAGGAGCGACAAATCCAGCACGTACTGCGTACTCGCTGTGCGCAGGAAACCGCCTACAAGCAAGGATTGCTCCGGAGATCCGGCCCGTATCCCAAACGCTTTCGACACCGGCGCTCCGCTTTGCGAAGCAGAACTATGGAACATCAAAACCTCACGCAGGTCATGAAAAAACGCCTCGGAGAAGTAAAATTATTTCGCTGCTCCGAGGCGTCTATTCTTACTAAAACCTAGCTAACCTTGCTCGAATCCCATGAGGTAGAGCGTGCTTTGTCGATGGTGGCCTGGCCCAGCACACGAGTACCTTGGTAAACCACCATGGTTTGTCCAGGTGCCACTCCACGCATGCCTTCGGGCAGCTGGACTACCAAGACGTCAGATCCTTCGCTACGCTCCATATGTGCCTTGGCATCCACCGGATCGCCATGGGCGCGAACCTGCACCATGCAATCAAATTCTTCGCCAGTGATGATCTCCGGAATCGGAACCCCGGCCCAGGAAATACGAATACCGCGCAGCTCGTCAACGGAGAGTAAAGCCTCTGGCCCTACGATCACCTTGTTGTCCTTGGGACGGATTTCCAGCACAAAACGAGGCTTGCCATCAGCTGCTGGCCGGCCCAAGCGAAGCCCCTTACGCTGACCAACGGTGAAGGCTTGCGCGCCACCGTGTTCACCCAGCTGGTTTCCGTCTTGATCAACGATCTCGCCTGGCTTCATGTCGATACGCTCGGCCAACCAGCCGCGGGTATCACCATCAGGAATGAAACAAATATCGTAGCTGTCTGGCTTATTCGCCACAGTCAGACCGCGAGCGGCCGCCTCGGCACGAACTTCGGCCTTCGAAGGCGTTTCAGCCAGCGGGAACATGCAATGATCTAACTGCTCATGGGTGAGCACACCAAGTACGTAGGACTGGTCCTTGGCCCAATCGGCGGCGCGGTGCAATTCCGGGTTGCCTTCCGTATCGCGCAAGACCTTGGCATAGTGACCGGTGCATACCGCGTCAAAGCCTAAGGCGAGTGCCTTTTCCAGCAGTGCGGCAAACTTGATCTTCTCGTTACACCGCATACAAGGGTTTGGCGTGCGGCCGGCTTCATACTCATCAACGAAGTCCTGGACTACGTCTTCGGCAAAACGATCCGAAAAGTCCCAAACGTAGTAAGGGATCCCTAGTTTGTCGCAGGCACGCCATGCGTCATTGGAGTCCTCCAACGTGCAACAGCCACGTGAGCCGGTGCGCAAAGTTCCGGGCATGCGAGAGAGCGCTAGGTGGACGCCAACCACGTCGTGACCGGCTTCAACCGCACGTGCTGCGGCTACCGCCGAATCGACGCCACCGGACATCGCTGCTAGTACCTTCATCTTGTAAAACCCGTCCCTGCTGTGTGAATACTGCTTTCGTCTGCCGCCATACCGGCTTTCTTAGCCCGTTGATAGGCATCTGGCAGAGCTTCTAAAAGTATGTCAACGTCTTCATGCGTTGTTCTATGCCCCAAAGTGAAGCGTTGCACACTTCGGGCACTGCGCGCATCCCGGCCCATGGCCACCAAGACGTGCGATGGTTGCGGTACTCCTGCGGTACAGGCAGAACCGGTGGATGAAGCAATTCCCACCATGTCTAAGAGAAATAGCAAGGAATCGCCCTCGCACTCGGGAAAAGTGAAATGCAGATTTCCTGGAAGTCGCAGACCTGCATTGTCTTCATCTCGTGGGCCATTGAGCACCGCGTCGGGAACAAGCCGGGTAATATTTTGGACCGCATATTCGCGAAGCTCGCTCAATCGCGCGCTTTCTGCCACCAACGTCTCATGAACCGCAGTAGCGGCCGCAGCAAACCCAGCCGCGGCCACGGCGTTCAACGTTCCTGAACGGAGTTTCCGTTCATGTCCGCCACCGTGCTGGATCGGCATCAGTACTACATCACGGCGCACAAAGAGCGCTCCGATTCCTACCGGACCACCAATTTTATGGGCGCTCACCGCCATGGTTGCCAAACCACTGGTAGCAAAATTTGTGGGTACGGAGTCAAAAGCCTGCACCGCGTCGCTATGCACTGGGATGCCATATTTTGCGGCCAGCGCGGTGAAAGCAACTACCGGTTGGATAGCACCTACCTCGTTGTTGGCCCACATGATGGTCCCCAGAGCGATTCGCTCATGGTGTTCCTCGATTAGCTCCTTCGCCGCTTGCAGATCAAGCACCCCATCGGCATCCACCGGCATCCATAAAGCCGTGGCATCTTCATGAGCTTCTAGCCATGAGACGGTATCGAGCACTGCGTGATGTTCGATTCCGGCAACCAGGATGCTGCGTGCTAGCGGATTCTTCGCAGTCCTGTTCCAGAACAGGCCTTTGAGCGCCAAGTTATCCGATTCGGTTCCACCGGAGGTGAAGATCAGTTCTGTGGGGTGTGCACCGGCAACCTTCGCGATGGCAGTGCGAGCCTCGTCTACTACACGGTTAGCCCGGCGACCGGCCCCATGAAGCGAGGAGGGGTTGCCGGTTTGCGAAAATTGCTCGGTCATAGCCGACAACGCCGCTGGGTTCAGGTCGGTAGTTGCCGCGTGATCTAGGTATACCGCGGAGTTGTTCATCGTTTTAATGGTACGAGCTTTCCCTACCTAGTTTGAATGGCCAATGCGTGTGAATTGCCCGACTTCAATGGCTTCCAATGCAGGGTCTTGCAAAATAGCTTCAATAAGTTGAGCCGACCCACCGATCAGTGTGCAGTCGTCATAGGGCTCGGTGGAAAGCATCCAGCTGTGGTCTTGCGGAAAAGCCAAGGATGGGCGCTGACGCTGCTCGCCATCTGCCGTTGTGGCCCACACCGGGTTAGCCAGAAATTCGACGTCTACTTCGAAAAGTCGATAATTTCGGTAGCCTCCACCAAGTTCTAATGCGGGAGTTGCCAAAACGTCTGTTGCAAACGCTGGACGTTGAGCCTCGGCGAGCGCCGCAGCTTCGGCGGCCCGGTTCTCTTCTTCGCTGAGCTCTAGGTCATCCTCATAATCAATCTGGATACGTTCCCCACCCTCGATAAAGGCATAACCACTCCACAACCCAGCGACAAAGTGATCTTTGGTGTTGGTGGCGCTCAGGATCTTGACCAGTGCCTGCCACTGTTCAACAGGTAGTTCGTCAACCGGCAGGTCAGTTTCTTCCCAAGCATCTTCGGTGGCTGGATTGCCCTGGGCATCCCAACCGGCAATGGTTTCAAAGAGATCTGCGGCGGTGAAAATGTGGCCGCGACTATTGGCAACAGTCCCCCAGCGCACTGCCTGATCATCTTCGTCATAGGCCGGATGGAGGATCCGCGCGTATCGTTCATAGCCGACCGGGATCTGTGCGACTACTGTCAATGGATCGGCGGTGGCGCAGGAATCAACGATCCATTGACCCTGAGTGGCTGAGACATGGGAAAACTGCATGTTACAAGCTTAACCAGCAAAAGCTCATATCCCGCATCGGTGATGCGTCCAGTGATATGAATGGAGGAAGCACAGCTCAGCGGCGCGTCCGCGGATCGAGGGAGACCAGCTCAATGTTTATGCCCGAACTCAAGGTTCCGGTTCACCACTTTTCGCGTCGAAGCATCAACTTTGCACGCGAAATCGCGGTGATGGCAGTGATCAACCGCACTCCTGATTCGTTCTATGATGCCGGATCTACCTTCGGTTTGGATGCGGCGGTGTCCTCAGCGTTGCAGGCTGTCCAGGCCGGTGCACACTGGGTGGACATTGGTGGGGTGCCCTTCTCCCCCGGACCAGAATTACCTTGGCAAAAAGAAGCTGAGCGCATCGTCCCGGTGATTCGGGCTGTACGTGAGCACAGTGATGTGGTGATTTCGGCCGACACCTTCTTACCAGAGGTTGCCCAAGCGGCCATCGATGCCGGAGCCGATGCCATCAACGACACCACGGGACTGGCTTATCCGCAGCTGGCCGAGGTAGTTGCGCGGAACAATGTTCATTTAGTGCTGACCCACTCCCTAGCCAAGCCACGCACCATCTACCCACACCCGCATTACCAAGATGTTGTAGCGGAGGTACGCGATTACCTAGAACAAAAAGTGCAGTTGGCTTTGGACGCTGGCATCGATGCGTCAAAAATTATTATTGACCCGGGTCATGATCTGAACAAGAACACTCGGCACACCTTGGATATCACCGCGAATTTCGAAGCGATTGCCGCGTTGGGCTATCCGGCGCTTGCGGCGGTTTCAAATAAGGACTTCATCGGTGAAACTCTTGACCTGCCAAAGCCTGAGCGGTTAGTCGGCTCAATGGTGGCGGCCACCATGTGCATTATGGGTGGGGCAAGAATTATTAGAATGCACAATATCGTCGAGTCGGTGCAGACGATTCGGCTGATCGAGGCGGCTCAAGGCTGGCGCGATCCTGCGTACCAAATTCACAATATGGGCGAGGTTAATCCACCGGCTCATCCAGAACGAGAAACCAGCAGATAGGATCCCCCTTGCGTTCACTGCTTCCTGAGTCATTGCCCATCGTTGACGAAGCGCATCTCTTAGCGCGGTACGCCACATCGCAACGTCCGTTCATCCGGTTTAATTTCATCTCCAGCGTGGATGGAAGTGCGCAGCGTGAGGGACTATCTGGAGGTTTGGGTAGTCCCGGCGATAAACGCATCTTCGGTTTACTTCGTCGTTTAGCCGATGTCATTCTCGTCGGTGCCGGAACTGTACGTGCCGAAGGCTACGCAGGAGATCTAGTCAGTGCCGAGGACATTGCATGGCGGCAAGCGCGTGGGATGTCGGCTCAACCGGTATTAGCCATCGTTTCCCATGGGCTCCATCTGAAACCGGATAATGAAGTCTTTACGCTCAGCCCGGTGCCGGTATTGCTCTTTACCAGCGCAGAGATTACGCCGGAGCACCGTGCGCAATTCCCCGCACAGGTTGAAGTTATTGAAGTTGCTGAAGTGAATGAAGGCTGCGACCCGCAACAAATCGTTGAAATCCTCACCTCTAGGGGACTTGAATTCATCCATGCCGAGGGTGGTCCGCATTTGCTGGGCCAGTTCATCGCAGCAGACCGACTCGATTCGTTGTGCGTGAGTTTTTCCCCCATGGTGCTCGCCGGTTCCGGTCAAAGGATCGCCCATGGCCCACAGGAAGCGGTCCGGCACTTACGCTTACATTCGTTGTGTGAAGAAGATTCGATGCTCTTTAGCGACTATCGGCGCCGGGAATAAGCAAGAGCGCATGATGTAGCACCGAGAGTTCAAAATCTCCGTGCCCAAGAAGCTCGCCATCCGCATAGCTGGCTTCCGTAGTTTGCACGTTGACCTGTGAGCTGCGAGCAATTTCTCGGTACGGATGCTTTCTGCCGCTGAGGATATGTCCTACGTAGGGCAACACCTTATGTAATCGGTTTCCGCTCACCAAGGAGATATCCGCTAGCCCATCGGTGTAATCCGCTTGGGGGAACAAGGTGATCCCACCACCTACCGAGCGAATATTGGCAATGCTGGCTGCATAAATTTGCCCTCGGAAGTCGAATTCTTCGCTGTGCACCACGGTCCGGTGAGGTTGCAACTTCGGTAGGCTGAGCACCAGTCCGACCAGATAACGCAGGGCACCAAGACTTCGCGGCAATTCATTGGCTCGTCCATTTACCAAGCCTTCAAAGCCCCACGACACGGCACCGATGGCAAGCTTGGTCTGCGAATCTTGGTTGGCATATTTCAGTTCAAGCAAATCTACTGGCCTTGCTTCGATTCCTCCGGTCAGGAAACGAACAACGTCCTGTAGCGTTTGCTCGACCGTCCGGGCCGAGGACATTCTCCAGGTGTCGTTTCCGCTGCCGGCTGGCACGATCCCCATGGGAGTGCGTGTTCGGGCCAGATGCTTGATCACATGGTGGATCAGTCCATCCCCGCCGATAACGACTACGGCGTCGGCTTGGCCGAGCGCTTCTCCAAGCGCACTGCCCGAAATCTTCGAAGTATCTAACCTTCGCGGACGCAATCCCATGGAGAAAAGCAGTATTTCAAGTTCGGTGACGCGACGCGCGCCCAGCCCCTTACCTGAATTGGGATGAAAGACGAGGTGGATACGCTGATATTCAGCCGGTGGGACCATAAGAATAGACAATACCCAGCAAACATCATGGTGCGAAAAAGCTGACTACTATTAGTGGAAGCTAAAATGTTCTAATGGGGTTTTGATCCAATGACATCGGTCGTGGAAAACACCCCATTTGAGAGGAAATATCCGCATCATGAGTTCGCCAAGCCCCTACGAAATTCTTGGCGTGCCTCAGAGTGCAAGCCTTGAAGATATCAAGATCGCGTATCGCAAAGCGGCTCGTGCTTCTCACCCCGACTTAGGTGGCAGTGAGGAGCAATTCAAAACGGTCCAGCAGGCCTATCAGATCCTTTCAGATGAACATGGCAATGCTAAGTTTGAAAAGTCTTTTCAGGCTCCTGGTCAAGCGCCACGGGCAGGTACCTCCTCACGTGCCTATGATGAGAAACTTCGTACCTCTCCTCAGCATCCCAAGGCGCAGTTGGCAACTGAGTATGAACCACGGATCGATGATGCTTCGTTTACATTGCTCGATAGGGCTCGCTCAATCCAACGAGTGCATGGTGAACCGCGTAAGCGAGGATTGTTTAGTTCACGGTCGCGGATGTCTCGGGAGACGCACACCATCAACTTGCTGACCAAAAACGTACTCAACATTCTTCCCGCTGCACGTTTAGTCAACGGACTCAACGCCCCGGGTGGTGGACACTTCGACCACGTGTTGGTTGCCGGCTATCGCATGGCGGTGCTCAATACGATGACTCTGCCTGAAGGCTACTACTCGTTTGATGGCAACGTCTTACGCCATGGAAATAAGATGACGCAGCCGCCGGCATTGAACATCACCGGCATGCAGCGCTCCTTCATGCAGATGAACGTCGTGGCTTTTACTTTGGTACTTGCTGGCAACGGAAACCCGCATGAGCCGGTCATTGAATATCACCGCCGGGCAGATCCTACGTTATCCTCCAGTCCGAACGTGTTGAACGCTGCTGGACTGATTCGTGAGTTGAAACTTTTCCTCGGTTCGGGCCCTTCACCGAACATTGTTGATCGTCCGGTACTTGCTCGACTCCTCGACAGAATGTACTGATACCAGTTTTCCGGCACTTAGAGCTTAAACTGGTTGATGTGTTCCGTATTCTTTTTAATGCTCCCGAAATTCCTGGCAACTCCGGTAATGCCATCCGTCTAGCTGCCATCACTGGCGCCGAGCTTCATTTGGTCAAGCCCCTAGGCTTCAACTTTGAAGATGCCAACCTCCGACGTGCCGGCTTGGACTATCATGATCTTGCGGTGGTTACCGTGCATGAAAATCTTGATGCGGCTTTTGAAGCCCTAGGTGAGGGCCGCGTTTTCGCATTCACCTCTGAGGGCAACACAATGTACACAGATGTGGCATATGACCCCAGTGACATTCTCATGTTCGGCAAAGAATCAGTGGGACTCAGCGCCGAAGACAAGGCGCACCAGCGAGTGACTGACCTGGTTCGACTCCCTATGCTTCCCGGGCGACGATCATTGAACCTAGCCAATACTGCTTCCGTTGTTGCCTATGAAGCCTGGCGCCAACATGGGTTTGCCGGAGCTTAAAATACCAGCACCACCCGGTCTAGTACACAGCTTTACCCAATCTTTATAAAGTAAGCTTTTGAGTATGTTCGCTTTGGCGCGCATGACAAAAAGACCGACAACTTCTCGGGAGATTCCAAAACAATGAACCGTAGCCCTTCGCAGCACAGCGACGAGCCTCAGGACGAAAATCTAGGTCTGGACCTGGTCAGTCAAGTGGCCCAGAGCTCCCGTGCCGAACGGCGCGTCCGGCCAAAACGCTGGATCTTTGCACTAATCGGTCTGATCATCGTAGTCGTCTTGGCGTTAGTAACGTTCTCCCTGCTCAATGGGGGAACCAAGGCTACTAAGGCCACCAAAGCTTCTGATGTTGTCAGCCAGACCGTTGATTTGCGCAGTGGCGGTCAAGCGACAATCAGCACTTCAAAGCAAGAGAACGCTTTGGGCGTTGAGCTGTCCTCGCTACCAGCACTTGATTCGTCAGAACAGTACGTGGTGTGGGCCATTCTTGAAGAAGGTGGCATCAGCGTGGTAACCAAGACCACTGGTGAAGACGTCAAGGGTGGCTTGTCCCCCATCGATGATGTCGTCGCCGTACACATCACCGTAGAAGGCTCCGAAGTTCCAGCATCACCCTCGGAAGAAACCGAAGCCTCTGTTGATTTGCCGCTGAACCAAGCTGAACAGCCACAAGAGTAACGATCTCTCGTTGAGTTACTGAGAGCTCATACAAAAGTTCAGACGATTAAGGCGCTGGTTCCCGAAACGGAACCAGCGCCTCAATGTTTAAACCGGCAATCTACCTTAGAAGCCAGCGATCGTGTCGTCGGCATTGACTGCTACCAAATGGAAAGCTTCAGCCAGTGACCCTACTGGCTTTTTTCCACGCTCTGCATTCGCCTGGCATTGTTCTAAGACGAACTTCTCCATGGCGCCAACATCTGGATGTTGGGTGAAGTGGGCTCTCAAGGCATCCATCTTTGACTCAAAAAAGTTGCTGATATCCATGAAGGCATTTTCACGTTCTCTCGGAGCGCCATAGAACCAAAGCCACGGCACTTTATAGGCCTGCAGACCTTCTTCAGCTATAAGCTCCGGATAAGAGAAAGGGTTTTCCACGGCTGGGTAAATAGCACGCGTTACCGCTTCGCCACAGGCAAGGTGGTCGGGATGTGAGCGTTGTATCCGATCCCAGTTGCGTTCGGGATGCATGGCCATGACAATCTGCGGCTTAAACTGGCGAATTAGGCGTACAACTTGGCGCATCACGTGGTGGCTAGGTTCTAGGAACCCGTCGCGTTCACCTAAAAAGTGCACCGTGCTCACGCCCACCCGAGCAGCGGCGACACGTTGTTCTTCATGTCGCAAGCGAACCGTTTCGGCCGGATCCCGGTCATCAAAACCTCCAGCGTCGCCGTCGGTCATAATGCAATATTGCACTTCAATACCAGCTGCGGTCATGGCCGCGACCGTACCGGCAGCACCAAAATCTAGGTCATCGGGGTGTGCAGCAAATGCCAGCACTCGCTGAGTTGCCGGGTTTATGAAGTCATTCGGATCAAGCATGCGTCGCATCGTCACATTTCTGAGGCTGCCTTGGGCAGGATAATTTTAGGGTTCTTATAGCTTCGGAGTTGCATCAAGCATGATTGCTTGACTAAGCATTGCTCCGTGCTCCGCCTACTATCGTATCGATATCGGCCAATGACTTCGATTTTAAGGCAGAAAATATGGTGTGATGCGAAAATTCTCTGCTCCACACCATATTTAGTAGCTTGCCGTGTACCTGATTGGGCTACTTCAGTGAGCCGACTTCTACGCTCACCTTGTGTTCAGCACCATTACGGGTATAAGTAATATCGGTTTTACGGCCAGCTGGTACTTCACGAATGGCAGCAGTCAAGGTTTGAGAATCTTGAATGGCTCGGCCGTTGACACCTGTGATGATGTCTCCGGACTTCAGCCCTGCTTTTTCGGCAGCTGAGTTCGGTGAAATTTCCTGGATTGCTGCGCCTACGCTGAACTGGGACGCATCAGAACCGGTGGAGGCCGCTTGGGCTTGCACCGTTGCTCCCAGGAGACCGTGGGTGGCCGAGCCATTGGCAATTATCTCGTTGGCGATGCGCTGTGCGTAATCGATGGGTATCGCAAAGCCAACACCGATGGAACCTGACTCTGCCCCACCGGAACCGCTGGACGCGATCGCCACGTTCACGCCAATAATTTCGCCCTTGTCGTTGACTAGTGCGCCGCCCGAGTTGCCGTGGTTAATCGCGGCGTCTGTCTGCATGACGTTAATGTAGATCGACCCTTGGCTGGATTGATTATCTTGTTTAGGCATCCCTGGGAACTCGAAGTTGTACTGGCTGTCACCGCCACCATTACCATCGCTTTGTGCGTTTTCCTTCGGCACTGCCGAGGAAGCCACCGAGATGGTGCGGTTAAGCGTGGAAATAATGCCGTCGGTTACCGTTCCGCTCAGCCCAAGAGGTGCACCGATGGCCACCGCGGTGTCGCCAACATTTAGTGCCGAGGACTTGCCAAGAGTTGCTGGAACAAGGTTTGACGCATCAATCTTGATCACTGCCAAATCTGAGAGTGGATCGGTACCCACCAGCTTTGCTTGGTGCACTTTTCCATCACTCAGACGGACGCTCAAGGTTGGATTGGCTGTTTCTCCACCAAGGGTCACGACGTGAGTGTTAGTAAGGATATGACCTTCAGTATCCAGGATAATTCCTGAGCCCGATCCCCCACTGCCATTGCCCGAGGCCTCGATGGTCACCACGCTCGGCGAAGCCTTTGCCGCTGCAGCAGTTACCGCAGTGACGGACTCAGGATTGTTGATGACCACGCCATTTTGGGGTGTCTGCACCGAAGTGCTGCTGGCGTTGCCGCCATCATTCATGAAATATGTGGTTCCAGCCGCTGTCACGCCACCAATTAAAGCTGCAGCGACCATTCCGGCAATTAAGGTACTGCCAGCAAACTTCTTCTTCGGCGCACGCTCAGGCGGTACTGGATAGTTTGAGTGTGGCTCAGAGTGCCCATATCCTGCTGAACCATAAGGTGACCCAGTAGCTGCTGAATGGTGTTGCTCTGAGGCCTGTCCATAGACGCTTGTCGCAGGCTGCGGTTCAACGTGATTTGCCGGGCGAGAATACACATCGGTCGGCTGATCACTTGCGTTACCACTGTCGCTGACGCGCTCATGATTGCGAGTTGGCTCGACATTTGAAATCGGTGTGGTTTCAGGACTCTGAAGTGTACCGTCGGAGGGAGCGACGCGTGGCTCTTGAGCATGATTCGGGGTTTGACCGATATCTTCGGGCTGCTCGGGTTGGCCCAAGTCGTTGTTTCGTGGTTCATCTGGTGACTGGCTCATCGTCATACCTCTTTCAAATATCGTATCTCTTGAGTTTTATTATTCACGGTCGAACTGTGGCGGTTGAGAGGGATAACTTAGCGCTGGCTGTGAGTTAACTATTCTCGCAGCTGAATAGCATGGACGCTGGCATGCGCGCCAAATAGAATCAAATTGAGCTAACAAAGTAATCGTAGGTAAAAGCGGTTGGACGAGTGGCTGTTTTATTCGTTCGAATCAGCAATTCAGGTGAGGACGACAATGATTTCCAAAGCGCGGCGAATAACTGCTGCAGCATTAACGGTGGTGGCATTATCACTGGGAGCATCAGCACCAGCTTTTGCAGAACCCCCTGTCACCATCCCACCTGGGGACTTTGTTGTCGACAACGCCCAGGTACTCGGTGGCAATGAAAGTAAACTCGAAAACGACATTAAGAAACTTCGTGATGACACAGGCATTAGCCTGTTCATCGTTTACGTTGACGAGTTTACCTCCCCTTCAAACCCGGGCCAATGGCTTGAACAAGTTGCTGCGAATAAGAATATGGGCAGTTCCGACGCTATCTTGGTGGTGGCAACCAAACAGCGTCAGGCAAACTTTGCCGGACATCAAAATGGTCCGCTTTCCGCTTACACCCAAGAAATCTATTCGAAGCAGATCTCCCCAGCCCTCGCGAAGAAAGATTGGTCGGGCGCCGCTGAAGGCGCAATTGAAGGTATCGCAAATGTTGCCGATAGTGGCAGTGCCACCAGTTCGTCAAGCTCCGGCGGTGGCGTTTTCTGGGTTCTTCTCATTATTGGCGGCGTAGCTGTAGCCGGCTATGTCATTCTTTCGCGCCGAAGCAAGAAAAAGACTAACCAAATCCCTCAAGGAAACCCAAGCACTGGGCAGCCCCAGCAGCTTGAGTCATTGGAGAGCCTGCGACTGCGAGCGGACCAATTACTTGTTGCCGCCGATGATTCAATTCGTTCTTCCGAGCAGGAACTAGGATTTGCTGAAGCTCAATATGGCGCAGACTCGGTCAAGGTTTTCTCCGGGGATCTGGCCGAAGCCAAAACACACCTAGTGGAATCCTTCCGCCTGCAGCAACAACTTGACGATCACATTCCCGACACCGAGGAAGATCAGCGCTCCTGGCTCGGCGAAATCATCAACCGATGCGGTCAAGTTAACGACACCTTGCAAAAGCACGCCAGTGAATTCAAGGATCTACGTCAGCTAGAGCAAAACGCTGAGACTCGAATTGAAGAAGTCGCCGCCGAGAAGGAACCTCTTGCGCAGCAACTTTCACAGCGAGTCTCCGAGCTTGAGGTGCTGACGACGAAGTATGAGGACAGTGCGGTCTCACAGATCACCGATAACGCCGAGCAGGCCTCGGAACGGCTAACCTTTGCGGCGTCCTCGCTGAAGCAGGCACGTGAAAAGCTCGGCACCGATCGTGCACATGCAGCCCTGTTGATTCAGAATGCTGAAGAAGCTCATGATCAGGCCGAAGTCCTGCTGGCAGCAATCAGTAAGTCCGCGACCGCTCTTCGCCAAGCAGACAATGATTTGGAATCAGCTGTTGCCACAGCCGCTCGGGACCTCGCACAGTCTAAAGCGCTGGTCGCTAATGGTTCACAGCCTAATCTGGCGGGTCCCATCGCCGGGGTTGAAAGCACCCTGGCCCTGATTCAACAAGCGCTACGTGCAGATAAGCATGATCCGCTGGCATTGATCTCTGCGCTCGATGATTCGACGACTCCGTTAGCTTCTGCTTTGGGCTCGCTTCGTGATCGCGCCCAGCAGGACCAGGCCGCTCGTGATCAGCTGCAGTCTTTGCTTAATACTGCTGCTTCGCGGATTCAAGGCACTGAAGATTACATTCGCGCTCGTCGTGGCGGCGTCCGCTCCTCGGCACGTACCCGTCTAGCGGAGGCACAGCGCGCCTACGATCAAGCACTGTCGTTGGCATCGCAGAATCCCGCTGAGGCAGTTGCTTCAGCACAGCGTGCCAGCCAGCTTGCTGATCAGGCTGCTCGCATGGCCGAACAAGACGTCAATGGCTTCGGTGGCGACGGTGGGTTAGGGAACTTTGGAGGTTCCAACCGCGGTCGTGGAGGCATGTTCGACGGAATTGGTGGCGCCGTTCTTGGAGGCATCCTCATCGATTCGATTCTCGGCGGAGGAAACCGCGGAGGTGGAAACCACGGTGGCGGCGACGGTGGATTCTTCGGCGGTGGCGGCTTCGGTGGCTTCGGCGGCGGTGGCGGAGGATTCGGTGGCGGATTTGGCGGCGGCGGAGGTGGTGGAGGCTTCGGCGGAGGTGCCGGCGGCAGTTTCTAGAGTTACGCGGTTTTATCTCAGTAGTACGCAATTTTCAGCAATACTATTTCGTATAGAAAGGTCTACACATGACCAAGCAATCACTTTTTGGACGCGTTGCCCAGCTCGCAAAGGCCAACATCAACTCAATCCTGGATTCTGCCGAAGATCCAGAGAAGATGATGGATCAAATGGTTCGCGACTACACAGACAACATTGCAGAAGCTGAACAGGCTGTCGCCCAGACCATCGGCAATCTACGCATGTTAGAGGACGACTACCGCGAAGATGAGCAAGCAGCTGGCGACTGGGGAACCAAAGCCCTGGCTGCCTCGAATAAGGCTGACGAATTCCGCAGCGCAAACGATGCGGACAACGCCGGGAAATTCGACAATTTGGCTAAGGTCGCAATTCAGCGTCAGATGCAGGCCGAAAGCGAGATGAAAACCGCTAACCCGACCATCGCCTCGCAGCGCGAAATCGTTGAGAAGCTGAAGACCGGCCTGAACCAGATGAAGGAAAAGCGCAACGAACTGGTCAGCAAGCGCGACGAACTCGTTGCTCGTGCCAAGTCGGCAAACGCGCAGAACCAGGTCAACGAAGCCGTCAAGTCCGTGAATATGATGGATCCGACCAGCGAGATCAGCCGCTTCGAGGAAAAGATCCGCCGTGAAGAAGCTAAGGTGCGAGGTGCCTCTGAACTGGCCTCGTCCAGCCTGGACGCTCAGTTTGAGTCATTGGAAGACCTCGGTGAGCAGACCGAGGTTGAGGCGCGGCTGGCGGCTTTGAAGGCTAATCAGACCGGGGCGTTGGAGAGCTAGACTCCCTACATGGCAATAGGCGCCGGATTTGTTCATCGTGAACAGATCCGGCGCCTATTATTCGCTCAAAAATAAAAGCTTAAACCAAAAGTGGAGATCCAATTGGATCTCCACTTTTTCTCTGTGGCGGGGAGAGGATTTGAACCTCTGACCTCCGGGTTATGAGCCCGGCGAGCTACCGAACTGCTCCACCCCGCGTCGGTAAATACAACATTACCAACTCATAAACTCCATGGCGAATCGACAGGCCATGTCTTGCGTCACACCCCTGATTTTGGACCTACTTATGGGTTCACTAGGCGGATATTCAAGCCCACTCGCGACGCCAGATCACGTCCACCCAGGAATTCGAAGTTACCCATCGAAAATGCCGTCCTCGCGAATGATCTATCGCGAACAGCAACATCAGCTCCAATCGCCGGGGCCGAGTCAATGTTGCAACGGTCAGCCACGACCTGCTCGCGCTGCCGCACGCGTGCACCCGTAAGCCCCACGGAGGATGACCAAAATCTGGGTTCCTGCTAATACACGTTTAGCCGTTTGTCCGGAAACCATTGGGGTCAGGGCGCCCCGCCGCTATCCGTAGCCGCCTGCAGACAATCGGTTAAGGAAACATACGGTTGAGACCTTGTCGGTCCACGCGGACGCGTCTAAGCAGCGCACGGCGCGTACATTGCTTGCCACAGAGCATAAGAAACCTGCAACTACCTCGCTAACCAGCCGCCGCCTCCGTTTTATAGGTCGTAGGTACAGCCAAAGAAAATCTAAAACCATCTCCAACTCCCCTAGTCAATATGATTAGAGGTTGGGTAATTATGTACGGGCTTTTCTGTTCCACAGTTGATGTGTCAGGCCGCTGGCAGTGCCAATCGATTCGACCTCGAAACGATTTTCCATACCTTGTAGTTGATCCCAGATTTGCACACCAGAGCCCAGCACCACCGGGACTATCGCCAGGTGAAGGAAGTCAATCAAGTCCGCGCGGAGAAATTCATTGACGGTCGATGGCCCACCTCCGATGCGAACGTCTAGCCCGGCTGACGCTTCTTGCGCCATGCGTAAGGCATCAGTTGGAGTGGCATCGACAAAATGGAAACTTGTGCCGTTAGGAAACTTGAGCGTTTCCCGCGGGTAATGAGTCAAGATAAATACCGGGGTTCGAAAGGGTGGGGAATTTCCCCACCAGCCATTCCATCCATCATTGGGCCATGGTCCTGATTGCGGGCCAAACTTGCGGCGCCCCATAATCTCGACTCCGACTCCCTGCCCCCACATGCTGAATAATGCGCGATCTACCGTGACGGGATCACTGAGCCCCTGAATGCCGTGAATGACGCGCCCATCGAACCTTGCAAAGAGTGCACTCGCTCCCCCGATCGGCTCATCAAAGGTCACTCGATCTCCTGCAGCGTAGCCATCTAAGGAAATGAAGAGGTTATGCACTCGTGTCCGAACCATGTTGGCCTCCGCCGTTGAAACCAGAAACTGGTTGAACCCTAACGCAGAGCAATTTCATTTGACAAGGATTTTCGAACCATTGGCCGGCGCAGACTTATGGGAACACTTCTTGGCAAGCTTGGCGCCACCGAACAATGACTTAAAACAAAAGTGGAGATCCAATTGGATCTCCACTTTTTCTCTGTGGCGGGGAGAGGATTTGAACCTCTGACCTCCGGGTTATGAGCCCGGCGAGCTACCGAACTGCTCCACCCCGCGTCGGTAAATACAACATTACCAACTAGTAAACTTCATGGCTAATCGAGCTGGCATGTCCTTCGTCACAGGTCATGTTGGATACCTCTGCACTCGATTGCGAGCGCCTTTCGGGCCTGGCCCCGAAGAACTAGAGTTGAAGATTCCGCAGACAGTAAAAAGAAATCCTCCCAGTCAAAAGACTGAGAGGATTTCGTTTTGGTCACCGCCGAATTATTCTCGACTTGTCCCATAAGTGGCGGGGAGAGGATTTGAACCTCTGACCTCCGGGTTATGAGCCCGGCGAGCTACCGAACTGCTCCACCCCGCGATGACTAGACTATTCTTCATCATCGCGGAGCAGAATGCAAATCGGAGACTTGAGAACAACTATCCGTTGTTCCCATCGGCTGGCGGCGCCGACTCAGTCGGTGCGGCTGGGGCTTCGGAGTTCGTCTTGACCTCGCCCTCCGGAGCGGCTTCACCGTTGATCGATGCATCGGCTTCCAGTGCCCGAGACAAGGCATTCTGAAGCTCAGTCTGCGCCTTGCCGTAGGCAGCAAAGTCGCCAGCCTTCAAAGCTTCATCAGATTTCTTGATCGCTTCATTTGCAGCGTCCAATGCTGAAGTTAGCTTCTGCGTCTCAGACTGGGTAGGAGCATTGCTCTCCCCTGGCTGATCCTTCGGCTTGGTACCGTCCCCGGTTTCACCGGTTACGGCGCCGGAGTCGCCACCAAAGACTTCGTCAAGAGCTTCGGCCAGCGTATCGGCGAAGCCGACCTGATCACCGAAGGCGACCAACACCTTACGCAAGGTTGGGTAACTTGTCTGGCCCGAAGACTGCACGTACACAGGCTGGACGTAGAGGATACCGCCACCGACAGGCAGTGACAGCAAGTTACCGTTCTTCACTTCGGAAGCACCCTGTCGCAACAGGTTCAGCTCCGTGGTCACCCTAGGGTTGGTATCGAAGTTCTGCTGGGCTTGGCCTGGACCAGGTACAGCAGTATCGCGTGGAAGTTCGAGCAAACGCAGCTTGCCGTATTCATCGCTCTTCACACCCTCTTTACTACCCGCATCTGCATCTGCCGAGAGGAATCCGAACAGCACGTTACGCTGTTGGCCGTTAGCGGCAGCCTGTGGGATGAAGGTCGAGGTCAATGAGAATGACGCAGCATCCTGGGTTGGCATCTTCAACGAGAGGAAGTATGGAGGCTGTTTCACTCCCTTGGTCGATGAGGTCGGATCATCTGGCACTGCCCACGCATCGTTCGATTCGTAGAATGCACCGGCATCATCAACGTGATAGGTCGTGAGGACCTCGCGCTGAACCTTGAACATATCCTCTGGATAACGGACGTGTTCCATCAGTTCACTAGAGATGTTGTCCAGTGGCTGCACAGCAGTTGGGAAGACCTTCTGCCATGCCTTCAGGATCGGATCTTCGGTATCCCAAGCGTAAAGATCAACCTTGCCGTCGTATGCATCCACCGTCGCCTTGACCGAGTTACGCATGTAGTTCACACGGCCTGACAGACGATCAAAGTCTGACGCGTTGGTCAGAGAGTCAGAAACAGCCGATTCAATCTGCTGTTGCTGTGCATAGGGGAAGTCGTTCGAGGTGGTGTAGCCATCAATGATCCATTTGACGCGACCGTCAATAATTGCCGGGTAGGCATTGGAATCAAGTGTTAGATACGGTGCAACCTTGCTCACGCGATCGCGTGGATTACGGTCATAAAGAATCTGCGATTCATCGTTGACCGCGTTCGATAGCAACAGGTCAGTCGAGGCAAACTTCAACGCGTAAACAATGCGGTTGAACAGGTTGCCAACGTTTGGACCACCATCACCCTGGAAGGTGTAACGGGTATCTTCACCCTCACCGCCAGCGCTTGGGCGGTCTAGTTCCTGGTCCGTCCAACCTTCTGGACCGCCAACCACCGAGTAGTCTGGCGAAGTTTCGCCGAAGTAAATACGAGGCTCGTAATCAGCTTCAGTGATCAAGTCACCGGTGGACGGGATGCCACCGAGCATGAAGTCGGGGCGTCCACCCGCAGCAACGCGGTTACCGTAAGCGGCAACCAGTCCATAACCGTGGGTATAGGTCACGTGTTGGTTGACCCAGGTGTCGTTAGGGTTGACGCTTACTTCACGGGCAGCGATCACCGTATCCTCGATTTTGCCATCAATCTCGTAACGGTCAACGTTGAGGTTTTCGGGGAACGTGTAGTATCCACGGAACTGCTGCAGCTGTGCGAATGCAGCGGAAACCAAGTTGGGATCCAGCAGACGAATATTTGCGGTGGTTTCGGTTTCCTTGGCCAACGCGTTCTTCTCGGTGCTCACCTTCGCGTCATACGGAGTGACCTCAATGTCGCTTAGCCCGAACGCTTGACGAGTCATCTCAATATTTCGATCGATATACTCGCTTTCCAAGGCACGCTGCGATGGAACGACCTGGAACTGCTGCACCAGGTAAGGGTAAACGCCGCCGGCAACGATCATTGTCACCACGAGCATCGCGGTGCCAATCAGCGGTAGACGCCAGCGTCCGTTGATCGCAGCAATGATAAAGGTAATAGCGATCAGAATCGCGACGATAGCCAGGATCATCCGTGCAGGAATAACCGCGTGCACGTCCTTGTACAACGCACCGGCAACTCGTCCGGATTGGTTATTCAAAGTTTCGTACTGTGAAATCCAGAAGTTCACTGCCTGCAACAGCAAGAAGACTGCGACAACTATCGCAGTATGCACGCGAGCGGCCTTGCCCACAGTGATACCGCCGCGTTCTTCAACGCGAATGCCACCATATAGGTAATGAGTCAGCAGTCCTGCCACACCACCAAGCAGAACCACGGAAATCAAGAATCCGACGATTAGCCCAATAAATGGCAAGGTGAAAACGAAGAATCCGAGATCCATATTGAACTGAGGATCGTTGGAACCGAAAGGCACCCGGTTGATGAACAACAAGATCGTCTGCCATTGCCCGGCTACAGCGATAGCCGAGAAGATTCCGACCACCACGGGGATACCGATCATTAGGAACCGACGAATTGGTTCCAGCTGCGCTTGATAGCGCGACATGGAGTCTTGGTGGTTGCCTTCCGGAGCGTACACCGGGCGGTGCTTATAAGCACTTCGCATGGAAAGCCACATCGGAACCGCCATCACGACTAGCGCGATGACGAAGATGATGAGTTTAGCTATTCGCTCGGTCCAATAAACGTCCGAGAACCCGAGCTGGTTGAACCAGAGGATGTCTGCATAGAAGTTTGAGAGGAAAACAAACACAGCCACCAAAATGACCACAGCAAATACCGTGAGCGTCAGTGGTGACGCTTTCTTATTTGCTGGTTTGGAAGGTTGTCGCGGCCCTTGGGGCCGCGGTGGGCCCCCGAACGGACTATCCGATCCGTATGACACTATTTATTCCTTACCTAGATGTCCCGCACGCCTTTACTAACGCCAGAACTCGTATGACTATCACTGTACTTACTAAGCTGCAGACACCAAGTTGTATGAACGATGCCTCGCGAATCTATGAACAGGACTCCAGCGTGGCCGGGTCCGTACCTTGAGCAATCTGCTCTAATGCCTGTCGTGCTTCATGCAACGTTGCAATCTTGACGACGTTTAGTCCTTTGGGCACTCTCCCGGCGACATCGGAACAGTTATCTGCCGGAGCCAGGAAGACCGTGGCACCGTCTGCCTTAGCGGCGACCATCTTCTGAGCGATTCCGCCGATTGCTCCGACTTCCCCATCCGCGGTAATTTCTCCGGTTCCGGCGATGTGATGGTCACCTGCCAAGGATCCTTCGGTCAGCCGGTCGACGATGGCCAGCGCAAACATCGTTCCGGCGCTCGGGCCACCAACTTCCTCAACTCCGAATTTAACGTCAATCGGGAAGTCAAACGAAGTACTCAGAAAAACTCCAAGCTGTCGGGTTCCTTCAGCACCTGGAGCGGTGGAAACCTTCACATCAACTTTCTCAGTCGAGCCCTTCCCGGAGGAACGTTGGACCGTCATCGTGCTGGTTTGATCGCCACGATCGTCTAACTGTGTTTTAAGTTCATCCAGACTCGTGACGGGTTTCCCCTCGAAGGCGAGCAACCGGTCCCCCGGCTTCAACGAGTCTTTGTTTGTATCCGTGGAAAAATCGGCAACTTCCAGCCAGGTTTTATATTCGTGACCGAGCTCGTTCATTGCCGCAGCAATCGATAGTTCCTGGGACGAAACCATCATCGAGTCATTGGCCTGGCCACGTTCCTCGCTGGTCACCCCACGTGGAATCATCGTCTCTTCCGGAACAATATCTTTGTTGGGATTAAAAAGCGCTTCGAGAATGACAGGCGTCGAGACTCGGTTCTGCCCACCACCTTGGACGTAAATGGTTGTCATGTCCAAGATGCTGTCGGACTGATAACTCTTTTCTCCGCTGATAGTGATGAGTTCTTTGTCGTTGTACTCGCCCAGTGTGTTCAGTACCGGCCCGGGCGTGCGCACCACAAAGTTAGTGGGCAAAAAGAGAATCAAACCGACTAGAAGGAGAGCTAGGGTTCCGGCAATCGTGGTTTTCACGGGCTTGGAACTAGGAACTGACGCGCCGAGAGTCGGGGCGTCATCCTTTGTGGATGATGGTTCCTGTTCGTGCACTGGCCTTGCTCCTACCGCTTAAAATTATTTCAGGAGCGTTTTCACAAACGCTACCCTCCTAGCCTACTGAAGGCCTACCCCGATCTTCATCAGCTATAAGGAGTATTCGATGTGCCGAAAGCGAACTCTGGTGTTCATTGATGTGAACTCTCAGCCTCAGAGGGTACTTTAAGTACATGGCACAGAACCCTCCGAATAACCGACCTGACGGTGACGACGAAGAAAACAATCCGCAGGATCCGATGTCCGCAATGTTCTCTCGGCTCTTCGGTGACGGTTTCGATCCAAATGACCTTCCGCCTCAGCTACGGGAAGCCATGGGCTCCCAAGATCCTGCCGCTATGCAGCAAATGATGCAGCAAGCGCAAGCGATGATGTCCGCAATGATGCAAAATAATTCCTCCGACGGCCCAGTCAATTGGAAGCTTGCATCTGACACTGCGCTGCAGGCTTATGCCGGCGAAGATCCGGAACCTTCCGAATCTCGGCAAGGTGCAATCGTTGATGCTTCCTATCTGGCAGACCTGTGGTTGAACAACGCCACTGTTTTTGAATCCAATGGCGAAGCCACCGAAGTATGGACCCGCAAACGCTGGTACGACAAAACCTTAGGCGTCTGGAAAAAAGTGACCGAGCCGGTGGCCGAATCGGTAACCCGAGCGATCACCAGCGCTATGAAGGATCAGATTCCTGAAGAGATGAAGGGAATGCTCGGCAACTCCGATGCCATGTTCCATAATCTCGGTTCGAGCATGTTCGGTATGCAGCTAGGAACCGCGTTAGGCGGACTGGCCAAAGATGTTCTCGGTGGTACCGACATTGGGCTTCCGCTGGCTGGCACGACGCCCGGTTTGGTGTCCGCCAACGTTGCAAACTTTGGTGAAGGGCTGGAAATCCCCGAACAAGAAGTGCTGCTCTACGTCATTCTTCGAGAAAATGCGCACACACGCCTGTTCAACCGGGTTCCTTGGCTTTCCTCAAAGCTAATTGGCGCAGTCGAGTCCTACTCCCGTGGCATTCATATCGATATGTCACGAGTTGAAGAGGCCGTACGCGGAATCGATCCGTCCAATCCGGAGAACCTGCAGGAGCTCCTCGGAGAGGGGCTCTTCACCCCACAGCGCACGGGCGAGCAGGAAAAGGCTCTAGAAAATCTTGAACTGACTCTAGCTCTCATCGAAGGTTGGGTTGACCACGTGGTTTCCCTGGCAGCAGCGAACTTGCCGTTCGCCGCGCACCTCCGCGAGACCATGCGTCGTCGCCGCGCTTCGGGTGGACCAGCCGAGTCGGCTTTTGCCTCATTGGTCGGGTTGGAACTGCGCCCACGTAAGCTCCGCGAAGCTGCAGCGTTGTGGGAACATCTTCATGAAGAACGTGGCACCGAAGGCCGAGACGCGATCTGGGACCACCCAGACCTCATGCCTACAGCTGAGGATCTGAGCGACCCGGCCGGATTCACCAAACGTCGAGAATCAGCTGCTTCAGAGTACGACGAGTTTGATGCCGCGTTAGGAAAGCTTCTAGACGGCGGTTTTGACGATGTCGCTCCGGAAGATGACAAACCGGATGAAGAGAACGAAGACCCGAAGAACTAAAATCTAGTCCGCTAGGCAACAGGAGCTAGGCAGCTTTAGCTGCTTAGCTCCTGTTGTGCTTTAAAGCTGCATGACGCACAGATCAATTGTCTTCTAGGTCATCGAAGCCACCGGCTTCAAGCTCGGTCTGACCATTTTCTTTGGCATATGCGTTGAATCCGGCACTAAATCCGGCTAAGAATTGGTCGGCTTCCACACGCCGTTCAAAGCGATCCAACAGTTGCTGAAATTCGTTTCCATGTCCTTGACCGGGCGTTGCCAGATGCACAAGCTCATGGACCAACACATAATCTTGAACCCAGATCGGCACATATTTCAGCTTCGCCGATAACCGAATACTGCGTTGGTATGGCGTAGCCGAACCCCAACGTTTGTTCTGGTTATTGACCCACCGTACCGATAAAGGATTAGCGATTCCGCCCAGGTACTTTGCATCGAGCGCTTTGGCTCGATCCATCAAGGAGTCTTCGGTGGATAACGCGGACTCACGGTTTTTACGTTGCCGATACTTTTTGAGCATCTCGTCGACGAACACTCGCTCGGTACTCTCGTTTAGTGCCGCTGGCACCTGCACTACAAGCCGATTATCCCGCCATTGTGAGGAGATGGTTTTCTTGCGCTTATTTGACCGTACGATACGGACAGGAATGTCATCAGCCGCAATAAATTCTACGGTCTGTGGGAAATTCGGCATCGGGTGCCTCCACTTCTATCCTTCGCACGTGCACGGGGGTTACTCGGCTATCCAATTAGCTTAGATACCTTGCGAACGGCACAGCATCCGTGCCTCGCCAACTGTAGATAACTAGCCCGCGTACTCGGCCAAGACTGCCAGCATGGCTTCACCGTAGCGTTCGAGCTTGCTACGCCCCACCCCTGAGATCTTAGCTAATTGCGGAAGCGTAGAGGGGCGATGTTCGGCAATAGCCATCAGCGTTGCATCGGTGAATATGACGAATGCAGGTACTGAATTGCTCTGTGCCACTGCCGCCCGCCAACTGCGCAACGATTCGAAAAGCGCTTCGTCGTATGCGGCCGGGCAGGATGAACAGCGCTTGAGCTTTCGCTCTTTGGCCGTGGTCAAGAAGGAACCACAACCGGCGCACACCAAAGGAGTCAGTTTCTGTGGCTTGCGACGTACCGGAGCTTGCTGTCTACTGCTTGCTTGGCGTACTGATTTGATTCCATCTAGGAATCTGGAGGGGTAACGGTGCGCTCTACCACCGGGAGTGCGAGCCAAAGACCATGAAAGGTATAGATGGATTCTCGCTCTGGTGATTCCAACATAAAGAAGCCGTCGCTCTTCGTCATACCCCGCTTGGTCCTTGGCATAGGTAATTGGAACGAGTCCATCGCTGAGCCCCGCCAAAAACACTACATCCCATTCCAGCCCCTTAGCTGCGTGGAATGACGCTAGGGTGACACCATCCAAGGTGGGCGCATGCTGCGTTGCAGCGCGATCTTCGAGTTCTTTCACCACATCACGCAAGGTAACTTGATCGCCTTGCGCTCCCCTACTGGCGACCAAATCGTCTGCTAGTCGCACCAATGCTGAAAGTGATTCCCAGCGTTGACGCACGGCACCAGTACTGCCCGTTGGCGCCTCTGGCGCATAACCGTGGGAAGCGAGGACATCGCGCACCAATTGTGAAACAGGCTGGTCCCCGGCGACGTTCAGCGCAGCACGTAGCGCGAGCATGCCTTCTTTGACTTCTCTTCTCGAGAAGAAACGTTCGGCGCCGCGCATCACGTAGGAAATTCCGCGTGCAGTTAGCGCCTGCTCAAATGCTTGGGACTGTCCGTTAGTACGATAGAGGACCGCGATTTCAGAAACGTCTTGACCATTTTTGAGCAGTGCTTTGATCCGCTGGGCCACTTCTGCGGCTTCTTGTTCGTCGTCGGCGGCCTCAAAAAATTCTGGGCTTGGCCCATGGTCGCGCTGCGCGATAAGTTCAAGTGGTTCGGGCCAGGTCACCGTCGGATCCGGCATTGATGTTTCAATCCGACGAGTGGAAAGTACCTTATTGGCCAGGTTAACTACCTCGGGCGTGGATCGGTAATCACGCACGAGTTTGACGACCGTCGCCTCCGGGTATTTTGCACCGAAGTTCAACAAATAATCCGGCTTCGCCCCGGTAAACGAATAAATAGTCTGGGATGCGTCACCGACCACACATAATTCGTCACGCCCACCGAGCCACAGGTCTAGGAGCCGCTGTTGCAGCGGCGAAACGTCCTGATACTCGTCCACAACAAAGTGCCGATACTGCGACCGTACATTTGCCGCGACTTTTTCGTTGTCTTCCAAAATTGCGCTGGTTAGGAGCAAGACATCTTCAAAGTCGATAACGCTACGGTCGTCTTTGAGCTCTTCATAAGTTTGGAAAATTCGGGCCATGCTGACCGCTTCGAGCCCATTGGGCAAATCCCGGCTGGAAGCGACTTTGGCGTAACTCTCCGGTGAATGCATCGAGACCTTGGCCCACTCAATTTCTGAGGCCAGGTCACGCACCATCGCGCGGTCACTTGAAATCCTTAGCCGGCGAGCAGACTCGGCGATTAGTGGTGCTTTATGCTCCACCAAGTTTGGCAAGGTTCCACCAATTGACTGCGGCCAGAAGTATTGCAGCTGTCGTAGTGCGGCCGCGTGGAAGGTTCGAGTTTGAACTCCGGGGGCGCCTAGTAGACGAAGCCGGGTTCGCATTTCTGAGGCGGCTCGCGTAGTAAAGGTCAACGCCAAGACGCTGGTGGGGTTGTAAACACCAGTATGCACTCCGTGCGCGATCCGGTGCGTAATCGCTCGGGTCTTACCCGTGCCGGCCCCGGCAAGGATACATAGCGGGCCACGAAGAGTTTCTGCTGCAAGACGCTGTTCCACATCAAGACCAGAAAGAAGATCTGGGGCCTGAAAGTTTTCTTGCTCGCTCACTTGTTTGGGGCCTCCGGAAGGGGTTCTCCGTACCAATTACGGATTAATGCATGCGAAATAGACACTCCGCGGGGAATTTGAAGGCTTCCGGCGCGTAGTTCGGCACCGAGCTCTTCTCTAGTAAACCAACGCAGGTCAAGGATTTCGGCGCCATCAGGAACGAGAGTCGTACTCAGCGCTTCACCAGTAAATCCAAGCATCAACGAGCGTGGCAAGGGCCAAGGCTGGGAACCGAGATAGGCCACGTCACCGACGTGCACCCCGGACTCTTCAAAGATTTCCCGGCGTACCGCCGATTCCAATGACTCCCCTGCCTCAACAAAACCGGCAAGAACCGAATACATTTTGGATTTAAAAGTGCTGTTGGCACCAAGTAGCAGCCGGTCTTGGGAATCGATAATTGCCGCGATTATGGCAGGGTCGGTCCGTGGGAAAAGCTCATGGTTATTGGTGACGCAGCGTTGCACCCAACCTGAGGTTGACGCGCGAAGTTCGGAACCACAGCGCGGGCAGAACACTTCATTGCGTCGCCAATTTGTGATGGCTTGAGCTTCAACAAATAATTCGGCTTGTGCTTCGCTCAGGGAACTAAAAGCCTCGCGAAGAGTAATCCATGAAGCATCGGCAATATTCTCCAGCACCGACTCATCAACAATGGCCAATACATACGAATGTTGTTGGTCGCGTCCCAGATAAACGAACTGCTCGGTGCCGGAACTTTGATATTCCGGACCGGGCGTAAACATCAACGATTCACCTCGAAGAGCGGCTCCACGCGAAGATATCAGCATGACCCGGCTTAGCGGGTTGGCCATAACTTGCGGTAAGAGGTCTGGTTGATCGTGTTCGGTAACCGGACGCTCATACACCGATCGTGCAAAGCTCAGCGAGGTAAGTGGTAAACGATATTTTTCTGCCAACGACATACTCCTAACCTAGTGCAATTCGCTGAGCAACAGCTTGGTTTGGAGCCCCTGTGGAAACAATTGACAATGATCTCAATCGCATCTGCCCGATTGAGTGCCGAAACAAGCAATCTTCCGTGCGTCATTCACGAAAGATACTGCCAATCTCGCATACGGTGGAGGGTGTGAAACGCTCTGCCATGGAACTCGCCGCAATTGCCACCGCCGCCGTACCGGGATTAACTCCGGTCGGGTTCGCCGCGTTGTCCGATGATGCAGAAGACTTCGATTCAGCACTCATCGTGGACGCTCAAAAGCACCGCTGGCGTGTACGCTCACCGCGTCATGATGAAGCAAGTATGCGCTTGGAAGCCGAACTCTCAGCCTTACGCGCATTCTCAGCGAAGGTCCGAGCGGCTTTGCCGTTCTCGCTTCCCTCGGTGGCTGGCACCGTACGCCAAGGACCACTACGTACCTTCGTATACAAAGATTTGCCCGGAAGGGTGCCTACCCTCGAAGAATTGGTCGAGGAAGGAAGCAAGCTTGCGGTGGCTCTCGGCCAGTGCATGGCAGCGATCCATCAGATTCCCGACGAATCCGTTGAAGTTGCTGGCTTGCCCACCTACACCGCCGATGAGGTGCGCCAGCGAAAGCTCAACGAGCTCGATACCGCGGCCGCAACAGGTCGGGTACCTAGCGGTTTACTTCGTCGCTGGGAACATGCCATGGAGGACGTCTCTCTTTGGCGTTTTAACGCCACCGTAGTTCATGGAGACTTTGACGAAGAGCAACTTCAGGTTTCGCATTCGAGCATTACCGCGGTTAAGGGCTGGACCGACCTGCATGTGGGAGATCCTGCCGACGACTTTGCCTGGCTTTCAGCCATCGATGATCATGGCTTTAGCGAGCGAGTCTTTGCTGCCTATGTTGAGGCACGCGGTAAATCCGCTGACCCACACATTATGCGCCGTGCCGCTTTGGCCGCAGAGTTCGCGCTGGCACAGTGGCTGGTGAAATCCTTGGACAGCAAAGACGCAGAGCGTATCGCCGATGCCGAAGAGATGTTGCAGGAATTAGATACCAATATCGCCGAGTACGGTGGACAGCCACTGTCGGTGGTCGAAGCTCCTCGTCCATTGGCCGCCCCTGCCCCGGTACTTGCGCCGGAAGTTCCAAGCGAGCCAAAGAAGGCCAGCGCTCCGGCAATCAACACTTCGAAGGTCACTCAGCTTGAGGAAGATGATGATCTAGAGGCGCAGCCATCACCACAGCCTGCCACTGCTTCGGCTGTGCCTGTACAGCAAAAGCCAGTAAGTCAGGAACCGGTGCCACAAACCAGCGACGAGTCCACTGACGCAACGCCTGAGCCTGTCGCAGCAGCTAAAACCGAGGACTCGGTGCCTGCGAAGGACACCGAGTCAAAGGAAGAGACTAGCTCGTAGTTCCCTTAGTTTCTTTCTCTGTCAGGGTGACGAAGGCGTTGGCAATCATTAGTTCAAGTTCTTCTTCGGAAGCCAAAGATTCTGCGTGAATTGTGATGCCGGCGCTGACATAGTAGAACGCTGCTTGGATCTGTTCTAACGCAATCCCATGAAGTCGTGACCAGCCCAAGCGGTACACCGCTAACTGAACCAACTTGCTCTTCAAGTCTTTTCCGCTTGGCACCCGGCCGGTTTTCCAGTCGAGCATCAACCAGGTGCCATCTTCGAGTTGAAATACCGCGTCGATACGGCCACGTACCGCAACGGGCCCGACACGTGTTTCAAGTGGCACCTCCACATACGCTGGCTGTCGATCAGCCCATTCGCTCGCGAGGAACGCTTCCTTCATTGATTCAAGATCCAGCACATCGTCAATATAACGATCCGCTGGTTCCACGATCTCCCCTAAGTCCAGCATTTGGGTTTGTTCGTAAAACTCTTCAATCCACGCATGGAACGCGGTACCTCGCCGTGCGGCTAAACCGGGACGGCGAGGGATGGGGCGGCGAAGGTTTTCCAATACTTCAACCGGGTCCTCAGCAAGCTCCACAAAGAGCGAAGCTCGCACATGTTCGGGCGCTTCAATAACACGTTCACGATTGTTGAGGAACTCGCGTTGTGCCAACAATCGGTTCGCTTCATCATTCCAATGTTCACCAAAACTGGTGAGCATTTGATCGCTGTCTTTGTCCGCAGTGACGTCCTCGGCCACAAGCTGTAGGACTTCTCTGCGCGAGTATGGATGCGGTGTTTTCTGCACGGCACCGCTAATCACCGGACCCTCCAACGGGTCATAGGGCCAGAGTGCTTCTAACGGTTGGGAACGTACCGGGTTCTCTTCCGGGGCTTGCTCATCTTCCACCCATATCCCGATTTCGGCATGTGGGTTTTCCAGATTCACCAATGGAAGTAGTGCATTCATAAATACCGAAGGTTCACAGGGTTTGGTCCGCGAACCCGACCAGACGCTACTAGAACAGATCAGTAACGATTTCGCTCTGGTCACTGCCACATAAGCCAGCCTGCGTTCCTCGGCAATATGGTGATCATCCACGCGGTCTTTGAAGATTGATTCGGCTTCAATCAGTTCTTTGAGCGCAGGCTGGTCGGTATCCCACTGTGGCAAATCGCCGTTGTCCCCGCGTAAAGGCCACGGCAGTGCTTTATCCCCGCTGGTCCAACGATCTGATTTGGCGCCCGGAAACACTCCCTCGTTTAATGACATCACCGCGACGGTGTCCCATTCCAGTCCCTTTGAGGCGTGAATCGTCAGAAGTTGCACTGCCTTCGGGTCTGCGTCTTCCGATGGTAGCGGCAAGCCCTTCTCTTTCTCAGCTGCTTGTTCAAGCCACATTAAGAATCCGGCCAGCTCTACTCGTGGGGCGTTGCGGCAATATTCGCGCACCACATCGGCAAAAGCATCAAGGTTGACGCGATATTTATCCGTGGCAATCCATGGTCTTGACGCCACCTCAATATCCAAATTCATCGCTCTTTCGACCTCACGGATTAACGCTTCTAAGTCATCATTGGCGATCAGACGCAGCTGACGTAGTTCAGCGCGCAAGGCTTCAAGACGTTCAAACCCAATATCAGAGATACTGCGTCCGTCGGCACTCGTCCACTGCGCCCGTGGCAGGTAATCGAGCGCTTCAACAAGGCTGGCCGCATCGTTTAATTCGGCGCGGGCCGCTTCCTGCCCGCTTTGCTGTTCGGTCAGCGCTTCAGCGGGATCCAGTTCGGGGTTTAGTCCCTTTTGCCGGCGGCGGGCCAGCGAACGTGACCAGTCAGCAAATGCTGCTAGATCTGCGGCGCCAAGCCTCCAGCGCGCTCCAGCCAGTAGCCGCATCAATTTGTCTGAACGTAACGGATCAACCAGCACCTGCAAACAGGACACCAGGTCGGTTAGTTCGGGGGTGCTCAGTAACCCAGATAGTCCTACTAGCTGATAGGGGATTCCTCGTTCACCTAGCACCTCCCCCATCACCGAGAGATTCGCTCGGTTGCGGCTGAGCACGGCGCTGGTCTTGAGCACAGTATCGGTGCCTGGCTTGTTCTGCGCCACAATAAGATCTGCAATTTTCTCAGCTTCGTCGCGCACGGTGGCGCAACGGTTGAGCACTACTCGTCCCTGCTGCGCAAAAGCAGAAGGTTCCAGAGGTTTAACCGACACCGGTCCACTAACTGGTTCCTGCCCACCGGCGGTGATCTGGTTTGCCGCTTCCAAAACGTTGACGGTATTGCGCCAGGCGACCGTGAGGTGTTTAACGTGGGCAACTTCCCTGTCAGTCTCACGCACAATAGGAAACTCTTCGGGGAATCTGAAGAGCTGTCCCGCACTGGCTCCGCGGAAACCGTAGATGGACTGATTCGGGTCACCGACTGCGGTGACTGGATGACCGTGGCCGTACAGTTCGGAGAACAACACCATCTGGGCATGCGAGGTATCTTGGAATTCGTCGAGCAAAACCACCTTATGGTTGGCTCGTTCGGCGAGCGCCGCCGCGGGAACCTGCTGGGCAATATGTGCCGCGTGAGAAACCAGGTCACCGTAATCCATGACGCCCAGCTTTTGCTTCGACAGCGCATATTCTTGGGCTAATTCAGCAATCGTTGCCCGAGAGGCGAGCTTGTCTAGTAACTTTTGAGCCGGGGCGGTTCGGTTCTTTTCCTTATCAGCCTGCATTGGGAGAACGTTGAGTTCTTCGATGAGCTTGTCGAGCCACTGTTGGGCCCGCGGTGGTGAGACCAGATGCTCTGAGGACTCGGAACTAAAAGAGACGATCGCATCGATCAAGGTGCTGGTCGCCGAACCTAGGTGTTCGTAACTTCCCGTGTAGCTCTCCAAAACCTGATGGGCAATCTGCCAGGATTGGGCGGCCCCCAGTAGTACCGTGTCTTCTTCAATGCCCAGCCGTAGCCCGTAGTCCTGGACTAGGGTATTTGCGTAGGAATGATAAGTAGAGACGGCCGGGTCAAGGAAGTCGCGGGTTTCTTCCTCACTCAACAACCCCGTAGCGACAAGCTGCGCAATCTTGGCACGGATACGCACCGAGAGTTCTCCGGCAGCTTTACGAGTAAAGGTCACACCAAGAATTTCTTCCGGGCGAACCAGCCCATTGGCAACCAGCCAGACCACTTTATCGGCCATAGTTTTGGTTTTGCCCGACCCAGCGCCGGCGATCACCAGCATTGGTTCTAATGGCGCGGAAATGATCTCCGCTTGTTGCTCGGTGGGTGGAAACTGCTCTCCTAAAGCTTCGGAGAGTTCTAGTGGGGAGAATCTAATATTGCTCATGGTTCGGTGACCTGTCGTCCTTCTTCGCACAATGGGCAGATTTCGGGCAGTGTGCAAGAGCCTCGGAGCCCCTCTGAACCAACCGTGTGGCGGGTAATGAATTCACTCTCGCCCATCAGTTGCGCGGCCTGCAGAATCAGCTCACGAGCCCAGGTGTCCTCCCCTAGCGCTGGCTGGTCTCTCAGCGAAGCCGACTTTGTTGAGGTGCCCACGTATACCAGCGAGGCACCTGCCGGTTCGGAGGATAACTGCGCGGTTTCTTCTTGGTCCTGCAGTGCGCCGAGTTGGATTGCCGTTTGATAGACCGCAAGCTGTGGATTAGTTTCGGTGAGCTTCGCTGAGGGCGCGGTGCCACCGGTCTTCAGATCCACCACGGTAACCCTGCCGTTTTCATCCGCTTCGATTCGGTCAATGACACCGCGTAGTTGAATGTTTTTTCCTTCGTGTGGGACATCGACTTGGAACGGTAGTTCGATGGCAGCCAACGTCCGTCCAGAAGTTCGCATGGTGATGGAATACTGTGCGAGTTTTTTGAGCATCTCTTCGGCTCGGTCAAAATCTCGTTGGCCTTCCCAATTGGGAAGCTTTTCCAGCTCTGGCCAGCGCTGTTCCAAGATCTGTGCGTATTCGGTGCCGCTGGCTTCGGGGTGTTCCTCGGCGATTGAATGGATCAGGGTACCTAAGGAGGCGGCAAAGTCATGGGCTGCCTGCCCGCCGGCGCTTTGCACAAACCAGTTCAGCGGTGATTTCACTAGCGTTTCCACCTTGGACGGCGATACGCGAAGTGGCTGGTCTTCAGGAACCACAGGAGCATTTGTGCTCAATGGTTTCAGCCCCCACCAGCTCTGCGGATGGGCACCGCGCACCGGATAGTCATTTCGTGCCAAGCGGTTAAGGACCGAGGTGGCATCGTGATAGATCTCTTGAGCTGAGACGTCCACAGGTTCTGGAATGGCTCCGAGCTGCGCAGCCTTGGCTCGTTCGGCCATGGAGCGCAGTTCTGCCACCAAGGTTGATAGTGCCCTGATACGAGGGACCTCGGTGAGTTCTCTGGCCGCCGCGTCATGTGGATCTACAAGGTCCAGGAACGAGGATGGTTGGAAGTCTTCGTTGTCTACCGCGGTACAGATCAGCATTTTTGACGCGCGAGACACAGCGTTGCTGAAACTTCGTGTTTCATCACTGCGAATTCCACGTATCAATTGGGTCGGGGTTCGAGTGCTTAAGAAGGAGATCCCATGCTCAACCGCGTCAGCCAAGGCATTTGAACCTAGCAATTCTCCACGGAGGCGGAGATTTGGCCAGCTACCTTCTTGCAAGCCTGGGATGAACACCACCGGCCATTGTTTTCCTGCCGCGGCAGCGGTGGTTAGTACCGTTACCGTTTGGGTACCGGTGGCCCTAGATGCCAGCGAATCCATAGGAAGGTCTTGATGCAAAATATGGTCTAGGAAAAGCTCCACGCTGGCGCCTGGTAGCTGGTCCACGAACCGCTCTGCTGCTTGGAATAGCGAGAGCACCGCGTCCAGATCATGGTCGGCCCTGCGCGCGGTATTGCCCGTTCCCAAAGCTTCTTTACGCCAAGCGTTGGCGCGCCCCGAGGCTTCCCACAGAGCCCAAAGGGCCGTTTCTGGTGTCGCTTGTCCGGTGGCTAGTTCCGTGCGTAAGGCATCAAACATGGTCAGCAAGCGGTTAAGCCCGAAGGCCACAGGGCCCAATGATTCGGTCAACTCTGGTTCGTGAAGGGTGGCTTCGAGAAGTTCTTGGCTGGAGCGTCGCCCACCTTGTGAGCTTTCGCGTTGGCGCAGCATCTGACGCAGTCGGCGAATTTCCAGAGCGGTGCTCATGCCATACCGCGAGAGCAATAAGTTCTGCATGAGTAACGGGTCATCGCTGACACCGTCTGCTAAGGCAAGCTGGACCAGATCCAATAACGGCCGTACTGCTCCTTCATCCTTCAATGGGATTTCGGCAGGCGGGACCTGTACCGCAATCCCCTGACCTTCGAGGAATCGACTGAGTGAACGCACCTGTGAACCGTTGCGGACCACAATGGCAATATCCGAGAGTGGGAATCCTTCATAGAGGTCCATCTGCACGATGCGCTGGGCAATATAGCGCTCTTCCAAAGTGGAGTTTTCGAAACACAGCGCCAGAACTTCGCCATCCTCGATATCGGGAAGTGCGTGTAAGGCGCGGCCACGTTGACCTGCTGCCAAAGGGATGCGGCGCACCACGCGCTGCCACGCCTCCATGATGGCGGGCGCCATGCGGAAGCTGCTAGTTAATTCGAAAAACTGAATATCGTCATTTGCACTATAGGACTGTGCGAACCGGCTCAGTTCATCTGCCCGGGCACCACGGAATCCTTGGACAACATTGTCTGGAGCAGCAAAAGCGACCAGGGAGCGCTCGCGTCCAATCATGCGCAGGAGCCGGTGCTGGGACAACGTCGCTTCTTGAAGGTCATCCACTAAAATTAGTTGCAGTTTTTCGTGCTCTTCGTTCAGAAATTCTGGATTTTGCTCAAGAATCTGTGCGGCGCGGGTCATCAGCCCCGCAGGGTCAAAAGCCTCGGCACTGCCCAAATCAAGCAGGTCACGATATTCCTGATAAAAACGAGCCGCGGCAACCCATTCGCTGCGTTTAGTTTGTTCACCTAGTTCGGCAATATCCACCGGTTCAAGACCAAGTTCCGAGACCCGATCAAAAAATTCACGCAGTTCTTTTCTAAACCCTCGAGTCTCTACGGCCAGATCCAGATCTGCTGGCCAGCCCGGACCTTCGGTAAGACCTTGCCGGTGTCCTTCGAGCAGGTTGCCGATCAGTGTGTCTTGTTCTGGTCCCGATAAAAGTCGTGGTGCGCGCTCTAAAGCAGGCAACAAACCTTCTAACCGTGCCCGGCGAATCAGGTCGAATGCGTACGCTGACCAAGTTCGAACTACCGGTTCGGTAAAGGTTTGGTCTGCCCGGCGGCTAAGTTCATCTCGAATTCCGGCGGCCGTAAGGCGAGTTGGAGCAATGATCAACAGTTGTAGCGGATCTAGGCCAGCAGCAAGTTGCGCTACAGCCAGATCAATTAGGGCTGTAGTTTTTCCAGTGCCAGGGGCTCCAGTGACTAGCGTCGGTTTTTCTACCACTGACAATTGCTCAAGCAATAAAGTGGTACCTAACGGTGCCGAGTCGGTCGATTCTTCCATGTTCATAGTTGATCATCCGCTGGCGACAAGTAGCTTGCTTGCAACGCCGCTTTCAAAGATTGAATTTGCTCCCACTGTGCATCATCTGGTTGCCACCGTGCTTGGCTCATATCGACGCGTTGGCCCTTGCGCGGGGTATCTTCGCTTACCCACGCGGTATTGCCTTGCTCAGCTAGGAGAGGTGGCAGCGTGCCATCGGCGCGGATTATTCGCCACCAAGGTGTAGCTGACGGTGAAGATGCCATAGCTTTTCCCGCTTGCCTTGGGCCACCACTACCCAGCAGCTCTGCAACGTCACCATAACTAAGGACCACGCCTGGTGGAACTAATGCCGCGAGCCGGTGAACGGCTTCGGCGTATTCGAGACTTGCGGGTGTGGGTACGGTGCTCATGTCACCATTGTGCCAACTTCAAGTTCCTCATCCACAACCGGAGCGTCAGTGGAATAGTTGTAGGAACGAACGGGTAGCGTTGTTTCTATGAATGAATGGCATAAGGGTCTTGTCGTTGGCTTTGATTTGGAAACCACAGGAGTCGATACCAACACCGCTCGCATTGTCACCGCGTCAGTGGTTCTTCTCGATGCTCAAGGGCAGGTAGTGAATCAGCGCGAGTGGCTCGTTGACCCTGGAGTTGAGATCCCCGAGGCAGCGACCGCTGTGCACGGTGTTTCCACCGAAAAGGCACGTGCTGAGGGAATGCCTGCCGCGCAGGGTGTTTCCGAGATCATCAATTTGCTTCAATTTGCTGCCCAGCAGTCCCCGATTGTGGCGTTTAACGCGTCCTACGATTTTTCGGTTCTGCATGCCGAGGCGTTGCGCTATGACCTAGTACCGCTCATTCCGGGGAACGTGATCGATCCGTTCATCATTGACAAGCAGGTGGACAAGTTTCGCAAGGGAAAGCGCACACTTGCCGCAGCCTGTGAGCATTACGGTGTAGTTCTCGAAAATGCGCACACCTCGTTTGCCGACTCTGTCGCATGTGTTGGTGTGGCTCGCGCTATTGCGGAAAAATATCCACAGCTTCAGGTGGACCCACAAGACTTGCATGGTTGGCAGATTGGTTGGGCTCGGGATCAAGCCGCGAGCTTCCAGGAGTACCTACGAAAGCGTGATCCTCAGGCTGTTGTTGACGGTGCTTGGCCGATCAAAGACAGCTAACGGCCTGATTTTCCACTAATTGTTGTTCACTTCACAATCTTTAAAATGACTCTTCCGAATTGCCGGGCAAGTCAATCGTTCATCTTCAGTCACAATTCAGCGAATCTTCTTCGACAGCATCGTCAATTACACCCGAAATTAAGAATAGTTACCTTATTCTAAGGGGCGTTAGGGCGATATTGTTCGATGATGATTCAATGGAGGGTACTCTCTATACCCCTTGAGAATTGAAGGAACGCGCCTAGTGATCACAATTAGTGACCTGCGTAAGGTCTACCGCCAAGGCAACAATGACGTTGTTGCCCTCGACGGTGTGAGCCTTGAAGTCCCCACCGGGAAAATTCACGGCATTGTTGGGCACTCCGGAGCTGGTAAATCCACGCTCGTTCGATGCCTGACATTGCTTGACCAGCCGACCTCCGGCACCGTTGCAGTTAACGGCAAGGAGTTAACTAACGTCAGCGACGATGAGCTGCGTAATGCCCGCCGTCGTATCGGTATGGTCTTCCAGCATGCGAACTTGTTCGATTCGCGCACCACCGAACAAAACATTGCCTACCCACTAGAACTGGTAGGTACACCCAAGAAAGACGTTGCGAAAAAAGTTTCGGAACTTCTTGAGCTCGTGGGCTTGACCCAGTTCGCTAAGGGCTATCCCTCGCAGCTTTCCGGCGGTCAGCGCCAACGCGTAGGTATTGCCCGCGCCCTGGCCACCGACCCCGATGTGTTGCTCTGTGATGAGCCGACCAGTGCGTTGGATCCACAGACCACCGATGAAATTCTTGAACTTGTCAAAGAACTACGCAACCGCCTGAACATCACCGTGTTGATCATTACCCACGAGATGCACGTAGTGAAGCAGGCCTGTGATTCGGTGTCCCTTCTTGAAGCCGGCAAAATCGTTGAACACGGCGACATTGAAGCGGTCATTACAAACCCTTCAGGACGTTTGGCTGCAACGCTACTTCCGCTTCCAGGCGACGCACCGCAGGTCGAGGGTGCCGGACCGGTGGTAGATCTGCTCTACACCGGTGATCAGGCAACCGAACCTGTCATCTCTGGTATCGCACGTAAATTCAACACCGATGTCAACGTTTTGGCTGGCTCTGTTGAACACTTAGGCGACCAGCAGTTCGCCCACTTGCGCGTGCAGCTTGCCCCTGAGGCAGATCTTGGCGCAATCGTGGAATATTTGAAGTCCGCTGGAATCGCAGTAACTGTGAAGGAGGCCAAGTAAGTTATGGATTTCTTCACTGAACTCTTGAACAACCCAGGTATCACCAGGGCTATGTGGCCGGCCACCGTGGAAACGCTACAGATGGTCCTGATTGCTACAGTCTTCACCATTGTCATTGGTTTACCGTTGGGAATCTTGCTGCATAACACCGGCAAGGGCGGACTGCTACCCGTTCGTTGGCTGAATGTGGTGCTTTCGGGCATCATCGTCAACATCACCCGTTCGATTCCGTTCGCCATTCTGATGGTGGCGCTGATTCCCTTGGCCAAGGCCATCACCGGCGAGTCACTCGGCCCGGTGGCGGCCTCCGTGTCATTGACCATCGGTACGGTTCCTTTCTTCGCTCGACTTGTTGAAACTGCGTTGCGTGATGTTTCATCAGGCAAGGTTGATGCGGCATTGGTGATGGGATCCACCAAGATGCAGGTTATTCGCAAAGTCTTGGTACCCGAAGCGATGCCAGGACTTATCGCCGCACTGACTACCACCGTGGTCACGCTCATCGGTTATTCGGCAATGGCCGGACTCGTCGGCGGCGGCGGTCTGGGGCGCCTAGCTTACAACTATGGCTTCCAGCGCTACGACATGGGAATCATGTTGGTCACCATGGTTATCATCCTCATCATGGTCCAGATCGTACAGATTGTTGGCGACATCGTCGCTCGCAAGATCGATCACCGTTAGATAATTTTCCGTCGGTCACCCGACGGGCTTGGTAGGCAGTACTGCCATACCAAACCTCCCCTTTCGTTACCGGCAACGGTTCGTATTCAAAGGAAAACACTCACAATGCGTACAAAGCTCGCACTTGCCATCACTGGTGTCGCTACTCTCTTTGCGGTGACCGCCTGCGGTAGCACCGGATCCGCCGAACCATCGGCAGCACCTAGCCTCGACCCAGCAAACCCTGTAGTCGTCAAGGTCGGCGCAAGCCCGGTCCCACACTCACAGATTCTTGAATTCATCGATCAGAACTTGGCTAAGGATGCCGGTATCGACCTGGAAATTCAGGAAATTGATGACTACCAGACGCCAAATATTGCTTTGGCCGATGGCACCATCGATGCTAACTACTTCCAGACCGAGGCGTACCTGGCACAGCAGGTTGCCGACAAGGGCTACGAATTCGAACACGGTAAGGGCGTCCATTTGGAGCCACTGACCGTTTTCTCGAAGAATTTCGACAAGCCTGAAGACGTCGCCGACGGCTCAATGGTGCTGCTCAATAATGACCCGGTGAACCAGCTTCGCGGGTTGCGCGTACTGGAAAGCGTAGGACTGCTTTCGGGTCTCACCGACGATGATTCAGCACTGACCCTTGACGGTGACGACACCAAGAACCCGAAGAAGCTCACTTTCGATGAAGTGAACTCGGAGCAGGTTCCAAAGTTCTACGCCGAAGATGACAACATCGGGCTGGCAGTGATCAACGGAAACTACATCGTTCAGGCGAAGCTGAACCTGGATGAAGTACTTGCGCAGGAGTCCTCCCAGGACAACCCGAACTCGAACTTCCTGACCTGGCGTGCAGACGAGGAAACTCCAGCCATTGCCAAGCTTGACGAACTGCTGCACTCCGAAGAAGTAGCCGCATACATCAAGAAGACCTGGACCGACGGAAGCGTTATCCCAGCTTCATAAGGACTCCACAGTGCCTTACGTAGCGCTCCTTTGCCCACCGGCAGAGGAGCGCTACGTTGCTTAAGCTCAAGAATCTGCCTCACCAGATAAACCTAGTAGCTTGGATCCATTGCCCCAAAGCACCGCTCTGAGCCAGGCTCTCCCAAGCCCTAAACGGGCTAGTGCCTCGATTTGGTGGGCGTAGGCATACGGAATATTCGGGTAGTCCGAGCCGAGAATGATCTTGTCCTGTAAGGCTGGCAAGCGGTTGATATAGCTATCTGGCATCGGCGCAAATTCATTGGTGAAGTCAGTACCTACCATGGTGGTGTCTAAATGTACGCCCGAATATTCCTCGGCTAAATCCGCAAACTCGTGATATTCGGGCATGCCCATATGCGCAATCACCAGCACCAACTTGGGGAAATTCTCCATGAGTTGGCGGACATGTTGCGGACCGGTGAAACTACCGTCGAGGGGTGCGGATCCGGCGTGGATTACCACCGGGATTTGCGCTTGTTCAAGCGCTTTCCAAGCTTCATCGAGTTGTGCATCATCCGGTGCGAAGCCACCGACCTGAATGTGGAGCTTAAATAGTTGTGCTCCGGCGTCGATTGCGTCTTGGACGTAGGTGCCAGCTCCGGGTTCCGGATAAAAAGTCGCACAGTGCAAGGCCCCGGATACGCGAGTGCTGAAGTCTTGTGCCCATTTATTGAGCCACATCGCCATGCCTGCCTTATGGGCGTAGGACAATGCAGGAATAGCTGCTAGCCCGATCTCGCGAAGCCGTCTAATACGCGATTCCTCGTCCATTCGATACTTAATGGGCCACGGGCGGCCATAACTTTGTTCTGCCCGATCAAAGTACGCCCAGACTTTCTGCAGCATTGGTTCTGGGAGGAAATGCACGTGAATATCGGCGAGGCCCGGGATACCGAGATGCTCTAAGAATTCGGGGATCTGTTGATCTGTTTTTGGTACCAGATGTTCCGAGACGACGTCTGACATATACCGTTCCTCATATTTCTTGCAACTATTGGTGTTCTTGCCAAGCTATCAAGATCGACTCTACAAGTCCCCCTTGAAATCTCCAGGGTATAAAAAACCGACGTACCAGCTTCCCCATTGCGGAAAGCTGGTACCTCGGTTTTTAGGGGGTTACGCGGTGGCAGCAGCGGCAGCCTGAGCAGCCGCAGGCAGTGCTGCGTAGATCTTCTCCATGGCAGCATCATCATGCGCTGCAGAGATGAACCAAGCTTCGAACACACTTGGTGGCAGGTAGACACCTGAGTCAAGCATTGAGTGGAAGAACGGTGCGTAGCGGAACGCTTCCTGAGCCTGTGCATCTGCGTAGTTATGTACGCCCTTGGCCGAGGTGCCAAATGCTACGGAGAACAAGGAGCCTGCGCGCTGGATCGAGTGATCTACCCCTGCCTCGTTGAAAGCTTCGCTGAGCTTCGCCTGCAGAGCGTTGGACTGCTTGAGAATGTGAGCGTAGACCTCATCGGTGGCGTGGGTCAGCTGAGCGATACCGGCAGCCATCGCTACCGGGTTACCCGAAAGCGTGCCAGCCTGATATACCGGGCCCAACGGAGCTAGGTAATCCATAACATCGGCGCGACCACCTAAGGCAGCGGTCGGAAGGCCACCACCGATGACCTTACCGAAGGTGTAGATATCCGCATTCCAGCCTTCATCCTTGCCACTCAGACCCCAGTAACCGGAAGATGATGCGCGGAAGCCGGTGAGTACTTCGTCAAGAATCAGCAGTGCACCGTACTTGGCGGTGGTGTCCTTGAGGAACTTGTTATAGCCTTCCTCCGGGGTGACTACGCCCATATTGCACGGTGCTGATTCGGTGATCACGGCGGCGATATTCGCCCCGTGCTCAGCGAATGCGGCTTCAACCGCTGCACGGTCGTTGTATGGCAATACGAGGGTTTCGGCCGCAGTGGCCGCGGTGACTCCAGCGGAACCTGGTAGCGCCAAGGTTGCAACGCCCGAGCCGGCATCGGCCAAGAGGCTATCGAGGTGGCCGTGGTAGCAACCAGCAAACTTGATGATCAGTTCTCGACCGGTGAAGCCGCGGGCCAAACGCACCGCGGTCATCGTCGCTTCGGTACCGGTGGAGACCATACGTACCCGGTCTACCCCTCCGACTCGATCCTTGATCAGCTTCCCAAGCTTCGCCTCATCCGGGGTAGATGCGCCAAAGGACAGCCCGCGGTCAACAGCTGCGTGAACCGCCGACTGAATTTCGGGGTGAGCGTGACCCAATAGGGCTGGACCCCAGGAGCAGACTAGGTCAACATATTCTTTGCCGTCTGCGTCGGTCAGGTAAGCACCCTTGGCGCCGACCATAAATGGTGGCACGCCACCGACGGAGCCGAAGGCACGAACTGGCGAGTTCACGCCACCGGGCATGACTTCTTGAGCCTCGGCGAAAAGCTTCTCGGAATTCGACATTTATTTCTTTCCTTCGTTCAACCAGCCGGCAACTTCGGCTGCGTAATAGGTCAAGATCTGTTCGGCGCCCGCACGACGAATCGACAGCAAGGACTCCATTACGGAGGCCTTACGGTCAATCCATCCATTGGCCGAGGCAGCTTCGATCATCGCGTATTCACCGGAAATTTGGTAAGCGGAGACCGGTACCGGCGACATCTGTGCGATGTCCGAGACGATATCTAGGTAGCTCATGGCTGGTTTCACCATGACCATATCGGCACCTTCGGCGAGGTCCAGCTCAACCTCTAGCAGTGCCTCGCGGCGGTTCGACGCGTCCATCTGGTAGGTGCGGCGATCGCCTTGCAACTGCGAATCGACGGCTTCACGGAACGGTCCGTAGAAGGCGCTGGCGTATTTTGCCGCGTAAGCCAGTACCGCAACGTCTTGTTTGCCGGCCTGGTCGAGGGCCTCGCGAATGACGGCGATCTGCCCGTCCATCATTCCCGATGGGCCGAGGATATGCGCGCCGGCTTCAGCCTGCATCACTGCCATTTCGGCATAAATTTCTAGGGTGCGGTCATTGTCCACCGCGCCCTTTTCATCAAGCACGCCGCAGTGTCCATGAGAGGTAAATTCGTCCAGGCAGACATCGGACATGATCACTAATTCGTCGCCCACTTCTTCGCGGACGGCGGCGATGCCCCTATTCAAAATCCCCTTCGGATCGATCCCGGCGCTGCCGGTCTCATCGCGATTCTCTGGAATACCAAAGAGCATAATGCCGCCCAAGCCACGCTGCGCTGCATCCGCCGCGGTAGCCTTGAGCGAATCCATGGTGTGTTGCACGACGCCAGGCATGGAGGTGATCGGGTTCGGCTCGGTGAGTCCCTCACGGACAAAGGCGGGCAGGATCAGCTGTCGCGAGGAGAGCTCAAATTCTGCCACGAGTCGACGAACTGCAGGATTCTGCCGGAGTCGGCGAGGTCGGTGCTGAGGGAAACCCATGTCACTTCTTTCTAGAATTGATAATTCACTTTTTGATTAGTTCTTGGGCAGCTATGGCCAACCCCGTGGGGGTTGGCTCACTGGCAATCGCGTCCGCTGGCAAACCTGCCTGGCGCAGGGCCTGCGCGGTTGGCTGGCCAATAGCAATGTTTTTCATGCCTTTGACCGGCAAGTCACCGGTTAGTTCAACAAAACGCCGCACGATGCTTGGTGCGCTAAAAACCACTAGGTCAAACCGTCCAAGGTTCGCTGCGATCTCCTGCGGTGCAAGTACTTGTGCCGCGGCTGGCACTTCCCTGGTACGTAATGGGACTGCCCCACTGGGCGCGCCAACGGTCTGGTAAGCCACAACCTCATCGAGCCGATGGCCGGCCAGTCCTGCCGCAAGAGTAGAGCTGGCAAGATCCCCATGTGGATAGAAGATTTTCTGTCCTGGGTCCAAGTGCCATTGCTCCACCATCCCGGCCGCGGATTGATCCGTGGGGACAAAATCGGAGTCAACACCCAAACGCTGTTTGGCTACCGCCGCGGTTTTTGTTCCAACCGACGCAACCTTCAGTCCGCGTGGCAGCTGATCTCCGTCGAGGATCGTAGCGATGACCTCAACGGTATTAACCGAAGTGAGCACCAACCACTGATACTCCCCTGCGACTAACCATTGAATCGAGCGGCGCAATTCGCGCAGATCCTGCGGCCAGACGGTTTCGATCAGCTGGGCAGAGAAAGATTCAATGCCCAGCTTCTCAAATTCCCGCACGGTGGCGGCGGCTCGCGCCGCCTCGCGCAAGATGAGTGCCTGGTGCTTCATGTAACCGCTTAGACCAAACCCGCGACGACAGCTGCGCCGTCGGCGATCATCGACTCGGCGAGGCTTCGTCCAAGTTCTTGGGCGGCTTGCACCGAAAGCCCGTCACTTTGAGCGCTACGGCGCATGGTTTCGGAACCGTCCGGGTTACAGGCGACGGCTTCCAAGATCAGTCGCTGCCCCTCCACTCGAGCCAGTGCACCAATCGGAGCTGCGCACCCTGCCTCCAAGGCAGCCAATAGTGCGCGTTCGGCTTCCACCTGCATACGTGTGGGCAGGTGGTCCAAGTCCGCAAGTGCCTGGTCCAAGGCCGGATGATCCGAACCGGTGCTGCGCACTTCCAAGGCGAGGGCGCCCTGCCCGGGAGCTGGCAACATGATCTTTGGGTCCAGATATTCGGTGATGTGCTTGTCCAAACCTAACCGGCGCATCCCGGCGGCAGCCAAAATCACCGCGTCCAGATCGCCCTGCACACTACGTCCGACACTGCCGTCATCATGGGTATCACCAATCCCCTTGACCCGACCAAGTCGGGTGGGGACGTTGCCACGAATATCGACAATCTGGAAGTCTTGACGGAAAGCCAAAAGCTGGGCCGCACGGCGTGGTGACCCGGTACCGATTTTTGCCCCTTCGGGCAATTCGGAGAGTTTCAGACCATCGCGGGCGCACAATGCGTCACGCACGTCTTCACGTTCTGGAATGGCTGCCAACACTAGGCCTTCAGGCTGCTTGGTCGGCAAATCCTTCAAGGAGTGCACCGCCAAATCGCATCCGGAATCTAGCAGATGCTGACGCAATGCAGCCGCGAAGACTCCGGTCCCGCCCAGTTGTGACAGTGGGCCGGTGATCACGTCGCCTTCGGTCTTCACCAAAATGGTTTCCACCTCCAGCCCGGAAGACTGTGCCAATCGTTTAGCTGCCCACCCGGTTTGCGTAGTCGCAAGCGCGCTTCCGCGCGTTCCTACACGAAATGTCTCGCTCATGGCGCAGGCACCCCCACTTCTGAATCGACGCCGGCGATGGTGGGGCGCAAGGTTCCATCCAGCGCGCGCTTTTCACAACAATTCGGACGACACACATCAAACCATGGTCCGCCCGCCACTACGCTGATCCGTCCGTCGCGCAATGCTTCGCCATTGGCATCGGCCAAACGCTCTTCAACCAAATCCACCAGCCCAGAAACGAAGGCGTGGTGTGTGCCAGGAGTCGCAGCCCGACTAAAGGCCAGGCCAAGTTCTGCGCAGCTGTCCTTCGCTTCGGTGTCTAGGTCCCAGAGCACTTCCATGTGATCAGAAATGAACCCAATCGGGACCACAACAACGCCGGCTACTCCGGCGGCCGCATCGGCTTCAAGTGCATCATTAATGTCTGGTTCGAGCCACGGCACGTGAGGTGCACCGGAACGTGACTGGTACACCAGGCTGTGTTCCAAACCCTGTGCTTCGGGTACGTTGGCCAAAATATGTGCTGCTACTGCACGGTGTTGCGCGGTGTAAAGATTCTCGCTCGCCGCGGCGCGTAACTGCTCCGGACCAGCCGCGTTAGCGTCCGCCATCGGAATCGAGTGAGTCACAAAGACGATCTTGATCTTCGCGTCGCTTTGGTTCTTTGCGCTCAGTTGCGCACGAACCTCGGTTATTGAGGTGCCTAGTGCCTCAATGAACGGCTGCACAAAGGCAGGCGTATCAAAGAACTGGCGCAACTTATCAACTTCGAGCACGCCTTCCAGACCGGTCTCGCGTAAGCCCATACCTAAATCTTCGCGGTACTGGCGGCATGCCGAATACCCGGTGTAGGCACCGGTGCCCATCAGCAGCACCTTGCGGTGCCCGTCGGCTGCGATGTTCTTCAACGTGTCGTTGACGAACGGGTGCCAGTTGCGGTTACCCCAGTACACCGGAATATCAATATTGCGCGCTTCAAGTTCGGCTTCCAACGCGGCTAGCAATGCACGGTTCTGGCCGTTGATCGGAGAAATCCCACCGTTTTTGCGGTAATGCACCGCGACTTCTTCAAGGCGCTCGTCGGGGATCCCACGGCCGGCGGTGACGTTGCGCAGGAACGGGATCACGTCGTCTTGACCTTCGGGACCTCCAAAAGAGGACAGCAGGATCGCATCGTAGGCTTTAGGAATCATTTGACCGTTGGCGTCGTAGCCGGTGCGTGGATCGAAATCCTGGGTCACTTCAAGACCTCGATGGCCTGGGCGGCCGAGATCCGGCGTCCGGTGTAGAACGGGGTCTCTTCGCTGACGTGGTGGCGTGCTTCGGTGTAACGCAAGTGACGCATCATGTCGACTAGGTCGATCATGTCATCGGCTTCCAAGCAGATCTGCCACTCGAAGTCGCTGAAGGAGAACGCTGCCACGGTATTTGCCAGTACGTTAGGGAATTCGCGTCCAAGCATGCCGTGGTCGCGTAGCATCTTGCCACGTGCCGCAGGATCCATGGTGTACCAGTCGTGGGAGCGGACGAATGGGTAAACAGTCATCCAGCCCTTCGGATCCACACCACGGGAGAAGGCTGGCGAGTGGTCCTTAGAGAACTCGGCTTCGCGGTGCACGGCCATCGTGGAGTACACAATTTCCGTGCCAGCAAGTAACGCACTGCGACGGACCTTACGCATCGATGCCTGCAACAGTTCAGCTGCCGGACCGTGCATCCAGACCATAATGTCGGCTTCTTGGCGCATCAGCGACACGTCGTAGATGCCACGAACGACCGCACCAGAGTCGGCAAGTTCCGCGATGAGCGAGTCAAACTCTGTGGCGTCAGCCTCGCCCAGTTCCACCTTGGCGGAACGTTTGAACACGGTCCACAGGGTGTAGAACATGGTCGGGTTTTCTCCGGCGGCCTCACGGTCTCGCATGACCGGCGAATTATGCTGTGGTACGTAGCTCACTGAGGTTTTCTCCTTGATCATCTGATCTAACTTAAGCGGTTATCTCGAAAATTAGCGGGCGCTAATGGCAACGCTGCGGCGAGTGTGGCCGATGACTCTGGCCAACCCGGTGCCGGCAAGCCATGCGCCCACCACATCCAAACCATCAAAATCTTGTACTGCGGCGTTGAGCTTAGCGCGGCGTGCGCTCGCCTCCTCGCCCTGCAACGGGACCATGTCGTTGAAACGCGAAATAGCGCTGCCCACCACATCATCCTGGTTCAATTGAACACCTAAAATCTTTGAAGCATCTTTGATGGCCTGCTCAAGCAATGCTTGGGTATCGCCTGATTCAACGATTGGCTCATGTTGTCCGATACGCCCAAAGGACAGCCGAACCACATGAGTTCCGGGTCCCGACTGCTCGGCGAGCCAAGGCCATTTGGCGCTGGCGTGAGTCAGCGCCTTGGCGACAACGGGTGCGTTTTGCGCAACTAATGCCCCTGCCCCTCGCGGTGCCTCATCGAGTTCTGGCTTATCGACCACCAGCACAACCAAGGCGACGGAGTTCGACACTGCCTCGGAGCTGATGCGCTTTGAATCTTCAAACATCGGGTTGATCAGATTCAGCGCTGCTTGCGCTTCGGTAGCGATGACTACGCGGTCTGCGGTGAGTTCTTGGCCAAGGCTGTGCACCGTGTACGGGTGCTGTGCTTGGGGATCATGATCGATTTTACTGACCGGAGAGTTCGCTACCAGCGCCACTGATGCTGCAGTCAGCTGTTCGGTGAGCGTGGTGACCAGCGTGTACATGCCGCCATCAAGTCCAGCGACGCGTGATCCTGCCGGTGCGTCTCCTTGGAGTTTGGCGACCGCTTTAGCCAGCGAGCCGGTCTCTTGCATTGCGGCGCGGAGCCCAGGCGCGGCAGCGTCGATGTCGATGCGCGCTGGATCTGTGGAATAGACGCCGTTGACCACTGGGGCAACTAGGGCGTCAAGGACGCCTTGCCCCATCCGGTTACGGACTACCTCGGCCAGAGAGAGTTTTTCCGTGGCCCATTTTTTGGGCATGGGAGTGACTAGATCCGCCGCGGCGCGCACGGTGGCGGCACGGCCGATGATGCGACGCACGTCGTCGTTGCGCACCTGCGCTGGGATCCCCATCAATGAGGTGGCAGGCAATGGATTAGCTACCAGGCTTTCGCCTTCACCCTGAATCAGCCAAGCCCCGACACCGGTGGTTGGCGTGATTTTATCGCTCAGGTCCAGCTCGTCTAGGTAGGAGACCACAGTGCCTCCGCGCACCGCGAAAGACTCGGCGCCTGCGTCGATATTCAACCCGGCAACTTCTACACGGCGCAGACATCCACCAAAGCTTGATGCCGCTTCTAGGACGGTGACCCGGTATCCGGTCTGGCGTAGTTCACGGGCGGCAACTAGCCCGGCGATGCCGCCGCCGACCACGATGGCGTGTGGTGTTTGTGGATCGGTGACTCGATCTTTTGTTGTGCGGGATTCGGCCGCGGAACGTACCTTTTCCAGTAGCCGCAGTGCATGGGCCGCCGTGTCTGAGGCGAGGTCACGCCGTGCCTTAGTGGCTGAACGCTCGCTTGGTTTTTCTGACGCCGGGGAGTTGCGCTGATTCCTGGTCATATACGCTGCACCTTCCACATTCACCTCGATGTTCGCCTTATTTCTGACTGCGCCGAGATTACCGGCGCAGTCAGAAATAAGGGTGATCTGTCTATAACACCTAGCTTAGTCCTGCGTGGTTAGAGCGAATGAATGAGCTCAACCACACGAGTGAGAACCGTCGGATCGGTGGTCGGCGGGACACCGTGGCCAAGGTTGACCACATGTCCACGTGCCTTCGCGCCGCTGGCCACCACCTGACGAACATGTGCCTCAAGCACTTCCCAAGGAGCAGAGAGTAGTGCAGGGTCAATATTTCCCTGAACCGAGACGCTCTGACCTAGGCGTTCAATGGCGGTTTCCAATGGAATCCGGTAGTCCACGCCCACGGTGTCAACACCGGAATCTCGCATAGCGGTGAGCAATTCACCTGTGCCGGTACCAAAGTGAATCAGTGGCACCCCGGTGTCACGCACGAAGTCCAATGCACGCGAGGAGTATGGGGCGACAAACTTCTGGTAATCAGGCAGGGACAGGGAACCTGCCCACGAGTCAAAGAGCTGTGCGGCCGAAGCACCGGCTTCTACCTGTGCACGGAGGAACTTGCCTGAAGCATCTGCCGCCCAGGTCATCAGCCTGTCCCAGACTTCTGGTTCGGCATGCATCATGGTGCGCGGACCTAGGTGGTCGCGGCTTGGCTTGCCTTCAACCATGTAGGCAGCCACGGTGAAGGGGGCACCGGCGAAGCCGATCAGCGGAGTGCTGCCCAGTTCAGCAACGGTCAAGGCCACCGCTTCACGGATTGGGTCCAACGACTCATCGGTGAGTTCTGGCAGATTATCTACGTCTTCTGCGGTGCGGATTGCCTTGTCCAAGACCGGGCCAACACCGGGAACGATATCCACGCCAACGCCTGCAAGGCGCAATGGAATCACAATGTCGGAGAAGAAGATGCCCGCGTCAACCTTGTGGCGGCGTACTGGCTGCAGCGTAATTTCGCTGGCCATTGCCGGGTCTAGGCAGGAATCGAGCATGCTCACACCTTCGCGGAGCTTGAGGTATTCAGGCAGTGAACGCCCAGCTTGGCGCATGAACCACACCGGGTGGTGGCTCGGGGTGCGTCCAGTCAAAGCTTGGATCAAAGCGGAATCGGAGGTACGTCCATCAACGAAGGGATGGTTCTGCGACAGAGTCATGTTTCAATCATGCCAACTCTGGAGTGTAAAAGGCCATTTACTCCGTTCACCGACAGATGAAGGTGAGCAACCTAACTGCGTGAAAATACGTGATCTTAGGTTCGCCTGCGTTGTTTGGACCCCTATTTCGGCCTACTCTGGGGACATTGTGGTTTTCTTATCTCTTGTTGCATCGCATTCACAGCTCGATTTGGAGACCGTGGCACAACTTAGCGCCTCGGCCAACGGGCTAGCCGCCGCCTCTACCAATGGGTCGGCGGTGATTAATGGTGCCGTCGTGTTGGCGACATGCAACCGTTTTGAGGTTTATGCCGACGTGGAAAACGTCGAAGAAGCAACCGAGCAGTTAGTTAACGAACTAGCTGCGAATACCGAGCTCTCCGCAGATTTCCTCACTCGACGACTGACCGCGCTTGAAGGCGAACCGGTGATCAGCCATCTCTTCTCGGTAGGAGCCGGACTTGATAGTGCTGTCGTGGGAGAACGCGAAATCGCCGGTCAGGTCCGCCGTGCTCTGACCCAGGCGCAGCAAGAAAAAACCACCACCAGCAACCTCACCCGACTTTTCCAGAACGCCACACGCGCTGCGAAGGATGTTGGAAGTCGGACGCAACTTGGTTCACAGGGCAAGTCGGTTGTTTCGGTCGCTTTAGACCTCGCCGAAGAATTGATGAACGAAAACCGTAGCTGGGAAGACCAAGACATTGTCTTGTTCGGTACCGGATCCTATGCCGGCGCAACGATCGCATTGCTCAAGGAACGTGGAGTGAAGCGCATTAGCGTCTACTCACATTCCGGACGCGCCGCCGATTTTACCGATAAGCGTGGCGGTTTCCCGTTGAGCAACGAACAGTTGCCACAGGCACTGCGTGAATCGGATGTCATCATCGGTTGTTCCGGTGGCGGAAATCGCTTGGACAGTGCGGCCCTGACCGAACTGCGCGTCAAGGGCCATTCACTGATCGCCATCGACATGGCGCTCACCAATGACTTTGACCCGGCCTTGGCTCAGCTCGACGGCGTGGATCTAATCACCCTCGAATCGGTGCGCATGGCCGCGCCGACCGAACAGGCTCTGGCCGTGCATGACGCGACCAGGATCGTGACCCAGGCTGCCAGAGAGTTCTCCGCTTCTCAGCGCGAACGCGAAGCCGATCATGCGATCGTCGCTCTGCGTGCACACACCAAAACGGTTCTTGATTCCGAGGTAGCTAAGGTCCGTGCCCAGCACGGTTGTACCGCCGCTGCCGAAGAAGTTGAATTGGCAATGCGTCGAATGATGCGCCAGCTGCTCCATGTCCCCACCGTGCGTGCACGTGAGTTGGCTGCCCAAGGCCGTACCGACGAATATGTCGCGGCTCTTGAGACTCTCTACGGTCTTGACCTGAGTGAGCCACTGGGCAATACCACCGCGCTAAGCACCACTACCGTGCAATCGCCTTCGGCTGAAGATGTCAGCTGTCCGGCAGTACCTGCCGAACAAAGCGCATAAGCACAATAGACACCCTGCCTTTACCGGCGCTTTTTTCCTCGCAACGTGGAATACTACTTGCTAGTAGGAGCTGGTTTTACGTGCGGACAACTCGCATGTGGCTTTCGCACACGGCAGGTTGAAAGGTCAAAATCATGGCGGAACTTGGGGAAATTAAAAGTCCACGCACGCAACGAATGCCTCGTGAAGCGCGCCGTCGCCAGTTACTTCAAGCAGCTCACCAGGTCTTCGTAGCCCATGGTTACCATGGCGCCTCAATGGATGAGATTGCCGAAGTTGCACTGGTTTCCAAACCAGTTCTTTACCAGCATTTCCCCGGCAAGCGCGAGCTCTACCTAGCCCTCTTGGATTCGCATCTGGCCGACTTCACAAAGCTGCTCGACGATGCCATCGCCTCAACCGACGATAACCGGCAACGAGTCTTTGAGACGATTAATACCTATTACCAGTACATCAAGCGTGAGTCCCAGGCGTATCGGCTCATTTTTGAATCAGACGTACTATCCGATCCACTGATTTCGGCGCGCATCGAAGAGTTCAATAATGCTCTGGCCATTTCCATTTCGAAGGTGGTCGTCAAAGACACCGACCTGAATGAAGATGAAGGATTATTGATTGGTCGCGCGCTAGCCGGACTGTCACAGGTTTCCGCACGTTACTGGGCCACCAGCGACGAACCAGTTGATCAAGAAACCGCGGTGGATCTGATCTCACGTTTAGCTTGGCGCGGAATTTCACGGTTCCCGAAGGAAAACTAGTTAGATTTGTTTTAGAGGCCCCCAGACGGGACTCGTAATTCTTTCGAGAGGATCATTGACAATCATGGAAATCCGGATTGGCATTCAGAATGTAGCCCGTGAAGTCGTACTCGAATCCGAGCTAAGCAACGCCGAAGTGAATGAGGCCGTCTCCAAGGCGATCTCTGAGGGCAGCGTGCTCTCGATGAAGGATCCTAAGGGCCGCGAGGTGCTAATCCCAGCAGCCGGAATCGCCTATGTCGAGGTTGGTCCCGAAGAGACTCGTCGCGTAGGTTTCGCACACTAGACAACCTTTAGCTTTACCCCTCGTGGTCGTTCCAATATTTTGGGGCGGCCACGAGGCGTTTAAGCGTGCTTCACATCACACATTTGTGATAATCCTAGATATGTGACTAATCCACGGATCTATAGCCCTCGCAAACATGCCGCCGTCAACCTGGACGAGCTACTGCTCGCACTGGAAAAGGAGCTCGAAGTTCCCGCGCCCTTTGACCAAGCCGCGTTAGCCGCGGCAGAGGAAGCGGTAGCCAACTTAGCTCCTGCGCCTCATGACGATACGGCACTCCCGTTCTTCACCATTGATCCCGAAGGCGCCACCGATCTGGACCAAGCGATGTACCTAGAACGCGCCGGCGAGGGGTACGTGGTGAATTACGCAATCGCCGACGTTCCGGCGTTTGTGCAACTGGGCAGCACACTGGATGAAGTCACCAGATCACGCGGTCAGACTTTTTACCTACCGCACCGCAAGGTCAGCCTGCACCCACCGTTGATCTCTGAAGATCAAGGTTCGTTGCTTGCCGGACAGGTACGCCGAGTCTTCCTATGGCGCATCAGCCTAAATCACAACGGCGCGATCACCGACGTTGTGCTTACCCGCACCATGATCAAATCCCGTGAACAACTCGATTACCACACGGCCCAACAAAAGTTCGACGCTTCCCAGGGCGGCGAGCAATTAGAACTCCTTGCCGAAATTGGTGCACTGCGCATCAAACAAGAACGCCTGCGTGGCGGTGCGTCACTGAACCTTCCCGATCAAGAAGTCCAACCTGAGGCCAACGGTTACAAACTTGTCAGCGGCCAATCTTTGCCGTTGGAAGATTACAACGCCCAAATTTCCTTGCTCACCGGAATTGCCGCGGCACGCATCATGCTCGATCACGGCACCGGAATCTTGCGCACCATGCCCGCGCCAGATGAAAAAGATCTCGCCGAATTTACCGAGCAGACCCGCCTACTTGGCTGCCCTTGGGACCGGAAACTCAGCTACGGCGAGTACCTACGCACTCTAGACGTGAATGATCCGCGGCAACTGGTGATTATGCATCGGGCGGCATCGCTCTTTCGCGGAGCCGACTACGACGTGCTCAACGGCCAAGACGAAGCGGACCTGGAGCAGGCGGCAATCGCAGCACCCTACGCGCACACCACCGCGCCACTGCGCCGATTGGTGGATCGCTTCGTCTTGCTATGTTGTGATCTACAGGCAAACAACCAGCCAATTCCCGACGAGCTCAACGAAGCCTTAGAACAGCTGCCCGGACTAATGCGTGAAAGCTCCATCGCGACGAATCGAGTCTCCAATGCGGCCATTGATCTGATCGAAGCGTATGTGCTGCAGCACCGTATCGGGGAAAAATTTGAGGCAATAGTGCTTCGCGAAGCCACCGGCACACACAATGGTGACCCCGAGCAGAGCGAGGCTAAAAGCCGACCGGGCAATTTGCAACTGGTCAGCGAACCGATCACCGGACAGTTCACCGGCAGCGCCAAGCCAGGCACCTTGGTGACCGTGGTGCTTCGCCTCGCCGATCCGGTCACACGCAAGATCATGTTCGACATTCTGCCCTAGACCCGCCAGCCTACGGGAAACCGGTGTATACCGGCTATGCTTGGGCTATCACTATTTAGGATGCCCGGTCGCACCGTGCTGAACGACGAGAACAGTTTCGTGGTGACTTCCCAGCGGTCACCATCCCGACATCCGCCCTTGGTGGCAGATGACGTGTATGACGCGATCGGCTCCGCTGGCCCCGCACCGGTAAGGTGAGCGCCCCCTGAACGTTCAGGGCTGACAACACACATACCAGTGCCACAAATGAAACGAGAACACACACATCGTGACCGACACGACGCTATCGACCGAACAGGTCGAACTCCCCGAACCAATCGATACCGCCGAGGTTGAACTACCTAAGCAGACCTTCTCCGAGCTCAAGGTCCGCGACGACATCGTCGCTTCGCTGCTCGAAGCCGGTATTGAGTATCCCTTCCCGATCCAGGCGCTCACCCTTCCGGTAGCCCTGGGCGGCAACGACATTATCGGCCAGGCCAAGACCGGTACCGGTAAAACTCTCGGCTTTGGTATCCCAGCCCTGCAGCGTGTCATCCGCGAAGGCGACAAGGGTTACGCCGACCTGCCATTCCCCGGCGCACCACAGGCACTGATCGTAGCTCCAACCCGCGAGTTGGCCATCCAGGTTGGCGCCGATTTGGCTCAGGCTTCGAAGCACTCGAACATTTCGATCACCACCATTTACGGTGGCCGTCCCTACGAAGAGCAGATCAACGCGCTCAAGGCCGGCACCGACGTCATCGTTGGTACCCCAGGACGACTGATCGACCTGAACCGTCAGCGTGTACTGAACCTCAAGCAGATCAAGACCGTGGTCCTCGACGAGGCCGACGAGATGCTAGATCTAGGATTCCTGCCAGATGTTGAACGCATCTTGGCTGCGTTGCCACCGGTACGTCAGGCAATGCTGTTCTCCGCCACCATGCCCGGCGCCGTCATCACCATGGCACGACGCTACATGTCGCGTCCCACCCACATTCGTGCCACCGACCCCGGGGATGATGATTCGCTGACCAAGCGCAACATCCGCCAGCTGGTCTACCGCGCACACAACCTGGACAAAGATGAGATGGTCGCCCGCATGCTGCAGGCCGAAGGCCGCGGCAAGACGATCATTTTCACCCAGACCAAGCGTTCGGCTGCAAAGCTCACCGATGAACTCATCGATCGCGGTTTCAACGCTGGTGCATTGCACGGTGACTTGGGCCAGGGAGCCCGCGAGCAGTCGCTGAAGGCTTTCCGCGCAGGCAAGGTAGAAATCCTTGTCGCCACCGACGTCGCAGCCCGCGGCATCGACGTGGATGACGTGACCCACGTGGTCAACCTGCAGTGCCCCGATGATGAGAAGACCTACCTGCACCGTGTGGGACGTACCGGCCGTGCCGGTAATGACGGCATCGCCGTCACCTTCGTGGACTGGGATTCGGTACCTCGCTGGTCGTTGATCAACAAGGCGCTGGGCCTGAACGTGCCAGAGCCAGTGGAGACCTACTCCTCTTCGCCGCACTTCTTTGCCGACCTGGATATTCCTAAGGGAACCAAGGGCCGTTTGCAGCGCGCCAAGAAGACCGCACCCGCAGAGGGTGACGGCTCGCCACGTCGCGAACGCAGTGACCGTAGCGAGCGCACCCCACGTCGCCGTAGCAGTGGTAACCGCAGCCGCACGCGCACCGTCGAAGGTCAGCAGCCGGCAGAAGATGGCGCAAACCGTCACGGCCACTCCAAGGGCAAGCAAGACCGCCCGGCTCGTGAAGGCGAACGTCACCGCCACACCAATCAGCCTGAGAGCCAGTCAACCAATGACGCCGGCTCCGAGCAGTCGGCCAACGAACGTCGTCGACCACGCCGCCGCACGCGTAGCACCGAGGGTGGAACGCAGGACTAATAGGTTCTTAGTTTCTCTTCTTCTTCCGAAAGGATCGCGTACCAACGGTGCACGCTCAACCGCACAATTCCGCTTTGCCTGAAACCGGTGTGCCAGCAGTAAATGCTGGCATGCCGGCTCAGGAAAACACCGTGTTGCATGGTGACAATATGAAGGCTTTGTCGGCGTTACCCGACGAATCTTTCACCCTGATCTACGTTGACCCGCCGTTTAACACCGGCAGGAAACAGACCCGAGCACAGCGCACCATGGTGCGCGCCGCCGAGGGCGAAGGTGACCGCGTAGGTTTTAAAGGCTTGTCTTACAACACCGAGCTGGGTTCTGCCCGCTCGTACCATGACAGCTTTGATGACTACCTCAGCTTTATCGAGCCCAGGCTTTTGCAGGCGTACCGATTGCTTGCCGAAGACGGCACGCTGTATGTGCATCTGGATTACCGCGAGGTGCACTACGTCAAGGTGTTACTGGACCAGATTTTTGGTCGCGAGAACTTCTTGAACGAACTGATCTGGGCCTACGATTACGGGGCACGGGCTAAGAGCAGGTGGCCGGCTAAACACGACACCATCTTGGTCTATGTGAAAAATGTGAAGAAGTACCACTTCGATTCGGCAGAGGTGGACCGCGAACCATATATGGCTCCCGGTCTAGTCACCCCTGAGAAGCGCGCCTTAGGCAAACTTCCCACCGATGTCTGGTGGCACACCATTGTTTCGCCCACGGGCAAGGAGAAGACCGGTTACCCCACGCAGAAACCCGAAGGGATTCTGCGTCGGATTATCGCCGCATCTTCACGCCCCGGAGACTGGGTTTTGGACTTCTTTGCAGGCTCCGGCACCACCGGAGCGGTGGCGGCTAAGTTGGATCGACGCTTCGTGTTGATCGATCAGAATCCGGAAGCCATCGAGGTGATGCGTTCCCGACTACCGGAAACCACCACCTACAGCGAAGCCTGAGATCCGCTTCCAGCGTCAAGAATTCGTTGTAACATGTCCGGCTCGGTGAGATTCTCACCGAGCCGGTTCAGTTTTCCGGCCCCGTGATAGTCCGAGGAACCGGTGATAATCAGATCATTTTTCTGGGCCAAAGAAGTCAGAAATTTCTTTCCTTCCTCACTGTTGTCCCGATGGTGGATTTCCACTCCGGCGAGGCCGGCGTCGATCATGTCGTGGAAGGTTTCTTCTGGCACCACACGACCGCGCAGGTTCGCCATAGGGTGGGCAAAAATCGGCACTCCCCCGGCTTCGAGAACTAAACGCACCGCGTCGCGTGGATCAATAGACGGGTGGGAGACGTAATAGCGTGAACGTGAAGACAAGATATTGGCAAAAGCGTCATTGCGGCTTTCCACTACCCCGGCGGTGACCAAGGCGTCGGCAATATGTGGTCGGCCCACCGTGGCACCTGGCTGACAATGGGCGGAGACCAAATCCCAGCTCACCGGATAATCTTCGGCAAGTCGCTCAACAATACGCTGGGCGCGAATCACCCGTGAATTACGCGAAATTTCAAGTTCTTTGAGCAACGGCAGGTACTCCGGGTCTTGCAAATAGCACAGCAGGTGCACGCTGATCCCCTGATGGTCCTGGCAGGTGATCTCCATGCCAGGGATAAAACCCACGCCAAGCTTTTGCGCCGTCGCCCGCGCTGGGGCCCAACCGGCGGTTTGATCATGGTCTGTCAGGGCCACCACATCTAAGCCCGCCTGCGCCGCAGCCTCGATCAGCTCTTCGGGGCGCTGGGTCCCATCGGAAACATTTGAGTGGGTGTGCAGGTCAATTCGCATATGACTAGATTAGCGCGACCGGTGGCACTTTGCCCGGAGGCCCGAATCGGTGACACACTAAGAAGTATGACCAATCAAGTTTCTTCGCCTTCGGGCAATGACCAGCCGCTCGAAGATCGTGTCAACAATCGTTCCCAGCGCCCCACCTCGGATGTTTTCAAAACTTTCATGGCTTCATCTTGGGCGCCAGACACCTCACCGCTTCCAGCAGAAGATCCTGCCGCCAGCTTTGCAGCCACCCGCCGTGCCGCGCTTTCCGCACAGTTCCCAGGCGAACGCCTGGTCGTTCCTGCAGGCCCAGCCAAGGTTCGTTCCAACGACACGGATTACCGTTTCCGTCCACACTCGGCCTTCGCACACCTGACCGGGTTAGGCGTTGACCACGAACCAGACGCCGTACTGGTGTTGGAGCCCACCGATGACGGTGCCGGAGATCAGGGTGGCAACCACGCCGCGACGCTGTACTTCGCCCCGATGGCAGGGCGTGACTCCTCGGACTTCTACCTCGACTCCCGCGCCGGTGAATTCTGGGTGGGCCCACGTCCAACCCTTTCCACCATGTCTGCCCGCACCGGTATGCCTACCGAGTCCTTGGACATGTTAGAAAATGCGCTCACCAAAAACTCTGGCCCGCAGGCGCTCGGCGGCATCCGCCTACGTTTGATGCGCGATGTTGATCTCAACGTAGAAGCGTTAGTCGACACCTCCCGGATCAACACCGGACAGGACCTTGAGGCCAGCGACGCACTTGATAACGAACTTTCAGAATTCGTTTCCGAGCTGCGTCTGGTCAAGGACGAGTACGAGGTAGCCGAACTGCAAAAGTCGGTTGATGCCACGATCGCCGGATTCGAAGATGTCGTGCGCAACCTGGATGCGGCCATCGCCCACCAGCGTGGCGAACGCATCATTGAGGGCACCTTCTTTGCCCGCGCCCGCCTAGAAGGCAATGAACTGGGCTACGACACCATCGCCGCCTCGGGCAACAACGCGACGATCTTGCACTGGATCCGCAACACCGGTTCGGTCAGCGAAGGCGAAGTGCTCTTGCTAGACGCCGGCGTCGAAGCCGAGTCTTTGTACACCGCGGACATCACCCGTTCCTTGCCAGTCTCCGGTAAGTACACCGAGGTGCAGCGCAAGGTCTACCAGGCCGTACTAGACGCGGCTGATGCCGCCTACGCAGCGGTCCGTCCGGGACTCAAATTCCGCGACCTGCACGTCATTGCCACCACGGTCTTGGCCGAACGCCTGCAGGACTGGGGTCTGCTCCCCGTTTCCTTGGAAGAGGCGCTCTCCCCCGAAGGTCAGCACCACCGTCGCTGGATGCCACACGGCACCAGCCACCACCTCGGTCTGGATGTCCACGACTGCGCTCAGGCACGTGCGGATCTCTACCTTGACGCGGAACTTGTCGAGGGCATGGTCTTCACCATCGAGCCAGGGCTGTACTTCAAGAACGAAGACCTCGCGATTCCAGAGGAATACCGCGGTCTTGGCGTACGCATCGAAGACGACATCTTAGTTACCGCCGATGGCGCGGTAAATCTTTCGGCAGCGCTTCCACGCAAGCCTGAAGAAGTTGAAGCCTGGATGGCAAAACTTCGTAGCTAATCATTCGTAGCCTCGTAGTAAAACGATGGGCGGTTCAGAGTCTCTGTGAGATTCTGAACCGCCCATCGTTTTGTTATTCTTCAGCCCATCGCCCGGGAACAAGGATCCTTCTGGCAGCGTCAAAGCCCGCCATGAAATCACTCATGACGGGCTTTGATGGTGCTGAAGTTTACTGCTGTTTTGGTTCTTCTGAAGACTTAGCGTCGCCTTCCGGCTCGGCTGGTGCCTCTGCTGCTTCAGGCTTCACTGCAGGCTGCGCTGCCGTCGGCTCGGCAGCTTCAGGCTTCACCGCAGGCTGGGCTACCGTCGGCTCGGCGGCTGCAACATCGGCGTTCTGCGGCTGCTCAGGGGCTGCCGATTTTGGTTCGTCAACACGCACACCATAACGTGGGCGGCCATCGGGAAGATCATTAAACTGGCTGGTTGGCGCGGGCTGCGCCGTCGGCGCTTGTGCCGGGGCTTGTGCCGGGGCTTGCACGCCATCGGTAGTAACCGGAGGCTGCGGCTGCACCGGGGCCACCGGCGGCTGAACCGGTTGAACCGGCTGCTGCGCTGCGGAAGCCTGTTGCGGGCGCATTGGCAACTGAGAAGCCATCTGACGGGCCGCCTGTGCGTGCTCAAAGTCGACGACTACGTCGAAGCTCGTGGCGACAAATTTGCTTGAGGACGCGAAGTCACGCTTACCCCGACGGGTGGAATACGAAACCACACCGGCAATCATCCAGATCGCCATGCCTAGGCCGATGGCCGAGAGGATCTGGTACAAACCGTTTCCGGTGCCGCCAAAGAGTGAGAGCAACAATCCCACAAACAAGCCCATCATGCCGCCCTGGGCTGCACCGGCCAAGGCCACCTTAGGGTAGGACAATTTGGCGGTCACCCGCTCCACGGTACGCACGTCGTTACCGACGATGGTCACCGCAGATACTGGGAAGTTATTATCTGCAAGATAGTCCACCAGTTTCTGGGCATCCAGGTAGCTGGTGTAGCGCCCAAGTAGTTCGCCACGGGGCAAACCGTTGGGGCTGATTGAATTTACTCCATGCGGCGAGGTCATACCTATATTGTGCACGCTCTTACTGTGAGCAGGCCAAGTTGCGCACTAACTATCGCTGAGGGTGAAAGATTGGGCGCATTTCACGTGGCTCAGCACACCACCAACCGGCCTCCAGCACGCTAGGCTAGAACGGTGAGCGCACAAGTGTCTAAAATCTTTGTCGCCCGGCTTCTCGGGCTGGATGTCTTCGACCCCTTAGGCGACCGTCTAGGTCGGTTACGTGACGTCGTTGTCGTTTCGCGCGGCCCGCAGAAGGCCCCAGCCTGTGTTGGTGTCGTCGTTGAGGTGCCCGGCAAACGTCGCGTTTTTGTGCCCATGACACGAATCCAATCCATGGAATCCACACAGATCATTTGTTCTGGTCTGGTCAATATGCGTCGTTTCCAACAGCGCGGGCAGGAAATGCTCGTCGTGGCCGAAATGTTCGACCGTACGGTGACCTTCGTGGACGCGTCGGGTCGCGGACTGATCGAAGATGTCGGACTGACTCAGACCCGGCGTGGCGACTGGGAAATCAACGAGTACTACGTGCAGCGGATCGAAGTCACCAACACACTGTTGGGAATACGTAATCGACGACGCAATAAGGTGCTGGTTTCGTGGGAAGATGTGCGTCACGGTGCGCAAAGCGAACCACAATCGGCGGATAACTTCGTCGCCACTCACGATGAGATGAAGGCAGCCGACTTCGCCGACGCTCTGCACGAGATGACCGGTAAACGTCGTCTTGAGGTTGCAGCCCACCTACAAGATGATCGTCTTGCCGATGTGCTCCAGGAACTCCCGGACCGTGAACAGGTTGAAATCCTCTCCGCGCTGAGCCTTGAACGCGCCGCAGACGTGCTCGAAGAAATGGACCCGGATGACGCGGCCGACCTGTTGGCGGAGGTTTCCGAAGATACCAAACACCAACTGTTGGAATTGATGAACGAGGAAGAAGCCGAAGACGTGCGACGTCTGCTGGCCTATCCCGAAGGAACCGCCGGCTCGGTGATGACCCCGGTTCCCGTGATCCTCACCCCGGAGTCCTCGGTCGCCGAGGCTTTAGCCTCGGTACGTATGGAAGAGCTGAGTCCCGCGTTGGCATCCACCGTGTACGTGGTGCGCCCGCCGCTGGAGACTCCCACCGGACGGTACTTAGGCCAAGTTCACATTCAGGCACTGTTGCGTGCTGCTCCCCCGGAACCGCTGGGCGATATTCTTGATAAAGAACTTGAACCTATGTCTGACTTATCTAGCATTACCGATGTGGTCCGCCATTTGGCCACATATAACCTCACCTCGGTGGGCGTGGTCAATAATGAAGGTCGTCTCGTCGGTGCCATCACCGTCGATGACGTGTTGGACCACATTCTTCCCGATGACTGGCGCTCAGCGGACTAAGCCTCTCATCTTCAGCATTTTCGATCGGTAGTAAAGGAGTTCACCCCATGGCCGAACAGCGCAAGAGCAACGGACTGGATACTCCTCTTTCGGCACGGAGTCGTTTCTGGCCGAAGTTCAATCCGGATCCCGACATGTTTGGTTCCGCGACGGAGAAGTTCGCCCGTTTCATGGGCACCCCGCAATTCCTGTTCTATATGACGATCTTTTGTGCCTTCTGGCTGATCTGGAATACCGCGGCCCCCGAGGCCTGGCGCTTTGATGATGCGGCAATTGGTTTTACCGCGCTGACTCTGATGCTCTCCTTGCAGGCTTCTTATGCGGCTCCACTATTGTTGCTTGCACAAAACCGTCAGGATGACCGTGACCGTGTCTCGCTCAGTGAAGACCGCAACCGCTCGGAACGAAACCTCTACGACACCGAGTACCTGACTCGGGAACTTGCGTCGCTGCGTTTGGCCATGCGTGACGTTGCCACCCGTGACTACGTCCGTTCGGAACTGCGCAATGTGCTCGAAGAACTCTTGGAAACCGCGGATGGCGAAGAACTGCATCTGCGTGCCAAGCGGAAAAACAAGCACAGCTCACCTAATACCGGTCTGATCGACACCGTTGATTCGAACCGCTCCCAGCATCGGAAGGGCAATAACTAGTGACTGATTCGGCGGCTTTACGCCGTGCACTTGATACCGTCATCGACCCCGAGCTACGCCGACCCATCACCGAACTGGGCATGGTTGAATCCGCGCAGTTTCATGGTGGCATCGCGCAGGTCAAAGTTCTGCTGACGATTGCCGGGTGCCCGATGCGCTCAACCATCGAATCCGAGGTCACTACGGCCGTCGCAGCGGTATCCGGAGTGCAACAGGTCGAAGTCACCTTAGGTGTCATGGATCCGCACCAGCGTGCCGAACTGCGCGATCGGCTCAAGGCCAAACGCACGGTCTTCTCCGATCCAGACTCGCTAACCCGTATTATCGCGGTGGCCAGCGGCAAGGGCGGGGTAGGTAAGTCCTCTGTCACCGCAAACCTGGCCGCAGCCATGGCGGCGAACGGGCTCAAAGTTGGGTTGATCGACGCCGACGTGCACGGCTTTTCGATTCCATCACTGATGGGCATTACCCAGCCACCCACTCGTGTTGATGAGATGATTTTGCCTCCGGTAGCGCACGGCGTGAAGGTCATCTCTATCGGCATGTTCTTAGACTCAAACCAGCCGGTGATCTGGCGCGGCCCGATGCTGCACCGTGCGCTAGAACAGTTCCTCACCGATGTGTACTTTGGTGATCTGGACGTACTACTTTTGGATTTGCCCCCGGGCACCGGAGACATGGCGATCTCCGTATCCCAGCTATTGCCTAATAGTGAATTACTGGTCATCACTACCCCGCAATCTACTGCCACCGCGGTGGCCGAGCGGGCCGGGACCATCGCCTTGCAGACCAAACAAAAGGTCATTGGCGTGGTGGAGAATATGAGCTACCTCAGCCTGCCTGATGGAAGCAAGATGGAGATTTTTGGTACCGGCGGCGGTCAACGACTCAGCGAGTCGCTCAGTAGCCAATTAGAGTATTCGGTTCCATTGCTGGCGCAGTTGCCCCTGGAAGAGGCGGTCCGAGTAGGTTCCGATGAAGGTGTCCCGGTGGTATTGAGCACCCCTGAGTCTCCGGTGGCTCAATCGTTGCGTCAGCTGGCAATTAAACTAGGACAGCGACCACGCGGACTTGCCGGGCGATCGCTGCCAATGTCGTTCTAATAAATCTTTAGGTTGCTTCGGTATCGAAGGGTGCTGGCTCATTGTTAGCCAAGGGCTGCTGTTTTTGTGTAGCTATCGCCGTGCGTACCGGAGCTGCTTGCACCGCCGGGGATCCCTTGGCTGCACTGACCGCGTCATCAAATTCATCGATCAGCGCCTCTTTGATGATCCGCCGTGGATCGTATTGCCGCGGATCCAGTTTGCGCCAATCTATATCGGCAACCTCGTCGCCGACTTCTTCGCGCAGCTGTTCTTTGGCACCATTGGCCATCCTGCGAAGTTCCTTGACAAGATTCGCCAGTTTTTTGGCATACTCAGGAAGCTTCTCGGGACCCAAGATGACTACTGCGAGTACGGCGAGAATGATGAATTCTCCGCCATTAATTCCAAATAACTCCACGTATGAAAGATTACCTTGTCGGCTTCAAATGGTCGAAATCACCGCGCCATGGCTGGTGACTTATGGCTTAGCCCTGCTGTGCGGTACGCAAACCTAGTGGGATGCGTGGCAGGCTCACCGTCAGTGGGACAGGGTTTGCCGGGTTACGGTGCGCTAGAGCGTCACGCAACATGGCCCGCCCGCGGTGAATTCGCGAGCGTACGGTGCCCAATTTGACGTTGAGAATTTGTGAGACTTCTTCGTAGGAGAAACCCTCCATATCGCACAGCACAATCGCTGCGCGGAAATCTGGGGCGAGCGCCTTGAGTGCTCTGGCCACGTCCACGTCTAAGTTGTTAAATTCGAAGTCCCGCTCGGGGGTGACCGCGCTACTTGGGAAACGGTCTTCGGCGCCTTCGGCAAAACGATCAAAACGAATCTTTGACTTACGGCGTGCCTGATCCAGAAATAGATTGGTAGTGATGCGATGCAACCAGCCACCCATGGTGCCGGGAGTGTATTTTTCTAGCGCATTAAACGCGCGTACAAAGGCTTCTTGTGAAAGGTCTTCGGCGTCCTGACGATTACCGGTCAAACGGTAGGCCAAACGAAAGACCTGCTGACCATGGTCCAAGACCATCGCATTCCATGAAGGAGTTTCGGTTTCGGGACCATCGGCGGAGGCGCTGAGCTGACTTCTAAGCGTATTCACTCTTCTAGTGTCACCCGGGAAGCTGAGCTGAAGCTAAGAATCCCCTGCGCGCAGGCCAGCAATTCGGCCAACACGCACCGCTCAAGGTAGGTACGATGGTTCCCGGAGCAATCTACACTCAACCTACAAGGACCACACACTCATGCCATCGATGAATCCCGAACTCCTCGCTAGCTGGGGCTACAGCCAGAACCAGCTTCTTGAGCGCGATCATGTACTCGCGGCCCGCGAACGTGCCGCGGATCTTGGAGTTGGTTGCATCGACCCGGCAGGTCGGTCCATGCTTACGTTGTTATGCACGCTGCGCGCCCCACACAGCATCGTGGAGATCGGTTCGGGTGTCGGTGTAGCCTCGATGGCCATGCTTGAAGCCATGGGCGCCACCGGGACGCTAACAGCCATCGAATCTGATCTGGAACATGCTAATGCGATGCGCCAGGGTTTGCGCGATGCAGGCATCCTCTCAGCACGCGTCCGCATCATCAACGAACGCGCTGAGAATGTGCTCTCCAGACTCGCTGACCACGCCTATGATTTGGTACTCATCGACGCTAGTGCCGAAAACCTCTTGGATTATGTGGCCGAAGCTAAGCGCCTGGTGGGAGCCAACGGCGTTATTATCGTGAACAATGCCTTTGATGAGCACCGGTTGGCTCGCCCAGCGGTAAGGCGCGCGTCAACCGTCGCTACCCGCGACGCGCTTCGTTTGCTTCGCGAAGATCCGAAACTCCAAACTCATCTCTTCCCGAGCGAACAGGGCTTATTCGTCGCTACGGTGATTGCCGGACAACAAGCGCGGTAGATAACATCCAAAACCCGTTAACGGGAAATAGCTAAGGACCGGTCATTGAACCGGTCCTTAGCTATTTAAGTTTTATTCAGTGACCCCAACTAGACAGTTACGCAGTTCTGCAGCTTCTGCACTATTCAGCTCCACTACTAGACGCCCGCCGCCATCGATTGGCAACCGTAAGATCAGGCTTCGGCCCTCTTTAGTTACTTCCATCGGCCCGTCACCGGTACGTGGCTTCATCGCAGCCATATGAGCTGTTCCCTTCGTCCGTGGCTAACGCGCGCAACATGTATTTGCTTTGCGCACAACCCAATGTCTAAGTCCACCTTCTGCGATGATTCGTCGCTGATAAGGGACACTTATCTTCTATTATTGCTAATTTTGCGTCGTGTCGCTAATCACACGCCGTGACTCCATGTCACGAATTGTATTTTCTAACCGGGAAATCTCAGCCGAGAGGACATCCAGGGTGTCATCAACCTGATCACAGCGATAGCCTCGGAACCCGAGAGAAAACTTCACCGCATTTATATCGTTGGCTCGCGGATGCTCCGGCAACAACACCGGAGGCAAAGATGCCTCATGCTCTACTAGCCCAACGATAGGTTCATCAATTGATTCAAAGTGACGACCTGCCGGGGTGGACCTTCGCTGACTAGAAATCAGCAAGGCCACGCCGCCAACGCACAAGATTGCTAGTGCAATGAGAAAAAATGGCATAACTAACTCCGGCTCGCTGACTTCTTTTCTTTGTCCTTAACCATGTTACGCAACACAATGTCTACTGCCTCATCGGGATCGTCGGTGAGGTGGAATAGATCTAAATCTTTGGGTGAAATGGCGCGCTCTTTGGCGACAACGTCGGTAAGCCACCCGACGAGGCCGCCCCAGTATTCGGTGCCAACGAGAACGATGGGGAACCCAGTAATTTTCTGCGTTTGCACCAGTGTCAGTGCTTCGAAAAGTTCATCCAGTGTTCCGAAACCACCGGGCAGGACAATGAAGCCCTGCGAGTACTTAACGAACATTGTTTTGCGCACAAAGAAGTACCGGAAGTTGATGCCTCGATTGACCCAGGCGTTCAGTCCGGTCTCAAAAGGCAATTCAATGCCCAGCCCTACGGAAGTTCCACCAGCTTCACTGGCACCCTTGTTGGCAGCTTCCATCGCTCCGGGGCCACCGCCGGTAATGGTGATGGCGCCTGCTTGAGCCAGTCGTTGTCCAATATGGTAAGCCTGCTTGTAATAGATACTTTCGGGCTCGGTGCGTGCCGATCCGAAGACGGACACCGCCGGTCCAAGACCAGCCAGCGAGCCAAAACCTGAAACAAATTCGGATTGGATACGTAGAACGCGCCAGACGTCACTGTGCGTCACATCTTCTTGCGGGCTCTCCAGCAGGTAGTGGTCCAGTTGCTCGTCGGGCTGTTTATTTGGCCAGCTCGCTTCAACGTGGACCTTGCGCCCCGCCCGGGCATTTTCTTCACTCTTCCGCTTATGGTCCATGACCTCACTCTATCCGTATCACCCCGAGATCTGGCCCATCTAGAGACGCACGTTTAAAGAACAGTTTGATAACAACTTTTTGTGAGCTAGTCGTGACCTCGCATTATGTGCGTCACATGAAGTAATGTCTAGATTATGAAAAGCGATCATCAGACTCAAGCTTCTTCTGACGGCCCCATCGTAGAACTACGTGGGGTCAACAAGCATTATGGGGCACTACATGTTCTGAACGACATCAACCTTCAGGTCACCAAGGGCGAAGTCGTCGTCATCCTCGGACCATCCGGTTCGGGTAAGTCGACGCTGTGTCGCGCCATCAACCGACTGGAAACAATCGATGATGGAACCATCACCATTGATGGCAAGGTATTGCCCGAAGAAGGTAAGGCGCTAGCAATGCTACGCGCCGATGTAGGAATGGTCTTCCAGTCCTTCAACCTCTTTGCGCACAAGACCATCTTGGAGAACGTCACTCTTGGCCCAATCAAGGTCAAGGGCATGAAAAAAGCTGAGGCTGACAAGGTTGCGATGAAGCTGCTGGAACGCGTTGGTGTCGCCAACCAGGCTGGCAAACTTCCTGCTCAGCTTTCCGGCGGTCAGCAGCAGCGTGTGGCTATTGCCCGTGCGCTGGCAATGCGTCCAAAGGTCATGCTTTTTGACGAACCGACCAGTGCGCTGGACCCGGAGATGATCAACGAGGTGCTCGACACCATGGTTGGTCTAGCCAAGGAAGGCATGACCATGCTGGTGGTGACCCACGAGATGGGCTTCGCTCGCAAGGCTGCGGACCGCGTGATCTTCATGGCCGACGGCCAGATCGTCGAGCAGGCCACTCCAGATGAGTTCTTCACCAACCCGAAAAGTGCGCGCGCCAAGGATTTCTTGGGCAAGCTCATTACCAACCACTAAATTCCATCACCGCATTCTGTATTCAGGAGGAATCATGCGTAAGAATCGTTTAGGCGCAATCGCCGCAATGGCTGCCGTCGCAGCTTTGGCTCTCACTTCATGTGGCGGCTCTGACGCCGGTAGTGACGAGGCGGGCGACAAGGTCCGTATTGGCATTAAGTTTGACCAGCCAGGCCTGGGCTTCAAGGATGGCGACAAGTACACCGGATTCGACGTTGATGTCGCCAAGTACGTCGCCAACGAATTGGGATACTCCGAAGATAAGATCGAATTCGTTTCGGCTCCTTCGGCAAACCGCGAGACCCTGTTGGAAACCAACCAGGTTGACATGATCTTCGCGACCTACACCATCAACGATTCCCGCAAGGAACGCGTTGGCTTCGCCGGACCATACTTCATCGCCGGCCAGGACCTGTTGGTTCGCGCCGACGAAAGCTCAATCACCGGCAAGGATTCGCTTGACGGCAAGAACCTGTGCTCGGTCACCGGCTCAACCTCGGCTGAGAACGTCAAGAAGGACATCACTGGCGTGAACCTGGTCGAGCAGCAGGGCTACGCAGACTGCTTGGGTCTGTTGGAGACCGGCGGCGTTGACGCGATCACCACCGATGACATCATCCTTGCAGGCCTGGCAGCTACCGAAGCTAACAAGGGCAAGTTCAAGGTTGTTGGCAAGCCATTCTCCGAAGAGCCTTACGGTGTTGGTCTAAACAAGACCAGCGAGAAGTGCGCAGACATCAACACCGCAATCCAGAAGATGATCGATTCCGGTGACTGGAAGAAGTCGTTGGACAAGAACACCGAGGGTACCGGATACGTTCCATCGGATCTGAACCCACCTAAGGAATTTGAAGCCTGCGCATAAAGCTAAGGCAGTCATTTCATGACCAGGTGCCGCGTTCTGGCCAACGCCAGGCGCGGCACCAATGGTTTAGACCCATACCTTCTACCAAGGAGAACAAGCCGTGGAAGGCTACTTAAGTCTTTGGGATGAATATGGTGCGCGCATTATGGAGTCCTTCTGGGCTAACCTGCAGCTCACCTTTTGGGCGTTCCTGATCTCGCTAGTACTGGGTACGCTGCTTGCCATTATGCGCATCAGCCCGATCCCCAGCCTGCGTGCCTTTGGTACCGCCTATGTCAATATCTTCCGTAATACTCCGCTGACAATCATCATGGCATTCGGCGTCTTGGTGCTCTTCGGCGTATTCAAACTGCAAATCAGCAGCGACTTCAATCTGAACTTCTTCCAGATTGCCATCATCGGGTTGAGCATTTATCACGCCGCATTCTTCTGCGAAGCAATTCGCTCGGGTGTTAACACTGTGCCGTTAGGTCAGGCTGAGGCCGCGCGCGCTATCGGTCTGAGCTTCCTTCCGGCAGCTCAATTGGTCATCCTGCCACAGGCGTTCCGCGGTGCCATCGTTCCGATGGGCAACGTATTGATCGCGCTGATCAAGAACACCACCGTGGCTTTGGCTGGCTCCGTCGCCGAAATTTCGGGTCTGATGAAAACGATGATCGAGTTCCGGGCGGATCAGGGCTTCCTGATCTTCCTCACGGTGGCTTTGATGTTCGTGGTCATCGTTGTTCCCATCGGCCTGTTAGTTACCTGGCTCTCTAAGAAGTTGGCGGTTGCGCGATGAGCACTCAGTCAGTTCTCTTCGATGCGCCAGGGCCGAAAGCCAGACGTCGCATTCTCATTCTGAACATCATCGGCGCGTTGATCTTCTTAGGTCTCATCGCCTACCTGATCTACGGGTTGTATGGTGCTGGTCAGCTGACCCCAGAGAAGTGGAATGTATTTGCCACCGGGTCAGTATGGACCAACTTCATCCTGCCTGGGTTGATCAAGACACTTCAGTCGGCAGCGATTTCTATCGTTACTTCGCTGATTTTTGGTTTTATTTTCGGCATGGGTCGGCTCTCACATAACAAGTTCCTCAACTGGATCAGTACGATCGTCGTTGAGTTCTTCCGTGCGGTACCGGTCTTGCTGATGATGCTGTTCTTGTGGATCATGCTCGCCAATTCAGGCTGGGTACAGCCCCAAGATTCGCCGTTCTTCGCGGTGGTTATTGGTTTGACCCTGTACAACGGTTCGGTTGTCGCCGAGCTAATTCGTTCGGGTGTTCACGGTCTGCCTAAGGGGCAGCGTGAAGCAGGTATTGCTATCGGCCTGACCCGTACGCAGTCACTGAGCTTCATTGAGATTCCGCAGGCTCTGACGGCTATGCTTCCAGCATTGATTAGCCAGTTCATCGTGATCTTGAAAGACTCAGCATTGGGTTACATCATCAACTTCAACGAGCTGCTCTTCATGAGCAAGCTGGTCGGTACCGGTAATTCGAACACCTTCCAGTCGTTGGTGATTGCCGCGGCAATCTTCATTATTCTCAACTTTGCACTATCTAAGCTGGCCTCTTATGTTTCAGGTCGACTTAGCTCCCGAGGTATTGCCTAGGGAACTGCAGGTAACAACAAATCGGCTGGTGTCCGCCCCTCTTGGGGCGGACACCAGCCGATTTTGGTTTAAGCTCGTTGCTTTAGGGTTCAGTTGGCTTCGGTCAGCCAGAGTCGCAAAGTGTTCAGGCAATCACGGATGGCTTGCTGGCTCACATGCTCGTCATCGGTGTGCGCCAATAATGCGTCTCCTGGACCGAAGTTCACCGCCGAGATCTCTAGGGCGGAGAATCGTGAGACGTCGGTCCAACCGTATTTTGGCTTGGGCTCTTGTCCAAGAATCTGGACTAGGGAGGCCGCAATAGGCTGGTCAAGGCCCGGACGGGCCCCTTCGGCCCCATCGGTGCGTTCTACGTCAAAGCCCTCAAAGAGTGCCCGCACAGTGGCTTCCGCATCCGACAAGTTCTTATCAGGGGCAAACCGGTAGTTGACCTCGACCTCACAATAATCAGGAATCACATTTCCAGCTATTCCCCCACTAATGCGTACCGCGTTCATCGACTCACGGTAGGCAAGCCCCTCCACGTCCACGGTGGCGGGCTCATAAGAAGCCAAGCGAGAGAGAATCGGAGCGGCCTTATGGATGGCGTTCTCCCCCATCCATGCGCGTGCCGAGTGAGCCGCGGCGCCAGTAGTTCGCACCAAGAAGCGGCTCGTACCATTACAACCACCCTCAACCGTTCCGTTGGTGGGCTCAAGGAGAATCGCAAAGTCTGCATGCAATAGCTGCGCCGAGTTACGGGCCAATCTTCCCAGCCCGGATTTTTCTGCTGCCACTTCTTCATGATCATAAAAAATATAGGTCACATCAAAGCGGGGGTTAGTCAGTTCAGCCGCGAGAGCTAACTGCACTGCGACGCCACCTTTCATATCGGTGGCCCCACGCCCGTAGAGAACTCCGTCGGTGACCGTGGCCGGCACTGTGCCGCGTGCTCCGGCCACGTGCGGTAATGGAACGGTGTCTAAATGACCGGCTAAGACCACCCGTTGGGCACGGCCCAGATTGGTGCGTGCCACGATGGAATCCCCATCGCGGTGCACCTCCAGATGGCTGATGCCGCGTAGCGCCTCATAAACCTGATCGGCGAGGGCTTTTTCATTCCCTGAAACCGATTCAATGTTCATGATTCGTTCGGTTAGCTTGGCGACGTCTTCTCGAAGATTAAGTTCGCTCACAATACCCATCATTCGTCACTTTTTGATTTCGTTCCGCTGTCATTTATCAACATTACTCGCAGTGTAAACGCTACGATCAGAACATGACTTTTGAACCCGCATCAGCAACTTTTGACTCATCGGTACGTTTGGCTTCCGCCCATGGGCTGGCCACTATCGCAACTGACGGCACGGTTTTGGACGTCTGGTACCCAGCTCCCGTTCTCGGAGTGCTTTCGCAAGCCCCCGAACTATCCGGTGAATTAGCAGCAGCAGCAATAGATGACACACAACGTGGAACCACACAGAAGGTCATATCGCTCACCATTGATCTTGATGTGGCGCCGGCAGATACTGCAGATGTGTGGCTACGTTTGCACCTGCTCTCCCACCGTTTGGTGGCCCCGAATACCATCAACCTTGACGGGATCTTCGGTCACCTCGCAAATGTGGTGTGGACAAACTTCGGTCCATGTCAGGTCGCCGGATTCGAAATGACACGTCTAAAAATGCGCACGCGTGGAAACGTGGACGTGTACGGCGTGGATAAGTTCCCGCGCATGGTCGATTACGTCCTACCGTCGGGTGTACGCATCGCCGACGCGGATCGTGTGCGACTCGGAGCGCATCTGGCCGAAGGCACCACCGTGATGCACGAAGGTTTTGTGAACTTTAACGCTGGCACCTTAGGCACCTCAATGGTCGAAGGACGTATTTCGGCCTCGGTAGTTGTCGGTAACGGTTCCGATGTTGGTGGCGGCGCTTCCATCATGGGCACGCTCTCCGGCGGCGGCAAAGAACGTATCACCATTGGCGAGCGAGTTCTGCTCGGTGCCAATGCCGGCGTAGGCATTTCCATTGGTGATGATTGTGTGGTTGAAGCCGGACTTTATGTCACCGCCGGAACGCGAGTGCAGCTCGATGGCAAGAGTGTAAAGGCACTGGAACTGTCCGGAGTTCCTAACCTGCTCTTCCGTCGTAACTCGATCAGCGGCGCGGTCGAGGTTTTGCCTCGCGCCGGTCAGCGCGTGGAACTAAACAGTGCATTGCATGCTAACTAATTTTTAGCGGAACTCAACGGCGAGGGGCACACCACGGTGTGCCCCTCGCCGTTGTTGTAGAGGCTTCAGGGAAAGATGATGGTCACCATCGGCTGAATATATCCGTGAAAAGCTCGCCCATCACGTAATAATGAGGTACTGGCAACGATCGTCGCTCCCCCAATAAGCCATGCACGCGGCTCAGTCAATGGAATATCGATGACATGAATTTGAGTTTCTTTCACATCTTGGGCGTGCTCTACCCCGTGGTCGATGAGGATTCGTTCCACCTCATCCATGCGCGCAGGAATGTAGTCCTTTGACTGTTCGCTAAACTTCTCGCGATGCTGATGGGCGAACATAGTTGCTTGACCATAGTGAGCATGGGCCAGCTTAGCTAGTTCCGGATAGCAGCCGGCGCCGAGGTCCGCGAGCAAATCCATTGGATCGGTGTCAGTGGTTGGTTCGCGGGTAATCAGCGAATCCCACCACGAGGACCATTCTTGTTTAATCTGTCCCGGAGCCACCTGACGTTGACCACGGGCTTTTACTGCTGGGGCCAGAGCGGAGTTTGGTCCCACTTCCGAAGGATCTATTCCACCCAAGTCGCGAAGGTAGAGAGCCAACAGCATATTTGGATTGGTATTTATGGCCAAAGACCAATTATTGCCACGACGATAATACACGCGCACCACCTGACTCATCCAAGCAACAATGTGCTCTGTTCCCTAGGATACGCCGATACTCGGTGTTAAAACAGGAAACGGCCGGGCAAACACCTTAGTGCTTGCCCGGCCGTTTTTGAACCAGTTATGCGAACTATTTTAGGCTTAGACGCCTGGGTAGTTACGCTCGGTCTCGCCCATGTACAACTGACGTGGACGGCCAATCTTAAGTTCTGGGTCCTTGATCATTTCGCGCCACTGGGCAATCCAGCCCGGCAGGCGACCGATAGCGAAGAGGACGGTGAACATCTTCTCCGGAAAGCCCATCGCGGTATAGATCAGGCCGGTGTAGAAGTCGACGTTCGGGTAGAGCTTACGCGAGATGAAGTACTCGTCGTTAAGCGCAGTCTCTTCCAGCTTCATAGCGATATCAAGCAACTCATTCTTGCCCTGCTTAGCCAGCAAGTCGTGAGCGGTCTGCTTGATGATCTTTGCACGTGGATCGTAGTTCTTGTACACGCGGTGGCCGAAGCCCATCAGGCGTACGCCGTCTTCCTTGTTCTTGACCTTCTCCATGAAGTCTTCTGGAGAAATACCCGAGGACTGGATCTCGCGCAGCATCTTCAACACAGCCTCGTTGGCGCCGCCGTGGGCAGGACCGGACAGTGCGTGGATACCAGCCGAAACGGAAGCGAACATGTTAGCTTCCGAAGAGCCAACCAGGCGCACGGTGGAGGTCGAGCAGTTCTGCTCGTGGTCTGCGTGCAAGATCAGTAGCAGGTCAAGAGCCTTGACCACATCTGGATCCGGAACGTATGGCTCCGCTGCGGTGCCGAAGCACAGGCGCAGGAAGTTCTCGACCATGTTCATCGAGTTATCTGGGTACAGCAGTGCCTGTCCGATGGACTTCTTGTGCGCGTAAGCGGCAAGAACTGGCAACTTTGCCAATAGACGCAAGGTTGAACGCTCAACCTGTGCGTCGTCCTTTGGATCCAAAGAATCCTGGTACCAGGTCGACAGCGCCGAGACGGCCGAGGAAAGTACCGGCATCGGGTGCGCATCGCGTGGGAATCCGCCGAAGAAGCCCTTGAGTTCCTCGTGCAGCAGCGTGTGGCGGCGCAGGGATCCGTCGAAGGTTTCTAGCTGATCGGCGGTAGGCAGCTCGCCGTTGATCAGCAGGTAGCTGACTTCGGTGAAGCTCGAGTGCGCGGCAAGCTGTTCGATTGGGTAACCGCGGTAACGCAGGATGCCTGCGTCGCCGTCGATGTAGGTAATCGCGGACTTCGTGGCCGCGGTATTCATGAAGCCCGGGTCGTAGGTTACGTTCCCGGTGGTCTTCAATAGTGGCGCTACGTTAAAACCATCATTGCCCTCGGCAGCCGGGATAACCGGTAGCTCTAGGCTGGAATCACCAAATTGTAGCTGTGCAGATTTAGTATCTGTCATTGCATCTCCTAACCGGAAAGGCTTTAGTTCCGAAAGGTCAGTCGTCACGGTAGAACATACCGCTAATTGACCCATTCACGCTAATTCAACTGTCATCTTCACCGATTGGCGGAAGAGTTTAACCGCTCAACTGCTGCGGCTATCCGTTCATCGGAACCGGTCAGCGCTACACGTACGTGTAGTTCTCCGGCAGTTCCGTAGAAAGCACCTGGGCCGGCAACAATTCCAATTTCAGCCAAACGCTGTAGCGTCTGCCAACTGGACTGTCCTTCCGTGCACCATAGGTATAAACCTGCCACCGAGTCTTCGATGGTCAAGCCAAAGTTTTCGAGTGCCGGACGCAGCATTTCACGGCGCGCCCGGTATATCTCCCGCTGTGCTACGACATGCTCATCATCGCCCAAGGCAACAACCATCGCATGCTGAATTGGGCCCGGAACAATCATTCCCGCGTGCTTGCGACTGTTAACCAAAGTCGGCATCAGATTAGGGGCACCGGCGACAAAAGCGGCGCGGTACCCTGCAAGGTTTGACTGCTTAGACAAGGAGTAGAGCGAAAGGAGATTATCCAAATTTCCGTCGTTAACACGGGGATCTAAAACGCTAGGTACTGCGCCTTCGTATTCATCCCAGCCAAGTTCTGCGTAACACTCATCGGAGGCGACTACCGCGCCAAGTTCACGCGCTTGGAATACAAGTTGGCGTAACGATTCGAGGTCACGCACCTTACCGGTGGGGTTACCCGGGGAATTCACCCACACCAGTTTGACCCGCGCACGTTCTTCATCGTTGAGCTCATTGAGATCATCGGTAGCGATAGCGGTCGCACCGACCAATTTCGCACCAATGTCATAGGTCGGGTAAGCGATCGAAGGGCGAACCAAGATGTCCTGTGGACCCATGCCAAGAAGTAACGGAAGCCAGGCGACCATCTCTTTAGAACCAACGGTTGGCATGACATCATCGATGCTCAGCCCCGTGACCTGACGACGGCGTGCATACCAATCGACAATGGCCTGACGTACGTCTGGTGTCCCATGAGTGGTCGGGTAGCCGTGAGAGTTTGCAGCCTGCGCGAGAGCCTCTTGAATAACCTGTGGCGTGTCGTCAACGGGAGTACCGATAGAAAGGTCGACCACACCATCTTGGTGTTTGGCCGCCAGTTCACGGTATGGCGCTAACTGGTTCCAGGGGTAATCGGGGAGCTCAAGCATATATGCGGAAACCTAGTCTTGATTCTGAGGTGGCAGAGCACTGATCAGCGGGTGATCAGTTCCTGTATTTCCAATTTTAGCGGCGCCGCCCGGGGAACCAAGTTCGTCGAAAAAGTCGACGTTTGCCTTGTAATAGTCGGCCCACTGATCAGGCACATCGTCTTCGTAATAGATCGCTTCCACCGGGCAGACCGGTTCGCACGCACCACAATCGACGCACTCGTCGGGGTGAATATATAAGGAGCGCTCGCCTTCATAAATGCAATCCACCGGGCACTCTTCGACGCAGGCCTTATCTTTAAGGTCGACGCACGGTTGGGCGATGATGTAAGTCACGGGTACTGAGACCTTTCCTAGCGCAAATTCTAAGATTTCACTTCAGTTTCACGGATTTAACCTCTGGTCGTTGAATCCGCAATAAGCTCTAGCTACAGTCTAGTCCTGATACCCAAACAAGCGATCTCGCACACCCACCCTGTGACGTAATCGACGATTCACATTTCGCCCAAGGTTAACGAAGATGAATTCTTGTGCACTTAGATGACGGAAAATATGCTCAAATTTGAAGATCTTAACCCCGGCGACCGCATCGTGGTGCGTTATCGTCTGGCGCAGACATCCCCAGTGACCGGAAACGAGATCAGTAGCGATGCCCTCGGAGAGGTCCTCGCGGTCACCGCTGACACCGTGTCCATCAATACCAAGCGTGGCGCGCTGGACGTTGCCCGTCAGGCTATTACGCACGCCAAACGAGTCCCACCGCCACCGGTACGACGCTCACGACCGCCAACGCTGAAGTAGTTCGCTGAACGGTGTAGAAAACGACTTGCGATTTGAAAATACCAATCACTAGCTAATTTTCGCGTATGCTGGCAATATGCCGACAGACGATCTAGTCCAAGCCCGCGCACGAGCATTAAGCTCACCATTGCGGCTTAGAATTCTGCGCTTATGCCTGCATGAGTCCCGCACCAATAAGGAAATAGCCGACATTCTCGAGCTAAATCCAGCGACTTCATTGCACCACGTACGCACCCTAGTGGGCAGCGGTTTCCTTGCTGCGGAAGAGCCCCGCCGAGGTAACCGCGGAGCCAAGGAAGTGCCGTACCGTAGCACACGGCAGTCCTGGGGCACCCGAATTCCGGACGCCGCTCCCCTGCTGGTAGATACCTTCCTGCAGGAAATCGATGGACTTGAGCCACAAGAAATTCAGGTCATTCGTGTGGGTCTAAAACTTACCGAAGAGACACAAAAAGAAATGCTCGGCCGTATTCGAGAAATTATCGAAGACTACGCAATGCGTGAAGCGGAACCTGGGGGCGTAGCAACCTCGTTGTTCCTCGCCCACCACTTAGATGTCACCGGCAACAAATAAGCGTTTTAACCAAGAAAAACCCCAGCAATGCTGGGGTTTTTCTTGGTTAACGCTGACGTTTGCGAAGTACGCGCAATGCCATAAATAGCGAGATCACCGCGGGTACGATCATGCCATACATCCATAACAGCGAGGCGATGGTCGGACCGGGTAGATATTGCAGGTACTGCAGCGGCAAAATCATCGTGTCGTTTCCAAAATAGGAAATCGACCCGACAACCAGGTAGCAGCCGATAAAGCCCACCGCGCCGGCCCAGAGTTTGCCCGAGGCAACCACCGACCAGTACACCAGTAAGCCCAATAACAGCCAAGCCACCAGCACTCCCCAAACTAGCGGGATATTCCCTGCATAGCTCAGCGAGGCATGGATGGCGGTGCCCAGTAAACCGGAAACCACGGCAGCAACCAGACCGCGCACTAGCGCGCTGAGGTTACTGCCGACGGTAAGCGGCTGGTTAGCTCTTTGCTCGCGCACGAGTTGCCTTGGCACGATCGCTAGCGTTCAACAGAACCTTACGGATACGCACGGCATCCGGGGTGACCTCAACGCACTCGTCTTCGCGAGCGAATTCGAGGGACTCTTCAAGAGTCAGGTTACGTGGTGGGGTCATGTTCTCGAAGCTATCCGAGGAAGCTGCACGCATGTTGGTGAGCTGCTTTTCCTTGGTAATGTTCACGTCCATGTCATCGGCGCGCGAGTTCTCGCCAACGATCATGCCCTCGTAAACCTCGGAGGTAGGCTGCACGAAGAAGTTCATGCGTTCCTGAAGCTTGATCATCGCGAACGGGGTGACAACGCCGGAGCGGTCAGCCACGATCGAACCGTTGATACGGTATTCGATTGGACCGGCCCATGGCTCGTAACCTTCGGCCAGCGATGCTGCGATACCAGCGCCGCGGGTTTCGGTCATGAAGCGGGTACGGAAACCGATTAGGCCACGAGCAGGAACGATGAATTCCATACGAACCCAGCCGGTACCGTGGTTGGCCATATTGGTCATCCGGCCCTTGCGTGAAGCCATCAGCTGGGTGATTGCGCCCAGGTATTCTTCTGGCACGTCGATGGTCATGTGCTCCATTGGCTCATGAACCTTGCCGTCAACAACCTTGGTGACAACCTGTGGCTTGCCAACGGTCAGCTCGAAGCCTTCGCGTCGCATCTGCTCCACGAGGATGGCCAGAGCCAATTCGCCACGACCCTGTACTTCCCAAGCGTCGGGACGCTCGGTTGGCAAGATGCTCAGCGAAACGTTACCGATCAGTTCCTTGTCCAGGCGATCCTTCACCTGACGAGCGGTGACCTTGGCGCCCTTGACCTTGCCGGCCAGCGGCGAGGTGTTGATACCAATGGTCATCGAGATCGCTGGTGGATCAACGGTGATCAGTGGCAGTGGCTTCGGGTTCTCAAGGTCGGTGAGGGTCTCACCGATCATGATGTCTTCGATACCTGCAACTGCAACGATCTCGCCCGGTCCGGCCGATTCGGCTGGAACACGGGTCAGACCCTTGGTGGCTAGCAGTTCGGTGATCTTGACCTGCTTCATGGTGCCATCCTGGCGGGCCCAGTTAACCTGCTGGCCCTTGCGCAGCGTGCCGTTGAAGATACGCAGCAGTGCCAGACGGCCAAGGAATGGCGAGGCGTCAAGGTTGGTCACGTGGGCCTGAAGAACTTCACCTTCGGTGTAAGTCGGGGCTGGCACGTGCTTGATGATGGTCTCGAACAGTGGCTCAAGATCTTCGTTGTCTGGCAAGGTGCCATCGGCTGGCTGAGTCATCGAAGCGTAACCGGCCTTGCCGGAAGCGAAGACGATCGGGACGTTCAAGACCTTGTCTAGATCCAGATCTGGAGCTTCGTCGGCCAAGTCCGAGGCCAGTCCGAGCAGCAGGTCCATGGAGTCAGAGATGACGCCATCGATGCGGGAGTCGGGACGGTCGGTCTTGTTGACCACGATGATGACAGGCAGATCGGCGCTCAGTGCCTTACGCAGCACGAAACGGGTCTGTGGCAGCGGGCCTTCGGAGGCGTCGACAAGCAGAACCACACCATCAACCATGGACAGGCCGCGCTCGACCTCGCCACCGAAGTCAGCGTGACCCGGGGTATCGATGATGTTCATGGTCATGTTCTTGCCTTCGGCAGCTGGGCCGCTGTAGAACACGGTGGTGTTCTTAGCAAGAATGGTGATGCCCTTCTCGCGTTCCAACTCGCCGGAGTCCATCACGCGATCTTCGGTTTCACCGTGGCTTTCGAATGCACCAGTCTGCTGGAGCATTGCGTTGACCATGGTGGTCTTGCCGTGGTCAACGTGCGCAACGATAGCTACGTTGCGCAGGTCGTCGCGACGGATGAGAGTTGTATCTGACATACGGGAAGGCTCACTTCGTGTAGAGAATTTAGGGTCTCGGAGGCGGGGCCACAGTCGACCCAACATACTATTTTACGCGCTTCGGACAAGTACATCGTTTATCTGTGGTGGAACATACAGAAATAGCTTCATTAACGGCTAATAGCGCGCCGTTGAAATCCAATAACGCAGTTTGGTGTTTCCCCCGGTTTCATGCACCGTGGGGCGATTTTCATCGGCTTGTCCGCCGCAGGCGATGATCGTTGCCTCTGAAGCAACGTTCTGCTCATCACAGGTTACCAAAGCCGAGCGCACACCGTGGAATTTGAGCTCTTCTAGCGCAAATTCGCACAATTGTGTAGCGAAGCCTTGGCCACGATATTCCGGGACCACCGCATACCCCAGGTGTCCGCTGACCTCGCTCAGAAAATCGTTGAGCTCGTAACGCACCGAGATACGTCCTACGAGCTTTCCTTCGTACACCCCGACGAATAAACCGCTGCGCACCCACCCCTCGGGGATGAATTCGCCACTACGTCCTTCGCTCATGCGCTGTACGTAGCCGCTCCAGTTTTGCCGGGCTGACCAAGTGGGGAGAAAATCAAAATCATCGTCGAGCAACGCGTGATGAGCGGCAATTGCTTGCTGTTCATCGCCTTGTGATAGCTCTCTGATCAGTAACTTTTTGGTTGACTCCATAGCTTCAGTATGTCAGCACGACCTAGTAGTTCACGACCTGACCACGAATCTGCGCTAACCAGCGCAGCGTTCCACCTTGCAGGCTGAGCACCGGGGCAAGCATTGCTGGTCTCGCCGCGTTGAGCGTGAGCGCGGCGCGAACCGAGCGTGGCCCAGTTTTACAAACCGTCACCACCCGGGTTCCTTGCTCCCAATGAAATTGCTTCCAAGAGTCACCGGACAATTGATCCAGGGGTAGATGAATGCTGCCCTCAATAGTTGCCAGGGCACGTTCCCAGGGTTCTCGCACGTCGAGCAAGACTAGCTGGCCTTCGGCTCGCAACTTTTCTACTTCGCTCACGTCGATTTCCTCGCTCGACAAATTCACCGAGCAAGACTGGGGTTCATCATCACCAAGTTCTCGGACCGGCTCACGTTGCGGGTCGCGACCAAAATTCAAAATCTGCACGCCTGCGGTGAGCGCGTCGTAGAGCCACAGTTTCCCGGTTAACGGTTCTCCCACTTTGGTGATTGTTTTTAGCGCTTCGGTGGCCATCAACGATCCGACCACTCCGCACAGCGCACCTAATACCCCACCTTCGGCACAGGACGGTACCGAATCAGCCTCTGGCATCTCCGGGAAGATATCGCGCAGCATCGGACCGGATTGTGGATCAAATACCGAGACCTGACCCGAAAATTGGAAAATCGTTCCCCAAACCAACGGTGTACCGGTAATTTCCGCGGCATCGCTGGAAAGGTAGCGCGTCACAAAATTATCGCTGCCATCGATCACCACATCGTGTGCGGCAAAAAGTTCCACCGCGTTTTCTGGTGCCAAATATGTGGCATGACAGTGCACCGTAACCTCACTGTTGAGCTCCTGGGCGAGGCGTTGCACCGACGCAACTTTCAGTGCACCTTGGTCCTGTTCACGGTGCAAGATTTGGCGTTGCAAATTTGAAAGTTCCACACTATCCGGATCGATGACGCTGAGCTGTTTAACCCCGGCTGCGATCAGATAACTGGCAATAGGACTACCCAATCCCCCGGCGCCAATAATTAAGACCTTGGCGTTAGCGATACGGTTTTGTCCGGGGATTCCCACTCCCGGCAGAGTCAGATGTCGAGAATATCTAGCTAGTTGCGCCGCGGTTAGCTCTCGGGCTGGGCGCGGTTCGGCGCTCACGAGAAGTCACCGACGAGCGCCTGCATCATCCCGGAATCTGGGGAGGAAGCCAGAGCAAGGTCGCGTTGCACGATGCGTCCGGCCAACCTTGCCGCGCGACCGGCACGGACGGCATCACGCATGGCGGCGGCCATCAATGGCGCGTTATTGGCTCGGGTGACCGCGCTGGCTAACAGTACGGCGTCACAACCCAGCTCCATGGCTTTGGCCGCATCCGAGGCGGTACCTACCCCGGCATCTAAGATGACCGGCACCGAGGCTCGCGCGGTAATAGTGGAAATATTATGTGGGTTGAGGATCCCTAGGCCCGAACCGATCGGGGCGCCAGCTGGCATCACCGCGGCCACACCCAGCTGCTCTAATTTCATCGCCATGACCGGATCGTCATTGGTGTAGGCAAAAACCTGGAATCCGTCGTTAACTAGTTCCTCTGCAGCGGTAAATAGTTCAATCGGGTCCGGGAGGAGGGTGTGCTCGTCGGCGATGACTTCAAGTTTGATCCAGTTTGTCTCTAGAGCTTCACGCGCTAGCTGAGCGGTCAGTATCGCGTCCCGCGCGGTGAAACAACCGGCGGTGTTCGGCAGTGGGCGCACGGAATTACGTGCTAAAAGTTCATACACGGACCCGGAGCCAGCAGCGGCGAAGTGCCTGATCGATACCGTGGTCAGCTCCGTACCTGAGACACGGAGCGCGTGTTCTAAAATATCCAGCGAGGTCGCTCCCCCGGTGCCAAGGATCAGGCGAGAGGCAAACCGTACCCCGGCAACGTCAAATCCGTCATTGTCCATCGTAAGTTTTTCCATCTTCAGCCTCCCTGCGCTGCGGTGACTAGTTCTACTCGGTGCCCTGGTTGCAAGGAAAAATCATTCCACCCACTGCGTGGGACTACCGCAGAGTCCACCGCAACCGCAATGCCCAGACGTGATCCATCGCTGGCTCTGCCTTCTTCGGTGATTTGTTTTCCGGTATGAGTGGCGACCAGTTCACGCACCGTGCTGTTGGCGGCCATGGTGGTGGGTGTGGAATTGAGAAAAAGTTCTATTTCTTGCATGTTTTGATCTCCTAGAAAGTGCCGGTTTGCAGGTGGTCGTCGCCAAATCTTTCCGGCGAAACTGCGGCGAGTAGATGCGCGTCTTGTGGGTCATTGAGCAGTATCCCGGCGCCGAGTTGTGCTCCAAGCGGGGCTAACAACACCCCGTGTCGCGAGTAGCCGGTGGACAAGACAAGCCCGGCATCCAGCCGGCCAATCAGCGGCCTATCGTCCGGCGTGGTGGGGCGCGCGCGGACGATAGCTTCATTCAGCGTGGTATCCACGATGCCCGGCACAAGTCTGCGCGCATTGTCCAACAACGCATGTAGTTGTCCCACATTGACTTGTTCTTGTCCGTCTTCCCGGCTTGACGCACCCAGGACTAAACTTCCGTCGGCGCGTGGGACCAGATAGACCGGTTCACGGTGCACGATTCCGCGAACAGTTCGCTTGATCAAGGGGAAACGTGTGGAGCCTTGTAACCGTAAGATATCGCCATATACCGGACGTAGCGCGAGGTTTGATACTCCCGGAATTTCTCCCAATCCGGAGGCCAGAAGCACTTGGTCTGCAGAGATTCGCAGCCCGCTGGCAGTGATCACCCCGCTAGTTTTTGGCCCGTGGCTCAAGAGCCCCACCACGGTCTCGTGCACGATGGAGGATTCAAAGTAGCTGATCAGAATGTTCAGCAAAGACCGTGGATCCAATTGTTGATCTTCGGCGCAGTAAATGGCGCCAGCAATGTTAGTCGCCAGTGCTGGTTCAAGTTTGCGTGCGGCGCTCGGCATAAGTCTTTCAGCGCTGAACCCTAAAGAGTCTTGGAGCCGCTTTAATTCCAGCAGCGCATCCATATCCGCTAATTCGGCGGCGATCACCAGAGTCGAATTTTCAACGTAAGCGGCGCGCTGGCCAGTGGTCTGAAAAATTCGATCAATAAATTCAGGGTAAGCCTTGGCCGAACAGGACATCAGCCGGTGAAGTTGGTCTTGGCCCCAGGTGGTTTCGGCAGTTGGCGCGAGCATCCCGGCGGCCGCATGACTTGCGCCTAAGCCGGGTGCCGGATCAATGATTGTGACTTCAACGCCGCGGGCGTGAAGTTCGAAAGCTGTGGCGAGACCGATAATTCCGGCGCCCACAATGACAGTGTGCACGAAGGCAGTTCCTTCCTACGGCGGCATGACCCGCATCAGGTGTAGCGGTCGGCACAAAGCCCTCTCAGCCCTCTAGGGCTCCCGCGGAGTACTTGGATTATAAGCATGTCGGGGGTCACCTTTGCTAACTTCATGACTTCACGGACGTAGCTGTCTTGTGTTTTACTCGTTGCCATGCCCGAATTTTTTGTCCCGGGAGATTTGTCTCCTGATCACTTGGTAGCCGCAAAGATCATTGACGGCGAAAAGCTGTTACTTACGCGGCGCATTCGCCACGATCAGCAAGAGCTCAAACGGCTACTTCATGAAGATTTTGAAGAAGTTGGTGCCTCCGGCAGAAGCTACGATCGCGCCCAAATCATCGAGCAGCTCATGGATGAACCAGTCGAGGAATCACCTACCCTCCGATTGCTCGAGCCGCGCATCCAGCAGCTCAGTGAGACTCTGGTGTTACTCCGCTGGAAAACTGGCGCGGATAATCCGAGCCAGCGCACCTCATTGTGGGTCCATTCCGCTCATGGTTGGCAGTTGCTCTTCCACCAGGGAACCAAGCTGCCCAAGATCCCCGTTGATGTCGCGACCGCACCTCGTGATGAGTCAGGGACTCAAGCTTTTGTTCGTCCGTTGCTTCCGAGTGATGCACCCCAAGTTCTTGAGGCTTTCTCTTCCCACCCCGACATGGCGCGGCAAGGTGAGGTTCAAAATCTTGTTGAGGCCAAGAACTATATTCAGCAGCTACTAAAAAATCCTGAACAGCAAGTACCACTAGCAATAGTTCAAGGTACCGACTTAGTCGGTTTAGTCGCGGCGAGTATTGACTCCGGAAATCGCAATGCGTGGGTCTGGTACTGGATGAATGCGGCACATCGCGGTGGCGGATTAGCTAGCCGCGCACTGGCTGCTTTGGCTGACGAGCTTTTTGCCGTCCATCAGATGCACCGGTTGGAGCTGGGTTTGCGGGTGAATAATCCTGCATCTAAAAAGGTCGCTGAGCGTTGTGGTTTTGTGCTCGAAGGCCGCGAACGGGACAAATTTTTAATCAACGGTGAGCGGATCGATGTTCTAAATTATGCTCGGTTGATCACCGATCAGGTCCCGCCCATCACCGCGCTGACCTTACGCGGAGTTCAGCAGGATCGATAGTTCAATACAGGCTCGCAAATGCTGAATCTGACGACTCATTTTTGGACAGTAAAAGGTGGGACCGGGCAATCGGTCCCACCTTTTTACTGCGTCAAGCTCTAGATATTAGAACTCGTTTGGTGTTGTCGGAGGTGTGGTTGGTGACGGACGGGTTGGAGTCGTCGGTGCTGGACGAGTTGGCACGGTTCCGGTGCTAGCCGGTTCGTCCATCTTGTTCAGATCGATCTTCTCCAAGGTACGTGCTGCCGCATCGCGTCCACCCAGCCCGAAGGCGAGGGCTGCCGCGAGTGCTGCGCCAATCACGATGGCACCGAAGGCCATGTTGATGATCGAGTCGGCCAGGCCCATGTACTTCAAGCCCATCGCCACGAACAGTGCGATCGCGGTGTAGCGGACAATCTTCGAGGCCGTAGTATCGCCCATCAGTCGATGGATGACGTTTGCCAAGACGAAGCCAATCGCGATGATCACTGCGCCGAAGACGACCTTGCCGCCCAGCTCCAGCACCTCGTTGAGGATATTAGTGATTGCCGGGAAGTTCAGCATGCTTGCTGCCATGACGGCGAAGAACAAGATAATTGCGATCTTCACGATGGTAGCGAGGATGCCCGAGGCGCTCTGGCCTTCAGGAACTACTCCCCAACCGGCCACAACGCGGTCAGTACCGACTCCACGAAGGGTGGATTCAAGCAGTTTGCCAACGAATTTCGCAATCAGGAAGCCTACTGCCAGAAGTATCAGCGCCATGATGACCTGTGGAATGGCGGTCAGGACGATCTGCAGCATTTCCTGTGCAGGTACCGAAATAGCGGCGATACCAAGAACCTGAAGTGCAGAAATCGAGACGACCAACAGGATTAGCGCAAACACGATGTTGGCGATGACATCCACGATGGTCTGCTGGGTACGAATTGAAGTTTCCGGATCAACCTCTTCGGCGTCTCCGGGGGTAACCTTTCGGACCAAAGCGCTGAAATCAACAGTGCCCAGACCGGTCTGGATCAGCTGCTTGATGACGTTAGCAATCACGTAGCCGATGATGAAGATGAATGCTGCACCGATGAGATTAGGCAAGAAGCCCATCACACCGCCGAGCAAATCTTGCACCGGAGAGAGCACCTCGGTTAGCGCGAAGACCTGGAGTATGGCAACCAGCCCGAAGAGCCAGACAATCAGCCCGGCGACTTTACCAAGGGAATCGCCGATCTGCTTTCCGTCGGTACCTGGTTTTTGGAGGAACTTGATCTTGGTGACGAGCTTGGAGACAGCCCATTTAACAACTTTTGCTATCAGCCAAGTGACAATGAGGATAACTAGCGCGATGCCTACTTTTTGTAGCATCGACGCCCAGTCAATGTTTCCTAATACGTTCTGAGATTGCATTACTGCTCCTTCAACGTGGGGATGATTTAGACCCTACGACGAGGATTTTTTGCTGACTAGGGCAAATTAGCTACAAGGGGCGGGTAACGCGAAGAAATTCAGGTAATCCACCTTCGGATTCAGGATCAAAATCAGTAAAACTCTACGCTTTCGATAGCATTCCGCGCTTGGAACCTACGAATCCAGTGATACTTAAAATTATTTTCAGATCCTTAGATCAAGTGACCAATATGTGAGTTCCCTGTATAGATAAAAGTAAAAACCCGCCATGAGCAATGCTGAGCTATGGCGGGTCTAAAAATTCATTTAGTGCAGGTAAAACTAGCTTTTGACTATCTCACTGGTTACCTTGGCGCCCAGTTCAACCGTGCGCGAAACTGTGCAATATTTATCGTGTGAGAGCTTCACGATGCGTTCGACCATACCTGCTGCCTTACGTCCCTCTTCGGTGTCCGGGAATTTAAGATCAAAACCGAGACGGATGTCCTCCATCCGGCTGGCACCATCCTCAGTGAGCTTGTCACCCGATGCTGTCACTTCAAATTTCTCTGGTTCGCTTCTCCGAGTCGTGGCAACGTCAACATCGATACTCGAACAACCGGCGATGGCCGCCAAGAGAAGTTCAACCGGGGTCAGTAGACCCTCAGCCTGTCCGAATTCAATACTCGAACCGGTTATGGCACTCGTGGCCTTATACGTACGTGATGCGGTTCGCACTACACTGACTTCACGAACTTCGCGACTATTTTCACTCATAGTGTTATCGTCGCACGACCTTAGCGCCGACACCGGCATGACGCAGTAGAATATTCGCCGCGGGTTCGGTGCTCAGGTTCTGCTCCGCGGATAGCTCAAATCCACAGCTACGGAAGAAATCGATTCCTGCGGCATTCTGCGCACTGACTACCATCTGCACATTCGTTTGCTTCGAATGAGCGAATGCCGCTAATGCTCTTCCTACGCCAGCGTGGCGGTGTTCGTGGTGAACCCACAGTAATTCGACCCGATCGTCTCCCATGGACATAAACCCCACGATCCGCGTCCCGAGCTGTGCAACATAAACCAGTGATCGTTGTGCATAAACGGTTTCGAGTGTGGGGGCCACCGAATTCAGATCGCTAACCGAGAGAAAATCTCGCCGCCCCTCAATCGAGGAACGCCAAACGTCTAAGAGCTCCGGAACTTCTTCAACCCCGAACCAGGGACGGATCATCAAAGCTTCATCCGCCGAACTCGGCGAATTCTCGCCAGGCTTAGAACTCACTGAATAATCCTCCTCCAACAGTTCCAAGGCACTTCCTACTGAATCGTAACCTAGTGCTTTGTCGGCTCTCACATCAACTATAAAAATAGGTTTGACACTAAAAGGTAGCCCCACCGCAGTATTCGCCGCACTGGCCTAGTCGCTGGACTAAGCCATCCCTGCGTTGCTCCGCTGACTGACTGCCACCCCACGCGCCCTGTGAGCTAGACAACACTGGCAGTCTTGGGCATTCTTATTTCATACCCAGTGGTTGTGTGAATTTTCGTTTTCACGACTGGAAACACGAATAATGCCGTGCGACGGTGCACTATTTTGGAGGATCATCTATGTCCGAGGCTTACATCATCGACGCACTGCGTACCCCGGTAGGACGCCGCGGCAAGGCGCTTTCGCAGGTTCATCCTTTGGATCTTGCCGCTACCCCACTAGCCGAGTTGGTACGCCGAAACAATATCGACTCGGAGCAATACGACGAGATCATCTTGGGGTGCATCGATCAAGTCGGTCCGCAAGCAATGGACATCGCCCGCAGCGTGTGGTTAGCCGCGGGGTTGTCCGAGCAGGTGCCTGGTACCACCGTAGAACGTCAATGCGGATCCGGTCAGCAAGCAGTGTCTTACGCCGCTCAAGGGGTCATGAGTGGCAGTAGCGACCTCGTTATCGCCGGCGGCGTGCAATCGATGTCAAGCATTCCGTTGTCTTACTCCAACGTGGCCGCGAAAGAATTCGGATTCCCTGATCCGTTCAGCGGATCAGCACTGTGGTCACAGCGTTATGGAAGCCAAGAGATTTCGCAATTTCGCGGGGTGGAGATGATGGTTGACCGGTGGGGACTTTCCCGAAAAAGCCTCGAAGACTTCGCCGAAATCTCTCATCGGCGAGCCCTTGATGCCCAGCGTGAAGGCTATTTTGACCGAGAAATCCTGCCGATAGCTGGCTTAGAAATCGATGAGGGGCCCCGAGAGGTGGACCGGGCAAAAATGGCTTCGCTTGCCCCAATCGTTGCTGGCGGACAGCACACCGCGGCCACCGCTTCGCAAATGTCTGACGGCGCTGCCATGCTACTCATTGCCTCCGAAGCTGCGGTCAAACGCTACGGGCTCAAACCCCGAGCTAGGATCCACCACGTATCAGCACGCGCCGATGACCCAGTCATGATGCTTTCGGCCCCCATTCGAGCCACCGAGCATGCATTGGCGCGCACCGGGATGAGATTGCAAGATATGGACCGCATCGAAATAAATGAAGCTTTTGCCGGGGTTGTCCTCGCATGGCAACACGAGACCCAAGCAGATATGGACAAGGTCAACGTCAATGGTGGAGCTATCGCCCTGGGTCATCCGATCGGCGCTACCGGAGCCCGCTTGTTGACCTCGTTGCTGCATGAGCTTGAACGCAGTGACACCCAGTGGGGACTGCAAACCATGTGTGAGGGTGGCGGACAAGCAAATGTCACCATTCTCGAAAGACTCTGAAACCACTAACGCGACCCTTCTATCAGGAGCACCGATGATGAACTATGTACCTCCCGTAGCCGCAGAAACCAGCAACACCATCGGAGCCCTATTACGCCGGAGTACCGCGCGAAACCCCGAGGCTACAGCCTTGCTCTTCGAAGACCGGCGGTGGACCTACCATGAGTTAGAACTTGCGGTACAGCGAGTCGCGCGCAGGCTGGTGGATGCCAACTTCCCTGCGGGCTCACGGGTAGCAGCTTACGCAGCAAATTCCGATGCCTATGCGATCCTCTTCTTGGCTTGTGCCCTGACCGGATTAGTTCACGTGCCGGTGAATTTCGCATTGAAGGACAAGGAATTGAGCTACCTGCTCGAAGACTCCGGCGCGGTGCTGGTAATCACCGACGAACAGCGCGCCTCGCTGGTGCATCAGGTCATGGAACAGGGCCAGACACCAACCGTGGAGCAAGTTTGGGCGTTGCTTCCCACCGAGGAGCGGCACGACTCCATTCTGGATACCGCTATGGATCCAAACGCCCCGGTAGCGATGATGCAAAATGCTCACGTCGCTAGTTCAGCTCTGGCCCAGCTGCTCTATACCTCCGGCACTACCTCCGCGCCTAAGGGCGCGATGATGACCCACGCATCGTTGATGGCACAATACGTTTCGGCGATTATCGCCCTAGATCTCACCGACGAGGATCGACCGCTCATTGCGATGCCGTTGTATCACTCGGCAGCCATGCACGTTTTTTTGCTGCCCTATCTTTCCCTAGGTGCCAGCATCAGGCTTCTGGCAAAACCAGACATGGCGCAAATGCTTGAGCTGGTTGAGTCAGAACGAATCGGTTCGCTATTTTTGGCGCCTACGGTGTGGGTACCGCTGAGCAACCACCCGGATCTAGCGACCCGCGATCTTTCCTCGTTGGCGAAGGCGCAATATGGTGCCTCGATCATGCCGGTCACCGTCTTACAGCGGCTACGTGCACGGTATCCGAAGATCGCCTTCTACAATTGTTTCGGTCAATCCGAGCTCGGCCCGCTATGTTCGGTACTGCGCCCCGAAGAACATGAGGCACGTCCTGCCTCCTGTGGCCGCCCGGTGTTCTACGTCGAAGCTCGGGTCATCAATTCCACCGGCGACATCGCACAAGCCGGAGAGCCAGGCGAGATTCAGTATCGTTCCCCACAAGTAATGCTCGGGTATTGGAACAAACCAGAAGCTACCGAAGAAGCGTTCGTGGACGGTTGGTTCCGCTCCGGAGATCAGGTGACCGTGGACAGTCGCGGCTACATTCAGGTGGTTGATCGGATCAAAGACGTTATCAATACCGGCGGAGTACTCGTGGCGCCACGTGAGGTGGAAGATTGTATCTACGAACTTGAACAGGTCGCCGAGGTGGCTGTGCTCGGGGTAGCCGATGAGCGGTGGATTGAAGCGATCACCGCCGTGGTAGTTCTCAAAGAAGGCGCGCAATTGACGGCCGAATCGGTGCGCAGCCATGTCAGAAGCCGCATCGCAGACTTCAAAGTTCCCAAACGTGTGGACTTCGTCGCGCAACTGCCACGCAATCAATCGGGCAAATTACTCAAGCGCGACCTGCGTGCCCAACGTACCGGTCAAGGAGCACAAGGATGAGTTCAGAAGCATCGATACGGTATGAACTAAGCGAAAGTCTCGATACAGATTATTTCTGTGCCTTCGCCGACGCTACCGCGCAAGACCATGAATTTTGGAATACCGCCAAAACCTATGGGGCAGAAATATTGCCGCAGATCAACCACTACTGGGAGCAAGCGCACTACCCGGTCCAGCTGGTACGCCGGATGGGTGCACTGGATCTGCTGACCGACGGACTGAATATCCCCGGGCACCGGGTGATGTCTCCCCTGGCTGCTGGGTTGGTAGCTATGGAAATTTCCAGAGCCGATGGTTCGATGGCGGCTGCCGCCGCGGTGCAAGGTGGGCTGGTCCTGCGTAGTCTGGTGCTCTTTGGTAGTGCCGAGCAACAGGACCGTTACCTCCAGCCGCTGGCTACCGGCTACTTACTGGGCGGGTTTGCACTCTCCGAGCCCGGGCATGGCTCCGATTCGGTGAGCTTAGCCACCTCGGCACGTCGCGTTGGTGACCGCTGGGTTCTGAACGGACATAAAAAATGGATCGGCAACGGCGCTGCCGGAGGGATCACCATTGTCTGGGCGCGTGACGAGGCTAATTCGCAAGTCAAAGGTTTCATCGTTGACCAGCAAACGCCAGGATATTCAGCTGAAGTCATCGGCGGCAAAGGGGTACTGCGTGCCATCGACCAAGCCGAAATTTCCTTGCGGAACGTCTCAGTAGGTCCTGAAGCACTGTTGCCTTCGGTCGCATCTTTCAAGGATGTGTCCCGCGCCTTGGTAGAGACTCGGGTAAACGTGGGGTGGTCTGCGTTGGGCCACGCATTGAGCATGTTTGAGGCGTGCCTGCATTATTCAAAAAACCGTACCCAATTTGGTAAGCCCCTCGGTGCACATCAAATGGTCCAAGAACGGCTGGCACAAATGCTGGCAGAACTAACAAATATGCAGTTACAGTGCCGAGCGGTAGCCTCCGCGCAGGCGGCTAATAGTTTGCTCCCTACACAGGCGTCGCTCCTGAAATATCACAACACGCGAGCTGCCCGGCGCATCGCGTCGATCGCGCGAGATCTGCTTGGCGGCAACGGAATCTTATTGGAAAACCATGTGATTCGTCATCTAGGTGATGTCGAAGCGTTGCATACCTATGAGGGAACCGAATCCATCCAAGCCCTTATTTTAGGCCGAGACCTCACCGGGTTTAGTGCCTTCAGCTAAAACATGAGTTAGAGGTTTTCCCCGGTCTCAGGCTGTAACAGCTGCGTCCAACGTTCAAGGGCCTGTGCCAAGATCTCCGGCTGGTCGATGTGCACATTATGTCCTGCGCGCTCTAGTTCAAGGAATGAAGCATTTGGGTAGCGTTTCAGTAGTTCCTTGGCATCTTTGAATCCCACGATGTGGTCTTGCATTCCGCAGGCGATCAGTACCGGCATATTCCATACCTGGTCACGGTCTACCGGCAGTGTCTCCAAGTAATAGCGTTTGGATAGGTGTGCCATCGCACGCAGATCTGCGCTGAGCACTCCGGGCAGCACATGTTTTTCGAATTGTTCCCAGTTTGCTCGCGTTTGGAGGACCGACATTTGCGCATAGTGGCCGGCGTTGATGGCGCCCAGCTCCTCGAGCAATACCTCGTCTTCGTGGATGATACTGCGCGCCGGAAGATTACGTTCTTCGGCCGCTGGCCGAATCACCGGAGCGAGTAGGACTAGGCCAAGAATTTGGTCTTCAAATCGGTCCGCCATCTCCTGCGCCAACAAACCACCCAGCGAATTTCCGATCAAGGCAAAAGGTTGCGCACCGAGTTGGCCCTCGAGCAAATTCTGCAGCCAGTCCGCAATTTCTGGCAATCCTGATTTCCCGGCGAGCGCCGGGGTTCCACCAAAGCCGGGAAGGTCAACATAGATACGTTGCAGATTTCCAGGGCGGGCTAATTGTTCATCCAATGCCAAGAGGATTCGGTGATCGACGCCATTACCGTGGACCAGTACCACCGGTAGGCCACTTCCGTGGATCGCGGCGATACCTTCGGGGAGCTGATTAGCCTCGGGTTCTATGTGGTTCATACTCGTCCTTTGTTAGTTTCCTGCGCCGTGGAACGTACGTGGCCTAACACCGCAGCCACAATCATGGATTGGCCCACCACGTAGCTGAGCATGATCCAAAAAGAATGAGCCGGCACCTCAAAGCCGGCAAAGGAACGCAACGCAATTAGCGCATCAGAGATAAAGAAGATCGCCCCACCGGTTCCGGCGAGCGCACCTAGTCCAGTTGAAAGCAACGCCATCAGCGTCAAGGCAAGGCCATAAATTATTACCGGTATGAGCAACGAGCCGGCGTGTGGAGCACAGGCGACCACCAGCCATCCGAATCCGAGTGCGTAGGGGAAGATCCACCAAGGGCGGCCGAGTACCGAGCGACGCCAGAATGGGCGTAACGCCTGCAGGTAGCACAGCTGTGCGAGAAGGAAGCCGCCAACCATCGTCAAAAACGCTTGGTCCCCCGTCATGAATCTGGGTAACATATCACCCAGCCAAGAACATCCCAGTGCTAATAACACCCACCGCACCAATTTGCTGCGCGGCCGGTGGGTAGCCAATAGCAATACCACCGCGAGCGCCGGCATCAAGAAGATCTGTGTGAGATTCGCTAGCGCCCCTTCTGGGGCAATCAATTGCGCGGTCAAATGAATGATGCTGACGGCACACAACACCAGCGCGCTATAAACGACGCGGGGTTCACCTGCCAGAGTGGTTTTCATAAGTCCTATCCCGTCGGCGGGTATCCACTACGGCCACCGATGGGTTCGAGACTATCCGTTCATGCGACGTTGGGCAACGAAGATAAATTGCCGTCCGGGCCTGTCTGGGGCGTCGCGCACCTCGCATATGTCGAACCCGGCCGCATCCAGCGTCGCTTCAATATGCTCACGACTTCGATAACGCAGTGTGGACTCGGAGATCAGTTCGGTCCCATCCTCGAAACGGAAAGTTTCGCGAAAGCGCAGAAGTTCGTTGGCGTAACCAAGCACCTGAACCCAGGTGGTCACCGCTCCCTGCCCTGCAACAACTGTAGTTTCGCGAGTTAGTTGCTCAGTCCATTGTTCCCACGCCCGCACTTCTGGTCGTCGTGCTTCAAAGATCAGGGTTCCTCCGGGTTTAAGCGCCAGGGCTATGTGCTGCAGAGTATTTTGCCATTGCGCATCATCGGTGAAGACCATGGCAACGTTTGCGGTCATGACCGCCGCATCAAAATCCCCTGTTGGCAGATCGTGGACCGTACCGTGCACCCAGTGGACCAGCGCTGCCTCAGGCTTGCCCCGCGCTACGGCCAAGGACGCACCGGCCGGGTCAACCCCGGTCACCTCAAATCCTGCCCCAGCCATGGTGCAAGCGAAGGTTCCAGTTCCACATCCAAGATCCAAAATTTTGTGAGCGTCCAGTGCTGTGATCAGTTGGGTATAGATCTCCAGATCACTGCGGTCTGGATCAAGCGGGTCATAGAGTCGAGCAAGTAGCTCATCATTGAAGTTTGCGTCCATTACAGGTTCATTAGTCATCGCTACCGCCACCAGCTACTGGGAGTACACAAAATTCGTTTCCAGAGGGGTCTTGATAGACCCGCCATGCTAGCTCTCCCCAGTTTGGGTGCAGCTCGCGTCCGCCATGACGCATAATTTCTTTGGCTATCTTCTGCGCATCGTCGCCAGATTCCAAACGCAGATCCAAGTGCATCCGATTTTTGAACGGTCCCTTAGCCTCTCGTTCCGGGCATATTTGAAGTGTCGGCCCATGCCCGCTGCGGTGGCGTAAGGAACCGGGCTTACCGGTAATATCCTGTTCCCATCCGCTCAGCCACTCCCAGAACCGGGTATCGCGAGCAACCTCGGCCGATTCCAAGGTCAACGCGACGATGGGTCCAGTAGCTAGATAGTTATGCTCGTCGTCCAGCACGTAATACGCATTGCCTTCAGTATCTGCCAAGACGCTGCGCAGAACATTATGTTCTTCACTGTCCTGGTGCAGTGCACCGTGCGTTGATGCTTGTGCAGTTCTCTGAGATTGTGCGGCCTCCCCCGACACGCTGAGGTGTAACCGCTCCGAGTCATTGGGTGCCTCGGGTACACGCTGAAAGCATAGGTCAAGGATGGGACCCTCGGGGATGTCCAGGCGTGTTTCAAACCCTTGGGGATCTTCTCCCAATAAAGTGCAGCCCAAGAGTTGTTGCCAAAACCGGCCATGAGTCTGTGGGTCAACCGAGTCGAAAACAATGTTTTCCAAATACATGTGCTCAGCCTACCGGCAGGTCGAGGCGCGAATTAGTGCGAATCGCGATGAGTACTCGGCACGAGGCTAGCGATTGCTCAGCCCAACAGCCTGGCCAATACTCGAATCATCGTTCAACGCATGAAGTAGATACGCGGCCAGATCCGAGCGTGTGATGGTGCCACCCAACGTTCCAGCCTCCGACACCGTCAGCGCCTTCCAATGGCCGGTAGCTTCCTTATTAGTCAGCCCCGACGGGCGAACAATCGTCCAGTCCAACTCGGAGGAGGTGACATACGCTTCTTGCGCATTATGATCAGCCAGTGGTTTAGCAAGCATCAACAACATCGCAAAGCGCAAAAAACCGGGCAGTTGAGAGCCAGAATCTCCGGCGCCCAAGGAGGACTGCACGAGCAATCTCTGTACCCCCGTGGCTTGCATCGCCCCAATGACCGTTTGAGTCACCAATGCCCGCTGGTGTGGCACCTTCTTCGCGGCGCCCACAGTAAGAACCACCGCGTCAGCCCCCGTCACGGCATCACGCACTACCTGCGGATCCGTTGCATCACCGGTGAGCGCACGCACCGCATGCGGAGCCTGGCCACTGCGTGAAAGCACCGTCACCTCATGCCCGGCCTGTTGCGCCAGCTTCGCAAATTCTGCCCCGGTCCCCTTGGAACCACCCACCACAGTAATCTTCACCAAAAACTCTTTCCCGCTTAGATATGAACCTGTCGCGCAGACAGTTTATCCGCACCCCACGGTTCAGCTCTAAAATTCGGTACCATATCCACAGGTCAGCAACGATGCACCGGCCGCAAGTAGCTTTAGGAGAACTCCATGTCTTACCTCGTAGATTTTAAAGATGTCTCCACCGTGGGCTTGGAATCCTCTCCGGTCGCCGAAGCGCTCGCCGGACTACGCGCCAACGAAGCACGGTATTTGAAGAATAAGTTCGATCACGACTTTGTGCTCAGCGATGCCAGCGAATCAGCACAGATCATCGCTTGGGTACACGACATTTTGCTCAAGGAACGAAACCTGCAGATCGGTTCGCCGGTATTGCAGGCCTCAATGTTTGAAGCCGATGGAGCCAAACGCGCTTACCTGTTCTACGAATCGGGCTTGTCAATCAACGTTCTCTACGGTCTGGCCGAGGGCGAGAAGCGTGCAGTTGGTTTTAAACTCTCCGATGGCATGGAGATTCCGCAAGAACTTGCAGATAAGTTCAAATTTGCGCGGCAGAAGTCCAAGTTGGCCGGCACGATCCGCGGATCTTATTTTGTCATCAAGGGTGAGCACTAGAAACTACACGGGTGCCCTAGCCAAGGGGTACAAAGCGTTTTAGGGTGGATTGCACCGAGCTGGGCTTGGTATCCGAAACGCCAGCTCACCCTTTTTGCGAGGAAATGAGCATGTCCAGTTCTTCATCCCCAGCACCCGGGGCACAACACAATCGCGCAACCCACCGCCCACGGCGAAAAATCATCGCCTGGGATCCGGGGAAAGACACTCTGATCGCTTTGGGCACTCTCGTAGCGTTTTGGGGATGTTATTTTGCCGGTAGCGCATTGGGCAACTGGTTTTTGGTGCTGGGGATCCTCCTCTTTGGCACCCTGATTCCTGCACTAACCGTGTTGCGCCTTCGGGGCGAAGGCTGGGAAGGACTTGGGTTCACTCGCAGGTTTCTAGTGACTTCGCTGATCATCGCGGCGCTGCTAGGTGCCGGCTCCGCATACCAGCTCATCGTGACCGCCGCTGAGCTTCAGGTCCAGTTACTGCCCCACTTGTTAGCAAATTTCTTGGTTTTCTGGGAGCCGCTCTTCGTTTTTGGTTGGCTCTATCTTCGGTGGGAACGAGCATTTGGCTGGCTCCCTGCAATTTTCCTCACCAGCATTGGTTTTGCACTACAACATGTGGGTTCTGTCCCGCTTCCGGTGGCTTTGAGCTTTGGCATGTTCGCACTGGCTTTTTCAATCATTTTTGCCTTCGTCAGAAATCTGGCTATCCTTTGGCCGCTGTTCTACCCGGTCGCCAGCGGCATCGGCACCCTGCAATCTGGTTTGGCCATGGGCTGGGACGAGGTGCTTTCCGGCGCCCTGATATTCGTTGTCCAACTGTGCATTCTCTTCTTCGTCGCTCGAGGCATCACCAGGCGAACAGCCTAAGAGCGCCTCCCCCTCTGCCCGAAATTCTGCGACTTCTCCATGATTTTTCTAGCCCGAAAGACTTGGCGCTAGCTATTGAAGGAGGAGCGTACCTGAGAGGGAAAACTAATCGGAAGCGTATTTCGTACATGTTAAGCGAGGTTGCGATCTCTTATTTTTTTTGGAATCGTGGCAAGCACATGCCCTGACCTTGGCATGTTCGCAACCGGAAGGAGAGCCACCGTGCTCACACTGACCGATCAGGCAGATACGATCGTTACCGCGATTGTCACCAACCAGTCCGAGGCAGAAACTGCTGGACTACGCATCCATCAGGCCGAGGGTTCAGGCGCACCGGATGAGGCAGCATTTGCGGTGCAGATTGTTGCAGAACCAGAAGCAGCCGATCTGGTAGTCCGTGGTGAAGGTAGCCCGGTATACCTAGATGAGCTGGTCACCGATGAGCTCGATGACAAGGTGCTAGACGCAGCTGTCAACGAAGAGGGAGCTGTCAGCTTCCAGATTCTGCCTCGCGCTTAGTAGCGGGTAGACACCTTTAGGCTTCCGTCGAGGGCCACCATTTTTGGTGGCCCTCGACGATTTTAAGCATTGGGATTTTCAGCGGCTTAGGACAAGAATGGCGTTATGCCTTTCGCTGATCAACTTATTGGCCCCGATGTTGCCGAACAACTCGCTCTCCAGATGCAAGCAGTCGTTTCGGACCGTTGCCTAGAGCACCTCCCGGCAGTCCGTGAAACACTAGTGCCGCTGAGCCTGCGTGAACGCTCCGATGCCTTGCGAGACGCACTCCTAGCTGATTTTCCTGATGACTACGCGCGACTCGCGGCGGCCATTCGCCGCGCCAGTGAGCACAGCGAATCCTTTACCGGCTGGATGATTTGGCCGGTGACTAGCGCGCTGGCAAGCAAAGCGGTACAAGAAAATACCGCGGAATCCTTGGACGATGCACTGACCTTGCTTGCATTGCTCACCCCAAAACTCACCGCTGAATTCGCGATTCGACAGTTGCTAAACCACGACCTGGAGCGCGCGTTATCCTTCGCCCACCGGTGGACGCAGTCCCCCGATGAGCATGTACGCCGCCTAGCCAGTGAAGGAACCCGACCATATCTACCGTGGGCTGTCTGGGTGCCGCAGCTGAGCCTTGCACCGGCAAAAACAATTCCCATTCTTAATGCGCTATACCGGGACGAGAGTGAATATGTACGCCGCTCGGTGGCTAACCATTTGAACGATCTAAGCCGTGAATCAGCCTCGCTAGTCGTCCAAACCGCGCAGCGCTGGTTAGAAAATCCGACCGATACCACGCTCTGGGTAGTCAAGCACGGGTTGCGTACGCTGCTTAAGCGCGGAAACCCCGAGGCGCTGGCGGTACTAGGTTTTGTTCCCGCCACACTAGATATCAACGGTCCATCCGTAACAAATGAGCAAATAGCGTGGAGCTCCTCCATCGACTTCGTTGCCAAGATAAAAAATACCGGGACAGAGCCGGCGCGGCTAGCCATCGACTACATCGTCAACCATCAAAAGGCCAACGGTTTGGCGACACCCAAGGTTTTTAAACTCACCACCCGCACGCTCGCACCGGGTGAACAGCTAGACATTGCGCGAACTCATTCTTTCCGGCCGATCACCACACGCCGTTATTACCCCGGTTCACATTCAATAGCCCTGCAAATCAACGGAGTTCCTACCGAAGCCGCCGTTTTTGAACTGTTGCCGGACTCCGAGCTGTAGTACCAAAAGCTGACAGCGCGAGAATCTCAGAGCACAATAAGCAGTATGGATACGCCAGAAATTTTCAGCACACTCGCCCGCCTGCCGATCAGCTCGGCCAAACATCTGCCACAGCTCACCGCGCAGCAGCTCAATGCCCACCCGGCCGGGCACCCCAATTCCATTGCGTGGTTGCTCTGGCACAGCGCACGGGAGGTTGACGCGCAGTTAGCTCCGCTCACCGGCCAGGCGCAGCTCTGGGAGGAATATGCCGAAAAATTTGATCTCGGAGAACTTGGTGCCAGCGTTGGTTATGGTCACAGCTCCGCAGAGGCAGCGCGCATAAAGGTCGACGATCAGGGACTCCTGCTGGAATATTTGGAAGCCACACTCACCGCTCTCGGTGACTATGCGAGCACTTTAACTCCCACGCAGCTGGACGAGGTGATCGACCGCAGCTGGGATCCGGCGGTCACTCGTGGGGTCCGTCTGATCTCGATTATCGACGACGCCATCGCGCACGTCGCTCAGGCCGCCTACGCCGCCGGCATCCTCACGGCGTAAACGGCCCGGCGCGCGAGCAAAAAGTTATTTACTCCACTGCGCCAATTGCGTAGCTGAAGTTTCGGCCAACCACATTTGCCATAGCGGACCAAAGCTCACCCGGCGCACGCCCAATGAACTCAGTTGTGCCAGGTCTCCGGCGCCATGTCCCTTCACCGGGTGCGCGGTGACATTAACCGGGACCTGCACGGCGGCCACTAGCTCGCGGATCTGCTCGGCGGAGCTGAGCCCCACCGGGTAGACCGAGCGTGCGCCGGCCTGCTCCATAAGTTTGACGCGGGCTACGGCCTCGCCCAGCGGGTCGGCAAATACGTCGGTGCCAAGCTTCACCGCGTCGGTACGGCCGTTGATCACAAATGCCACGCCAGCCGCATCAGCTTCGGACCTGGCCGCGGCAATGTAGTCGGCGTGCTCTTGGCGATCACGAACTCGTTTACCTTCGGACTGCACCACGTCTTCGATATTTGCGCCGGCGGCACCGGCATCGAGCAAACGCCCGATCAATTCTTCGGGAGCCAACCCATAACCGGACTCCACGTCGACGCTCACCGGCAGCGTGACGGAATCAATAATCCGTTGGCAGGTGCGCAAATACTCTTTAAAATCCATCTGCTCGCCATCGCTGCTACCAATAGCGTCGGCCACGGGGTGGCTTCCGATGGTGAGCGCGTCGAATCCTGCCTCGGCGGCAATCTTCGCACTCCAGGTATCCCAGACGGTCGGGAGCACCAAGGTGCCCCCTGATTCGTGCAAATCGGCGAGTTTCTGAGCTACAGCTTTAACATCAACCACGGAGTCCTCCTCGGACTTTTTAGGGAACACGCTCAGCCTACCAGCGGGTTATTTTTGCCAGATCGGCCTTTACCTCTTGATATCGCAGCTCAGGTGCGACATCGTTCAACATAGGAGATTAAGGAGAGCGTGATGACTAGCCCGGCCGCACGCAAGCACGATTGGGCCACCGTACCCAACGCCATCACGGTGCTCAGATTCCTGCTGATCGTGCCGATCTGCTACTACCTACTGACTAATTCCGCGCCGGTAGCCACCGCATTCTTATTGCTCGCCTTCGGGCTCAGCGACTGGATCGATGGGTTCATCGCACGAAAGTTTAATCAGGTCTCCCACGTCGGTGTCCTGCTTGACCCGATTGCCGACAGGCTCGGGATCGTCGCGATTGCCGTGTGTTTAGTCTTTGGTGGCTTAGTTCCCTTGTGGATCGGCTTGGCCATCTTCATCACCGATCTGATCTTGTTGTGCACCTACTTCGCCTTACGACTCTCTGCCCCACCGGAGTCAAGCAAGCTGGGGAAGATTCGCACCGCAATCATGATGTTGGGTTTGGCCGCCGTGGCTTTTGGTCGCATCCCGGAACTGTCCTGGCTCTTCACCCCGGGTCTCTACATTCTTGGCCTAGGCGCGATACTGCACCTTTTTGTGGGCGCCGGATACCTGCGCCTGATGGCTCACACGGCAAAAATACATCGCCAACCCGCCGGCTAACGACCGGGTTAGTCCAGTGGAACGCTCGCGACCTGCTTCGCTGGCACGCCGACCACCACCGCATTCGGGGCCACGTCCTTGGTGACTACTGCGCCGGCGCCCACCACTGCCCCGTCCCCGATGCTGATCCCCGGCAACACCGTCACGTTTGCCCCGAACCAGACACCTTCGCCAATTACTACCTTGGCCGGGTGCATATCGACTCGGCGACTAGGCACCATGTCATGGTTCAAGGTGGTGATCACCGCGTTGTGCCCGATTAGTGAGCCCGCCCCGATACTGATCCCGCCCTGATCTTGGAAACGACACCCACTGTTGATGAAGATGTTCTCACCAAAGCTAATGTTCTTGCCAAAGTCCGCGCTAAAGGCTGGGAAGAGCTGCATTGAATCGGGCACCTTGGTTCCGGTCAATTCGCTGAGTAACGCACGGACCTGTTCGGGACTCTGGTAGCTACCGTTGAGCTGCGCGGTGATCCGCAAGGCTTCCTGGCTCGTCGCATGCATTGCCGCGTGGTGCGCGGACCCGCCGGGAATCACCTCACCTGCGTTGAGCGTGGCTAGTAGTTCTGGCAGTCCAGCAATATGTGTCATGACTTCACCCTAGACCCGCCGCCGAGTGAAACCCTAGAAACATCTCGGCTTCCATCGACAGAGTCTCCGACGGCATGGCGGCATATCCCCCGTGATCGGCATTGGCTGCCTGCGTGACTTGACCCTGTACTTTTTGAGTGCAACCGGCAAAGCTTGAATCATGGAAGATTCAGCGATTAATGAGATCTGCACACTAGCCAAAATGCACGGGTTAGAGCTGGATCCACGCAGCATCACCATCAACGAGCTTGGCTTGGATTTCCAAGTCGCCATCGGCACCACACATACCGATGAATCTTGGGTGCTGCGTATTCCACGCAGACCCGACGTGACCGAACGTGCCGCCATAGAAGGCAGGCTGCTTCGGCGGCTTGCCCCACATCTGAACGTGGAAATTCCCGACTGGAAAATCCATAGCGACACGTTGATCGCCTACCCCCTTTTGCCAGGAGAACCGGGTCTGACACTTACCGATGAAGGTCAACCGGAGTGGCATTTTGCGCTCGAATCCCGACAGTATGCTCATTCCCTGGCAGATTTTCTTGCCCAATTACATGCGGTGGATCCATCGGAGGTCATTGACAGCGGCATTGAGGTTTTCACTCCCAGTTCCGTGCGCCAGCGCAAACGCGAGGATATAGCCCGGGTTGTGAAGGAATTTGAGGTGTCCGCAGACCTGCAGGACCGTTGGAACCAATGGTTAGCCGATGACCGGTATTGGCCCGAGCACACCACATTGACGCATGGAGAAATTTATCCCGCGCACCAGTTGATGACCGGCGAGCGCATCGACAGCATCCTAGATTGGACCACCGCGGCCATCGGAGACCCGGCCCGAGATTTTGTCTTCCACCACGCCAGCGTTTCTGCCCCAGCGTTTAATGCCACCGTGGATCGATACGTGGCCCAAGGTGGTGTGGTCGGCCCGCTCTTAGCCGAGCACTGTGTCGAGCTTTTCAGTACCGCCGCCGTTGATTATGGCCTCTTCGCGTTGCAGACCGAAAATACGGATCATCTCAAAGCTGCCGCGGCGCAGCTCAATCCCTAGGGCTTTTCGGTCCAAGACCGTCGCGGTGCCAACACCGGAGCAACAGGGCTAAGAGTTCCGGTCGACTTCGCCAAGCGTCCGCTCGATGAGTCGCGAATTACGCTACAGAAACACCTTGCGGAACATTATGATGCATCGTGCTCCGAAAGCTGCGCGTATCCATCTACCGCGGCTTCGCGAAGAAACTCGACTGGCCACAAAGCAAGCAACTGCGCAGCATATTGGATCTCATCGACTGCGATTGAAGCGGCATACGCAGTTCGCAAAGTTTGGGCCAACTCTTCGAACTGGGCCAATTGAGCACTCACAAAAGCGCGGTCCACCGCTTGTCCATGTCCGGGAATTAGCACGTGCTGTGGGTCAATCAATTTCAGTAGGGAACGTAAAACCTCGGGCCAACCCAATGGAAAGGACCCAGAGCCGAACATCGGCGGGCCTGATTCTTCGATAATGTCGCCGAGGAACCAGATTCCGGCGTCAGGAATGAAAATCGCTAGGTCGGTCTCCGTATGCCCTGGGCCCAGTGGAATCAGCTTCAGCTCCCGGCCTCCGAGCTCAACCGTGGTTGTTTCAGCAATGGGCACACTTGGCAGTGTCAGTTCCACCTCGGCCCAGCTATTATCTGGTTCGGATGCAGGATTCTGCTGAACCCGGAGCAGTCTCGGTCTTTCAAACTCTTCAAAATGCTGTGCGATCAAATGGTGACCGTAAATGGGGATTCCCGCGTGAGCGAACAGCTGGTTGCCGAAGGTGTGATCATAATGCGCGTGAGTGTTGAGCACCGCGACAATCGGCACCGCAAACTGTTGCGCCACGTCGTTGATGATCTCTTGTGCCTCGGCAGGGTTATTGCGCGTATCAATCACCGTCGCGCCGCGCGGTCCCATGACCAGACCCACCGAAACATCCAGCGGGTCATATCGGCGCCGGTACACGCCCGCCCCAACCTGCGTCCACGTACTATTGGTCATCTGCTCCCTTACGTCCACAACGATTAATCCTTGGAGATTTTCGCCTCTTAGCAGCTACTCGTATCGGCGAGCACGGTCAGTTCCTGACTTGATGGCTTCCACAGTGCGGCGCGAATAGCGGTGAGCTCTTTGAACGACGCTGGGGTCAGCTCATCTAATGCGCGAATATACTCGGGTACGATCTCCCGTGGCAAGCGCAGGCCCATCGTCAGGTGTGGAGTCCAGCGGTGGCCTCGACCGTCCGGGTTCAGCGCGCTAATCTCGCGCGCCGCAGCTTCCAATTCAGCAGAAGTTTCAAGTAACCAGGCAACGGTTTGTTTGCGTTTTGTGCCAAAAATTACCGTTCCTACGCGCTCTAATCGTGCCGGGATCAGGCTAGGAAGTAACCGTGCAGCACATTGCACCGCCTCATCAGCCATATTCGGAGAAAAGGTGATGGTGATGTGCGGAGTCTGTTGTTGCGCAGGAAACCCACGCGATTCCAACGCGACAAACACCTCGCGAATTTGTTGTTCTTGAGCCTCTGGCAAGCGCAACAAGATGTTATCTGGCGAGGTCCTCATTCACGACTCCTTATTCTGCACGCACTGCGCTAGTTATCAAGGTGGGCTTCCAAACCATATCGCTGATTGAGTGGGAGTCGTCAGACTTTAAAGGGTCCGCGTTGCTTCTAGGCGTAGCTAGGACTGCTAGCTAAGTGTAGTCAGACTGGCGAGGAACGATTCATTTCAGGATTCCTCCCCAAAGTGGCCGCAGCTTACGGGCGGTCAAAACTTCTATTTTCTTCCACACCCTGTAAACCGGGTGTTGATGGCTATGGGCAGAAGCGCTGAGGAATTTGAACACGGACAGAAACGATTCGTAACGTCACAGTTCGATCTGCCAAATATCAGCTTCACCTATGATTTCAAGATTCTTGACAGTGTAATTATTGTAATTCCATGTCATTCGCGAGACGTAGCCAAGCTGGCTGTCAACCACCACTTCATAAGTTTCGTCGCTATCACCATCTGGGCCAAGCATCGTTAGTTCTAAGATGAATTCGTTTTCTTCGCTTCGTGCAACCGAGATTATTTTGTGTGTGTCTGTAGGCCCACCCCACATGGGCAGATCGAGCGGACGAAACATAGCTAGTTCGGGAGTAGCTACCGGGATTCGCCACTCACTATCTCGGATGATTGGCGAATCGTTGGCCTCAAAAATTAGAGTCTGATGTGTATCTGACTGGTATACGATCTCGAATTTAGACCAGTCGTCGCTTCGCACAGTCCTGTAGCTCGATCCTTCGACACGAGCTTCGACCAAATAAGTTTTGGATTTTACGTCGCCACTGCCCTTAATTTCCACCGCCGCCTTAAGGCCAGGGCGTTGGTCAGCTTCACGCAATAAACCAACGAGCTCGACCAGTAGTGAGAAATCAGAATCGGACATCTTGAACCCTTCAAGTATTCATCTACCAAGTGATCCACAGCGTACATGCGTAAGTTACGTAGATGGGATCTAGGCACGTTGTCTGCTCACCTTTTATAACTGCTACCGATGTCGCGTAATCCGCCTAGGGTAGGAACATGACACGGTGGACGATGAGTTCTCTTTTGATTCAGAGAATTACTCGGATGTCGTAGCTACTTTGTTAGTGGCTCTGCCTTACCCGGCTGAAAGGTCGAAATTTCAGATTTCCGGTTCAGGAACTTAGATGTATATTGCAGTGCTTTTCTCGAGTTCGAGGCTTTATCGCATTCTGCTCTGAATGGACGAAGGTTGATGAATATTCACGGATGCGAATGCTCCATAGGAGTTCTCTTCCTAGGAATGACGCTAGAACTCGTCACTCTCTCTCGGCAAGGGTCATCAGGGGCTTCATGGCAGTTTCAACGCGTTCTGGAATCATCATTACGCGAGGCGTGAGATCTTCCGCGGGAAAAGTGTCATCAATACAAGCGCGCCAGAACTGCATATGCTTTTCATCAAGCCAATGATCCGATTGCTCAACGCCAGAACCGTCTTCGCCCTGAACGCTGTACCAATACAAGTAATCGATTCCATCGATCGTCTCCGAAAAAATCGTCTCAACGTACATCTGCTCAGGCTCAAGCGTTTCGCGAACTGCAGCAGCATGTGAATTCAGGAATTGCATCCACTCATCGACGATGCTTTGAGCGTTTTCGCGGACTCGGAAACGAGTTAATTCAATCTTCATTCGTCCATAGTGCCGGATTCGTTCCGAGGAACTCAAAATGATACCCAATATGGGTTCCTTCGCGGACGTTCGATACCAAAGAGTACGTTCCCTTGCCACGCAGCGAGGTCTTACTCCGAGCGCAGTATTCCCATGATGACGATGTCCTCGTATTTTCCGCGCACCCAGGCATGTTGGCGCTGACGACCCTCGATCACGAAACCTGCCTTCTCATACGCACGGATGGCGCCAAAGTTGGACTCGATCACCTCCAGATGGACGCGGCGCAAGTTGCAGCGTACGAAGGCGAACTCGACGATCTGTGAGATGGAGGCTGTCCCGATGCCCTTTCCACGGGCTTCGGGCACCAAGGCGATACCGACCTCGGCGTGGCGGGCTAGCTCGTCGAATTCGAAGAGTGAAACACTTCCGACTGCGGTACCGTCCACTTCAATCATGAATCTTACACTTTTGTCTGAATTATCGGCATCGATCTGCGCCAGCCGAGCCTTGTAGGTGTCTCGATTGAGCGGAGCAGGAGTCGCTGCGCTGCGTTGCTCCCACGTGGTCAAATCGCCGGCAATTTGGAACAAAACGTCGAAGTCATCTTCGGAACGGGAACGAAGTGTGATGGCTCGTGAGCTGGACATGCTCAGAATCCTATCAATCGACCTCGGAGGCTCGATAGAGGTTCCGGCTACCTGCACGGAGCCCTGCCTCACTGGTAACTGCTGACTTTCATACGGTTAGCCTCTGAAAATAACAATTGATCTCAGTTTCTCTTCCATGGGAAAGATTTGTAGGCTGAGAAATTATTCTTCCCAATTCAGTGGATGCAGTTTTACACAGTCGACGATGAGGCATCAATGCACGAAGCTCCGCAAGCACATGGTTTGCTCGACGTCGGGGATGGCCAGAGCATCTATTGGGAGGAATGGGGGTCACCTGACGGCGTGCCCGCCCTCTACTTACATGGCGGCCCCGGTGGCACCCTAGGCTCAAGCGGATATCGTCACCGCTTTGACCTGACACGTACTCGTGTCATCGGATTTGAGCAACGCGGTTGCGGACGCTCCCTCCCCCACACATCGGACATGGAAACGTCTCTGGACACCAACACCACAGCGCATCTGATTAGTGATATTGAGGTACTTCGCAAGACATTGGGTGTTGAAGCTTGGATTATCAACGGAGTGTCTTGGGGTTCAACGCTTGCACTTGCATACGCGCAAGCTCATCCTGAACGTGTGACCGGCATTGTGCTCTTTGCCGTTACGACTACGAGTAGAGAAGAAGTGCACTGGATTACCGAAGTGGTTGGCAAGATCTTTCCGGAAGCCTGGGACAGGTTTGCTTCGCATGCCGAACACAGCGCAATAGGATTCCAGCGTGGGCAGAGCCGGTTGGTCGAAGCATACGCTGAACTCATGAACTCGCCTGACCCTGCTACGCGAGAAGCGGCTTCTCAGGAGTGGGCGCTATGGGAAGACACCCATATCTCTATCGGAGTTGGCCGATTCGAGCGTGATCCTCGGTGGGAAAATGAAGCGTTCCGTTTGGCCTTCGCAAGACTCACCACGCACTACTGGGCAAACGACGGTTTTTGCGTACCACCGTTGCTTGAATGTATGAGCCGAATACGGGATATACCAGGAATGCTAATCCACGGAAGGCGCGATGTTTCTGGCCCTGCCAACACCGCTTGGGAATTGCACCGGAACTGGCCGGGCTCGGTTCTCATGATTGACGACGGCGATGGTCACGGAGGCAAATCCATGGTTGAGCACTGGAGCCAAGCAAATGCCCAGCTCGTTGCAAGACAACTCGACTGATATGGCCGCCACAGTTCTAAGTCAGTACTGAAAATGAATCGATCACGGTGTGTTAAACCCGTCCCTGCACACCAGGATTGCTAATTTACAAACTATGAGCGCCCCAGAACTAGCGATGAAGAACGCGAACTCCTCAGGTACTATGCAGCTATTACCCCACACAAGCTCGTGGCGATAAGGCTGAAGTATTACTGTTGCTTCCTCGGGCAGTTACTCCGGAAATTGTTACGGGATTCGTGGACATCGAACCGACTACGCTGAACTGCTGGGTGGTGAACTGGTACCAATAGCGCGTGGCTTGGCCCTTACCGGGCACGCAGGAAACTTGAATCGTAGCTTCCTGAGCGACGACCAACGAAAAGTTCTGGACCTGAACAGCGAGGTTAGCCTGTTGTCTCGGTCGCCGGATCGAACCATACGACAGTTCATTTGCGCTTGGTTCCAAAAAACGCAGTTCCTACTCGTTCCAGGCGCGTAAGAATCACGGCAGGAAGCAACTTCGCCGCATGTGCCGCCAGTCATTGCTCCATCACCGCGAGAACGTGAGCGTGGTTTGAGGTGTCTGCCATTGCACCGGGCGTCCGAGTTGCGCATGGCTCGCGCATTCTTCACAGATGCGCTGTTCCTCAACCTCGGCCAGACGCACCAGCATGGGCCGATGATGTCCTCATTCGCGGATCCTCACGCTGCTCTCGATCTGTGCTTTACGGTATCAAGGATTGCCGTTACCGGTTTGAGCCCGGTGTAGCTCGGCTCATGCCCAGATTTGTTCACGGTGCCCGTCACAAGGTTCAGGGATTGGGCAAGTTTGGGAAAACATTTATCAATTCAAGACTCCGCTGTTCGTCTTTTCCAACGCGAGACTTCCCCGGAGTTTTCACCGCTCCGCATCGTTTCCAACAGTCCACGGGTCTTCCGAACGAACCATATCCCCACCTCTGACTACTTTCTCCGATCTCACACGCGAGGGTCCGGCTCAGGCGAGCTGACCGGTTTACCGATACGCCAATCGCGCAGCCTCGCGTAGCGGAAGCACTGCGCACTAAGCACCGCAACAGTCGAGGGAGATTACTAACAGGGGCTTGACGAGTGATGCAGGTCACTTGATACTTCATTCACGACATCATTACCCGCCAGTAACACCCGCCAGTGACTTCATGTGGGGAGTTCCCGGTGGCCACCCCTCGTGACCAACTCGAATTCAAGGATTAACGGACACATGAACGATTCATCCCTCGTCACCATCGGCCTTCCCATCGCACTTGCGATCATCATGTTTGGCTTAGGCCTTTCCCTGACCATCAACGATTTCCGCCGAGTCGCCCGATCCCCGCAGGCCGTGGGCATCGCCCTCGTATTACAAATTCTGGTGTTGCCGTTGATCGCTTTTGGCCTGGTCGTCGCCTTTTAATGTCGACCCGCTCCTTGCCGTCGGCGTCATGCTGCTTGCCGCCTCTCCCGGAGGTCCCACGGCCAATCTTTTCAGCCACCTCTTCCGTGGCGACGTGGCACTGAACATCACCCTCACCGCCGTCAACTCGGTACTGGCAGCATTCACCATCCCGGTGATTACTAACCTTGCGATCAACTACTTCGATGCCGATGGCGAACTAGGCCTGCAGCTTGGCAAGTTGCTCCAAGTCATGGTGATCGTGCTGATCCCCGTCGCACTAGGCATGGCGGTTCGCCGCGTTTCGAGCAACTTCGCAACACGCGCCGACCGTCCGGTTCGCATATTCTCGATATTCGTCCTCGTGGTCGTCGCCATCGGCGCGCTACTGGGCGAAAAAGAAAACCTCGTGGAATACTTCCAACAGGTCGGATTGGCCACCGGACTCGTCTGCCTCATCAGCCTGAGTCTGGGCTACCTCGGCGCCCGACTGCTCCGACTCGGTGCACCCCAGGCGATCGCCACCTCGATGGAAATTGGAATCCACAACACCACCATCGCTTTGACCATTGCACTGAGTGTGCTTGGCAGCACCGAAGTGGCGATCCCCGCCATCATCTACTCAATCCTGATGTACGTTCTGGCCACGATCTTCGGCTTTGCCATCAGCCGTGAAACTCGTGCAGCTAGCAAAGCGGAGCAACAGCCGGCGAGCTCATTGCCCAACCACTAAGCAGGGCCAAGAACTAAATGATTGACTGAGCGACCGCCGCGTTACGGAAAACGCGGCGGCCGCTCGCCGTTTTCATAAGTTACGCGATGAAAATGATTCCGGTAATGGTTTCGCTCTAGTCAAACAGGGCGTGCGCCCGTACCAAGGATCCGGAGCCGAAGCATCTAGCGCCTTCCCCTATGCAATTTAAGTCGAAACTTCTAAAGAAAGATTTCCACGGACAACGGCTTCGAAGTTTCCTCGGTTGCACTTCGAGCAATCAGCAAAAAATCCTGATTGGGACTGATGTTCATCGTTTTTTGATCTCCCAGGTGAGCTCGTCCGAACCCAATGATCATTGGAAGCAACTTGCCCCGGTGAGTGTGCGAAAACCCGCGCACCCGGTGACACGTTGTCGAGTAAAACCATATGCCTAGACGAGTATCTAGATACAACCTATACTTAGATACATGAGCGACGATGAGGTGAAATCGGCTTGGCCTACAACCTGGACCCGTGCCGCATTGGGAACGGCGGTTCTCGCCAGTCTTGAAGACGGGGCATTGCACGGTTACGGGATTGCGCAAGCCGTCAATGAGCTTGGTTTTGGACGCCCCAAAGGCGGATCTCTCTATCCGTTATTGACGGGCCTGGAAAACGACGGCGCCGTCATCGCGCAATGGGAGCAAGGACAAAACGGTCCCGGAAAACGAAATTATGCGTTGACGCCACTTGGACATTCAAGGCTCCAAGAAGAACGTCGCGCTTGGCATGCTCTAGCCAATTCCCTCGGCGCGCAGAAAACAGATACTGACAACGACTCGGACCCACAAGGAATGAAGCCATGACTCAGAACTCCGCAGAATCTGACACCGAAATCGATCTCGCCAAACTCTTCAAAGAGTTTCATGCCGCCCGTGGCCAGAAAGACGACGTTAACTGGGTAGAAACCGCTGCAGGTCGACTAATGCTCGATGACGTCAAAATTTCGGTTGCGAAACAAGCCCTAGTCGATCTGCTTCCAGTACTCAAGGACGCGCAGGAACCGGCCGAAGAACTATTTGGTGACCCAAAGATTTGGGCCAAAGAACAACAGGAACATTGGCAACAATCCGGAACTCCTACCCAGGACCGGTACCACCTGTTTTCTTTCAAGCAGTTCACCCAAACAATCTGTATCAGCGCAGTCTTGCTCTGCATGCTAGTGACCATAGTGGCCCTGATAGATGATGGATGGACAACGGAACTGAGCTGGGCAATGTTTGGACTTCCGCTCATCATCCCGGCTATTTCCATGGGCATCAGACAGTTCTGGAATCTTGCAGTGCGAAGATTTTCACGCCTTAAGGCAATGCTCTGGACTGCAACGGCCTTCGCTGCCGCCGCGATTGCCCTCGCCGGGCTGGCCATTGCTCTTCCAGGGTCTCCGGGCACAGCATCCGCACTTTGGTATCTGGCTCCGGTACCGATGTACGCGCTCTTTTACTACCTCATCGAGAAGTTTTCAAAGCGCAATTCACTGGCACCACGCTCAACCACGTCAAAGACTGAAGTCCCATCACACGAGGAATGGATCCGCCAGCTCCAGGAAAACCTCCGACTTCGTGATGACATTAGCGACCGACGGATTCGTGTCATCGTCGAAGATACCCGCGCATTCGCCGTAGATGCCGAGGCATCGCTGCCTACGGAATTCGGCACGCCGGAGAGCTACGCAGCAAGCTTCGCGCCCAATACTTCATTCCGCGCACGCCGCGAAGCATTGGGCTGGACTGTTGGAAGCGTACTTATAGCGTTGCTGCTTCTTGTTTCAATAGACAACGCACAATCGCTCTTCTCCTGGCAGTCCGTGGTCTTCGCGGCATTGCTCGTCGGAGCGATCTGCTACGCGGTCCAGGGTTGGCGGAAGTCTTGTAGGAATTAGCAGTACTGCCCAAAGTGTTGAACCCTCAGGCGACCCTCAATGGAGTAATCACCGCGAATTATTCAGCAACATGATCCTCTGCAGTCCCAACTCATAGCGTCTGCAAATTCAGCCAAAACCGTGGGTCGATCCCAAAATAACGCCCGAGTCGAAGCGCGATGTCAGCGGTAAGCACGCGCTGACCATGCACTATTTCGCTAATACGGCTTGGTGTAACTCCGATCGAGACCGCAAGCTTGTTCTGGGTAATCACGAAAGCGTTGATCCTTCACCCGAATGCTGCATTGCCCCGCTCTGGGGCGTGTATGAGATACAGGTCAAAGTTCAGGAATCACGGTTCGACACGAAGAGGCTGGTATGCAAATCCGCTACGAGATATTCCGATAATTCTGTAGCTAGTTGCTGTTTTTGAGCAGCTTGTGCGGACCGTTCAGTGATTGAACTAGGTTCAGCGACTGCAGATGACTAGGCTGAGTAGATGGCGACAGTTATCCTCGTGCGGCACGGCCGCACCACGGCCAATGCAACCGGACTTCTAGCCGGACGGACTCCGGGGGTGAGTCTCGATGAGCTTGGTCAGCAACAGGCAACTACGGCCGGCGAGCGCCTCGCGCGCGTGCCACTGGTCGGGGTGGTTTCCAGCCCACTTCAGCGCTGTCAGCAGACCGCGCAGTACATCCTCGATCGGCAGCCCGGCACCCCCTACGCTCCCACCGAAGACGACCTGACCGAGTGCGATTACGGCCAATGGCAGGGACGCATGCTCAGCGAGCTAGCTACCGAAAAATTGTGGCCGGTTGTTCAGTCCCAACCCTCGGCGGTCACCTTTCCCGGCGGCGAATCCATGGCCACGATGCAGTCCCGCTCGGTGGCCGCAATTCGACGTCACGATGCAGCCTTTGAGGCGGAGCACGGTCCAGGAGCGGTCTGGGCGGCGGTCGCTCATGGGGATATCATCAAGTCGATCCTCGCCGACGCGCTGGGCATGCACTTGGACATGTTCCAGCGTCTCAATGTGGGCCCCGCATCGATTTCGATCGTGCATTATGGCGCCAACCGCCCTACCGTCCACGCGATCAACACCGATGCCGGCGACCTATCCTGGCTGTCGACTACTACCCACGCAGCCGATGCGCCCGTCGGTGGCGGCGCAGGAACACAAACTACACCCACTAGCGGAGCATAAGATATTTATATGCCTACACGTATTCACGAATTTTCTTGGCCCGATAGGGTCGTTGTCGGCGTCATCGGGCTTCCCGGTGACCGTACGTTCTACCTCCAGGTGCGCACGGGCAAGGAGATTGTCAGTGTTGTGCTGGAGAAACAGCAGGCCGCGCAGCTCGCGGAGAACATCGATGACATTCTTGATCAGTTGCTCACCGTGGATGGGAATCCCTTCAGCATTCCCACCGGCACTCCGATCGAGCTAGTGGACAATGACCCGCTCGAAGTTGATCAGGAGCAGTTCCGCACCGGCGCGATGAGCCTGGGCTGGGACCCTTCCACCTCGCAGATCGTCATCGAGGCCCACCCGATTCCGGATGAAGATCCAGACGTGGCTCCCGTTGAAGAGACCGAAATGCTGCGCGTGCGGATGCCGGTGGGTACCGCCCGTGCCTTCGCTAAGCGCACCCGCGAGATCGTGGATGCCGGGCGTCCGATGTGCACCCTATGCGGTTATCCGATGGACGCAGACGGACACACCTGCACCATCACCGAAAACTGATACACGTGGCTGAGCTGATGACCACCGAGCTCACGCTCACCGGCCGACTCACCACGGCGTCAAACGCAACTTTCCTGGGCAACATCGCAGAGAACGTCGTCGTTTATAAGCCGATCGCCGGGGAGAATCCGCTGTGGGATTTCCCCGACGGTCAGCTGGCTCACCGGGAGGTCGCCGCCTATCTGGTCTCGGAAGCCTTGGGCTGGAATATCGTGCCACATACTTGGCTGCGTGAGGCTCAGTTTGGCGAAGGCATGGTGCAGCTGTGGCAAGAGCAAGATCGTGAGGAAAACGCTATCGATCTGGTCCCTGCCCAGAGCGTTCCGCAGGCTGGTTGGAAACAGGTTTTTCAAGGTCGAGGCGAGAACGGTGAATTGCTTGCCCTCGTTCATGAGGACTCCCCCGCATTGCGACGTATGGCGGTATTTGATGTCATCGTTAATAACGCCGACCGCAAAGGCAACCACATCCTAGCGATGACCGGTGGACACCGATACGGTGTGGACCATGGACTGACCTTTCACCGCGAGCATAAGTTGCGCACGGTGCTGTGGGGCTGGGTTGGCGAAGCACTCACCGATGAAGAGCACGAGGGCGTCGCTCGGATTAGCGAGGCACTCAATGCTGAGCTGGGGCAAAAGCTCGCGGAGCTCATCACCGCAGAGGAACTCGCATCCCTTGCGCAGCGCTGTGAGCAGCTGCTTTCTACCGGCAAATTTCCTAGCCCGAGCGGTGAGATGCCAGCGGTCCCCTGGCCATTGTTCTAAACGAACAGAGCAAGGCGAACAATGGCCTTACGAGCTTCGCGAGTCCGCGCTTCGTGTCCAAACACCGTGCGTTGGAGATTTTCCGCAATGACCCTTGAACTGCCGGCGAGTAAGTCCGTCGCGGCAATGTTGCACAATTAGATGCCCGCGGATTTGCCGTGTAGCCGCGGCACGCCATAGCCTGCATCTATGCGCCCCCAAACTAACCGCAGCAAAGGCGAGGAACTCAGCCAAGCCGAACGCGACATCCTATCCTTGCTATGCAGCGGAACCGATACCGAATCAGCAAAAGCACGTGAGCAGTTGGCGTTCTCGCACTGGGATGGGTTCCAATTCGACGAGTGCGAATGCTTCCTTATCGCAGTCACCAAGGCCCCTGGTCGTAAGCGCATCTCCCATGGCGGCGGACCGTTTTCTTCGGTGACCGTGTTTCAAAACGAAAAAGCTTTGGGACACTTAGATCTTTGGGTTATCGACGGTTACCTTTACTCCCTGGACTACATGCCGTTCGAAGATGATCCCGGATACATGCCGTTGACTAATGAGTACACCTTCGATTTCATCGGCAGGCAGTAACAACTAATTCCCGCTGTTTACCGCCGCTAGTCTGCGCTTTGTCGCCAGTGTCGCCCACCTCCGCAGAGCTATTAAAGCCCCCGCGTCAATCGCTGTTAGTTTTTTGAGAACGAGCGGTGCCGTCGTCCTTCTGATCTCGCAACGCAGTCGCCACGGCCGTTCCTAGCGCGAACACCAATGCAATCCAAAGATTCTCTATGGCTTCTAGTGGCGCTCTGCCCGAGATCCAGCAATACACACCAATCAGCAAGGCCAGGCCAAAAACCGAGATAGCGAGGTAAAGCGCAACGCGTTTTCTGGCAACCCAGAAAATTTTTCCCACCAAAGTACCTCGCAAATTAAGAACCTTTGAGTACCTCGACAACAATAGGGGGCGGTCCGAAGCAGAACAAGGACCATGGTTTTAGTCTGTCGGAACGTCCCCTGCGAATCAGGTGGTGAAGCCAAAGCAGATCTAGAGCAATGAGCCTAGATTACTTAGACTTCGAATATAAATTCCACCAAGGTCTGATACGTAGCAACTTCATGACGCTTCCACGCTCTAGCCGTAGATTGTCCTCACCCTTGGTACTTCGTCAACAGAGAGGTGGGAAGGTGGCAGGAATCCTCGGGGAAACGTGCGAGCCGGTCTTGATGCTCTTCCGCGCTTCGCACATAGGTGGCAAGCGGCAGTACCTCGACCGCGATGCGATCCGCATCATCCCTCTCAGCGATGAACGCCCGAGCCTCGTCGAGGTGGGCCGGCGTAGTGGAATACACACCAGTGCGGTACTTCAGACCGGTATCCGGTCCCTGGTGGTTCACGCTGTAAGGATCGATAATTTCAAACAGGTACGCCATCAGTTGCTCGACATTAACAACCGTCGGATCAAAACGGGTTCGAACGCATTCCGCATAACCGTCGTAGTCGCTATCGATGTCTCCGCTGGCACCGTTGGCTCTTCCAGCTTCCGTGAATGTCACGCCGTCCAGCGTCGCGATGAAAGCCTGCACACCCCAGAGGCAACCGCCGGCCAAATAAATCTCTTCAACCTCACGCTGCGCATCCATAATGCCGATCTTACTGCCAGCCATGTGTGGAGCCATCGTTGGATGAAGCGATACTCAGGCACGACGTTCTCCGGTATCTACCGGTTCTGACGAACTGTCGTCAGCTCAACCCGGTCATTTCCAACCGCATCACAGGTGATCGTCGTATCGGCAATCGTGAAGCTATTGCCCTGAGTACAAGTTGGTTCTACCCCTCCTGCTTGGAAATGGGCTTCGCCACCTTCCAACGCCGACACTAGGCGAATGCGGTCTGCGGAGCGCAACCCATGGTCGCTGTTGTAAGGTCGCGGGAAGCTGTGGAACTGGTCACCTTGAATCATGATTGAACAGTTGCTCTTCGTATCGCATTTGGAACTCCACCTGTCGCAGGCGGTCAACGGCAAGACGAGGACAGCGATAGCGGTGGTAGCAAGAAATGCTCGGGTAGGGTGTCGCATGCGCCTCGCGTCCTTCAATATCTGGGTTATGGATAGAACTCGCTCCGGGCGGCTGATCTGCTCCGCTCTGGACTTCACGAGACGGTCAAGCTCAGATGCATAATACTTGCCCCACTTAGCCTACCTAGTGACGCACTGAGCGGTCGAAACGAGGACGCGAAGGACCCTGACTTTGTTTAGCCAGCTCCTTATGAGGCATCCGTCGGCCTTGTTTCCACAGACCCTACGACTTCACCGCTACGAAGCTGAGCGACGCAAGCGCCTAATGAGTTGTGAGAAATACTGCTGAAGACGAGCACGAGGCTAAAGGCCGCCAAGCGTTCAGTGTGGTCAGCCCGAGCGCAGGGCGGACATAATCCTGCAGCTGGTGCCAGTGGAATATTCTTCACGGATTGAATGTTGCCGATTAATGGCACATGCCGCATTTTTACCCGTAGAAAGATTGATAAATGAGCACGCTAGTGATTGTAGGAGCGGGGCCAGGGCTCGGACTCAGTCTTGCTAAGAAGTTCGGCAAGAAGAACTTCAATGTAGCTTTGATCGCACGGAATCAAGAGAGTCTCGACAACTTCCAGAGCTCGTTGTCTGAAATGAATATCAAGAGCGCGGGCTTCGCTGCCGACGTGACGAATGAGCAACAGATTGCGGATGCGTTCTCACAAGTGCGAGCAACGTTCGGCCAGATTGATGTACTCGTCTACAACGCAGGCGTGATCGCACCGGTTTCTGCCGCGCAGACAACAGCACAAATTGCGAATCAGCACATGCAGGTGAATATCATTGGCGGAATCTCGGCCGCACAGCAGGTGATTCCTGAGATGGTTGAAAGACAGCAGGGAGCCATCTTCTTCACCGGCGGTGGAGCTACCGAACTAACCGTGACCCCAATCTTGACTACGTTGAGCATTGGCAAGTCAGGACTGCGCAGTTACGCGCATTGCCTCCACGAGGAGCTGGCGACCCAGGGAATCTACGTGGGCATGCTTTCCATCGCGGGAGTCATCGAAGAAGGAACATACTTCTCCCCCGACAATATAGCGGACGAATACGTTGATATGTACGAGAAACGTGATGGCGCTGAACGCTTTTATATCGACGAATCTGAGGATTCGGATGCAGTTTTGAAGGACACCTACACTAACTAAGTTGCGACCTGAGCTGACCATCCTCACGTGGCAGCTCAACCTGGGCTAATAGGTCATTCAACGTACTTCCCAGGAGCTAAACAATCTGGCACTATCACTGCTAGAAAATGAAGCCTCTATATTGAATGCCACGCTACAGACAAGGGCGCCATCCGGTCTGAGTAACCGGATTCACCATAGCCTGATTAAATCGCATGATATGACCGTAGCAATAGTAAAAGAACGCCTCTTAAATGAGTTTCGCTCTGACCATCAGTGATGGCCAGAGCAAAACACAATACCGCTTGATGAGTTAGACGTTGAAGCGGAACTCCACGACGTCGCCGCACGTACCAACTTCACGGTCAGAGCGGCAGCCCGTCCTCATCTTCATCATCCGGCGTGATGATCATGCCTTCGTGAGTTACTGTCGCGCCAATCATCTTGCCTCTCTTATCGAGGAAGACCACGTCAACATCACCCAGCCCAGTCCATTGCTCTGAGCTCGTGGCCTCAGGAAAGAAACATCCAAGACTGTCAATGGCTCGGATAATGTCGCGATCGTAGGCAAACCTCCGCCTGATCACCGTTGGACGTGGCCGAAAATAATAACCGTTCCCAGGCTCAACGCCGACCGTTCGGGTAGATTTCAGATGCGCCAACTGCTCCAGCAATGGGTGGTCGTCATCGCCGTTATTAAAGACAAAATCTACGTAAGCGGTATCCGGCCGAAGTGAGTGCATCCACGCGGACTGCTCAGCGCGTGATATGACCTTCCCATACCCAGAAGACAAGGTCGGCTCCTTTGAAGTTTTGTAAGTCAATGAGCTTTCAGATTACCGACAAGTGGGACGAACCCGCACCAAAGTGCAGATCTAGCCCTCTCCGCGACGATACCTAACTCATGGTTAGAGCGGAACGCGATTAGACGTTGAAGCGGAACTCCACCGAGTTCCAGTACAAGCCAACGTCTGACTGCAACGCACTCTCAGGCCCAGAGCCGGCTGTTGTCCTGCCAGCCGTCGGGGACGCCCATGTGCATAATCGGGACAATCTGGACCACCGGAAAGCTCGCCACAACCGCGGGGAGAAGTCTGCTGCGACCAGTGCCCAACCTGTCAGATAGGAACTGCACCAGCGTGAGTTGGCCGAACGTGCGGCTCCAGTCCGCCGACACGGCATCGAGGTCCGGGTGGCGACCGAGCTTAGGGAGCTTGGGCGTAATCGTATGGACGCGGTTGAACAAACGTCCGTGATGTCCACACGTATTTCTCACGAGATTGAGCGACTTGAGCCAACTAGTCAGCTGGGGCGCACTGAGCCCGCATGCATCGGCAACGACGTCTTGGGCGCCACGAGGGGCAAAGCCATAGAGATATGTCAGGCTTCCCCAGTCCAGCAGATCAGTTGCTGCCCATACCGGTAGCTTCCCGCCATACTTCTTGTGGTGGTGCTCCACGAAGTCCTCACGCGACCGGTTCAGCTCGTCCTCGTAACGATTCAGCCATTTTGAATACCCACCGCCACTGCGCGCGGTGGGACCCATCAATGAAGATTGCAAATGAGCGCAGGGATCAATGCGCCCGAGCTCATGTCCGAGTAGCGCGCGAATGGCCAGCTCTACCGGAGCCAGCGCTGCAAACGTGGCGGCGCGAAGGCGCGCATCGAACTCGTATAGAGCAACGACATCGCTGAAGCGCGTGCCAGCGTAAAAGTCATCGTGACGACCATCGGGAGCCTGCCTCCTGAACGGGTACCAGTAGCCGCTCAATCGGTAGTAGTTCACTCTCCGGAGTGTCGCAACGGCGGAACCTTGGTCTCCCATATCCATGCCGCGGTCCGCAAGGATCTTCACTTGCTGGGTGTAAGACTTGTAGATCTTGACGTCTTCGACGAGGAACACCGCCTGACAAAAATGAGGACCGGCCCTGGACCTACCGAGGTAGGCGGAACCGGTCTTAGTGGTTTCTATCTTACGCATACGGCTAGAAACGCGCAACGCGCGATGGTTCTAACCGCGCATTGTTGATTGGAGCGTTCAGACGCGATTCTTATAGGTCATATGCTCACCCGGCCCTTCAAATGGAGGGCTTCAAGGTGATCCTGGGAACTCCTACCTACGCACGCGACACAGCCAAATCCATCGTCATGATTCGAGGCCTCGCAGCCCAACTTGAAACGAACCCAGTTTTTCAGATCGTCTCCGGTTCGGCCGCAGCCGATGTGTTCGCAGCTCATGCTTGCGACTTCGTGAACGAACACGAAGCCTATTCCCCAAGGAATTAAGATACTTCCCACCAAGGATCTGAAGACAGGGAAGGTAAAAGTAAACGAAAGACAACCTCATTTAGTCGACGTAGGAACCGATCCAAGTGTGCAGCCCAGTCGTTTAGCTCTAACTTGCGACGACCGTAGTACAGGAGCCCGAAGTGGAGTCGATGAGATAATGAGGTCGTGAATGCACTCTCAGATCGAGCCGAGCAGATCGCCGCGCACCTCGTCGGATACGAAACGGGTGCAGCAGTCGTTCCGTACGACACCGACGGCCGTCAAGCTGCTGTCGACTTCTTACTCAAGTGGCCCGATGGCCGGGTCGGCGTTCTGGAGGTCACGCTCGTGACGGAGCGAGCTTCAATCGAGTGGCAGGGCATGGCGATGAAGGATGGCTGGAGATGGCCGACGGAGACGTCTTGGGAGTTCAGGCCAAACAACGTGAACTTCGCGTATAAGGACACCAAGCGAGTGGCGATCAGGGCTGTATCATTGTGCGATCAATGGTCCGTGGACACCCCAGCGAATCTTCCATCCGAAGTTCTGGATCGCGGACCGGAGCTCGCAAGGTTCTTGGCGGACGATGTCGGGGACCTCAGGCGCACACCAGTCTCGTCGGGGATCAAGCTGTACCAGAGCACGACGGCTGAATTCGTAGACGCTGCACCTGCGGACTTCTCGCGAGTTGTGGAGTCCTGGCACGAGCATCCGCATCTTGCACCTCATCTGGCGAAGGTGAAGCGCGCATCGCAATCGGACGAGCAGCTCCTATTTGTGGTCGTCGTGAGCGAAGCCTTGCCCGTTCGCTTCTTCGCTGACGACTTCGATGTGCCAGCGACGCCACCGCAAGGGTTCGAGGGTCTGGATGCACTCTGGGTCTGGTCCGACTACTGGCACCGCTATCTGGTCTACCGGGCGAAGACCTGGGCATGGGTCGACTTCCCACCGAATTAAGCGTTGTCGCTAGATGACAAGACCGATACACCGTGAACGGAATCCCCTTTTTGAGAAGTAAGATTTTCCGTTCGGCGCTATTTTGCAGTTCATCAACTTCGCACGCAAAAACGCCCCCGGGTTCGCATAGAAACCGAGGGCGCCAAAGCTAAGAAGTCTTAGACGTTGAAGCGGAACTCCACCGAGTTCCGGCACGTACCAACCGCTGGGTGCCGAACCGGAGCCACGAATCAATCCACCGACCACCTGGCACCTCGCGGGCACCAGCCCAGGTCGAGCACAGAGTTGTGCCATCTGCGATCGAAGCATAAAATGAACAGAAATTCATTGAAAGGATCTTCGTGCCGCGGACGACGGAACAGAATGAAGCGTTGCGTTCAGCCACACGCGCTGCTGTGGAGACGGCCGCCGTCCGGGTCTTCGCACACCGTGGTTTCGCGGCCACGAACATGCGTCAGATCGCCGTCGAGGCGGGGATCAGCGCTGGGTCGATCTACCGGCACTATGCGAGCAAGGAAGAACTGTTCGATGAACTAATCGATCAGGCCTCACGCGGGCTCGAGGCTGTCGCCGTTCAGCTCTCGACCGAAGGGGATCCGCTCTCCATGATCCAATCCTTCACCGAGGTATACGTGGCAGACCTCGCAGCGAACAACGGCGCGGCCGAGTTCTACATGGTGATCAACCAGGGCTTCTCGACGGACACTCCTGAGGGGACTGCGGCGCGACTGGCCGCAACGCAGGGGACGCTCTGGCGGGCCTTCGCCTTGCTCATCGGTCGAGGCCAGGCCGCAGGCCAAATCACCGCGGGCGACCCAACCCGAATGACTTCTCACTACTTCGCCATGCTTGCCGGTATAACGACGATGCACGTTGCTCTTCGGGAGGGATTTGCGGAGCCCGATGTCGAGCTGATCCTACGAATGTTCACAGGAGGACCCCGATGAAGATCGAAGTCGCGCGCGCAGACGAACTGGGTGAGGGGTATCGGCACAGGATCGCTGAAGTTCTCACGCAAGGGTTCGCCGAGGATTTCGCGTTCTTCTCCAAGGACTCCGGTGTGCTTGCCGACGCGTTCGCCCCGATGCTCATCCTGGAGCGCTTCCACGTCGCGCTCGTCGACGGCGAGCCGGCCGCGGTCGCGGTCGTCACCGAAGGCGAGCAGGAGTGCTTCGAGCCGGATCGGCGCGAGCTCCAGCGCGTGCTCGGTCCAATACACGGCATGATCAGCTATCGGATCATCCGCAGTCAATTCATGGGGGCCTATGACGGTGCCCGCACCGGTCTGACGGAGATTGCGTTCGTCACGACAGCGCCGCAGCATCAGGGCAAAGGCGTAGCCACTGCGCTGATGCGCCGACTCCTGGAACTGCCCTCCGACGAGTTCGTGCTGCGCGACATCAAGGACACCAACACCCCAGCCCTCGGGCTGTACGCCAAGCTCGGCTTCACCGAAACACAGCGGCGACGCATCAAGTTCGCGAAGCGAGCGGGGTTCTCCGCGTATGTCTTCATGGGGCTCAACCGCGCTCAGGCTGATGTTTGAAGAGCGTCCGGGCTCGACAGGCCCGGAAGCGCGCTTCTGGGCTGTCCTCAAGTCCGCACTCTAGTTCGAAAATCTAAACTCCACCACGTCGCCGCTCTTACCAACCTCTCAGTACCCGGCGAATCCCCGAAGCGTCGACCCTCTCCTGGCCCAGCGAACACCAAACTCGCCGAGCAATTAGGCAACCCAGGTTGACATCCGGCCACTTAGCAACATAGGTTGACGACATGGAGTCTCCGCTGATCGCAGCAGTAGCAGCCGATACCAGCGACCCGAAAGCAGGATTGCGGGCCGTAGCGTCCTTGCGCGTGCTCGCTGACACCTTGGAACTTCGGCAGGTCGAGGCCGCGTTGCGTTCGGGCATGAGTTGGCAGGAGATCGCCGACGCGCTCGGAGTGACGCGACAAGCTGCCCACAAGAAGCACTCCAAAAGAATTGACCCCGCGATCTCGACACCCAGGAGGAACAGATGAACAAACTCGTCCGCGCCGCTCAGACCAGCCAATCGCTTTCCCTGGCCGCCATGGAGGAAGCATCCCGGCTCGGGCTCTGCGAAGCCGACATCGACCACCTGTTCCTCGCATTGGTCATCAACGACCAGTCTGCCGGCCGCGCACTGCGCGAGCTGGGTATCGACATTGACAGCGCCCGTCTCGCCGTGGAGGACCAACATGATGCACAGCTGACTTCACTCGGCATCGAGGCGTCGTTCCCCGAGGCCGGGCGCATCGTGTTCCATGAGACGGATGGGTACGAGTGGACTCGTCGCGCTCGGGACCTCATCGCGAAATCCAGCAGCAAAGGCAAGTCGGGCGACGCTGCCGCCGTTCTCCGGGAACTCGTCGCAGAGCCCAGCGGCCTGATCACGGATATCCTCGGCCGCCTTGGCACGACATCCGAAGCGCTCATCGAACGACTCGATCGGGCCGACTCGCCCTCCATGAAGTCCATGCCTCTCGCAGCGAAAGTGAAGGGGCGGACCACGGGAACGATTGAGACTTTCGTATCCGCACCATTGGACGAAGTGTGAGCGTTCCTCACAGATCCCGCACGTATCCCCGAGTGGGAACCGAGCATCGGCACCCTCGACCAGACCGGTCAAGAAGCGATGCCGGGTACGGTCTGGGAGGGCACGGCACCCGCAATCTATCCAGACGGCAAACCTGTGAAGATCAAACCTCAGTTTCGTCGACGCAGTGTTGAGCTCATCGCAATTCACCCACCGGACAGGATCGCATGGAGCTTTGGCTATCCCGACGTCGCGCAGGGTAATTCGATTCTGACTGAATTCACCTTGGCGAACGTGACCGGTGGCACACAGCTGCGGATCAGCAGGTCCTGGTCGCGACGCCAAGGGTGGCGAGGACTTGTCGCATGGCCGCTGCGTCCAGTCCAGAAGTTCCTGGTGTGGATCACCCTGTTCCAGACCGGCAGCGCGATCAGCCGAACATTTCGCTAGTCCCAGGCGCGGCGACTCGCCTGCTGGTCGCACATAGATCGAATGCCCGGCTCTCCACAGGGAGATCCGGGCACTCGAGCGGGACATTGAAGCGGAACGCGACTACACGTTGAAGCGGAACTCCACGACGTCGCCGCACATACCAACCTTTGCTTGCGGTGTTGCGAGGGGTTGTCGTTAGCGGCGTCGCTTGCCCCTCTTCTTCGGCTTCCGACTCGGATTCTGCCTGGCGGTCGCTCTTCGCGCCGACGGTGGGGTCGGACGACTCATTGCAGCCGGAGGGATGAGGCCCATCTCCACAATGAGGCTGTCAAACTCTTTGTTCTCTACCGGAGGCGAGTTGTCATAACGGATCGATACGATGCGCTGCTCCTCATCGAATACCACCATGAGCGCACGATCCGACTGAATCTGGTGCTTCTTCGCGAATCCGTAGGTCGCGAGCCGGGTGCTAGCCTCTTGGATAGACATCTTTCGAGGTTTGGAGCCCATGAACAACGTCGGGTAGCCCCACGCTCCGGCGAACGCCATCATCGAATTGTGGTGGAGGCCGTCCTGCCGTGTCATCAACGCCAAGCGTTCGACCATCTCACCCAGCGACTCCTGCGACTCCTCAGCAAGGTTCAACAGATCGGCGCTGAAGCGGAACCACCCCGGCTTGTGCCCATCCTGAAGGAAGTCTACAATCCGGGCGATGCCCGGCGGGATGCCGAAGGAAGGCTTCTCAGCTTCTACAGCGCTAGAGCCTTCCTGGAAGTAGACCCAAGCATCCAACTCATCGGTTTGAGTCATCACACGAGTGGGAACATCCGACACCTGATACCGGCGACGCTCCTTGCCCGTGGAAGGCGCGACGCCAAGGAACTCTTCGCTTACCCGATCTGGGTCCGGTTCAACCCACAAGCCGCCGGAGAGAAACAGCATGAAGAGATCGAGCTCGTCGACGGCTGAGAACTTCAGCGACACTTCTGACTCTGTACGACGTCGCAGATAGAGCAAGAACTCCGTGGGCCTATCGATGACCTCGGCAATGACGCTCAGGTCGTGCAACGTCACGAGCCAAGGGAAACGATCGCTTCCCACGACCTTGGCACGCACGAGTTCGTCCAAGGCAGTGGACAGCGGGCCGAAGTCGTCGAGGTAGACAGTCACCGAGCGAATCTCGTGGATCTCCGAGAGATCCAGCCATTCGCGATTCTCAAGCCACAGCCCGTGATTGGTTCGGATATGGTTCTCAAGCCTGAGTGCCTGGTCAGTCGCGCTCCCGACCGTCTCCCGCAGGTCGGCAGACAACCTCTGGACATGCCCACGCCGGGCGTGACTGGAGATGCTCTTTGCCTTCACTTCTACGCAAATCGCGACATCCTCGATGATGAATAGCCCATCTGCTTCAGTCTGCTCGGCGATCGAGTTGATGTCTTGCGCATCGGGTCCGAGCTCAGAAACCTCGATGCCCGGATTGGCGCGGAAGTATTTGAGGTTCGCGTGGGCTGCATCTGAGTCTAGGATGGCGGCCAGACGCTTCAGAGCGAGCTCCTCACTTACGAACATGCGGCGCTTCTCATAACGGCGAAACTTTGCGGGGGCCGCCTTGAGTGCCTCTTCGACGATCTGACGGAAGCAGTCGGTGCCGATCGGCTTGCCTGTCAGGATGTAGTTGCCGTCGGCGTCATTGACCAGCGATGCAAAGCGGAACGGGTTATCGCCGCTCAGGTACTTCGTCACTACGGCAAGCGCGTCGTCAGCGCCGTTGAACGCCAGGCTGAACCGATCCAGAACGGCCTGGGTCCGCTCTGCCGGCACACCCGAAGCTGCGGCAACCTCTTGAACAGTGATGGTTGCGCGCTCGCCAGGAAACTCCAACAAGCTCATCAAGGCGGAGCGCGCGTCCTCTTCAAACGCAGGATCGTTCTTCTTCTCGGCATGCTGTTCGAACATCTCGCCGACGGTGTCGCGGATAGCGAAGAACTTCTCCCCGTGGACGCGAATGATTGACTCACGCACGGCGCAGAAGTCCTCGTAGCTGAAACCAAGCGTCTCGGGGAGCAAATCACCGAGGTGGCGCGATGAGAACAGCTCCTCGTTGATCTCGTCATGGATATGCGCGTACTGCATGAACCGCACTGTCAGATCGTGACTGACGAATTGGGCGGACAACATGGTCAGCGGTCCGAATTCGTTTCGATCACCCGAACTGAATAGGGCGAAGGAGCCCAGCATCAACATTTCCCGCGCCCGTTCATGCAGGTCGGGAATCAATCCCGCAGGGCGGGTCTTGCTCGTCGGCGTCGACCTAGGCTCGCGCTGCCCCCTGGTGAGCAGAATGAGCGCAATGAGTTCGACCGCTGCTGGCATCTGATCAGCAAGGCTTTCGCGGTAGCCATCGAGGATCATCGGCATCTCGCGCATCCGCATGAGCTCGATCACGTCGAAGGCGTCAGCGTCCTTCAATGAGTCCGCGATGGCCTTGACATGCTCGGCGATTATCGTTGGGCCACGAAGTAGGTACTCCCTCGGGTTCTCCCCCTCGTTCATTCGACCAAGCATTTCCCCCATGCGTTCAAAGGCCACGGCCAGACCCTCATCATCGGCCGTGACGATTCGTCGCGAAGGCAAATCGCGACCCTGCTTCTTCTCCATGACACTCCCCTTTTGTCCATACAAACCGCAGCTATTGGATTTCTACCCCACCACGCGACCCTCCGGGCCGCCTGGGAGTTCTATTCCTCTGCCAGGAGGGTGTGGTGTTGAGTGGCGCAGGAGGCGAATGTGAAGGCACGCTCGGGGTGACCCTTTACCGACTCACACAGGATCTCATCACTCAACGGCCCTGTCAGCGTACACAACCAGGCCTAGAGTATCCAGCCGCCCATACCAGTATCTGTCAGAGTCTTCACCATGGCAGACACGCCAGGACCGATCTGGCCGTCCTTGATAAACTTCATGGACGGGCTGAACACCTCCCATCACCGCAGGACTCCTTCACCGCGCGCTCAGCAACAGAATAGGATCGGGACTGTTCCTCTGTCGATGGGCACAGCACTTCCGATCGATCAAATCTTTGATCCTGAATCTGAAGACCAGTCACGGATTCAATACCCCGATTGCGGAGACAAATGCGCCGGACCCGACAATCGGATCCGGCGCATTCGCAAGAGGTTAAAGCGAAACGCGACTACACGTTGAAGCGGAACTCCACGACGTCGCCGTCTTTCATGATGTATTCCTTGCCTTCGATGCGTGCCTTACCGGCAGCCTTCGCATTGGCAATAGAACCAACCTCAACCAGGTCTTCAAAGCCGACAACCTCAGCCTTGATGAAGCCACGCTGGAAATCGGTGTGGATCACACCGGCTGCCTCAGGTGCGGTCGCACCCTTGGAAATGGTCCAAGCGCGAGTTTCCTTCGGGCCAGCGGTCAGGTAGGTCTGCAGGCCCAAGGTGTCAAAACCGACGCGGGCCAGCTTGCCCAGTCCGGACTCGACGATGCCTGCATCTTCCATCATCTCTGCTGCTTCGTCTTCTTCCAGCTCAGCGAGTTCGGATTCGAACTGTGCGTCAAGGAAGATTGCTTCGGCCGGTGCGACGAGCTCGGAGAGCTTCGCCTGCATCTCGGTGTCGGCCAGACCAGCCTCATCGGTGTTGAACACGTAGATGAACGGCTTGGTGGTCATCAGCTGCATTGGTGCGAGCTCTTCGAGGTCAACACCCTTGGTCTTCGCCGCGGCGAAGAGCGTGATGCCCTCTTCGAGGATCTTCTGCGCATTGAGTACCGCGTCCAGGAAGGACTTCTCGATCTTCTTGGTGCGCAGCTCCTTTTCCAGACGCGGAAGCTGATTTTCAATGGTCTGCATGTCGGCGAGGATCAGCTCGGTGGCGATCGTCTCGATATCCGAGGCAGGGTCCACCTTGCCGTTGACGTGAATCACGTCGTCGTTGACGAACGCGCGAGTCACCTGGCAGATCGCGTCGGCTTCACGGATGGTGGCCAGGAACTTATTGCCCAGACCTTCACCTTCCGAAGCACCCTTGACGATGCCGGCGATATCCACGAAGGACACGGTTGCTGGAAGGATGCGCTCGGAACCGAAGATTCCGGAGAGCACCTTCAGACGCGCGTCCGGCAGTGGGACGACGCCCACGTTAGGTTCGATAGTCGCGAACGGGTAGTTGGCTGCCAGCACCTGGGCGTTGGTCAGCGCGTTGAACATGGTGGACTTGCCGACATTGGGCAGTCCGACGATTCCGATAGTAAGAGCCACGGGAGAAGATTCTACCTTTGCTTAGGAGATGCGAAAAATGAAGTGCTTAGTTCGTTTCATTGGCGGAGCGTCGGCCACCTAGGGCCCGGGCGTCATCGCCGGACTCCTTGAGCTTGCCGCGGATCTCCTTAGGCAGCGAGAAGATGATATCTTCCTGCGCGGTGGTGACCTCGGAAACGTCGGTGAAACCGTAATCGGCGAGCAGGGCCAGCACCTCTTGAACCAGGACATCTGGCACCGAAGCACCGGAGGTCACGCCCACGCTGGAGACGTTCTCAAACCAGGTCTCATCAACCTCGTTGGCGAAGTCCACGCGGTAAGCTGCCTTGGCACCGTGATCCAGTGCGACCTCAACCAGGCGTACCGAGTTCGACGAGTTCGCCGAACCCACCACGATCACCAGTTCCGAGGCCGGGGCGATCTCCTTGATCGCCGCCTGTCGGTTAGTGGTCGCGTAGCAGATGTCATCGCTCGGTGGATCCTGCAGATTCGGGAAACGCTGGCGTAGTCGGCGCACGGTTTCCATGGTCTCGTCCACGCTGAGCGTGGTCTGCGAGAGCCAGATCAGCTTGTCCGGGTCCTTCACCACTACGGTGTCGGCCTCTTCGGGGTTGTTCACGATGGTGGTGACTTCCGGCGCTTCACCGTAGGTACCCTCAACCTCTTCGTGTCCTTCGTGACCGATCAGCAAGATCTCATAATCGGCCTTGGCGAAACGCACGGCTTCGCGGTGCACCTTGGTCACCAGTGGGCAGGTCGCATCGATGGTGCGCAATCCGCGGTCTTCGGCGGACTGCACGACCGCCGGGGAGACACCGTGTGCGGAGAAGACGACGAGCGCGCCGGTGGGCACTTCCTCGTTTTCCTCCACGAAGATTGCGCCACGCGATTCAAGTTCGGAGACCACATGCACGTTGTGCACGATCTGTTTGCGCACGTATACCGGGGCGCCGTAGTGCTCCAGCGCCTTCTCAACGGCGATGACCGCACGGTCCACGCCGGCGCAGTAGCCGCGCGGGGCAGCCAGCAGCACGCTGCGTTTGGTGACCTGCGGGGAGGCTGCTGCGATCTGCTCGGGGGTGCGACGAATACGCGGAACCCGAGGGATCGGCAACGAGACCGGGACAGAAGTGGAAGTAGCCATACCCCTAGTCTACGAACCCCATGCAAGTTAGCGCATGCTCATATGATGCGTGCCACCCGTAAAGGGCTGTGAGTTTAGCCTCCACGCTCATTTTTGGGTCAGCAAGGAAGCGAGCTGGGCAGCCGTATCGGGGTCCGCACCACCGCTCCGGCACCATCACTGCCGCGGTAAGCCCGGCAGAGGCCAATGCCGCGTTTGCCCAGGTTCGCCTTGATTTGGCGCAGTGAGTCCGGAGCAAAACCTTGCCATTGCATGTGCATCAAAACGGTATCCCCGCGCACCGCGGCGGAGGCACGGGAAACGGTGATCGATTTTGATTTAGTTTCCCAGTCTTTGGTGTCCCGGCTCCAGGTCCAGATCGCCATCCCGCGGCTGTTGTAGCCACAGCTCACCGAACCGTCGATGGCCCCGTACGGTGGCCGGCCGAAGTTTGTGTGTACCCCGGTGCCGCCCAGTTGTTTACCGACCTGCGCGCAGCTCAACGGCCGCAAATCCGGGTGACTGATCGAATGGTTGATAACCCACTGGCCCTTGGCGCGGGCAAGCGCCGCCAGATCTACCCCGTAGCGCGATTTAAACGACGCGATGCAATCCCCGGTAGGGGCCAACACCAGGCCGATGTTGCTGCTGGCCGCATAGTTGATCACCGAGTTCAGCGCCGTCAGTGTGCGCGGGCAGTCATCGAAGGTCAGCACCACCCGCGAGGTCCGGTTAGGACCGGTGGAACGCGGGGCTGACGGCGGCAACGGATAGGTCGTAACGTAACTTCCCGAGACCCACCCGGTATAACCGGCGTAACTGACCTTGTACCAACCGTTGCTGGCCCGCGCATAGGCAGAGACCGTTTTCCCCTTCGGGATCGCGACCAGAATCCGGTAGCTGGTGGACGTACCAGTACGCAGGTTCAAGATGTCCAGGGTGCGCACCGTGGCGGCTACGACGTAGGAGCCACTGACATAGCCGGTGTGCCCGGCATAACTGACCTTGTACCAGCCGTTGGCGGCTCGACCAGACACCGGCACCGAGGTTCCCTTGGGGATGCTCACCAAGATCTTGTAGGAAACCGAGGCGCCGCTGCGCAAATTCAGATTCGCGGTGGTACGCACCCGGGCCGGAATATCGATGGACAGGGCGCTGGCGACGGCTATCGCAGCGGGTTTCGATACTGCGGGTTTCGACATTGCAGGGTGGGAGGCCACGGCGGTGGCGGCGAGCGGGACGGAGCCGGCCACCAGGCCGAAAGCTAGCGCCCCAGTCCACACCGCACGAGCGACATTATTCTTTTTTGATCCCCACCACATGGCCTTGTGCCCTTCGCGAATATCTCCCCAATGCACATAGTGTCCTCCGCTAATAGGCCACAGACAATGCTCTTGTACCAGCTTGTCCAAATCGTTTTATAACCGATCAAAACGGGGGTTTGTGAGCCCTGCGAGTGCAAAAATATCCCCTGCTGAGATCAATGCTTCACCTGTGTTTTCGCGCAGGCTGAGCCGCTCAATTCGCTGAACCTTCGGTGCCATACGGTAGTCTCACTTGTGCACCAGCCATTGCGCACGCTGGCGCTACATTTCGAAACTTTCAAGGAGCGGCCCGCATGGAGTCCGAGTCCCCCGCCGGCTTACCGGCCACCGCGGCGTTAACTACGGCAGATAATCCGTGGCCGCTGCGTGTGCTCACCGAAAAGCTGAAGATCCACATCGAGAACTCCCCCATGACCTGGGTGGAAGGCCAGTTGTTGGAGGCGAATGTGCGCAACGGGCACGCCTACCTAACCCTGCGCGACGTAGATGTGGATAATTCCTTCTCGGTCACCGTGTGGTCCTCGGTGATGCGTAAGCTCGACGCCACCCCCGAGGTCGGCTCGCGCGTGGTCGCCCGGGTGAAGCCAAGCTTTTACGCCAAAACCGGCAGACTATCACTGAACGCGACGGACCTGCGCCCGGTGGGACTGGGCGAATTGCTGCTGCGTTTAGAACGGCTACGCCAGGCACTTGGTGCCGAGGGTCTGTTCAATGTTGAGCACAAGCGCCGGCTCCCGGTATTGCCTGGCACCATCGGACTAATCACCGGACGAAACTCGGATGCCGAGAAAGACGTCGTACGCAACGCCACGCTGCGCTGGCCCGCGGTCAAATTCCGCATCATCAACACCGCCGTGCAAGGCGTAGATGCGGTCGCTCAGGTCATCGCCGCACTGCGTGAACTAGATCAAGACCCGCAGGTAGATGTCATCGTCATTGCCCGTGGTGGTGGCGCGCTTGAGGACCTGTTGCCATTTTCCAATGAGGACCTAGTGCGTGCGGTGTTCGCGGCATCCACCCCGGTGGTCTCCGCCATCGGACATGAGGCGGACCGCCCGATTCTGGACGACGTGGCGGATTTACGTGCTTCCACGCCGACCGACGCGGCCAAGCGCATCGTGCCGGATCTGAACGAAGAGTTTGCCGGGTTGCAAATGTCGCGTCAACGTCTGGACCGGGCGATTAGTAATCTGCTCACCCGCGAGGCACAGGTGATCTCCGCGCTGCGGCAACGTCCGGTACTGGCAAACCCGCACACCATGATCGATTCGCGGACCGAAGATCTGCAGCGTTGGCGCGAACGAGCCACCGCGCTCATCCGTCACCGGGTGCAGCGAGCCGGCGATGAGATCGCCCATCTCAGCGCCCAGGTGCGCGCCTTATCTCCGCAGCAAACCCTGGACCGCGGATATTCGGTCACCCAGCTGGCAGACGGTTCGGTAGTTCGCGCTGCCGAGGCACTCACCGGCGGCGAGCAACTACGCATTCGAGTGGCCTCGGGCAAACTGACCGCCACCGTTGATCAAATTTTCCCGGCCGAGCAAGCCAACGAAAACCTTTAAGGACAGAATATGAGCGAGCAAATCCCGGCAGACATTAAAAACCTCTCCTATGAGCAGGCCCGCGAAGAACTGATGAATGTCGTCAATCAGTTAGAGACCGGAGGGGTGCCCTTGGAAGCCTCACTGGCTTTGTGGGAACGTGGCGAAGCGTTAGCGGCGCACTGCGAAAATTGGCTCAATGGCGTCTCGCAGCGCCTCGATCAGGCCCGTGCCCGCGTGGAAAACGCCACGGAGTAGTAACACCGCTGCCCACCGGGCAGATTTGTGGCTACGCTGAGCCCTATGGATATGGCTTGGTGGGCGTTGATATGGGGTTTGGTCTCCGGGGCTTCGCTGTTGTTTGGCGCTGCCGCCGGGTGGTGGCTGAAGCTACCCAAGGTTTTGGTCAATGGCGTAATGGCCTTCGGCGCCGGCGTACTGATCAGTGCGTTGGCCTTCGAACTTGTTGCCGAAGCCTACGATGGCGGCGGACTGCTAGTCACCGCCCTGGGTTTGGTCAGCGGCGCGCTGATCTACTTTTTCGCCAACCGGATCGTCGCCAAACGTTCACGGCGGCGCGGCTCTGGTAGCGAAACAAACTCGGGTAATGCGCTGGCCATTGGCGCGCTCATCGATGGAATCCCCGAATCCGTGGCGCTCGGCGTGGGGCTGGTGGCCGGGGGCGCGGTCAACCCGGCGATGCTCGTGGCGATTTTCATCTCCAACATTCCCGAGGCACTGGCCAGCACCGCGGCACAAAAAGAGGCGGGCAAAAAAGCTGGAGGCATCTTTGCGCTCTGGGGTGCGGTCACTCTGGCTGCCGGAATTTCGGCCTGGGCCGGGTACGCGCTGCTCTCGCTCACCGATCCTGCAATTACCGCATTCGCGATAGCGTTGGCCGCCGGCGGCATCCTCACCATGGTCTCGGACACGATGATTCCCGAGGCTTGGAAGGTGGAGCACGACTACACCGGGCTCATCGCTACCGCCGGGTTCCTCACCGCCTTCGCGGTGCACACCGTTGCCTAACCGCGCTACTTGGTAGCGTCCAAGCGTTTGCGTTCGGCGGCCAGATCAAAGTCTGCCTTCGGCCATTGTGGGTCGATACCGCGCAGCGTCTCCAGCAGTAGTTCGGCCACGCACAACCGGGCCCGCCACTTTTGATCCGCTGGAATCACGAACCACGGGGCACTGTTAGTTGCGGTGCGTCCGATCGCGGCTTCGTAGGCGCGCTGGTACTCGTCGAATAGCAATCGGTCATCCACGTCCCCCGGCGCGTACTTCCAATGCTTGTCCGCCCGGTCTAAGCGCTCACTGAGTCGCTGAAACTGTTCCTCACTGCTGATGTGCAGCATCACCTTGTGCAGGTGAATTGTGCGTGCTTGTAGGCGTTGTTCAAATTCGACGATCTTCGGGTAACGCTGCTCGATTTCCTGCTCGCTGCTGAGCTTTTGCACCTTGTGGATCAGCACGTCTTCATAGTGCGAGCGGTCAAAAACTCCGATGATCCCCGGAGTCGGTAACTGATTTTCGACCCGCCAGAGGAAGTCGTGGGCTAGCTCGTCTTTGGTCGGCGCCTTAAACGCATGATGTTCCACGCCTTGCGGATCAAACAAACCCATCACGTGGCGCACGATCCCGCCCTTGCCTGAGGTGTCCATGCCTTGGAGAACCAGCAGCAGCGAATCGGATAGTTCTTCGTGTAGCGCGGCGGCGAACAAACGTTCTTGCAGATCGGCGAGTTCCTCGGCGATCGCTTCCATCCGTTGCTCGGCAGCCTTTTTATTTTTGGGGGCATCTTCCGGCCACCAGTCGGGGTTCTTGGTGGCACGAGTGGATAAATCCACCTCACCCACCACACGCAGGGCTTGGACGAGGTTCTGCGGGTATTCGCTCATTAGGTTCCCAACTCATGGCACGGATGTTGCTTGTTAGCCTACTGGTCGGCGCGGCTATTTGAGAAGCATCTTGGCCGTAAACCAAGACTGGGCATCGGATGATTCACTGCGGAAGAATTAGCTCTAGGTAGCTATGGTCATCGCACGGCGTAGGTACTCCTCGCGGTCATAGGTGCCACGGACGAAATTCGTTAGATTTTCGACGTCTTCGCGATTCGGTTCCCAACCTTCATGCCAGGAACCTGCGAACGCCTGGACGATGGAATTGCGAGTTTCACTATCCAGGCCCGCGAACAACTCGGGCCACCACAGCTCAAGATCCAGAATTTTAGACATGCTTGCGCTCCCCTCAGCTACGGTTCTATTTTACCGTCTTTACGCAGGTAATTGGCGGTTTTACCTTTGGAAAACGAGTAGGCGCAGGTGTCTTTTCTGGGAGACGAAACGCAAAAACCCGTGTGCCAATTGCTTGTGGCACACGGGTTTTTGAACAACTTCGCTTAGGCGCGGGCACGCCATTCTTCGAGGAACATCGAGATGCGACCCACCGCGTCGGTCAGATCGCGCACGTTAGGCAAGGTGACCAGGCGGAAGTGATCGGGCTTCGGCCAGTTAAAAGCGGTGCCCTGAGTGATCAGGATCTTCTGCGCCTTGAGTAGTTCCAGCGCGAACTTCTCATCGTCGTGCATCGGGTAAACCTCGGGGTCCAGCTTCGGGAACATGTAGAGGGCGCCCTGGGCCTTCTGCACACTCACCCCGGGGATCGCCTGCAGCAGGTCGTAGGCGGCGTCGCGCTGTTCCTTCAACCGTCCGCCGGGCAGGATCAGATCGTTGATCGACTGGTAGCCGCCCAACGCGGTCTGGATCGCGTGCTGCGCCGGAACGTTTGCGCATAGGCGCATGTTGGTCAGCAGGTTGATGCCTTCGATGTAGTTGGTCGCCTGATGCCGGGGACCGGAGATCGCCATCCAACCGGCGCGGAAACCACAGACCCGGTAAGCCTTGGACAGGCCGGAGAAGGTGAGGACCAAAACATCGTCGGCCAAGGCGGCGGTGTTGATGTGAACGGCATCGTCGTAGAGGATCTTCTCGTAGATCTCGTCGGAGAACACGATCAGGTTGTGCTTGCGCGCCAGCTCCAGGATCCCCTCCAAGGTGTCCTTCGGGTACACCGCGCCGGTGGGGTTGTTGGGGTTGATGATCACGATGCCCTTGGTGCGATCGGTGATCTTCGCTTCCATATCCTCCAGATCCGGCAGCCAGCCCTCCTCTTCAACGTTGAGGTAGTGCACCGGGGTGCCGCCGGCTAGCGAGACCGAGGCGGTCCACAGCGGGTAGTCGGGGGCCGGGATGAGCACTTCGTCGCCGTTGTTCAGCAGCGCGTTCAGGCTCAGCGTGATCAGCTCGGAGACGCCGTTGCCCAGGTACACGTCATCGACGCCAATGGTCTGGATGCCGCGGGTCTGGTAATACTGCGAGACGGCGGTGCGCGCCGAAAGGATGCCGCGCGAGTCCGAGTAGCCCTGCGCGTTGGGCAGGTTGCGGATCATGTCCACCAACACCGCGTCCGGCGCCTCAAAACCGAAGGTGGCGGGATTGCCAATATTCAGTTTTAGGATGCGGTGCCCCTCGGATTCCATGCGCTGCGCATGTTCAAGCAGGGGCCCGCGAATGTCGTAGAGGACGTTGTGAAGCTTCGTGGATTGCTTGAATTCTGCCATGGGTTCACTTTCTCATGTTTGGCACGCGCTGCGCGCCTTCGGGTCGGCTGATGACCTGCCGGTGTTGCGCTACTGCGTGAGGATCTTAAACCTGCCAGCCGCGGTCGCCGGGTCTAACGCATCGGTGCCGGTGACCATTCGGTTGATTCCGATCAGCGAGGTTTGATCAATTTTCTTGGTGACCTGGTTGATCAGGTTTTGTGCGTCTTGATCTAGATTTTCCTCGGCCAGTGGCACCACGGCCTTGGCCTCAAAAATCTTTTCGCTGCCCTCGATGATTTCGAAACCTTCATCGCCGATAATCGCATCGGCCGAGTCCAGTATCACTACCCGGTTTAGCGCCGCACGCAGCTGGTTGGCTAATTGTGCGGCGGGAACCGTTTTATACCGTGGCTTGGTGCAGCCCTCCGCGGCCAGCGCGTTGCTCAGCGTTTCGGTTTGTGGGGCTACCCCGATAATTTCAAGTTTCTGGCAGTTCGCGGCCAGGCTCGGCACTGAATCCACGCCGTGGTTGGTGGCCTCCGCGGCGCTCATCACCAGCACCGGGGTGCTTTGGGCCTCGCTTTGCGCCAGCGCGTGCACCGCCGGGTCGGCGGATTTGAAACCCTCCACGGTGGTGTTATCCGCGGTGGAGATGGCCAGATCTGCGTGTCCTTCGAGCACCTGCTGGTACGGGTTGGCGCTAGGTTCAGAGGTGGTTACCTGATATCCGCCCGAGCGTAGCGCGTCGGCGTAAATGGTGCCCAGCGTCAGCTCGGTGGCCGAGGTGCCGGTAGCTACCGAAATGCTGATGTTTTTGGACTGCGTCACCGGGTCAGGATCGGCCCCGGTGCAGGCGGTCAAAGACAGCGTCACGGCTAGGGTCAGCGCGCCGAAGGTGGCGGATTTAGGTAAGTTCATCTCCCCTAGATTCTAGGCCAGCGAGGTTCAATTGCCGCTCAGCGCACGCCGGGGCCGGTTAAAGACAAGATCAGATCCACCCGGTCGATGCGGTTCAGCCCCTTAATTTCTTCCCGGGTAAACCAGGCGGCCTGACTGGTGGAGCCGGCCACTTCGTGACGCAGTTGACCGCCTAAGAGCTTAGCCCGGTAGGTGACGGCCACGGTCTGCATCGGGCAATCATCGCCGGAATATCGCCGGGAGGCCGGGATGATTCCGGTGGTGACGTCCAGTAGCGCGAGGTTTCCCACGCTGTAGCCGGTCTCCTCATAAACCTCGCGGATAGCCCCGTCGATGGTTTGCTCCCCTAGGTCGATGCCGCCTCCGGGAAGTGACCAGCGCGGGGTGAATTTGGGGTCGCGGTGGCGCATATCCCACAGGGTGAGCAGTACTTTGTCCTCGTGTTCGACCAGGACGTAGGCCGCCAATCGGGTGTCGAAGGGTTCACCGGTGGATTCAGAACGTCGAGTCATACCCTAAATATATCGACGATTGCGCTTCTTCGTGGCAGCCGAGCGCCACGGGCAGCAGGAAAAACGCCCAAACATTTCAACGAACGGGGCCGGGTATGGTGAAATATTCTTATGTCATCGCACCCAGAGTCACCTTTCGGCAACGATCTCGACGAGATTGATCGAATCATCATCGACGAGCTGGTCAGCAATGCCCGCATCTCCAATGCGACGCTGGCCCAACGTGCCTCGATCGCCCCGTCTACCGCGTTGTTGCGCACCCGTTCGCTGGTGGAGCGCGGAATTCTCACCGGTTACCACGCCGAGGTCTCGCTGCCCGCGGTGGGACGCACCGTGCAGGCGCTGATTTCGGTGAAGCTGCGCGCCCACGATCGGGAAAAGATCGACACCTTCCGTGAGCGTATTCCGGCCCTGCCCGAGGTGCTCTCGATGTTCCACGTTTCCGGTGCCACCGACTACATGCTGCATATTGCGGTGGGCTCTACCGAGGCGTTGCGCGACTGGGTGCTCGATAATCTAGCTACCGACGAATCCGTGGGGCATACCGAAACCACCTTGGTCTTTGACCACCAACTCGGTAACCGTGGCCCGCTTCCGGTGAGCGACGAGTAAATTTCTTAGGTTTTGCCCAGTAATTACAAAGACCCGCATCCTTGTTCAGGATGCGGGTCTTTGTGGTGCTGCGGGGTAATTTTTTAGGCGCGGCGGCGCTGCATGACGGCGTCGAGGTTCAGCTTCGCCTTGCTGGAGGCTGCCGGGGCGCCCGGTGCTGCCTCGGCTGCTGGGGCGGCCGGAGCGGTGGTGGCTGCCGGGGTTGCCTGCTCGGTGGGCTGCGGATCGGCCTTCGCGCTCACGGAGCTGATCGCGGCGCGTTCCTCGGCGGAAACTTGCGCGGCCAAACGCTTGGCGTCCTGATCGGCCTTCAGGCTGATGTGCTTGGTGGGGCGAAGCGGCTCGGACACCGGAATTGGTTCCGGACGGACCCGAGCCGAAATTTCGCGCTGGGCGGCTTCGCGCACCGCCACGTAGGTGGGCTTAGGAATATTTGTGGGCTCCCAGGTGGCAGGCTGCTTGACACCGCCATCCCCGCGGGCCACACGCACTGCCTCGGAGCGTAGCTCTTCGGCGGTGATGGCCGGGGCACGGCGCGCCGAACCCGGGCGGGCATCGAACACCTGATCGTCGTTGTGCTTGCGGACGATCACCTGGTTGGCTTGATCGGCGAAGGCCGGGGTGTCTAGGGCGCGTTCGCGGGTAGCTTCGAGGTGTTCGAGCAGCTTACGGTTGCGATCGAGCACCGCCAGCGCCCGCAAGGAAGCCACGGAGCCTAGGGCCACGAGGAAAAAGATGCCGACGGTGGTGAAAGTCAGCGCGGTAAATGGCGCCAACACCAGGCCGATCAGCGTGGCAAGAACGGCCAGCAGGCCGAGCACCGCGATGGCTAAGCGCCCATAGCGCACACGAATCTTGAGGCCTGTCGCGGCAGGCTGTTGCTGCTGCGATACGCTCTGTGACGTGTTAGCCATAGGGGTCCTCCCACACCGAGTGAACGGTCAAATTCAGTGAAGCCCAACGGTGGGCTTCATCAGTCAACACTATGCAACGCGCGGGGCATCAACGGGCAGATTTCGCGGTGTGTCTACAAGAATTCGCAAGTCGTGGTGGGTTCTTGCGCGCTTGGGGGCCGTGTGCGAGTCAATCGGCGCAATTATTAGTAGATACGTTCTAGCATGCTGGATTTCAGTTCCTCGCGGTTTAGCGCAAATGTTCGATGATCGCGCCAGGCGCCGTCGATGTGCAAAAATCCCTTGCGCACCCCTTCATCGCGGAACCCAAGCTTTTGCACCACACGCAGGCTGGCCGCGTTCTCCGGGCGAATGTTGATCTCTAACCGGTGCAGCGCCAAAGTTTGGAAGCAGTGATCGATCACCAGCGCGCAGGCCTCGGGCATCAGGCCGAACCCGGCATGGGAGCTATCGATCCAATAGCCAATGGAGGCGGTGCGCGCGGCCCCATACTGAATGCCGCTGACCGAGATTTGCCCGATGATCGGCGGATTTTTTGAATGCAGTTGTGGCAGGGTCATCACCCAGGAGTAGCCGCTACCGGAGTGGGCGGCGGCGCGTTTGGCCACCAGCATCTGCCTAAAAGTCATCGGTTCTGGGGCGCCGAGCGGGTTGGTCGGATCCCAGGGTTTGAGCCACATGGCGTTGGCGTTTCTCAGCTCAATCCAGGCGAGCTGATCGCGCAGGGTCATCTCCCGAAGCAGCAGTCGGTCCGAGGACAGCGGTGGCACGGCATCGCGCCCGCGCAGAAAACTCAGCATGCACTTATCGTATCGCTAGCTGCGCGGGTGACGCGTTCACCTGTGGTTTTATGACGGTTTCGGGTGTGCGGGGTGTGCTTGGGTGCTCGGCAGTAGAGTGGTGCCCATGAACGCAGCAAACACCGCGGGCTTCGGCGCGGAGAAAAAATCCCGACGTGCAAAGGCGCGGGCCGCGCGCCGCGCCCTGTCCCCGGCCACGCGGGCGAAGTTGGCGCAACAGTTGGCAGCGCAGGCGATGGCGTACCTGACCGAATCTACCGACACCGCGGTGCGGGTCGGCGCGTATCTTTCCACGGACGAAGAGCCAGATACCTCGGTGTTACTAAACGCGCTGGTCGACGCCGGCATCGAGGTGTTCCTGCCGGTGTGTCAGCCGGAATACCAGTTGGGCTGGGTGCGCTGGAACCCGGGAGTGGAACTACGGCGCAGCGCCGTGGCCCCGGTGGATGAACCGGTGGGCCCGCGTCACGATGCGCGGCTCTTCGAGCAGGTGCACACGCTATTTATCCCCGCATTGTTAGTTGATCAGCGCGGGCTGAGGTTGGGCCAGGGTGGCGGGTACTACGACCGCTTCCTGCCGCTGATCGAGCAGCAGGCTACCCGGGTGGCGGCGCTGGTGTATTCTTCCGAATTTGTGCCTGCCGGCGATTTTCCGGTGGAAGCCCATGATCGACCGGTGGATATGGTGATCACCGAGCAGCAGTTCCACACCATCGAGCAGCTGTAGCCGACTTTGCCCACAGTTCGTGGGCGGTGCACGACTGAACCCACCGTGGGCGGGTTTGCTTGGGGGTATGAGTAATTTATCTCGACGCCGCACCCCGGTGATTCCGCGGCCTAAGATCCGGGCAGCACGCACGCGCCATGAAGTTTTGCGGCGTTACCGTAAACCATTGGCCGTGGTGTTGCTGTTACTGGCGGTGGCCGCGGGCATCAACGTGCTCGCCGAGGGACAGCTGGCGCGGCGCGAGGTGGTGGTGGCCAGTAGCGATCTAGCCTCCGGGCAGATCGTTCGCGCAGATCAGGTGCAACTGCTGAGCATTGCGCTAGATCCGGCGGATGCTCAGGTGTTGACCGAGGCCCAGGCGGTGATCGGCCAACGCTTGGCGGTGGCGGTTCCCGCCGGGACGGTGCTGCGCGAGCACCTGCTGGTGGGACCAAATCTGCTGACCGGGACCATTGCCGGGACCGTGGCGGTACCCATTAGGCTCAGTGATCCTGCCACGGTGAGCCTCATGCATCCGGGGCAACTGGTGGACATCGTGCTGACCACCGGGGATGGGTTTGAAGCCAAGATTAGCTCTCAAACCATTGCTCGGGCGGTGCCGGTATTATGGGTTCCGGCCTCTGGCGACGGGCAGCTGGGCATGTTTAATGCCGCGACCCCGGCCGGGGAAGGAATTATCGTGGTGGCCGCGGCCAACCGAGATTCCGATGAGTTATCCGGCGCGGTGTCCCGCGGCAAGGTCTCGGCGGTGCTGGTGAACTAACCCCAGTGCGGGGGTTTGTCGCGCTTCATGCTTTCGGCCAAATCTTCGACGTTATCTCCCCACTGGCGTGGGTCATCGTCCTTGGCGCGCAGTTCCGCTAACGGATTGCTGGTTTTTGCGCCGGTTTTGGTCGACGGCGCCAGCTGGGAAGCTAAGGCACGGTCCACCGACGCCACCACGGGTACCGGGGTGTAGCTCCCGGTGAGTTCAACTTTGACGCTCAGCTGTTGCGGCGGGGCAATGACCCGGGGTCGTTTGACCCGGCCGGCGGGTTTTTTGCCCGCCGGTTCCTGCCCCGCACGCTCGCTCATTTACCCTGTGGTTTCTGCGTCTGCTGATCGGCTGCCGGCGCATTGTTAGCCGCATCGGCGCTGGCTGGGATCGGCGCCGGAGTCGCAGGCTGCTGCGCGGAGCCTGGTTCCTGCACCGGTTTGGCCTCTGACTTTGCTTCGGCTTGGTCGGCCTTGCCGGCTTTGTCGGTCGGCTTAGCCGCTGGTTTGGCCGAGTCGGGCTGCGCGGACACACTGCTCGCGGAGACCGGAGGCGCCATCGGAACCCGGGTACGCGGACCGGTGCGCGGATGTGCGGAGGCGGCCGGAGCCAACTCCAAACTGCGCGCCAACCGGTCGGTGACCGAGGCCGGATCGGTGAACACGTCGATGGTCCACAGTGGCACGTAGCGCCAGCCGTGGTTCTCGAAGAACTCCGGACGTAACCGGCTGCGTTCACGCACGGTCAACCCGGCATAGTGCTCGGTTCCGTCGTACACCACTGCCAGCGGACGAACCGGCGAATCGCCGTCCATATCCAGCGCGTGTGCCGAAAGATCGAGCACCCCGCGGTAATCCTCGGCCACGATTGCGCCGCGTTCCCGCAGGCGCCTGGCCAGATCGGAGACCAAAGCGTCAAAGCGTGGACTGCCCACGGTGCTGACCCCAGAATCCCCGGCTTCCACCCGGCCGAAGAGCTCGAAGAACTGCCAAGCCCCACGGTATACCCGGTCCAGGTCCACATCCCCCGGTAGCAAGGAAGACACCAGCGTCATGCGTTTGCGTGAACGGGTCATCGCCGAAACGAAGAGCTGCTCGCCGCCTTCGCGGGAGAGCGAACCAAATTCATGCAGGGTTTTGCCGTGCGGTGTGCGTCCATAACCCCAGGCGAAGATGACCGCGTCGCGGCGCACCCCGATGAGCCGGTCCATGGTGGTGACCACAAATGGTTCAACCTTGGAACGCAGGAAATCCATCGCGTACTTATGGTTGGGCAGCTGCACCCGGATGGCCTCGGCAATGGCCGCGGCGTGGGCACGGTTCGAAGCGATCACGGCCAGCGACTCGGTGCCACGGGATGCGAAGTGTGCAAAGACCAGGTCCACAACCTTCGCCACCTCGGCCGCGGTGGTTTGCACCCCGTCCTCGCTGTTGGACAGCGTTCCGGTGGCATCGGGCACGTACACCCCGGTCAGCAGCGGGCTGCTGCCGGTGATGGTGACCGCAACCGGCAACCGGGAGATCGCCGAATCGTAGTAGGTGCGTGAGAGCTGTTCGACCAGACCCTCATCGATCCCGCGGTACACGGTCGATAGGGTGCCGGTGACCAGAACCTCGTTCAGCGCGCTGAGCGCGGAGCGTCCCGGGTTGCGTTCCTTTAGCCGTGCGGTGGGATCAACGGACACCTCGAAAGGCTTCGGCCCGCCGAGCATTTGATCGCCGATGGCGATGACCTGCTTGGAGCGGCGGATCGCGTCCAGTACCTCGCGCAGGGTCAGGTAGTTAGCCTCTAGCAAGATCACCGCGTCAAACTCGGTGTCTGCCGGTAATGCGCTACCCAACAGCAGCGGGGCGGAAACGAAGACCGGGGTCAGCGAGCTGACCAGGGCCGGACCAAATTCGAGCAACCCGGCCACCGTGGGGGTGCCATCCTTGAGGATCGCGCGCAGCTGACGTGACGCGGCGCGGTGATCGGCCAAGGCGGCCTTCCAATTGCGGGCCAGCTCCCAACGGATCCGTGAGGGACCCGAGGAGATGTGCGCGCCGTCGGCTAACCGGTAGTCGGCCTCGATCTTTTCCAGCTTTGTGCCGTCGTTCATCGCCAGGAAATCGTCGCCGGAAATCATCGCTTCCAGGGCGGACTGCCACCAGGCTAGTTCAAGTTCCGCGTCCACGGCGTCCGCGTCAATTTCACGGTCGGCAAAGTCGGCGAGCAGATCTGCCAGTCCGCCTTCGGCCAGTTGTTCCGCGATGAGCGTGCGCTCGGGTAGCTCGGCCAGGTCTTCCTTGCGGTCCACCAGCGCGGCAATAATGTCTAGCAGCTCCGCGATCGGCATTTCGCGCAGTCCCGTACCAACCTGTGGCGGGAGCATCTCGGAAAGCTTGTCGATGCGGGCGCCGGCGTCGTGATAGCCAGCCTCCACATCCAGCAGCCCGCCGGGAACGGCAGGGTTGCGCTGGCTGGTGGCGATGGCGCGCCAGGCGTCACGCTGGATGGAGACCGCTTGCAGGGCCGCCTGCAGATCGGCCACGTGCATGCCGGGACGCACGTATTCCTTCGCGATTTTGCGCAGGCGGGAGCGGACAATGGAGCCCATCTCTACCCCGTGTTCGCGGCGCCAGGCGCTAGAGGCGGTGGCGGCGATGAGATCGTCGATGTCCCCTTCAAAGATGTCCGCTTCAAACTTGTCTAGCGAACCGCGCACGGCGACCAGCAACTGCAGCTGGTCCCCCCACTTGTCGTAGCTGTCCTCGAGGCGGATCTGCGACTGGGCGGCGATCTTGAGCATGTGTTCGTGCAGGATCGGCAGGTCGCGGCCAAGGCCTCCGGCGAGGTTTAGTGCCTGCTCGGTGGCTTCCTGGTTGCGTAGTGGCGCACCAAACCATGGGCTGGTGGTGTGCGATTTGGAGAAGGCGCCAAGTTGCGCGGCGCGCTTGAGCTGCGCGGCAACATGGCCGCGCTGGCCCATCGAGTCGAGCACCGAACGCTTGAGCCGCACGGTGGTTGATGGTGCCGGGTCCAGCGAGGTCAGCCGCGCGAGCTCTTGCATGGCCTGGTACGGCGAGCAGCCCCAACGGCTACGCACCGAATGCAGGGATTTGACGTGTTCGTGCAGGGCACCGCGCGATTCGCGCAGTTTCTTGAGCAACCCGCCCAGCTGTGGCTCGGTGGCCCGCTCATTGCGCAGGATCGCACGGATCAGCAGGTTGCGCAGCGCGTCGGGATCCTCGTTGGGTTCCAGTAGCAGGCTGCCGGCGTCGAGCTGTTCATTAAAGCGGCGCACAAATTCTTCGGCTGCCGAACGTTGCTCGGCGACCACCAGCACGCGCTTGCCCTGCGCGGCCAATAGGCCGGCGGCGTTCAGTGCGGTCTGTGTGGCACCGGTTCCGGCGGCGGCGTTGATGCTTACCGATTCGCCGGCGGCGATGTAGTCCAGCATCCGGGCCTGGGATTCGTCCGCGTCCAGCAGGTAGAGCTCATCTGCCGGGTCGCGTTCGTCGCTGTTTTTGGCCAGTACGCTGGTGCCGGTGTGCACCTTGCGGGTGGAGTTGGCGGTGGGGGTGGTGACCGGCGGGGTGCGTCGGGGTTTGGAGGAGTCCTTGATCAGGCTGGCTACTCGGCGCAGGCGCGATCCGGTAGATTCCTCGGACTTCGCTTCAGGCTGCGTTGGCGTCGAAGACTCTGGCTGAGTTTCTGTTTTCGGCTCGGCTGGGGCCTCGGCGGGTGCCTCGGGCTGCGCTTTTTGTGTGGCGACCGGGGTGGGATCGCTGGCGCGTTCCTCGGCACGGATCAGTGCCTCGATCACCGGGTGGGCACCGGTGAGGATTGCCGGATCGGCCGGGTCAATCAAATCTGAGAAGGTGGAGACCAGCAGGCGGTGTCCAACCACTACCCCGGGGACCTCGGAGACCTGCTGGCGCAGGGCATCCATGCCGCGTACCGGGTCAAAGCGGGCAATCGAGTAGGCTGCGGCGTCTACCGCTTCCACGTCGACCTTGGTGTTGTGATCGGCCTCAAATTGGCGGACGAAGGCCGGGGAAATTTCGGCGCGGCCTACCAGCTGCACGTCGTAGTCGTCGTGGTCCAGGTGTTTGGACAGCGTGATTCGGCCAAGCATGATCGGTGCGGAGACCGGCTCACTCTTGCCCTCATGGACCGCGCGCCAATTGGCGACACCTGCGGCCAGGTAGCCCACGTCGATGCCGCGCTCGTCCCACAACTCGGTGGTCTTAGCGCTTAATGCCCGTGCGGTCCGCTTGGCGGTCGCAAACTGATCGGCATCGTGCAACAAGGTAGACAGGCGGGTACGACGACCCGCAAGAAACTGGGCCAACCCCGATGGATTTGCATGCGTGATGTCGATACTGTTCGACGTCGACGGCGCAAACCGCAAGGTGGTATCGGCGCCGGCGCTTTGGCCCAGGGATTTCACCCAGGCGGATACGCGCTCGGCAGCAGCATTTTGGCCACTAGTCACGACAGTTATTCCCTTCACTGAACCGACCATCACGGCGCGCGGAAAAGCTTACACGCCTCATTTCAAAGGTAGTGCACGCACCGGGCAGAATGCGCCCACGAAACACGTTTAAACCGGACAAGCGGAACCGTTCCGTTCTCGCGCACCGGGTGAAGGGTGGTTGAGCACGGGCGGTTCCGCTTGAGCCACACGATTTACACCGTGCCGGCTAGAACTGTGGGGTTACTCCCACTCGATGGTTCCAGGTGGCTTGGAGGTCACGTCGAGCACCACGCGGTTGACGCCGTCAACCTCGTTGGTGATGCGGTTGGAGATCTTGGAGAGCAGATCGTAAGGCAAGCGTGACCAGTCTGCGGTCATCGCGTCCTCACTGGAGACCGGACGCAGCACGATCGGGTGACCGTAGGTGCGGTGATCGCCCTGTACGCCTACCGAGCGGACGTCGGCCAGCAGTACTACCGGCATCTGCCACACTTCGTCGTCCAAACCTGCGGCGGTCAGCTCGGCGCGAGCAATCGCGTCGGCCTTGCGTAGCAGGGTCAGGCGTTCCTCGTTGACCGCACCGATGATGCGGATGCCCAGACCTGGGCCGGGGAATGGCTGGCGTCCCACGATTTCCTCGGGTAGGCCTAGTTCGCGGCCTACCGCGCGGACCTCGTCCTTGAACAGCGTGCGCAGTGGCTCCACTAGTTCAAAGTCCAGATCTTCTGGGAGTCCGCCAACGTTGTGGTGGCTCTTGATGTTGCTTGCGCCTTCGCCGCCGCCGGATTCGACAACGTCTGGGTACAAGGTGCCCTGCACCAGGAACTTCACTGGTTCCCCGGTGCCGGCTTCGGCCTTGAGGATTGCTACCTCGGCGGCCTCAAAGGCGCGAATGAACTCGCGGCCGATGATTTTACGCTTGGTTTCTGGATCGGTGACGCCGTCCAGTGCGGTCAAGAAGCGCTCGCGTTCGTCGGCGATGTAGAGCTTCGCGCCGGTGGCGGCGACGAAGTCCTTCTCCACCTGTTCCGCTTCGCCTTCGCGCAGCAGACCGTGGTTGACGAAAACGCAGGTGAGGTTGTCGCCGATAGCGCGCTGCACCAGGGCAGCGGCTACCGCAGAGTCCACGCCGCCGGACAGGCCACAGATGGCCTTGCCGTCGCCGACCTGGGTGCGGATGCGTTCAATCTGTTCCTCGGCAATGTTGCCGGCGGTCCAGTCTCCGGGCAGGCCGGCACCGTTGTAGAGGAAGTTCTCCAGGATGTCCTGACCGAACTCGCAGTGCTTAACTTCTGGGTGCCACTGCACGCCGTAGAGGCGCTTGGCCTCGTTGGCGAAGGCCGCAACCGGGGCGCCAGCGGTAGTCGCGAGCACCTCGAAGCCTTCGGGTGCTTTGGAGACCGAGTCGCCGTGGCTCATCCATACGTTCGGTGCCTTGTCGGCACCGGCGAGCAGGGATCGGGCTTCGCCGTTAAAGCTGGTCTGGGTGGAACCGTATTCACGCAGGCCGGTCTCCGCGACGGTACCGCCCAGGGCGTTTGCCATGGCTTGGAAGCCGTAGCAAATTCCGAGGACCGGGATACCGGCTTCGAAGAGGTCAGCGCCTACGGAAGGCGCACCGTCGGCGTAAACGCTGGAGGGACCACCGGAGAGGATGATCGCTGCAGGGTTTTTGGCCAAGATGGCTTCGGTGGACAGGGTGTGCGGGACGATCTCCGAGTACACGCGGGCCTCACGTACGCGGCGAGCAATCAGCTGCGCGTATTGGGCCCCGTAGTCGACGACCAGAACCGGCTTATGTTCTGGGGTGAGGTCAGCAGTAGTCACGATCTCTAGTCTACTGGTTCCGCGCGCCGTGAATGCGCAGTGTGCATGTCATCAGCGTCACCCGGGAGCCTGGGAGACGGCGTTTTGATCGGCCGGGATACGGAAAATCCCCGCCACAACGAGTGTGACGAGGATTTTATAACCCAATAAGTCGGGCTTTAGTAACGTTTGGCGGCTTTCGGGTGGGCGGCCAGCTCGGCGTCCACCTCGGCGTGCACCGTGCGCTCGGTGAAGAAGGAGAGGAACGGGATGACCCCGCCCAGGGCGATGGTGATGAAACGGCTAAATGGCCAGCGCATCAGCGACCAGAGGCGGAAGTCTGCGAAGAGGTAGACCACGTACATCCAGCCGTGCACGATCAAAATCATCAGCGAGATGTTCACTCCCCCACTGATGTCTGCGCGGTTCAGCATCCCGATGGTGTTGGCGGCGCCGGTGAGCAGTTCACCGCCGACGAAGAGCTCGAGCTTCCAGAAGTACTTCATGACCATTTCGGCCACGAGCAGCAACAGCATCACGCCGGTCGCGTAGGCGAACACCTTATAAAACTTTGCTGCCGAACGGATCTGCGCCGGGGTTCCACCAAATTTGCGGGGGCGGGGTGTGGGGGTGGTGCTGGACATCTGCTCGAAGTCCTTTCGAAGTTGTGAGTGTGGTGACTTAGTTCTCTGGAAGCTTGTCGCGGGCGGCTGCCTGGGCGGCGGCGTCCTCGGCGATCTCATCCATGCCGCGCTGGTAATCATCGCGCACCATCCGGTACCAGAGGAAGAATGCGAAGCCGGCGAAGACTACCCATTCGATCCCGTAGAACACATTCAGCCAGTTGACCTGCGCCTCTTGTGGCTGCGGGCCGACGTAGATCGACTCTAGGCCCGGCTGAGTGACCGGTTGGCCGTTGGCGGTGAGCTCATGTGCGGTCACAAACCCGGTGTAAAGCTTCAGGTCCCAGACGTTGGACAGCTGCGCGGAAGACAAGCTGGCAAGTGCCGGGTTGCGCAGGTCGTAATTTAGTTCTGGACCCTCGGGCGGAAGGAGGCGCCCGGTGATGTCGATCGTGCCCTTGGGTGCTGGGGACGGGGTGGTGGTTTCGGGCTGCCAGCCACGAACCACTGCCATCGCCGCGTCATCCTTGGCGCCTTCGACGGCGAAGGCGGTCACCACCCAGTTGCCCAGGTTGTCATCGTCGACTCGGTCCTTGATCAGCACGTCGGTGCCCGGGATGAAGTGCCCGGAAAACTCGACGATTTGGTCTGCCTTGCTGCCCAGCATTTCGATGCCCGGAGTGAAGTGCTCGGTCAGCGGGACCGGCACCTCGGTTTCATCGATCTTGACCACCGGCTCGGTGGTGGAGGAACCAAATTGCCAGCCCGAAAGGGCCACAAATCCGGTGGCGATGAGCAACGCACCGAGTAAGGCGGCGATCCATTTGGGTTTGAAAGCGGTTTTCAGCACACTCTAACGGTACTTCGATTGCTTGTAGAAGTTCCAATGCGCAGGGGGTGAGATTGACCTACTTCACGTGGGGCGGGGCCTGGGGAACTTTCCGCTGAGCTTGATCGTTGAGACATTTTCGTCGGCGCTGTGAAAATAACTTTGAAACTGGGCGTTAAAGTACTCAAGCCCGCCGCGACCCCTTCGAGGGTTGCGGCGGGCTTGCGCGGAAGTGCTTAGAAGCGGTCGGACTCGTATGGCGAGAGCACCACGTCCACGCGCTGGAATTCCTTCAGCGTGGAGTAACCGGTGGTAGCCATCGAACGGCGCAGGGCGCCGACCAGGTTGGAGGTGCCATTGGTCTCGTGTGATGGGCCGTAGAGCACGTGCTCCAGGGAACCGACGGTACCAATCTGCGCGCGGTCACCACGTGGGCTGACCTCATGCACGGCTTCCATACCCCAGTGGTATCCGGCGCCCGGTGCCTCTTCGGCGCGGGCCAGTGCGGTACCAAGCATCACTGCGTCGGCGCCCATGGCGATGGCCTTGACGATATCTCCGGAGTTGCCCAGGCCGCCATCGGCGATGACGTGCACGTAACGGCCACCGGTCTCCTCGATGTAGTCGCGGCGGGCCGCTGCCACGTCGGCAATGGCGGTAGCCATCGGTGCGTGAATGCCCAAGGTGCGGCGGGTGGTGGAGGACGCGCCGCCACCAAAGCCGACCAATACGCCGGCCGCGCCGGTACGCATCAGGTGCATTGCCGGGGTGTAACCGGCCGCGCCTCCCACGATGACGGGAACGTCGAGCTCATAAATGAACTGCTTGAGGTTTAGTGGTTCGGTGTTCTGCGAGACGTGCTCGGCCGAGACGGTGGTGCCGCGGATGACAAAGATGTCAACGCCTGCATCGATAACCGCCTGCGAGTATTCCTTGGTGCGCTGTGGGGTCAGGGAGCCTGCCACCACGACGCCGGACTCGCGAATTTCTGCCAAACGGGTGCCGATCAGCTCAGGCTGGATCGGAGCGGAATATAGTTCTTGCAGCTTCGCGGTGATCTTCGAATCGTTGCGGGTGCTCGCCTCGGAACGTAGCCCGGCAATTTCAGCCAGTACCGGTTCCGGGTTTTCGTAGCGGGTCCACAGTCCTTCAAGGTTCAGCACGCCTAAGCCGCCGAGCTTGCCCAGGGCGATTGCGGTGGCCGGGGAGGTCACCGAATCCATGGGTGCGCCCAAGATGGGGGTTTCAAACGCGAACGCGTCGATCTGCCAAGAGACCGATACGTCCTTGGGATCACGGGTTCGGCGATTCGGTACGATCGCTACGTCGTCCAGGGAATATGCCTTCGTGGCGCGCTTGCCACGGCCGATCTCAATCTCGTTACTCACCTAACAAGGTTACCAAGTTCCGTGGCGATTCCCGCTTCAGTCAACGCGCAACGCCCCGCACCACTACGGGTACGGGGCGTAATATGGCTGATTTACGGTGAGCAAGCTCACCACAAGTTACCCAATATGGCGTATCAAACCGCGTTTAGCGCTCGGTTTTGTTGGCCTTCAGGGTACTTAGCGTGGCGGCTAATGCGGTAGCGGCGCGTTCTTCAGCCTGCGCGATCTTTTCCATTTGATCGGCCATGCGGGCAAAGAGCTCGCTGCGCTTTTCTGGATCGATCTCAGGATCGACCATTTCGCTCAGGTCAATCCAGTCCGCGGCGAGCTGCGCATAATCTGCGGCGTGCTCGGCCAGTGGTTCAAGACCTGGGAACTGCTCGCACTCATCGAGGAAGTCTGCGTAGAGTCCGCGCAGGCCACCGAGTCCGCCAAAGCGGGTGTCGGTCATGAAGCCGTGCAGCTGCTCCAGTGCGGTACTCAGACGTTGCGGATCGGCGAAGATCTGCGTCCAACCCTTTTTGCTGTTGGTGTCGCGCAGGCTTTCAACCCAGGTGTGCATTCCGGCGATACCGACGCGGTTAGCGAAGTGCTCCGGGATGCCCTTGAGCTCCAAGGTGCCAAGCAGTCGGCCATTAGTCTCGGTGATGGCTTCCAGTACGTTTGCGCCGAGCGTCTCCAGGTTTGGCGAGCGGCGCGAAGGGATCCAGGCTTGCCAGTTCTTTTCCTTTTTGCGCTTGGCGCGGGCGACGGCCAGATCGTTCGGGCTGATCGGCATGAGTGCACCGGAGCCATCATCGATAAGCAGGCCATCTTCGTGTTCACCGACGATAGCTACGTCGATGATGTCTGCCTCATCTACCTCGCCGGGTTCGATCCATGGCAGTGCGCCTACCGCGACGCGGACGACGACCGCGCGGCCTGCGTCCAGCCCGGCATCGAGGTACTCGGTAGCGCTGTCCGATGAACCGGTGGTGCGTTCGGTGACCTTGGCGCCGCAGCGACGCAACAGGTTCTGCGTGTATGGCTCCGGGTGCGCGCGGGTGACGAGGGTGACCGAGGTGGTCTGCTCGTACTCGAAGGTGAAGGCCATGAAGCCGATGCCGCCGGCAAGCCCTGCCAGCAGGGCTTCGCTTAGCGGTTCACCGGTGGCTGGGTTGGTGACGCCGGCCTGGGTGAGCACTCGGTGCCAGAGGCCCGCGTCGTACTGCGCGACCTCGGTTGGAGCCGGGTACTCGGGCAACTCTTCTGCTGGGCTTGGCGCGGGTGCAGGCTTTGGCTTTGGCTTTGGCTTGGGTTTGCCGTGCTTTTCAGCGTATCGCGCGTCTTTAGCCTCTTGGGCGTAGTTGCGTGCGGCGGCTGCGCGGGCCGCGCGAGGGCCTTCGGGCTTATCGGTCAGGATGTTCTTGCGCGCGGTCGTGTAGCTCTCGCCTGTTCGAGCCATGCGTTCACGGGCGAGCTTCTTCAGATTCGCGGGTTGTGCCAAGATCATGTCCTTCGTTGCCGGTGACGCGCACCGTTGCGTGGCGTCGTGCCTACATTCTACGTGGGGTGGGCTCGGTGTTTCTTCCGCACCGGTACCTGCGACTGGCTAAACTATGAGGGTCCGGACACATGCCGCCGGTGGCAGCTCATCAATTCTTCAAAACTAGCACCCAAGGATCGCGCCAATTCCTTCTTCCCGACTCCCCCTTCGTGCCCTGTGGGTGTTGCCTGCGCTATATCTGCTCGGGCTGATCTGTGTTGCGCTCTGGCCGACCCCGGTGGATGCCTCGGCCCGGGGTACTTTGGATAGCGTTTTAGCCTGGTTGCATGCGGTGGGTGTGCCGAATTTTGTGGGCTATGACCTGGTGGAGTTCGGCGCGAATATCGTACTTTTCATCCCGTTGGGGTTGTTGTTGGGCTTTGGGCTGCGGCGTTTCTGGCTGGCGGTGGGGCTCGGCGTGCTCGCCACATCACTGATCGAAGCGAGCCAATGGTTATTTCTGCCGCAGCGTTTTGCGTCGGGCTTTGATATTCTCGCCAATTCATTGGGCGCGCTGCTTGGTGCGCTTTGTTGGTTGTTTTGGTCGCGTAGTCGCCGTCGGTTTGGGCCCGATGAACAGGGTGCAACCCCGATCGGGAGTCAGTCCCAGTAAGTATTGCGCCTAGGCTTTTGCGCAGGATCAATATGCTTCGGCAAAATCACGTGCGGCAACCCCTCAAGCATCACAATCTTGATCCGACCTGAATCAGCATCCATATGCCCACCACGACACAGGCCCGCCAAATTGATGAGCTTCGTTTCGCCGCCCATCCACCACGGATCAATATGGTGAAACTCAATCTTCTCCGGCGGCTCGGTACAACCAGGCACAATACACCCATGATCACGCGCAAGGACCGCACGCTTGAGTCTCTCCGGAACCAACCGTTGAGCGCGACCATAGTCGAGCAATTCACTCTTCGAGTTAAATATTGCCGGGATAATATCTGCTTCGCATAACAACCGTCTCAAATCCCCGGGCGGGAGTTTCACCCCGTGAGCAGTGCGCGCATCACCAGAAGCAAGGTCCTGCAAATCTTCGAGCTTCAAATGCACCAGCACCTCAGGTCTAATCCTTTGACTGCCACCTCCACCGGTCGGAACCATAGTGAGGATATCCATCAACGCGTTCAACGCTCGTTCGGGGACCGTCGCCGGGACCTCGGTGGTTTCTGGTTCCCAGATCGCTTCCTCCAATGCCCCTTCCGGTAAGAAATCCAGGATGCTAGGTTCTGCTGGGACCGTTTGTGCGGGTGTTTCGTCGTGCGTTTCTACGTTGGTGGTTGGTTCGTCAACGGCAGGTGCGGGCTCGGTGGATTCCGCACTGGTAGCTTGCTCAGCGGTGGAAGACTCTGTGCCGGTATCCGACTCGCTGACTGGGCCGGGCTGCGGCGGACGGTTGACCCGAGCCTGCGCCCCGGCAAGAGTGCGTCCGTTAGCTGCATGAGCGGCCAACGAATCAAAATACTCACCTTCCACCGTGGTGACCCGCAAGAGAAACTCGCGGGTGAACTCGTTCTTAATCGGCAACGGGAAGAACCCACGGCGCAGCGAGGAAGACGTCGCAGTACCTGCAGTAGTACTCGCCGTAGTAATTAGCTCTTTGACCTGTTTGTTCGTTTCGGCAACACTCTGCCCGCCGGTAAGCAGGGTGGCTGCGTGTTCTTCGACCGGGCGGCCATCTGTATGAAACAAGGTTGGCTCGGTACGGATCCCGTCAAAGGTCTGATCCTTAGGTTCACGCTTAGCCAGTTTCTGACTGATCTCCCGCACCACCGCCGGATGCAAAGCCGGGGATTGTTCCGTGTCTGGGGTGGTGAATAAGGTGCCTAGGTGTTCAAAGCGTGGTGGAAGCTGATTACCAGCCATATCCCGGCGGCCAATCAGATCGCTGGCGTCGCCGATGAGTTTGCTCGCTACACCAAAGGGAATGTGAGTCCAAGAAGCTAAAAGCGCGGCCGGGGTTTGGAAACTTGCTTTACCTGCGCAGCGGCGCGGCGCCCGGGTGGTGTCTGGGGCGGTGGTGCGTAATGTGTCGAGTTCTGTTTCGTCCAGGGTGTGGGCGTTGGTAGCTGCGAGTCGGTCAGCACCGGTGACACGGATGCGGGCTGCTTCATCCTCTAGCTGTTGGCCGGTGGTGGCAAGTTCCAAGGCGAGGCGGGGATCGGTGGTCTCTGCCAGGTGTAAGCGCAGGAAGGTGAACAGTGCGGTGCCGGTGGTGGCGAGTTTGCGCAAGATTTCGCCGGTGAGGTTTTGTGGCTCACTGGTGGCTGCGGCGAGCTCGGTGAGCGTCGTGTGCAGTTCGGTGAGGGTAGTGGCCCCGGCGGTGGTGTTCATGATGTGAGTATGCGCGCGGTGGTGGGCTTGGACGGTGGGGGCGGGACCGAATGTGGATAAGTGCGCAAAGGCTTGATGGACGGGGACAAAAACGCCCCGCACCTGTTGGACAGGTGCGGGGCGTTGATCGTGCGTGGACTATAGTCCGGGCCGGGTTTAGCGCGAGCGGTAGTTCGGCGCCTCGACGGTCATCATGATGTCGTGTGGGTGCGACTCTTTCAGACCTGCCGAGGTGATGCGGACAAACTTGCCGCGGGCCTTCAGCTCCGGGATGGTACGTCCGCCGACGTAGAACATCGTCTGACGCAGGCCGCCGGTGAGCTGATGAACCACTGCGGACAGTGGGCCGCGGTATGGAACCTGGCCCTCGATGCCCTCGGGGATCAGCTTCTCGTTGGAGGGTGCGTCGGCCTGGAAGTAACGGTCCTTGGAGTAGGAGGTGTTCTTGCCGCGGGTTTCCATCGCGCCCATGGAACCCATGCCGCGGTAAGCCTTGAACTGCTTGCCGCCCATGAAGACCAGATCGCCTGGGGATTCTGCGGTGCCTGCCAGCAGCGAGCCGAGCATCACCGAGTCGGCGCCGGCAACGAGTGCCTTGCCGATATCTCCGGAGTACTGCAGACCGCCGTCGGCGATCAGTGGCACACCGGCCGGGATGGCAGCCTTAGCGGCCTCATAGATCGCGGTGACCTGTGGCACGCCCACACCGGCAACGATGCGGGTGGTGCAGATCGAACCTGGACCTACGCCGACCTTGATGGCGTCGGCGCCCGCGTCGATCAGTGCCTGAGCACCCTCGCGGGTGGCAGCCTGGCCGCCAATGACGTCCACATGTGCGGCGGCTGGATCTTTCTTCAACCGGGCAATCATGTCGAGCACGCCCTGGCTGTGACCGTTGGCGGTGTCAACCACCAGTGCGTCTACGCCGGCGTCGATCAGCGTCATCGCGCGCTCGTAGCCTTCACCGAAGAAGCCTACGGCGGCCGCTACGCGCAACCGTCCGTCGTCGTCCTTGGTGGCCAGTGGGTACTGCTCGGCCTTGTCGAAGTCCTTGACGGTGATCAGACCGGTCAGTACACCGTTGTCATCGACCAATGGCAGCTTTTCGATGCGGTTCTTGGAGAGCAGCTCGATGACCTGGTCGCGGGGCACGCCCTCTTTGGCGGTGATCAGCGGCATGCCGGTCATCACCTCGTAGACCTTGGTGGTCATGAACTGTTCGCGGGGCACAAAGCGGGTGTCGCGGTTGGTGATGATGCCCAGCAGTTTGCGGTTCTCATCGATGACCGGAAGGCCCGAGACGCGGTACTGGGCGCAGAGGTCATCCCATTCGGCCAAGGTGGCACCTGGGTGCACGGTGACCGGGTCGGAGATCATGCCCGACTCGCTGCGCTTGACCTGGTCAACCTGCCGTGCCTGGTTCTCGATGGACAGGTTACGGTGAATCACACCGATACCGCCCTGACGTGCCAACGCGATGGCCATGCCGGCCTCGGTGACGGTGTCCATGGCGGCGGAGCTGATCGGGGTCGCAATGTTGATGCGCTTGGTGAAACGGGTGGTGGTGTCCGCGTCTGAGGGGATCACGTCCGTTGGGCCAGGCAACAACAAGACGTCGTCGTAGGTGAGTCCTTCAAAGGCAAAGGGGTTGAACTCAGTCACGTAAGAACCTTTCGGAGCGAAAGCGGAGGTTGCTTAAATGGTAGATCTCTTTTGGGCCAGAGACGATTCTCGTCGAAGATCTGTGTCTAAGCTAACGTCAGCGGGCCGTCATTTCTTCCCCGGCCACCCGGTAGCCGCACTAAATGCGGCGGCGAAGCGTGGGGCGGCGCTGTTGACGAAGGTTTTGGACAGGTGTGAATCATCGATGTAAACCAACACGTTGCCAATCACCGCCTTGCAGATACCCTCCGGGCAGAGCAGTGAGGTCATTTCCAAGGGACGCACCGAGGAGCCGTAGTGATGTGTTTCTAAGAAGGTGTCGATCGGATTGACCTCGGCCAGTTTATCGGTCACCGGGGCATCGCAGGCGGAATCCTCTGAGCGATTACGACCCACACAGTCCGGGATGGAGGAATCAAAGCGCGGGGTGTCTCGCATCGCGATGACCTGGGATCCGGCGTCAACGAACGGATCGATCGCCTCCGCGTACCCATCGACCATGGTTTCTTGGGAGGCGGCGGAATTGCCAAACTCGTCCGGTGCCCCCACGGTTTGGGTGGCGACGGTGAGCACCATCGCCGGCGCAAGCTTGGTGACGTAGTCTTGCGCGGCCTCTTGGAAGGCGGCGCATTCTTCGGCGTCCCATGGCATGGTGCTTGAACCGTAGCGGCAGCCCGGATGATAGATCATCACCCAACTGCCGCCGGCCGCCTCGATGGTGGACGCGGCAGCATCGGACCAGTGCTGGATATGTGAGTCCCCGAGCAGCACCAGGTCCGGGGCGACGGTGGGATCCCCGCCCTGATTGCAGAACATGATCGCCGGATCTTTTGGAGTGTATTTGCCCTCGCAGTTATCCCCCGGCGTCTGCCATTCGGTGTCTAATTCGGTGCGTAGCGGCAAGGTGAGTGCGGCCGGGGACGGGTCCCAGTCCGAGGTAGCCTGAGCGCCAGGATTTTCTTCCGGAGACTGCGCGGCTGCCTGCACCTTACGCTGTTGCACGTTAGAGTCCCACACGGCGATCGGCGCGGCAGCCAACAGAGCCACCAACGCGATAACGAAGGCTTGGGAGACCAGCTGCGGACGGCGCACCATCGCCAGCATCGGCAGGCCCTGGGGTCGTTCTAAACGAAGCAAGGGTTTTTCAACCCAGCGGGTACTCAGCCACGACAAGCCAATGGACCCCAAAATAAGTACCGTGCCTGCCAGCGGTGAGGCGTGCTCTACCCCTGCCAGTTGCAGGTAGAAGACCAGTAGTGGCCAGTGCCAGAGGTACATCCCGTAGGACAGCCCACCGAGTTTGGTCAGCGGTGCCAAGCTGAGAATCCCGGAAGGGTTCTTCCATGACCGGGATTCGGGAGCCATGATCAGCAGTGCTGCGCCCAGGGTTGGCACTAACGCCAGATACCCGGGGAATTGTCCTTCAACGTCTAGTAGCGCGCCGCAAGAGACGATCACCAGTAACCCGGTCCAGCCACCAATTCGGCGTAACCATACGGGTAATCGTGAGAGTAGCGGTAAGGCCAAGGCGAGCATGGAGCCCAGCGCAAATTCCCACATTCGGGCGCCGGTGTGAAAGTAGGCCAGGCGCTGATCGGCCGCGGTCAAGTAGATCGAGTAGCTCAGCGAACCGGCAAAGACGGCGGCGAACATGATGAATGCGATCAGCTCGAACCGGTACCGCGATAAGAACCGCCGCCAGATGAAGGCACACACCACCAGTAATACCGGCCAGATGATGAAGATCTGTCCCTGCACCGACAATGACCAGAAGTGTTGCAGAGGTGAGGAGGCAGAGGTGTTAAACGCGTAGTAGTCCACGTTGGTCTCGGCCAAGGCCCAGTTCTGCTTAAAGAAGAGTGAGGAGAAAGCTTCATTGATCAGCGATAACCAGCCGGTGGCCGGCAGGACCAGCCAGGCGGTTACCGCGGTAGCTACGATGATCAGTGCCGCTTGGGGCATTAATCGGGAGAAGCGGTGTAGCCAGTTACCGAGAACCGAGACTTTCTGACCACCGCTGAGTTTGCGAGTGAGCGATCCGGTGAGGAAAAAGGCCGAAAGCATCAGGAAGATGTCTACCCCGCCGGAGACCCGCGAAAACCAGATGTGATAGCACATCACCAAGAGCACGGCGAGCGCGCGCAGTCCTTGCAAATCGGCACGAAAACCCGCGGAAGGCACGGTGTTTTTGTTGCTGCTGATCGCTTGGGACACGGGTGCGGCTTTCCTTGTCGATTCTGTGGTCAGTGGTCCGCTCCGACCGTGATCTCAGCGGACAACCATCAATTTTACCAAGTGAACTTCGTTATGAACTTGGTATTAGCTGTGCACGGCCGTGCAGAACCTAATTAGTGAAGTGCCCATCTTGGGCTGACTTGTGTGGTTTAGATCGGCTTAGATGGGTGAACTGATTGCATCACAATCGGCGTGCCACGACAGCAACCCACTGCGGAAGCTTGATAGCACAAGATTGACTAGACTCAGTAATGACTCTATCCGCTTCTTCTTCAGGAGTTGGCCCCATGCCACCGACAATCCCGCCGCTTGGACGCCGCGAACGCAACAAGCAGGCCAAGCTTGAACGGATCGTCACGGCCGCGAGTGAACTCTTTGTAGCGCATGGTGTTGATGACGTCACCACCGGTCAGATCGCCGACGCGGCGGATATCGGAACCGGCACCTTGTTCCTCTATGCGAAGACCAAGGGTGAACTGTTACTGCTTGTGCAGAACCGCCACTACGCTGAAGCCTTGGAACAAGGCCAGAAGGCAGCGAGCTCCCAAACCAATGCCTTGGACGCGGTCATGGCGCTCATCGCGCCCATCGTGGAGTGCAATAGGACCCAAGTCCAGAACGGTCGAACCTACCTACGCGAGATGCTCTTCGGCGACCCCACCGAAGAGCACCATGGCGCAGCTTTGAACATCATTAGGCAAACAGAGCGTGCACTAGCCGAACTTCTGCAGGACCGCCAGGATCTGGACTCAGAAACCGCGGCAACTCTTGCACAGGTGATCTCCTCGATCCAGTATGTTTCCATGGCCTCGGCGATGGACCCGGACATTCCGGTTAGCCAGTTGACCGCAGCGATCCGTACCCAGGTCGGCACGGTGCTTGGACGCCAGTCGGCTGAGTAAGAACTGTCGCTAAATCTCAAAGACGCCGTGACACCGCGTTACTTTACGGTGATGACAATCTTGCCGCGATGCCCGCCTGTGGTCAGCGCGTCTAATGCCTCGGGAACCTGCTCAAAGCTGAAGCTCTGACCAACCACGGGTTTAATGACGCCCGAGTCCACCAGTTCTGCAATATTGCGCAGCTGACTTCCACTGGACTTCATGAAGAGGAATTCGAATTCAACGCCCAAGCGCTTGGCTTGCTTGCGTACTTTATAGCTGAGCCCACGGAACACCAATCCCAAGACGGGACCCAATCCGCGCTCGGCGGCGAAGGCCGGTGTGGGCGGCCCGGTGATGCCAATGACCTTCCCGCCTGGTTTCAGCACGGTCAACGATTTGGCGAGATTTTCTCCGCCTAGGCTGTCGAGCACTAGGTCAAAATTCGATAGCTGCGTAGCAAAATCCTCGGTGCGGTAGTCGATGACCTGATCCGCGCCGAGTTCAGCTAAGAAGCCGGCGTTTTTTGTCGAAGCTGTGGTGACCACGTGGGCGCCTAGGTGCTTGGCCAACTGAATAGCGATGGTTCCTACTCCCCCGGCGCCACCATGAATCAGTATTTTCTGACCTGGACGCAAATTCCCGCGCTCAACTAGCGCTTGCCAGGCTGTGAGGGCCACTAAGGGTAACGACGCTGCCTGCGTCGCATCCATGCTCCTTGGTGCGAGCGCAACATCAGCCTGATCCACCGCAATGCGTTGGGCGAAGGTTCCGATACGTTGATCTCGCGGGCGGGCGAACACTGTGTCGCCGGGTGCAAAATCCTTGACCTTCGCTCCGACAACGATGATGGTGCCAGCAAGGTCATGGCCGAGAGCCAGTGGAAGCTTGTAGGGCAGGATTGCCTTGAATTCACCGAGACGAATCTTCTCATCAAGCTGATTCACGCTGCTCGCCGCGATTTCAATGAGGACGTCTTGCTCCCCCACGTTTGGCTCTGGGACTTCGGCCTCATGCAGGAGGCCCTTGTATTTATTGATGATGAACGCGCGCAAAGGGGTCTCCTGAGACAGCCTTGAATAATATGACCTAAATCAATTATGAGTGAACTCATTTATTATGTCAATGTGATTCCCGCGGCTCAAAACCTGTTTTAAGGCAGCAAAATGCCGCCACCGGCCAGAGCGGAAGCTCTAGCTAGTGACGGCATTCGGTCAAGGATTTGATTCCTTAGTGGGCGTGAGCCTCATCCTGGGGAGCCTTTTCGGCAACCAAGGTTTCGGTAGTCAAGACCAGAGCAGCGATCGAGGATGCGTTGACCAGTGCGGAACGGGTGACCTTTACTGGGTCAATGACGCCTGCGTTGAGCAGGTTCTCATAAACACCGGTCTTGGCGTTGAAGCCTTCGTTCGGTCCGGTCTCTGCAACCTTGGAGACAACTACTGCGCCGTCAAAGCCGGCGTTGGTAGCGATCCAGAACAGTGGCTGTACCAGTGCGCGACGGACGATTCCTACACCGGCGGCGATATCGCCTTCGGCGGAGGTAACGCGTGCGTCTTCATCCAGTGCTGACAGTGCGTCAACCAGTGCGGTACCGCCACCGGCAACGATGCCCTCTTCGAGCGCTGCACGAGTCGAGGACACTGCGTCCTCGATACGGTGCTTGCGTTCCTTGAGCTCAACCTCGGTGGAGGCGCCTACCTTGATGACACCAATGCCACCGGAAAGCTTAGCCAGACGTTCGGCCAGCTTTTCGCGGTCCCATTCGGAATCGGTGCGAGCGTGCTCTGCACGTAGCTGGGCTACGCGCTCTGCAACGTCTTCTTCGGTTCCGGCGCCATCAACGATGGTGGTGGAATCCTTGGTGATGGTTACGCGGCGTGCGGAACCAAGAACCTCGGTGCCAACCTGGTCCAGCTGCAGACCTAGTTCGGCGGAGACTACCTGAGCGCCGGTGAGGATCGCGAGATCCTGCATCATTGCCTTGCGGCGGTCACCGAAGCCTGGAGCCTTTACGGCAACCACGTTCAGCAGGCCACGAAGCTTGTTGACTACCAAGGTGGAAAGGGCTTCGCCCTCTACGTCTTCGGCGATGATCAGCAGTGGCTTCTTGGTCTCCAAGACCTTTTCCAGCAGTGGCAAGAATTCTGCCACGGTGGAGATCTTGCCCGGGTTGATCAGCACTACTGCGTCTTCCAGGACAACTTCCTGGCGTTCTGCGTCGGTGATGAACTGTGGGGACAGGTAGCCCTTGTCGAACTGCATGCCCTCGGTGAGGACTAGTTCGGTGGCAGTGGTGGATGACTCTTCGATGGTGATGACACCATCGGTGCCCACGGTCTTGAAGGCCTCGGCGAGCAGGTCGCCGATTTCGTCATCCTGTGCGGAGATCGATGCCACGTTGGCAACCTTGTCTTCGACTGCCACGGCGTTAGCCTTCAGGCGTTCGGCAACAATTTCCACTGCCAGTTCAATACCCTTGCGGATATCGCCTGGTGCAGCGCCGGCTGCTACGTTCTTCAGACCTTCCTTGACCAGTGCCTGTGCCAGCACGGTCGCGGTGGTGGTGCCGTCGCCAGCAACATCGTTGGTCTTGGTGGCAACTTCCTTGGCCAGCTGTGCGCCAAGGTTCTCGTATGGATCTTCCAAGTCGATCTCACGCGCAATGGTGACACCGTCGTTGGTGATCGTTGGTGCGCCCCAGCTCTTGGCGAGGACCACGTTACGACCGCGTGGGCCGAGGGTGACCTTCACGGTGTTTGCGAGCTTATCAATGCCCGCTTCGAGGGCGCGTCGCGCTTCCTCATTAAATGCTAGCTGCTTAGCCATGCACTAACTCCTGAAATAGCATAGGTCGCAGTTCGGCCTCTAACCCTTTGAGATCATTGATCAAATCAAGGATTGGGACCATAAAACTACGAGGTTGGCGTTACTTTACGACAACTGCCAGAACGTCGCGAGCCGAAAGTACTAGGTACTCTTCGTTGCCGACCTTTACTTCGGTTCCACCGTACTTGGAGTACAGAACTACGTCGCCTTCAGCAACGTCCAAAGGAATACGGTTGCCCTTGTCGTCAATGCGGCCAAGGCCTACTGCAACAACGGTGCCTTCCTGTGGCTTTTCCTTAGCGGAATCAGGGATGACCAAACCGGATGCGGTGGTGGTTACGGCTTCGACCTGCTTGATGACAATGCGGTCTTCGAGTGGCTTGATGGAGACAGACATGGTCTCTCCTTTTCGTGTATGAACCAATGAATGTAGGGTTTCGCCCTATGGCATTGGACCAACCGTCGTCGCGGTGCCAGTTGGTGTGATCCAGTCAGGCGGTGTGCGTCGCGTAAGCAGAGCTCGCGCTTAGCACCCACTGATGACTTTAGGCCGTGAATTAGCACTCGGTCAAGGTGAGTGCTAATGATTGCCCTAGTTCGTCACACCGGTTCGCGCAGAGCGGACTTTCGCCGATTCTTCGATATCCGCTGGGGCCGACAAATCCATCTCTAACAATGGAACCACCTTGGATTTGGTGACGTAGCGATGAATCAGCCATAAGCCGAGAAATAATGGCAGTCCAATATAGGCGGAGAGCACCTCCAAGCCCTTGCCAGCAACCACGGCCTCAAAGTTCTGCCCGCCAATCACTAACAACAGCATCACGAAGGCAACGATTGGGCCCAGCGGAAAGAGTGGCGCTTTATAAGGAAGATCCGAGAGGTCATAACCCTGAGCAACGTAGCCTCTGCGGAACCGATAATGCGAAACTGCGAGGCCCACCCAGACAATAAATCCACAGAGCCCTGAGACATTGAGCAGCCAGGCGTAGGCTGCACCTTGGCCCACCAGCGCTGCGAGAAATCCGAAGAGTCCCACCGCGGCTGTAGCGAGCAGCGCGAAGATCGGCACTCCGCGCGAGTTCGTCCGGCCGAAGATCTTCGGCGCCTTGCCATCATGCGCCATCGAGTACAGCATGCGCGTCGACGCGTAGAGCCCCGAATTGCCTGCGGAAAGAATCGCGGTGAGAATGACGGCATTCATCGCAGCGGCGGCGAAGGCGATACCCGCACGCTCAAAGACCAGAGTAAACGGAGAGGAAGCCACATCGGCTTCACCACTGGCTAGCAGGCTCGGATCCGTAAATGGTAACAACGTACCGATGATGAAAATCGCACCAATGTAGAACAGCATGATGCGCCAGAAAACAGTGCGCACCGCTCTGGGCACTTCACGCCGTGGATCCTTAGCTTCCCCGGCAGCTACGCCCACCAGCTCGGTACCTTGGAATGAGAACCCTGCGATCATGAAGACCGCCACGATGGACAGCCATCCCCCGTTGAATACGTCTTGGCCTTCGCGCCAGTTAGCTAGCGGGTCGGTGTGACTTCCGAGAATTCCAAAGATCATCAGCACGCCGGCAATGATAAAAGCAATGACTGCGACCACCTTGATTAACGCAAGCCAGAATTCGCCTTCGCCGAAGGCCTTGGAAGACAGCGCGTTCAGGGCCGTCAAGACCACGAGGAATCCACCGGCCCAGACCCAGCCTGGAACGTCGGGTAGCCAGAAACTCATGACAATGCCCGCAGCGACCAGCTCGGCCGCAACCGTTATCGCCCAGTTGAACCAGTAGTTCCACCCAATGGCGAAGCCGAACGATGGTGAGACGAAGCGAGTGGCAAAAGTTTGGAAGGAACCCGCCACCGGAATCTTCGCCGTCATTTCACCCAGGGACTGCATCAGCAGGTAGACCATGAGGCCTACCGCGGCGAACGCCACCAGCGCTCCACCAGGACCTGCCTGGGCGATGCTTCCGCCGGAGGCGACAAACAAGCCGGTGCCGATGGACCCGCCAATGGCGATCATCTGCAGATGCCGGCTACTCAGTCCTCGCTTGAGCTGATTTCCTCCTGTTTCGCCTAATGGTGCTGTTCCCCTTGAATCGCTGCCTCGTTGCAGGACCTTGGGTTGGTCTTTCGTCAGGAAAACTTTGCTCACAGGTGACATACAACACGACTTGAAGCTCGGATGCGATCCGAGTCACAGCAAGCAAATACGCCTGCGTTTTTGACTCGCCGTACGCACTAAGAATCACGTCAAGGGCTGGGCTCGCATTCGGTGGCAAAGGTTATAACCAGACATTCGATACGGCTCAACTCACTCTCTAAGCAACTAGAGATCATCAACCTAAACTTATTCTCCAAGGGGTCGAGAATTAGCAAAACTTGGTCTTGTGAATTTTTCCTTTCACGCCCACACCCAAAGATACTCAGAGGTAACCGCCCCTTGACCCCATTCGCGACGACAGATCACTTCATGAATAAAGAAAGCGTATTCTCTCGATGTGACGCAAAATCGTAATAAAGCGTCGTGAGCCATAAGCCATCGGGAACACCAGTTAGCGCATCTCGACTACTGCGGAATGACGATAGGCTGGAACTTATGGCTCAGGCATCAAATGACTCAACTCTTAACGACCAATTCGCAGCGCTCCTCTCCCCCGAGGGGTGGTCGTTGCTCGCTACCATTGACCCTTCTATGGTGGCGTCCAAAGATTCCGCGTGGACTCTAAATGAGAAGCTACGCAAAGACGGACACGATGCCGCGATAGTTCGTGCTGTTATTGCTCAAGCGGAACTCCGATACCGCGGGCGGGTTAAGTTTGGTCCCTTTGCCGACACCCTGATCTTCACCCCTGCAGGGTTAGAGCAATCCACTCGTCTGATGATCGCTGGGCTGCATGCGCGTCGCTTTGAGCAAGCCCAAAGCCAGCACGTGGCAGACCTCGGTTGTGGCATTGGAGCCGACTCCATTGCCATGGCCAGTGCCGGTTTGAAGGTCACCGCGGTAGAGAAGGATGAGACGACGGCAGCTGCGGTCACGCTCAACCTCATGCCTTTTGATAATGCTGAGGTACGTCACGGCACCGCAGAAGACACTGATCTCACGGGAATTGACGCCGTCTGGCTAGACCCAGCGCGACGAACTGATATTTCTGGCGCCTCACGCCGACTCTTTGATCCTGAGGCTTTTTCCCCTCCTCTGTCATTTGTGGAGAAACTAGTCGATGACGGCATGGATGTAGGCGTAAAGCTCGGCCCAGGCATACCTCACGAAGCCATCCCTGTAGGTGCCGAAGCCGTCTGGATTTCAGATCACGGCTCGGTCATCGAAGTTTGCCTGTGGTTCGGCAAACTCAAACGTCAAGACATCTCCCGTGCCGCATTAGTCATTGATAAGAATGGCGCACACGAACTGATCAGCTCGGTCACCGTAGAGCAAGATGCCAAGGCACCTGTTGGAGAACTGGCGGCGCACATCTATGAACCAGATGGTGCGGTCATTCGTTCACATCTCATTGGCACCATGCTTGAGCAGACCGGTGGACATCTCTTAGATGAGCACATCGCGTACTTCACCCATGCAGAAAAGATCACCACACCTTTCGCACGTGGTTTCGAAGTACTCGCGGTTCACGATTACAACGTGAAGAAGTTGCGCAGCTGGGTGAAGGCCAACGGTATTGGATCCTTGGATATCAAAAAGCGCGGTGTCGACGTCACCCCCGAAGAGTTGCGCCGTATCCTGCTGTCCGGGTCCCCAAAGAGTGCCAAGAACAAAGCAACGCTCATCTTGGCCCGTCTGGGAGAAAAGCGCGTAGCCTTCGAAGTAAAGCCCCACTAAGACCCTCGTTCCATGTCTTGCACTGAGCGAGGCCGGAGAACAAATACAATAAGTATGGATATCCTCCGTTTTTTGCGCGGGTAGCCACCACCCACCCGCCATCTGGCTCGGTATTTTTCGAGCCCATCACGCAATGAGGAGTTACGTGCAAAAGATTGAATTCGCCGACTCGCCCCAATCAACTATCGGTGTTGAATGGGAAATTGCGTTGGTCAATCGTGAAAACGCTGACCTATGTTCGGTGGCCGAAAAGGTGTTGGACAAGCTCAAAGAAGATGCTGGAATTCCAGCAGATGAAGAGCACCCCACCATCAAGCCTGAGTTGCTGATGAATACCGTGGAAGTTGTTACCGGAGTGCACCGCACCGTGGCTGACGCTGCAGATGAGCTGCGCGCCAATGTCCGGCGGCTCCGTGAAGTTACCGACCCCATGGGCGTAGATCTCTACTGCGCAGGCTCGCACCCTTTCGCCGCACCAACTTCTCAGCCAGTGACTGACAAAGAACGCTACGCAAACCTCATTGACCGCACTCAGTGGTGGGGACGCCAAATGGTCATCTACGGTATCCACGTACACGTAGGACTAGACGACCGCGAAAAGGCCCTGCCAATCACCGACGGTCTGATCAACTACCAGCCACACTTCCAAGCGCTCAGCGCATCCAGCCCTTACTGGGGTGGAGAAGATACTGGCTACGCTTCGCAGCGTGCGTTAATGTTCCAGCAGCTTCCCACCGCAGGAATCCCTTTCCACTTTAATTCCTGGTCCGAGTACGAGGCCTATGTGGCCGACATGCTCCACACCGGCGTCATCGATGACATCTCCGAGATTCGTTGGGATGTCCGCCCGGTCAACCGCCTAGGTACCGTGGAAATGCGTATCTGCGACGGTATGAGTTCGCTTGAAGACATCTCCGCCATCACTGCATTAACCCAGTGCTTGGTCCACGACATGTCAATGTCTCTCGAAGCGGGCTACAAGATTCCGGTGATGCCGGCTTGGCACCGAGTCGAGAATAAATGGCGTGCAGCCCGCTACGGACTCGACGCGATCATCATCCTCAACGCCCAGGGTGACGAAATGTTAGTAACGGACCACCTGCGCAACGAAGTGAAACGCCTAGCTCCGGTGGCTGAACAGCTCGGATGCCAAGACGAACTTCAAGGAATCATTCGCCTCATTGAACGTGGCGCCGGATACCAGATCCAACGACAGATTTTCGCGACTACTGGCGGAGACTTCCAAGCCGTAGTCAAGGACAACGTTGCGCAAATGAACGCTGTCTAAGTAGCTAAGACCCAAACAGAAAAACAGGTCCGTGAGATTCCGAATTATCGGAATCTCACGGACCTTGTTTTGTTTCGTGTTCTTAGCGCGCAAGAACGCCACAGAGCATCTATTCGACAACGATGACAAGTCCTTGACGTTTGCTTTCCTGAAACTCATGTCAAAGATGTCGTTCGCCCTGCCAGTTGGGTTCGGAGGAACTCAATTCTCCGACCATCGGCATGTTCTGATATCCGTGCATTCTTCGCTGTAGCTGCAACCGCGGCGGCAAACAACCCGTTAAGCAAACCCCAAGTTGCGGACCTTCAGTTTCTTGAACGTTGCCGTGCCATCAGAGACAAAGAGCTTGATCCCGGAATCCGTGGCCAGCGGGAAGACCCGATGCGAGTGGACTATCCGCCCGTCACCGAAGAACACCTCAACACTGGAGCGATCTACCAAGATACGCACCTTGAGTTTTCCGCTCGGTACCTCCAGTGGGCTCTTGGATTCGCTCTTGTCCCCCGGATTGAAGCTTGGTTTACGGTTCACATAAGCGAACCCTCCCGCAAGATAAATTCCGGCCGCCACATGACGTGTTCCAGTCTTCGCCCGACAAAGCTCAAATCCTATATTTGCGGGCGGCTTGGCTGGGTCCCAATTCAACTCGCATTCCAACTCATAGGCATTGCTGGAGAAATCCAGGACCTGCTCACCGGAGATTGTTGGACTGCCTAAATTGGTGGTCTCTCTGGCTAGTTTGTTCAGCTGTTTAACGGGAACTGAAGCGAGGTAATTACCTTTCGAATCAGCGACCATCCGCACTTCGCGGACAATCATGTCATCGCCGTTATACCCATCGGTGGCCATGCTCGGTGCATTGTGCGGGTAATCCCAGAAGTTGTTCCAACCAATAGCGCGGCGTAATTCGAGGTTTTCGTTGCCATTGGCTTGGTAGTCCGGATAAGTCACCGCGCCGTAGAAGTCGAAACCCCAATCCAGCCATTGTGGCTCTTCTTCCGAAGTACTGAAGGTCTTTCCATCAAAATCGCCTATCCAGTAGGCGTAGGTGGCAGGTAACTCCCGTGGTTTTCCATTGGCGCTAGTGCCAAGCACCCAATGTTTGGTTCCATCAGAAGCTTGGATTTGGAAGAGATCCGGGCATTCAAGAATTCCCAGGGAGGTGCGGACAAATTCACTGGTGCGAGTCCACTTCTTCAGGTCTGCGGAAGAGTACAGCCTGATCCGGTCGCCTTCGGCATTAAGCATGATCCACTGCGAACTCTGCTCGTGCCAGATCACCTTCGGGTCGCGGAAAGCCTCGGTGCCCGGATTGGCCAGAACCGGCGTAGTTCCGCCGGGTTTAAAGCTGCGCCCGTTGTCAGTGGAGTACCAAAGGTATTGAGCTTGTACTCCATTTGGCGCTTGGGTGACCAAAGCGATCAGGGCACCTCTGCCGTATCCGGCGGTGTTCTGCTCATCAATGACGATTGAACCTGACCAGCAGTCACCGTTGGGGCTGGCATGTTTGCTGATGGCTACGCCATGGTCGGTGAAGTTGACGTGGTCTTTAGTGCTCGCCATTCGCCAGCTGGTACCACTGCCACCAAGAATATAGTCCTCGTTATAGAGGTAGTAGTAGAGGTATTCGCCGTTCAGGTAGACCGGACGTTGCGGGTCGTTTTTCCAATTGTCGGGGACGCTGAAGTGGTAGCTGGGACGGTAGCTCATGGTTTCGGGTGCCTTAGTCTGAGAATCCGTTCGTTTGGCAGGCGCAGCGTTGGCTGCACCTGCGCCAACCCCGGTCAAGCCTAAAGCGGTGGCCGTGACCAGAGTTTTCACAACGTTCCGTCGTGAGGTACCACCGGTGGTCAGATCTGAATCCTGGCTCAAATTGTCTCGCTCTCGTCCGCTAGCACCCAGTGCTGGCTTGCTTCATCGATGACATGCTTTTTCAAGTTAGTACTGGCGGACCAACGCTGGATCTGCTCACGCAATTCCGCACGATTTGAGGCGTCTTGGCTGCTATCGCGGTCTGGATCAGGCACGGCTCCCACGAGGAGCCGCGTGTATGGATGTCTAGGGTTATCAAGCAGTTGAACGGAATCACCTGACTCCACAATCCGTCCTTCGTTGAGCACCGCTATCCGGTCCGAGAGATAACGAGCCGATGCCAGATCATGGGTTACATAGAGGATGGTGATTCCATGATCGTCGCGCAGTTTGTGCAAAAGATTCAGTACGCCGATTCTGACGGAAACATCAAGCATGGAAGTCGGCTCATCTGCCAAGATCACTTTCGGCTTGGCTGCCAGCACGCGGGCAATCGCGATTCGCTGACGCTGCCCACCGGAGAGCTCATGGGGGAAGGATGAGAGCACCTCCGGGTTCAAGCCCACCGTGGTCACTAGCTTGGCCATCTCAGCGCGCTTCGATTTGATATCAGGCTGATGCAAGGCCAGTGCGCGTTCCAGAATGTATTCCACTCGGAACGTTGGATTCAACGAACCGAACGGATCCTGAAACACCATCTGCACTTCGCTGCGGTACTTACGGGCAGCCGCACCTTTAAGACCGGCAATGTCTTTTCCGTTGACTAGAACTTCGCCGGAGTCAGGTACTTCAAGTAACGCCAAACAACGAGCCAGTGTCGACTTGCCGGAGCCAGACTCCCCCACCAACGCCACGATCTCTCCGCGCTGCATTTCCAGATCGATATCTGTCAGGGCCGGGACCTTCTTGCGGCTAAACAGCGCAGAACTGGTGAAGGATTTGCTCAGCGAGCGGATGCGAACAGCCGGTCCCACGGTGGTGTCCTTGGCAGCAGTTACGGTCATGACAGTTCTCCTAGCGTGAGGACGGGTGCATCTGTGGGCGCCACCCAGTGGCCTTCGCCGGTATCTTCCAGATCTTGGATGTTGGTGAAGTTGGTACCTTCTGCCAGTCCAGTGAGTTTCACCCGCGGGCCATGCAATGGAGGGAACGCACCGAGTAGGGCCTGGGTGTAAGGGTGCCGAGATCCGTGGCGTAGCGTCGCCGCCGGGGCCAGCTCAACGATGCGCCCGCCGTACATGATGCCAATACGGTTGGAGAGTTCAAGCATCAGCGACATGTCGTGGGTAATGAACAGGATCGCGAAACCGAGCTCATTTTGAAGTTCTCGGATTTGCTCCAGGATTTCTTGTTGCACCACCACGTCCAGTGCGGTGGTGGGCTCATCAAGAATCAGTAAGCGAGGGTTCAGCGCACAGGCCATAGCGATCACGATGCGCTGACGCTGGCCGCCCGAAAGCTGGTGTGGGTAGGCGCGCAGCCGTGCCGGATCGATACGAACCATTTCTAGCAGCTCTTTAGCGCGCTGTAGTGCGGCGGCGCGGGTGCCCCCGCGGTGGGTGCGGATCACGTCAATGAATTGTTCCCCAATCCGGGTCACCGGATTCAGCGAGTTCATTGCGGACTGAAACACCATGGCTACGTTGTTCCAACGCCAGGCGCGCAAAGTCGCCTCGTCCATGCTCAGCACGTCTTGTCCATCAAAGAGAATCTTGCCGTGGGTAATCTGAGCCGGCTCCTTGAGCAGACGCATAATCGCGTTAGCGATGGTCGATTTCCCACAGCCTGACTCTCCGGCCAAACCGAAGATTTCACCGGATCCTATAGCAAAGCTGACCCGGTCTGCACCGCGAACTGCACGCTCGTCACTGACGTACTCGACGGTCAATTCCTGGACTTCCAATACCGGGACGCTCATTTGCCTTCCTTTCGCGCCACGGTAGTTGCCGCGGTGCTCTTCGTTGCGTGTTTGGGCCGGCGCAGACGTGGGTTGGTGATTTCATCCACCGCGTAGTTGCACAGCGCCAAGGCGAAGGCGACTAAGGCAATAGCCAAGCCTGATGGTACAAAAATCCACCATTGGCCCAGCATGAGCGAGCCATCGCTAGTGGCCCAGAACAGGTTGGTACCCCAAGAAATCGTGCTCACATCACCAAGACCTAAGAATTCCAGCCCTGCTTGTGCACCAATGGATCCGATGATGCAACCAAGCAGCGTGGTCATGACCACCGATGCCATATTGGGGAGTATTTCGCGTGTCATGATGCGCAGCGGGCGTTCGCCTGAGACTTGTGCCGCGGCTACATAGTCTTTTCCGCGAATAGACATTGCCTGTGAGCGCATCACTCGCGCGCTTCCAGCCCAACCGGTAATCGTCAGCACCACAATGACGGTGCCAAGACCTGGTGGCATGAAGGCTGCAAGGATCACCAGCAATGGCAGACCCGGAACCAGCAGGAACACGTTCGTTGCCAAGGAGAGCAGGTCATCTAAGCCCTTGCCGAAGTAGGCACCGCTGAGACCTACAAGCACACCAATCACGGTGGATAGGATGCCGGCGGCAAAACCGACAAATAGTGAGGAACGCGCTCCCCACAAAGTTAAGCCGAGAACATCTTGGCCCTTGGTGGTGGTACCCAACCAGTGTTCCAAGCTTGGAGCGCTGGCTCCGGCTGAGGTGATGCGTGCTGGATCTCCGGGAAAGAACACCGGTGCGAGTAAGGCCAACGCGATAAAGGCTAGAAGGATGCTTAGCCCGGCCAGCGCCTTGCCGTTGCGCAGCAGTGTGCGCAGTAGCCGTGTGGCTCCCACACGGGCACGCGCTGCAGTGTTTTCTTCCGCCTGCTGCTCAGCAGCGGCAGTCTGCAGATCTGTTACATTCTGGCTCATGGTGTTCAGCCCTTCCGCACGCGTGGGTCGAGTCGGACGTAGACCAGGTCTACAAGGAAGTTCGCGATCAGCACCGCGGCGGTAATTGTCAGGAACATGCCCTGCATCAGTGGGTAATCAAGGCCTTGGACTGCAGCGAGTAGCTGGTAGCCAACGCCTGGGTAGGCGAACACCACTTCGGTGAGCAATGCTCCACCGACGATAAATCCGATGCTCATACCCATGCTTGTCACTGAAGGCAGCATTGCATTGCGTGCTGCGTAGTTCAGCATGATGCGGTGCGGGCGAAGGCCCTTGGCCTCGGCCATCAGGATGTAATCCTCCGAGTTGGTGGCAATCATGGTGTTGCGCATGCCTAGCATCCAGCCGCCCAAGGACACCAGCACAATCGTTAATGCTGGCAAGAACAAGTGAGCTGCGACGTCAAGAATGAATTCGAGGTTGAATCCAGGGACCAGACCTACGGAGAATGCGTGGCGCATCGGGGCGACGCCCATATTGATGCCAAAGATATATAGCGCACCCATAGCGAGCCAGAAGTACGGGAACGAACCAATGAATACCAGCAGCGGCGGGGCCACCGAGTCCAGGAATCCTCCTCGGCGCCACGCGGCGAGGATGCCTAGCAGGTTTCCGAGGATCACGGCGATGATCAATGACGTAAGACCCAGAAGTAGCGTCCACGGCAGCTGTGAGGCAATTACCTCGGAGACTGGCGTGGGAAACCTGGAAATTGACATCCCAAAGTCACCGGTGAGGATACGTCCAAGGTAAGCAAAGTATTCAGGGATGATGGGTCCGCCATCTACGCCCATCATGGTGCGTAGCGCTTCGACTTGATGCGGTTCGAGTCGCTGTTGTGATCTCGAAAGCATGCGGGTGACCGGGTCACCTGGCATCAGCCGAGGCAACAGAAAGTTTAGGGTGATGGACGCCCAGAAGGCCAGGAAGTAAAAGCCCAAGCGCCGGAGAAGGAAGCTCATTGTGTATGTCCTTGACTAAGGATCGCAGCGCAGCGGGCGGATATTCTCCGCCCGCTGCGCGGAAATTGATGCTAGTTCGCTGGTTCTAGGCTGGTGAGCACCAATACGGTGGTTGGTGTACGGCTGCTTAGAGTGGCGTAAGGGTTTTCCTCGGTGGGCCAACCAACGAAGTTCTCGGTGGTGTAGGCGCCCCATTCTGGGCCGGGGAATAGCGGTACCACTGGTGCCAGTTCGCTGTAGAGCGACTGCAACTGGTTGACAACCTGCTTCTGCTCACCCTCGTCGGTGGTGGCAACAAACTTGTTCAGCAAGTCATCTGCTCGTTTATCACTGAAGCGGTGGTAGTTATCGAACGTCTGCTTGCCAATCGGCTTCTTGTTTTGGCTACCCATAAGGTTTAGGTAGTAGTGGTACGGAGTCGGAGCATTGGCGGTCCAGACAATGCCGGTATCAAATTCCCCGGTCTCGTAGCCGGCGGTCACCGCGGCCCAGTCAGGGGAATCGACGGTGGCCTTGATGCCCACATCCTGCAGGTTCTGCGCAATGATGTTCGCTACCGACAGCCAGTCAGTGGAGCTGGATCCAACGGAAATGTCGAAGGTGAAAGGTTTGCCTTCCGGGGTGGTGCGCTCGCCCTGGGAGTTCTCCTTGTAGCCTGCCTCGTCTAGAAGCTTTTTAGCGCCTTCAATATCGCGCTTAGTCCAGTCACACTTCTCCACAACAGAGGCATCGCGCCAGTTGTCGTAGTTGCCTGACAATCCGGTGCAGTCAGCCGGAACGGTGTAGTCGCTCATGCCAACTTTGACCACCTGTTCGCGGTCAACGGCCATGCTGAGTGCTTTGCGCACTCGCACGTCGGAGAATTCTTCCTTGGTAGTGTTCAACTGCCAATTGATCTCGGAACCTGTGGTCGGGAACCAGTAGTGACGATGCTCTGGATCTTTGTCCACGTAGGTGGTCTGAATATCTGGCATGTAGGTCTGAGTCCAGTCCACATCACCGGAAATAGCGGCAAGGTTGGCGCCGTCGTTGCCGGCGAAGGCGAGCATTCGCAAGCCGCCAATTTTCTGCTTTTCTGGTTGCCAGTAGTTCGGGTTCTTACCCAATTCGAAGGATTGCGCTTGGAAGTTGGCAATTTCGGTGTATGGTCCGGTGCCTACCGGTGCTGGGTTTTCTTCAGTTCCAGGCTTGTCGAACTTTGACCAGATGTGAGCCGGGACGATGACCTGCTGACCTAATTCATATAGAGCTGGTGCAAAAGCCTTCTTGAAGGTGAACTCCACAGTGGAGTCGTCCGGAGTCTTAATGGACTTTAGGTAGTCGTAACCGCCGAGCAGTTCCTTTTGCAGTTCAACCGACAGCTTGACGTCTTTAGACGTCAGGCCGGTGCCGTCCGAGAACTTGACGTCTGGGCGCAGGTTGAAGGTCAATGACTTGCCATTATCGCCAGCCTTCCAGTCGGTAGCCAGCCAGGGCACGGTGTCTCCGCCAGCTGGGTTGTAGATCAGCATGGATTCGTAGATGGACTGACCGGTCATTGGGGCGGCGTTAGGCGAAAAAGGGTTGAAGTTCTTGGAGAAGGTTCCCATGTCTTCGCGCGGAATGGTCAGAAAAGCGGAACTGGTTGATGCCCCGTCTTCTTCACTTCCGCCCGGGTTTGATGCGACGCATCCGCTCAACGCGAGTGTGCCGACCATAGCGGTCGCTGCCACGGCAAGATGCGCGCGGCGAAGGTATTTGATTATCATTGAAGTTCCTCATCCATTCATGTGATGTGTAGCGGAGGGGAAGATCATCTGCGGCCGTGCATGGCTACAGATGAACGAATGCGTGGAGGGCAGCCAATGGTAATTTGGCGATTCTCTATTGGTGAGCCCTCTACCATTTGATTCAGTAATGACACCCCTGCCATGCCCATTTCTTCAAAGGGCAAAGCGATGGTTGTCAGTTTTGGCCGCATGTGTGGTGCCAGAATTTCTTGATCATCGAAGCCGACGATTGAAATGTCTTTTCCTACCTGCAAGCCCAGTTCCTTGATTGCGTCATAGGCACCCATGGCGATCCGGTCATTACCGCAAAAGATTGCGGTAGGAGGATCTGGTTGGCTTAGTAGCTCTTGGGTGCCGTGATACCCGCTGTCGGCAGTGCCGTCACCGGCAACAATCTTTGAATCTTCTGGGTTGATCCCGTGATCACGCAAAGCTTGCTTCATACCGGTTTGGCGTCCGATTTGAGCGGGGATTCCTTGCGTAACGGTGATATGACCAATGTTGGTGTGTCCGGCTTGGGCCAAGATCTGCGCGGCGGCGTAGCCACCGCCAACCTCGTCCGGGACAATTGATGGAAATTCTCCTTCGGCGTCGAAGCAATTGACCAACACGCAGGGAACTGATTTTGCATTCTCTGGCACCGTGATTTGGCGGTGCCAGGTGGTTGCAATGATCAACCCACCTACCTGTTGTTCAAGAAGTTTTTCTACGGCTAGCTCGTCCATTCCTAGCTCATCGCCGCTCGGTGCGATAAGCAGAAAATTACCGTCGTTCCAGGCACTGTGCTGTGCACCCTTGATCACGTCGGTAGCAAATGGAGACGTGGCAATCTCAGTGACCAAACCTAGCCAGGTGCTTCGCCGGCTAGCTAGGGCCCGTGCGGCTGCGTTGGGGCGGTAGCCCATCTCGCGTGCCGCCTGGTTGATTCTCAACCGAGTAGTTTCGGGGATGTTCGCTTCCGACCGGCCATTGAGTACAAACGAAACCGTTGTACGGCTCACGCCCGCCGCCTTGGCGACATCGGCCATGGTCACAGCTTGTTGCGACATTTCCCCTCCTCTTTAAGTTGAAATCAACGAGATTCTCAGCGTGGCATCAATTTGCTAATACGATTCAGCAACGCGCGTTACTACGCTGAAAAATAAGGTAACGCACATCACTTGCAGGTGTCAAGAGCGCGTCTTCCCGATAGCGCAACGAGCTCAGGGTGAAACACTTCTGAGCGCGCGACAACACCAGCGATCAGAGAGGGATTTCAAAGTTCTACTAAGTCTTAGCGCAAACGCCAAGATCGATTCACACCCGAGGCACTATGGCGCTGAGGATTTTGGCACACGAGATACGCGGGGTGCACTAGCCAACTAGCTCAACGAACACAGTCCGGGCAGGCTTATTCGCCCTTCATTGAATCTCGCTCAATGAGCGGCATATCGATTTGATGTTCGCCAGGCTCCAGCTTCCGATCCAGCAATAGATCAACCGCCAGGGCTCCCATTTTTTCGTAGGGAAGGCGAATCGAAGTGAGTCGCGGACGCAGATAACTGGCAATGATCTCATCGTCAAAGGAAAGAACTGAGAGATCTTCGCCAGGCACTAGCCCCTTCTCGGCGAGCGCCTGAAAGACGCCCATGGCCACACGGTCATTGGCACAAATAATTGCGTCGGGTCTAAAACCCTCGGCTAGCATCTGCGTTGTTGCCGCGTACCCATCGGTGGGATTCCAGTCCTCAAGTACCCAATTACCCAGGACTTCGAGGCTCGATTCAGCTAAAGCCCCGCGCAATGAAGCAAAACGGCGAGAAATGCTTGGATAAGTTTCCGGATCCTTTTCGGCACCTTCCAGCGCACCGATCAACGCAACGCTTCGGGCCCCGGATTCAAGAACACGTTGCACTGCCTGAGCACCAGACATCGCCTCATTGGGCAGCACTGCCACACTCGGACTTTCATCCAGCCCGTTAACCAGCACGGTAGGCAGCCCAGTCTGCGGAAGCTTCAAATCCCTTCGCCGAGAATCCATGAATCCAAGGATCAGCCCGTCAACATCACGGTGCGCCATCTGCTCGATGGCTTCAACTAGCTGATCAGGCTTCCCAAATGTTTCAGCGATAAGCACCGTATGGTCACGCTTCTCTGCCGCACTCAAGATTCCGGTGATCATTTCAGAAGCGAAGCGAGTGACCGTGACTTGGTCGGAGATGAGACCCAAGGTACGAGTCTTACCGCTTCTCAGTGACTGGGCGGCAACATTGGGGCGGTAACCCAATTCCTTAGCTGCTGCCCGAACTCGCTCGGTCGCTTCGACTGAGAGCCGTGTACCTGGCTTGTTATTCAGGATGAGGCTAACTGCCGCCTTAGACATCCCCGAAGCTTCCGAAACGTCAGCTATTGTTACCCGCTTGGCTTTAGGAGTATCCACGTTTCCTTCTTGAGACTGGTTGCATGCAATTATTCGAGCCTAGCGTATTGCAGTGTTCCATTCACGCTGTTAGAGTCATGTGCTAAATGCATTTAGCGGATTCTGAAAAGGTGGCATCCTTGCCTGAAACACAGCAGGTCGCGGCGAAGCGGCCACAGTTACACTTCACTCCACAAAAAAACTGGATCAATGATCCCAACGGTTTGTTCTTTGACGGAACGCAATACCATCTGTACTTCCAGCACAATCCCTACGGCGTTGGCCACGGCTACATGTCGTGGGGGCACGCGGTCAGCACCGATCTGGTGAACTGGACCGAATTGCCTATTGCGATTTTGCATGGCGATGTCGCTGACATCTTCTCCGGCTCCATCGTGGTGGACCATGGCAATGCTAGCGGTCTGGGAGACGGCAAAGTTCCACCGGTCATTGCGCTCTACACGGCAGCTGCCAAGGATGACACTAACCAGTCCCAAGCAATTGCCTATTCCCTTGATGGCGGAAGCACCTTCACCAAATATGAGCGCAATCCGGTTCTTGACCGTGGCTCCAAAAACTTCAGAGACCCCAAAGTATTCCGTTACGAATCCGCGCAGGGTTCATACTGGGTCATGGTTGCAGTTGAAGCAATCGAACGGCGGGTGCTGTTCTACCGTTCCGAAAACTTGATCGACTGGACCGAGCTTTCCAGCTTTGGCCCGCAGGCAGCGACCGGTGGAATTTGGGAATGCCCGGACCTCTTCCAACTTCCAATTTCCGGCACCGAGGAACTCAAGTGGGTTCTTATTGTCTCGCTGAACCCAGGCGGTGTGGCCGGTGGCTCGGGTACTCAATACTTCGTCGGCGAATTCGACGGCACCACCTTCACACCTGACCAAAATCATGACGCATGGGACAGCTTCGCCTACGACTCGTTGAGCCAAGGTGACTGGCTTGACTGGGGCCGCGACTTCTATGCAGGAGTTAGCTTTCACGGCATGTCCGTACACCGTCAGATCTTGATCGCTTGGATGAGCAATTGGGACTATGCGCGGGAACTCCCCCATGACGGTTGGCGCGGTTCCATGAGCGCCGCACGTCAGCTGGATCTGGTTGCGGCAATGGATGGCAAGTTTGAAATCCGCCAGCACTTCCTTGGGTTGCCGGCAACCGGCACAATGCCACCCCAGACGGTGAGTGGCGAAGACCGTATTGAGCTCGGCTCCCCTACTCTGCTTGAACTCACCGTTGCTGGAAACTCCAGTGAGCAGTCAGTGCTTTCCTTGCACCGCTCAGATGACAGCCTCATCAGCGAAATCAGAATTGACTCGGCACTGCTCCAGCATCATCGCACCGCGGGCAAGGTAGAACATGATCTTTATGCTTCCACCCAGCGCATGCCATTACCTTCCGGTCTGGATGAGCTACGTGTCCGGGTATTACTGGATCATGGTTCCATTGAGATTCTCGCGGCTGATGGCCGCTGCTCACTAACTGACCAGCTTGCTGGCGAAGCGGCGCCAGCCTATGGGACACTTCGCCTAGCCGAGGGCAAGAATGCAACATTCTCTGTCCTACCCTTGGCGGTCAAGACCTTGGAGGTCAACGCATGAGCAGCGTTACCGTGATCGGTGAGTCCCTCGTTGATGTCGTGAGCGATTCTGCGCATCCGGGTGGCTCACCGCTAAATGTCGCAGTAGGGCTTGCCCGGCTCGGCCACGACGTTCAGTTCTACACCGAGTTCGGGATAGATCCCTATGGAATGCAGATCGCCGCGCATCTAAATCAGGCCGGTGTCCTGGTAGCCCCGGGTTCTATCACCCAACGATCCACCTCGGTGGCACAGGTCCAGATGGATGAGCACTCCAATGCCCACTACACCTTTGACATCCACCAGCAGATTCCCGAAGTACGCGCGGTTGAAGGTAATCAGCTGTTGCATACCGGTTCTATTGCTGCATGGATTGAGCCCTCGGGCGAGAGAATTGTCGAAGCCTTTAGCCAGGCGACCGACCGGACCCTGCGTAGCTACGACCCGAACCTGCGACCGGACCTCGTAGAGGATAAAGAAGTCACCCTCCAGCGTATTGAGTTGTTGATGAGCCTTAGCCACATCGTGAAGCTCAGCGACGTTGATGGCCAATGGCTATATCCCGATCTTGAACCGTGGCAGGTTTTGGAACACGTAGCCAGTCTTGGTCCAGCATTGGCCGTGATGACTCAAGGTGGCGACGGCTGCCTAGCTCTAGCTTCTGGCCAACGCTACGATATTGCCGCTTTCCCCACCACTGTCGCTGACAGTATTGGGGCCGGCGACGCCTTCATGTCTGGACTTCTCTACGGAGTTTTAGCGCGCCCACAACTGGCTCAGTCGCTTCGCAGCGAAGCGCCGGCGGCAACCGCCGATGTTGAGGATGCACTACGGTATGCGTTAATCTCGGCAGCATTGACTGTGGCGCAGCCGGGAGCCAATCCCCCATGGCTCGAAGAGTTCACCCGCGCGATTAAAAACTGACAACGTTTCACCACATTAAGAAAGAATCCAGGTCAAAGATGGCTGGTCTAACAACAACACTCCGTAACCCAAATTATCTCCAAAGCTCCTTCTCGATGCTTTTGTTCTTCGCATCATGGGGTATCTGGTGGTCATTTTTCCAAATTTGGCTCACCAGTGAGTCCGCTGGTCTAGCGCTGACTGGCGCACAGGTTGGTACCGTCTACTCGGTGAACTCGCTGGCAACACTGATCTTGATGTTTGCCTATGGTGCCATTCAAGATCGTCTTGGCGTGAAGAAGACTCTGGCTATTGTTCTGGCCTCAGTAACCGCCCTAATCGGGCCCTTTTGCACGTGGGTCTACCAGCCACTATTGCAATCCCATTTCTTGACCGGTGTGGTTCTCGGTGCAATTGTGCTTTCGATTGGTTTTCTTGCAGGTGTTGGTCTTTTTGAAGCTTTGACCGAACGCTACAGCCGCCGGTTCAATTTTGAATACGGGCAGGCGCGCATGTGGGGGTCCTTCGGCTACGCCGTGGTTGCCTTGGCAGCTGGCTTCCTGTTCACCATCAACCCCATGTTGAACTTCTGGATCGGTTCGGTACTGGGAGTCATCCACCTGTTGTTGCTGGTTTTCGCACGCACCAAAAAGCAGCCGGTCAGCGCCGCACATGCGGGCACCGAAATCCTGTCCTCTGCATCCACACCTACTATTCGCGAGATGTTCGCACTCTTCCGATTGCCTAGTCTCTGGCTGATCATTTTGTTTGTCATGCTCTCTTGGACTTTCTATACAGTCTTCGACCAGCAGATGTTCCCCGGCTACTACACGGGACTATTTGACTCTCCTGAGACCGGTCAGCGGGTATACGGAATTCTGAACTCGGTGCAGGTCTTTGTGGAAGCCGCCATGTTGGGAATCATCCCTCTAGTCATGCGCCGGATTGGTATCCGTTCGGCATTGCTTTTGGGCGTGGCCATCATGTTTGTTCGCATCTTGGGCTGCGCGTTGGTTGATGATCCTTTGTGGGTCTCGGCAATTAAGATGTTGCACGCAGTTGAGACTCCGCTGTTCATCTTGCCGATTTTCCGATACTTCACGCTTCACTTCAACCCTGCACTGTCAGCAACCCTGTACATGGTTGGGTTCCAAGTATCAGCTCAAATCGGCAACGTATTACTCTCCACTCCCCTGGGCATGCTCCATGACCGGATGGGCTACCAGCAAACCTTCATCACCATCTCCGTGGTGGTATTGGTTGCCGGAGTATACGGTTTCTTTGCACTGAAAAAGGATGACCAGCAAGTGGATGGCGACCCTTTCTTACGACATTCAAAAACTGTTGTAGACGCTTAGCTGAGTCGGCAAAAGTAACTTGTTCCAGCAAAGGGAGATCCACCATCAATTCTTGATGGTGGATCTCCCTTTGCGTTATTCGAAAGCTGAACCAGCTTCTCTAAGGCATCCAGCTCATGCAATAGTCGAGATTTTCAACAACGCTTTTGGCTGCAGCTTCTGGATCACCAGCTTCGATGGCGTCGACCAGTGCTTCATGGCCCGCGTGCAAGCAGCCGTCGAATCCGTCGGCTAGCCGCTGTACCATTTTGGTGCCATGGAAAACATCGCCGAAGCTCTCATAGATCTCATGCATCAGGGGAACTCCAGACGCACTGGCCACCTCCAGATGGAACTGCCAATCGGCTTGCGCCCAAGCTTGGAAATCCTGTGCTTTCCAGGCCTCGGCCCGTTGCCCCAGTAATATCCGCAACCGCTGGACCACCTGCGCATCGGCAGCTTTCGCAGCCAGCCGCGCAGATTGCGTATCCAAGGCAAAACGCACCTGCAGCACGTCCTGGTCGGCATGTTCTCGATACACGCGTTGCGCGGTCCCGCTGATTTCGCTGGTGGCTCGCACATACGTGCCATCGCCACGGCGAACCTCGAATACTCCTGTTCGGGCCAAGGCCTTGATTGCCTCGCGCAGCGTACCGCGGGATACACCCATTTCTGCGATTAGCTCTGGTTCCGCGGGAATCCGGTCCCCCACCTTCCAACGCCCGTGCGCTACGGCGTCCTGCAACTTAGCCACCACCTCATCGGCCAGTGGTGGGCGCAATGGCATCTTACTCATGACCGCTCCACCTCAGCCGAGCCGTCCACTTCGGTCAATTGCCGGGCATCAGCCTCGGTACGCAGGCCTCCTAGCTTGTAACAGAACAAGAGTTGGACAACCGCAAAGGCCAACATGATTGCCAGCCCGGTAGTCCATGAATTTAATGCACCTTGCAAGAGCCCCAGGACGAATGGCCCAATCGCAGCGATCAGGTAGCCGACGGATTGGGCGACCGTGGACAGTGCAGTGGTCTCCTGTGCGCTTCCGCCGCTGCGGCTGAGCATAAGCATGACCAGCGGGAACACCCCAAAGCCAAGACCAATGAAGACCGAGGTGAGCAAGGAAAGTTCTACCGGCAAGAGTAGCAAGGCGGTGAACCCGAGTACCGAGCAACTGGTGGTCACGACGAACGCAATACGCAACAAGCTCGGCTTCGAGGCCATCCAGAGCATCACCATGACAGTTGGGATGCTTACTGCCTGCACGATTCCCAACATCAGGCCGGCAGCTGCCGGTTCAAGCCCGCGAGAAATAAGGATATGGGGCAACCAGCCAACCACGGTGTAGACCAGTAGCGACTGGATGCCGAAAACAGTGGTGAACAACAGGCCTCTGCGCGTAAGCAACAGTGGCCAGGTAGCTACATGCGCACCGGGCTGGGCAGCTGGGCGCTTTCCTGAAAGAGACAGCGGAATGAAGACCAATAAGGCCAGGCCTGCGGGAATCGCCCACAAGGCCAAGGCAGTAGTTGGCGAGCCTGCCTGCACTGCCAACGGAACGCTGACCGCGGAGGCCAGCGTCGCGCCGATGGACATGGTGGTTGTATAGACAGCGGTCATCGAAGCAGCGCGGTTCCCGTGGTGTTCCCGGATGAACGAAGGCATGGCGACATTGCAGATGGACAGTCCACTCATTCCCACTACGGTTCCAGCTAGCAAGGCCCAGGTTGAATCGACAACGCGCAGCGCCAAACCGGCAGTCAGCAGCAGCAAGGAGATAGCGATCCCGAGCTCGAGTCCGGTACGGCGGATCACCATGCTCGTCGCAGCGCCAGCGATCGCAAAGCAGAGAACAGGGATCGTGGGCAGTAGCGCGGCAATGAATGTGCCGTAGCCCAGCATGTCCTGCAGGTCGTGGAAGAGCGGCGAAGCCGAGGCGATGCCCATGCGCAGGTTCAGCCCGACGAGAATTACCGCTGCAACAGCAAGGGCACCCGCGCGCCATGAATGCTTGCGGGCCGGGCCGGTAGGCGACGGGAGTAAAGGTTCAGATGAGTTGTCGATCACGTTTAAACATTAGACGTTTGATGTTTATCCCATCGAATTCCGTGACCTATTCCACAGATACGTCAACGTGGGTATCCGAGGTTCCTGTTCAGTCGTTTTATTTATGCGCAGGGTAAGCCAGCGACTTCCAATGTTCATTGTTTCGTCACTAGCCATCCCTATGCTCTAGGGGTTATCGGCCAACCAACTATGTGGCTGGCTAACCAATAAGAGTGAAAGGTGCTTGCGTGAGCAATTCTTCTTCTGTCCCCCGCCGTGGAGTACTAATTGGTGGCACCGCTGCCGCGATTACCGGACTATTCGCCGCCAACAGCGTGGCCGCGTCCGCAGCACCGGCAAAGAAGCCGGGAACGGCCCCTAAGCCAAAACTGAAGTTCGCGTCAGACGGCAAGTTCAAGATCGTTCAGTTCAACGACACCCAGGATGGTCCGCGTACCGACCGGCGCACCATCGAACTGATGGAAAAGGTCCTAGATACCGAGAAACCTGGCTTCGCACTCATCAATGGTGATGTCATCAACGGTGATTCCAAGACCACTACCGATGTTAAGCAGGCTATCAACAACGTTGTGCAGCCAATGGAGTCCCGAGGGATCCCATGGGCGCTGACTTTCGGCAACCATGATGAAGACTCAATGCCTAACGGCACGAATATGTCTGACGCCAAGATTCTTGATTTTATCCGCAGCTATAAGTTCAACACCAACTCGAAGAATGACAAGATCTATGGGGAATCGAACTCACAGCTGCTAATCGCTTCCTCGAAGAGCTCCAAGCCAGCCTTCGGCATCTGGCTACTTGATTCGAACCGCTACGCTCCAAAGACTGTGGGCGGCCAGGACTTTGAAGGACTCATGTCCTACGACTGGATCCGACCAGAACAGATCGCCTGGTACCGTGAGGCTTCCAAGGCTACCGAATACCGTTACGGCAAGGTCCAGTCGTTGATGTTCTTCCACATCCCACTGTGGGAACACCATCACATGTGGTTCGGCTCCCAATTCACTTCGAACGAGGCGGATCACGAAAAGGCGGTCAAAAAGCACTCCATCGTTGGAGTGAAGAACGAGGGCATCTACACCGGTGCGTTCAACTCCGGCCTGTTCACCGCGTTGCAAGAACGTGGTGATGTACGAGGCGCTTACTGCGGGCACGACCACGTCAATACCTACATGGGCAACTACTACGGAATTGAGCTTGGCTACGGTCCTGGTACCGGCTTCGGTACCTACGGACTAGGTGACGCGGAGAACCACCATCTGCGTGGCGCTCGTGTCTTTGAACTCGATGAAAACAAGGATGGTGTTTACACCGGCACCCGCACCGTGTTCGCCAAGAAGCTAGGGCTTGACATGGGCACTCGGGAACAGGCTCTCGACGAACCGCTGCCACTGCCTTAACCCAAATCTACTCAGAGCCGTTGACCCGCGGGACTTGTCTGCATGGCAGGACCAACGGGGTCTGGGCCTAAATGTCCGAGGTCTTATGGATGTCGGGGACGGGCTGCGAGCCAACGTCCGCCGGCTCCACGAAGTCACCGACCCTATGGGCGTAGATCTCTACTGCGCAGGCTCGAACCCCTTTGCCGCACCAACTTCTTAGCCGGTGACTGACAAAGAACGCTACGCAAACCTCATTGACCGCACCCAGTGGTGGGGACGCCAAATGGTCATCGATGACATCTCCGAAATTCGCTGGGACGTCCGCCCGGTCAACCGCCTCGGTACCGTGGAAATGCGTATCTGCGACGGCATGAGCTCACTCGAAGACATCTCCGCCATCACTGCATTAACCCAGTGCTTGGTCCACGACATGTCTATGTCTCTTGAAGCGGGCTACAAGATCCCTGTTATGCCAGCGTGGCACCGCGTCGAGAATAAATGGCGCGTAGCCCGCTATGGCCTAGACGCGATCATTATTCTCAACGCCCAAGGTGACGAAATATTGGTAACGGACCACCTGCGCAACGAGGTGAAGCGTCTAGCTCCGGTGGCTGAACAGCTCGGATGCCAAGACGAACTTCAAGGAATCATTCGCCTCATTGAGCGCGGTGCCGGATACCAGATCCAACGGCAGATTTTCGCGACTACAGGCGGCGATTTCCAAGCCGTCGTCAAGGACAACGTTGCGCAAATGAACGCTGTCTAAGTGGCTCTTAAAAGTAAAGCGTGGTGCAGGATGCCTAGAATCTAACCTGCCAGTTGCTCCCAGAGCAGCCACTACGTGACTCACAGCCTTACTTAATTTTCGGGGTCACCACGCTGAAAATCAAAGAGTCTCACCTGAGAACAGGCACAACCGGTCTCCCCAGATCCGAGCATGATCTACACCGCACCCAACCGTGCATTCCACAACCCCAAATCAATAAGCATTCTGTCCCAATCATTTGCCGCCAGTCTGGCGACGAATGATGAGACACCCAAAATAGTTCACTTCATTCAGCGTGAACTGAATCTATTGGGACCTAAATCATGCCTACGATGAAGTCAACACAGGGACAACCCGTTATAGAAGATATCTGCATGCAGGTCTGGGGCATCCCTATGTGTCAGGATTGGTGAGAACTAACAATGCGCGTGGGTTTAAGGGACGAGTACTGGAGCGGTGGGCGTATGACAAAAGATGCTACGAGCACCAGACAACAGGGCAAGGTAAAACGTGCTCACATGATATCCCGCGGGTACCTCCAACCTTGGGGGGACAGCCGGAAGCAGGTAGATGTGATCGATGTTGAGAAACGTCGGGGCTTCACAACGGGAGTGGTCAACGCAACAGTTGTGAACTATGCCTACGATCCTTCCCTGCTGACACATGATTTAGAAGATCAATTCCAGAAAATCGAAAGCCGTGGGATTCCTGCACTCGTCAAGCTCAGATATGGTCATAGGTTGGAGACAGAGGAGAAGACCAGCGTTGTTAGTTTTCTCGATATGCACCTCGATCGAGGAAGATACGCTGATCAGGCTCAGGTGAGTACGTCTGCACTGGTTCTCAAAACGGGAGGCCGGATGGAACATGAAAATTTGAACCTTGGTGACCGGTTTCTACTATCTCAGTCCCTGAAAGATGTCACGAGATTGTCGTCCATGAAGCTTGAAAGTCTTCCTTGGAAAGTTCATGAAGCAGAAGGACTTGTAACCGGAGATGGAGCAGTCATGCTTTGGCGCAAAAGCGCTGGAAGCCGGATCGTTGCTGTTACTTTCCCAATGTCTCCCAACAAGTTACTCGTTATTGGCAACGATTTTGTTCCCCTTATTAGCGAACACCTCAATGATTTAATGACAAGGAAATGTCGCCGTTGGATCGTCGGTGCTCGTGGAAGTCTGAACTTAGGCTGGGCCACATCCGACGATTACTAGAAATTTTGTGAACATAAGAATGTGTTGGCCGTTACCCCTTATGGCAACTCTTAGGTACTTAGCTGCGAAGTCGAAGTCACTTATTTAGAGAATTTTCGGCGGCCAAGAAATCCCGGAGCATCTCGATTTGGCCGAGAATTTCGTCAAAAGTAACCAGTCGAAGACTCCCAAGGTTCTCGCGGTAAAGTTCGAATGAATACTTCTTCGCATCATTGTCTAGTTGGGTTGATAGTCCTGCAACTACAAAACATCGCGGCTTAGTACTTTTCCAGGCGTAGCTATTTATTCGTTTTTTGTCGGCTCTTCGTGCTGAATCAGTTTTCGTGCCTGGTCGAGCACTTGAACGACAGAGCCTCCAATTTCTGAAGGAATCTTGTAAACACCCCCACGATAAGTGGATGCGGAGATGAGTTGTGTATGTGGCTTTTTGATTTCCACGATTGCTACATTGCCTGTGAGTTTGTTCATCATCAGGTAGTCGGTGATTTTTCGTCCCTTCAGACTCTTTGAATCGTCAACTATATGAGTTTGGGAATCTAATAGTGCAGTCGGTTCCGCCAAAAAGCAGCTGTAGTGCGAAAATATTTCTTTCGAAGAATTTTTGCCACCAACCTTCCGGATGTTTTCTTTCTATAGCATCGCCGAACTCAATGATCAGTCGATCTAAACTGACCAATTGAATGTCCTATTGGAGTTCCGCCAGTTTCTCCGGTTGCTCAGCTGCGATCTGAGTCGCGTTTTTTGCTGTAGCTGAAACCAATGCATTCTGTTCTTAGATGTTAAGAGGTTGCATGCCGGACGCAACTTTGGTCATCCATCGGGAGTCGGCGTATCTCCCGAACGATATGGTTTTCGGTGTCAAGACGAGGGCACTGGCCAGTTGGTTGTGAACGTATGCCTCCCTGACGCGACCTACTGCCATCGCTCCACGAGTGCCAATCCGGTTCAGCTCAGATCGGATTTTGCTGAAAATTTCAAGTGGCAAGACAAAGTGATCTCCGGCGATTCGCGTAGCGTTGGAATCCTCAAATACAAGGCCGCTACACCAAGTTTGTTGTTCGATCAGCGAAATAAGTGGACGGCACAATTTACTCAGCCCAAGACCATACTCGGGTGACTTTGAGAATCCTTCAGGGAGACACCCAGAATTTCTCCCAGCTCCTCAGTTCCTTCAAAGTCGCGAGGGAGGACAATTCGACGGATTTGATCATATTTCGGACCCAAATCTCCAGTCATTCCGCCTGCAGTTTTTATGGGGAAGATTATCAGTCGATGATTTGTGGAATCAGCTTCAATTATCTGAATTCGCGTCGTCGGAGACTGGCCGTCAGGAGGCGTCTTTTCCGAGAAAGACGAGGGTATAAAATATCCGCGTAGGATACCTTGATCATCCCATCTGCCGTGTTCAAGATCTCCTCTGGAAACATTTTGTAACCCGTATGCTGCCACCCAATGACCAACTTCCACACGATTCCAGAAATCGTCTATTCAGACTATGTCAGTTCGCAACGGACGATGCGAAACTAGAACAACAACTGTACAGCCATGGTTACCAGTTTCGAACACCGGAATGGAATTTTAAGACGTGTATAAAGTGCATCTTTCTTCTTCGAATAGTAATGATCGTGTGCAGTCGAATATACGTGAATTAATTTGTGCGAAATCTACAAAAGGCTGCGGTGGGCACCCACAGTTGGGAAATAGGGACGCCAAGTTATCAATAAACAACCGGCAGATTCTGATGACGTCATCATCGCACTCTGCTCCAACAGGCTCCGCCGGGGCCCCGAAAGAACCGAAAGAAAAGTAAACAACGGCTAACCATCAGGAATTTTTAGTCATGCATTCACAGCCGACTGCGGGCAGCTGATTTCTTCATCAGCTTCTTTGGCGAGCATGCCTTGGATTGTCGGCTTCGTTTTTGAAAGATCCAAAATCAAATTGAAACGCGTAGCGCGGCAACGGTACTGCGGCCAGACGCAAAGGTGCCCTTCGCGCTTCCTAAGGAAGCACGAAGGGCACCTGAATCTTATTTAGCCCAGCTGGGATCAAACGGTTCGCACAGTCCTTCGATGGGTTGGAACTCCTGAGGGTTCAATCCCTGCAGTTCCTCGGGCCCGTCGGCTTGCCCGCTAGCCCAATACCAGTACGCCTCTTTACTGATCGCCAAGCTTCGCGCGTCACGCGTGCGATACCAGCATGCGGTTACGTCCCCCTCGACGTAGGTGCAGTACCCAAACAATTTTCCTTGCTCGTCTTCGGCCTGTGCGACGGCGAAGATGATGTATGGCCAGGATCCAAGGTCCCACCCGACTCGGCCCCACAAAGCTAGTTCGTGCCAATCGGTTCCGGTGAGGCTTTCCATCCAGTCATACCCTTCACCGTAGACGTCGCGCTGAGGCGTGGCTGGGACGGTGACAGCTTCCTGGGTGTCTTTGGTTTTCCTCTGCATCTTTGGTTCCTTTCGCCTTGGGCGAGAGGGACAGAGAACTAACCACCTGCTCAACGACTCCCTCAGTTGTTTTTTGCCTGCTGACGAAATGAAATGAAGCGGGGTCAGCCGGAAAACCCATCAACCCGCTAGGGGTGTGAAAGCAATAAAATCCTGGGTCGGAAGAAGCGACGAAGGAGCGCGGTCCAAGAATTTTTGGTGGAGCACGCCCGAAGCGCAGCAAGTGGCTTGTGGGTTTGGAGGTGGCCCGTACACTCCGAAGGACAGCAGCAAAAAATGAAAAAACCGGACGCATTCCGGTCAACAGTCGGCCGCGCCAGCGGACGCCCGTTTCTTCCAGACAGACGATCTGGGAATCTATAGAAATCCGTAATCAGAAGCGATCAGCAGTCCGAAAGGTCTTACATCTCTAGGCAGCGGAGCCTGCCTTAGCGATTCAACTCCGAGTAACAACTTAAAACTACTTATTTTCCAGGACAAATAAGTTCGCATGACGAATAATAAGTATTGATTGTCATCGACAAAATATCAGATACAAGGACCTGAACACTGAGGTTAATTCATAACTCAAGTTAATGACATTCACCACTTGACCACAATAAACATAGAAAAATCGGCTTGAACGGTTAATAATGGAAGCGTCTAAACAACCCAAAACCGAACAAGCCGATGGACTACAAGTATATAACTGGACTGCCCCTACCCAAATTCATGGAACTACAAGACAGGATCGCCCAGATCCTCGATGGCAGGCCCCGAACCCCAGAAACCGCCGGTGGACGTCCCGTGGCGCTGAGTCTGCATGAACAGCTTCGCCTCGTCTTAGAGATCCTACGGTTCAATCTCCGCCAAGCTTACGCTGCAGCGAAGTACGGTGTCAGTCAACCGACTGTCTCACGGATCTATCGGCGCTTCATGCCACTGATCAGCCAAGCGTTGTCCTTTGAAGCACCCGAGATCCACGCGGCCTTAGCTAAAGGTGAATCGTTGATCGTGGATGGTACTGACGTGCCCGTTCGTAAACATAAGCCTGCTATCAGGACGCATTATTCCGGGAAGAAAAAGCGTCATTGCGTTTCTGTCCAGGTCATCACCACGCTGGGAGGCAGAGCCTTGCATGTGAGTGAGCCAGTACCTGGGCGTATTCATGATAGGAATGCTCTCAGCTCCACCGGAGTTGAGAAATTGCTTGCCGGGTCACCGTATCTAGCTGATCTGGGATATCAAGGAACCGGCGCGATGATCCCTTACAAGAAAGGTCATCGCCCTGGAGCTGGTGAGTTGATTGAGCATGACAAGGTGTTCAACAAGCAGCTATCCAAGTATCGTGCGTCAGTAGAACGCGGCAATTCGCATCTGAAGAACTGGAAAATTCTCTCCGAGATTTACCGAGGTGTGTTCCATGAGTTGCCGGTGGTGATTCGGATTGTTTCACGGCTCGAATTCTTCCGGGACAACGTCCTGGGAACGAGGTATTGAATAGACCTCACTAGATTTTCACATTCAATGAGATAATACTCGTATGTCTAATAAGATTTTACTTCCTCATATCTTGACCCAGTCGATCAAGATCACCACTTTGTCTGCCGATGAGGAGGAGATAGAAACTGGCACTGGATTTACAGTCACCAATCTAGACGCGACGTGGTTAGTAACCAACAGGCATGTGCTCATTGGCCGAAAGCCTGGTACTAATGAATACACTGATCTAGGTAGGCGTCAGCCTACCAAAGCAAAAATTACTTGGGTTGAAGATGATCTTAGTTCAAGAAATTTAGTCATTGAACTTTTCTCAGAAGACAAATCAGAGCTCTGGATCGAGCATCCACCACTCGCACATGCTTTGGATCTAGTGGCTATCCAGGTTCCCAGCAATACATTTGTTGATGTGGATCTATTGCCGAGCCCCGATGATGATCCAGGCTACGTGGTAACTTCAGGTGATCCGATCGTAGTAATTGGCTTTCCGTTCGGACTCAGCGCGGGATTAGATGGACTCCCCATAATGTTTTCAGGAATTGTTGCTTCGCCACCAGGAATTTTAATCAATGAGCAGCCTCGGTTTTTGATCGATAGCAGGACAAGACCCGGCTTGTCAGGTTCTCCGGTTTACTATTACCCAAATGCTTCCGCACTTCGCAAAGGAGCAAGCAATGAGGTTCATTTCCCTTCTCCTAAATTCTTGGGTCTGTATTGCGGCCGGGTTAACGACGATTCGGATCTTGGGTATGTCATTGACGCATTCGAGATAGCTCGCACCATTGTCCACAAACGTCCTGGCGTGCTATTTGTATAGTCCACCATTAAGATCCGCGCAGTTTCGCAAAAATCTACAGGCAGTATTCGATGCCGCATTCGTGTCGACATTTTCCAAGTAGTAATAGTTCCCCGCGCATTTCTGTTTTGCTGACGTGCTCCGACATCGACAAGTAAGGTCTTGCAACCTATGCGTTGCAAGACCTCTCACCCTTCTCACTCGCTCAGGTTGAAAATCTCGAATGTTCAACATCCTGAAGTTCTTCCAACCATGTATTGCAACTGGTCACGTGAATTCGGAGTAGCAGCTTTGGTTGCGAAACACTTCCGTAACGGGTTATTTAGAGCGAAGCCGGTTAGACATAGCCATCTCCGAAGCCAGCCAGAACTGCCTGTTGCCCAGAAACTCTTCCACTGCTTCTAGCAGTAAGGATTTCGCCTGTATATTTCACTTGTACCTTTAATAAGAACAGCAACAAAAACCAGGAGAAACATGCAGATTGGCCACGGCATCAAAGACAAGCATGTCGCCAAAGTGCTTGTCACGGTACACCCATATTTATCGGACGGTGAAGAAGTCAGGGCCATTGTCAAAGGGGGCACAAAATTTTTCTCAGAGCTCATCGTTCTTACGAGTGTAAAGATCATCGAAATTGATGCAGGAGGAGAAGCAACCTCAAAACTGGGATACTCTGAATTTGATCCGGAAGACTTTCTGATCAAAAAATCTGACAGCAAGTTAGTCACCAAGTTGCTTTCCGGAACTGTGCTCAAATGGTCATTCAATGCCTTCAAAGGGTCCACCGAAGATAGAGACCTATTCCTGAGTATTGTTGATCCCATTGCCCGAGCGCAGGACAACACTTTTATGCAGACAAATATCGTGCCCGGTGACCCATATCCGCAAGCACCTGATTCGCCTAAAGTAGGTACCCCGGTAGTGGCAGGGACCCATTATTTGACCGCCCGGGATTTACCGGATGATCTATGGGCAGGCATTCTACTGCCGCTCGGGAAACCTCGAAAGAAGGCTACCAACGCGATACTGAGGATGGGGCACAACGGAGAACGCCCTTGGATGGTTCTTGTATCGTTCACTGCCGGGTTGATTGCTGCTTTTGATGACAGGTTGGTGGTCATCAAGACTGGTGCCTGGAATAGTTTTGGAGCAGGTTCTTTTGGTGGTGAGCGTTCGGCAACCATCTATTACTCTGACATCACCGGTATTGAGTACAACTCGGGTTTGATGATGGGCGTACTGGAAATCCTGACACCAAGCTACTCAGGAAGCGCAAATAAAGACTATTGGAAGGGGTCTACTAGCTCCTTCAACGCCGACGCTAACAATCCTTTCACGTTGAGTAACACCCTGCCCTTGGATAAGTCGGATTACAACAAAGCGTTGCCCGAAATCAATGAGCTACGTCGGCGCATCGCAGAATCCAAGAAAGTCATTGTGCATATGCCCGCACCCGTGCCGGTAACCCAAGAACCTTCATTGGGAACAAGGTTGCGAGAGCTCAAAGACTTGCATTCTGAAGGTATCCTAACTGATCAAGAATTTAGTGTAGCCAAAGAAAAGCTCCTCGGTTAAACAAAAGCATCATAGTGAAAAACCCATTGCTGTTGACCCTGATTTATTGTTTTAGGTGGCTGCATTCGGTCCAACACGTCTTTGCGCTTCTGCTCGAACTCAACAGCGATGTTCCTGCCACGATTACGAAGCTTTTCAAGCTCTCTACCAATTTTTGGTAAGCGACTTGATAGCCGGCGTTGGAGTTTGAGCAGAACATCAAAGCTCGGAAGAAGACTAATTCTTAGCGCGAAGAGGTAAGCACTCAAGATATTAGATGACGGAAAATGTGTCCGCTATTTGCGGGCAACCCCCTACACATTCTAAGTCGGCTTCATTAGCTTCTGCCCGTCTGCTCTCAATTCACCGGTGGGGGAAACATGACGGTAAAGAGTTTGCCGAGTGATTCCCAGTTCTTCACAGAGCACCCCTACCTTCGTTTCTTTGTGCCCCATGGCAGCCATAGCTAACCGGACCTTGGCAGGAGTCATCTTGTACGGCCGGCCACCTTTATGACCTCGAGCGCGGGCCGAAGCCAAACCGGCCTTCGTGCGTTCCGAGATGAGCTCGCGCTCAAACTCGGCCAGGGCGGCAAAGATGCCGAAGACCAGTTTTCCCGAAGCGGTCGTGGTATCAATCGCAGCGCCTTCACCAGTGAGCACTTTGAGCCCGATCCCCCGCTCGGTCAGATCATGCACCGAGTTCACCAAATGCCGCAGGTCTCGGCCCAGACGATCGAGCTTCCACACCAATAACGTGTCACCAGAACGCATACCTTTTAAACAGGCAGCGAGTTGAGGTCGATCGTCTTTACGTCCTGAGGCCTGATCCTCGTAAAGATTCTGCTCTTCAACTCCGGCACTTAGAAGAGCGTCCCGTTGCAGATCCGTACTTTGCGATCCGTCCGCCTTCGAAACTCGCATGTAGCCGATCAGCATAGATTTACCCTCTTGTCATTTATACGGTCGTTTACGTGACACTAAAATCGCAAGAAAACATACCACGATCACAAACTGTCACTTATTCCGTTACTTATTCTAAGTTATACAAAGGGACCGAATTCTAGATATATAACAACCTACTTAGAAATATTGGAAAATAACGGATTGCAGGCTCGGCAACGCGGGTCCGCTTCGCACACGAGGATCAACGGCAATAAATACGATTGTGGACCACGCTGCATGGTGGTGAAGCTGGTTTTTGACAGACCTTGGTCGCGCTGTAACCCGGGGTAACGTAGAACAGAAATCTGCGGTGTACTCCATTTATATGTATTATTCTTTCGCGAGAAGGATGGACGAGAGGGAAATGCCATGGCCTCAAACAGTTTGGCTTCCTTAAAGGGAGTAGCCCAAGAAAAGGTGGAGCGGTATACGTCCACGACCTTGGGATACGCCTTCAATACCTACGACCGCCAAGGTGAGTTGGACCTCCCCCTTACGCCGACCGACGTACTCATGGCTAATCTCCTAAGCCTTAAGCTCAGCGCCCGAGAGGTCATTCCGCTATTCATGGATGATGACGGACCACCCCAGCTTCTCCGAAAGTCACTCGACAACGCTTTAACCGACCTGCGCGACGCCGCCCCCTTCGAGTCATACGATGAGCTACCAGCACTCGAACAGGCAGTCGAAAGCCTCGCCGCGGCCAATACGGCCGCCATAGAAGTCAAATGGTGGACCGCCATAACCGTGTCCAAGGTCTTGCACCGACGCCGACCGCACATAGTCCCGCTGCTAGACTCGAGAGTGCACGAATTCTATGGGACAAAGAATCCACAGCAGGCCCGCAAAGCGCTCTGGGAGGATATTCGGAAGAATTCCGACTGGCTGAGTGACCTTGCCGCGACAAAAATGACGCCCGACGAACGCCCGCTTTCGCTCCTTCGGTTGGCAGATATTTTGATATGGACACCCTTACCGACACAGAACCTGAGCGATCAGCCCATTCAAGAAACGGCTGCCAGAACCATCTGTTGATAGTGTCAGACTAGGCTTCGAGATCTTCAATCTCATTCGTCAACGAATCAGAAAAGGACCCAGCTATGACTCCGAAGACAAGCTGTATCTGACGTTAGTCTGGGGTATACCCCAAACAGACATATGGAATCTGGCACGCCGCACTAAGCTGGGACACATGACGGGTGAACTCGACGAACTCTTCTCGGTGGCACGTTCAACCGTTCACCACGCCCTCAATAGCGCCAGCCACATCACCGGATAGATCCGCAAGAGCTGCCGTTCATACGGGCACCAAGCGCGGACAGGTCGTTAGCGAGAATTTCCGTACGAATTTCCCCAGCCGCTGGGACCGTCTACCTTACTTATACGTCGTACAACGTTGCTTGAGCCCCGAGAAGTTTGCTCGAGTCTGCCAGGTTTTTTTGCATAAACTCACTTGTCACAATCTGACAGGGTTTTTCATCTGTGAGATCGTGGAGTCACTATGATCACCAAGGTTGTTATCCACGGATACCGTAAATTCCGTCACTTCTCCGTCGATCCCGATCCCACGATGAATATCATCATCGGCGACAACGAGGCCGGCAAGTCGACCCTACTTGAGGCAATCGCCCTAGCTCTCAGCGGACGGATCGACGGCCGTTGGGCAAACGATGAACTCAACCCCTACTGGTTCAATGCAAGAGATGTGCGCGACTACTTCGCTGCATACGCACAAAACCCCAAAACCCCAACACCGTCCATCAGCATCGAGCTCTATTTAGACTCTAATGACCCTGACGTTCAGCGGATGCGCGGGATCCACAATTCCTTGCGGAACGATTGTCCCGGGACCAAGCTCGAGGTTGTCCGCAATCCTGACTACGACGAGGAGTTTGCTGCCTACATGGCAGACCCTAACCGTCCCAACGTTTTGCCGACTGAGTACTTCGAAGCAACCTGGAAAGACTTCAACGACATACCGCTACGACGCCGGCCGACGGCACTGGGGCTTTCAGTGATCGATTCACGTACGATCCGTTCGAAGTCCGGAGTCGACTACCACACTCGGGAGATCCTCAGTTCATTCCTTGAACCGAAGGAACGAGCTGCGATCTCGGTAGCCCATCGCAAATCACGGTACGAGATGACAACGTCTGTACTCAACAGCCTCAACGACAAGATACGAGAGGGGTCAGAAGCTCTTCACGATGCTCCAATCGGCTTAACCATGGATCAGTCCGCTCGCGCTTCATGGGAGTCCGGCGTCGTACCCCAAGTAGGCGAAGTTCCTTTCGTTATGGCTGGCCAGGGCCAGCAAGCGTCGATCAAGGTGGCCCTAGCCATGAAACGCCGAGCCGAGTCTGCCCGCACCGTGCTGATCGAGGAACCTGAGACCAACCTGGCCTATAGCCGTCTCCAGAAACTACTCAACCGGGTTGAGGTTCTCGCAGGCGAGAGCCAACAATTGTTCATCACGACCCATAGTTCCTTCGTTCTCAACCGCCTCGGCCTCAACAAACTGATCTGCCTGCATGGTGACGCCACCAGTCGCCTCACCGATTTAGGCGATGGGACTGTTAGTTATTTTAAGCATCTCTCGGGGTACGACACCCTACGTCTTGTTCTGGCAAGCCGGCTTGTCCTCGTTGAAGGACCATCCGACGAGATGATCTTCAAACGAGGCTACTTCGACAAATATCGGAAGTACCCCGAATCCGATGGCATCGACGTCATCTCGATGAACGGAATTACCTTCAAGCGAGCACTTGAACTGTGTGCTCGCCTCGACCGCGATGTCGTCGCTCTCCAAGACAACGATGGCACTCCAGCTGCCGAGATCATTGGAGAGCTCAGCGAGTACACCTCAGAAATCCGGCAGATTTATGTCGGGGTTTCGACACTCGGTAAGACCCTTGAACCTCAGCTGATCCAGGTCAACGGTGTCGAAAAAATGCGGAAGATACTGGGCTTGCGCGCTCAGGACAATCCCGAGACGTGGATGCCCAATCACAAGACCGAAGGCGCCCTGCGGATCCTCCAGTCGCAGGAAACCGTGGTCATGCCTCCATACATACAGCAGGCAATCGAGCACTTCGCATGAACCGTTCCATTTTGGCCGTAGCCGGCGGACGCAAGACTCAGTCGATCGTCGACGAATGCGGGTCATGCTCGGAAGACCACCGTATCCTTGTGCTCGGATACACCACAGCAAGCCAGGACGAGCTCGCCACTCGGATTCGAGCTACGGGCGTCCACGGTCATCGCGTCGAGGTGATGGGTTGGTTCGCTTTCCTCTTACAGCACCTCGTCCGCCCGTATCTTCCCCTCCTCTATGAGGGACGCCGTTTGGCCGGTCTCAACTTTGATGGCGATCCAGGCCGGTACGCGAAAGACGCGGAGCGGTTCCTCGACAAAGATAGTCTTGCTTACAAGCTCCATCTCGCCAAGCTCGCTCATGACGTCATGGTCTCGAGCAATGACAGCGCAATCGACCGCTTAGAGCACATCTACGACGAGATATACATCGACGAGGTACAAGATCTCGGCGGATGGGACCTTGAAGTTGTTCAAGCTCTATTGCAGTCAAGACTTAGGATCACGATGGTCGGCGATATGCGGCAGGCCTTGCTCTCTACCAATATTCGAGACCCGAAGAACCGGCAGTACCGCAAAGAGAAGATCTTCGCATGGTTTCAGCTGATGGAAAAGAAAGGCCTCCTCGAGATCACACAGAAACCAACTACATACCGCTCGAATCAGGTCATCGCGACATTCTCAGACTCCATTTTTGATCCGTCTCTCGGCTATGCACCGACGGTCTCGGCATCGACAGAGACGCACCCGCACACAGGCCTCTTCACCGTCCGAGAATCCGAAGCCATCGCATATGCTCAGAGCCTCGGAGCTCTGTGCCTCCGTCACAGCAAGTCAGTTGCCAAGCACCTAGACCTTCCTTTTCTCAACTTCGGTGTTACCAAAGGCCGCACCGTTGACCATGTGTTGATTTACCCAACCGAAAAGGCACATAAATTTCTCTCTGAGGGCACCCAACTTGAGGGCGGCGCCGCCTGCTCTCTCTACGTCGGTGTCACGCGTGCAAAGCACAGCGTCGCATTCATCAGCGACGAACAACTTCCCAACTTCACCGCTTGGACGCAACAGGCCCCAAGATGGTCGACGTTAGGAGCTTGACTCTTCGCCGCTGGTGCAGATAGAGCTGGAAATCAATCGGGAACGGATCACCAATTCAGTTTCCAAACGTCGGGCAGTGGGCGAGGATTTGGGCGGGCGGTGGGAACGGTTCGCCAACAGCCCGATCGATGATAATGCCGGACGCCTGATCGATGCCGCCCAACATCATCCGGCCACCAAGGTGGCTCGGGACATGGACATGACCTCAGCCTCCTTGTACCGGCACACCGCAGGGGTCGCAGCGCAACACTGGATCACTACCCAGGGCTGATAGTTGTCGGGCGGAGATCGCTATAGAAATACCAGGTCTAAACGATCGCAATCCAGCACCTAGCGCCAACCTCTGTGCCGACCCCAAGACCGAGACCGGATAGGTGGCACGAATAGCCTTCACGAACTTTCACCTTGCAGCTCGGGCTACTCGCAGGCACAGGTGTTCCCGGCTACACACTGTGTCGCGTGCGAACCGATGAATCAGGAAGTGTTAGTTATCGCCGGTATCATCAGAAGTACTCAGAAAAATATCAGGTGGAGCGCGTTTCTCGCGCAAAGGAGATACATCAGATGGCAAAACCGGCTACGAAGCTGAAACCGGCGAAGACCCTCGAACAGACTCTGTGGGAGACCGCCGACAAGCTGCGTGGCAACCAAGAGCCCAGCGAGTACAAACATGTGGTCCTGGGCCTGGTTTTCCTCAAATACGTTTCGGATCGATTCGAGGAGCGACGCGAACAACTCAAAGTGGAGCTCGCCGCTGACGGAATCAAGTCAGAACGCATCAATTCGTTCCTCGAAGAGAGAGATGAGTACACCAGCCACAACGTTTTCTGGGTACCTGAGAAGGCGCGGTGGGGCATGATCCAGGACTCTGCGAAGCATCCGCAGATCGGCGAGATTATCGACAATGCGATGGACCTCATCGAGAAGGAGAACCCGTCTCTGCGCGGCGTCCTGCCTCGCAACTACGGTCGCGAAGGTCTGGACAAGCGTCGCCTCGGCGAGCTGGTCGACCTCATCGGCTCGATCGGCTTCACTGAGATGGACGACCACGGCGCAGATGACGTGCTCGGCCGTGTCTACGAGTACTTTCTCGGACAATTCGCCGGCAAGGAGACTGGCAAGGATGCCGGTGCCTTCTACACACCCCGCTCGGTGGTGAAGACCTTGGTCGAGATGCTAGAGCCTTACAGGGGACGCGTATACGACCCTGCTGCGGGGTCAGGTGGCATGTTCGTGCAGTCGGCCGAGTTCGTGAAGGCACACGGCGGCAAACGCACCGACATCTCTGTTTACGGTCAGGAGTTCACTGACACGACGTGGAAGCTGGCGAAGATGAACCTCGCGCTGCGGGGCATTGAAGCAGACATGGGGAGCCACTCGGCTGACTCGTTTGGCGAGGATCTCCACCCTGACCTACGCGCTGACTACGTGATTGCAAACCCGCCGTTTAACATCTCTGACTGGTGGGATCCGAAGCTTGCGGATGACCCACGGTGGCAGTACGGCACCCCGCCGCAGGGAAACGCGAACTTCGCGTGGGTGCAGCACTTCATTTATCATCTCGCCCCCAATGGAACCGCAGGTTTCGTCCTAGCTAACGGATCCCTCTCGTCTAAGAGCGGTGGTGAGGGCGAGATCCGCCGCAAGCTTGTCGAGGCCGGTCTCGTGGATTGTATCGTAGCGATGCCTGACAAACTGTTTTTCAACACCGGCATTCCGGTCTCGCTCTGGTTCGTGTCAAAGGGTCGCGATGGCAACGGGCACCGCGAACGTCGTGACGAAGTGCTGTTCATCGATGCCCGAAAGCTCGGCAGTATGGAGACTCGGCGCCTGCGAGTATTGGCCAATGACGACATCGAGAAAATCGCAGGCACGTACCACGCCTGGCGAAACCACGACGGCGGCTACGAGGACGTGCCTGGCTTCGCGAAGTCAGCGAATTTCGATTTGATCGAGAAGCACGATTTCGTGCTCACGCCCGGCCGGTATGTCGGGGCCAAGGCGGCGGAGGTCGATGACGAGCCGATCGGCGAGAAGATTGAACGTCTCACTAAGGAGCTGTTTGCGGAGTTCGAGCACGGCCACGAACTGGAAGACCTGGTTAGGGAGCGACTGGGAGCTATTTATGTCGGCTAGCTCTCTCACTGGCGGGGATATTGCCCGCGGTCTTGATGGTGCACTACGTAACGACTGGCCGATCAGACGTTCAAGCGAAATTTTTGAACTTCGATATGGGAAGGCACTGGTTGCTTCGGTTCGTCGGGCCGGTGATGTACCTGTTTACGGCACAAATGGACAAACGGGCACTCATGATGAGCGGTTGTTCACCGGGCCTGGCGTTATCGTCGGGCGAAAGGGAGCCGGACACCTTGGTGTCCACTGGAGTGACAAGGACTTCTGGGTCATCGACACGGCGTACTCGCTTGTCCCTTCAGAAGATGTGGACCTGAGGTTCGCTTATTATCTCGTCAAATATGTGGGGCTAAACCATCTCAAACACGGCACCTCGAATCCGTCGCTGACACGGGATGCTTTCGGTCACCAATATTTCCCTGTGCCACCTAGACCGGAGCAGCGCGCTATTGCCGCGACGCTCGGTGCGCTCGACGACAAGATCGAGTCGAACCGAAGAGCCATCGATTACGCGCAGCGCATTGCTGCGTCGGTGTTTCAAAGCTGGAGAAAAGAAGCCCCAGTTAAGGAGACAACGACCTTCGGGGCGTACACAGAGGTCTTTGGTGGATCGACCCCAAAGACAAGTGTTCCCAATTACTGGGGCGGCGAGCTCGCGTGGACAACACCTACAGACGTCACTGGGCTGGAATCACCCTATTTGTTCGCGACCTCTCGAACAATTACTGAGGCTGGGCTGCAAAGCTGCACAACTCTCATGCACCCCGCAGGAACGATATTCATGACCTCGCGTGCAACCATCGGCGCCTTCGCGATCAACCAAATTCCTGCGGCTACGAACCAGGGCTTCATCGCCGTGCGCCCAAGACGGGAAGATGACCGATGGTTTCTGTTCGAAGAGATGCGGTCAAGAGTCGAGGAATTCATCTACAACGCCAATGGCAGCACGTTCCTTGAAATCAGTCGCGGCAGTTTCAAGGAGCTACCACTCAATGTTCCTCACCCTGATGCAATCGCTCAGCTAGATCGGAGTCTGGAGCCGCTTCACGCCAAGGCTTCGCAGCTCGAAATGGAAGCACAACGCCTTACGGCTCTCCGCGACACACTCCTTCCCGAGTTGCTCACAGGCCGAATCCACGTGCCTGTCGAGGAGCACACCGCATGATCGAGTGGCCGACTACGCTCCTAACAGCGGCCATTTGCACCGTCCTATGTGCGTTGCTGATCGCTGCTGTAGCTCGAATCGCGAGTAAGGCGAAGATTTCGCAAGAGAACGAACCGTGGCTACTCCGTGCACCGCTGTTGCCACTGGTACTTGCGGTAATATTCGGGCTCGTCGGCCTCTATTCTTTGCTTCTCCTAGTGGCCTTTAATGCTAAAGATTTTTCTCTCCCCGCCACGGCGAATGTGGCGAATCCAGTTCTTGTAGCAGCAACCTTGATCGCGGGTGCGCTCACTGCGGCCTACGCTGTTTTAAGGCTCCGTGCGCACCTTTTAGCAGAGGCGCGCGGCAAACTCGATGCGGGTGAAGGGGAAAGAGCTGCACAGAAGCATCAAACCGACCATGAATCGGCCCTGATCGATCGATTCTTCAAGGCTGTTAGCCTGCTGGCCGATGATCATTCAATCTCAAGGATCGCTGGCTCACATCTGGTGCTTGTCCTCGGTGATGAATGGAAGAACGGCACGCAACGCTGCTTTGATGTCCTAGTTTCGCATCTTCGTGGACTCCATGAGAAAACTGATTTTGACGATCCTGCGGCGTCGAGTGCACGCGGGGTTCGGGAGGAAGTTCGACTGATCACTGCGGAACTGCTACGACGACTATCTTCCCAGAATCCCGGGTGGAATATTCGCTCTGGTGATTTCCAAGGGGTCGTTCTCGGCGACGCGGACTTTTCCGGCGTCTCTGGGCTCAGCGCGCTGGATCTGAGCCACTCACGAATCTTGGGTGACCTGCGCCTCCCTGTCGGCGTCACCGAAGGGCCCATGAAGCTACTGCAGGTGACTTGTGATGGTGACGTAGAGATTCAGTGGACTCCTTCTTGGTCTGAGCTGAACATGACTGCGATGGTTGTTGCCGGTACCGTTTCACTCACAGGAGAGAAGTTGGGAGGCGCGCTAACCGCTCAGCAATTGCACATCAGCGGAGACTTGGTACTTGGTTTCGAGGAGTTCCAAGGTGATCTGCTACTAGATGGTTCGGAGGTTCAGGGAGAGATCCACGTCGGATCTCAGACATTGCACTCCAGGTTCGGGACCGGGGATGAGCGGATTTCATTGTCTCTCGCTGACTCATCGTTTGGCACTTTTATACTGCGGAACTCGGCCTGGGGCCCCCTACTCAATCTGTCGGGCGCTAGCGGTGCCGTAGACCTATCCGACTCCCGGTTTCCTTTCGAGGTTACAGCGAATCAACTCGATGCCAGCGCTGGTCTGAACCTGATCCGCGCACGGTTTGACGACGCATTTGTCCTCGACAGAGCAAGCCTCGCTGAGGAGATTAAGACCGAGGGACTCCAGCTCTCGGCGCTCGCGCGAAATGCGATCGAATCTTCCGACTTCGCGCTTCGGGATCGATTTATCGCACCGCCTGAAAAGATCGTGATTCAAGACGTTGATGCGTCCGGCTTCAACTGGATGTCTGCCGTGGAACTCGTACGGGATAACATCAGTGCCGAGTTCATATCTCACATCGAGGAGAGGATGACGGCAATCGCGAAGGACCTGCCGCTCGACTGGCAGAACAGAGAGACCTTTACATCCTTGGTGATGAGAGAAGTTTCGAGGGCCGCGGCACAAGCAGATGCGCCGGATACCGATACGCAGCTCGTCAAGAATGCGTTGCGTTTGTCACTGCGACTGGTTAGCGCGGCAGAGGAGCATCTTGAGCAACTTTAATGAGAACATCGTCGAGCAGGCAGCCCTGGAGTTCTTAGCTGAGCTCGGCTATCACCGCCTGTACGGACCCGAGATCGCTCCTGGTGAACTCTCGTCGGAGCGAGATTCGTACGCGGACGTGGTGCTCTGGGGGCGTCTGTGTGACGCCATTCGCCGCATCAATCCGGGTGTGGCTCCGGGGTTCGTCGATGCGGCAGTGAAGCAAGTTCGCCGTGCCGAGTCGCAGAGTACGATCGACGAGAACGCTCGTCTGTACAAACTGGTCACCGAAGGCGTTCCTGTGGAGCATCGTGGCGAGGACGGTCTACTGCGCACGTCTCGACTCTGGCTGGTGGATTTTGAGAACCCGGCGAGCAATCACTGGGTCGCAGTCAACCAGTTCACGATCGTGGAGAACGGCAAGAATCGTCGTCCGGACATACTTGTGATGGTTAACGGCCTCCCGCTGGCGCTGCTGGAACTGAAGAACCCCGCAGTCGAGCACGCGACATTGAAGTCGGCGTGGAACCAGGTGCAGACCTATCGGCATGACATCCCCTCGGTGTTCGTGCACAACGCGGTCACGGTTATCTCCGATGGCACGTCTGCAGCAATGAGCAGCTACTCGGGCGCATTCGAGCACTACGCGCCGTGGAAGACGATCGAGGGCCGTGAGGTTGTTAACAACCGTCCGGCGCTTGAGGTGCTGCTCAAGGGCGTGTTCGAACCGAAGCGGTTCCTAGACCTGGTGAAGAACTTCATCGTGTTCAGCGATGAGACCGTCACCGAGAAGTCGTCAGGTCAGCCGACTAGGGCGCTCGTGAAGCGAGTGGCGAAGTATCACCAGTACTGGGCAGTTAACGCCGCTGTCGAGTCGACTGTGGTGGCGTCGCGACCAGCGGGCGACCGGCGTGGTGGCGTCGTATGGCACACACAGGGCTCGGGCAAAAGCTTCGAGATGGTGTTCTACGCAGCGAAGATCATGCGCGACCCGCGCATGGCAAATCCGACATTAGTGTTCATCACTGACCGGAACGACCTCGACGACCAGCTATTCGGGGAGACGTTCGCTCCTGCTCGTAACCTGCCGGAGACTCCGGTGCAGGCGTCGACACGCTCCGATCTACGAGCAAAGCTGAGGCGGGCCTCTGGCGGAATTGTTTTCACGACATTGCAGAAGTTCGCTCCCGGTGAGGACGGCGACAGCAACCCAGTGCTCACCGATCGACGGAACGTCATCGTCATCGCCGACGAGGCACACCGCAGCCACTACGGATTCAGCGAGACCCTCGACCGGCATGGCCGCCTCAAAGCGGGATTCGCCAAGCACATGCGTGATGCGCTGCCAGGTGCGACTTACCTTGGATTCACAGGCACTCCGATCGAGTCGAACGACAAGTCGACACGGTCAGTGTTCGGTGACTACGTGGACGTCTACGACCTCACCAGGGCGGTCGAGGACGGCGCGACGGTCAAGATCTTCTACGAGTCCAGGCTGGCGAAGATCGACCTGTCTGATGCGGATCTCGCGACGCTCGACGAGCTGGCCGAGGAGATCACCGAGACGGTCGAAGAAGATACTGCCACGTCCGCGAAGTCCCGATGGTCGCGACTGGAGGCAATCGTCGGTGCCGAGTCGCGCCTGGACCTGGTGGCTCAAGACATCGTCGAGCACTGGGAGAAGCGGCGCGAGTCACTGTTCGGCAAGGGCATGATCGTGACGATGAGCCGTCGAATCGCGGTGCGTCTCTACGAAAAGATCGTCGCGTTGCGTCCCGACTGGCACTCGGACGATCCGGCCAAGGGCAAGATGAAGGTCGTCATGACGGGGTCTGCTGCTGATCCTGCAGAGTTCCAGCCGCATATCCATTCCAAGGACGTGCGTAAAAATATCAAGCTGCGAGCGAAGAATGCCCATGACGAGATGGAGCTGGTTATCGTACGTGACATGTGGTTGACGGGCTTCGATGCCCCGTCGATGCACACGATGTACGTTGACAAGACCATGCAGGGCGCAGGACTTATGCAGGCCATTACCCGTGTGAACAGGACGTTCCGCGACAAGCCCGGCGGACTCATCGTCGACTACATCGGCGTGTTCGCGAACCTCCAAACAGCGCTGTCGGACTACTCACCGACTGATCGTGATCAGGCGGGTGTGCCGATCGGCGAGATGGTCCAGGTCATGCTGGAAAAGCACGACATCGTTCGTGGGCTGCTGCATGGGGTGGAGTACGACTCTTCGCCTGACCTCTCGGCGTCACAGCGTCTGGCCGAGTATGCGATGGTGCTCGACTTCGTCATGGCAGACCCAGACCGCAAATCGCGGTTCAACGACCAAGTGCTGGCGCTGGCCAAGATCTTCGCTCTGACGGGTGCTCGCGATGAGGCAGCGGCAATCAGAAATGACGTGCGCCTCTTCACTGACGTGCGGGCGGCAATCCTGAAGATCCAGAGCCCCGACTCCGGGCGTGGTGGGTCCGGCGCGGTGGAGATCGACACGGCACTAGGGCAGTTGCTCAATGAGGCCGTCACGGCAGACCAGGTTGTGGACGTGTACAAGATAGCCGGAGTGGAGACACCGGAGATCTCGCTCCTCAGCGATGAGTTCCTGGACTCGCTCGCCCAGAAGGAGAAGCCGAACCTTCAGATGGGTCTACTGCGGCGGCTGCTGAACGACCAGATCCGTACTGTACAGCGTAAGAACGTTGTCCAAGGTCGGAAGTTCTCGGAGATGCTCGACGAGGCAGTCAATCGCTACACCAACCGGTCCCTCTCGACGGCGGAGATCATCGCGGAGCTGGTCAAGCTTGCCAAGGAGATACGAGACGCCCAACAGCGTTACGCGGAACTTGGGCTGCGAGAGGATGAGGTCGCGTTCTACGACGCAGTGGTACAAAACGACTCCGCTGCGCTGGAGCTCGGTGATGAGACGTTGAAGGCGATCGCTCAGGATCTGGTGAAGTCGGTGCGGCAGTCAGCGACGATCGACTGGAACCTGAAGGAGTCTGTCTTGGCGACGATGCGCTCGAAGGTCCGCCGCATCCTCGCCAAGTACGACTATCCGCCCGACGCTGAAGCCAAGGCAATCGAGCTCGTGCTTGAGCAAGCGGAACTGTTCGCGGGAGAGACATCGAACTAAGTCCTATGCATGCCGACGCATAGCCATGCTCGATGACTTGCGCAAAAACTCTTACAGTCAAAACAGATACCTGGATCATCTAGGCCGCGCAACATGCTGCAGACGATCAGCAAATAGGCCTCACCGTACTAAGGGGGGACCCTCCGATTCCGGCCAGCAGGTCTGCGCGGTGTTCGGTGGGAATGAATTCAAGGGCGGCGTAAAGTGCATCTGCACCGGCCTTGAAGAATTTCCAACCTTCCGGTGACTTCCGCCCCAGCATGACGGCACCGACCGTTCCGGTGTCATAGCTCGGGGTGGCCAGCGAGGCCATGAGCATGTCACACATGCCCTTGGTGGTGAAGGTTCCGGCAATCCACGCGGCGTGCTCGGCGCTAATGATTCCGCTGTGCCGGTAACCCTCGATCATGTCGGCCAGCGTACCGCGTGCCACAGTGAGGGTTTCCTCGTCCGTGCAGTCCATTGTCAGGGCTTCACGGGTGAACCGTGCCAGCGCTTCGTTGGCCGGGTTCGTGCACGCCGGAATGTCGGCGGCGAGCTTGGCGCTCTGGGTGGTGGCCATCATCAGGGCCAGCGCCGCGTTTGAGGTGGCGACGGTGGAGGATTTCACCGAGTCGGTTGAATCTCCGTCGTAGTCCATCAGGTGTCCCCCGGTGACCAGAATGGCCGAACGGATGGGGCACCCGGCGTGGGCGAGGGTGTCACCCAGTGCGCGGTACTGCGCGGCGGTCATTGCCTGCTCGTCCTCGAAACTGATCAGGATGACGCCGTTGGCGTCGGTGACGCGGTGCACGTAGTTGGTGAGTGCCTGCGCCCATTGATCGGCGGGGGCTTCGGGGCTGGCGTCGGCGCGAAGCGTGGCAATCAACCCGGCTTCGTTCGTCAGCAACAGTGCCACCGATGAGGTGGGCACAAAGCCGATGCCGTTAACGGCAATGGCCACTACATCGGCCATGCTGGTTGCGCTGATGAGGTTCATGGTTTTCTCGTTTCGTGGGTGGTGAGGGGAATCGCGGAACCAGCCCCGCGCTTGTCTCTCCCCCGCATTTTTTGGTTGCTGGCGAAATGACGAAATGAAATGAGCGGACCCGAAACTAAGGAGCATCACCCGTAGGGCGAGTGGCCGATCTTCTTTGTAAGGAAATAAGCGAAGCGCCGTCAAAGAAGATCGGGTGCTTGGCCTCGAAACGCAGCGAGGGGCTTGTGCCCTTGGTGTCGGGCCATAGACTCCGAACGACAACAACCAAAAAAGGGGACGGCCGGAACGGCCGGCTACCTGATTCGCCGCCAGGTGAATCAGGTCTACAGTCGCACCGCTCCAGCGGGGCGTCCTCTTCCCGGGTGCGGGCGAGTGCCCGGGGCGCCTGAAAACCACGCCATTCCGCGTTGAGTAAATGATGTATTACTCACATGAGTAAATGAGTAAACAGCAAGCGTGAGTAGAAAACCCACTGAGCTTGGCTAAAGAGAACCCCCAAGCAGTTGCGCTTCCCTTGAGTCCTGGGCCGATTACGCCGACCTTGAGGTCACGCACTTCCAATAGGGTCCGTCATTTGTAGACATTGCCGTTGGCGTGCTGAAGCCCATAGGTGGTGTATCCGATGTCGGATCGGTACTTGCTCATGCTGCGTTTCTCCTTGGGCACGAAAATGCCGCCTGTGGGCGGCGTAGTTTTGGTGTGGGTTGACTGTGACGATTTCTCGTCGCTAAAGCCGGCGTGGATCGGGAACTGTCGTTTGACGTGGGTACGGTGTATCCCATGACGATCTGGCAGACAGCAGTTGGCACTCAGGGCACGCGAGATGATTTCAAGGCCCTGTACGGCGGTGAGGGCAATTCAGGAATTCAGACCCCATCGAACCGGAACAGCATCCTGGTGTACTCGGACCATTTGGAGGGGAAGAAGTACGGATACGATCTGGACGGCTGGAATGAGTCCGGAACGGTTTTCCGCTATACGGGTTAAGGCTCTGAAGGCGACCAGGTCCTCACGTCGAGGAACAGGATTCTGGCCGAGCAGCGGCAGTCTGGTATCCCCATCAGGCTGTTCGTGGCAGTGGGCAAGGTGCAGAACTCGAACAAGAAGATCCATCGTTACCTTGGTGAATTTCAGGTTAATGAGAGCAACCCTTATTCGGTGCAGCGAAATGTCGACAGGTTTGGGGTCATGCGCAAGGTTTACGCCTTCAACTTGTGCCCGGTCCACGAGGTGGAGTTGCGCGACGAGGACTTCGCGCCGGCCCAAGAGGTGGCCGATGCGTCCGCTGGTTACTACGAGGTGGTTCCGTTGGCGCGGACCACTGTCACGAACTTCGAACGGTCTTCCGTTGAGGCCGGTGTTGCCGAGAAGCGCGAGGAAGATCTGGTCGAGCGGTTCGAGCAGTACTTGCGCGCCACGGGCCGGGAGGGTGCTCGATTCAAGATTTATCCGCCAGGTTCGAAGCAGCCGTTGTTCACTGACCTATGCGATATGACCGGCAACGTCTTGTATGAGGCCAAGTCGGGTGCTGGTCGGGGGTACGTGCGGGAGGCGTTGGGACAGATTTTGGATTGCAGGCGTTTTGTTGACGAGTATGTGCGGTGTCGGGCGCTTCTGCCGGACGAGCCGGCGCCAGATTTGGTGTCGTTGTTGCTGGCCTATGGTGTCGGGGTTGTGTGGCCGGATAGTGAGAGTGAGTTCGATCTGCGCGAGCCCGATGAGACACCGGCAACTTAGCGTTCATAAGCCACCCCAGGGACTGCGGCGTGTCCCTACATAGTAAGGAACGACGATTGCCTTGCGGCTAGTTACCTACTGCAACTACGTCCCTTACTTATGGGGCATGGTAGCAAGACGGTGCCATCCCTGAAGTAACAAGGATCCTAGGGTGTCTTGATCGGATGTCTGGCATCCCTTGGGTTGTGAACCTTTGCGGTAGACGTACCGCTGCTTTGCGAGAGGTCTTGTTACCACGGGAAGTTCCGGTCAATCGCTGATAACGGCACATCTGTCAGGCTAATGGAGACATCAAAGTCGCCTCACACAACCAGTACCCAGCCAAACAGCCTCACGGAAGCTAAATAGCTGCTCCTCAGCGAGAAATCGGCTGCAGCGGCACCCGATGAATCACTAATCCCCAGAGATTCATCCAGTTTCTCGTAGATCTCAAAACAGGTTTCTACTGTGCTGACCAAGAAATAATTTTTCCGATCGCACCTCACAAGGTACATCTCTCCGAATTTTCACGAGCGAAATGCAGAATCTGACGTTCAAGAACAAGTACAGCTAGTTTGAGGGGCTTTCAGCGATGCTGTCGGAAGAGACCTCTACACTCAACTATTAGAATATAGTTTCTAAGATTGGGTGTTTTTATGAAAGTTGATCGAGTACAGGTTTGCGCGTTGAGTCCATCACCGCAGCGCGTGATAGCCGTGGCTCTGGACAGGGTGCCTGCTGGTTACCCCTCCCCCGCCCAAGATTACTCGGACACGAAGATTGACCTGTCGGAGATGTTGATCCGCGACCAGGTCTCCACGTTCATCGTTCGAGTCTCGGGTGAATCCATGCAATGTGCGGGGATCAGTGATGGCGATGAGTTGATCGTCGACCGGTCCATACAACCACGCGATGGGCATGTGGTGATCGCCGTCATCGACGGGGAGATGACGGTCAAACGTCTTTCCACCTCAACGAGCGGTGTGGTGCTGAAAGCTGAGAATCCGGACTACCCTGATCTTCCGGTCGCTGAGCTCTCGGATTTCCGTATTTGGGGTGTGGCCACCACATGCCAACATAGACTCCCCCACCCCACACCGTCAGGAGTACATCGCCCACGTAGACGTGAACTCGTTTTATGTCTCGTGCGAACGGGTTTTCGACCCGACATTGGAAAGCCGGCCGGTGATTGTGCTGTCCAATAACGACGGATGTACGGTCGCACGCAGCAGCGAAGCCAAATCCCTGGGTATCGGTATGGGTGAGCCCTGGTTCAAACTCGCAGCCGGAGCCGGGCGCATGGGTCTGGTCGCAAAGTCTTCTAACTACGAGCTGTATGGGGAAATGTCAGCCCGGGTCATGAAACTACTGGCACGGTTCTCTGCCTGGGTGGAGGTCTACTCCATCGATGAAGCGTTCCTCGGGGTGCGCCCCGTTATCTTTTTGATAGCCCCTAAAAAGAGGATCATAGGGACTGTCGTCCGACCAATCTCGGCATGGTGTCTTGCCCCTGTCTAACCAATGATCCGGGGGGTGTTGCCACCGAGATTGGGATGGCAGCATGGTGATTGCTGATTAGGGGCGCGGCGCCAGAAAACGGACGCCTGTCATAACGTGGATGTAAGACTTTGCTACCGACGGTTGGTCGACCTTGAACACAAACTAGTTCAAAGGAGCACTAGTCATGATCACCACGGATATCGATATTTTCCTCGGTCTGGACGTCGGCAAAACCGACCACTGGGCCTGCGCCGTCACCAACGACGGCAAGAAAATCTGGAACAAAACCCTGCCCAACGACGAAGCCAAACTCATCACCGTCTACCAAAACCTCACCGCTCAAGGCACCGTTCTAGTCGTGGTGGATCAGCCTGCCACCATCGGAGCTTTGGCAGTGGCCGTAGCCCAACAGCTGGGCATCCCCGTCGCTTACCTGCCCGGACTGACCATGCGACGTATCGCAGATATGTATCCTGGAACGGCCAAAACCGACGAAAAAGATGCGTTCATAATCGCTGATGCGGCCCGCACCATGCCGCACACGCTGCGCAGCATCCAAGTCTCGGATGAAGAAGAAGCCGCCTTGGGCATGCTCACCGGATTTGATCTTGACTTGGCCCGCCAAATCACCCAGACAAGCAACCGGATCCGTGGGCTCTTCACCCAAATTCACCCACCTTTAGAGCGGCTACTGGGTCCACGGCTGGACTATGACGCCATCCTTGAAGTCCTCGCTGCATGGCCCACCCCAGCGTTGTTAAAGCATGCTGGCAAAGCGCGGATCGACGCGAAACTCAAGAAACACGGAGCCCGCCGGCACACTGCCTGGGCTACAGCCATCATGGATGCGCTAGACGAGCAAAGCGTCATCGTGGTCGGCACCGATGCTGCAGGACTAGTCATCCCGCACATGGCTCGTCAGCTGATCTCCTTGCACGCCCAGCGTGCTGACGTCGCCGCTCACCTTGAAGCCATGGTGGAGGCTCACCCTCTTTACCCGGTCCTGACATCGATGCCCGGGGTCGCTGTCAGGACGGCTGCGATCATCATCGCTGAGATCTCCGGTAAGACGTTCGCCAGTTCTGCTGCGTTGTCCTCCTACGCTGGTTTGGCACCGACCACGCGTCAGTCAGGGACTTCGATCAAGTCTGAGCGAGTCAGCCATTCAGGCAACAAACGATTGAAACGTGTGCTCTTCCTTTCAGCGTTCGCTTCCATCCGTTTCGATCCGACCAGCCGGGAATATTATGACCGGAAACGAGCTCAAGGTAAACGCCACAACCAGGCGCTCATTGCGTTGGCACACCGTCGACTGACAGTCCTGTTTGCGATGATTCGAGATGGCTCACTTTATGATGTTCCGGAGCAGAAAATTGCTTGACTTTTAACATAGGGGCACCCCCCGACAAACTGCAGGCACTTGGGGAGAAGATCAAGGCTGAGGTGTTTCAACTGACGGGCTTACCGGTCTGTGTCGGGATCGCGAAGTCGAAGACTCTAGCGAAAATGGCGAACAACACCGCAAAGCACCTCAACGTCTTAGGTGGGGTGTGCGTTGTGGGATCGCGCCCCACAACAGACCACAGAGAACCTCCTGGCCCGATTACCGGCGATCGAGGTGTGGGGTATCGGTCCCCGGCTGACGAAGCGGCTAAGCGGCTTAGGGATCTGGACCGCGAAAGACTTGCGGGATGCCGATGAGGTGCGAATCCGCGATAAATTCTCCATCGTCCAAATGCGCACCGTGCTAGAGCTGCGCGGGATTTCGTGTATTCCAATGGAAGAAGAACGTGAAGTGAAAGGGCAGCTGATCTTCTCCCGGTCTTTCTCTGATCCGATTACCGATCGGGTCGGTATGGAGCAGGTGATGGGGATCTATACGCAGCAAGCTTCCGCACGGTTGCATAAGCACCACAAGCAGGCGAAGATTCTCACTGCGTTTATGTGCAAGTCGAGTGTCTCAATGAGACATTCTGCCTGACCGTGAATTCATGAAAGTGAATTGTGATGGTCCGGTCGATCATGAATAGCTGGACGATGCGCTGTCTTGGCGCAGAAAGACGCCTCGACCTTGTCGGGAGCCCCTCGTAGTGGATCATTCGTGACGTAAGAATACCCTCACGTGCCTCACATTTTCGGACGCCTGCACACTCGCCCCTAAGGATTTCTGAAAATAGCTCGGAACAATGTCATCCGGGCGAATGGGTTTGCGAGAAACGGAGCTTGTGAGAGACGAGAGGGGACGAAGAGAGCAAGCTTTTGAGAGTCAAGGGATCGAGGCAGTGGCGTGGCCATGGCGAGTATTCCGCTAAAATCATGTTCTCCTCGATCGCTGCCGGGATATTTGAGTTCAGCGAACCGTAGAACGAGAGAGACATTTGAAAATTCAAGGTCATGGTTCTCGGGGTCATTCTCTTTGCCTTGTTCGGTGATTTCTACTCGGAAAACAGGGGTTCCATTCCAGATGCTGAAGATTCCACCACGTGCATGGACGGGGATGGGGTTAGACGGTCATCTCAAGAACATGGGGGCACGAAGCAGAAAATCATGCCATCGTCATCCCAACTCTCGAAAGTGCTGTCCCCGACGGCGACGCATTATGGCAACGTTGAAAAGCTCTTGCTCTATGGCGCATTCACTCTCGTTCATATTGGCCGGGTTGCGGTCCACTTTTGCCGCTGGAGCGGTGGAGCGGTGGAGCGTCGGAGAGCACTACGATATTCCTTTTACGTTCGCCATCAATGGTTTTCTGTAACGCTTGCTTTTCGCCTAGAAGGTTTATTGAAGTCGATATAGAGGCCTTGCTGAATCGTATTTCGTGGCATTCTAAACGAGGAGACATCGGGTTGCGAACTTTAGTGATTTTTGAACGCCCAATAGGCGCATCCATCTTCACCCATGAAGGTAGGCTGTGTTCAGATAAGGGTCTCCAAACGTACGTCACCAAAACCCCGCAACCGAACTGTGGGAGAAGAAGGAAGCGCTGTGGCTTACAAATTCGACCCAAGCGATTCTCGTCTCGTTGCCGATCTCCTCGACAGAATCGCGGAGCCGGAGCACGACCTGATGACACTTTGGGAGCGGCTTCAAATCGACAACGAGTATATGAGCCTAGATGAGGCTTTAAGGGTTGAGATCGATTTTCTGTTTGTTTATGAGCTGCGAGAAGATTTCAATAGTGCAGGTGAGGTCAAGTTCGTTGAATCGCGGCTTACTAATGCAGTAACACGTCGGATGGCGGATACACCATTAAGTGCCTGGACATTATGGGCCGAAGTGACTGGAATCGCTAAGTCCCCATTAGTCATAGCTCACATCGCCGATATTCTCCTCACCTCGGGAGAAAAGCGGACACCTGAGCACGCAGCCTCGACAATCGCTTGGTATCTGCACGCTGCCGACATCACCGAAATGCCTGCACATCTGACCGCACTTTCGCTCACTAGAGCCAATACTATTGCTCGTTCCAGGGGAATGGTGGAAGAGATTTCTGTGCGTGACACTATCCGTCAAAAAATCGAAGTCTTTGGTATTGGTTCGGAGACAATCGGTCCAGCGCTTACTCTTCTAGCTGCTCTTTCAGTACCGGTGCGTGGAAGTGCGTTCGAGGACGGTGAGCGCAATTTCGTTCGCGCGCAGCTCATTGCAATCGGGGAGTCATCGAACGCCTTCATTGACGAGATTGCTAGGACTCTCGAGCGTCTGGCCATCAACGCGGCAGAGCGGGAATTCGCCCGACGATGGCATGTAGATCAATATTTGATGTTGGCCAATACCGCCGATCACGGGATGCGAAAGATGCATCATGCTCAAACTGCAGCGGATCTTGCGGCTAAGTACGGTCACACAGAATTAGTATCAGCTGCCGTATTGATCATGCAGTCTGTAGATCGCGACACTATGGGGTGGCAAAAGGTGTCGACCACGATGCCGATCTCCAAAAACGTGTTTCGGGCGCATCTTCGCAGATATCGACGTGCACGCAACTGGGAACATGCCTTGACGGTATTTCTGGCCGGTCCTTCACCAACCGGAGACCACGAAGCAAATGTCAAAACCGCAGAGCTTGGAGCGACAGGATCGATAAGGGCATTCGTCACTCGGACGGTATTCGGCGCGCATGGTCTTCCGGAGCGCACAGGCGGTGACTTTATGGAGGAAGAAGTTATCCGATCTGAGACGATCACACTTAGCCTGACCTCGATTCTTCTCGCGAGCGAACTGGAACATATCCGAGACCGGTTCTCTCCGCCGGCCATCGGCCGAATTGCCAATTGGATGGTGGACGTGTTCTCGGCTGATGCCACGCTTGCTCGGCAGTTCTCTGAGTCACTCGCACTTCATTGGAATGGAAAATTTTCCGATTCGGCGCGATTGTCACTGCCGCTCATCGAAAGTGCGGCGCGGAGCTTGCTCCTCATGCTTGACGAACCCCTTTATCGAACTCAGAGAGGTAAATCACCGGGCAGGTTTCCCGCAATGGACTTTTACGTAGACGCGCTTTCCAACAGGGACCTGGACCCCGACTGGATCAGAGCCCTACGTGTAACACTTCTATCGTCGGGAATGAATCTGAGGAATCTAGCTGCTCACGGATTCATGATGGAATTCTCGGATGCTCAATCGGCGCTTTTGCTTCGTCTCGCCGGTCTATTCTGTGCGATGCCCGTAGGGACTGATCCTTCCGACCTTGAATCGCCAACGAACATGACAAAACGTCGACTGCGGCGCCGCGTCGGATGGGTTTGGTCCTAGTAACAGCAACGGAACCTGTCACGTTTCTGTGGTAGGCAGGCAAGGCTGCGGTAAGCGCGTCACGATCTCCTTGTTTTTCTTAGCTGCGGACAAAGGCGCGTTTCTGAAAGTGCCACGTCAGAGGCCAAAGGGCCCAAATGGGTACTCAGCCAACCCGGGAGACTGCCCTTTGAATCTCTAAGCCTTTTAGCCGGGTCCGTATGACACGAATGATCTGGCGTGAAAAGTTGGCAGACGCGAGTTCTTCAGGGTCACTCCACGCCAGATACTGGAGGAATTCATCGAGCGAAATGCGGATGTCGTGGAGTGGATTGAGGAGCCGGAAGCCCAGGAGTACAGACTCAGCAGAGCGCTCGAGTCTAATTGATTCCGGGGCTCCTAGAATTTCAGTGCAGAACCACGAACAAGAACCCAACAATGTCACGTTCTCAATCGCACCAACTCAACAAAATGTAAGGAAGTCACCTGACTATGGCAGACAGGCCAGTTAAAGAACTTGCGTCGCTCATCATTGGACAAGAACGAACTGCGCTGACAAAAGCTCTAGATGCGGCAGTGAGTGCCTTCCATAGCCCCCCAGATGGATCGGCTCGCGCCGTTGATAAGAAGGTGATAGACGCCCAACCCACGGCAACAACGAAACATCTTCGCGGTATGACGAATAGCTTGGTCCAAGATGCTTATGGCCTACTTAGGTCAATGGACCAGTATGCGCGGGCTATTCAACACCTTCTGACTAGCGATCAAATGCTTCCTCTTCCAACGTCCTCCATGGTCCGTTCGATCCATGAGTTCGCACTGATACTTTCTCAACTTTTCGATCCTGATCTTCCCTCGGAAGTGCGGTTAGCACGTATGGGCGCCATGCATCTAAGCAAAGCCCAGGGAGGTCTCGATGCCCTACAAACTTTCCCCCAGGGACAGCAACAGGAATTGGAAGCCAAAATCAAGGCAGTCGCCGGCATCCAGGGGTACATGAAGAAAGCCGGCTATGAAATACAACTGCATAAAGACAACCAAAATCTGGCTAAAAGCGTCAGTTGGGGAACATCAAAGAACGTCTCGCTCCGGGGTAACACAACGGCCGCCAGCAAGCTCTATACCCCAGGAATCCACTACAACTGGGTCTTAGGTTCTGGGGCCACCCACGGTCATCTTTGGTACAGCGCCGGAATGAGAGGGCCATGGGACACGATAGTGGTGGGGCTGGTGGTACCCCTTTTGGACATCAGCGACCTTCTGGTAGACATTCTTTTGAAATACGGAGGAGTAAATGGGGATGATCTTCATCGCCAAACGCACACCCGACGGTGCATCCTTCTGGCCAAAACTAACCCGTCACCAATATCGGTGGACTATGACCAATACCGCGTACAGACAAAGAATGATCTTGACTCGAAGGATCACGATCTGAGCTCGACTGCGTGGTCAACCTGACAGTGTACTTCTGGCACTCGCTGCCAACCGCTGGCCGCTTGGCCAGTTCCTCAGTCGACCGTTACTCTTCGAGCTTTCGATGGGCCGCAAACGTTGATCGTCCGCCTTCTGTTGTGCGGCTGCGATATCTATTGAGACCTGTGGCTTTGGAAGGACCCAGGTCGATCAGCGTTGACGCTGCGTCATAGTCGCTGTTCCACGCTGCTAGCTATGTTCATTGGCAGCCCGGATGAGCGTTACAACTTCATCTACTCGTTTTCTTAGGTTGAACGGCCACTCACCATTCCAATCGTTGACTACGAGTTTTGCAATCGCGACTTTGCTGGCATTCTTGATGCCAGTTCGCTCACTGGCCAGCGGATTCGCCCACCGCATTTGAGCAGCGAAGTCTCCTTTTTTGGATCTAGGATGAGCCGTTCCGATTGCTTGGGTAAGGATCGCTTCAGGGACATAGTTTTCAATTGTGTATCCATCCGTAATCCAAGCCACCCCAGTAGTAGGGTCTTCCTTCAGGCCTTCGATGACTCGTCTCTTATGTCCATTGATGGATGCGCCGGCCGACTTCTTATCAGAGTCGATCACGATAGCCATATAGCGATTGAGCTTTCGTAGCGATATGAACTCTTCAACTTCTTCTACATCTAGTGGCGATAATGCGTTAAGCAGAGCGCCGCCATAGAACATGATTGAGTAGTGAGTTCCTTCAATGAATTCATCGGGCGCGCTAAGTTCGATCCAGTGTTTAATGTAGATTCGGTCGGATGGCCCTTCGACCCAGATGATGGCGTTTGTCTGAACTAAATCCGAAGGGCGGTACCCAAGATCTGCGCAAATGGCAGCGCGTTCCCGAGCTGAACCAACGTAGCGAATGCTTGACACTGAGTCGTTTCGGGAAACATGGAAAATTGATCCGATTGAAGAATCAAGCATGTGGGCCGAGTGCGTGGCAATAAAGTATTGATTCGTGGTTTCATGAGCCAGGTATTTGAGCAACTTGCGTTGCAGTACCGGGTGCAGATGGACCTCAGGCTCTTCGATACACATGATTGAGTTTTGAGTGACGGTGGCTGCTGCGGCGATAATCACCACTTCGTGTAAACCAGTGCCCAAATTTTCAATAGGAAGCGTGTGCCCATCTTGTGTCACATGGATTGTTGTCAAGTCATGGGGAATATCAATGGTGATGGATTCATCGTCGAGGACGGCTCGAACAAAGTCCTGTATCTGGGCAAAGATCTTTTTGTCGGAAAGTCGATCTGTGGAAGGATTCTGCAGTTCAAGTAGCCGACGTTTGATGCTCGCACCATTCAGGTCAGGACTGCTCTCATTACTTGTTGAGATCGCACGGGAGCCATCCACGGTATAGGCCCTTGGCCCCGCAGGGGCCCCTTCAAACAACCACCGCAAGACTCTATGGGCATCGTCGCCTTTTGAGCCACCCCCGGTGTGGGTGAGGTCTGAAGAAAGTTCACGCGCCAAAGTATCATTCGTGACTCTGAGAGCGAGATGACGTAAAGATCCGGAGTCAATGGACCCCTTTTTTTGGACATTTATCCAAATGCCCTTGCCGCTCGGTGTATCTACGATCAACCCTGGGTCGGTAAGAAATGCTGTGATTTTCTCCAAGCGCCCGGTTCCAGCCCCCTCGAGTGAAGGAAGCTTGAGGATCTCGGTCAATTCTCGGAATTCTGATGTGGCGTACTCGTGCTCGGCATCGGTCAGCGGTCGGTCCCATGTTTGAGGCTGGGTAGATTCTTCTGAATAGGTAGACGCGATGGCACGTAAGATATTGGACTTACCTGTGTTGTTTTGTCCTGCCATTAGGTTGATCTTGCCTAATGGAATGAGTTCCGCTGGCTTGTTTGTCGGAAAGCTCCGGTAGCCTTTGAACGAAAATCCACTAAGTTTCTGCATATCACTCATTATTGCTGCTATGCACCGGAACGCACCAACGCTGCCAATGCAAGTTTTCTGCGCCGAGACCAAATTACATTGGGGGTTGTTTTTCGTTAGTCTCGGTGACGGGACAGCGCAAAGCAGATTTCTGCCGTGCGGATATATGTTCCAGAAAGAATCCGGCGGAATCCAAAGTTGTGTATTTCTTCGACTGGTCAATATTTGGTGCAATACCGAGCATGCCTTACATCTGCGGCGCATGAGGCGAAACAGATTGGGCCGTTGATCGCGCAGTTTCGTACCAACGGGCTCCGAGCATATTTGAGAACAACTCATCTGCATTAAGAACGAACGTGCCGTAGGATGCTACGACTTCTTCAACGATGCGTGGAAGAAGATATATGCGTGTTCGTGATTTTACAGATGGTGTTCCCACAAGTATGGACAAATCCAAGTCCACTTATTTAGGATCCAGTTATGGCTGGATGGGAAATTTCAAGACATCCTGAATGGGATCTCATGTACGTTGCTGGTCTTACAGCACGTGAAATTGCAGACTTGTGCGGCTGGAGCCTCTCGACGGTACATTTTCATCTGAGAAGACGCGAAAAATATCAACCGGGCTTTCAGTCGGAGCACGCCGAAGCTTTGGCAGCTCGCCATCCTGATAGACCCAGCCCTCGATGGCGAAAACAGATGACAGCGATGAAGGAGTTCACGGCAACAAGTGGCAGGTTACCGGAAACTTCGACAGACTCGGATGAGATACGACTTCACACTTGGCTTGTAAGTCAACGGCGCTCCGACATACGGGGTGAAATGTCACCTGGAAAAAAATATTTGCTCGACTCACTTGGCGATTGGCGAAGCACACCACGTAAGGAAGTTTTGGAACGACACTGGCTAGAACGACTCCAGATGGTTTCGGATTTCTACTCCCAGACTGAAAGACTCCCAAGATACCGTAGTTACACAACTGAACTTGAACATACTCTCGGAGTCTGGCTTCACGTACAGCATCAAAGTCGAAGCCAGAAAAAACTATCGATTGATCGACGCGACAAACTCGATGCAACTCTACCTGGGTGGAAGAGTAGCCAATAGACAAGTGAAACTGGCTACTGCAGTGAATCCATAATCCGCAGAGTAGTCTGATGAACGCCATTTAGTGCGCATACTCCTTTATCTCCTCCAACCCATTATTGGATAGAGCCTTGGCTACGATACCTATTTACCGTTTTGTCGCCACGGCGGTGTCGGCATCGTCCCTAGCGCATCCTTTACTTCATCGTCGTACATCGTAAGCGCGATCTCATCTAGGCTCATGGAGTTATATGAAGCGACCAAATAGACCTTGTTAAAGAACTCCACCCAGTTCTTCGGCAGCACCCTCTGAAACACCGGAGCAGTCTGTATTCCGTAAACTTCATGTCCCAACTGTTCATATATTGGGCGAGTTAATTCGGTGGCTCCGTAAGGATTCGGAGTGATGAACACCTGTGCCCCCCAACTGGTGAGTTCTTCTTGCAATCCCGGATTAGTCAGCTTCTGCTTACCCAAGAGACGCATTCCCGCGTGACGGTAAATGCTAACTACCAGGCGCACATTTCGGTCCGCCAACTTCTGTTCGAATTCCGGGAGAGAATCAAGGATCTGCTTCTCGGCAACGTCTTTCTCCCCGACGGTCGGTGATTTCACTAGATCCGTGAAACCAATTCCGTGAGCGACTAAAGCGTCGTCCAAATGCTCGCCAACTAGAATTTCCTCTTTGAACATCGAAGTAGCAACGCGTTTTAGCATTTGCTTCCCGTTGCGCCCTTGATAATAGTGACCGGCTGCGACACTAGGGGGCGCAGGATTCAGCCCCGCAATTACAATCTTCGTTTCTTCTGCCGGCCATAGATCTGCCAATGACAGTTCGCCGTTGGGCAAGATCGTTTGATGTCCAATCAAAGACATATTTCCGCCAGTTCTTTCGTGTGAGACTCTGTTCCTTCGATCCTGCCATCTAGGTCAGACAAATTGGAGCTGTAACGAACAATTACCCACGACAAATTGTGGTTGCCACGCTGAATTCTTACATTTTTGTACGTGCTAGAACCATGTCTTATAGGTTTGATTTGACCAGTCGGGAAAAGAGTGCACCTCAAAAGAAAATTCGTGGAAATGTTGCAGCTCGCGTCTCGAGTTTTCACCAGGACATGAATAGAGCGTCCGTCCCAAGCTTGGGACGGACGCTCTATTCATCATTAACTAGGATTTCTAATTACCTGATTGCAACACAATGTTCGTCACCGGCTGCGAAGAATCCGTCGCAAAGTCCAGCCCCGATGGGGCCACCCCATCAGCAACCAACTGAGCTCCGAGAGCCGCGACCATGCCACCGTTATCCGTACACAGCGCGAACGGTGGAACCACCAAGTTGATGCCAGCTGACGCACAACGAGCAGCAAGTAATTCACGCAGGCGCGTATTAGCGGCTACTCCCCCGCCGAGCAATAAGGTTTTGAGCCCATGCTCTTTCGCGGCGCGTACAGCCTTGGAAGTAATCACATCCACCACAGCTTCTTGGAAAGAAGCAGCAATGTCAGCAACCGGGATTTCCTCGCCATTAGCTTGGAAGTGTTCCACACAGCGTGCGACTGCGGTCTTCAGCCCAGAGAACGAGAAGTTGTGTCGGTTCTTGCCAGGGTTGTCGGCGGTTCCTACAAATTTTGGCAGTGCCAGACCACGCGGGAAGCGGAACGCCTTTCGGTCTCCTTCTTTGGCTGCCTTTTCGATAGCTGGCCCACCTGGGTAACCGAGACCTAGCAGACGTGCGGTCTTGTCATAGGCTTCGCCCGCGGCATCATCAATAGTGGAGCCAAGTAGCTGAACATCATTGGTCAGCGAGGTGACCTTCAAAATTTCGGTGTGCCCACCTGAGACCAGTAGTGCCCCAAAGGTTGGTGGCAGCACCGTACCTTCCAGTACGCCAACGCCAACGTGAGCTACCAGGTGGTTGATTCCATATAGCGGTTTGTCTGTAGCAAGTGCCAGCGCTTTGGCTGCAGAGACACCCACCATCAACGCTCCGGCTAGTCCAGGGCCACTTGTAACCGCGATGGCGTCAATGTCATCAAGAGTCAGCTTTGCGGTATCCAAAGCTTGTTGCAAGGTAGGCACAAAGGCTTCTAAGTGAGCGCGTGCCGCAATCTCGGGGATTACTCCGCCAAAGCGTACGTGTTCGTCCATGGAGCTGGAGACTGCGTTAGCAAGTAGCTTATTGCCGCGCACGATTCCCACTCCGGTTTCGTCACAGGAGGATTCGATGCCCAACACTATTGGTTCGGTGAGGCTCATGCGGTGTGTTCTTCCTCTTGTCCTTGCTCGGCATCCAGTTCTAATCTCATGATTAGCGCATCTACGCCACCCTTGTAGTAACGGGCACGCCGGTGGATGGTGGTGAACCCCATGGATTCATACAGTCCGATAGCGGTGGGATTATCAAAACGGACTTCTAACATGACATCCAATGCGGATTGTTCCCGCGCAGTTTTAACCATGAGATTCAGCAGCTTACGTCCAAGCCCTTGACCCTGATACTTCGGACTGATGGCAATGGTCTGCACATCTGCAATAGGAAGCACGGTGCACAACCCGGCGTAGCCGGCAATCGCTCCGTCATCTTCATACACCCAGTACGTGCGAGTATCACTCTGCGCTAGTTCGGATTCAAAACCTGCCAAAGGCCAAGCATCTTCTGGGAAGAGCTCGGTTTCCAGTTGATGTACCGCAGGAATGTCCGTCGCCTGCATGCGGCGCAATACCGGGCTCATAGTTTGTCCTTCTTCATGAATGCCGGTACTTGGGCATCTGATTCACGAAGGTACATTGGTGAGGTGTCCGAGAGATCCGCACCGTCGCCGAGCAGTTGAAGTGCTCGTGGCGCTAGGTACCGCGCGTCAGCGATCCAGTCGAAGCTGGCTTCTACCGGTGTTGCACCAAGTTCTCGAAGTACTTCAGCATAGATTCCCGCACCTACGCCATAGAGGGGCATTGCGTCCAGCGTGGAGGCTGCTGCTACGTGAGGGCCGTCAAGAAGTACACCGGTGTTGTTATAGCGTGCCCAATAGACTTCCTTGCGGCGTGCATCGGAAGCCACAAGGAATTCTTTAGGCGCATCTCCCGCGTCAATGACGCGTTCGGCGAGCGCGTGTAGCGACATAACCCCATGTACCGGGACGTTCCAGACGAATCCAAAGGTGCGCGCGGCGACCAGACCGACACGTAACCCGGTAAAGGGTCCAGGGCCGACGCCAACGATGATGCCGGCTAAGTCTTGGCCTCGTTGACTATGGGTATCTAGAAGCTCTTTGACGTAGCTTGAAAGAGTTTCGGTCTGGTCGTTTCCCTTAGGTGAAGTACGTTCACCAATCACGTTGCCAGAGTCAGAATCGATGAGTGCTACCGAGGCGTGCGCCGAAGTATCGATTACTAAGTAGTTAGTCATGCTTTTCTCCTCGTGGCTGCTCATTTATTGCGCCCAGCAGTGCATCTTTGAGCTGTGAGAATGTTTCGGTGTCCCAGCGTGGGCCGATAGCTTTGAGCGTGAACTGGCGTGGCTCATCTAGTTCTTCGTCTGCTTCTTCCCACGGGTTAGCAACAGGCGCTGAATGAGCTTCACGGTCCAGGAGAATTTCTAGTCTTGAGTCGCTGAGGTGTTCCACCTTGCCATGTCCCCACTCCACTACCGTGACTGATTCGGCCAGCGTGGATTCTAGATCTAAGGTGTCCACGTCATTAGCTCCGTCTAGACGGTACGCGTCCACGTGGATTAGACCCGGACCATTGACTAGCGAGGGATGCTGACGTGCAAGGACGAACGTTGGGGAAATAATCCCCTCACGTACCTGCAACCCTGCACCTAAGCTTTGGGTCATCGTGGTTTTTCCGGCACCTAGGGCACCGGTCAAGATGATGAGGTCCCCTGCTTTGAGCTGGCTACCTAGCGTATGCGCAAGCGCCTCTGTGGCGGCCAAATCATTGAGTTGGCAAGAGAATTCTTGGATGTGCTCATTCACCGGCTTCGCCCCAGGTGCCCTCGACATAGAAGCGTGGAACTCGTGGAGAGATCCGGGTGACCACCTCATAGTTGATCGTATTTGCTGCGTGTGCCCAGGTGGTCACCGATTCTCCACCTTCACCAAAGATGATCGCTTCTGCGCCTAAGAATTCGATGGGGTTGATATCTGGGCCTAGATCAATCACGCACTGATCCATGGCAATGGTTCCACGCACTGGGTAGGTTTTCCCATTGATTGTCACCGGCGCACCGGTAGCTACGCGCGGTAGCCCATCGGCGTAACCCATAGGGATCAACGCCAAGTAGGTCTCTCCGGTCGTTTGGTAACGCAACCCGTAGGAGACACCCTGGCCAAGAGTAACCTTCTTGACATTGGCAACCTTAGTCATCAGTCTCATTGCTGGACGTAGGCCATAGGTCGCAGGAGTCTCCCCCTCGAATGGGCTCAGGCCATACAGCCCCAGACCGAGACGCACCATTTCGTGGTGAGTATCTGGACGCGACAAGATGGCCGGCGTATTGGCAATATGGCGCATTTCTAAGTCAAAGCCAGCGGCCTCGACCATCTCGATGGCTTCATCAAAAGCGGCTAGTTGAATGTCTGTTTCGGGGCGGTCCGGCTCATCTGCGACAGCAAGGTGGGAGAACACTCCGACCACTCGCAGTAGTCCTTCGGACTGGTACTTGGCGGCACGCTCAATCAATCCCGGGAGATCTGCCAAAGTGGACCCGTTGCGGCCTAGCCCGGTATCAACCTTCAGATGAATACGCGCAGGTGTCTGCACTGCCTGAGCCGCCGCGGCGATGAGGTCTAAGTCCCAACCAGAGACACCCAAATCAATACCTGCAGAGATAGCCTTTTCAAACGGAGTGTCGTTGGTATGCAACCAGGCGAGCATCGGAGCTTCGATACCTGCATCGCGTAATGCGAGAGCTTCGGCCACGTGGGCACAGCCAATCCAGCGGGCGCCACCTTCCAGAGCAGCCTTGGCTACCTGTACTGCGCCATGTCCGTAGCCGTCTGCTTTGACGACTGCCATGACCTTGGCGGGGGCCACCAGATCCATGACCTGTTTGACGTTGCTGCGGATTGCGGAGAGATCAATGACAGCGCGACGTTCCCAACCAATGTAAGGAGCCGTGTCACCGGCTTCCGGCGCGTTGATTTCCTCAAGAGATTCAGAGTTCACCTATACATCTTCGCACTTTTTGCACGCTCTTGCCGCGCCTTGGCAACGATAGGAAACGTGAGCTTCGTTTAGGGCAAAAGTAAAGAGCCTGTTCTCGCAAAGAATATTTGCGAGAACAGGCTCTGAGAGGTTTTTGGAGTTGGTTACTTTAGTGTGCGCAACTCATCGCGAATCTGCTCAAGCAGTGCAAGCTGTGGGTCTACCTCTTCTTCTTCTTCGGTGAGACCACGACGACGCTCTAGGTGCTCGGTAGCCTTCTGCATTGGCATAACCAGTGCGAAGTAGACTGCTGCAGCAACCAACAGGAAGTTGACCAGTGCGGTGAGGAATACACCGAATTTGATGTCAACACCCGAGATGGTGAGCAACAGGAAGCTGTCGAAGTTTGGCGAACCAACCAACGCAGCGATCAATGGCATAAGCACATTGTCAACAAGAGCTGTAATGACGGCACCGAATGCAGCACCGATTACAACGGCAACCGCCAAATCGACGACGTTGCCCTTCATTATAAAATCGCGGAATCCCTTAAGCATGGTTTGAGCATACACAGGGAAAACATAGCAACGCAGGAGATTTGGTCAAAAAACTTATATTTTGTGAGAAATTCGGCTCCCGTTAGGGCAATTGTCTAGATTTTACGTAGAAGCATTCTATGAACGGAGTGGTCAGCGCTCTTTCGAAGAACAAGTTGCGCTCGGCCACGGGTAGGCAACACGTTTTCTTCGAGGTTCGGCTCGTTGATGGATTTCCAAATGCCGTGCGCGGTTTCGCGCGCCTGCTCATCAGAAAGTTGCGCGTAACGGTGGAAGTAGCTGGCCGGGTCAGAGAACGCACCGGAGCGTAGTTTCATGAATCGGCTGATGTACCACTCTTCAATGTCTTTGGTCCGGGCATCAACGTAGACCGAGAAATCAAAGAAGTCACTGAGCGCAAGACCCACCTTGCCGTCGGTGCGGGTACGCGCCGGCTGCAAAACGTTCAAACCCTCAACGATTAGCACCTGAGGCGCACGGATGACGTTACGCTCCCCCGGGATGATGTCATAGGTCAGGTGGGAATAAACTGGCGCGCTGACTTCTGGCACCCCGGACTTCACCGCAGAGACAAAGCGCAGCAGTGCACGCCGGTCATAAGATTCTGGGAAGCCCTTGCGGTCCATAATTCCGCGGCGGTTCAGTTCCGCGTTGGGGTAAAGGAACCCGTCAGTGGTGATTAGTTGAACGTCAGGCGTTTCTGGCCAACGGCGCAACATATCGCGCAACACGCGGGCGGTTGTGGATTTACCCACTGCTACCGAACCTGCCACACCAATAACAAACGGGGTCTGCCGGGTTTGTTCGCCAAGGAATGTGGTCGTTGCGCGGTGCGTAGCACCGGCGCCCTGTACATATAGGTACAGCAAACGGCTCAATGGCAAATAGACATCCCGGATCTCATCTAGGTCTAGGCCATCGCCTAGACCACGGAGCCGAATGATGTCCTCTTCATTGAGGGGTTGTTCCATCTTGTTAGAGAGTCTGGCCCAGGTGTCTCGCTCAAGCTCAACAAAAGGGGTTATGGGTGTCTCTAACGTTCCTTGTGGTTCCACGAGGTCAAATTGTGCCAAGAATATGGTCGACACCCCAAATTCAACTTGTAGATTTCATTGGAAATTCAGCAAATTAGCTTTTCTCGGTGACCTATGACACGCACTTTTTTGAGTGATGTGCCACGATTTCTCCCATCATTGGGGAATCTACCGGTACGCTTTTTCCTATGTGCGGAATTGTTGGATATGCAGGAGCCTCAAGCCGAGTCGCCGATCACGGCGCCCTTGACGTTCTAATTGAAGGTTTACGTCGGTTGGAGTACCGCGGTTATGACTCGGCTGGTGTAGCCGTAGTAGCCGATGGTGCCATTCACTCACGGAAGAAGGCTGGCAAACTTGTCAACCTTGAAAACGTGATCGCTGAAGAACCATTACCCCAGTCTTACACCGGAATTGGCCACACTCGTTGGGCCACCCACGGTGGACCGAGCGACTCGAACGCTCACCCACACCTCGCCGACGGCGGCAAGCTTGCAATGATCCACAACGGCATCATTGAAAACTTCGCTGGCATCAAGGCGCAGCTAGTATCCGAAGGTGCAGAATTCCTTTCTGATACCGATACCGAAGTTGCCGCCGAGTTGCTGGGCAAGATGTACGGCGAAGCTAATGGGGACCTCACCCTCGCCATGCAGCTTGCAGTAAAGCACCTTGAAGGTGCCTTCACCCTCTTGGCAGTACACCAGGACCACCCGGGTCTCGTTGTGGCAGCTCGCCGCAACTCCCCGCTGGTACTGGGTCTAGGCGATGGCGAGAACTTCCTTGGTTCAGACGTCTCCGGCTTCATCGACTTCACCCGTCGTGCCGTAGAGCTGGGTCAGGACCAGATCGTCACGATCACCCCAGATACCCACACCATCACCGACTTTGACGGCAACCCTGCCGAGGGCAAAGAATTCACCGTTGACTGGGATGCAGCCAGCGCCGAGAAGGGTGGCTTCCCATCCTTCATGGAGAAGGAAATTTTTGACCAGCCTGCCGCCGTGGCCGACACCCTGTTGGGCCGTTCGGACGCCGATGGCCGTCTGACTCTTGATGAGCTTCGTATTGATGCAGAAGAACTCACCAAGATCTCGAAGATTGTTGTTCTTGCTTGCGGTACCAGCGCTTACGCCGGTTCCGTTGCCAAGTACGCCATCGAGTCCTGGTGCCGTATCCCTGTTGAGGTTGAGCTCTCCCACGAGTTCCGTTACCGCGAACCAATCGTTGACGAGAACACCTTGATCGTTTCGATCTCCCAGTCCGGCGAAACCATGGACACCTTGATGGCCGTGCGTTACGCCAAGGAACAGGGCGCGAAGACCATGTCGATCTGTAACACCAACGGGTCAACCATTCCTCGCGAATCCGACGCGGTGCTTTACACCCACGCCGGTCCAGAAATCGCAGTTGCCTCCACCAAGGCATTCCTGGCACAGATCACCGCCACCTACCTGCTTGGCCTGTACCTGGCTCAGCTGCGTGGCAATCTGTTCCAGGGCCAGATCAAGGACATCTTGGCTGACCTTGGAAAGATTCCTTCGAAGATCCAGGACATCCTGGACCGCTCGGATGAAATCAAGGAACTTGCTCGCTCCATGGAAGATGCTTCCTCGGTACTCTTCTTGGGTCGCCACGTCGGCTACCCAGTTGCCATGGAAGGCGCCCTGAAGCTGAAGGAAATCGCTTACATCCATGCTGAAGGTTTCGCCGCTGGCGAGCTGAAGCACGGTCCGATTGCCTTGATTGATGATGGCCAGCCGGTCTTCGTAGTGGTTCCTTCCCCTCGCGGTCGCGACTCGCTGCACTCGAAGGTTGTCTCGAACATTCAGGAAGTTCGCGCCCGTGGCGCCAAGACCCTGGTTATTGCCGAAGACGGCGATGACTCGGTCAAGGACTTCTCCGAGTGGGTCTTCTACGTCCCAGAGACTCCAACCCTGCTGATGCCACTGTTGGCCACCGTGCCACTACAGATCTTCGCATGCGAGCTTGCCTCGGCGAAGGGCTTCGATGTGGATCAGCCACGTAACTTGGCTAAGTCGGTGACCGTGGAGTAATCCACGATCTTCGAACTTTTGCGGGCACCCTTTTTGATGGAAAGGGTGCCCGCAGTTGTTTAACTTCAGGATAGGAATCGGCAACATCTTAGATATAGCTTGAAAGCAATGCATTCACGCCAGCGTAAGGACAGAATCAGGTTCTAGCGCCGTTGACCGTCATGAGCCTCTGCTGATGCAGTGGCCAAAGGTTTGGTGCGTTCCAAGATCGCTGTAACAGTTAGCGAAGTTCGCAATGTACTTCCTGCCGCTTGAGATGCTTGGTCCATGACCTCTGTATCAACATTCCTCTGGTTGGATTCCACTGCTTGGACTGCGATTACCGCAATCGCAACTTCTGCGTTGGTCCTCGTGGGCGGGTTGACGATAATTTCGGCAGCCATTGATTCAAGGGCGAAATCGAGACCTTACGTTGTGGCAGAGCTCCGAGCACGTAAATACGGAGCTGGGCTCGGTCTCGTTATTACCAACTATGGAGCTTCCGCAGCACAGAATGTTCGTGTGCAGCTACCCGCTTCTTTCGACGAAGTTAATGACAATGATCCATACCGCCAAAACGGAACTGCAGCGTTCATGCGCTTATTAATCAGGAAGTACAAAAATACAATCCCAATAGTTGGGCCTGGACAGTGTGAAAGTAATATTTGGATACGGCGAGATGAATTGATCGAGGCCAAAGAACCATCACCAAAATCTACGGACTTTATCACTGTCTCTTATGACAAGATCGGCTGGCTCGGTAAGATGTTTCGCCAACGATACTCCGACACTTTTCCGATGAAGTTTGACCACAGAATCCATGACACCGACAGCAAACATTCGAGAGACGTCGAACAACGGCTAATGGTGACAAACCAACATTTGGACAGGATCCAAAGTTCGCTACGATCCATCAACGAGATCATTGAACGAGACGACGAAGAATCAGGAAGTGAGGAAGACTGAATCTCCTATATAAGTTCTTTGGCGATTGCATGTCAGAGAAACTTATCCCCACAGTGTGTCGATTCTTATGGCCATTACGGTTCCCACTCGGAGCATGTGTTTAATTTTCATGCCCACTCGCCACTAGATAGACTGGAACCCATGATTGCAGGTATCGGTGTCGACATTGTCGACGTGCCACGCTTTGGCCGCCAACTCGAACGAACCCCACGCTTGCGTGAACGTCTTTTTACTTCCATAGAACGTGATCTACCGTTGCGCTCCCTGGCTGCACGTTTCGCTGCGAAGGAAGCTATCGCCAAGGCACTTGGTGTCCCGGTAGGGATGAACTGGCAAGACTGCACTATCGCTAAAGACGAAGCCGGCGATCCGCAGGTACTGATCCGTGGCACGGTAGCTGCAGCCAGTGAACTTCGTGGGATTACTTCCTGGCATTTGACCTTGTCACATGACGGGGACATGGCCATTGCGATGGTCGTTGCTGAACGATAAACGACACGTTCGCTATTAAAACGGACGTATCACCGGATAGGTGAGTAAAGTTTGTCTTATGATCCCTGTCTACAGTGTTGCGCAAGTACGTGCGGTCGAGGCCCAAGAGATCTCTAAGCGTGGAAGTGAATCGCTGATGCGCGCTGCTGCCAGCGAACTAGCTGCCGCAGCCGAAGCGATGCTGGCCCAGACCGTCTCCCCCACCGATGCTCTAGTCATTGGTTTGATTGGTCCGGGAAATAACGGCGGCGACGGTCTCTACGCGCTGACCGAGCTAGCTCAACGCGGTTATCAGACTCTTGCTCTCCAGTGCACCGAAACAGGCCACCCAGAAGCGTTGAAGGCTTATGCTTCCGTTGCTGGCACCGTGAAGTCTCTGTCCGAGGGCAAAGAAGCTCTATCCTCAGCCTCGTTAGTTATCGATGCAATTTACGGCATTGGCTACCGAACCGGAGCACAGCTACCAAAGCTTCCTGCAGGCACCCGAGTACTAGCTTGCGATGTGCCTTCTGGACTGGACTGCGAAACCGGTAGTGCCGATGATGATGTGTTGCTCGCCGAGCGGACCGTGACCTTTGGCGGTATGAAGACCGGACTGATTTCTCAGGATGCACCTTTGGTTACCGGTGAAATTCAGGTCGCAACTCTGGACTTTGATTTCTCCTCGGTCACCCCAGAAACACACTTAGTCGATGAAAACGCGGCTCAAGAGCTACTGAACGAACATCGCAGCTGGCGAGACGCCGGACGGCACAAGTACGAGCGCGGTGTGCTGGGTCTCATTGCAGGCTCCGCTCTCTATCCTGGAGCCGCCCAGCTGACCGCTCGCGCCGCAGTGGCCTGTGGTGTGGGATTGTTGCGCACTCACGTTCCAGAAGAAGTCCAGCCACTACTGTCTTTGGCAGCCCCGGAAACCGTGCCTTTGGATGATGAACAAATCACCGAAGCACTTTCCCTGGCACGCCGTCACCTGCACGGTCGCGGAGCCAAGATTTCTGCGTGGGCCATTGGCCCTGGAATTGATAGCCGCACTCCCCCAACCGGAGTTATTGCCAACGTCTTTGATAGCCGCCAGCCAGCAGTTATTGACGCCAGCGGACTAGAGGTAGTTCCTACCGGCCCCAGCGAGCAACCACGTGTGCTCACCCCGCATGCCAAGGAACTACGAATGCTTCTACGCCGTGCCGGCGTAAGTGTCACCACCGAAGAAATTCGGCAGGACCCTATTCGTTGGACCCGCTGGGTCGCGTTGGCTTATAACGCTGTAGTTCTGTTGAAGGGCCCAACCAGTTACGTGGTGGCGCCCAATGGCGCAAACCTAGTGGTCTGCCATGCGGCAGCTCAGCTGGCCACTGCTGGCTCTGGAGATGTCCTTACAGGCATTCTCGGCTATATGCTCTCCGACAGCTCGCTGACCGGTATTCACGGCCTTGAAACGGTAAGCAATAGCCGCCTAATGGAACTGACCGCATGCGCTGCCGTCATTCATGGACAGCTAGGCACGGTTACCGCGCAGCAGGGCACGGTCAGCGCCTCGCGCTTGATCGATCAGCTGCCAGCAGTAATGAAAGACTTTGGGTTCTAACTAAATACTGACTAAAAACAGATGCGGTTCATGCGCGATATTCTCGCACATGAACCGCATCTGTTTTTAATTTTTAGTCTTCTTCTAGATCAAACTTCTCGCCCGGACCGGTCATAACCCAACCTTGTTCCCGCCACAATGGACGGTCCAATACGTTACGGCCATCAATCAACACACGCGAGCTAACGACTTCACCTAGCTCTTGCGGATCCAAGGCCCGGAATTCTTTCCATTCGGTGAGCAACAGAACCAGGTCGGCTTCCTTTGCTGCGTCACGCCAGGACTCAACATAGTTCAAGCGTGGGAAGCGGCCCGCGGCGTTCTTATTGCCTTCTGGGTCATAGACCGAGACTTCGGCGCCCGAGTTGTAGAGCCGCACGGCGATGTCCAAGGCCGGTGAGTCACGTACGTCATCACTATCTGGCTTGAACGTTACGCCCAACACACAGATACGCTTACCAGCTAGCTGGTTTCCGAGGATTGAGGAAGCCAGAGAAACTACGCGGTCACGGCGGCGCAGATTGATCTGGTCCACTTCATCCAGGAATCCCATGGTCTGGCTCAAGCCCAGCTCGCTGACGCGTGCCTGCAGTGCGCGGATGTCCTTGGGTAGGCAACCGCCGCCAAAGCCTACTCCGGCGTTCAGGAACTTACGGCCAATACGTGCGTCATGACCAATAGCGTCTGCCAGCGTCTTGATGTCGCCGCCCACGGTTTCGGTCACCTCAGCAAAGGCATTGATGAAGGAAATCTTGGTGGCAAGGAAAGCGTTGGCCGCCACCTTGACCAACTCAGAGGTTTCTAGGTCGGTGACGACCTCTGGGGTTTCTAGAGCAAGAATCGGGGCGTACACCTCCCGTAGCTTAGCTAGAGAGGTATCGTCTTGGATGCCGTAGACCAACCGGTCTGGGGTGAGGGTATCTTTGACCGCGAACCCTTCACGCAAGAACTCTGGGTTCCACGCCAAACTGATGTTGCTATCAGGCTTGGCGGTCGCTTCGATGCGTTCGCTAAGCCGGCGTGCAGTACCTACGGGAACGGTGGACTTGCCAACGATGAGTGCTTCACCGGAAATATTTGCCACAAGAGAATCAACTGCTGCGTCTACGTAGCTCATGTCTGCTGACTGTGAGTCCGCGCGCTGTGGGGTTCCCACGGTCACGAAGTGGATGTCAGCGTGCTTCCCGACTTCTTCATAGGAGTCGGTAAAGCGTAGCCGGCCGCTAGCCACGTGCTTACGCAGTAGCTCGGGTAGGCCCGGCTCATGGAATGGAAGAATTCCTGCGCTCAGTGCCTGAAGTTTTTCTGCATTGACGTCGAGGCCAATGACCTCGTAGCCAAGTTCTGCCATACATGCGGCATGAGTTGCACCAAGATAGCCGGTGCCGATGACGCTGATACGCAATGTCACGAAGAACTACTCCCCAGATCTCTAACCCAATAACTACTCATTAGAATGCCACACCCCCGCACCATGTTCCTTACTGGAACGCGGTACGGGGGTGTGAGTTTTCTCGATGTTTACTGAGAGGATGCTTTACAGTGCCAAGTGAGTTGCTACGGCAGCTGCCAGCAGCTCTGCTTCTGCTTGAGCCTGCTCGTGCGTGGCCGCTTCGACCATCACGCGAACAACTGGCTCGGTACCCGATGGGCGCAAGAGCACTCGTCCGGTGTCGCCCAGACGGGCTTCGGTGCCAGCGATCTCCAAGAGCAGTGGTTCACACTCTGGAGCGGCAGCCTTATCCACGCCGCGGACGTTGATCAGAACCTGTGGAAGCACGGTAAGTACCGAAGCTAGTTCCTTCAGGGTCTTTCCGGTGGCCTTCACGCGGGCTGCCAAGAGCAGGCCGGTGAGTACACCGTCACCGGTGGTGGCGTACTTGCTGAAGATGACGTGGCCGGACTGCTCGCCGCCAAGCGAGTAGTTACCTTCGCGCATACCTTCAAGCACGTAGCGGTCTCCCACTCCGGTCTGCTTAAGCGTAATGCCAGCTTTTTCCATGGCAATTTTTAGACCAAGGTTGCTCATCACGGTGGCGACTAGAGTGTCGTCCTTCAACTCGCCGCGGTCCTTGAGGTCCAGCGCCATGACTGCCATGATCTGGTCACCGTCTACAACGGTTCCCTCGTGGTCTACAGCGAGGCAACGATCCGCGTCACCGTCGTGAGCGATACCAAGATCTGCACCGTGTTCAAGCACGGTAGCCTGAAGCTTTTCTAGGTGGGTGGAGCCGTAGCCGTCATTGATGTTGATACCATCTGGCTCGGCACCGATGACGATAACTTCTGCACCAGCATTCTTGAAGACCTGTGGTGAACAGCCCGAAGCCGCACCGTGGGCGCAGTCGAGAACGACCTTGACTCCATCAAGGCGGTTTGGCATTGCTGCCAGTAGGTGCAGAATGTAACGGTCTTCGGCGTCAGCGAAGCGCGAAATGCGTCCTACTGCCCCGCCGGTAGGACGTGGGTTAGGCATGTCGAGGCAGGCTTCGATGGCGTCTTCCAACGCATCATCAAGCTTCTTGCCACCACGTGCCAGGAACTTAATACCGTTATCCGGTGCGGCATTGTGCGAGGCAGAGATCATCACGCCAAAGTCTGCGTTCAGATCACCTACCAAGAATGCAGCAGCCGGAGTGGGTAAAGTACCCGCATCCTTTACGTCTACGCCAGAGGCAGCTAAGCCGGCCTCGATAGCTGCGGAAAGGAAGTCGCCGCTGATACGCGGATCCTTCGCTACCACTGCTACCGGTTTACGGCCGTCTTCCGACTGACTTAAACCAAGTACTACCGAAGCTGCCTGCGCTAAATCTAGCGCCAGCTCGGGAGTCAACAACTCGTTTGCTTTTCCTCGGACCCCATCGGTCCCAAATAACCTTGCCATCATCGTTAAGCATAAGCCCTACGCATCGATTTACCGGCGAGATTGTGAGCTTTAGAACGCTATATCAACAAAGTTCAGTGCCTTTGAAGTCACATTTAGGCTTTTAACGGCCAAAGGCCCCACATCCGAAGATGTGAAGCCTTTGGGAAACCTGTGGGTAAGGTTTAGCGCTTCGAGAACTGCGAAGCCTTACGAGCCTTCTTAAGACCGGCCTTCTTACGCTCGATGACGCGAGCGTCACGAGTCAAGTAGCCATTCTTCTTCAAGGTCGCGCGGTTTGCATCGCGGTCGATCTCGTTCAATGAACGGGCAATGCCAAGACGCAATGCGCCGGCCTGACCCGAGATGCCGCCGCCGTGGATACGAGCGATAACATCGTAAGCGCCTTCTAGACCCAGAACCTTGAAAGGCTCGTTAACATCCTGCTGGTGCAGCTTGTTAGGGAAGAAGTTTTCCAGGGTGCGACCGTTGACGATCCAGTTACCTGAACCTGGGATCAAACGCACGCGGGCAATAGCCTGCTTGCGACGACCAACGGCACCGCCTGGGACGGTTAGTGGAGCGCGCTCGGAATCGGCAACAACGGCCGATGCAGAGGTCTCGGTGGTGTAAGTCGAAGGGGTTTCGCCTTCGAATTCAGTGGTCTCTTCAGTGTTCTCAGCCACGATATTCTCCTATTAAGTCTTTGTTCTCGAGGCCAGTACTACTGAGCGACCTGGGTGATTTCCAGTGCCTTTGGAGCCTGTGCTGCGTGAGGGTGCTCCGCGCCGCGGTAGACCTTCAGCTTCGAGACCTGAGCATCGGAAAGCTTGTTCTTTGGAAGCATGCCCTTGATAGCCTTCTCGACTGCAAGAACTGGGTTCTTTTCGAGGAGCTCTGCGTAGTTAACGCTCTTGAGGCCGCCCGGGAAGCCCGAGTGACGGTAAGCGCGCTTGTCCTGCAGCTTCTTGCCGGTCAGTGCGACCTTCTCGGCGTTGATGATGATGACATGGTCGCCCATGTCCATGTGAGCTGCAAAGGTTGGCTTATGCTTGCCGCGCAGCAAGGTTGCGGCCTGAACGGCGAGACGGCCGAGTACTACGTCGGTGGCGTCAATGACATACCACTGACGAGTCTGGTCAGCCGGCTTAGGGGTGTACGTACGCACAGTAATTGCCTTACGTTGATTCGTTTCTGGTCAAACAGTCGCTTGGCTGAAGGCGGTGAGATCCCCCAGTGTCGAGCACTGTCGTGTTGTTCTTGTGCTAGACCAGTACGTCAGGTGAGGACTGAGATGACCGGCCGTCCATATATTGTTCGCACACCCAGCAGACCAGCGACTATGCAACTAAGCCGTCACGCTTGGGCGTGTAGTGTCGAACGTGGACATACACAACTCATAAAAGTTTAGCCGATTAACGGTCAGACGACCAAAACAAAGGTACCTCTAGGTGAGCAACAACACCCAGAACGTCGTTAATCGAGGCTTTTTAATGAATCTGTCTGCGAAACATCGCGTCTTGCCCGGGTGAGCGCCGCACGCGCTGCAAGTTCGTCATCATCAGGATAGTAGACCTCTTCGAGGACTAATGGGTGAGGATGAGCAAGAATCGACTTTGAGTCACGCACCATTAGAGCCAACCGCTCGGCGAGGAAACCTGGCTGTTCTCTTCCACTGGCAACACGTAACGCGCCACCAATGAGCGAACGCACCATATTGTGGCAAAACGCGTCGGCTTTGAGGTGAACCACGATGTTTCCATCCTCAGCACGGCTGAATACAAATTCCTGCAGCGTCCGAATGGTGGTGGCTCGGGGCTTTGGCTTACAGAAAGATAAGAAGTCGTGGCGTCCAAGTACCGACTGAGCCTCAGCATTCAACAGATCAATATCGATCTCTTCGCGGTACCACATGGTCAGCTGACGACTCAGCGGATCCCAGCGGTGAATGCCATCGGCAATCCGGTATGAGTAGCGCCGAGCTAATGCGGAGAAACGGGCATCAAACCCGTCCGCGGCTCGGTCGACCTCATGCACCCAGACGGCGCCTTGCTGCTGGCCCAATAGGCCATTGATACGTCGCAACAGTGCCGGGCCTGGCTCCAGATCCGAGTTACGCGGCAGGCCCAGGTATTCTTCTTCAGTCAGATCGAAGTGTACGACCTGGTGGCGTGCATGCACTCCCGCATCGGTACGCCCGGCAACAAATACGCGAACGAGACGACGGATCAGCGTTTCTAGGGCTTCTTCAACAAGCTGTTGTACTCCGGTGACGTTAGGCTGACGGGCCCAACCGTTATAGGCGGCACCGTCATAACCCAGCACCATCCGCATACGGATCAGGGCTGGCTTGTCAGTGGTACCCAGAGCGGTAGTACCTAAGGGATCAAAATTGTCAGACTGCGAACTCATGTATTCAATTATGCGCAAGGATCAACGGCAACAACGAATCTGGTGGCTCGCTTCACGGACAAACTAGGATCAGTCCAGCCCAAGACCCAGTTTCTTATATGCCTCGACGCTGTCTGCAGCAGATACTTGCGCCTTGATCAGTTCACGCTTTGGCGAGATCCAATTGGATCAGAGAATTGAAAATTCCTCGCTGACGCGACTGGATGGAGATCTCAGCGAAGACATCAGCATCATGAACGATAGAGCATTGGTCTACGCTGAAGCAGCCGAGAAGACCAAAGATGAGAATCTTATACAGGCACTGACCGCTGTCGGGGGCCATGACAATAAGATGGCGCAGCTGTTGGCAAACAAGGATCTGAGCGCAGACGAAAAATCGGAGCAACTGACGGCGCTGCAGACTCCTGAGTTTTTTGAAGCCTATGAAACCTACGGCACTACCTGCAAGTCCTAGGCACTACGCAGTGGCCATCAGTCCGTGGAGATTTCCAAGGTTTAAAGAAAAGATTCCCGTTGGTTCCTTTCGGATCCAACGGGAATCTTTATGTCACCTATAAAGGTGACGGAGCTTTAGCTCGAAGGAAGCTTACGCCTCTTCGGTGGTTGGCTCAGCAGCGGTCTCGGTAGCCTTGGTGGCTTCCTTGACTACGGCCTGCTTTGGCGAAACCGGTTCCATAACCAGTTCGATAACTGCCATAGGAGCGTTGTCGCCCTTGCGGTTACCGATCTTGGTGATGCGGGTGTAACCACCCTGGCGGTCAGCCATTGCTGGTGCGATGTTCGCGAATAGCTCGTGAACGATCGACTTGTTGGTGCGCGAGCGCGATGCGATCACGGCCTGGACGCGACGACGCGATGCCAGATCCCCACGCTTTGCGAAGGTGATCAGGCGTTCTGCGTGTGGACGCAGACGCTTGGCGCGGGTCAGGGTGGTGGTGATCTTCTTGTTCTCGAAGAGCTGTGCTGACATGTTAGCGAAGATCAATCGCTCATGTGCTGCACTGCCGCCGAGACGCGGACCCTTAGTAGGGGTAGGCATGGTAATTCTCCTAGATGAATGACCGAGCCTGTCGGTTTATACCGGCAGATCGGGTGAAGTAGTGTGTCGCGAGACTAAAGTCTTTACAGACCGTCGTCGAAGACGTCGTCGCCATCTTCCATGGCGCTACGAGCGGCAAGGTCAAATCCTGGAGGGGAATCCTTCAGGGCTAGACCTAGTTCAACCAGCTTGGCCTTGACTTCGTCAATGGACTTCGCACCGAAGTTACGGATGTCCATCAAGTCTGCCTCGGAGCGAGTTACGAGTTCGCCCACAGAGTGGATGCCCTCACGCTTCAAGCAGTTGTACGAGCGAACGGTCAGTTCCAGATCCTCGATCGGCAACGCCATGTCAGCAGCCAAAGCTGCGTCGGTTGGCGATGGGCCGATTTCGATACCTTCTGCTGCGGTGTTCAGTTCGCGGAACAAACCGAACAGCTCAACCAGAGTGGTACCTGCGGATGCAACAGCATCGCGCGGGGTGATCGATGACTTGGCCTCAACGTCTACGATCAAACGATCGAAGTCGGTGCGCTGCTCAACACGGGTAGCTTCCACACGGAAAGTTACCTTTAGAACTGGCGAGTAGATCGAATCAACTGGGATTCGACCGATCTCTGCGTCAACGTTCTTGTTCTGAGCTGCTGACACATAGCCACGGCCACGCTCAATGGTAAGTTCCATGTCGAACTTGCCATTGGCATTCAAGGTAGCGATATGCAGGTCAGGGTTGTGGAACTCTACACCCGCTGGTGGGGTGATATCCGCTGCGGTAACGACGCCTGGGCCCTGCTTGCGCAGGTAGGCGACGACCGGCTCGTCGTGCTCGGAAGAGACCGACAGGTTCTTGATGTTAAGAACCAATTCGGTGACGTCTTCCTTGACGCCGGCTACGGTAGAGAACTCGTGTAGTACTCCGTCGATTCGAACACTGGTAACAGCTGCACCAGGGATCGAGGACAACAGGGTACGACGTAGTGAGTTACCTAGGGTGTAACCAAAGCCTGGCTCCAACGGTTCAATGACGAACCGGGAGCGATTCTCGGAAACTACTTCTTCGGTCAGGGTTGGGCGCTGCGTAATGAGCACTTACATTTCCTTTCAGCGAGCGTCCGCTATATGACGCCTCACGGGGGTGGAAACGACGGTAGCCAGTTGGCCGTTCGTCTGTTGCAGGCAAGAGAGTCCAAGAACGTCACCGACCCATTCTCTCGAATGGCCCGGTGACTTCTTTAGGCTCAGCCTAGCGAATCAATTAGACGCGGCGACGCTTTGATGGGCGGCAACCGTTGTGAGCACTTGGGGAAACATCCGAGATGGATCCAACCTCAAGGCCAGCAGCCTGCAGCGAGCGGATCGCGGTTTCGCGTCCCGAGCCCGGGCCCTTGACGAAAACGTCAACCTTGCGCATGCCGTGCTCCTGCGCGCGCTTAGCGGCAGATTCAGCAGCCATCTGAGCGGCGTATGGGGTCGACTTGCGTGAACCCTTCATGCCTACCTCGCCGGCCGAAGCCCACGAGATAACAGCGCCATTCGGATCGGTGATCGATACGATGGTGTTGTTGAAGGTGCTCTTGATATGCGCCTGTCCCTGCGCAATATTCTTTTTGTCCTTGCGACGCGGCTTACGTACCGCTCCACGAGTCTTAGGGGGCATTTCTTCTCCTACGAAAAAAGTATTTGAACTAGATCGCTAAGATTTAGCGAGTCTTCTTCTTACCTGCGACGGTACGCTTTGGTCCCTTACGGGTGCGTGCGTTCGTCTTGGTGCGCTGACCGTGGACCGGCAGGCCCTTACGGTGACGAATACCTTCGTAGGATCCGATCTCGACCTTACGGCGGATGTCGGCCTGAACCTCACGGCGCAGGTCACCTTCTACCTTGTAAGTGCCTTCGACGAAGTCACGCAACTGAACGAGTTCAGCGTCGCTAAGATCCTTCACGCGAGTGTCCGGGCTAATGCCGGTCGCTGCGAGGGTCTCTTCTGCACGGGTCTTGCCCACGCCGTAGATGTAAGTCAGCGCGATAATTACGCGCTTCTCGCGTGGAATGTCCACGCCTGCTAAACGAGCCAAGTGGCTACCTTTCAACCAACGGAGGTCTGGAACAGTACCACCCAGGATGATTTCTCCTGGCCCCGGCCTCCGAACCCGGGGGTGTGCATCGATTTCTCGATACGGTACTGCCTATATGACTACGCGTGGGTAATTCCGAAGAACGGAATTAGCCCTGACGCTGCTTGTGGCGTGGATTTTCGCAGATCACCATGACCACGCCATTACGACGGATCACCTTGCACTTATCGCAGATCGGCTTCACGCTAGGGTTAACCTTCAAGGCTTTGTCCTTTGGCGGTTGCAGTTATTGTGTGGAGCAGTAAACAAACAGCTTGTCCCAAGAACATTAGTCAGACGGACGTTAGAAACGATTTCTCGTAAACGCCCGTCAAAAATGTCTATGGACTGCAGATTTACTTGTAGCGGTAAACGATACGGCCTCTGTTGAGGTCGTATGGGCTCATTTCAACCTGCACACGATCCTCTGGGAGGATACGAATGTAGTGCTGACGCATCTTACCCGAGATAGTTGCAAGTACTACGTGACCGTTTGGCAGCTCTACGCGAAACATCGCGTTCGGCAGCGCTTCGGACACAGAGCCCTCTACCTGGATGACGCCTTCCTTCTTGCCCATTTTCCCCGCTAACTTTTGTTGTCAATGATTTTCCATTAACAAGTAATTGGTTCTGATTGTTTCAACTTCGCCAAAGCTCCTGAGAGTTTTAGGCGCATTAAATAGACAACCAAAAATTAAGAATACGCCATCAGCAGAGCCTAGGACAAATCCAAGGGCGCACTAAAAATGTTAGTTCCGGCACCTCGTGGGTACCGGAACTACGAATTAAGCTGGGATGGGCGATGGAGTGACACCAAATGGTGCCAGTCCGGCCGCTCCCCCGTCATGAGCAGTAAGCACCCAAATGCCACCCAAGTGGATGGCTACGGTGTGCTCCCACTGCGAAGCGTTGGCCTTGTCGTCGGTCACGACGGTCCAGTCATCTTCCAACACCGAGGTGCCGATCTGGCCACGAACCAACATTGGCTCAATAGCCAAGGCCATCCCTGGCTTGATGCGTGGGCCGCGGTGTCCGGTGTTGTAGTTCAGTACATCCGGAGCCATGTGCATGGCCGAACCGATACCGTGACCACAGTAGTCTTCCAAGATTCCCAGTGGGGCACCTGGCTGAGCCGAGACAAAGTCATCGATGGCTTCACCGATCTGACCGATGAAGCGTGCCTTGGAGAACGCGGCAATGCCGGCCCACATAGCCTGCTCAGTGATTTCACTCAGACGCTGGTCGGCAGGATCAACGTTGCCAATCAATACGGTGCGCGCCGAGTCCGAGTGCCAGCCGTCGATAATCGCGCCACCGTCAATCTTCAGCACGTCGCCATCTTTGAGTTCATAGTCGCTCGGGAAACCATGAACAACCTCGTGGTTTACCGAGGCGCAGATGGAAGCCGGGAAGCCGTGGTAACCCAAGAAGTTACTGGTAGCTCCGTGGCGTTCTAGAACCTTCGCGAAGATCGCGTCGATGGACTTGGTGGTGACGCCCGGGCGGGCGGCAGCACTGGCTTCATCCAGTGCTTCGGCGAGAACCAGACCGGCCTCGCGCATTTTTAGTATCTGCGAATTGGTTTTGTACTCAATTCGCGGCTGACCTAGAGCCAAGGTAATGCTCCCTAATTCTTATCTTTACAATCCGCACTGCGGATTGTTTACTTCGCTGAAACTACATAGGGACCGGGCCACGGCCTGCACAGGCTGGTTGTGGCTCGGTCCCTATGTGTGAACTGGTATTTGCTAGGCGCTGACGTTCAAGGCTGCGAGCACGCGCTCGGTGACCTCGTCAATGGCACCGAGGCCATCTACCTTGCGCACAATGCCACGCTCTTCATAACGTTCAACCACGATGCGGGTCTCTTCGTTGTACAGGCTCAGGCGGTGACGGATGACCTCTTCGGTATCATCTGCACGGCCTTCAATTTCTGCACGCTTGAGTAGACGAGCTACGAGCTCATCATCATCTGCGGTGAGCTGCAAGACTGCATCCAACTCGACGTTCTGAGCTTTGAGCATTGCATCCAAAGCATCAACCTGCGCACTGGTGCGTGGGTAGCCGTCAAGCAAGAAACCGTTGGCTACGTCTTCTTGTGCCAGACGATCTTCAACCATGTTGTTGGTGACCGAGTCTGGGACGAAGTTGCCGGCGTCAATGTACTTCTTGGCTTCGACACCCAGTGGGGTGCCGCCCTTGACGTTGGCGCGGAAGATGTCACCGGTGGAGATCGCGACGATCTCCAAACGCTCGGAGATCTTCACTGCCTGGGTGCCTTTGCCGGCACCTGGCGGACCAATAATTAGCAGTCGACTCATCGCAGTAGCCCTTCGTAGTTTCGTTGCTGCATTTGAGCATTGATTTGTTTGACGGTTTCCAGACCCACACCAACCATGATGAGGATCGAGGTGCCGCCAAATGGGAAGTTCTGGTCAGCGTTGAACAGCACGAATGCGATCAGCGGGATCAACGCAACGAACGCCAGGTACAGGGCGCCCGCAAAAGTGATTCGTGAAATCACGAACTGCAGGTAATCTGCCGTTGGCTTACCGGCACGAATGCCTGGAATGAAGCCACCGTACTTCTTCATATTGTCCGAGACCTCAACTGGGTTGAAGGTAATCGCGACATAGAAGTAGGTGAAGCCAATGATAAACAGCGTGTAAACAAGCATGTACCACGGCGAGGAGGACGCCGAATGGGTCTGCAACCACATGGCCCATTCGGGCAGTGTGCCGTCATCGTTCTGATTGAACGAGACGATCATCTGTGGCAGCGCAAGAATCGAGCTGGCGAAGATCACTGGGATCACGTTCGCCATGTTGACCTTCAGCGGGATGTAGGTGGAGGTTCCACCCACGGTACGTCGCCCGATGGTGCGCTTGGCGTACTGCACCGGAACACGGCGCTGAGACTGCTCCACGAACACCACAAGTGCAATCACCAACAAGCCGACGGCGATAACACCAAGGAAGGTGCCCCAACCCTGCGACTGCTGGATAGCGCCCATAGCGGATGGGAAGCCAGAAGCGATCGAGATGAAGATCAGGATGGACATGCCGTTGCCGATACCGCGCTCGGTGATCATTTCGCCCATCCACATGATCAGGCCGGTGCCTGCGGTCAGTGCGAAGATCATCAGCAAGATCACGATGATGGAATCATCTGGGATCAGCGGAAGTGTACAGCTTGGGAAAAGTCCGCCGGTACGCGCCAAGGTGATCAACGTGGTGCCCTGAAGTAGGGCCAACGCGATGGTCAGGTAGCGGGTGTACTGGGTCAGTTTGCCTTGGCCTGCTTGACCTTCTTTATGCAGCTCTTCGAAGTGTGGGATCACCACACGCAATAGTTGCACAATGATGGCGGCCGTAATGTACGGCATGATACCCATGGCAAAGATCGATACCTGCAACAGGGCGCCGCCGCTGAAGAGGTTAACGAACTGATAAAGACCACCGGTGGTTGAACCCATCGCCAGACACTGCTGAACGTTGCTGTAATCGACACCCGGGGCCGGAATGAAAACGCCGACTCGATAGATCGCAATGATCCCGAGGGTGAAAAGCAATTTGTTGCGCAGGTCAGGCGTCCGAAAAACTCGGGCTATGGCGCTGAACAAGCGTCCTCCTGAAGTATGTGCCTGAGTCTCGATAAAGACTCTTGCTATGACCTAATGATTCTAGCCGTCTAATGTACTATCGTGCCAAATACGCCACACAGTCAGCAGCCGATTTTTTAGCGTTATTGGCATAAAATCGGCGTGTTACGTGGATTTACTTCGCGTCATAGTTCGCATAATGAAAGATAAGAAAATCCCCGGTGAGCTTGTCTAAACAAGCTCACCGGGGATTTAGCTTAAGCTCAAACCCTGATTTAGAGGGTTTCTGCCTGGCCGCCAGCAGCAGCGATCTTCTCGGTTGCGGAAGTCGAGTAGGCGTTAACCTTCACGTCAACCTTGACCGTTAGGTCGCCGGTGCCAAGCACCTTGACTGGCTGGTTCTTGCGAACTGCGCCCTTAGCAACAAGTGCCTCGACGGTGACTTCGCCACCCTCTGGGAACAATTCCGAGATCTTGTCCAGGTTTACAACCTGGTACTCGACGCGGAATGGGTTCTTGAAGCCTCGCAGCTTTGGCAGACGCATGTGCAGCGGAAGCTGTCCACCTGCGAAGCCTGCCTTGACCTGGTAACGAGCCTTCGTGCCCTTCATACCACGGCCTGCAGTCTTACCCTTGGATGCCTCGCCACGACCAACACGGGTCTTAGCTTTCTTGGCACCTTCAGCGGGACGCAGGTGGTGGATCTTAAGTGCGGATTCTTTGATAGCCATCTTTACTTAGCCTCCTCTACCTTCAACAGGTGTGGGACCTTGTTGACCATACCTACGGTCACAGGGTCAGCGGTGCGGACAACGGTGTGTCCGATACGCTTCAGACCCAGTGAGCGAACGATATCGCGCTGAACCTGGCTACCACCAATGATGGACTTGATCTGGGTGATTTCCAGAGTGACGTCGCTTGGAACAATGTTCTTAGCCATTGATTAAGCACCAGCCTTCTGGGTCTGGATGTGACGCAACATAGCTGCTGGAGCAACTTCGTCCAGTGGAAGACCACGGCGAGCTGCAACTGCTGCAGGCTCTTCGAGAGCCTTTAGCGCGGCGATGGTGCCCTTGACGATGTTGATCTGGTTGCTTGAACCCATCGACTTCGAAAGGATGTCCTGGATACCAGCACATTCCAACACGGCACGCACCGGACCGCCGGCGATAACGCCGGTACCCGGGGATGCTGGACGGAGCAAGACGACGCCAGCGGCGGCCTCACCCTTGACCAGGTGTGGGATGGTTCCGCCAACGCGTGGAACGCGGAAGAAGGACTTCTTAGCCTCTTCAACGCCCTTAGCGATAGCTGCTGGAACTTCCTTGGCCTTACCGTAGCCAACGCCGACCATTCCGTCGCCGTCACCTACAACAACAAGTGCGGTGAAGCTAAAGCGACGACCACCCTTGACGACCTTGGATACGCGGTTGATAGCTACAACGCGCTCAAGGAACTTGTCCTTGTCGTCGTTGCGGCTGTCCTTCGAATCGCGGCCACGGCCACGACCCTCGCCACGGCCACGGCCTTCTCCACCACGTCCACGTCCTTCGCCGCGAGCGGCGCCGGTCTTTTCCGTGGCAGGAGCTGCAGCGGTCGAGGCTGCTTCAGTAGCTTCAGACACCTGAGTTTCCTTCTTGTTAGTAGCTTCGCTCACAGTGCCAGCCCACCTTCACGTGCGCCGTCAGCAATAGCTGCCACGCGACCGTGGTAGCGGTTGCCACCGCGGTCGAAGACAACTGCTTCGATCCCAGCAGCCTTGGCGCGCTCGGCAACGAGCTCACCAACGCGCTTGGACTTGGCGGTCTTGTCGGCATCGCTTGCGCGAAGATCTGCTTCCATGGTCGAAGCGCTGGCCAGGGTCAGACCCTGTGAGTCGTCCACGATCTGTACGAACATGTGACGAGCCGAGCGGTTGATGACCAGGCGTGGGCGTACCGAGGTACCAACGATGCGCTTGCGCACACGAAGGTGACGACGTCCGCGTGACGCGGAGCGGCTCTTGCCCTTGATTCCGATAGCCATAATTATTTACCAGCCTTTCCGACCTTGCGGCGGATGATCTCGCCAGCGTAGCGAATGCCCTTGCCCTTGTAAGGCTCGGTCTTACGCAGCTTGCGGATATTGGCGGCAACTTCACCGACGTGCTGCTTGTCAATACCAGCGATGGTGATTTTGTTGTTGCCTTCAACGGTAAAGGTGATGCCGTCAACGGCGCTTACCTTGACAGGGTGCGAGTAACCCAGAGCAAGCTCCAGGTCCGAACCCTTGGCAACCACACGGTAACCGGTACCGTGAATTTCAAGCTTCTTTTCGTATCCCTCGGTCACACCGATGATCATGTTATTGATCAGGGTGCGGTTCAAGCCGTGCAACGAGCGCGATTCGCGGTTGTCGTTCGGGCGGGACACGGTAACGGTGTTCTCGTCCTTAGCAACGGTGATAGGTGCCTGAACGGTGTGCGAAAGCTCACCCTTCGGGCCCTTTGCGGTGACCTTCTGGCCATCCACAGTCATCTCAACGTTAGCTGGGACGGTGATCGGAAGACGTCCAATACGTGACATTGTCTGTTGCTCCCTTCCCGTTACCAGACGTAGGCGAGGACTTCCCCACCTACGCCCTTCTTTGCAGCCTGACGGTCAGTAAGCAGACCGGAGGAGGTGGACAGGATTGCGATACCAAGACCACCGAGCACGTGAGGCAAGTTGGTGGACTTTGCGTATACACGCAAGCCTGGCTTGGAGATACGGCGTACGCCAGCGATTGAACGCTCACGCGATGGGCCGAACTTCAGGTTGATGGTCAGCGTCTTGCCGACTTCTGCTGCAACTTCCTCGAACGAGGCAATGTAGCCCTGTTCCTTGAGGATGTTAGCAATGCGTACTTTGAGCTTGCTCGATGGCATCGACACAGTGTCGTGGTATGCCGAGTTAGCGTTACGCAGTCGAGTCAGCATATCTGCGACTGGATCTGTCATAGACATGTGGGCTTCAGCCCTTCCTCGTTACGGTTTCCTTAGCGGACCTGTAACGTAGTGAGATTAGTTGGAGGTCTTGAACGGGAAGCCCAGAGCCTTGAGCAAGGCACGGCCTTCATCGTCAGATTTGGCGGTGGTCACCACAGTGATGTCCATACCGCGCACGCGATCGATCTTGTCCTGATCGATTTCATGGAACATCGACTGTTCGGTCAGACCGAAAGTGTAGTTACCATTGCCATCGAACTGACGGTCGCTCAGACCGCGGAAGTCGCGGATACGAGGTAGTGCCAGGGTGATCAAACGATCAACGAATTCCCACATGCGATCATTACGCAAGGTGGTGTGAGTACCAATTGGCATGCCTTCGCGCAGCTTGAACTGTGCGATCGACTTGCGAGCCTTGGTAACCACTGGCTTCTGACCGGTAATTGCGGTCAGATCGCGAACGGCGCCTTCGATAAGCTTCGAATCCTTAGCGGCTTCGCCGACACCCATGTTCACAACAACCTTGGTCAGGGTTGGAACCTGCATTGGGTTGCCGTAGCTGAACTGCTCCAGCAATGCTGGGCGGATGTCTGCGGCGTACTTAGCCTTCAGACGTGGCTGGATCTTGGTGGCTGTCTCAGTCATTACAGATCCTTTCCGGAAGCCTTGGCGTAACGGACGCGCACAGTCTTGGACACACCGTTCTTTTCGACAGTTTCCTCACGGAAACCAACGCGGGTTGGCTTCTTGGTTTCTGGGTCAACCACTGCCACGTTAGAAACGTGAACTGGTGCCTCAACAACCTCGATGCCACCGGAGGTGGTTCCGTTTTCGGACTGACCGGCCTTGGTGTGCTTGGTGACGCGGTTAACGCCTTCAACAAGTACGCGCGAAGTGGCGGTGATGACAGTCAGGACCTTGCCCTGCTTGCCACGTTCCTTGCCCGAGATGATCTGAACCAGATCACCCTTCTTAATCTTTGCACCCATGCTTACAGCACCTCCGGAGCCAGGGAAACGATCTTCATGAACTTCTTGTCACGAAGCTCGCGGCCCACTGGGCCGAAGATACGAGTTCCGCGAGGATCTGCGGCGTCACCCTTGAGGATAACTGCAGCGTTCTCGTCGAACTTGATGTAGGAACCGTCTGCACGACGGATTTCCTTCTTGGTGCGAACGATGACAGCCTTAACGACGTCACCCTTCTTTACGTTGCCGCCTGGGATTGCATCCTTGACGGTGGCGACAATAGTGTCACCAATGCTTGCGTAGCGACGCTTGGAGCCACCGAGCACGTTGATGGTAAGGATTTCCTTAGCACCAGTGTTATCGGCAACCTTCAGTCGCGACTCTTTCTGAATCACTGCTTACTCCTGTCGTCTCGCTGGTTCTCATAAATGAGCCTTGCGGAACGGATATGGTCTCCACGATACGTATCGCTTACCCCCACCGACGCGGGCGCACCGAATGCTGATCCCAATTGTTGGCAGGGCCGAGGCGTAAAATACCGAGGCTGTACTGCGCGGCAAGACGGTGTCAGGCCGCACTGCACTACACCGAAGGTGGATAGTCCCCGAATGAAGCGCGCACAGGTTTTCAAGTCTAGCCTAGATTGGCATCATTTAGAAATGGTGTGGTAGGGCGAAAGTGAGCGTTGTTGATCACACCAGAGCGGGATCTACCGCGTCATTTCGGGGATTAAAACCGCGCGGTCGTATGCACCGCAAGATGATCCGAACCGGTGACCGGTGTGGCTCGCGTTTGAGCGAACCTCACGCCCCTCCCGAGAATGTGATCTATCTCTAAGACCGGGAACGAGAGCATTGCCTGAGGCCACGTCGATTGAGGGCGCAAGCCACTTGCCTCGGTCATACCCGCAACGGCATCTCGGTACAGTCGGTGTCCGCTAGTTGAGTTGAAATCACCGGCAAGAATCATTGGGGATTGCGGATGCGCGTGAACCCACGTATCGATGGCCGATAAACCTTCGCGCCACTGCTGTGCATCTTTCAGTGGCGGGTAGACGTGCACCCCGGCAACCAGTACACGTTGCTGTGCCACATCGACCTCAACAGTTGGCATGGCAAACCATCCGGTGTCGCGCTCACTAAGCCCCGAATCAATCTCGGTCATCGGGTTCTTGGAGAAGATCACGGTGTCACGCACTCCCCCGGCTGGCGCCGGCGCCGTTCTGAAGTCCAGGCCTTTTAACGCACCAAGAGAAGTTAAGTCCTGATGTAGTCTCTCGTTGGTTTCCACCAAGATCAAAAGGTCAGGATGTTCCTCTTTGATCAGCGCGGCCAGTTCATTGCTGCTGGCTTCGGCGCGGTAAGCGTTGAAGCTCAGCACGCGTAACTCACCCGTCGTTTCGCTTTGCCCAGCTGGCGCTATGTGCATCTGCGGAATAAGGCCGATAGCCAACAGGACCATAAACACAACCGCGGTCCTGCGTTTCCTTTTCAACAGCTTGAGAATCAAAGCCCCGAGCGGGATGAGCAACAGCCAACTGGCAAAGGCTTGCACCTTAGGAATGATTCCGCCGGCCAACCAGGGCTGGTAAGGCAAAGCGACGATGAGCGCTGAGATGACGATCAACAGAATCAAAAAAGTGTTCTTCTGTTGGTGCTGACCGTCTTTTCTCATATGTCGACTTTATCGGTTCAACCTCGGCTAACCCTGTTGCTCAGCCGCCCATCGTGCAACGCGTTCCTTGCTCTCTGCCTCGGAAAGATCCACCACTCTGCTCAAAAGTGACCAACGCACTCCGAAAGGATCAATAATTGACGCGAAACGATCCCCGGAGACGAAGGTGGCCACCGGCTCACGTACGGTGGCACCCGCTGCTTGAGCCTGAGCTACTAAATCATCAACGTTTGAGCAATACAGCGCCATTGAATAACAGGCGTTCGGAGGCTCAGGTGGCGCAATCAGACCGTAATCGGGGCTCGGCTCCCCCAGCTGAAGTTTTCCATTGCCAAAATCGAGATCCGCGTGCACCATCACTCCACCAATCTCGGTACAGTCCACAATCCGTGCACCGAGGACATCTCGATAAAACTCGACTGCATTAGCCGCGTTTTTGATGGCCAAGAAAGGTGTCAAAGATGTCGAACCGAGCGGTATCCCGTCTGTGGTGTATTCGCCGGTGACCCCGGTGGTATTTTCTTCTTGATTTTCCATATCTTCACTCTAGGAAGCTGTGGCACCCTTGGACTTGTAGATTCACGCCAACTTTGAAAGGTCCTCACCTGTGGACAGCACGGCCGATCGTCGAGGCGTTTTGTATCCTGCTAGATTGCCAGAGTTCCAACGCATCCTCGCTCCACAGCATTTACGCGACAGAGTCGGTTGGTTCTGGGTGGCCCGCTGGAATATTGCCCCGGGCCGGACCTCACGCCAAGAATTACTTCCCTTCCCCTGCATGAACCTCGTCATCCAACCAACGGGGGTCACCCTCGCCGGAATTTCCACCGGTGCATCTCACCGCGATCTGACCGGTAACGGATGGGTACTGGCCGCGTTGCTATTACCTGCTTCCATCCGTAGCTTCGGCGTTGAACCACGCTCTGTCTTAGGCAGTGAAGTTTCATTGTCCGCTGAGCAATTATTAGAGCCTGTGCGTCAGTTGATGGACGTGCCCTTCACGCAGGAAAGACTAAATTCAGCTGTTGACTTGCTTGCTGCATGGCTTGAGCAAAAGGTGAGAATCACAGACCAGCATGGGCTTACCGCCAACAAGATGTTGGACTTAGTGGCGCAGAGACGGGATATCGTCAATGTTGTCCAGTTAGCCGTGGCACTGGGGTTGTCTGTACGCAGCTTACAACGGCTCTCTTCGGACTACGTCGGGCTGACGCCACTCACCATTATTCGTAGATACCGATTGCAAGAGGCGGCCCAGCGGCTACGCGAGAATCCCAGTACGTCCATCACGCAGATTGCGGCAGAGCTCGAATATGCGGATCATGCACACCTGACTAAGGATTTCCGACAGTTACTCGGATTCACTCCCAGCGCCTATCGAGCGGGCTCGACGGACCGGAAACCGTCGACACCACTGAGCTAAACGAAATGTTCTGCGACAGGTCCGGGTGTAGTACTGACTATGCGGTTGGATCGGGAACCCATGGTCTCATGGCTAAATGGAACATTTTTGTGAGGAAGAATTTCGGACTCAAAGCCAGGAGACCGCCATGCCTGAACCTATTGAGTTTCTGACTCAGAAACATTAGTTTGTTGAGACAACGCGGATAGGGTCAGGCAGGCATCTAAACCGGTACCATCTCCTGCAACGTGGCAAGCAACATGAAGAGCGACCGCACCTGGTAGGTGCGGCCCCGTCATGTCTGGCAACTTCAGGTATTGGCGTAGGGTGCTGGACACTTATTCCAAAAGCTCTCCGACGCCACGGAGGTTTATTTCACCGAGGGTAACGATGTGCAGGTATTGTTCCGGTGCTTGCTGTTCAGCGGCGTCCCGACTGCAAAATAGAGCCGTGGGCTGTGGATTCTCCATGATCCCGAAGATTGGATTCCCTTCGGCGTCCTCATCGTACGATGACAAAGTAGTATGCGTCAGATACAAAACGCAGCCATCTACCAGGTCTATGCTTTCGGCACCCTGCACCTTTCTAGCTTCCCAGCTGACTTTAGTGTCTAGATACTTTTCCTGAATCGCAAAGCATTCACGTTCACTGGCCACGATCGCAATTATTGGCTCTTTGTATTCAAGGTCTGGAAATGGGCTGGGTTGTTTCCCATAGACGACGTAGACCATCTGATCTTCTGAATATTTCGAGCCAAGGCGAATCTTGATTTTTGTCAGGATGCTGCTTAGAGACGGCATGGAACCCCCTTCTGTACAGGAGCATAGGCATCAGCATAGTAAGTCTTGCCTTTGTAGACAATAGTTCCGAGAGTACGGCCTGACCATGTGGTTTTTTTCGCAGATTTGCATGACAGTGCGTGATTTGTCTGCGTGAAGACAACAGGATAGTAAGTGCCGTTATATTTATCGCCCTTTATCATTTGGGCTGGCTGGCTAATATATTAAACCGTCCATCATGTTTAACCAGATCGATAGCGAGGCTCTCAAATATATTGGTATCTTCAGCTGAAGCTACGTTCAGGTTCTGAAAGCTGATTCCCCATGCTTCGTGTCCTGCTAAGCGTTGCTGCAACTTGCTGTTGTGACTTTTGAAATGCTTCAAAGCACGGCCAGGCGTCACTGATTGACCGATATAAACAACTTCACGTTCGCATTCCGAAGGGTCAATTGAAATGCAATACACGTGATCGACGCGCTCTGGAAAAACGGGTTGTTTGACCGCAAGATCATTATTCATGTCATTCATCTAATTGACACTACTTGACGTATTTTGCGGACTCCACCGCAGTCCGGCTGTTACACGCGGGCACTGGCTATCGCCTTCTTACTGTTCGACAACTGGGACAACACTTACAGGCATAGAAAAACGCCCCGAACTCTTCTTGCGAAGTGTTCGGGGCGTTTTCAGATATTCACGTAATCCGTGAAATCACTAAGAAAGCTTACTTAGCCTTCTCAACGATCTCAACGAGACGCCAGTTCTTGTCTGCTGACAATGGGCGAGTCTCTGCGATTACAACCAAGTCGCCAATGCCGGCTTCGTTGTTCTCGTCGTGAGCCTTCACGTTCTTGTTGCGACGCATAACCTTGCCGTAAAGGGCGTGCTTAACACGGTCCTCAACGTCAACGACGATGGTCTTCTGCATTTTGTCGGAAACCACGTAACCACGGAGGGTCTTGCGGTCGTTGCGCTCTACAGCTGCATCCACGACGTTATCCTTCTCGCTCATTACTTGGTTTCCTTGCCCTTCTTGGTCTCTTCAACCGGGACAACGACTTCCTGACGAAGACCCAGTTCACGCTCACGCATTACAGTGTAAATGCGTGCGATATCGCGCTTAATGGTCTTCAAGTTGCCGTGAGTTTCTAGCTGGCCGGTAGCCGACTGGAAACGCAGGTTGAACAGTTCTGCCTTGGCCTTCTTCAATTCCTCGTTCAAACGAGCATTATCGAAGCCGTCCAGGGACTCGACGCTTAGATCCTTAGAACCAATAGCCATCCCTATTCACCACCCTCACGACGCACGATACGTGCCTTCAATGGCAGCTTGTGGATTGCTAGGCGCAATGCCTCTTTAGCTACCTCTTCGGAGACGCCATCAAGTTCAAACAAGATGCGTCCTGGCTTTACGTTGGCAACCCACCACTCCGGGGAACCCTTACCGGAACCCATGCGGGTTTCGGCTGGCTTCTTCGTCAGTGGACGGTCTGGGTAAATATTGATCCAGACCTTACCGCCACGCTTGATGTGACGGGTCATCGCGATACGAGCTGCCTCGATCTGACGGTTGGTCACGTAAGCAGGAGTAAGAGCCTGAATGCCGTATTCACCGAATGAAACAGTGGTTCCGCCCTTGGCAGCGCCGGAGCGCTTTGGGTGGTGCTGCTTACGGAACTTTACTCGACGTGGGATAAGCATTTAAGCCTGTCCTCCTTCCGCAGCCGGAGCTGCAGCGCCCTTGCTACGTTCTGGACGTCGACGACGCTCGCCACCACGTGGACGATCGTTGCCAGCGCCACCACGGCCACCGCGTGCCGGAGCGGCAGCGGCCTGCTGTGCAGCAAGTTCCTTGGCGGTTACGTCACCCTTGTAGATCCAAACCTTCACGCCGATACGGCCGAAGGTGGTCTTGGCTTCGAACTTACCAAAGTCGATGTTCGCACGCAGGGTGTGCAGTGGCACACGACCTTCGCGGTAGAACTCCTTGCGGGACATTTCTGCACCGCCAAGTCGACCGGAGCACTGAACGCGGATGCCCTTGGCACCAGCGCGCATTGCCGACTGCATTGCCTTCTTCATCGCGCGGCGGAAAGCCACACGTGAAGCAAGCTGCTCGGCGATGCCCTGGGCGACCAACTGGGCCTCCATGTCAGGGTTCTTGACCTCGAGGATGTTCAGCTGAACCTGCTTAGCTGTCATCTTCTCCAGTGCGCCACGGATGCGATCTGCTTCGGCGCCGCGGCGACCGATAACGATGCCCGGACGTGCGGTGTGGATATCCACACGAACACGGTCACGAGTACGCTCGATCTCTACGCGGGCAATGCCTGCACGATCCATTCCGGTAGACAGCAATGCGCGGATTTTTACGTCTTCTTTTACGTAATCTGCGTAGCGCTGTCCTGGCTTGCTGCTATCGGCGAACCAGTGCGAAACGTGGTCAGTGGTGATGCCGAGACGGAAACCGTTCGGGTTTACCTTCTGTCCCATTTAGTTCTCCCCACCCTTCTCCGGGGTTGAAACAACCACGGTGACGTGGCTGGTGCGCTTCTTGATCTGGAATGCGCGACCCTGAGCTCGCGGCTGGAACCGCTTCATGGTCGGTCCCTCGTCAACAAACGCTTCGCTGATGATCAGCTCGTCCTCATTGAATGCTTCACCTGCGCGGTCCGCGGCGGCACGGGCGTTAGCCACTGCCGATGCGACAACCTTGTACACTGGCTCCGAAGCTGCCTGTGGGGCAAACTTCAAGATAGCCAGCGCTTCGTTCGTCTGTAGACCACGAACAAGGTTGACGACGCGCCGGGCCTTCATAGGCGTCACGCGGATATGGCGCGCAATTGCCTTGGCTTCCATTGCTTTCCTTCTCTCGTCTTTCGAAGAAGTGCTAAGCATCTCTAGATCCCTTGCGGGACCTAGCGACGCTTGCCCTTCTTGTCGTCCTTCACGTGGCCACGGAACGTGCGGGTCAGTGCAAACTCTCCGAGCTTGTGACCGACCATTGATTCGGTAACAAACACAGGAATGTGCTTACGACCGTCGTGCACGGCGATGGTGTGTCCCAGCATGTCCGGGATGATCATCGAACGGCGGGACCACGTCTTGATGACGTTCTTGGTGCCCTTTTCGTTCTCAGCTTCGACCTTGAGGAAGAGGTGCTGATCGACGAAGGGGCCTTTCTTCAGGCTGCGTGGCATGTTTCCAGGCTCCTATCGCTTGTTCTTGCCGGTCTTGCGACGACGCACAATGAGCTTGTCGCTTTCCTTATTTGGACGACGAGTACGACCCTCGCGCTTACCGTTCGGGTTGACTGGGTGACGTCCACCGGACGTCTTACCCTCGCCACCACCGTGCGGGTGATCAATTGGGTTCATGGCAACGCCACGCACGGTTGGGCGAACGCCCTTCCAGCGCATACGGCCAGCCTTACCCCAGTTGATGTTGATCTGCTCAGCGTTACCAACTTCGCCGATGGTTGCGCGGCAGCGCACATCAACGTTGCGGATTTCGCCGGATGGCAGACGCAACTGCGCGAAGCGACCTTCACGAGCTACAAGCTGGATCGATGAGCCAGCGGAGCGAGCCATTTTGGCGCCACCGCCTGGGCGCAACTCGACAGCGTGGATAACTGAACCAACAGGGATGTTACGAAGCGGCAGGTTGTTACCTGGCTTGATATCCGCTGCTGGGCCGGCCTCGACCTTGTCGCCCTGCTTGAGGTTGTTCGGTGCCACGATGTAGCGCTTGGTTCCATCAATGTAGTGGAGCAAAGCGATACGTGCGGTGCGGTTCGGATCGTACTCGATGTGAGCAACGGTTGCCGGAACGCCATCTTTGTCATGACGACGGAAGTCGATGACGCGGTAGGCACGCTTGTGTCCGCCACCCTTGTGTCGGGTGGTGATCTTACCGGAGTTGTTACGGCCGCCAGTCTTGGTGAGTGGACGAACCAGTGACTTTTCCGGAGTCGATCGGGTGATTTCTGCGAAGTCAGCTACCGACGAGCCACGAAGGCCCGGGGTAGTTGGCTTGTACTTACGAATTCCCATTATTTAAATTCCTCGTTAAAGTGGTCTCCGCTTAGGAAAGCGGACCGCCGAAGATGTCAATCGATCCTTCTTTCAAAGTGATGATTGCACGCTTGGTATCCTTGCGTGAACCCCACCCGAATTTGGTGCGCTTGCGCTTACCGGTTCGATTCATGGTGTTTACGGACTCAACCTTGACGTTGAAGATAGCTTCAACGGCATTCTTGATTTCCGCTTTGTTTGAACGTGGGTCAACCAAGAAGGTGTACTGACCTTCATCGATTAGGCCGTAGCTCTTTTCCGATACGACTGGTGCGATGACCACGTCGTGCGGAGCCTTTGAGAAGATGCTCATTACTTGGCTTCCTCCTTCTGGACCAGTGCTTCGAAGGCAGCCTTGGTGAAGACTACGTCATCCGAAACCAGAACATCGTAGGTGTTCAACTGGTCGACGTATAGAACGTGCACAGAATCAAGGTTGCGTACCGAAAGGGCAGCAACATCGTTTGCGCGATCAATGACGACGAGCAGGTTCTTACGTTCGGTCAACGAACGCAAGGTAGCCAGAGCTTCCTTGGTCGATGGCGTTTCGCCAGATACCAGGTTCTCGATCACGTGAACACGATCGAAGCGTGCACGATCAGACAAAGCGCCGCGCAGTGCAGCAGCCTTCATCTTCTTCGGGGTACGCTGCGAGTAGTCGCGTGGGGTTGGACCGTGGACAATGCCACCGCCGGTCATGTGTGGAGCACGGATCGAACCCTGACGGGCGCGGCCGGTACCCTTCTGAGCATGTGGCTTACGCCCGGCGCCGGAAACTTCCGAGCGATCCTTGGTCTTGTGGGTACCCTGACGTGCGGCAGCAAGCTGAGCCACAACGACCTGGTGCAACAGTGGGACGTTGGTCTGTACGGCGAAGATGCTCTCTGGCAGTTCGACGTTAAGTGCCTTAGTCATTTACTTATGCTCCCTTCACGGCGGTGCGTACGAGAACGACGCGACCGCGAGCGCCTGGAACGGCACCCTTGATCAGCAGGAGGTTCTTCTCAGCGTCGATAGCGTGAATGGTCAGGTTCTGAGTGGTTACCCGCTCAGCACCCATACGACCAGCCATCTTCTGTCCACGGAAGACGCGACCTGGGGTCGATGCGCCGCCGATGGAACCTGGCTTACGGTGGTTCTTGTGAGCACCGTGGGATGCAGGAGCACCGTGGAATCCGTGACGCTTCATAACGCCAGCGAAACCCTTACCCTTCGAGGTGCCAACAACATCGACCTTCTGGCCAGCGTTGAACAGCTCTACGGATAGTTCCTGTCCTGCGGTGTACTCTGCGACGTCTTCGGTACGCAGTTCCACCAGGTGACGACGTGGGGTCACGCCGGCAGCTTCAAAGTGACCAGCCAGTGGCTTGGTGACCTTGCGTGGGTCGATCTGGCCGTAGCCGATCTGAACTGCGGTGTAGCCGTCACGTTCTGCATTAACTAGCTTGGTGACAACGTTGCTGTCAGCCTGCACGACGGTGACTGGGATCAGAATGTTGTTTTCATCCCAAACCTGGGTCATGCCGAGCTTCGTGCCCAACAGGCCCTTTACATTGCGGGTTGCGGTCATAGTTTTCTCGCCACCTCCCCTTAAAGCTTGATTTCGATGTTGACATCCGCTGGCAGATCGAGACGCATCAGCGAATCTACGGCCTTCGGGGTCGGATCAACAATGTCGATCAGACGCTTGTGCGTGCGCATTTCGAAGTGCTCACGGCTGTCTTTGTACTTGTGTGGCGAACGGATAACGCAGTACACGTTCTTTTCCGTTGGCAGCGGCACTGGGCCGACTACGGTTGCGCCTGCGCGCGTGACCGTCTCAACGATCTTCCGGGCCGAAACGTCAATGACCTCGTGGTCATACGACTTCAGCCGGATGCGGATTTTCTGTCCCGCCATGGCGTCATGCCTCTTCCTGTTAGCACTATCAAAAATTACTGTGCCTATATACGGGTTCTTGCGAACCGGCACGCCTTACGCTGCGACTGAATCCGGATTAGATCCGGGTTCCTCACCCGCAGGTGGCTCCGACCCCCGCGGTCGGGCGTGTCGTGAAATTTTCAGTCACGACAATTCCGACATAGTTTTCACTTTGTGCGAAGGTCTTATAGTTTGTCACCGTTGTATCGATCCCGAACCTCAGGCATTATCCTGCGTGAGAGTCGATCCCTGTCGAACAAACCGATTCCGATTACCCCTCGCGGGGATCGGGTTGCAATCAAGCAACTTATCTAGTCTGACAGGTCGACCGCCCTCGCGCAAATCTTTTGTACTGATTTAGCGCCGTGATCTTGACCTCACGAGTTCAAATTGTCCTGATCTGGCCGTGAATTTTCATCCTGACCGAACTCAGCGTGACTTTGGGCCGGCTGCTCCTCGCTCCGGGGTTTGCGCTCCACCCGGACCAGCTTTAATACCGCGGCCACAATCAAGCCAACCCCGGCAAGCACCAGCCAGAGGAAGGCTAGGTAACGCAAGAACCATAGTACGGCCACAGTAATGGCAATGGCACCCCACCAGATGTAGCGTTTCTGTCCTAATTTCAGTCCCAGGACAATCAACGCGGCAAAGAAGAACAGGCTAAAGACCTGCGCAAATCCATTACCGTCTATCAGGGTACTGATCTGCGTGAGCGAGGCTAGGACCGCACCGACAATCACATACTTGTGGGCTGCGCGCCCTCGTTTGCCCACAAAGTGCCGCGCAGCCAAAATAATCGCAAGCACCGCGAAGTAAAGGAAGAAGATACTAAGAACAGGCATCTGGCGAATCTGGACATAACTGCTAAAGGCCAACAGCGCAGCCAGCGCTATGAGCGCGTCGCTCCCCCACAGCCCGAAGCGCGCAGGCAATTCGAAGAACCTGATCACGGCGCCGGCGACAAAGATTAGTAGCGCCCCGGCGATAATCCATGCGGTGCGCAGATCGTTGAAGTGCATCAGCGAGCCTGCGACTGCCGTGCTGAGAATCATTGCCGCGAAATAAACCCGGGCGGCTTGTCCCGCAGCATCCTTGGAAAAGCGAACATCGCGTGGGTAGTGAGGCACCTGCTCCGCGAACCTGCCATGCAGTAACGAAATTACCAGCAACAAGATCGCGGTGAGCAGTAACTGCCAGGTCGGGTCCATCCACGGTTGCAGGCTAAAGCTTGATCCTTCACGCCAGTAGCCAATGCCTTGGCCAATGGCGCCTAGCAGCGCCACACTGGATCCGGCCGCCAACCACGCGATCTTTCGGGTATGTACCAAAAGTCCGAGTTGTACCGCGCTCACTAGAAGCACCAACGCGATCCAGCCGGCACCGTCAGCGACCAGAGCGATGGTCAACAAGGCAAAGAGTGTACCAAAGACCGGGGCGAAGCGCAGCGTGGATGAATTCCGCAATGGCCATTGCGCGCCAAGTGCCAGCAATGCCACGGCGAGCAACAAGATTTGTGCCACCTGCACAGACCACCACGGCCCGTGAATCCACCCGGTTACTTCGAAGCTTTGAACACCTTGGAGATAGATGAGCCCGCACAGCCCAATCACCGTAGCGAATAAGAGGAACTCTGCATGCTGCGTTTGTTTTCTCAGTGCGTAGAAGCCCTTCACCGAGTGAATAATCCACAGACTGATCCCGAGCAGCATAGTGCCACGGTCATACAGTCCGAAGCCTAAGTCGCCCACGAGCAAGACCAAGGGCAGCAGGCAGACTAGGCCTACGGTAATCCAACGCATTTCCAGGCTCAGCGGACGTTTGGCGCGCATCACCAGGAACAAGCGGACCAGTTGCGGAAGCATCACTGAAACTATCATCAGCGCAAAGCGTCCGGAATAGTCCAACAATAGGTAGTTCGCGAACCACCAGATACACACGCTGAAGGTCAGTTGTGCGGCGGATGCATAGACCGTCTTCCAATGTGGCGCGTGGACCTTGCGGGCATTGAGTAGATAGAAGCCTAGATTTGTCAGTCCAACAATCACCACGATGAGCAATGATCCTTGGAAACTGAGCATCAGCAGCGCGGCACTGGCCACCAACACCATAATGCGCAGTAGTTGCGCATCTCGCTGTTGGCCGCGACTATCCAGGCGCCAGCCGGCCAGGATCACATTGACTAGCGCGAGGATGATCCCCAACCCAAGCCAGGTCCCTGCGCTCAGCGTCAGGAAGCTCGTTTCCTCCCGCCCGGCCACCTGATTCTGTAGTGACACGACGTAGCTGAGCGTTATCACCGCAAGCAATACCGAGGCACCAAAATGAATGAGGTGTTCGCGTGTAGGCAGAACCTGGCGTTTGCTTCGAAGGGTCGAGAGCAGCCACAGCGCAAAGAGCGGCAGCCATAAACCCACCACCCAGGCTAAGTTCAAAGATTCGAACACCGTTGCGGCGCGGCCATAGCCTTGTGCTACGCCCGTTGGTTCTCCAAACCCAGTGAGCAGTTCTTGCAGTGCCCGGCCCACAAAACCGCCGAAGACCAATACGCCAAGCCAGCGGGTGAGGTCCAGAACGAGGTGCCAGCGACGCTGTGTTTCGTTGCGGAAGGCAAGAGTCAGGCCAATAATTGCTACCGCCAAGGCCGGCAGTACACGCCAGGCGAATAGGCCGCTGGCCGTCATGGCTAGTATCGCCAGCAGCACAATGGCGACGGCTTCAATCTTTCCTCGCTGGCGTAGTGCATTCAGCGTGAATATCTGCAGGACTGGAATCAATAACACCGCATACCACCAAGGCACCTGCGGTCCGGCAAGATGCGTCACGGCTACGAGCGCTGAGCCAACGACCAACGCCCACAATGCAATGCGTTCGGAACGCCACCAGCTGGCAGGAACCACAAAGAGCTGGCGGTAGCCGTGGGCGAAGTGTGTGACGGCTAAGGCCTGCCCGGCCCACAGCACTGCGCTAATTGCCCAAATAAATTCTGGTTCCATGCCTAGGTAATTACCGGTAGCAAAGATCAGCAGCATGAAGGTCACCCGGGCAGCGTAGAGCCGGTACAAACGGAACCGCTCGATGAGCACAATCGTCAGTAGCAGGTGCGCGGTGACCAAGAAGAAGACCCAGAGAAGATCGCGCGGGTTCAACGAGCTATACATCACCAAAGCCAGGCCGAGCACTAACAATGGCAGAAGTTGCCCGGTGGCGAAGACCGCCGAATAGAACAAAGAAGAGCGAACCTTTTCGCTGCGCACGGCCAGCACGAGCAAGAGCACCGAGAGGAGCAGCAAGAAAAGTAGGTAGAACAAGATGCCGCGTTGCACCGTAGCCGCGCAGGCCATGGTGGTGGAGACCAAGACGAACACTGCAATCCATGCGAGCACTCGTGAACGTAGGCGGATCGTGGCAAAACCGACGGCGAGCGTACCAATGACTGAGAAGATCAGCCACACCACCGGGGCGGAAAGCGACAGCGTCTGATAGGTGGCGATTCCCGCGAGTGGAAGTAAGGCTAGTCCGGTTCCGGCGAATGCACTCGCAGCAGGTTTAAGGTTTTCCTTGGCCGCATGTACGTAGAGGCCTACGCCGTAAAAGGCTGCGGCGAGCACAAACAGGGAGATAAGTTTTGGAAGCGGTGGCAACGCGAAGCTGAGGAAGAGTGCTGCGGCGGCCACGATGAGCAGGGCCGCTACGTACAGCGTGACGTTGATATTGCGTAGTTCTCGTTCGCGTGCGGTGAGGACCTTGACCGGACGCGCTGGCGCTTGCGGAGCGGCAGGCTTGAGCGTTGGCTGCGCATAAACTCCGGCGGGTGAACTTTGCGCCGAAACATTTGCTGTCCACTCGGTTTGTGGTTGAACTGTTGGCGGTGCGTTGCTGGGTGGCTGTGGCAGCTGGACGGCTACCGGGGCTGCTTGTTTGGCCTCGCGCGCGGCGTAGTTGGTGGCGGCGTTGTAGCCTTCCTGCCAGGCCTGCTGTTTTGCTTGGGCATCGCCGGACTGCTTCTTTTGACCGACTCGATATCCAATGAAAAAGCTTAACGCCAAGAGCAAGATCACTACGATGAACCAGAACATACTTCGCCCTTAACTAGATGAGCCCGTAACGGGATATCAACTCATCCAATTAGACCACTGTCTAGATATACTTGCGAGGTAAGACTCGTTATTAAGCAAAAAGATCTCCACTACTTCCGAAGAAGTAGTGGAGATCTTTTATGTCAGACCAGTCGGTCTAGATCATTAGTAGCGAACTACTTGGTGATCTTGGTGACCTTGCCCGAACCAACGGTGCGGCCGCCTTCGCGGATAGCGAAGCCGAGGCCATCTTCCATGGCGATTGGCTGAATCAGCTCAACCGACATTTCGGTGTTGTCGCCAGGCATAACCATCTCGGTGCCTTCTGGCAACGTGATGACGCCGGTGACGTCGGTGGTGCGGAAGTAGAACTGCGGACGGTAGTTCGAGTAGAACGGGTTGTGACGTCCGCCTTCGTCCTTCGACAGGATGTAGACGTTGGCATCGAAGCCGGTGTGTGGGGTGATCGAGCCTGGGGCTACGATTACCTGTCCACGCTCGACATCGTCGCGCTTCAGACCGCGAAGCAGCAGGCCACAGTTCTCGCCGGCCCATGCTTCGTCAAGCTGCTTGTGGAACATCTCGATACCGGTAACGGTGGTCTTCTGGATCGGACGGATGCCGACAACTTCGACCTCCGAGTTGATCTTCAGGGTGCCACGCTCGGCGCGACCGGTTACAACGGTACCGCGACCGGTGATGGTGAAGACGTCTTCAATTGGCATCAGGAATGGCTTGTCGCGATCACGAACTGGGTTCGGGATGTAGGTATCGACAGCATCCATCAGTTCCTCGATGGACTTGGTCCATACTGGATCGCCTTCCAGAGCCTTCAGGCCCGAAACGCGTACCACTGGAGCGTCATCGCCATCGAAGCCCTGCGAGGAAAGAAGTTCACGAACTTCCATCTCGACGAGCTCTAGGAGCTCCTCGTCCTCAACCATGTCCGACTTGTTCAGTGCGACCATCAAGGTTGGAACACCAACCTGGCGGGCCAGCAGAACGTGCTCGCGGGTCTGAGCCATTGGGCCGTCAGTAGCGGCAACCACGAGGATTGCGCCGTCCATCTGAGCAGCACCGGTGATCATGTTCTTGACATAGTCAGCGTGACCTGGAGCGTCTACGTGTGCGTAGTGACGGCTCGGGGTCTGGTACTCAACGTGCGAGATATTGATAGTAATACCGCGCTGGCGCTCTTCTGGAGCCGAGTCAACCGACGCGAAGTCGCGCTGCTCGTTGACATCTGGGTACTTGTCAGCAAGTACCTTGGAGATGGCAGCGGTCAACGTGGTCTTACCGTGGTCAACGTGACCAATGGTGCCGATGTTGACGTGCGGCTTGGTCCGCTCGAACTTTGCCTTTGCCACAGGTTCCTCCTAGAAACGTTTACAGAAGACTTACTTTCGTTTGCGCGGTTCGCAAACGAACTGAAATTAGTCTACTGGGGGCTTGGATAAATATAAAAATTTCGGTCCTGCGCGGGCCCTGCATGTGATGCAAATCCCTCGTTGGCCGTTTGCGAGGCCGGCTTCATTGGCAATAAAGCCGGCTTCGCGATCGGCCACTCCCCCACACGGGCGGGGTCACGGCCAAGTTTGGTTCCTAGACGATTACTCGCCGCGGGCCTTCTGGATGATCTCTTCGGCAACTGCCTTCGGGACCTCAGAGTAGCTGTTGAAGGTCATCGAGTAAACTGCGCGACCCTGGGTCTTCGAACGCAGGTCACCAATGTAACCGAACATCTCCGACAGTGGCACGGAGGCATTGATAACCTTCACGCCAGCTGCGTCAGACATTTCCTGGATCGAGCCACGGCGGGAGTTTAGGTCGCCGATAACGTCGCCCATGTACTCTTCCGGGGTACGAACTTCGACGCTCATCAGTGGTTCAAGCAGGATTGGGTGAGCGCGACGTGCGCCTTCCTTGAATACCTGTGAGCCAGCGATCTTGAACGCCATTTCCGAGGAGTCAACATCGTGGTAAGCACCGTCAAGGACGGTAGCCTTCACGCCAACCATTGGGTAACCGGCGAGGATACCGTACTGCATGGCGTCCTGGATACCGGCATCGATGGATGGAATGTATTCACGAGGAATACGACCACCGGTGACAGCGTTCTTGAACTCGTAGTTCACGCCGTCGACAACCTCTAGAGGTTCGAATGCAACCTGGACCTTTGCGAACTGGCCCGAACCACCGGTCTGCTTCTTGTGGGTAAAGTCAACCTTATCCACAGCAGTCTTGATGGTTTCGCGGTATGCAACCTGTGGCTTACCAACGTTGGCTTCCACGCGGAATTCGCGCTTCATGCGGTCCACCAGGATATCCAGGTGAAGCTCGCCCATGCCGCCGATTTCGGTCTGGCCGGTGTCATCGTTCAACGAAACGGTGAAGGTTGGATCTTCTGCAGACAGCTTCTGGATAGCGGTCGACAGCTTCTCCTGGTCACCCTTGGTCTTAGGCTCGATGGCCACGAAGATCACTGGTGCTGGGAACGACATCGACTCAAGCACAATCGGGTTCGCTGGATCGCAAAGGGTATCACCGGTGGTGGTATCCTTCAGGCCGATCACGGCGTAGATGTGACCTGCGTGGATCTCGTCTACCGGCTGTTCCTTGTTGGCGTGCATCTGGAAGAGCTTGCCAACGCGTTCCTTCTTCTGCTTCGTCGAGTTGAGCAACTGAGTTCCTGAAGTTGCCTTACCCGAGTAAACGCGGATGAAGTTCAGCTGACCGAAGAATGGGTGAGCGGCAATCTTGAAAGCCAGTGCCGAGAACGGTGCGTCCTCGGTAGGCTCGCGAGTGAGCTCAACTTCTTCGTTCTTTGGATCGTGACCGATGGTCACGCCGACGTCCATTGGGTTTGGCAGGAAGTCAATCACGGCGTCGAGCATAGGCTGCACGCCGCGGTTCTTGAAGGCCGAACCACAGTAAACTGGGTAGATCTCCGAGTTGATGACCATCTTGCGAATGCCGGCCTTGAGCTCGTCATTGCTGATCTCTTCGCCTTCGAGGAACTTCTCCATGAGCTCGTCAGAGCCCTCAGCGACATCCTCAACCAGCTTGGCGCGGTATTCCTCGGCCTTTTCCAGCAAGTCTGCAGGAATTTCGCGAGTCTCGTAAGCGGCACCCATGGTGACGTCACCCTTGGAGTCGCCTTCCCAGATGAATGCCTTCATGGTCATCAGGTCAACGACACCGACGAATTCATGCTCGGAGCCGATAGGCAGCTGCATGACCAATGGCTTAGCACCTAGGCGCTTGACGATGGTATCGATGGTGAAGTAGAAGTCTGCACCCATCTTGTCCATCTTGTTGACGAAGCAGATGCGTGGAACGTTGTACTTGTCAGCCTGACGCCATACGGTCTCAGACTGAGGCTCAACGCCTTCCTTGCCATCAAATACTGCAACGGCGCCATCGAGCACGCGAAGCGAGCGCTCCACCTCAACGGTGAAGTCAACGTGGCCAGGGGTGTCAATGATGTTGATCTGGTTGTTGTTCCAGAAGCAAGTCACGGCGGCAGACGTGATAGTAATGCCGCGTTCCTTTTCCTGTTCCATCCAGTCAGTAGTCGAGGCACCATCGTGTGTCTCGCCGAGCTTGTGATTTACACCCGTGTAGAAAAGGATGCGCTCAGTAGTAGTGGTTTTACCAGCATCGATGTGGGCCATGATGCCGATATTTCGGACCTTATTCAGGTCAGTAAGCACGTCCTGTGCCACGTTGTCTCCCTTAAAGGTGAGGCAAGGAATGCTGGATGCCTGTTGACACCCAGCACTTCCAAGCGTTTCTTACCAGCGGTAGTGAGCGAAGGCCTTGTTGGACTCAGCCATCTTGTGAGTGTCTTCGCGACGCTTCACAGCGGCACCAAGACCGTTCGAGGCGTCCAAGATCTCGTTCATCAAACGTTCGATCATGGTCTTCTCGCGACGAGCCTTCGAGTATCCAACCAACCAGCGAAGAGCTAGTGCGGTTGCACGGCCTGGCTTGACCTCAACAGGAACCTGGTAGGTCGCGCCACCAACGCGGCGTGAGCGAACCTCAAGTGCCGGGCGGATGTTATCCATGGCCTTCTTGAGAGTCGAAACAGCGTCGGCGCCGGACTTTGCAGCGGCACCTTCGAGTGCGCCGTAAACAATGCGCTCTGCAGTGGACTTCTTGCCGTCTACGAGAACCTTGTTGATCAGCTGAGTGACCAATGGGGATTCGAAGACTGGATCAGAAACTAGTGGGCGCTTTGGCGCCGGACCCTTACGAGGCATTACTTACCATCCTTCTTTGCACCGTAGCGGGAACGAGCCTGCTTGCGGTCCTTAACACCCTGAGTATCCAGAGCACCACGTACAATCTTGTAACGAACACCTGGAAGGTCCTTTACACGACCACCGCGAACGAGCACGATGGAGTGTTCCTGCAGGTTGTGTCCGACACCTGGAATGTAAGCGGTAACTTCGATGCCACCGGCAAGGCGCACACGTGCGACCTTACGCAGAGCCGAGTTAGGCTTCTTCGGGGTGGTGGTGTACACACGAGTGCACACGCCACGGCGCATTGGGTTGCCCTTGAGGGCAGGAGCCTTGGTCTTGACGACCTTAGGCGAGCGGCCCTTACGGACCAGCTGCTGAATAGTAGGCACTTTCGTGTCCTTCCATTGTCTAAGTTTGTCGGCACCATAACCGGACAGGAATCTGCCAAATCATGGAGCTAGCTGCTTGCTTTACAGCCACGGGGAAAATACCCCTAGGCGTGCGAAAGTGTGGCATTTGTTGCGCAACCTGCCCGCAACCCGGACTGAGTCCATTTTGCCACACCTAAAACAATTGCTTTCAGTCTAGCATTAATCCGCCGAGCCACCTGTTCCAGTAACCGAGATCACTGCGATGACCTGTCAAATATCGGGCTACATGTTCATTGGTTTCTTTGGTTTGGATTGCGGAACATCCGTTCCGTTGTGTTTATAGACGGCGTTAGCCGTTCGACATTGAATGTGATCTGAGTAAAGATGCGAGTTATCGATTGTTGTTGTGTCCACACGCGCACCTTTTACATTCTGCCGTCAGACTTTGAGCGAGCGCACAACCCAATGCACACCATTCTCCGAAGTCGTGAATTGGTCCCGAGATATCCGTTTCTCACGAACAACTCAGCAAAGCATGCTGCGCATATTCGCCACAGTTCGCGGACGTCGCGAACGTCATCAAATAATTCCTTGGCTATCACAATGCTAAGGAAAATTCGAAGTGCCAGAACTCACTCGGCATGGTGTTCGAGTGTTTCGAGTACAAAACGTAAGGAAAGGGTATATATGGGGAATGCTAAGACTGCGGTGAAACCCTTTACGGATAGCATTCGCCCACCAGAGCTCCAGTTTCCCCATAGTCACGGCTCCACGGACCTCGCGTCGTTGCCCCCCCCCTAGACCAGCCGTGCTATCCGGCTACCTCATGAGTCAAAAATAGTGAACTGCCGGAGTAGCGCCCTGACATCGGGCTCGGCGCGTTCGGGCTTGTTAGTCCGATCTCCGTCTCTCCCCTCACAGGTGCCGACGAACCCGCAGATGGAATTTTTTCGGGAGGCACTCACAATAGCTGTACTCTTTTCGTTTCATGAGACGCGAGAACGAAGCGGGGTATTTGGCTTACCCTACTATGGCTTCATCTGGAACCCAGGTGTGGCGTTTGATGCCTTGGTCCGCTTCGTGCGCACGCTCACCAAGCTCGATGGTAATCAATTCGTCACCTGCATATGCCGGACTGAGCTCTAAGGCAAGATAATCAAACAGTTCTCGCTCATGAACAGCGATAATGATTTGCCTGCCATTCTGCTTGGATAGTAGACGGATGAGTCCAGCGAACTGCGCAACGTGCACTTCGTCCATTGCCTGAACTGGGTCATCAAAGACCAAGCAAGGTACGACTGGTTGCACGGCAAGGTGGAGAGCGAGAAACAACGATAGTGCAGCCGTGTTCAAATTCCCAGCGGAGAGCATCATCTGGGGTGGACCACCTGGCTCACCACTTCGGTGAGTCGTCTCCAGCTTGATGTCAAAAGTCTTCTTCGTCGCGCTGGGCATGCCGAAACTAGGTATAAATCCTTCGTTTGGGGCAAGTCTTGTGAAGACTGTCTTCCAAACCTCATTGAGAGATTCAGTGAAGACTCGGTGGACGATGTCCGTCCGGGTTTGCGTTGCCGCCTCACGAACTTCTCTTGCGATACCCTGGCGTCGCTTCGCCTCGGCGATTCTGTCATCCCAAATCTTCTTATGTTCGGCCATTTCAGAAACACTCCTAAGGACGGCCCGTTCGTGTCCCAGAACCGCTGCCAATCCCTTCGCCTCGTCTTTTACGTTCTCGTAGCGGTTGACCTTATCCGTCAGGCCAGCGACCTTTACTTTGGCCGCTTGAAGAAGTTCGGCGCATACTGACTGAAGCGAATCGAAGGTTGATTCTGCTGTGAAGTTGAGGAGGGTCGCGTATCTGTCGACCTCATTACTTACGTGAGTGTCTTCAGAAGTCACGGCCTCAAGATCAAGCAGGGCCGACTGAAGATCACGAACACGCTCAGTGAGCGCTTCGCGATTGGACTTCGCTATTCCAATGCCTGCGGCTTCAGAGGCCAGCTGTAATACTGTCGAGTGGCGCTGCTGAAGCAGCTGTCGTTGTTCGGAGGAGAGGGTCTGCCTGATCAACCGACTGTATTCGACTTCCAGACGAGAAACCTGTGCCGCAAGTGCGTCACGCTCGGCGCGCAATTTCACGAGAAGCCGTCCATGACTTGTTAGTTCGTCTAGCTTCGCATCCGCATGCGCGCGAAGACTGTGCCTATGAACCTCTGAAAAATCTCGATCACAGACCGGGCATATGTTGCTTGCGACGACTACGTTTCGAAGTGCTGTCAACCCCTCAACGAGCGCACTTGAATTCTCGTGTGCAGCGGCGAGCCGTATCTGAAGCTCGTCTAACCTGGCCCGATTGGCAGCCAATTCGCTGCGAACAGTTGTAGCCTTCGCCTCAACCTCGTCTCCAGCATCTAGTTCTTTCACTATTAGGTGTGCGGCGTGCATGACAGCAGTGCTTGGAACGGAGCGAAGATCAACCCCGACCGCTTGGGCTTTCTCATCCCAGGCGTCGATCTTCGCCTTGTAAGAACGCACCCAATCTTCCGCAGCCGCATTCGCAGAGGCATAGGCCGTGCGCGCATCTTCGATCCGTTGAGATGAAGGACGTTCGGCCAATCCCATGATGCGACCGCTCAACTCTATTAGCTCCCGATAGAGCTGTTCTGCGTCTGCAAGTTCGACGGAGGTCGTGTCATCTTTGAGGGTACGCTGTACACGTTGTAGAAGATCCATATCGGTGTCGACCGGCTCATTATCGAGATCTCTGAGCGCGCTTTGCATGGCTTGCCGGGCACTGGCGACCTTCGCGCGGACGTTGCTTAGCGAATCGGTCTCCTTCTTCAGATTTGCGGTTGCCGCTCTCGCTTCACGATCAGCCTCGTCAACGCCAGCTGCAAGTTTCTTGAGTAATCTGAAGTCGTTCGCATCGCTGAGCCCGGTAAGGATTGCGTCTAGCTTCTCTAGTCCGAGAAGTTCATTCACGAACTTCTCGAGTGCGGTCTGCTCGTTGCCTTCCCTGGCTTGATATAGATCCAGAAGACGACCAAGCGAAGATTGATCCAAATAGCACCGTTCGGTGTAGAACTTCGCAGCTTCGTCGCTCAGGGCCGGAGTTCCTTCTATCCGAGACCCGCTCACCGTTATTGTGTCCTCTGGCATGCCTCTTTGCATCTCCGGCGAAACCTCGGCCCGCGCCTTCGCATACGGCTGTCCGAGAAACGGGAGATGCGCGCGGTAATTATCCGAATGACGTTCCATACTCCGGATTTCTCCAGTTAGTGCAATCTCCAACGCAGATAGAACGCTAGTTTTCCCCGTTCCATTCGGTCCGTGAATGAGAACTACTGGCGCATCGAGAGGGAACTCGCGTTTTCCCTCGATACGTCGGAAGTCAGAAACTATAAGTCGACGAATCGGAACATCACGCATTGTCGGTCTCCAAATCATCGTGCCACTCAACTCCGGCGTTCACGTAGAGTCGCAGTTTTTCACGTACCGCAGCTGCACCATCGGCAGCAGCCTTAATGAACATGATGTGATCTGAGCTGTTTTTCGAAATGCCGAGGGTATTCATTACTTCATTCACCGGATCGCTACCATGAACAAGATCAGCGTTCGGCAATTTCAACGGGAGCAGAACCGCCATCGCCGCGTGGATTTCCGAGACACTGGGTGATTGGGATTCAACTGAGAGAACACGGGCGTAATGTTCAAGCGCGACCCTCTCGTGTGCATCGACAGCCCCCAATAGAACGAGACTGATGGGTCGGCGCGATGCGACGCGGTCAAGAGACCGTGCCAAACCAGCCACAAGACGCTGCAGTCGTCTTATAGGGACTTGATCCGTCGCGATTAGCACAAGGTCGTGCGACGTACCAGTCCCGCGAGCTGCCGCTTCGAAGTCGAACTCCGTACCAACGACCGTTAGTGGCTTTGGAAGTTTCTCGAAACCAGCATTTTCCAAGATGTTGAGGGCATCCGAAATATTTGCCATCAGAATCCTCCTGCAAGTTTGAACGCTTCATAAAGATCATCGGCCGACTTCGTCTCAGCTACACCGGATGCAACGCTGAAACGGCTTGGCCCAGGTTTGCTGCCCCGTCCAAAGCGTCCCCTCGGCGACCGAGTTTGAGAGGGCGGCTCCTCGTCCGCCATGATAATCAGCATTTCAGAGTCGTCTACATCAAACGAGCCATTCATCTCAAGCTGTGTCAATGCGCCGCTGTCCTTTACGAAGAACACCCGGGTGTCTCTATCTGACGTTACCAAACGCATGACTCCGTTCTGCGGTAGGCGACTGCCTCCTGGAGAAACTGACCATAATCCCGAAACCAGGCCTCTACCTATCAACGACAACGCAACGCCGAGTCTGCCAAACTGCTGTGCCGGAAAATCTGGCTCCAAGAGTGCTTGAGCAGCTGGGCGAACAGACAAAGGCTCATAGCGCCCATTTTCCGGAGCTGGAATCCGTCCCGTCCGAAACACTGTTAGCGCGAAGTTGACAACATCAACGATCCGAGCGGCAAAAAGACGTTGGTGCGCCAGACGCTCCACATACTCAGCGGCCTCAGGAAGAGCAGGATCCGCGAGTGTAGCTATAAAGTCCCTGAGATTACGGAGGTCATCTTGCAATTGGCGAACTGCCGTCGAATTCCATGGGTTTTGAACATCAAACTGGATCCAGACGCAGAGCTTCTCCGTCAGCGAGGCGAGCACTAAGGCGAGTAAGGTGGGCTTACTATAAGCTCCTAGAAGGGCAGACTCAGCGATCGCACTGGCGTTGCCTGGGTGGTTGGATCCATAAGTGATTTTGAGCAGACTACGATGGTATGCCTCTAGTCGTTCCTCACTGAGAACGACAGGAGGTGGGGACACAGGCCATGGTCGTTCTAGATCCTGAATAGCGCTGGCAAACACGGTGTGGAGATTCGCGTCTTGTGCCGACAGCCCAAGCATCAACGTCAATCGATCTGAATAGAGCACTTCAAGGTGCTTACGCATCGATCGATTTTCGGGCTGCTCCGTCCAACGCGAAATCTGCGACTCGCGCGCGACTAGGAGTCGCCGGTACTCGTTCTGACTATCTCGGGCGCGAACGGCGCAGCCATGGAATTTAATGACCTCGATCAATGGTCCCGTGTTACGGAAGTCCTCAGGCGTCACAGCCACACGAACTCGAGATTCAAAAGCCGGTGTCAGTTCAGCCAATGCTTTCTCAAGAAGCCCATCCCAGTTCGCTGTAACTGCTGATGAGACCACGCCTTCCAACATTAGAATCGCGATACAATAGTGTTCGACGTCCGGGACAAGGTTGGGTGCCCCGTAAGTGTTGGGAACATCGAGCGCAGTCCACACGAGGTAGTCGTCAGGCTTCAAGTCGCCCACCGGCACATCGAGAACTTTCGCGTAGTTCGTTATCAGTGACGCGACAATTCGATCGTGCAAGGGCCAAATCTTGAATTCCGTTGTAAAGTCGAGGCTGTCCTTCTCCTCACCACCCAACGACGCGATGTTCAGCACCTCAATGAGCGCCGTTCGGTACTCACAGTCGTTGTTGCTGGGTTCGATGTTTGCTCTAAGGTGCTCGACTACGCTACTGAGCAATTCAGCGACGTTCTTCACTCTATCGCGCGAGATGCCTGAACCCAGCCAAAGGACGTACTGTCCCTCGCTAAATGCGGTACTGAAGGCTGAGAATGTGGATGTGAACTTCTCAAGAACAGCCGCTACTGTGCGCGCCGGACTTCCCGTCATTCGTCCCCCTCACTCGTAGATACTCCGCTCTGTACGGACAACGAAGAATGCCCAATTGCCTCAAGGCTATATTGCCATGCTCTGCCACAAGTTGTAGGTGCGGGGAAGCCTGGCGTGTCTCATTACCTTTGTCGCTCAATCTGTCGTTTTCTGGATCAGAAAGGTGTCGTTTGAAATCCAGCGTTTTTGATAACGCGCCATTTGCTAAGAATTTCCATGATTCGCATGAAGCTCCGACCCAAATTTCTATCGGCCATCGTCTTGGAGTTATCGCGCGATACATAAAGCAGATACCCGGATGTTGAAGTCCGCTACGAGGAAGATGCCAACCGCAGTTCGCAGTGCCCCTGGTAACGTGATGGTGTTGCTAGGGCATGTCCGCCAGATGGTCTAGATTCACGGTTGAGTCCCGGGCACTACCGATCCAGTCGGACTTATACTTCCAGCAGTCTCCACCCAGCAGGCGCTCTGGATTCAAGCAGATTGATACAACGCAATCATGCATTCCTTACTCCGCGAATTCATTCATTTCTCAGTCCTAAGAGATTGCAAATGAACAGCCGTGCTGGCCCACCTTTGATCTTGAGCCCAGCCATTGCTGAACTTATGATGCTACGTCTCTATCTAAGCGATCAGGCCACCCTTGCCCCCCCAGCCTCATCGAACGGTTTGGGTAGTGATCACGCTACCGCGCTTAGTTGAGCGCCGCATTCCTGGCAGATGGAAAAGTACCTGAATCTCGCGGCATAGTGCGCCTCTGCCGGCTATAGGCCCTGGCCATTTTGGCTTGAGAATAGCTAGATGAACTCTCTCCCAGATGATTCATCTACTGTTTTTTTGCGTCCAGCACTGCACTTGTCCCCCGGTTCCAGATCACAAGAACTATGCGTGTTAAATGCCCAATGCCTGCCCGCACAATGTGCGGGCAGGCATTGGGTCAACTACCTTGCGGTGTCAGCGCTTCCGTGTTTAGCGGAAGTCTGAACCGTGGTCGTAGTCATCCATCGAGATGGCCTGGAATTCTGGCGAAAGATTGCCTTCCAGAGCATCGTCGTACAGACCCGAGGAGAATGCCGAGGAACCGGTGAACAAAGTTGCCTTTGCTTCGTCGGTTGGCTCAACGTTGATCTGGGTGTAGCGATCCAGGCCGGTACCGGCTGGGATCAACTTACCGATGATCACGTTCTCCTTCAGACCCAACAGTGGATCTTCCTTACCTTCCATCGCAGCCTGAGTCAGCACGCGGGTGGTTTCCTGGAAGGAAGCAGCCGAGAGCCATGAATCGGTGGCAAGCGATGCCTTGGTAATACCCATCATTTCGTCACGACCGGCAGCTGGACGCTTACCTTCGGTGACGGCTTTCTTGTTCGCAGCAGTGAAGCGCGAACGGTCAGCCAACTCGCCTGGCAGCAATTCAGTTTCGCCGGACTCAATGACGGTGACGCGACGTAGCATCTGACGGACGATAACTTCCACGTGCTTATCGTGGATGCCTACACCCTGTGACTGGTACACGTCCTGGACCTCGCGGACCAGGAACTTCTGTGCTTCACGTGGGCCCAAGACTCGAAGAACCTGCTTCGGATCCAAGGTACCGCTGGTCAGCTGTGTACCGGCAACGATGTTTTCGCCCTCTTCAACCAACAGGCGTGAACGACGCAGAACCGGGTAGGCCTGCTTCTCGTCGCCGTTGTCTGGAGTGACTACAACACGTAGCTGCTTCTCGTCGTCCTCGATCGACACGCGACCGGTGACCTCGGACATCGGAGCCACACCCTTAGGGGTACGGGCTTCGAAGAGCTCCTGGATACGAGGCAGACCCTGGGTAATATCGTCAGCCGATGCAACACCACCGGTGTGGAAGGTACGCATGGTCAACTGGGTACCAGGCTCACCGATGGACTGTGCGGCGATAATGCCCACGGCCTCACCGATGTCAACGGTCTTACCGCTGGCCAGCGAGCGACCGTAGCACAGTGCACAGGTACCAACGGCAGAATCACAGGTCAGCACGGAGCGAACGCGGATCTCATCAACACCGGCTGCGTACAGCTGATCGATGAGCACGTCGCCCACGTCGGAACCGGCTTCAGCCAGAACCTTGCCGTCTGCATCCTTGGCGTCGGTAGCCAGCGTACGGGTGTACGCCGAGTTCTCGACGGTTTCGTGCATCATGCGCACACCAACGGAGTTGTTGGCGATCGGCACGGTCAAACCGCGGCGAGTGCCACAGTCTTCTTCGCGCACGATGACATCCTGCGAAACGTCCACCAGACGACGGGTCAAGTAACCGGAGTTAGCGGTCTTCAACGCGGTATCGGCCAGACCCTTACGGGCACCGTGAGTAGCAATGAAGTACTCCAAAACCGACAGGCCTTCGCGGTACGAAGACTTAATCGGGCGAGGAATAATTTCACCCTTAGGGTTGGACACCAGGCCACGGATACCGGCAATCTGACGCAATTGCAGGTAGTTACCACGAGCCTTGGAGGTCACCATACGGTTAATGGTGTTCAGCTCTTCCATACCGTTCTTCATCGCCTCGGCAACCTCATCGGTAGCCTTGGTCCAGATGTCGATCAGGTCCTGACGACGCTCGGTATCGGCGATCAAGCCCTTATCGAACGAAGCCTGAACCTTCGCGGCACGAACCTCGTAAGGAGCCAAGATGGCTGCCTTGTCCATATTCGAGGTAATGTCCGAGATGGCCACGGTGACGCCCGAGCGGGTTGCCCAGTAGAAACCGGAATCCTTTAGGTTATCCAAGGTTTCTGCCACGGCGATCTTCGGGTAGCGCTCTGCAAGATCGTTAACGATCTCCGAGAGTGCATCCTTGCCGGCAACCTGTGCCACCCATGGGTAATCCGCTGGCAGGGTGTCGTTGAACAACACCTGACCCAGCGAGGTCTCCAGAAGTGCTTCGGTACCTGGCTCCCAACCTTCTGGAGCAGGCTGCTCGTCAGAAGGAACGAAGTTCGGAACACGAATCTTGATCGGTGCGTTCAGGTGCAGTTCACGTAGGTCCATTGCCATGATGGCTTCGGCAACCGAGGTGAAGGTGCGTCCTGCGCCAGCTTCGTTGGCACGCTTGGTGGTCAAGTGGTGCAGACCGATGATCATATCCTGTGAAGGAAGAGCAACCGGGCGACCATCCGAAGGCTTCAAAATGTTGTGCGAGGACAACATCAAGATGCGAGCTTCGGCCTGTGCTTCTGGGCTCAGCGGCAGGTGAACTGCCATCTGGTCACCGTCGAAGTCGGCGTTGAAGGCAGCACAAACCAGTGGGTGCAGCTGCAAAGCCTTACCTTCAACCAGCTGTGGTTCGAACGCCTGGATGCCCAAACGGTGCAGGGTAGGTGCACGGTTAAGCAGTACCGGGTGCTCGGTGATGATCTCTTCGAGAACATCCCAAACCTGTGGACGGTAACGCTCGACCATACGCTTAGCGCTCTTGATGTTCTGTGCGTGGTTGAGGTCAACCAGGCGCTTCATCACGAACGGCTTGAAGAGCTCCAGAGCCATCTGCTTAGGCAGACCACACTGGTGCAGCTTCAGCTGCGGACCAACAACGATGACCGAACGGCCCGAGTAGTCAACACGCTTACCCAACAGGTTCTGACGGAAACGACCCTGCTTGCCCTTGAGCATATCGCTCAAAGACTTCAGTGGGCGGTTACCCGGTCCGGTGACCGGACGGCCACGACGACCGTTGTCGAACAGGGAGTCAACAGCTTCCTGGAGCATACGCTTTTCGTTGTTCACGATGATCTCGGGAGCACCAAGATCAAGCAGACGCTTCAGTCGGTTGTTACGGTTGATCACGCGACGGTACAGGTCGTTCAGGTCCGAGGTAGCGAAACGGCCACCGTCGAGCTGAACCATTGGACGAAGCTCTGGTGGGATCACCGGAACTGCATCCAGAACCATGCCCTCAGGCGAGTTCTCGTTGACCAAGAAGGCGTTAACAACCTTCAGGCGCTTCAGTGCACGAGCCTTCTTCTGGCCCTTGCCTTCGTCGATGATCTTCTTGAGCAGTTCAGCTTCGGCCGCAAGGTCGAAGTTCTGCAGGCGCTTCTGGATTGCCTCGGCACCCATGGAGCCTTCAAAGAACAGTCCGTACTTTTCACGCATGGTGCGGTACAGGCCTTCGTCGCCTTCGAGGTCGGCGACCTTCAGGCCCTTGAAGCGTTCCCAGACGGCACGCAGACGTTCGGCTTCAGCCTTTGAACGCTTGTCGATCTGGAGCACGGTCTTCTCTGCCAGGGTGCGAGCCTTGTTCAGCTCGGCGCCCTTAGCACCGTCGGCTTCCATGCGCTCAAGCTCGGTTTCGAGCTCAGCGGCAATAGCCTTCTTGTCTGCTTCAGCGTTATTAGCCAGGTTGCGCAGTTCCAGATCATGCTGGGCCTGCAGGTTAGGCAATTCGGCGTGGCGACGGTCCTCGTTTACCGAGGTGATCATGTATGCAGCGAAGTATATGACCTTTTCAAGGTCCTTCGGAGCAAGATCCAACAGGTAACCCAAGCGCGATGGAACGCCCTTGAAGTACCAGATGTGGGTCACTGGAGCTGCAAGCTCGATGTGTCCCATGCGCTCACGACGAACGTTAGCGCGGGTCACCTCGACGCCACAACGCTCACAGATGATGCCCTTGAAGCGCACGCGCTTGTACTTACCGCAGTAGCATTCCCAGTCGCGGGAAGGACCGAAGATCTTTTCGCAGAAAAGACCGTCCTTCTCCGGCTTTAGGGTGCGGTAGTTAATGGTTTCCGGCTTCTTGACCTCGCCGTAGCTCCAACCGCGAATTTCTTCTGCGGATGCAAGGCCAATGCGCATGAGGCCGAATGAGGAATCGTTGGACATAGGGTCCTTTTCTCTCTTCTTTGGTGTCTGAAGTCGATACGAATAAGTAAGTCTTGGTTTCTCGCTACGCTCGCTGGGCCAGCTGGCCTCCTGAGGCAGCGATCAAGCCTAGACCTCCTCTACGGAGTTTGGCTCTGACCGGGAAAGGTCGATGCCAAGCTCTTCCGCCGCACGGAACGATTCCTCGTCCGATTCGCGCATTTCGATCGTGTTGCCGTCGGTACCAAGTACCTCAACGTTCAAGCACAACGACTGCATTTCCTTGATGAGCACCTTGAACGACTCTGGAACGCCTGGTTCCGGAACGTTCTCGCCCTTGACGATGGCTTCGTAGACCTTTACACGTCCGTGGATATCATCTGACTTGATGGTCAGAAGTTCCTGCAGGGTGTAAGCGGCGCCGTAAGCTTCCAGCGCCCAAACTTCCATCTCACCGAAGCGCTGGCCACCGAACTGGGCCTTACCACCAAGTGGCTGCTGGGTAATCATGGAGTATGGACCGGTGGAACGTGCGTGAATCTTGTCGTCCACCAAGTGGTGAAGCTTCAAGATGTACATGTAACCAACGGAAACCGGGTCCGGGAAAGGCTCGCCGGAACGACCATCGAACAAGCGGGTCTTACCGGTGTTACCGATTAGACGCTCGCCATCACGAGTGAGGTTCGTTGAATCCAAGATTCCGCGGATTTCCTCTTCCGAGGCACCATCGAATACCGGGGTCGACACGGTGGTCGGTCCGGACTGACGAGGCAGGTTAGGCAGATCCTTCACCCAAGCTGGCTCGTTTTCGATGTTCCAGCCCTGCTTGGCAGCCCACGCGAGGTGGATTTCCATAACCTGACCGACGTTCATACGGCCTGGCACACCCAGTGGGTTCAAGATGATATCCAGTGGGGTTCCGTCTTCGAGGAACGGCATGTCCTCAAGTGGCAGAATCTTGGAGATAACACCCTTGTTACCGTGACGACCGGCAAGCTTGTCACCATTGGTGATCTTGCGCTTCTGTGCCACGTACACGCGAACCAGCTGGTTTACACCAGGGGAAAGGTCATCATCGTTGTCGCGATCGAAGATACGAACGCCAATGACGGTGCCCGACTCGCCGTGCGGAACCTTCAGCGAAGTATCGCGAACTTCGCGGGACTTCTCACCGAAGATGGCGCGCAACAGACGCTCTTCTGGGGTCAGCTCGGTTTCACCCTTAGGGGTAACACGGCCTACCAGCACGTCGCCGGCTTCAACTTCAGCACCGATGTAGACGATGCCGCGGTCATCAAGCTGGGACAGGATGTCCTCGGAGACGTTCGGGATGTCACGAGTGATTTCCTCGGCACCAAGCTTGGTGTCGCGGGCATCAACTTCATGCTCTTCGATGTGAATCGAGGTCAGCACGTCTTCAAAGATCATGCGCTGCGAAAGAATGATCGCATCCTCGAAGTTGTGACCTTCCCATGACATGAATGCCACGAGCAGGTTCTTACCCAAGGCAAGCTCACCCTTGTCGGTCGACGGACCGTCGGCGATGATCGACTGGAATTCCAGACGGTCACCTTCGTTAACCAGAACGCGCTGGTTGTACGCGTTGCCCTGGTTCGAGCGGGAGAACTTCATGATTGGGTACATCGACTCGGTGCCATCATCATTCATGACAACAACCAGGTCTGCGGAAACCTCGGTGACAACACCTGGCTTCAGTGCAACGATGGAATCGCCGGCGTCAACCGCGGCGAACTTCTCCATGCCGGTACCAACCAGTGGTGACTCCGAAGCCAACAGCGGCACAGCCTGGCGCTGCATGTTGGCGCCCATCAGTGCGCGGTTAGCATCGTCGTGCTCGAGGAATGGAATCAGTGCGGTTGCAACGGAAACCATCTGGCGAGGCGAAACGTCCATGTAGGTCACTTCGGCAGGCTCAACGATAACGGGCTCGCCGCCACCGCCCTTTTCACGAACTAGTACGGTCTCTTCAAGGAAGCGTCCGTCTTCTGCCAGTGGAGCGTTAGCCTGTGCGATGAAGTGCTGAAGCTCGTCATCTGCGGTCAGGTAGTCAACCTCGTTGGAAACAACGTTGTCCTTAACACGGCGGTAAGGAGTTTCGATGAAGCCGAAGGAGTTGATACGTCCGTAGGTAGCCAACGAACCGATCAGACCAATGTTTGGACCTTCGGGAGTTTCAATTGGGCACATACGTCCGTAGTGGGACGGGTGAACGTCTCGAACTTCCATGCCTGCGCGGTCACGGGACAGACCACCTGGGCCCAGAGCCGACAAGCGACGCTTGTGGGTCAGGCCGGCGAGTGGGTTGTTCTGGTCCATGAACTGCGAGAGCTGCGAAGTACCGAAGAACTCCTTGATTGCAGCTACCACAGGGCGGATGTTGATCAGCGTCTGCGGGGTGATCGCTTCCACGTCCTGAGTGGTCATGCGCTCACGCACAACACGCTCCATACGGGAAAGGCCGGTGCGGATCTGGTTCTCGATCAGCTCGCCCACGGCGCGGATACGACGGTTACCGAAGTGGTCGATGTCATCTACGTTGACCGGTACGTCGACGATCTCGCCCTTGCGGGTACCGGAGATGGTCTTCTCGCCTGCGTGCAACGCGACGAGGTAACGGATCATTGCAATGATGTCGTCCTGAGACAGCACCGATGGGCTCTCGGCGTCAACCGGAACCTCTACACCAAGCTTGCGGTTGATCTTGTAACGACCAACCTTTGCCAGGTCGTAGCGCTTTGGCTCGAAGTACATGTTGCGCAGCAGACCCTGTGCAGCGTCCACCGTTGGTGGCTCGCCTGGGCGAAGCTTGCGGTAGATATCGAGCAAAGCTTCGTTCTGATCCTTGACGTTATCCTTCTCCAAGGTGGCACGAATCGAATCGTACTGACCGAATTCGGAGAGGATCTTTTCTTCGCTCCAGCCAAAGGCCTTGAGCAACACGGTGACCGACTGCTTACGCTTACGGTCCAAACGCACACCAACCTGGTCGCGCTTGTCGATTTCGAGTTCGAACCATGCACCACGCGAAGGAATGATGCGCGAGGAGTAGATGGTCTTGTCACTGGTCTTGTCAGGAGTGGACTCGAAGTACGCACCTGGGGAACGGACCAGCTGCGACACAACGACACGCTCGGTGCCGTTGATGACGAAGGTGCCCTTGTCAGACATCAGTGGGAAATCGCCCATGAATACGGTCTGCTGCTTGATTTCGCCGGTTTCATTGTTCATGAATTCGGCCTTGACGTACAGCGGTGCCGAGTAAGTGGCGTCGCGATCCTTGCACTCTGCGATCGAGTACTTAGGATCAGCGAATTCCGGATCGGAGAAGCTCAAGGACATGGTGTCCTGGAAGTCTTCAATCGGGGAGATTTCCTCGAAGATTTCAGCCAGACCCGAGACAGCCGGCACGCTGGTGTCACCAGCGGCTTCGGCCTTGGCTAGGCGAGCCTTCCACAGGTCATTACCGATGAGGCGGTCAAAGCTCTCAGTCTGCAATGCCAACAGGTTTGGCACTTCAAGGGGTTCGTTAATCTTTGCAAAAGAAAGTCGGCCAGCGTATGCAGCATCGCGAGCCGAACTAGCGGTTTGGTTGTTAGGGTTGCTCGAGGCGACCAAGATGGATCCTTCCAAAGACCGTCAGGTTTCCGAACGCCAACCGTGCTAAGGTGCCTGTCATAGGACAAGCCCTCGTGTGACAACGCGAACCCACCGCTATATGAAGGCCACGCGCGCAAACAGGTATGGCGCAAATTTCTACTCTACCGGAGTATTTTAAGCTTGTCGATATCCGCGAGAGAAATTCATGCTATAGTTTCTTGCTACTTTTCGAAGCGTCCGGATTTCAGGCACATTTCTGCCTTACACGGCTGTCACCAGCGATACCCAGATTCTCTTTCAAACGCAAATTTCGCTCACGTTCACCCATGTGAGAGGACAAAAATAGCTTTCTAAGCGAATACTTGCGGCGCACCTTCACTCCCCCGTAGCGAAATAAGAATTATTGGAACCTATCGCCGGTGTGCAGTTACTCACAGTGGCAATAATTCATCGTCTTTGCCTCTAAGAACCTTCGCGTCAGCTAATGCGCAGTAATTATCTCGAAATCTTTTTTGGTTTCCGGCTCCTGCTCATCCCAACTTCGCGACGAGCCATCAATAGCTCTTCCGTACCCTGCGAGATTCTTATTGAGTCAACGCCCCAACAAGGTTTAGCGCTCGCATACTCGCGCACTATTTGGAGTCTTTTTCATTCGCTACGCTCCTGCGCGCGGCTCTTGGGCCTCGCATATTGTGGACGCACAGCAAGACCATAAGGCATAAAGGTCGGCTTATGAATGCCTGACCATGTGTCTTAGATCTCCAAAAGATCAAGATTATGAGCTAGCCTCGGGGGAAGGCTAAACCCAAGTGGCAGGAGCATCAGTAGAAAATGGAGTCTTATTTTCCACTGGACCCTACCCGGACAGTAAGCCTTGAGCTGGCACAGAAAATAGCAGTCAAAAGCTAGGAGTGAAGAAGCATGAATCAGTCAAAGGTTAACGAAGCACTCACCCGAGTCAGCCTCGACGCTTCACGTAGGGATATACCTATTGAAATAGTTCCGCGTGAGCCGGCCACTTCGCTAGAGCATGCAGCAGAACTGCTCGGTGTGATTCCAGCCCATTTGCTGAAGACACTGGTCATTAAACGTTCCGATGACACTTACCTATTTGCTTTGGTACCAGGTGGACGGAAACTGAGCTGGTCGAAACTACGCGAAGCAGTAGGCGTTAACAAGCTTTCACTGCCAGATGCGGATATTGCCTACGACGTCACACGCTACGTACGCGGAACGATTACTCCGTTCGGCTCGCATTCGGTTCTTCCGGTATTTATCGATGCCAGCGTATTCACCGAGCCTATCCCCGAGGCTGTCGCCCTTGGATGCGGTGAACCCGAGCATGGGCTTCTTGTTGATCCTCAGGACCTGGCTAACGGATTTGATGCCACGATTGCCGATATTTCGATTTCCGAGTAGCCGAGCCAAGATTTGAAACCGGAATTTTTTTAGCCCAAGCGCTCAAAGCAGTCAGGGACTTGATGGATTCATTGCGTAGCCACAGACCCACTGGTTTCTCAACAAAGCGAGCCACCAGGTAGGCCACGAGAAGCATGATGGCGAAGGTCAAGGCAAGCAACACGTATTTGTTCATGTTGTCGCTCAGGCTATGAATGATCCACCATCCCCAGATTTGGTGGAAGAGGTACAACGGGTAGGTCAGCGAGCCTGCCACGACAAGCCAGCGCGCCTGAACATTTTTCAGTGGCGTCAACGTACATACTGCCAACAAGGCGACGCAGAGCACTGCCAGCAGCGAGAAGTGCCAGGCGGGGACGGTCAATCCCGAGAGGTAGTCGTTGTCGAAGCTACCCTTCAAGCCGGTGAAGTAAGCGGAGACCACGGTGTTGAATGCGACCATCGCCCAACGACCAACGGTGTGCCCGTTCTGATAAATCAAAAACAGAACCATGCCGGCGGCGAACTGTGCCGCGTATTGACCGGCAATCCACTCTTGAGCTTTGTCCATGCCGGTAACGTGCAGGGCGATTCCGAGTGTCGGCCAGATAAAGGACAGCCACATAATGTTTTTGATTTTGACGAGTCCGATAACCAACAGCAGTGCAAGCAACACATAAAAGCGGAACTCCACCCACAGGGTCCAGTACACGCCGTCAAGATCGCGCACTCCCATGCCCTGTTGGACCATGGTGAGGTTTGGGACGATATCCTCGCGACTTCGTCCGTCTTTCGCATCGGGCCAAATTTTGAAGGTGAGCACTGCCGCTGCAATCACCGCAAGCCAGTAAGCCGGATATAACCGGCCCAAACGCGAGCCAATGAAGTGGATCAGATTCTTACCCTGGACGGACATCAAGATCACGAAGCCAGAGATCAAGAAGAACAGTTGCACACCAATCAAGCCGTACCGGCTGAACTGCGAGAGTACCGGCCAAGCTTCAGGAGCTTTAAGTCCCCAGTGGCTGTGCCCCCACGCGGTGTAGTGGTAAAGAACCACAATCAAGGCAGCGCTGATTCGCAGGCCGTCTAGTAAACCTAGCCGTGCACCAGTCTTCTTCGTTTCCTTAGTTTGAGTTGTTGACACCATTTCACTGTAAACAATGAACTTGAATAAACCCTGTTAATAGAAACGTTATAAAGCATTTGACACATTATTTGACTTTAACGACCAAAGGGCCCATGGACACGAAGTCCATGAACCCTTTGGCAATAAGTTGCGAGTGACCGCGATACTTACTTTACGGTTACAGTTGCGCCGGCAGCTTCGAGAGCTTCCTTTGCCTTTTCTGCAGCTTCCTTGGTTGCGCCCTCAAGGACGGCCTTTGGAGCCGAATCAACGACCTCCTTGGCTTCCTTTAGGCCGAGGGAAGTCAATGCACGAACTTCCTTGATAACTGCGATCTTCTTGTCGCCAGCCGACTCAAGAATGACATCGAATTCGGTCTGCTCTTCTTCAGCTGCGGCTGCGCCGCCTGCTGGGCCTGCAACGGCAACTGCAGCTGCAGTTACGTCGAAGGTCTCTTCGAATTCCTTCACGAACTCCGAGAGCTCGATGATGGTCATTTCCTTGAATGCTGAAAGCAGCTCTTCAGTGCTGAGCTTCGCCATGGTCGGCGTCCTTTCGGTTTTGGCCCTGAGGCCTATGAATTGGGGTTACGATGCGAAAGAGTCGCAAAAGCTTAGGCTTCTGCCGGAGCTTCCTCGGCAGCTGCGCCACCGTTCTCTTCTTCTAGCTTCAGACGCAATGCGTCCACGATGCGCACAGCAGCGGAGGCCGGAGCCTGCAGTACTGCAGCAACGCGAGCGAGCTGAGTTTCGCGGGATTCCAGGGCTGCCAGAGCGGCGATGCCGGCCTGGTCAAGGGCCTTGCCCTCGAAGAAGCCAGTCTTGACGACAAGCTTCTCATTAGCCTTTGCGAACTCCGTGAGGCTCTTTGCGGCAGCAACTGCGTCACCCTTAATGAAGGCGATTGCAGTCGGACCGGAAAGCTGACCATCGAATGCATCGATGCCAACTTCCTTCGCTGCGATAGCGGTCAAGGTGTTCTTCACAACTGCATACTTGGTATCCTGACCAAGTGAGCGGCGAAGTTCCTTGAGCTGTGCAACGGTAAGCCCACGGTATTCGGTCAAGACAGCCGCAGTTGATTCCTTGAAGTCTGCAGCGATTGCTTCAATCGCTACAGTCTTGGTAGGCGTTGCCATAACACTCCTTCCGGGGATTTGTTCGGTACCGTTTCATAACCGGCGAGGCCAATAAAAAAGGCCCCGCGCAGGAGCACAGGGCATTTCAACTAATTCAAGTTAAAACAAATCTATGAAACCTGCGTTGGCCGCTCTTGCGAGCTCTTCGGGGCTTATGCATGCATAAGTCCGGCCGACGGTCTTCGGTATCTCTAGTCTAAACGGGGATTGTGGCATCTTCCAAATCGGTAGGCGCGCTGGCCCCATGATTCGACTCACTTAATGGTCGTTAAAAGACAAGGCCTGAAGCCAGCACTTGGGGGACGCTGACATCAGGCTACTTGTCGATATAAGAGTTTTGGGGAAACTCTTATATCCAGGTCCTACATGGTCTTGGGGGGCCCATGTAGAAGCTGCCGATCAAGTCGGTGCTTTAAGCTTATCACCACTTATTAAAGTAAAGGAACACATCTCAGATAGATCACGGGCAAAACTCAGGCAATTCGCATCTATACCTGATTGGACAAAGCCTCTATTGCTTTACCTCTAATCAGGGCCTAGTCCCCCAGCTGCCAAGAACCTGCGGTGCGACAAAACACAGCACCATGGGACGGTACTCACCTCAGCTTTTCAGCACCAAAGTTTCGCCAAGCTACCAAGATTTCCCGCAGCTACGTGGAATAGCAAAAAACCGCGGGGTAGATCAGATTTCTCTGATCTACCCCGCGGTTTTAGTACTCGTTAAGGCTTAGGCCTCTACGCGAGTTACGTTCGAGTCAACAGGGATGCCTGGACCGAAGGTAGTCGAGATGGTTGCCTTCGAGATGTAGCGGCCCTTGGAAGAAGAAGGCTTCAAACGAAGTACTTCTTCCAGTGCTGCTGCATAGTTCTCGTTCAGCTGCTTGGCTTCGAAGGAAGCCTTGCCGATGATGAAGTGAAGGTTGGCGTGCTTGTCGACGCGGAAGTCGATCTTGCCACCCTTGATGTCGGTAACAGCCTTGGCCACATCCATGGTCACGGTGCCAGTCTTAGGGTTTGGCATCAGGTTACGAGGACCCAAGATCTTACCCAAGCGGCCAACCTTACCCATGAGGTCTGGGGTTGCTACGGCCGAGTCGAAGTCGGTCCAGCCGCCCTGGATCTTTTCGATCAGGTCGTCCGAGCCTACGAAGTCAGCGCCGGCTGCGCGGGCTGCTTCTGCCTTGTCGCCGTTGGCGAAGACAACCACGCGGGCGGTCTTACCGGTGCCGTGTGGAAGGTTCACGGTACCGCGAACCATCTGGTCTGCCTTGCGTGGGTCAACACTCAAGCGGAAAGCAACCTCAACGGTCGAGTTGGTCTTTTCGCCTGCGATGTCCTTTGCCAAGGCAATTGCCTCGGTTGGCTCGTAGAACTTGTCAGCCACGATCTTAGCCGCGGCGGCTACGTATGCTTTGCTGCGCTTTGCCATCTGCGTTATCTCCTTATGCAGTCGTGGTCATATGGACCGCGCCCGGTCCTGCCACGGGCAAGCTGGGGGTTCCCTGCTTGCCTTGATAATAAATTCTTTGGTGTAGTCACCGAGGTGAACTACGAAAAGCTAAAAATTAGCCTTCGACGGTGATGCCCATGGAACGGGCGGTACCGGCGATGATCAACGAGGCGGCAGCCATGTCGTTTGCGTTGAGGTCAGCCATCTTGGTGGTAGCGATCTCTTCAACCTGTGCCTGGGTCAGCTTTGCAACCTTGTCGGTGTGCGGGGTAGCTGAACCCTTAGCAACGCCAGCAGCCTTCTTGATCAGCTCTGCAGCTGGAGGAGTCTTGGTGATGAAGGTGAATGAACGGTCTTCGTACACGGTGATTTCAACTGGTACAACGTTACCGCGCTGCGACTCAGTCGCTGCGTTGTAAGCCTTGCAGAATTCCATGATGTTGACACCGTGCTGGCCAAGTGCAGGACCAATTGGTGGAGCCGGGTTAGCAGCGCCTGCCTTGATCTGCAGCTTGATGAGTCCAGTGACCTTTTTCTTTGGGGCCATGTCGGGTCCTTATGCTCTTGCAGTTCCCATAACACAGGAGCGTGTTACGGGTTGTGGCTGTCGTGGCGCGACAGCCGAACGCACCCTCACCCCGTAAAGCAAACGGAATGGGGCACGAAGACTTAATACTACTGGATCTTTGTGACCTGATTGAAGTTCAAGGTCACTGGGGTCTCGCGCTCGAAGATCGAAACGAGGACAACCAGCTGAGCAGATTCCAGCTTGATTTCGGAAATCGTCGCCGGCATGGTCTCGAATGGACCGTCGTTGACGGTAACCGCTTCTCCGACCTCAAAATCGACGGTGACTTCGGTGATTGGCGAACGACCTGGCTTGGAAGCCGATGGCTGTTCGATCGGATCAACCACGGTGTGCTCCAGCATGGAGAACACTTCGTCAAGGTTCAAAGGGTTCGGATCGTGAGCGTTTCCAACGAAGCCGGTGACGCCTGGAGTGTGTCGAACTACACCCCACGAAGCGTCGGTCAGTTCCATACGAACCAGAACGTAGCCCGGAATACGTACACGACGAACGATTTTGCGCTGAGTGTTCTTGATCTCAACGACTTCTTCCATCGGAACCTGGATTTCATAGATGAAATCATCCATGTCCTGGGTCTGAATACGAGTCTCGAGGTTCAGCTTGACGCGGTTTTCGTAACCTGCGTAGGTGTGAATAACGAACCAGTCGCCTGGCTGACGGCGCAGCTTCGAACGGAATTCGTCCTTGAGCTTTGCGACTACGTCTTCTTCAGAATCTGCTTCTTCTTCGTCTTCTGCAGACTCAGTTTCAGCTTCAACGGATTCGTCTTCAATAACTTCGGTCTGAACTTCTTCTTCAGCAGCAACGGCTGGAGCTTCGGTCTCGTCTGTTGCAACGTCAGCGGAGGTTTCTACCTGATCGCTTTCAGTTTCAACGAACTCGTTTTCGACCTCGTCATTAATCTGCGGTTCGAGTTCCTTGTCGGACACTGCAGCTCCTGCTTTCTTTGACTGAATGACATCTAACTACCTGCCGGCGATTATACCGCCGTGGCAAATAATTTACTGTTCTGGCTGATTAGTGAACAGGAGAATCGAGCCTTGGCCCAACACAAGGTCAAGGACCGTAACGATCAGCATGACGATGCAAACGAAAGCGATGACGACGAGCGTGTAATTGATTAGCTCGCTCCGCGTTGGGGTCACGACTTTTTTTAGTTCCGCGATTACCTGGCGCAGGAAAAGGAAGATGCGTCCGAAGAAGCCCTTCTTTGCCTTGTCACCGTTTCCGGGATTAACGGCAGCTGATTCGCTCAACTTGATCCTCGTTTCAAATTTTTTGGCCAGTTGAAACAATCACGGTGTGTCGCAGCCGGACCGACCACAACACACCGTGATTTGAGATTCGCTGTGCGATTATTATCGCAACTGCGCAGGGCAGACAGGACTCGAACCTGCAACCTGCGGTTTTGGAGACCGCTGCGCTACCAATTGCGCCACTACCCTTTGAGCTACTGCTCTTTGCTACACACATCTTAGCCGATAGGTGTTTGACCATGTCGTTCTCGATGTCTGAGCAACGAGAAATAACTTTACGCAACGAAATAGCAAATGTCGAACTGACTGCCCGCTGTGTGTCGCACACCGCATTCGACGCCACTGATCATAAACAGTTCGTGTCATTTACCGACTTCGCCGGGCATAGCTAATTGCTGGCTACTAGGATTGAAGCTAACAGCAGCTCACGTACCGTCAGGATGCACTTTCTATGTCTAGAATTTCTCGCCGCATCGGCGCCATCTCCGAGTCCGCCACCCTCGCAGTTGATGCCAAGGCGAAAGCACTCAAAGCCGCCGGCCGTCCGGTGATTGGATTCGGCGCCGGCGAGCCGGACTTCCCGACCCCGGACTACATTGTCCAGGCAGCAGTCGAGGCAGCCAAGGATCCAAAGAATCACCGCTACTCCCCCGCCGCAGGTCTGCCAGAGCTTCGCGAAGCCATTGCCGAGAAGACCTTGCGCCATTCCGGATACGAGCTCAGCGGCTCTCAGGTACTGGTGACTAACGGCGGCAAACAAGCGGTTTACAACACCTTCGCAGCTCTGCTTGATCCAGGCGATGAAGTCATCATCCCGGCACCGTACTGGACCACCTACCCGGAGTCCGTCCAGCTTGCCGGCGGCGTGCCGGTATCGATCTTTGCCGGACCCGAGCAGGGCTACAAGGTCACCATTGAGCAATTAGAGTCGGTGCTCACCGAACGTACAAAGATTTTGCTGTTCGTCTCACCGTCTAACCCGACCGGTGCCGTGTACACCGCGCAGCAGATCACCGAAATTGGTCGCTGGGCAGCGTCTAAGGGTCTGTGGGTAGTCACCGATGAAATCTATGAACACCTCACCTATGGGGACGTTACCTTCAACTCGATCGCCACGCTGGTCCCTGAGCTTGAAGATCGCGTAGTCATCCTCAACGGTGTCGCCAAAACCTACGCCATGACCGGTTGGCGCGTGGGCTGGATGGCCGGACCGCTTGACGTCATCAAGGCAGCCACTAACCTGCAGTCCCATGCGACCTCCAACGTGGCCAACGTGTCCCAACGTGCGGCTTTGGCCGCCGTTGCCGGTCCATTGGATGCGGTCGAAGAGATGAAGGTGGCGTTCAACCGTCGCCGTTTGGCCATTGTCCAGGGGCTGAACGCAATCGACGGGCTGCACTGCCCAATGCCCGATGGCGCTTTTTACGCCTACTCGGACGTGCGTGGTCTTCTAGGTCGCAAGATCCGTGGAGTGGTGAACAATACGAGCGCCGAGCTCGCCGCGTTCATTCTTGAACAGGCTGAAGTCGCAGTTGTTCCCGGCGAAGCCTTCGGCCCGTCCGGATACATTCGCATGTCCTACGCACTAGGCGATGCAGACCTCGCCGAGGGTGTCTCACGCATGGCTAAATTGCTGGGCGACACCGAATAAAACTTCAACTAAAACACGTGTGGCTCGATCCTTAAGGATCGAGCCACACGTGTTTTACCGCCCCTTTAGAGGATTTTTCGGTCTACTGCCCAACGGGTGAGTTCATGGCGATTTGAAAGCTGTAGTTTGCGCAAGACATTAGAGACATGCGATTCAACAGTTTTCACGGAGATAAATAGTTCTTTGGCTACTTCCTTGTAGCTGTAGCCGCGTGCAATCAGGCGCATTACCTGCAGCTCACGGTCCGAGAGCAAATCAAGCTCTTCATCGATGCCCGTCACCTCGGCAACATTGGAACTCCCAAAGGCGTCCAACACAAACCCTGCAAGCCGCGGTGAGAAGACCGCATCGCCACCGGCCACCCGGTGGACCGCATCAGAGATCTCGGTTCCGGAAATGCTCTTGGTGACATATCCGCGCGCTCCGGCACGAATTACGGTGACGACGTCCTGTGCGGAGTCTGAAACGCTGAGCGCCAAAAACTTGGTATTGCCCAAAAGATGCGCGCAGCCGGCAAGCACTTCCGCGCCTCCGCCACCACGTCCCCCTGGTAAATGCACGTCGAGTAGCACCACATTAGGGCGTTCTCGCTCAATGACCTCGATGGCGCTCTCTACGCTGTCAGCCTCACCAACGATCACTAGATCTTCGCTGAGATCCGCACGTAGGCCGGAGCGGAAAATTCCGTGATCATCAACTAGGACAACGCGAATGCTCTGGTCATTGCTCAGTTCGCTACTCATTGTTTTGTTCTTCCTGCTCGCTGCTTCGCGGCATGCTCAAGGCTACTTCGGTGCCGGTTTCACTACTGCGGATGATGGCTTTGCCACCGGCGCGCTCCATACGTCCAATGATGGATTCGCGCACCCCATGCCGGTCCTCTTCAATTGCTTCGACATCAAAGCCACTGCCTCGGTCCCTGATAAAGATTTCTACCAGGTCCTTGTTGCACTCCAGATATACGGAAATCGTTCCTTCGGCATGTTTAGCCGCGTTCATCATTGCCTCGCGGCTTGCTGCGACTAGTGCTTGTTGTCCCGCGAATCCTTTGGCGTGACCCACTGCAACCACATCAACATCACGCAACATCAGTTTTTCGATATTATCTGCTTCGGACTGCAACTCCACGACTACGTCTTCTTCATCGAGGTCTTCGGTCTCATAAAGCCATGCTCGCAGCTCACGTTCTTGAACCCTGGCTAGGGTACGCACCGCGGCCGGATCATCACTACGTTTTTGGATTACAGCCAGCGTTTGTAGGACTGAATCGTGAAGGTGCGCGGCAAAGTCAGCACGTTGTGCGGCGGCTTGGCGAGAACTCCTCTCGGCGAGGTAGTCACGCCACAATCGGGCACCCCACGGAAGCAAAACCACCACCGCGCCGGCAATAATTGCTAACGCTGCCCACATGCCGCCGATAAGATCCGAAGTGCTTACGGTACCGCTCAAAATTGCCAGTAGCCCACCGATGGCAAGAATCAGGCCCAGGATCAACCGTCCGAGCACCATTGCCCTGGACTTGCTGTCCCCCGATAAACGTTGCCCATCGATCTGTAGCCAAGCCAAAAGGACTCCAGCCACTATGCCTATGGCCGGCCAAATCAGGTCCCAGCGGATATTCAGTCCCAGCCATTGCGCTAAAGCCAATACCGCAATAAGCAGTAAGCCGGTACCGATGAGCGTCTCCCGCCAGGAGGCGAGCTTCGCTGTCATTTCCTTAGGGCTTGGGATCCCTTGTTGAACACGACCCATTTCTTCGGCGAGCGTTCGCCTATTTGTTCCCCACGAACGCAGTTGGTCTGCTTTAGATTCTTCGGCACTTGGGGTAAAAACCCACAACCAGGCATAGAGCAGCACCCCTACCCCGCCTAATGCGGTCAGGGCGACAAATCCGAAACGAACATAGCTCACCGGGAATCCAAGGTGCGCTGCTAGCCCGTCGCATACTCCCGCAATGAGCCCTGAATCGCTGCGAACAATCGAAGTGCGCTGCTCAGAACTTTCCATAGTGATAAGTCAAGCATGATCCATGAAGGAAAACCGGACTTGGAGCACAAGTGGGGGTCCACTAGGGGGAGAATCAGGGTAGCCCCTCATAGCGTCAACACGCTTCACGCGAGAAGATTGAACTATGAACAACGAACACCCTTCACGCAGCAATATCTTTGAGCGACTGCGCGGCGCAGGCATTAATCGCCAAGACTCGCAGTGGCTCGGTGGTGTCGCAGCCGGAATCGCGACGCGACTCAACGTTGATGTGGTGTTGGTGCGTGGTGTTTTTGTTGCGCTGAGTTTGTTGGCCGGCTTCGGGCTCATTATTTACGCGATTGCTTGGGCCTTACTGGCTGATACCAGCGGAAAAATCCATTTAGAACAAGCCATCGTCAACAAAGAATGGGCCGCCGCATTAACCGGTGCTTCCATTTTTCTAGGTGTTGGCATCTTCGTAGCTCCGTGGCTATTGAGTACCGTGGCACCCGTGCTCTGGCCGGTCTTGGTGATTGCCGGTATTGCATTTGTGATCTTTAGCCGTAGAAACAGTAAGTTCGCCGGGTCTAAAGCCCCGCATTCGGAGGATCACAAAACTAATGCCCCAGCGCCGGCGACCACGCCGGCGGCTAATCCGAGCACTGGGTCGACCATCGAAGTTCCGTGGCGAGATCCCGGTGAGCAATCTTTTAGCGTCGGCGCTACCGTGCCGACCGACAGAGTCTCGGCGACCACATCCTTCGCCACCACACGTCAGCAGCAACCGAAGTTTGAGGAGAAGCCAGTGGAACCCAACACTTACGGCGCCGGCCACGAGCCGCGCCATACGCCGCCACATCTGGATCCACACTTCGGTAAGTCGGTAAAGAAGCTACGAAACGCTCCTCCGATTCCAGGCTGGGTCTCCACGGTGATCCTGGGTGTAACTGTTCTGGCCGTCGCGCTGATTCTCAGCCTCGACTACCTCAAGGTGGTGGATCTGCCAGGAAACGGTTGGTCCGTCGCCTTAGCGTCCGGTTTGTTCCTCGTTGGCCTGTCCATGGTCTTTGCCGCACTTTCAAATCGCACCAGTGGCGGGCTATTAGGTTTAGCCATCCCCTTGCTCGTCCTCACGGTCGTCTTTTCCGGGTCAGACTTCCGTCTCGGAAATAACGGAATTTATCAGTCAGCCGATAAAGACAGCGAGTACAGCGCGGTCTTCAGCAGTTCAACCGTAGATTTACGCGGCCTGAACAACATCACCGCCTCAAAAACGGTTGAAATTGATTCGGTTTTTTCGAAGCTTGATATTGCCTTACCGGCGAACGTGCCGGTCCAAATCGAAACCAACGGGCTTTTTCTTTCCGATGATGAAGCTCAGTTACCTCAGGACCACACGAATTTTCCTGCGGGTACCCCGGTGCTGACCATCAAGATTGATGGGGTTTTCTCCAGTTTTGATACCAGTCTTTCGACACCGGGCCTCACCGAAACCACTACAGATTTCTAAGGAGCAGACATCATGAACACCTCGACACAGAGCGAATCAAAGTTCCCTGCCGGCACGCTGGTTTTCGGTCTGATCCTGATCGTGATCGCGCTTGCCTCGCTGAGCCAGACGGTCTTTAACTGGCAGTTCGACACTCCCTTGTTCTTCATCAGCCTCGTAGCACTGGCCGGTGTAGCAATGATTTTTTCGGGTATTGCGTCGGCACGCAAAGCTAAGCTCAAGAACAACGACAACTTTTCTAGCAACAACAAATAACTTCAGGAGAAATCATGGATACCTTCTTTAACCAGATCCGTTCAATGCCACTACGCCGTGGCCCAGCCCGAATGGTCGCCGGAATCGCTGGCGGCATTTCCGAAAAATTCGGTTGGGATGTCACCTTGGTCCGCATTGGCATGTTGCTTTCCTTCCTCCTGCCGGTCATTGGTATCGGCGCCTACATCGTGGCGTGGCTGCTCATCCCGGCCCAGGACGACACGATTGTGTTGCAGAAGATGCTCCGCAAGTTTTAATCATCACTTCCCCCTAAAGCGGGTTGCTTTCCACTAGTAGTGGAGGCAACTCGCTCTTGTGGTTTTAAACACGTAGAATCGAACACAACTCGATGCTCAATGGCGCGCGGAATCGAAAGACGTCCGAAGGGTTTTCCGCGGATATCCGGCGCCTAATGCACATAACATTTCTTAGGTTCACCGAATATTCGAGGTCTTCCCTGCTTAATAAGTGAGGGTTAATGCGCATTGGAATCATGACCTCGGGTGGCGACTGCCCGGGTCTCAACGCAGTGATTCGTGGAGCCGTGCTCAACGGCATCAAAAGTTACGACTATGAATTTGTTGGCTTCCGCGATGGCTGGCGCGGGGTCAAAGATGCAGACTACTTCGAGCTGCCACGCACCGCCGTCCGCGGTATCGCCAAACAGGGCGGAACGATTTTGGGCACCTCCCGCACCAACGCTTTTGAAGGTGAAAATGGTGGGGCCGAAAATATCGCTGCAATGCTCAAAGAACACCAGATCGATGCGTTGATAGCCATCGGTGGCGAAGGAACCCTAGCCGGCGCACAGCGCCTCTGCGAGGCCGGTTTGCCGGTGGTGGGTGTGCCCAAAACTATCGACAATGATCTTGATGCCACCGACTACACTTTCGGTTTTGATACCGCCAACCAGATTGCGGTTGAAGCAATCGACAGGTTGCGCACCACCGGCGATTCACATCACCGTTGCATGATCGCCGAAGTGATGGGCCGACACGTGGGTTGGATTGCCCTGCACGCGGGTATGGCCTCCGGCGCTCACGCGATCCTGATTCCCGAGGTTTCCACCACCATGGAGGAAATCTACCAGTGGGTCCGCGAAGCGCATGAGCGTGGACGCGCCCCACTAGTTGTGGTCTCCGAGGGCTTTGTTCCCGAAGGTTTTGATGAAGCGTTCTCCGTACGCGGAGTCGATAGTTTCGGCCGGGCGCGTCTTGGCGGCATCGGTGAAATGCTCGCCCCACTTATTGAAGAACAGACCGGTCTGGAAACTCGTGCGACGGTACTAGGACATATCCAGCGCGGTGGCGTCCCCACCGCCTTCGACCGGGTGTTAGCCACCCGACTGGGTATGGCAGCTGTAGATTCGGTGGCGGACAGCGCATGGGGCACCATGGTGGCTATTCATGGCACCAAGGTAAACCGGGTGCCACTGCGCGCGGCCTTGAATAACCTCAAACGTGTACCGAGCGATCGTTATGAAGAAGCGCGAGTACTCTTCGGCTAAAACAGCATAAAGAAATGGTCGTGTCCTTGCCTAGGACACGACCATTTTTGGTGCTTCTACTTGCTCGGTGGGGTGCGCAAGAACCCGGTGAACCGGCCAGCGGTTTGTCCGGCATCCGGGGCCACAATAACTTCTTGGGAGGCAGGATAATTGCTTTCGCCATCCACCACAGTCAACACGGCTTCGGGGTCAACGTTGCGCTTGATGACACCCAAGGCAACCGGACCGGCCTCGAAGTGCAGGCTCGTCGAGGTCAATTTGCCCACGGTGCGTTCGCCAAGCTTAATCTCCGAGCCCTCGGCTGGCAGAGTATGCATCGATCCGTCTAGGTGCAAGAAGACCAGGCGTCGTGGCGGGTGTCCAATATTATGCACCCGAGCAACGGTCTCTTGACCCTTGTAGCAGCCCTTGTCTAGGTGTACCGCGGTACGTAACCAATCCAGCTCGTGCGGAATGGTTTTGTCATCATTTTCAAAGCCGAAGCGTGGTTCCCACGCTGCAATACGAAGAGATTCCACGGCCATGGTTCCGGCAAGCTGCTCCTCGCCAACGGCCTTGGCCAGTTGGTCAAGCTCAACAATATGCAAGAACCAAGGACGCTCCAGACCGGGGTGGTCCTCGCGTGAGTAAGCCCAGCCGCCGGCGCTGATCTGTGGCCAAGGGTTACGCCACACCAGGTCATTGCATGAGGGAATCTCGCGCACTGCACCGAGTACACCGTAAGTGTCGGAAAGGTTCGTAATCTCTACACGCAACATGAACCGCATTGAATTAAGAAATTCACGCAGTGGCTCGGCACGGCCAAGCTCAGTAATGAGCAGTACTCGATCGGTGTCAATGAGCACCTTCATCTCATGCTCAATACGTCCCTGTACCGAGAGCAGCAGCGCTTGGCTGGAATCTCCGGGCTTCAGATTGGTGATCGATTGGCTGCTCAGCGTGTTCAACCAGCTTTGGCGGTCCTCACCGCGCAGCTCCAACACATCCAGGTGACTTAGATCAGCAATAGCCTTGCCCGCAAAAAGGTCACGGGCTTCGCGGGTCGGAGCACCATAGTGGGATGCTACACCGGCGTCTGCACCGGTACCGGCAATCGCTGAGGGTCGGTCCAGGAGTATCGACCGGTAAGAATTTTCGCTCATCTTTAGGATTCCATCGCTTCTGCAGTGACGCGCTTGAGGGCGGCCGAGGCATGTGCCTTGAGGTCGTTGTTGCCTAAGGAAACATCCCACCGCCAGAACAGGTTTCCGTTAACGAGTCCATACATTCGGGTGGACGAGGCATACTGTTTAGCATTTTTGCTGCGCAGCAGCGCTTCGGTGGCCAACTGGATACGCGGGCCATCAATGAGCCCGTAATAAAGTTCGGAGATTCCGCCCGGCTGCACGATATGCGCTTGGATCTTAAATCCCTCTTTGGTGTGCAATTTCTGCACATCATCTGCAGAGCGTAGCGCCGGGAAGATATCTCCGGGTGTCATTCCTGGTCCGGAGTCGGCATCTTGCTGTTGGCGTTCTAACGCCCAAAAGCCGTTCTCTACGGACAGGATGCGTAGCTTGGTGCCGTCGGCATCGGTCAGCCACGCTTCGCTACGGTATTCCAAATATGGTGCGCCAACGTCATGGAAGGTGACATGTTGCCAGAAGTGCGGATCCGACTCTTCGCCTTCACCGAGGCGCCCGGTCCCTTCCCAGCTTCCAATAAGCCAAGCAAAGGGGACGAGTTCCGGCGTGAGATCCGTGGGAATATCAAAAGCCATTAAACTAGCTGCTCCTTAAAGCTTCGTTAAATGAAAATAGCGCACACATTTTTGTGTGCGCTATTTTTACTTCTGCCCCTTGAAAAGACGCTTTACAACAAGTCCAGCGAATCCGGCCATGCCCAGACCTGCAACGGTCAGCAAGGCGAGGAAGAAAATTTCGAGTGCAAGGTAATTTTCATTCATGCCTACATCTTAGCCCGAGCGCCTTGCCATTTGAGACACTCGTGACGAAGCAGGCATCACATTTCTTCAATTAGTTCAACAAGACCATCGCATACCAGCTCAGTGCCCCGGCTAACAGCAGGATGCCGCAGGCTAGCGCGAGCACTCCTGAGATAGTGCGCACACTGCGCGAGGACAAAGCCAACGCGCGCAAGCTACCGACTAACAGCCCTGAAAGTATTCCGATGCACAGCGCCGGAGCCCAGTGCGGGCCAAAGGTCAACGCGCTAGCTAGCGCGCCGAGGGCGCCGCCAATAAGTGGTGCAAGGATAAAGGTGATGCGGTCAGGCCAGCGAGTAATCGCGATGGCTCCGGCACCGAGCAACGCCAACAACGTGGTCAAGGTGGTCCCAAATGCCGAGTCGCTAAGCCCAATCGCGGCCCACCCGGCACCCTGTGTCACGATAGCCAACCCGGTCACTCCGGAGACCACACCTGCAAGTCGTCCCTCGGAAGAAGCGCCACGCAATACTTGCGTAATGAAAATCAGCAGCACTCCGGCGGCAATGACCTCCACGCTATGTGAAGTTTGAGTGGCTCCGGGCATAAAAAGAGTCGCCGCGGTGGACGCTAAGGCACAGAGAAACAAGATCACGCTCAGTGTCCACGGGGTCTCCGAACGTGTCATCCGAGGCCAAGCGTAGGCAAAAATTAGTTGCACCACTACGGCGACAATTGCCATTGCAAAGTTCACCGAACTCCATGCGGCAGCTCCAAGCAACAGGGCGGCCGCCAGCAGCCCACTGATCAGTACCTTGATTCGCAAACCAAATTTCCCATCGGTAATAGTCGGGGCACTTGCACGTGCGCATGCAAGCTTTGAATGGTTCTTTCCTTATACTGTGACACGTAAAAACTATATTTTTGTAACTATATGGCAGGAGGAAGTCCGTCATGGCGCACCTACTGCTCCTAAGCAACAACGCAGACACCGTCGCGCAGGTACTTCCGGCGCTAGAACTACTGCTTCACGAAGTTCGTTGCCTACCTGCAACCTCCGAGGCGCTCACCCAACTAGGTGAGAGCGAAGCGGTCATTCTTGATGCTCGCACCGACCTAGTCGCGGCTCGATCCCTGGCGCAAACCATAAACTCTACCGCCAACCTGCCATTGCTTTTGGTCATTGGCGAGGGTGGCCTTGGAGTGTTGAACTCTGGTTGGAACATTTCGGATTTCATCATGCCCACCGCGGCCCCTGGAGAACTCGAAGCGCGCATCAGGCTGATCCTTTCGACACAGACCGAAATCGTTGCACCAAAAAACACTTCCGGACTAACCATCGATGAGCTCAGTTACACCGCTCGAATAGATCGCCGCATGCTGGATCTGACGTACAAAGAATTTGAGCTGCTCAAATATCTCTGGCAATTTCCTGGCCGAGTATTCACCCGTGAACAACTACTACACGAGGTGTGGGGCTACGACTACTACGGAGGCACACGAACCGTGGACGTTCACGTGCGTCGTTTACGCGCAAAGCTCGGTACCGATCATGAACAATTGATTGGCACCGTGCGAAATGTCGGCTACCGCTTCCACAGCGAAGTTTAAGTTTGTTCCGCCACTAGTCCACGCGCGGATCATCGGGCTAAGGTGTTGGTATGAGCGAACTGCCACTGACAACTTTGACCATCCAAAAAACGCAAGGTGAACTGGAAGAACGCGATCTTTCCGATGTTCGCAAACTTGCCACGACGGCGCAAGAATCCGATGGGAATCCCCCGCTCAGCGACCAGACTCTGGTAGCCCTAGCCACGGAAGATTCCGCCGAATCAGTGCTCAGCCTGCGCGCCGAACGTCAGCTAGAGCCAGGGGAAACTGCCTTGGTTGGAGTGCTTGTCGCGGTACGTGATGCAGCGTCAAATAGCTGGGTGGTAGAGCTTGTGGTGCACCCCGAACACCGCGAGCAAGGAATCGGTTCGGCGTTGCTTGAACGCCTAGGCGAAGACCTTGAATTGAGCAGCATTCAGGCGTGGGCTCATGGTGGACATCCGGCGGCTAAAAAGTTAGCGGCCGGCATCGGCCTTGCCACCGTGCGCGAGCTGTACAAGTTGCGCCGTGTTGATTCCGAAGCTTTGGAAGTTCCCGAACTCAAACAACGCAGCACGGTGCGGACCTTCCGTGTGGGCGAGGACGAGCCTGCCTGGTTGGCAGCAAATAGCGCCTCCTTCGCGCATCATCCGGAACAGGGATCACTGACCTTGACGGACCTAGATTCGCGTATGGCCGAAGACTGGTTTGACCCAACGGGTTTCTTCTTGGCCTTTGATGCTGAAGAACAGCTGATCGCCTATCACTGGACCAAGATCCATCCCGCCACAGCCGATGCGGTTCGCCCGATGGGCGAGGTATATGTCGTCGGTGTAGTTCCCGAGGCTCAAGGCCTGGGGCTTGGCCGAATCTTGACGGCGATGGGTGTGAACTACCTGTTGGAGCTCGGAGTGGGCTCGGTACTGCTCTATGTAGATGCAGATAATGAGCCTGCGGTAAATCTATACCGTTCATTGGGCTTCACACTTTGGGACACCGACATCATGTACGGTCCGCAGCCGATAGAATAATAATGCACCAGGTATAAACCAGTTTTTGAACGGTGCGTTGAGGTGCAATGAGATTTCCACTTGCAGAAAGAAGCGAGTTAAGTAGATGACTACCACCCCCAAACAGCCGGCATCACAGCTTCGCGATGTGCCAGCATCCAAGATGAATGAAGACCGCATTGAGCCGGCGATCAAGTCGCCCGTGCGTCATCCCGAGGGTGATTTTAACAATGAACGCTTCTTGGACCGCGAGCTATCTTGGTTGCACTTCAACGCGCGAGTCCTAGAACTCGCCGAAGACGCCAGCCTGCCGCTGCTTGAACGAGTCAATTTTCTTTCAATCTTCGGTTCAAATCTGGACGAATTTTTCATGGTGCGTGTGGCCGGGCTCAAACGCCGCATTGCCACAGGTATGGCGGTTCCCGCAGCCAACAGCATGAACCCGGTAGACCAGCTCGAACTGCTACTGAATTCTGCTCATGAGCTACAGACCCGCCATGCGATGGTTTTTGCCGACCAGGTGCGTCCGGCCTTAGCCGAAGAAGGCATCCGCATTACTCGTTGGGACGAGCTAGGCGAGACCGAACGCGAAACACTCTCCGCATGGTTCATCTCCCAGGTGTTCCCGGTACTCACCCCACTCGCCGTGGACCCTGCCCACCCATTCCCGTACATCTCCGGACTCTCGCTGAACCTTGCGGTGGTGGTGCGAAATCCACTGACCGGCAAGGAACTATTTGCCCGTCTGAAGGTGCCGGACACCATTGCCCGACTCGTCGGTATCGATGGCGTCAAAGCCGCCCACTCCTCCCAGCGCACCGCACGTTTTATTCCGCTTGAAGCACTCATCGCGGTGCACTTGGACCTATTGTTCCCGGGTATGGAAATCGTGGAGCATCACTTCTTCCGGGTAACCCGTAACGAGGACCTAGAGGTTGAAGAAGACGACGCAGAAAATCTTCTCCAGGCTCTGGAGAAAGAACTGTTGCGCCGCCGATTCGGCCCACCGGTTCGTTTGGAAGTGGTCGATGACGTTAATCCGCAGATCCTCGAGCTATTGGTCCGCGAACTAAACATCGAAGACGACGAGGTCTTTAGACTTCCCGCACCACTGGACTTACGTGGACTCGGTGTGATCGGCTCCTTGGACCGCACCGAACTGCACTACACCAAGCACGTAGGTCACACTTCCCGGTTCCTCAATGAGTCCGAAACCGCGAAGGCCGCCAACGTTTTTGGTGCGGTCCGTCGGCGCGACATCCTGTTGCACCACCCCTACGATTCCTTCTCCACCTCGGTACAAGCCTTCTTGGAACAGGCAGCCTCTGATCCTAAGGTCATGGCAATCAAGCAGACCCTGTACCGAACCAGCGGGGACTCCCCCATTGTTGACGCACTAATTGACGCGGCCGAAGCCGGCAAACAGGTCCTTGCCCTGGTAGAAATTAAGGCCCGCTTTGATGAGCAGGCAAATATCAGTTGGGCCCGCAAACTTGAGCAAGCCGGCGTGCACGTGGTCTACGGGATTGTGGGCCTCAAAACCCATTCCAAGCTCTCCTTGGTAGTTCGCAAGGAAGGCGACAAGCTACGTCGCTACTGCCATATCGGCACCGGTAACTACCACCCACGCACGGCCCGCTACTACGAGGACTTCGGCTTACTCACCTGTGATGAGGCCGTCGGCGAAGATGTGTCAAGGCTCTTCAATCAGCTCTCGGGTTACGCTCCGCGCTCCACCTATCACCGGTTGCTGGTGGCCCCACGTACCGTACGTACCGGGCTTCTGGAACTGATTGAAAAGGAAATCAGCAATGCCGCCGAGGGCAAAGAGGCCTCGGTCTATATCAAGGTCAACTCGATGGTTGATGAAGCCATCATTGACGCGCTGTACCGAGCCAGCCAGGCCGGGGTAAAAGTCAATGTGATCGTGCGAGGTATTTGTGCGTTGCGCCCAGGTCTGCCAGGGCTGAGCGAGAATATCGAGGTTCGTTCTATCCTGGGCAGATTCTTGGAACACAGCCGAGTGTTCATCTTTGCTAATTCCGGTGACCCTTTGGTCTATATCGGTAGCGCCGACATGATGCATCGAAACCTGGACCGTCGCGTGGAAGCCTTGGTGTCTCTTCGCGACCAGGAAGATATCGACACCATGACGAGCTTGATGAAGCGTTATATGGATGACTCCACCATGAGTTGGCATTTGGGTGCCGACGGGGCCTGGACCAGACATCATCGAGACGCCGATGGAAACCCATTGACAGATATCCAATTTTGGCTCATGGAAGAGCATGCCCGACGTCGAATGAGTGGGCTGCACAACTAGTGAACAGTACTCCAGACTCCCGCTTGGTGCTTTCCTCACTGCAACGCTCCAGCGATGCCGAAGAGATCCGACTCGGCGAATTTGATGTGATTGCAGCCGGGGCGATCCCTTGGCGAATTGAACATGGACAACTGCAAGTGATGCTCATCCACCGTCCGCGCTATGACGATTGGTCTTGGCCCAAGGGCAAGCTTGACGCGGGAGAATCAATTCCCGAATGCGCGATTCGGGAGGTCCGCGAGGAAGTCGGGCTGAACATCACGCTGGGACTGCCGCTAGCGGCCACCGCATACACGGTCAAAAGCAAAACGAAGGTTGTCTACTACTGGGCGGCACGAATTGATGCTGGGGTCACTGAGCAACCCGACGGGACCGAGTGTGATCAGTCGCGCTGGGTTCAGGCGGAACAGGCTCGTGGGCAGCTAACTAACCCCTCGGATATCGCCCCGCTCGATGACCTGATCAAGGCCCATGCCCACCAGCGTTTAGAAAGCATGCCTTTCATCATTGCGCGTCATGCCAAAGCGAAGCCGCGCGGCAAATGGACTCGCGCCGAAGGTGAACGTCCGTTAGCCGCCACCGGCAGACGCCAAGCCCTCGCCCTGGCCCGGATGCTCGAAGCTTGGCGTCCTTCACATGTCGCTTCGTCCCCTTGGGTTCGTTGCGTCCAAACGGTGACCCCCTATGTGTCGCTGCATGAGATCAAATTAAAAACCATCAACTCGATCACCGAGCACGCGGCCAATCGGAAACCCGACAAGGCCACCCGTGCCCTTGAAAAGCTGGTTGCCAAGACACGCTCTCAGGTGGTGTGCATGCATCGTCCGGTGCTTCCCTTGGCCCTTGCAGTCTTGCGTTCTAAGCTTTCGTCGAAGGCGGCCGCGATCCTGCCGAGCAGTGATCCATTCTTAGAACCGGGCGGAGTGATCATTGCCCATCAGGTGCCCGGATCCAAACATCAGTTCGTCTCGGTGGAGATCCACGCGCCATATCACGACTAACCACTGGACACGCGTTGCATCTACCCTCAAAAGCGACTATGACTAGAGGTGAGAGAAATCACGTCCAAGGAGGCTAATGCCATGTCCGCTCATCAGCCAGAGCAGCCGGTTCAGAAAATTGTGCATCAAGGGTTGCGTCTGGATCATGACGAAAGTCGCCAACGCTACAGCCTTTGGCATGGCTCCACCTTCATCGGTTTTATTGGTTATCAGCGCGAAGATCAGCTGGTGACCTTGCAACACACGATCGTTAATGAGGAATTCGGCAAGCGCGGCTACGCTCGTGCACTGGTGACCATGGTGCTCGATAAATTACGTGCCGAGGGAGTAAAAATTGTTCCTGAGTGCAGTTACGTACAGGACTATTTGAACCGTTACCCCGAATACCACGACATGGTTGCCACCCAATAGCTAGCGAAGTCTCACAGTTCGGTTGTAGCTCTAGCGCTAGGGCTACAGCTACGATGGAATGGTGACTTCCCAGAACATCGAGACCCCATACGAAGATCTGTTGCGCGACGTGCTGGAAAACGGCATCGCCAAAGAGGATCGCACCGGCACCGGCACACTTTCGGTGTTTGGTCGTCAGCTCCGCTTTGATCTGAGCAAATCTTTCCCGCTGATCACCACCAAGCGGGTGCATTTCAAATCTGTCGCCGCAGAACTCCTTTGGTTCTTGCGTGGCGAATCGAATGTGAAGTGGTTGCAGGATCAAGGCGTGCGCATTTGGAACGAGTGGGCCGATGCAGATGGCGAGCTCGGTCCGGTTTATGGTGTGCAATGGCGCAGCTGGCCCACCCCGGACGGCGCCCACATTGACCAAATTTCTGAGGTCATGGAATCTCTGCGCACCAACCCGGAATCGCGTCGTCATATCGTTTCGGCATGGAACGTCTCGGAAATTAAGCACATGGCGCTGCCCCCATGCCACGTGTTTTTCCAGTTTTACGTGGCTGATGGAAAACTCTCCTGCCAGCTTTATCAGCGAAGCGCTGACATGTTCCTCGGAGTCCCCTTTAACATTGCTTCCTACGCGCTGCTGACCAAGATGGTCGCCGCACAGCTTGATTTGGAACCGGGTGAGTTCATCTGGACCGGTGGAGACACACATATCTACACCAACCATTTGGACCAAGTTCGCGAACAGCTCAGTCGCGATCCGTATCCCTACCCAACGCTGGAATTCGCGTCCAAGCCAAAGTCAATCTTTGACTACACGCTCGAAGACTTCGTGCTCAACGATTACCAGCATCACCCAACGATCAAGGGAAGCGTCGCGGTATGAGTTCACGTCACGCGAAAGAATCTCAGAGCCTCATAGGTGCCATTTGGGCGCAGGGCGCCAACGGCATCATTGGCGCTGGCGGCACGATGCCCTGGCATGTGCCAGAAGATCTCGCGCATTTTAAACGAGTCACCGCCGGTCATCCGGTAATCATGGGCCGCAATACCTGGGACTCTTTCCCGGAGAAATACCGGCCCCTACCAAACCGCAGTAATATCGTGCTGACCTCCGGTGACCACGAACAACTGCGTACCGCCGGCGCACTTGCTGTCGGCTCGGTAGACGAAGCCTTGGCGTTGGCTAAACAAAGCGAAGGCAGCGAAGAAATTTGGATTATCGGCGGAGGAAAGCTCTACGCCGCCACCCTAGATTTGTTGGACATCGCCGTGATTACACGGCTGAACCTCAGCCCTACCGGGGATACCAAAGCCCCCACCTTGACTAAAGACTTTGTCCTGTCCTCAGCCGACCCGGCTGAGCAATGGCACAGCTCAAAAAGCGGAACCGAATTCCGCTTCGAATCTTGGATCCGTGAAAAGGACTAACCTACGTGAAAAAATACTTGAGCGAGCTCAAACAACACTCTGACGCGTTGTTTATCCTCGGATACATGCTGTTCCCGTTGCTCGCCCTCGTGGTAGCGGTGCTGGGCTTCTTCATGGTGCTCGACGGCGCCAAGATTTTCGGCCTCATCTTGTTGCTGGTCCCCACCCAACTATTTATCTTTGCCGCAATGTGGGCGATCAAGAATCGCAAACTATTGCTAGAGGAGAAGTAAAGCTTCTGCTTACTCAAATCACACCCGAACCCTGCTGGGGCTCGGGTGTGATTCTGCTTTAACTGCTGTAACGAACCGAGCCGGTTGCCCTGAATCGTCCTACCATGGAGATATGACTTCATCTGTTGGATTTGTTGGTTACCGTGGCATGGTTGGTTCCGTGCTGATGCAGCGCATGCTCGACGAGGGCGATTTTGCGCAACTGAACCCGGTCTTTTTCTCGACGTCGAATGCCGGTGGTGCAGCCCCTAGCTTTGCGCAGGGCGCCGAACCGCTGCAGGACGCCTACGATATTAATACTCTGGCCAAGCTGCCGATTATCGTCACCGCTCAGGGCGGAGATTACACCGCTAAGGTGCACAGCGAGCTGCGTAAGTACGGTTGGGATGGCCTGTGGATCGATGCAGCCTCCACCTTGCGCATGAACGAAGACTCGGTCATCGTGCTGGACCCGGTGAACCGAAATGTCATCGACCAGTCCTTGGTTGCAGGCGTGAAAGATTTTGTCGGCGGTAACTGCACCGTCTCGTGCATGCTTATGGGTCTGGGTGGGCTGTTCAAGAACAACCTGGTCGAGTGGAGCACTTCCATGACCTACCAGGCAGCTTCCGGTGGCGGCGCACGCCATATGCGCGAGCTGCTGACCCAGTTTGGGGACATTAATTCGACGGTCTCCGCCGAACTCGCCGATCCGGCCTCCGCCATCTTGGACATTGACCGCAAGGTGCTTGAAGCTCAGCGCGGTGGATTGGACGCCAGCCAGTTTGGTGTACCGCTAGCAGGCTCGCTGATCCCTTGGATCGATGCAGACCTAGGCAACGGCCAGTCCCGCGAAGAGTGGAAGGCCGGAGCCGAGACGAACAAGATCTTGCAGACCTCCGGGGATCATCACATCATCGTTGACGGCCTGTGCGTACGTATCGGCGCGATGCGTTCGCACTCCCAGGCGTTGACCATCAAGCTGAAGGATGACCTCTCGGTCTCCGAGATCGAAGCACTGATCGACGAGGACAACGAGTGGGCCAAGGTTGTACCCAATGAAAAGGAAGCCACCATGGAGCGCCTGACCCCGGTCGCCGCCTCGGGCACCTTGGATATTCCGGTGGGCCGTATCCGCAAGCTGGAAATGGGACCTAAGTACATCTCCGCGTTCACCGTCGGTGACCAGCTGCTCTGGGGTGCGGCAGAGCCGTTGCGCCGCATGCTGGCCATCGCTCAGGGCCGGCTGTAAAGACAAACAATTTAGCCCCTTCGAATTCCGATTCGAAGGGGCTTTTTGTGCGCTAAAGCGCTAAGTCAATCAGCAACGGTTCGTTGACCAATTCAATGCCAAAGCGTTCTTGCACCCCAGCCCGCACGGCACGGGCGACAGTCAGTAGGTCTTCGGCGCTAGCAGCACCTCGGTTGGTGACCGCTAAGGTGTGCTTGGTGGACAAGCTAGCGCGGCCTTGAGCCAAACCGAACCCCTCGGTGCCTTCCAGTCCAAAGCCCTTGGAGAATCCGGCCTGATCGATCAGCCACGCTGCGGAAAGCTTCACCAGACCGTCGGTGTCCACCGGATAATTTGGGGCACCTTCTGGCAATCGTTCAAGCACCGACACGTCAACGATCGGGTTGGTGAAGAAGGACCCGGTGGAGTGCGAATCCACGTCCTTCGTTTCGTAGACCATGCCTTTGGAGCGACGTAGTTCAAGCACCTGCTGGCGCACCAGCTGCGCCAAGGCTGATTCACCGGGTGCAACGCCCATGCGGCGAGCTAGTTCCGCATAACGTATCGGCGCCGAATCCTCCGAGCGAGTAAGTTCAAAGGCAACTTCGAGCACCACAAAGCGAGGTGAACCGGCTACGCTGGTGCGTTTGATCAGCGAATCCCGGTAAGAAAATTCGAGCTCTTCACGATGTAGCGTCAGCGCGGTTCCTAGGTGCCGGTCATAAACCCGCGCCCAGGCCAGGTGCTGAGAGACGTCGGCGCCGTAGGCCCCCACGTTCTGCACCGGGGTGGCCCCGGCACATCCGGGGATGCCGGACAGCGCCTCTAAGCCGCTTAGCCCCTCTACGAGGCTGTATTCCACGCAGGCGTCCCAGTTTTCCCCGGCAGCGACGCGCAATAACAGCGTATTGGTGCCCAAGGCTTCAAGTTGCAACCCGCGGGTGGCGATCTGAATGGCGGTTCCGCGGAATCCACGATCATTGATCACCAGGTTTGAACCGCCACCGATTAGCAGTACCGGGGTCCCGGCAGCATCGGCTGTAGCCAGCGCAGAGACCAGCTCTTCTTCGGTACCTGCCACCACCAATTGGTCGGCGGGCCCGCCGACCTGGGAGGTCGTCAAATTCTTCAGCATGCTCCTACTTTCGCATAGTTTCGCGGTGCTATTTTTCGCTTCGGTGATCGGCCACATTGGATGAAAGGAAGAAGGCTAAGACCACCAGAATCGAGATGGACCCCAAGGCCGGCAATAGGCCGATTGCCCCTGCTAACAGGCCTAGCAGCGGCGGTCCACCTAAGAACGCGCCATAACCAATGGTGGAGACCACCGAAACGCGGGTGGCCGCCCGCAGTGGGTCCTGTGAGGCGGCGCTCATGGCCAGTGGGAAAGTCAGCGCAACTCCCATACCCCAAATGGCCAGGCCGATAAATGCTAAGGGCAGGTTTCCGGCAAAGGCAAAAAGCAATACACCTATCAACGCTGCTATGGCACTGGCGCGAATCATGATCACGCGTCCCAGACGCAAGATGAGATCACCGGACAGTAGCCTCGTGAGGGTCATGGTGCTGACAAATACGCCATAGCCAATCGCTCCGGTGGCCTCGGTCGTTTGGTAACCGTCGGCCAAGGCCAAGGCTACCCAATCCCCTGCTGCGCCCTCGGCCAAAGCCATGCCCAGGACCAGCACGCCAAGCAAGATGGTTTGTGGTTCTTTCCACGCTTGGGCCAGCGAGGGGCCTGTATGGTTGCGTGGGGTACGGCTGAAATCTTCACCGAAGCTCCGGGCACTGACCAGCACCGTCACCACGATGATCACGCCCATCACCGCATAGTGCACAAAGAGTGGCAGATTAACCGCCGCTGCCAACGCGCCAACGCCGGCTCCCAGCACGGTGCCAATGGAGAAAAATCCATGTAACGCCGGCATAATGCTTCGGCCCAGCGCCCGTTCCATGGCTGCGCCCTGCACATTAGAGGCCACATTCCACGAAGCGGTACCCAGTCCTTGAGTGAACAGGAAAATCCCGGTCAGCCAGGTGGATTCAAATACCGAGGCGCTGATCCCGATCAGTAGCAATGAGCAACCTGCCAAGGTGGCAGCGATGCGCATGACACTGGTGGCTCCCAGCCGCAACACTGCCTGTCCGGAGAGCGCCACAGACAAAAACGACCCGGCGCTCAGGCACAACAACAGTAAGCCCACATTCGCGTGGTCTAGCTGCAACGCGTCGCGCATTGCCGGGAGCCGAGAGACCAGGGCAGAGATCAAGAGGCCGCTGGCCAGGTAGGCGGCAAGTAGCCCGTTACGCCAGGCGATTACCGTGCCCTCGCCGCCTAGTTGATTATTCAGAGCTGGACTACCGCCTGGCACTTCATCAGTACCTTCGTACCGTTGGCGGTGACCGTCAGGTCCACGCGTGCCGTTTGTGCTTCGTCGTCCAGTGCACCGATCTTGCCTTCAACCTCAATGGCGGTACCTTCGGCATCGCTTGGGTTACTCCCTGCAGGATCTTCCACCACTACCGGCTTGGTGAAGCGGGTCTGGTAATCCACGATGGCACCCGGGTTTCCTACCCATGCACCGACAAGATCAACAACAGCACCCATGGTGAACATGCCGTGGGCGATTACCGAGGGCAGCTCGACTTCGGTGGCAAAGCGTTCGCTGTAGTGGATCGGGTTAAAGTCTCCCGAGGCACCTGCGTAGCGCACCAGGTCACCACGGTTGACCGTGACGGTTGTTGAACCGATGACCTGGCCTTTTTCTAGGCTAGAGAATTTGATCATGGTTTAGTCCCCTGCCCGTACCAGTAGCGATGAAGTGGTGGTGGCGACCTTCTCGCCTGACACCGTGGTGATCTCGGCGCGCGTGGTGATCATTGCACCGGCACCCATTTCACGGATCTGGTCAACATAGAGTTCTGCCAGCAGTTCGTCTCCGGCCACAATCGGGCGGTGGTGGGTGAAACGCTGGTCGGCGTGCACCACACGAGAGAAATCAATTCCGGAGGCCGGATCTGAGATCAGTTGCGCATCTGCACGCTGCGCGATGATGATGACAAAAGTTGGTGGGGCTACCAAATCTGCGTAACCCAATGCTTGGGCGGCTTGCACGTCAAAGTGCGCCGGGGAGCTAGCTTTGGTGGCCGTGGCGAATTCACGAATTTTTTCGCGACCTACCTGGTAGGACGCGCCAGCGGGGTAAATATGCCCCACGAGGTCAGGGTTGATACCCATTAGTTCTCCTGAACGTTGCGAGTTACTCGGTTACTTTTGCTTCTTGGCGCGCGGAACGGCAAGTCCGTTGGCGATACGCCACTTGCGGGTGTCCTTGGCGCGGATAACTAAGCCAATGATGTGGCACAGCATGCCAACAATCATGATGCCTATGGCCGTGTATACCAGCGAGAGCGAGGGGATGTTCGAGCCAATAATTGCCAAAATGATGCCAAAGCCCATGACCCCCATGGCGGTGAACACAAACTTTTTGTAACGCGGTGAGGCCGCTTCCCATGGAGTGTTGGTCATGGCATCCAGTTTAGTTCAGAGTGCACGGTACAAAGCCCAAATGAAGCGATAAAACGGGTGAAACTCAGAACAGTGGTGATTGTTCTTCGAAGAACTCGCCACGCTGCACTTCGACATGCACTTCACGGGTTTTCAACTCTGCCGCGTCTAGCAAGCGTAAGGTAGTGTTTTCCCCGCTATCGACCAGGATGCTCTGGCCAAGTACTCCGCGCACGCGCAGATTCATTTCATGGCCGGCAATGGGTTCCGTCCATGGATGTACTGTTTTTGAATCCCAGGCTCGCACCACTTCCAGGGCGTAGGCAGGCTGCTCCCACTTTTGATCTAGCAGTTCTACGCCATAGGCGGCTAGTTCACCTTGGGACTCTAAGAATTTCTTGGCACGCGTCGCCTCTAAGGCATTGGCTGCGTCCAGACTTGTTTCGTCGAGCTCCCAGGAGGTCAGCCCCTTGACCTTGGATTTCTGTCGGACTTGTTGTTTAAGACCTACGTGCTCGGTCACTAAATCTTCCAACACTCGAATCGCACCACCATCACTGGCACGCGCCACGTATCTGGCGCTCACCGCTCCCTGCTGTGCCAGACGAGTCCACTTGCTCTGTGTGGAGGTCGTACCAACCTTGGTGGCCCCATGGGCAAAACTTGCGACGTAGAGGAAATGTGGTTGCTCTAGATATTTGCGAAGACCCTGTGGCGCCTCTCCAGTCTTGTGAAACTGGTGCATGAATTTGCTCTGGTCCAAGCGCCGGCACCCCTCGCATTGAGTTCCGGTATTTAGTCCCTTGAGTTTTGGGCAGCTATGCAGTGTTCGCGAGCCATCATCGCGCATGGTGACATAACCTAAACAAAATTTAGTCTGTCCAACGCGCAACTTGATCGAACGGTTTTCACTGAGTGGTTCGTTGACCCATTCGTTACCGCGACGCAGTCTGAGCACCGGGACCGGCTCATGTGGCGAGAAGCTAATGCCATGGCAAAGCTGCCGGTTTTCACGTTCGAGAATCATCTGCGCCTTTCAACAAGTTCTGCATTCAACGTTAGATCATTGAACATCGCGCATCTCCACGCGCAACGTGCATCGGATTCATGCGCAATTCTTAGTCGACAGGATTAGGGTTGGAGCAAAAGACGAACATCTAGTGTGTTTCGATTCTGCTAACTGAGCTAGAGGTGGTCGAGATTTCTTCCAATTCAGATGAATCCCACGAGTTAATTCCCTTGGCTTCCGTGGAGTCTTCAGACTCCAACGGTGCCCTGATTTACGATTTTGCTCATTCGCTACGGCAGTCGCTTCCAAAGTTCATGATGGAGTACCGCTTCGCTGCGGACGAGGTGCTGACTAAGGTTTCGATTTTGCGTGAAGAATTTTTATACCTTCACAAGTACAACCCCATCGAACATGTCTCGTCGCGGGTGAAATCTCCAGAGAGTATTCTGCGAAAAGTCGTCAAGCGAGGCATCGATCCGGATCTGGCCTCAATTAGAGCCAACATCACCGATATCGCCGGTATCCGTATCACCTGCAGTTTCATCAAAGATACCTACAAAGTACTACACACGCTCACCGCACAAAATGATCTGAAGGTGTTGCAGATCAAGGACTACATCAAGCATCCCAAACCCAATGGGTATAAAAGCTTGCATCTGATTCTGGAGATCCCGGTATTCCTCTCCGAGGGTCCGGTCCCGGTGGTTGTTGAAGTACAGATCCGCACCATCGCTCAAGATTTTTGGGCGAGTCTCGAACATAAGATTTTTTACAAGTACGAGGGCGCGGTTCCTGAACATCTGGTTGAGGAGCTCACCGACGCGGCAAACGCCGCGGAAAAGTTGGACCTGCAAATGCAACGGCTACATACCGCGGTACACGGACATGATGTCAATGCAGAGTCGCCCACGGTTGGAGAACCGTTCGACGAGAGCTTGATGGAACAGGTGCGAGCCCTTGCGATGAAGACAGCATCCAAAGAAGAGTGAGACAAATTTTAACGAAGAAAGCCTCGAAAACTCTAGGAGTTTTCGAGGCTTTTGTCGGTAGCGGCGCCGGGACTCGATCCCGGGACCTCACGATTATGAGTCGTGCGCTCTAACCAGCTGAGCTACGCCGCCACAAGTGGGAAACCATCCTGTAGAAGCCAAGATGACTTCCCACTCAGAGCCCCCTGCCGGAATCGATCCGGCGACCTCGTTCTTACCAAGAACGCGCTCTACCACTGAGCTAAGGGGGCAACGAGTAAATACTCTACACGGATTTCTCAGCAAAGAAAAATCGCAGTCCACGTCGAATTAAAATCCAACAAATAACCTATATAGCCAAGTCAAGCGCGGATACGAATTTTGAACCGGAGCTTAGTTTCAGAAGTTCAGAGAAAACTTGGCCAGTGACGCTACTCACGAAGTTGGCCGAGACTTCACCACTCGTTTAGCAATGCGAAGGCTATTGATTCAAATGCAGGCTTCAACTGATTGAAAGTTGAGCTTTGCCACGAACACTTTCCGTTACTTCTCGAAAATCCGTCAAGCAGCCACATCTATTTAGAAGCGCAGAAAGCCTAATGAGATCGGATTTTGTGACATCCGGCACTCACCATGGGGCGATTTTGAAAACCCTTTCAATGTGTGTAAAGTATTTATCTGTTGCCCCCTTAGCTCAGTGGTAGAGCGCGTTCTTGGTAAGAACGAGGTCGCCGGATCGATTCCGGCAGGGGGCTCAGATAAGAGGGAGAGAATCTTTTATAGATTCTCTCCCTCTTGCTTTGTTTAACACCCTTTTAGGCCAGGGCCAGAACCGGTAAAACTTTCGAATTCTAGTAATCCACAGGTCGAAAATTTACCTCTAAAACGTCTGTCTCACGCTATAAAATGGAGTTATGTACGAAGACGGATGCGACGATCGCAATAACTTCGAAAACGAGGCTCCGAAGTGGCCTCCAGACAATGGACTTCATGAAGGTTGTGAAGCCTTGGTGGGAAAACTTAATGACAACCTGAGCCAGATCGTTGCCCATGGCGGCAGATCCGCTTACTCCGCTGCACTTAATGAGCTGGAACGCACCAAAGCTAGTTTCTGTGCAGCTCAGATAAGGATGGCTTACCTTTTCGAAAAAGAAGTCGTTCGCGACCATGAGGAACGTGGCGTCTTCATAGACGAAAGCGAACGTGGTGCTGCTTCTGCTGTGGCAATGTGCCGTCGTCAGCCACCGACTGGTGCTCGAAGCTACATGAAATCTTGTCGGATACTGGTAGAAGATATGCCGAATCTTTTACTAGCTCTTGATCTCGGCGATCTCTCGGAGCGACAGATATTCGCCGCTACCTCCCCTTTGCAAGAAGTTAATGCTGAACATCGTAGGGAGTTCGACCAGCTGTTTCGGACACATCCTGAGATGTTTGAAGGGCTAGGCGTCAAGGCAATCGGCGACACGGTGCGCAAGTTCACCGAACGTTTTGAAAGCACCACGAAGGCTTTTCAGGCAGAAGATGAAGCCTCGAAGCGTTACTCACGATTTCGCAAGAGCGAAAATTGTGTCATGCTCAGCGCCAAGCTCCCGCTCGCAGAAGGCACTGCCTTGTGGAAGTCCATCGAGCAGCGAGTCAACGAATTACGTCGTAGCGGAGACCCTCGTACAAAAGACCAGTTGATGGCTGACATGTTGATTTGCAGTCAGATTGAGGGTTTCCCGCCCAAACTTCCGTTGTTCGTTGATATTAAACTGATCATGACGGATAAAAGTTTGCTCATGGGTGATCGCGAGCCGGCTAATCTACCGGGATACGGGATCATTCCTTCCCAATATGCACGCGAACTAGTGGCGGGAGCGCAGGTACGGGTCAACGATTACTTCCATGAGTATCCTGAGCACGACGATCTGGCGTTACGAATCTTCACCTTCCCTGAAATCCAGCGGTTATATACCGCCCCTGGAAATCAAGATTTGATTGCCATGGCTTCCAAAGCACGCGAGTTCCCGCCGGCAATGAAGGAATTCATCAAGATCCGAGATGTTCATTGCCGGACTCCTTATTGCGATGGAATCATAGAAAACGTTGACCACGTGATGCAGCATTACCTTGGTGGTCCGACAAATGTAAAAAATGCCGACGGCAGATGCCAATGGTGCAATTTAGCCAAGGAACAACCGGGATGGTTTGAGATTGTGGTTCACGAACAGCCACACTCGATGCGAATCAATCCCGGAGACGGCGCAATTTACCAGTCCTTGGCACCACCAGCAACGGGAGTAGTACGCGACGTCACCCCGCCGATTCTTCCGTATGGATATCGGTGGCAGCGTGAATAGTTCTCAGAGAATCTAGATTCTCTATCTTCTCCGTGGGCATCTGGCACTGTTCCACCACCATGCCTTCCCTGAATCAGACTTGTGACGACATCACCGCTCTATCCAACGGCCGCGGTGGGTCCCTTACCGACACGTTGTTAGACGCTACGTGTGGCCTCTGCACGCGTTGGAACGAGGAGAGTCGGCTCAGAGTTCATCCGGGCTGAGTTGGGAGGCTCAGCGCGGACTTTCCTGTCATTGGCTATGTCGCGGTTTAAGGCACAAAAAAGCACTCCCCCATACCGTTTTCACGATCCAAGGGAGTGCTCTTAGGTTTTAAGACTTAGTAGTCGCGACGTCCGCCACTACGGTTTCCGCCACCGAAGCGCTTTTCGCCACCGCCGCGTCCGCCACCGAAGCCGCCGCGTCCGCCGCCACCGCCGAAGCCGCCACGTCCACCGCCGCGTCCGCCACCGAAGCCACCGGAACGCTTACGGTCGCCGTAGCCACCGCGGTCCGAATCTTCAGCTGGGCTGCGACCGTTGTCTAGCTCCAGGTTGATGGCTTCGCCACCAATGCGGGTGTTAGACAGTGCACGCCACTGGTCCTTGGTCAGCTCTGCTGGCAACTCAACCAGGGTGTGATCCGAACGGATATCAATGCCACCGATTTCGGAGGAGTTGAAGCCGCCTTCGTTAGCAAGTGCGCCAACGATGGAGCCCGGCTGAACGCGGTTCTGACGACCCACGGCCAAACGGTACATTGCGTTGCCCTCGGCTGCAGTCTTACGACCACGTGGTGCACGCTCGCCGCGTCCACCTTCACGCTCGCCACGTCCGCCTTCGCGGTCCATACGAGCCTTCTTCGAAGGTGGGATCACTGGCTCGGTCATCAGTAGTGGGCGACCACCCTGAGCCATCAGTGCCAATGCAGCAGCGATTTCAAGCTGATCTAGGTCCTCGTGCTCTGCAGCAAAACGCTCCACGATTTCACGGAAGGTGCTCAGATCCTGACCACTGATGGTCTGATCGATGCGATCGGTGAAACGCTGGATACGACGGTCATTGACCGTGTCCAGGGAAGGAAGCTGCATCTGAGTCACTGGCTGGCGGGTAGCCTTTTCAATCGCACGCAGTAGGTACTTCTCGCGTGGGGTCATGAAGAGGATCGCGTCGCCGGTGCGGCCTGCACGGCCGGTACGGCCAATGCGGTGCACGTAGGACTCGGTGTCGTGTGGGATGTCGTAGTTGATGACGTGGGAGATGCGTTCCACGTCAAGGCCACGAGCAGCCACGTCGGTTGCGACCAAGATATCGATCTTGCCCGAACGCAGGTTCTCGACGGTGCGCTCACGCTGCTGCTGTGGGATGTCACCGTTGATGGCTGCGGCGGTGAAGCCCCGAGCCTTCAGCTTGTCGGCAAGATCTTCGGTAGCCATCTTGGTACGAACGAAGGCGATAACGCCTTCAAAAGGCTCGGATTCCAGGATACGAGTCATGGCATCGAGCTTGTGAGCTCCCATAACCTGCAGGTAACGCTGGGTGATGTTGGTGCCGGTCGAGGTGTTCGACTTGACCGAAACTTCCTGTGGGTTACGCAGGTATTCGGCAGCGATGCGACGAATGGTACGTGGCATGGTTGCGGAGAACAGTGCAACCTGCTTGTCCTTTGGAGTCGACTCCAAGATCTTGTCGACCTCTTCGGCGAAGCCCATGCGAAGCATTTCGTCAGCCTCATCCAGTACTACGTACTGAAGGTTGGACAGGTCCAAGGAACCCTTGTTGATGTGGTCGATGACGCGGCCTGGGGTACCGACAACAACCTGTGCGCCGCGGCGCAGTCCGTTGAGCTGTGGTCCGTATGGCGAGCCACCGTATACCGGAAGGACGGTGAAGTCGCTCAGGTACTTGGCGTAAGAAGTGAAAGCCTCAGCAACCTGAAGAGCCAGCTCGCGAGTTGGAGCTAGAACCAGGATCTGTGGGGTGCGAGCTGGACCGTTAAGGTCTGCAAGCTCAGCCATGCGGGACAGTGCCGGCAGCGCGAAGGCTGCGGTCTTACCGGTACCGGTCTGTGCCAGACCAACTACGTCACGGCCTTCAAGAAGCAGTGGGATGGTGGCTGCCTGGATTGGCGATGGCTTCTCGTAGCCTAGGTCGGCTAGTGCTGCAAGCACTCGGGCGTCAAGACCAAGTTCGCTGAAAAGCACGGTCGGCTCTTCGGTGGTCTTTTCGTCATTGGTGTTTACGGGCATGTCTGATGACACGAAGAATTACCTCATTCGTTTGGGGAAGGCCTACCCGTCCCCAATTTAAGAACGACGCATAGGCTACACAGTAAGAAAACTACTCACGCTCATCAAGCGCTCCCCTATGACATAAAAACCGCGCACACACTTGGCGGAAGAAATACAACACGAGAAGGCTCTTGCCTCAAAAATTGGGCTAGATGCAAGGAAACCCTGATGTTCGCGAACACCTAATACTATCGACAAGTAGGCTCATTTGTCAGCGTGAGAGTTGTGTGAGTTCGGGCACCGCTTGCAAAGTGGGCCGTAAAACTAGCTCTTGGCGCTAGGCTGGGAGACGTGAAAAAGCCCGTAACTCCCCCGCCAAACACCCTGCCAGCACCCGGCGCCTTGCGCATTTCCCGGTTCGTTTGGATCTTGGCCGGGGTGCTCTTTTTAGGCTTCGCCGCGAATCTAGCCTTCGATGTCTTCGAAGTTCACCCGCTAGATCTTGGTCCGCTGGCGCTGGTAGTGCTCTTGGCCGTGGCCGGAATAGCGATCTGTTTCTTAGCCGTACGGCTGTGGAAGGGTGAACGCTCGGCACGCGCGCAGCTGACCTGGATTGGCCTCATCGCGGCCCTACCCACCTTGTTGCGCATGGGCCGTTACTCAATCCTCGCCGCGGTGGTGCTTCTCGCGGTGTTGTTGATGTGGACCCCGGCAAGTATCAAATACTTCAAGCTCACCTCGCCGAAAGCTAGTAAAAAATAACACCGGCGTTAACCACTGCGGGGCTCGTGAACCAGATGGTTCACGAGCCCCGCAGTGTTTAAGGCTTACAACGCGCCGAAGGCACGATCCAAATCATCGATCAGATCCGCAACATCTTCGATACCTACCGACAAACGAAGTAGGTTTACCGGAACTGCCAGCTCGGTGCCCTTGACCGAGGCGTGGGTCATCTCCGATGGGTAGTTCATCAGCGATTCAATGCCGCCCAGGGATTCTGCCAGGGTGAACAGCTTGGTGCTTTCGGCGATCTTACGCGCAGCAGCCTCGCCACCGGAGAACTGTACGGAGACCATGCCACCAAAGCCGCTCATCTGCTTCTTGGCAATGTCGTGACCCGGGTGATCTTCGAAGCCTGGGTAGAGCACGCGCTCTACTTCCTTGCGTTCGCGTAGCCAGTGAGCCACCTTTTCAGCGTTTTCGTTGTGCGCGCGCATGCGAACACCCAGAGTCTTCAGACCACGAGTGGTCAAGAAGGCATCCATCGGGCCAGAGACGGCACCTACGGCAAATTGAATGAACCCGATCTTCTCGGCCAGCTCATCATCCTTCACGATGACCGCTCCACCCACAACGTCCGAGTGCCCACCAATGTACTTGGTCGTGGAGTGCACCACGATATCTGCACCCAAGGTCAGCGGCTGCTGCAGGAACGGGCTGGCGAAGGTGTTGTCAACGACCAGCAACGCGCCGGCAGCGTGAGCGATCTGTGCGACCTTCGCAATGTCGGTGATGGTCATCATTGGGTTAGATGGTGTCTCAACCCAAACCAACTTGGCCTTGTTCTTTTCAATGGCGGCGGTTAATGCCTGCTCATTGGACATGTCTACCGGGGTGTTGCCGATGCCCCACGCACCAAGGACGCGGTCAATGAGTCGGAAGGATCCACCGTAGGCGTCGTTGCCCAAGACGATGTGATCGCCTGGGCGCAGGATTGCACGGATCAGTGAATCTTCGGCGGCCAGACCGGAGCTGAAGGAAAAAGCGTGCTTGCCAAGTTCGGCACCGGCGAGCTGAGCCTGCAGCGAGTCACGGGTCGGGTTGGTTCCGCGGCCGTATTCGTAGCCGTTGCGCAGCTTGCCAATGGCTTCCTGCGCATACGTGGTGGAGAAGTGTACTGGTGGGACGACGGCGCCGGTGTGCGGTTCAAATTCCTGTCCGGCGTGTACGAAACGAGTGTTTGATCCCTGAATGTTTTCGGTCATGACGTTCCTGTCCTGTTGAGTCAATGTTTAGCGGGTTACGTAGGCCAGCAGGTCCGACGCGCTCAGCGCGGCCTGAATTTCGCCACCGTCGGTCAACAAGACCGCCGGGTGCGTGGCAAGTAGTTCTTGGGCACGTTCTAGGCTTTCGCCGACGCCCAGTAGTGGGATGGGAAGCTGTTCGAGCTCAGCTAAGGTGCTGGACGCTTCGGCGCCGGCCAACAGGGCGTCGGTGAGCGTGGCTGCACCGATCACCGCGCGGATCTCTCCGATGCGTGCAGGTAACTGCGCGGTGCCAACCACTAGTGCTTCGGCTCCGGACTCGCGCAGCAGTTTTGCCGCTTGCGCCAGAGTAGTTTCTGCGCTGACCGTTGGCTGCGGCTGAGTGGCCAACGCACGAGCAATCTGTGCCAGCTGCGTATTTTCTTCTCCGGTGAAGCCTTGGGCAAGCATCCATGAGTCATTGAAGATCTTTGCTAGGTAGCCGCGTCCGCCGTCGGGGGCAATGACCACCACGACGTCGTCTTCGCTCAGGTGTTGAGCCACACGCAGCGCCGCGACGATCGCCATGCCCGACGAGCCGCCAAGGAGCAGTCCTTCTTCTTTGGCCAGACGGCGCGTCATCGCGAAGGATTCTGCGTCGTTGACTGGCTCCACCACATCGGGCACCGCCGGATCGTAGTTGCCTGGCCACATATCCTCGCCGACACCTTCGACAAAGTATGGGCGTCCGGTACCACCGGAGTACACCGAACCATCTGGGTCTGCGGCTATCACCTTGACCGGGCCGCTGGCTCGGTCAGCAGATATTTGCTTCAGGTAACGGCCGGTTCCGGTGATCGTGCCTCCGGTGCCGGCGCCAATGACTACGTGGGTGAGTTTGCCATCGGTATCATTCCAGATTTCTGGGCCGGTTGATTCGAAGTGGCTATCTGGAGCTGCCGGATTCGAAAACTGGTCTGGCTTGTATGCGCCGTCGATCTCGCGGACCAGTCGGTCCGAGACGCCGTAATAGGATTCTTCAGATTCTGGAGCGACCGCCGTAGGCGTCACCACTACCTCGGCACCGTAGGCTCGCAATACATCGCGTTTTTCTTCGCCCACCTTGTCGGGGGTGACAAAAATTGTTTTGTATCCCTTGAGCTGTCCGACCATTGCCAACCCCACACCGGTGTTGCCACTGGTTGGTTCGACGATAGTTCCGCCGGGCTTCAGTTCGCCGCTTTGCTCGGCACGCTCAACCATCTTCAAGGAAATGCGATCCTTGATAGAACCACCCGGGTTCAGGTATTCCAGCTTGACCAGCACGGTGGCTTTGATACCGTCGGTCACCCGATTGAGTTTGACGAGTGGCGTGTTGCCAATCAGATCTAGAACTGTAGACGCATACTTCATGTCAAGAACTTTACCGGCGCTTGTCACACATGTCGTGGCGGTACGTAGCTTTGCGTCATGCAATAGCGTGAAAGTATGGGAAATGTTACTGAGCGGAAGGTTTCAGGGCGTATGCACTTCGATGCAATAACCGGATCTTACGATCCACAGCGTCCGGTAAGTCTGCAGAAGTCGTTAGGGAATCTCCGGCGCGGTCTGAGCGACCCGACGATTCGGTTAGCCGAAACCGAAGCCTGGCTGGCCTTCGCCACCGAGCACGGCGATGCCACCTTACACATCACTAAACCCTCATTAAACGCCGCCGCACAATTTGAGGCGTGGGGCGCTGGAGCTCCTTGGGCCATCAAGCATGCACCGGATCTCTTAGGTGCAGCCGATGATTGGTCAGGCTTTGATGAGCCGGAATTTTTCTCTTGCTTACCCGAGCTAGTCCAGCGTCAACGTGTACTACACCGCGATCTGGCGCTACCGCGAACCAATAGAATTTTTGAGCACGCCGCCGGGGCCATCCTCGAACAACGAGTCACCGGCATCGAAGCGAACTATGCCTGGCGTTGGTTGATCCGCCACCAGGGACGTCCGGCTCCGGGGCCGGCACCGCAGGGGCTCATGCTTTTTCCGCGTCCCGAAGAACTTGCAAAACTCAAAAGGTGGGATTGGCAGACCGCCCGAGTCGAACAGCAACGCGCGCAAACCCTAGGCCGACTTGCGGTGGCGGCGAGCCGTTTAGAATGGTGGGCTGGCAAAAATCTGAAAGCACAAAAGCCTCATACAACAGGTGCGGGAACGATTGAGTCAGCGCTGCTATCTTTACCGGGCGTCGGTCCGTGGACTGTGGCCGAAACGTTGCAACGTTCCCATGGCTCACCCGACCATATTTCCGTTGGCGATTACCATCTAGCTGGTTTTGTTGGCCAAGTACTCATTGGGCGCCGGGTTGATGATCTGAAGATGCTTGAACTTCTTCGACCCTTTTCGGATCATCGACAACGAGTGATCCGGCTACTACAGCTTTCGGGACAGAAAAAACAAAGCTTCGGGCCACGCTACGCCCCATTAGATCACCGAGGTCGTTAGCAGCCCGAAGCTATTAGTAGTGCTTAGTGGATTACTCCGCCTGTGCAGCTTCCTCGGCGATTTGTGCGTGTACCTCAGACATATCGATGCCTTTCACGGCGGTGACTAGATCTTCAAGCTGAGCCTGGTTCAAAACACCTGGCTGCGAGAAGACGAGGACCTTTTCACGGAACGCCATCACGGTAGGAATCGAGGTTACGTTCGCTGCTCGCGCCAAACCCTGCTCCGCTTCGGTATCAACCTTGGCGAACACGACATCCTGGAATTTTTCCGAAGTCTGCTCATAAACCGGGGCGAACTGACGGCAAGGACCGCACCACGCTGCCCAGAAATCAACGAGCACAATGTCATTGTCTGCAATCAGCTGGGCGAATTCTGCTTCGCTCACATTTTTAGTTGCCATGCCTACACGGTATCCGAATTTATCCGCAAGTACGTATCTTGGAGACATTGGACGCAGTAGAAAAGCCCGAAAATCGCGACTTTTAAGCAATGTTCTCCGGGATGCAAAAAACTCCCAGATCTTTCGATCTGGGAGTTATCTGTGGCAGATACTGGATTCGAACCAGTGAAGGCGTTGCCAGCTGATTTACAGTCAGCCCCCTTTGGCCACTCGGGTAATCTGCCATGTTTGTTCACGTCGGAACGAGAAATAACTCTACAGGAGTTTTTGTAGCTTGTGAAATCGAGAGGTGCATTTTTGATGTAAGCCTGATCACAGCCGAAATTCTCGCCGCTAAACCGGTAGGCTATGAAGCGAATTGGACCCGTAGAACACCAAGGAGAAATCACATGGCTAGCGATTCCACATTTGATGTTGTCAGCAAGGTAGACAGTCAAGAAGTCGCCAACGCAATGAACCAGGCTCAGAAGGAAATCGTCCAGCGATACGACTTCAAGGGCATCGGCGCAGAAGTTGATTTCAGCGGCGAGAAGATCCTGATGAAGGCGAACTCTGAAGAGCGCGTCAAGGCTGTACTGGACGTCTTCCAGTCCAAGCTGGTCAAGCGCAACATCTCCCTGAAGTCCTTAGATGCCGGCGAGCCTTACGCTTCAGGCAAGGAATACCGCATCGAAGCATCCATCGTTGAAGGTATTGCTCAGGATGTTGCCAAGAAGATCAACAAGCTCATTCGCGATGAGGCTCCTAAGGGAGTTAAGTCCACCATTCAGGGTGATGAGCTGCGCGTATCTTCAAAGTCCCGCGACGACCTGCAGGCCACGATGACCCTGCTGCGCGGCTTCGACGAAGCAGACTTACAGTTTGTGAACTTCCGCTAAACACGCACCGCGTAGGGCTACTGAGCCTCACGTGCAAAGAGCGTCGTTGCCATTATTGGCAACGACGCTCTTTCGTGTTTCACAAGCAGTTACTGGCCGCGTGACATCGCTTCGAGCCGCGCCACCCGGTCATCCATCGATGGGTGTGTGGAGAACATCTGCTTCAGGCGCGAACCGAATGGGTTAGCGATCATCAGGTGTGAGCTGTTGACCAGCTTCTGATCCTGAGGTGCCAGCGGGGCGGCGCTGATTCCCGACTCCAAGCGGCGCAGCGCACTGGCGAGCGCCAGCGGGTCACCGGTGAGCTTGGCACCGTCCTCGTCCGCGTCGAACTCGCGGGTACGGCTGACTGCCATTTGAATCATCGAGGCAGCCAGCGGGGCCAGCAAGGACATCGCAATCAACGCGATGGGATTAACGTTGCGGTTATCGCGTCCGCCGAAGAACAGCATGAACTGTGCGACAGAAGTAATGACGCCGGCCACCGCGGCGGCCACCGAAGAGGTAAGGATGTCACGGTTATAGACGTGCATGAGTTCGTGGCCTAGAACCCCGCGTAGCTCCCGCTCATCGAGCAGCTGCAAGATCCCCTCCGTGCAGCAGACCGCGGCGTTTTCCGGGTTACGTCCGGTGGCAAAGGCATTGGGTGAGGTAGTTGGCGATACATAGAGGCGCGGCATCGGCTGTTGAGCGTTAATCGACAGCTCGCGAACGATACGGTACATGCCTGGCTGGTCTGCCTCGGTGACCGGGTAGGCCTGCATAGAGCGCAACGCGATCTTATCGCTGTTCCAATAGCCGTAGGCAGTGGTGCCCAGACCAATCAGCGCAAAGATCCAGATAAAGGAACTATTGCCGCTGCCGACAGAAATGAGCGAGCCAAGCGCAAGCAGCAGGGCGAACATGCCGCCGAGCAATAGCGCAGTCTTAAAACCATTGTTATGTTTATGCACTTAGGTCCACTCCCCGTGTCCGTAATCCCGATACCTTTAGTGTATTTGAACGACCGGCCCGAAGGGATTGTTCCCCGATAAGTCGTTGTGCGGGCCCTAAGGTGACTACTATCACCTAGTGTGACGGTGAGGCACTAGGGGACATACGATCAACACATAAAGCGCGGGTGCGCGGATCGCGTGAACCCTTCATGACATGGCGGAAGTAGACACGAATAACTAATGAGTTCCGGCAGCAATAAACCAGTTCGCTCCGAACATTCCTTGGGCCTGATCCAAGGCACCGCAGCGTACCTCATTTGGGGGCTACTCCCCCTGTACTTCCTGTTTTTACCGCAGATCTCAGCCTTTGAATTTGTTGCTGTGCGGGTCGTTTTCTCGTTGATCTTCTGTTTTTTGTTGTTGCTAGTCACCAAACAGATTCGCTTGTTCATCAGCATGTTCAAGGACGGCAAAACGGTGGGCCGGCTCGGCCTTGCCAGCGTTTTGATTGCAGTGAACTGGACGCTGTACGCCTTTGCGGTACTCACCGGCCACGTTTTAGAGGCTTCGTTAGGGTACTTCATCAACCCCATCGTCGCGATTGTCCTGGGCGTGATCGTCTTGAAGGAAAAGCTCAGTCGCCTGCAGTGGCTCTCCTTGGCCGTTGCCGCACTGGCAGTCATCGTGTTGACGGTCGGCTTGGGCCGGGTCCCCTGGATCTCCTTGGGCTTGGCTTTTTCCTTTGGATTTTATGGACTGGTCAAAAATCAGGTCGGCAAAAGTGGAACCGCTTTGGGTGCGCTCACCATGGAAACGCTACTGCTGACCCCGCTATCGCTCATTTTCTTGGGCTGGACGATGCTCCACGGCACCTCGGTGTTTACCTCCGTCAACGTGCCAACCTTTGCCTTGCTTGCAGTCAGTGGCATTATCACGGCGGTACCGCTATTGCTCTTTGGTGGGGCGGCCCGGCGTCTTCCGCTAAGTACCTTGGGTTCCTTGCAGTTCTTGGCACCGATTATGCAGTTCTTCCTCGGCCTACTGGTCTTCAGCGAGTCGATGCCGGCAGAACGTTGGATAGGCTTCGCGCTGGTCTGGGTGGCGGTAATACTCATTGTTTTGGATATGGTTCGAACCCCGCGCGTTGGCCCGGGGCCCGAACCCAAAAAAGTCAGCTGATCAACAGATTCCTTAAATAACACTGGGGCTGGTTCATTGATGAACCAGCCCCAGTGTTATTTATTTACGAACTAAGCGTGCTTGCGGATTGCCGCTTCGAGAACGTCAAAGGCTTCGCCGAGCAGCTCGTCACTGATCACCAATGGTGGGAGCAGGCGCACTACGTTGCCGTAGGTACCGCAGGTGAGGATCAGAACGCCTTCTGCGAGACATTCCTCTGCGATCTTCTTGGTCAGTGCGGCGTCTGGTTCCTTGCCACCGGCCTTGACGAATTCAATGGCAACCATTGCGCCACGTCCACGGATGTCACCTAGTGCGGAGACTTCCTTCTGGATTGCACCAAAGCGAGTGAAGAACTGCTCTTCGATCTGGCGGGCACGCCCGGCCAGATCCTGCTCTTCCATGAACTTGATGCTCTCTAGCGCTGCAGCCACGGCCACCGGGTTGCCACCGTAGGTGCCGCCCAGTCCGCCACCATGGACCGAGTCCAATAGTTCGGCGCGACCGATCAGGCCAGATAGTGGCATACCGCCAGCGATGCCCTTTGCCACGGTTACCAGATCTGGTTCGATACCTTCGATGTCCGAGGCGAACCATGCGCCCGAGCGGGCGAAGCCTGCCTGGACTTCGTCAGCGATGAACACGATACCGTTTTCCTTGGCCCACTCTGCCACGCGTGGCAGGAAGCCAGTGGCGGGAACGATGAAGCCACCCTCGCCCTGGATTGGTTCGATGATGATCGCGGCGATCTGATCTCCGCCGATCTGCTTCTCCATGGCCAAGATTGCGCGCTCTGCGGCCTCTTTACCTGAGATGTTTGGGTTTTCTTCGCGGTATGGGTAGCTCATTGGCATCCGGTAGATCTCTGGAGCCAGTGGGCCGAATCCACGCTTGTAAGGGGCTGCCTTGGCAGTCAGACCCATGGTGAGGTTCGTTCGGCCGTGATAGGCGTGGTCAAAAGCCACCACTGCCTGGCGTCCGGTGGCTACGCGAGCGACCTTGATCGCGTTTTCAACGGCTTCGGCGCCGGAGTTGAAGAATACTGCGCGCTTTTCAAAGTGGCCCGGAGTGATCGTCGCTAGCTTCTCGGCCAACTCGATGTAGTTCTCGTACGGTGCCACCATGAAGCAAGTGTGGGTGAATCGAGCTGCCTGCTCGGCAACTGCCTTGGCTACCGCTGGGTTCGACGCACCGACGGTGGTAACCGCGATACCCGAGCCGAGGTCGATGAGCTGATTTCCGTCCACGTCAACGATGATTCCACCGTCTACATCGGCTGCGTAGACCGGCAGGCTAGAGGCAACGCCGGCTGCGACTGCCTTGGCACGGCGGGCGGCCAGTGCCTGGGACTTTGGACCTGGGAAGGCGCCATTGATCTGGCGCTTCTGCTCAATGCGGTAAGTAACGTCCACCGTGATTCCTTTCAAAAAAATAACCGGCTCTGTTTCGGCCGGTATGACTCTAAATAGAACACTATGGCCGGGATTCGTATCGATCTACCAATACCGGCACAAAAATGAACTATCTTCATAGTGCACTTGCACAAGAAAGGTCTCCACCCCACAAATCTAGGATTTGCGGGGTGGAGACCAGATGACTTTGTGGTTACTCGTTACCCGTTGGGGCGAGCTCTACATCATCGTCCTGTTTCTCAGGATGACGGGATAGATTCCACAGACTTAGCGCCAAGCCGCCCCAAATGGTCAGCATGGAGATGATCATGAAGGTAATTGCGATTCCACTCATGGCTAGTACTCCTTTCCAACTGGGTCAGGCAACTCTTCTGCCTCGACTTTTTGCTGGTGTTCCTCAAATTCAGGATCATTCAGCTTAGACTTCTTGCTCCATGGGATGAAGGACATCAATACAGCACCAACAATCAGCGCACCAGCCATGCCCCAACCAAAGACTCCGTTGAACCAGACCGGGTAGCCCGAGTAAGACTCGGAGATTTTAGTCTGGACTTCATTGATCAGCATGTAACCCAGCGCGGCCGGGCCCACACCGCCAACCAGAACCATCCAGCCGGTACCCAACTTGATCGAGCTGTGACGGTTCAGGTGCTTAGCCAAACGTGGCAGCATGCCAAGACCTGCACCGAAGACAATCACGATAACCAATGCACAGGCAAGGATGCCGAACTGGTTCACGAACGCGTCCATGGTGTCCAGCAGATAGAGACCCGTGGTTGTCGGGAAGAGAACCATCGAGATAAACGCCACCGGAAGGGTAACCACCAAAGTGGCGGACTTGCGGTTCCAGCCCAGCTTGTCCTGGAACGCGGCAACGATCACCTCAAGGATCGAGATCAACGAGGTCAACCCCGCGAAGACCAGGGAGCCGAAGAACAGCACACCGATGACCGAACCAAATGGTGCGGCCGAGACGATGGTTGGGAAGGCGATAAACGCTAGTCCGATACCACTGGTGGCAACATCGCCAACCGCGGAGTTCGCGTTGTATGCCATGAAGCCAAGAGCTGCGAAGACACCGATACCTGCAAGCAATTCGAAGCTGGAGTTAGCGAAAGCTACAACGTAACCCGAACCGGTCAGGTCACTCTTGCGCTTCATGTAGGAGGAGTAAGTGACCATGATGCCGAAGGCTACGGACAGCGAGAAGAAGATGTGACCAAAGGCCGCAGCCCAGACGCCAGGGTTCGCCAATGCTTCGAAGTTCGGGGTGAAGAATGCGTTCAGACCGTCAATTGCGCCAGGCAGGAAGACCGACTGAACTACGAGGATCAGGAACATCACGATTAGCAACGGCATGAAGATACCGTTGGCACGCGAGATGCCCTTGTTGACCCCGGCCACCATGATGATGATCGCAACGAGCCATACGCCAAGCATCGGTCCGAAGACGCCACCGACGATATCCAAGGAGACACCGGCCTCTGGGGCAACCTGCAAGAAATCTTCCATGAAGAAGGTCGCGGCATCGTCGCCCCAAGCCTTCGTGATGGAGAACCAGCAGTACATAGCAGCCCACGCGATAATTGCCGCGTAGTAGATCGCGATCACGAAGCAGATGAGAACCTGCCACCAACCAAGCACTTCTGCTTTGCGGTTAGCGCGGCGGTACGCCAGCGGAGCTGAGCCGCGGTAGCGGTGGCCGATCGAGTAGTCCAAAAATAGCAGTGGAATACCCGCACAAAGAATTGCAACTAGGTATGGGATTAGGAATGCGCCGCCGCCGTTTTCGTAGGCGACATAGGGGAAACGCCAGATGTTTCCCAGACCAACGGCTGAACCAATCGCCGAGAGGATAAAAAGCTTGCGTGACGAGAATGTCTCGCGCTTGCCTTCAGCGAGTGGAGCGCCCTTTTTCAAAGATGGAGTGCTCATGGCACTAAACTAGCCTAAATAGTTCACATTATGGGCAATTTTTTGATAACAATGTCCAGTATCTGAACAAGTTAGTTTTTCGGGAACTTTACCGAGCACTCTAGAATTGCCTTATGGCAATCACTTTACGCGCCCTATTGGCTATTGACGAGCTGGACTTACGTCCGCTGAACGATCATTCCACAGCCAATAACACCGCAATCACCTGGGGCGCGGTTACCGAACTTCTCAACCCGGCGGACTTTCTCACAGGCCGTGAAATTGTCCTCACCACGGGGGTCCGGCAAAAAACAACCGCAAGTCAACGCGAGTTCGTGAGAACACTTGCGGAGAACGATGTGGTGGCTTTGGGATTCGGCACCGGACTGGGACATAAAAATGTTCCAGCGACAATCTTACAGACAGCAAACGAAGTTGGGTTGCCCGTCTTTGAGGTACCCTACCAAATTCCTTTTGCTGCGATCACCCGAGTCATCGCCGAGGCACTGAATGCCGACCACCTCAAACGGCTCGAACGCCTGCTACGTTCGCACCAGAAACTGACGCGGGCGCTGCTCTCCTCAGATCTCCAAACGATGCTTAGTGAACTCGCGCGAATCCTCAACACCGATGTTGCACTGACCCTATTTGGCGAATGCATCAGCGGTGACTTCGATCCAGAGCGCGATTGGAATAGTCTGCCGGTAGCCACTGGCATCCGCGATAAATGTGTCTTGCACCTAGCCAAGCCCTATGCCGCAGACCCGCTTATCGAATACGCACAGTCATTGATCGGTTTGGAAGTGGCCAACAACGCCCGGTTACTCTCCTCTGAACGCCAGTCCAATGGGCAGGTCTTGGCGGATCTCGCGGCGGGCACACTCACCGGAGCGGACGCGGCGGTCCGTGTCGGTGCACTGGGGCTGACCCCGAAACGTGAGCACGCGGTAATCCTCATCCAGGCCGCCACTCAACCAGAACGCTTGCATGCCTTGCCACTACCGGCCGAGCTCAGCTCGCAGGTCTCGGTGATCGTGGAGGATCGCTTAGCGATTATTGTGGCGCACAATCAGCTCCAGGCGTCGGTGGCTCGCTTGGATGCGTACCTCAGTGACGCCGGGATCACCGCTCGGGTGGGTTATGGCGGACGCTACCCAAACACCACCGGCATCCGCTGGAGCTATTTTGAGGCGCTGGAAGCACTGAGTCATGGTGATCGCGTCAATGTTCCAAATAAGTTGTCATTGACTTCGCTATTGCTTGCCGCACGTGATGTGCCACTCCAAGACCTCGCCGAAGAGGCCCTAGGGCCCATCAGAAAATTTGATGCAACTCACGATTCGGATCTAGAACAAACGCTGCGCGAGTACCTAAATCGTGATGGTTCGGTCGGCGCAGTCGCCGAATCACTAGGGTTACACCGCAATACAGTGCGCTACCGCTTGCAACAAATCGCCGAACTATCCGGATACGATCCGAACATCACCAGTGATCGGGTCCAGCTGTGGATCGCGTTGAGCGCACTTGAACTGGGCTAATTCTCGATAGGATAAAGACATGGCTGACATGTTTCTTGAGAAGTTCCGTTCCCTCGTCCCGAAATACCTTGAGGACAAGTGGAATGAAGCTGACGGGTTGAATGCCGAGGAGCTGGCCGAGGGCCTAGCCCAGTCCGGCGTTTCGATCCCGTTTGTCCTCGAAGAGTTCTACCTCGCGTTAGGTAACAACGAAGACTTCACCGAGGCCTACCATTTCTTCTTTGATCCCGAAGAACTAGAAGTTGACGGGGAATACCTACTCTTCTTAGAAGACGAAGAAGAAAAATACGTGTGGGGATTCAAAACTTCCCAGCTTTCGGTGCCAGATCCAATCGTTTACCGCCGCAATAACTCGAAGGGAACGTGGACCAGCGAAGAAGGTACCTTCAGCGAATTTACCTTTGACATGTTCAGCTGGGTCTTTGAAGAACTAGCAGCTGAACTGGATGACTAGTGCTCCATAGCTCCCACGAACCTGCTGGCTATCAGTGCCCGTTTTGCGAGTTGCTCAACGACCAGCCTTTTAGCCCAGATAATCTGTGCGCGCCAAGCGACCTGATTTATCGCACGCCGTTGGTGGCCGCCATCATGGCTTGTGATGGCTTCGGGAATTATGGCGGTCACGTGATGATCATTCCCACCGCCCATTTGGAGGCGCTCTATGATCTGGATGAGCAAACGGGTTCCGCCATCATGTGGGAAACCAAACGTGTTGCCTTGGCGATGAAGTTGGCGTGGAATCCCGCGGGCACCAGTACCAGGCAACACAACGAGCCGGCAGGCAATCAGCATGTCTGGCATTATCACCAGCATGTTTTTCCGCGCTACGCGGACGATGAGCTGTACCGTCAGCTACGCCACCGGGTATCGGTGGAAGACCGCGCACGCAAGGCTCTGGAGCTTCGTAGCGCCTTGTTCTCCGCCGAGCACCCCTCACGGCTGACCGACGCCGACGTGGTTCGCTAAATAATACTTAAACAAACGCTGCCTGCTCTTCGAAAGAAGAACAGGCAGCGTTTGGGTTTAAAACTTAGGCCTCGCGGGTAACTACCGCATCGGCGAAGGAAATCAGCGCTTGCTTGATAGTTCCTTCGGGCAACGGCGCAAGAATCTCAATTGCATCATCTGCCCACCGGCGGGCTACGTTCCAGGCTTCCTGAGTTGCCGGGTGCGCGGCTACGGCGGTGACCGCCTGAGCCAATGCTTCATCGGTGGTTAGATCCGCGTCGACCAGCTGGACCGCGGCTTGCGCCTGGGCGTCACCGTGTTCGGCTGCCTGACGTAGCAGCAGGATCGGGAGGGTTGGGACTCCTTCACGAAGATCGGTTCCGGGGGTTTTGCCCGAATCTGATTCCTCGGAAGCGATATCGATGACGTCGTCGGCGACCTGGAAAGCCACGCCGACCTTTTCGCCATACTCGCGCAGTACCTCAACAAACTGTGGGCTACCACCGAACCTGGCGCCGAAGGCTCCGGAGGTTGCCAGCAATGAGGCGGTCTTATCGCTGATCACCTGAATATGGTGGGTGATCGCATCGTCGTTCTCGCGTGGGCCAATCGATTCGTGCAGCTGGCCTAGGCACAAGCGCTCGAAGGTTCGCGACTGCCAGCGTACGGCCTCGGGGCCAAGCTCGGATCCGAAGACCGAAGCGCGGGCGAAGATCAGGTCACCGGCGAGGATCGCCACGGAGTTGCCCCAGACCTCGTGGGCGGTGGGTGCTCCGCGACGCATCGGAGCGGAGTCCATCACGTCATCGTGGTAAAGGGTCGCCAGGTGGGTCAGCTCGACCACCGCGGCCGCCTTGATCACGTCGTCGTTGATGCCGTCGCCCAAAAGGGCTGTGAGCAGCACCAGCAGTGGGCGCACGCGTTTTCCGCCGGCCTCCACGAGGTGGCGGCTGGTGGCATCAATTAGCGGGTCGGAGTTGGCTATCGCGTCTCGCAGTAGCTTCTCAACTTTGGCCATACCCACGGAGATGGCAGGGCCAAACTCCGGGTCTTCGGCAATCAGCGCGAAGCCCGACGGAAGACTTATGGCCGCAGCGAGTACCGCGGTTTCAGGATTCAGCTCAATCGAGTCGGACACCTCGTGGCCGGCTGCGGTCCAGTTGCTCTTGGAATCAGTCACTGTTTTACGGCTTACTTATCTTTCATCGGGTTGGTCATCGCAAAGAACGAAGACTCCTTGCATGCCAAATGCACGCAAACTTCACTCTAGCCGATGCTTACCACTGAGCGTCTTCGGGCACTCCGCAACCGCCGTTGATGACCGGCGGAGCACCAGAACTGTATTCGTCCCTGAGTTTACCGGTTGATCCATAGTGTGCGACACCAACCCGCTACATCTCACATGGGTGAGCAGTAACACCTAGCGCTGACCAACGCGGGTGCGTCGCGGTAGGCTTAGCCCTATCATGTCTGCCGATTCGACCGCTCTCACCCCCAGCGCGCACCAATCCCCGGCACCGGCTTTGACCAGTGTCACCTTCAAATTCCAGGATGCCGCGCAGTCACTTATTTCCGACTCTTTAAGACACCACGCGATGGTGTGGACACGAAATGGAAACGGCCTCGTGGGATTCGGCGTGGCCGCCCAAATCCATACTCAAGGTGAAGAGCGCTTCGCTCAGGCACGAGCGTGGTTCGCGCAGCTCATCAAGCTGGCACAGATCACTGACCCGATTGCGCGGCCAGGCAGTGGACTGGTGGCTTTCGGTTCCTTCGCTTTTTCTTTCACTAGCTCCTTCGCCTCACGTTTGGTGATCCCCGAAGTAGTACTCGGCAAAGATGGCGAGCACGCCTGGATTACCGTGACCGGCACGGCGGAAAAACTTGCCGGGATGCAGTTTGCCGACGCCTTGGCGCTGGCCGAGGCCAAACTGGCGCAGGCCGCCATTCCTGCCAGCGCTCCGGGTGAAATTGAACTAACCACCGGACAGCTCACCGCAGGCTCCTACTTGGAAGCCGTCACCAAGGCACTGGGGCAGTTTGAAGATCGTGGCATCTCCAAGCTGGTTTTGGCCCGCGACATTGTGGCCCGCAGCAGCTCCCCGATTGATCTGGCCTCCGTATTGCGTACGCTGACCGAGCAGTACGGCAATTGCTGGACCTACGCCGTAGACGGCTTGGTGGGTGCGACCCCTGAAATGCTGGTTCGTGTCACCAACGGACTTGCCGAGGCTCGAGTCTTGGCTGGCACCTTGGACCGTGCCACCGCCGGGGCAGACGCTACCGGGTATGCCCACGCGCAGCTCTTCGAAGATCCCAAGCAGCGCCACGAGCATCAGCTGGCCATAGATTCGCTCACCGAATCTTTGAACCCGATCTCGCACGGTATGCAGTCCCCGGATGAACCTTTCATCTTGCAGCTACCCAATGTCTGGCATCTGGCCAGCGATGTGCGCGCCGAATTACGCGCGGACGCCGAGGGGCAGTTGCCCTCCGCATTGGATGTCGCGGAGATTTTCCATCCCACGGCGGCGGTGTGCGGAACCCCTACCAAGCCGGCCGGAGTACTGCTGCGCGAACTTGAGGGTCTAGACCGCGGACCTTACGCGGGTCCGGTGGGTTGGGTTGATAGCCGTGGCGATGGAGAGTTTGGCATTGCCTTGCGTGGCGGCATGCTTGAAACCGAGAACATGATGCGGCTCTACGCCGGGTGTGGCATTGTTCCCGGCTCGGTGCCAGAAGCAGAACTCGCCGAATCATGGGCAAAAATGCGCCCGATGCGTCAAGCTTTGCAGGCAGAATAGGGTCTTGCGCATGGTGTTTTTCAGAGATTCTGAGCATAAGTAATACTTACGCTTGAGCCGACTTGTGTGATGGAAATCTCGGTCTACTGTGTCCGTGGTTATGATTGTGCCTACGCACTGATCCACTCGCATTACCGAAAGTAGGTTCTGATCCTATGCGTCGAATCAAGAAGAACTTCGTCTCCACGCTCGCCGTCTCCGCGGTGGCACTACTAGCACTGACCGCATGCGGCTCCTCCGGCGGAAGCGACAGCTCCTCCGAAGAGGCAGCTTCCGGCTTCCCGGTCAACGCCGGAAAGTTCACCGTCTGCTCCGATATTCCTTACGAGCCCTTCGAATTCGTCAAGGACGGCAAGAACGTCGGCTTCGACATGGACATCGCCGCAGAAATCGCCACCGATGCCAAGCTCGAACTAAATGTTATCGATGCTAGCTTCGACTCGATCGAATCGGGATTGTTCAGCGTCCAGTGCGACGTGGCAATCTCCTCGGTCTCCATCACCGATGCGCGCAAGGCAAAGATGGACTTCTCCACCCCTTACATGGACGACGATCTGGTATTGATCGCCGCCGACGGGTCCGGAATCACCGACATCGAGTCCGCCAAGGGCAAGAAGGTCGGCGTTCAGCAGGCAACCACCGGCGAGAAGTACGCCAAGGAACAGGGTCTGAAGGACACCATCGGTTACGAGGATGCGGGCCTCCAAACTCAGGCACTTCTTGCAGGTCAGGTTGACGCACTACTGGGTAACCAGTCGGTGCTCGGCTACACCATCAAGGACAAGCCAGGCTACAAGGTAGTCGCCGACTTCAAGACCGGCGAGCAGCTAGGCATCGCGGTTCCGAAAGACAAGTCCGACACCTTGGATCTTGTCAACGGCACTTTGAAGCGTCTGACCGATGCAGGCACCATGGAAGAATTAACTGTGAAGTGGTTCGGCGAGAAATAACCCTCCGCCACTAACAGTTTTCAAAGCGAGCGGGGCATAGGCCGCAAACCAACGGTGTTGGGCCTATCCCCCGCTCCCTTTATGAGAGGTAATTCAGCATGGCAATGACCACGAGTCAGCGCGCCCGCATGAGCAAGACCATCCAAATAGGCATTTTTGTCATCGCCATCGTTGCCGTCATCGCGGCCGTGGACTGGGATAAGACGGCGTACGCCTTCTTCTCCTTCGACCAATTGGGACCAATGTTCCCAGACATGATCCTTATCGGTCTAAAGAACACCATTTTCTACACCATAATCTCTTTTGCTTTCGGCCTCGTTCTGGGTTTGATTTTGGCATTGATGAAGATGGCGTCTTTCGCACCGTACCGGTGGTTTGCCACGGCATTTATCGAGTTCTTCCGCGGCATTCCGGCCATCCTGGTGCTGTTGGCCTTCGGTTTTGGTCTGCCTCAGGCATTCGGAACTAACTGGCCACAGCCGGTCAACGTGATGTTCGCGTTGGGTCTGGTCTCTTCGGCATATATTGCAGAAACACTGCGTGCAGGTTTGCAGGCTGTTCCTAAAGGACAGACCGAAGCTGCTCGCTCCCTGGGTATGCCAGCATGGCGAGCCATGGTCACCATCGTGATCCCGCAGGCCTTCAAGATTGTGCTGCCACCGATGACCAACGAGATTATCTTGCTCACCAAGGACACCTCCCTGGCGTTCATTCTCGGTGCGTCTTTAGCCCAGTACGAGATGACCAAGTTTGGTCGCGATGGCATTTCCTCGCTTGACGCAGGTATCACCCCACTGGTTGTTGCAGGCCTGTTCTACCTGGTTATCACCATTCCATTGAGCCTGGTTGCCCGTAAACTTGAGTCGCGTAGCACGCGGACCAAGCGATAGTTAGGAATAGAGAATGACGACTCCAAACAATGAGCTTCGGGTCAAAGCCTCCGGTGTAGACATTGCCGGACTACGCAAATCCTACGGCTCAAATGAGGTACTCAAGGGCATCGATCTGACCGTCAAGCCAGGCGAAGTAGTCTGCTTGATTGGCCCCTCGGGTTCGGGCAAGTCAACGTTGCTTCGTTGCGTCAACCTGCTTGAAAAGCCAAACGGTGGAACCATCCATGTAGCCGGCTTCGAGACCACCGACCCGGAGGTGAATCTGGATAAGATGCGCCAAAATGTGGGCATGGTATTCCAGCAGTTCAACCTCTTCCCGCACCTGACCGTGCTGGAAAACTGCACGGTGGCTCAGCTGAAGGTGCTCAAGCGCAGCAAGCCAGATGCCGAGAAGACCGCTCGGGAAAACCTGGAACGGGTAGGCCTGGGAGACTTTGGCGGACGCTATCCAGATCAGCTCTCCGGCGGTCAGCAGCAGCGTGTTGCTATTGCCCGAGCGTTGTCGATGGAACCAACGTTGATGCTCTTTGATGAGCCCACCAGCGCCTTGGATCCAGAAACCGTGGGTGAGGTACTTTCAATTATGAAGAACCTCGCAAAATCCGGCATGACCATGCTTGTGGTTACCCACGAGATGAGCTTCGCCAAGGAAGTTGCAGACCGTGTGGTCTTCATGGACGGTGGCGTAGTGGTGGAAGAAGGCAAGGCCGCGGAGGTTATTGGCAATCCGCAGCAGCCGCGTACGCAGGACTTCTTGCGACGCGTCCTTGATCCAACACACGTGGATATCTAGGCTTTAGAAACTCTCAAAAACTGTGGCGTGGAATCGGTGGTTACCGATTCCACGCCACAGTTGTTTATGCTCCCGCCGGCCAGTGAAGCGCCGCGATACGACTGGTCAGTTCTAGGTTCGTTTCACGTAGTCTGCTGCGGTCCGCGATGATTTCGATGAGTCGCAGTTTCTTTGTCTTGGGGGCATGCAACACTTGGCGCAATTCCGCTGGGGTACTTGCTTGTTGATAATCCCAGCCGTAAGCGGTTGCTAGCGGCTGCAATTGGACGTTCTGCGGGGTGGCGAAGAGCCGTTCAACCGCTTGCCCATAACGCCCTGACTGCGCAACCTGCCCATGTTCCAAGGTGGAGAAGATGGCTCCACCACCATCGTTATAAACCACCACATCCAGATCTGGGGCAGGTTCCCCCGGAGTCCAGAGCATCGCACTGGCATCGTGCAGGAAGGTAATGTCCCCCATGATGCTCACCGTTGGTTTCTCGGTGGCCAGCGCCAGCCCTAGGGCCGTTGAGATGGTTCCATCGATACCAGCCAGACCCCGGTTAGCAAAGACCTGCCCTGAAGCAGCCTCACCAGGCGCAGCGCAAAGGTCAAAATCTCTGATGATATTAGATGAGCCCAATAACAGCGGCCCGTTCACGGTATTCCACACGGCCTGCGCAACACTTGGTCCGGTGAGTTGCTTACTGCCATAGAGTTCCTCGCATACGGCGAGCGCTTGGGCATCAAGTTCCTGCCAGCTGCGTAGCCACTGCTCGGGTGCCTTACCGGCAAAGCTGAGCAACTCTGCAGGAGAGCTAATAACCTTTTCGCGGCGTCGGCCAGGTTCATACCAGGACACCGGTTCTGGCTGCCAGATAGCGGTCGCCACTGCCGGGTCGGCTAGCAATCTGCCCACCGGCCGGCTTAGTGTGGGGCGTCCAAAAAGTACTACCCGCTCAATTTGCGCTGCCCCTACTGCGAGCAATGGGCGGTAATGCCCAATGGCGTGGGCGGAGAAGCGTGCGTTGGAAGATGGTTCGGCAAAAAGTGGCAGCCCCAGCAGTTGTGCAAAAGCCTGTGCTTCGTCACCCGCACCATGTCCGGCGACCACCACGGTACGTCGCTCCTCGAGCACCTCAGGTAACAACCAGTTGACCGGCTGCGTAGCGGGTTGCCACACCCCAGTGCCCAGTTCGGTCCAGCGCTGGTTTGCCACGGTAGCGTCCGACTCTGGGGTCAATGGGTCACGGAACTGTAAGTTGAGCTGTACGGGGCCAGCTGGGCTTGTTGCCGACCCGGCAAGGGCTAAGAGTGCGTCGGTTAGTGCGTGGCTCGGGTTTTCCCCGGCGGGGACGTTGAGCACCGTGCGTACGTGAGCACCAAATAGTTGTTTCTGGTCAGTGCTTTGGCTCGCGCCGGTTCCTAACAATTCGTCGGGGCGATCCGCGGAGAGCACCAATAGTGGTGTTGCGGTGTGGTTCGCTTCCATGATGGCTGGTAACAGCTCACCTATGGCAGTACCCGACGTGGCGACAAGAGCTACCGGGGTCTGTGAGCCTTGGCTGAGTCCTAGGGCCAGGAATCCTGCGGAGCGTTCATCGATTCGTACGTGAATGCGTAGCCTTCCGGCTGCTTCGGCCTCGGCTGCGGCGTAGGCCAGCGGTGCGCTGCGTGAGCCTGGTGAAAGTACAACCTCGCGCAGGCCTGCAACGATGAGTCCTGCCAGTACTTGGCGGGCCGTATCGATTGCTGGTTGTCCATCCTCGTGCCGTGCGCTCACGCCGTGCTTCACCCCTGAAATATCCCTAGAAAGTATCGGTTCAAGTCTATGCCGAAGGTGAGAGACAAAAACCCCGGGGTAGGAACTCAAGATGTACTTGAGTTCCTACCCCGGGGAATAGACGGGCGTTAGCTAGTCTTTGTTCTTGCCTTTGCCCTTACCGTTTCCGTTATTGCCATTGCCCTGTTTGAAGACCTGGACCACGGATGGGCGTGGCCCGTAGAACTGGCCTTTACCCGCAGACTGTGGCGACTTGATGAAGTCTGGGAAGAGTGATGCCGGCTGAGCAAAGCTTCCGCCCTCACCCGGGTGCTGGACCGCGACAAAGACTGAGTTGTCTTTGTCGTGCACCACTGGACCGCAGGTTTCTGCGCCGGTTGGAACGGCGAGGAACTGCTCAACGCGTCCGCGGTCTTTGCCGTGCAGGCTGACCTTGTGCAAAGCGTCAGACAGACCAATGACTCCAGGAGCACCATCGGTGGAGATCCATAGGTTACCTGCCGAGTCAAAGGCTAGGTTATCTGGGCAGGAGATGGGAGAGACCTTGTCGGTGGGGTAACCGGAGAAGTAGGTGGAGTCATTGACTCGTGGGTCTCCGGCAACAAGCAAGATGTTCCAGGTGAAGCGGGTGCTTGTCGCGTCATTACCGGCCTCGGTCATTTCCAGTACGTGACCATCGCGGTTGGCGATACGTGGGTTCTGCTCCGTGGCGCCTTCCTTACCGGCCTTGCCACGGTCGGTGTTGTTGGTCAGTGCGACGTAGACCTTGCCCGAGACTGGGCTTGGCTCAACGTCTTCTGGGCGGTCCATCTTGGTGGCGCCAGCCTTATCTGCGGCCAAGCGGGTGTAGACCAAGACTTCGTCAACGCTCATTCCGGCGACCATGGATTTTCCGTTGCGTACCAGTGGCAGCCACTGTCCGGTGCCATCGAATGCTCCGTCAGAAGGAACCTGGCCGCTACCGTCAAATTCGGCTGCCGGTGAGTTTCCGGCGAACTTAGCTACGTAGAGGTCACCCTCGTTGAGCAGGGTCATATTGTGCTGGCGGTCGTTCTTCCGGTAGGTATCCTTCGAGACGAACTTGTAGATGTATTCGAATCGCGAGTCATCACCCGAGTACGCCACAGCCTTGCCGTTTTTGGCAATGCGTACGGTCGCGCCTTCGTGCTTGAACCGGCCCAGGCTCGTGTGCTTCACCGGGGTAGAATCCGGGTTCTGTGGGTCAATTTCGACAATCCAACCGAAACGGTTAGCTTCATTCTCGTAGCCTGCATGGTTCAGTCCGAAGCGTGGGTCGGTTTGTTCCCAGCCGCGGTCTGTTGCCCCGGTACCGATGCCGTAGCGTGCTTCTTCAGCGGTTCCACGGCCCTGGAAGTACTGATCAAAGTTTTCTTCACCGGACAGTACAGTTCCCCAAGGAGTGGTACCACCGGCGCAGTTATTCAAGGTACCCAAGACAAGTTTGCCCGTTGGGTCTGCGACGGTCTTGAGCAGGTCACTTCCGGCGGCCGGTCCATCCACGGCAAACGGGGTGCTTGCGGTGATACGGCGGTTACGCTCGCCGCCCACGACATAGGTCCAGCGCTGATCATGCTTTTTACGTTTGATCTCAACCACGCTCAAGCCGTGGGAGTTCATCGCGATACGCCGAGCTTCATCGGTGTTTGCGGCAAACCACGCTGCATCAAACATCATGTCTTCATTTGAATACTCGTGGTTAGCTACCAACACCCCGGTGCGTCCGGAGTACTTATCGGCAATGATGTCCAGGTAATCACAGTTGTAACCAAACTGCATTGCCTGCGACTTCGCCGACTGCTTCTTCGGATCAAATTCCGGGCTGTTAGCGAATAGTGGATCTCCCCAGCGAATAATTGCGTGCCAGTCATAACCTTCTGGGACGCTCATATTGTCTACGGAACGTGAAACCGGGTCGATAGCGTCAAACTTCAGGTGGCCGCCCTTGCCGCGTCCGGTGTCTACCAATGGTGCTGCTACAGCGTTCGGAGCACCAAACAGCTGTGGGCCAATGACCAGTGCGGAGGCGCCAACTGCACCGAGTCCCAGCACATTTCGACGAGATAGTGCCTGATCTGCGACATCCTTGAAGTAGCTATTGCCCGAGGTATTGCACTCTGGCTTGACGCAAGCATCACCACATTTGAAGTGGCAGGTAGCTGCGGAGCGTCCGCCGCGGGTGTGGCCCAGCATTGGCAACAAGGTACGGATGGGATTCATAACTACGGCACTTCCTCATTCTTTAGCTCACGTTCAGGGGAACGAACGAATTGAGCTTTTCATTAGGAAGTGAGCCAACGTCGACGTGCAGGTTAACTTGAGGTAAACACCTTAGTTGTCGCTCTCTGCACCTACGAGTTGTGCGTAGCAATCTCTGACCCGCTGCTCCCACCAGGTCCTGCGTTCGGTAGTAACGCTCAAGGTACGCAACTTCTCTTCGTCTGGAGCTACCCGGTGCACCGGAAGTTGTCCGGCAGTGGCCAGCAGCGGTGTTGCGGTGACATCTTCGGCAAATAACGATCCGGTGGCAAGCCCACAGGCGTACGGTAGCTGCGGCACCGCCGAGGCGAGGGCTGCTGCTTGCGCTAAACCTACCGAGGTATCTAAGGCACTGGAAACGACAACGTCTAAGCCGGACTGCGCCGCGATGTCGAGAACCGCTTGGATCCCGCCCAGAGGCTGTGCTTTGATCACCATCAGATCTGCTGCCCCCAACCGGGCTACTTCTAATGGATCCGAGTGTTTGCGTACCGCTTCATCTGCGGCAATTTTTAGCTCCACTCCGTGGGAGCGAAGCCGTTCACGGACCCGCGCCAAGCCAACAATGCCAGGCACAGGCTGCTCGGCATACTGCAGGTCAAATTCAGAAAGCTTCAGCAAGGCGCTGACCGCCTCGTCAATTCCCCAGCCGGTATTAGCGTCGACGCGGAGCGCGGCATCTGGGAATAGGCGCCGGGTTTCTGCCACCCGAGCGATATCGTCGTCAAGATGCTGCCCCTTCTCGGCGACCTTAATTTTGATGGTGTGCGGGGCATCGTAATTCGCTAGGACACCGGCGACCTGGTTCGCCGGCACCGCAGGCAGTGTCGCGTTCACCGGGATACTGGTGCGCAGCGGCGTGGGAAAGTCGGTGTAGGCGGCTTCAATGCCAGCGGCGAGCCAGCGTGAGGCTTCAGCCGGACCGTATTCAAGGAAGGCCGAGAATTCGCCCCACCCGGCAGGACCGTGAATGAGTAGCGCTTCACGTTCGGTGACACCACGAAACTTCACCCTCATGGGTAAGCGCACTACATGCGCGTTGGCTATCAGTTCTTCCACCGGCGGCAAAGCAAAGTTCATATCCTAAGCCTATCTATAGTGTCTAGGCTTACAGACCCGGTTCATAGGGTGCGTACACCAAAATGTGACATTCTTGAGTCATGAGTCCGCGGTCAATTCTTAGCTCCCCACGCCATCTGAGCTGGTGGTGGGCTTTGCCGTTGCTTGCTGGGCTTTTTGCCGTCGAGTATCTGTTCTTTGTCCAGCTTCGTTCTGGACAATGGGCTGACCAAGCGGCTTTTGTTGGCTGGACGCAGTGGTGGCCACGAACAAAAATACTGGATCCGATGCGTGAATTCTTGGATCTTTTACCGTGGATTTGTGCTGGAATTTCCGGTATTTTCTTGCTATATCGAGTGATTCGCGACCGGAGTTTCTTACGTGCCGCGCTCGCCGTGGCCGCGGTAGCTGCCGCGTTGCTCAGTACTCAGCTGCTTAAGCACTTATTGCTAGATCGCCCCGACTTTAACTTCGGCACGGTCGGTAACTCTTTTCCATCCGGACACACCACCGTGGCTGCAGCGTCCATGGGATTGATGTACCTGATTTCTCCGCCAAAACTACGCCCTGTGGTGCAACCTATTGCCTGGATCTTTGCCACCGTGACCGGACTGGCCACGCTCATCTGTGGTTGGCACCGTCCTAGCGACATTGCCGGCGGCTTTATGATTGCAGCCTTCTGGCTGATCTTGGTCAGTGCGATCTTGCAACGTATCCAGCCGCTGGGTCCGGTGGTGCGGGAATCCGTCTGGTCAAGGAAGACCGGTGCCACATGTCTGGTTCTCTGGGTGTTGGTATTGGCAGCATCGATGTGGCTACCGCATCCACATATCCAACGTATCCCCGATATTTTATTGATTACCTATGCGGTGCTCGGGTTGATTCATGTGACAGTGGCATCGCTGATTGCCAGCCTATGTTTACGTTCGGTAGTTACCGGGCCCATGCGTAAGCCTCGGGCGTAGTCCTTAAGCGTCTGTCTGTCTGGGGTCTGAGACAACGGTTGCCTCATCTTGGCACCGCACCAGAGTCCTTGCGCACAATGGTTCTTGTCTTCGGCAGGGCAATCTTTGGCCGTGTAGCCCTAAGGTGAGCCACGCAAGGCTACGGGAAAGAAAGTTTATACTCGGTTCATTTTGGAGTGCAGAATTGCCGCAGCACGCTGGGAATCTGAGATGGTGACCGCAAAACGCTTGCCATTTTTCAGGTCAAAAGACAGCCCCTCACCGCGGTGTAGCACTACCGCCGAACCGCCCGGGAAGAAGCGCCATCCCCAGCCGCTCCATTCCATCGGCGAGATTTCTTCACTGCGCACTTCCTTGATCTGATCTACGGAAATGGTGCGTAGCGGGAAAGCGAAGATTGCCGATGAAACACGAACTTGATCTTCGGTGATTCGTACCCGGATCTTACACAGGCCCAGAATCAATGGAGTGAGGACCAAGACAAAAAGAGGTCCAGTAATCAGCATGATGACAGTTTCGGACTCATCTTCACCTTTCAACACCGTCAGCATCAAGATGCCCATGACCAACGGGAACAGACCTAACAGCCAGAACCACCATGAGGCGCTGACAGTCTGGTTGAAACCCTGCGCCGAATCTATCGTTGCTGCATTTGTGGTTGGCACCGAATCATCTTCGCCTTGAGCCTGAGCCACACGCTGGCGTCGCTTGGCCTGAGACTCCTTAACATGCTGCTGATATACCCCGGAGATCCAGACAGGAAGCAACCCAACCAACGAGGCCACAATGCTCAGTATTGTGAAACCGCCATTGAGCAGTGCCTGCGTCGGGTCTCCTGCCAGGGCAGAAGGCACTGCGCAGCTGACGAACAGCCCAGCACTCGTCCATGCCGCGAGACCGCCAACAAAGAGCAGGAGGCTATGGAGCGCTGGCTTGTGTGCGAGCGAGAAAGAAGTAAACCCGAGGACCGCACCGCCAATGGCAAGCGAGATGCACACGGTGACAAAAACACGCGTATCGGTGAATCCATCAGGGTACGAGTTGCCCGACCAGTGAGTCGCGGTAATCGCTGGCAGACTGGTTCCCAGAAGTAGTCGGGTACCCAGCACTATGAGGCTCGGCAGAACCAACAAGAGGGTAAGTAACGAGCGGTGCTTGACCTCGTAGTGTGCCATGGAAATAGTTTAGTCCTCGCTCTTGGGTACACGCCTAGGCAGTACGCAGTAGTCGCCGCGGCCTAGAACCTCCGGCCGAAGTATTTAGTACAGTCTAGTAAACCAGCGTTGACTTGCAAAAAATACAACGAATAAAGGTATCGCCCGGCCAATGGCCGGGCGATACCTTTTGAGCTTCTGCCGATTACAGGGCTACTAAGGCAGCCTTTGGATCGGTCATCGCGTCCGCGACGTAACGCAGGAAGCCTGCGGCGGTTCCGCCGTCGCCCACACGGTGGTCAAAGCTCAGGGTCAGCTCACAGATGGAGCGAACCTTGATCTTGCCGTTGACTACCCACGGCTTTTCTACGACCCGGCCAATGCCCAGGATCGCTGCTTCTGGGTAGTTGATGATCGCTGCCGAACCGTCAACGTTGAACACCCCGTAGTTATTGATCGTGAAGGTGCTGCCCGAGAGGTCGCGGACCCCGGCCTTACCTTCGCGAGCCAAGGTGGCCAGACGAGCAAACTCTGCCGAGAGTTCTACGGCGTTGAGCTTATGCGCGTCGCGCACGTTGGGAACAACCAGGCCGCGCTCGGTCTGCGCTGCGAAGCCCAGGTTGACGCCCTCGAAGAGGGTCTGGCGCAGTCCGCCGTCGGCTTCGGTGTCGATGCGGCTGTTCATTTCTGGGAAACGTGCCAGCCCTGCAATGGCGAAGCGTGAGATCAGTGCGAGCATACTTGGCGCACTTCCCTGAGCTTCCTTCAACTTGCTGCGTAGCTTGAGCAGCTTGGTGACATCAACATCTACCCACACGGTTGCTTCTGGAATTTCGCGGCGCGAGGTAGACATCGCGTTAGCGATGGTGCGACGCACCCCGGTCAGTACCTGCGAGCTTGAGACAGCAAGTCCGGTGCGTGAATCCTCACCAGCGCTCTGCGCTGCCACGACTGGGGCCTGGGCAGGCGCCACCGGTGTAGCCGGTGCCTGAGCCGATGGCGCTGCAGCCGCCGAGCCCTGAGAGATCAGTGCTTCCACGTCACCGCGCAACACCAATCCGTCCGGTCCGGTGCCAGCGACCTGAGCGATATCCACCGAGTTTTCCTTGGCCAGCTTGCGAACCAGGGGATTGATGACCTTGGTAGCAACCGTGGTGGTCTCGCTGGAGGCGGACGCGGTGGTAATTCCGGCGCGTGGCCGACGGCGACGGCTGGTATTGGTTTTGGCTCCACCGGTTCCATAACCGATCAGCACATTACCGCTGCCTTCGTCTTCTTCCTCAGGAACCTGCGTGCCAGCAAGTTCTTCTTCGAGGTAGGTCTGGGCGCCTTCGGCTGGCTGCTGCGCAGGCGCTTCATCCGCCCCGCCGGTATTCACCGAGAAGAACGGCTTATCAACGAGCATCATCTGCCCGGCTTCACCGTGCAAGGTAGCGACCACACCTTCAAAAGGTGAAGGGATCTCCACCAATGATTTGGCTGTTTCTACCTCTGCGATGGGCTGGTCAACTGCGACGGTATCCCCCGCGGCGACCATCCAACGCACCAGTTCCGCCTCGGTGAGTCCTTCACCTAGGTCGGGTAACAGAAAGGTCTTGACGCTCAATTTACGCCTCCCACTGAAGTTGATCTACCGCATCAAGGATGCGTTCGGCGCTTGGCAAGTTGTACTTTTCCAAGGTTGGTGCCGGATAAGGAATATCAAAACCGGTCACGCGCAATACCGGCGCGGCCAGCGAGTGGAAGCACCTTTCCTGCACACGGGCCACGATTTCGCTGGCTACCGAGACGAACCCTTGAGCTTCGGCCACCACGATGGCGCGCCCGGTCTTACGCACCGAGGCGCAGACGGTCTCGTCATCAAAAGGCACGATGGTGCGGATATCGATAACTTCTAAGCTGATGCCTTCTTCGGCGGCAAGTTTTGCCGCTTCCATGGCCGTAGAGACGCTGGGACCGTAGGTGATCAACGTGGCGTCTGATCCGGCGCGAGCAATGCGCGCGGTACCTTCGGTGGTTGCGGCCCGCTTGGCTTCGTAGTCGCTGGCCAGTGCCTGCAGGTCAACCTGTTCCTTGGACCAGTAGAGCTTCTTTGGTTCAAAGAAGATCACTGGATCTGGCGAATCAATAGCTTCGCGCAGCATCAGGTAGGCGTCCTTGACGGTGGCCGGGGTGAATACCTTCAGTCCCGGGGTGTGCGCGTAGTAGGCCTCGGAGGAATCGCAGTGGTGCTCCACGCCGCCCACGCCGCCGGCGTAAGGGATGCGAATTACCATCGGCAGGTCCACCTTGCCGCGGGTGCGGTTGTGCATCTTGGCTACGTGCGAGGCGATTTGTTCAAAGGCTGGGTATGCGAAAGCGTCAAACTGCATTTCAATGACCGGACGCATGCCGTTCATTGCCATGCCGATGGCCATGCCCACGATGCCCGATTCGGCCAAGGGGGTATCGAAGCAGCGTTCGGAACCAAAGCGTGCGGTCAGTCCGTCGGTGATGCGGAAAACGCCACCGAGGGTTCCCACATCTTCACCAAAGATGACCGTCGAGTCGTTAGCGACCAAGGCGTCTGCCAGGGCGGTATTTAGTGCCTTGCCGAAGGTGACCGGCTGATTTTGGGTTGCTGCCTTAGCAGCTGCGCGTGCGGTTGCATCGCTGACATTCGGGTTCACGTGTGATGTCGTGGCGGTCATGGCTAGGCCTCCTCACGGGCTAGTTCGTCAGCCAGCAGCGCCTGCTGCTCGGCCAGCTGGGTGGTCTTGGATGCAAATACGTGCTCAAAGAGTTCACTTGGCGGGGTATTTGCGTCCTGGTTCATGCCGTCGCGTAGCTTCTTGGCGATAGCTTCGGCGCGCTCGGTGATTTTTGCTTGGGCTTCTTCGGTCAGTAGCCCGGCATCGTCGAGGTAGGCGTGCATGCGAGTGACCGGGTCCTTCGCAATCCATTCCTGAACCTCGGAGTCCTCGCGGTAGCGCTTGTCGTCATCGGCGTTGGTGTGTGCCTGCATGCGGTAGGTGTGCGCTTCGATCAGTAGCGGGCCATTGCCTTCACGGGCGAGGCGCACCGCACGGCGCATCACGGCCATCAAGGCCATCAGGTCGTTACCGTCCACACGTTCGCCGGCCATACCGTAACCGACGGCCTTATGCGCCAGCGATGGGGCGGCACTCTGCTGCGAGAGGGGCACCGAGATGGCGTACTTATTGTTCTGTACGAAGAAAATTACCGGGAGCTTGAAGACCGCGGCGAAGTTCAGCGCCTCATGGAAGTCGCCCTCGCTGGTGGCACCGTCACCACACATGGCAACCACCACGGTGTTTTCACCGCGTAGCTTGGCCGCGTGAGCCACACCGACGCCGTGCAACAGCTGAGTGGTCAGCGGGGTGGACATGGGAGCGCAGTTATAAGCCTTTGGATCATAACCACAGTGCCATTCACCGCGGAAGCTCGTCATGACCTCCATCGGTGCCACACCCTTGGTGAGTACGGCTACGGTGTCGCGGTAGGTCGGGAAGAGCCAGTCTCCCTCTTCCAAGCACAGGGCGGCTGCCACCTGGCAGGCTTCCTGTCCGTGGCTGGAAGGGTAAACGGCCATGCGTCCCTGGCGGACCAGGGCGGAGTTCTGGTCATTAACACGGCGTCCCACGGCAAGCGCGGAGTAGGCGTCCATCAGCTCGGCTGGGCTCGGCAATGGGTACTCGTGCCCTGGTTCGGTTCCCTGGTCGCTTTCCTCGCGCAGGGATCCATCAACATTGAGCAGGTTGATCATATGCCGTGCTGGCAGCATGTAATCTTCGGGGGTAATCCCGAATTTCTTGCTGACCGAGGAGATGCGATCTTCGTGAGCTTCGGTGCTCATGCCATCACGCCTTTCGTTTTCTGGTTGAGTGCTAAGAAACGACGTCTTGTGACTCAACTCACCCAAACATCATTTGTCATTAATTATGCGCAGTCGGATCATTTTGTATCCAGTCCGCTTCAAAATCGTAGAAAGTTGAGCATAGGATACGTATACTTGTAGACGATTAGTACGTTCAAAATGGGTTTGGCGAATTCTCGTCCTACCCCCTGCAAGGAGAACAAATGGCCGCGGATGCGGAACTAAAGCTGGACGATGTTGACCGGGCGATCCTGGCCGAGCTGACCAATGACGGTCGGCAATCGGTGACCACGGTAGCCCAGCGCGTCCACGTTTCTCGGGCACACGCGTATTCACGCATCGCAAAGCTCCAAGATGCCGGGGTTATTACCCGGTATACCGCGGTAATCGATCCGGTCAAAGCAGGGTTGAAGGCCAGCGCCTACGTGACGTTGAAACTGCGTCAGCACTCCTGGCGGGAACTACGAGACCACCTCGCCGCGATTCCCGAGGTGCAGCATATTGGACTGGTCGGTGGAAACTTTGATGTGATTCTTTTGGTTCGCGCCAAAGACAATTTGGACTTACGCCGCGTTGTTTTTGAACAATTGCAATCTTTGCCGACGGTGCTTGATACCCAGACTTTATTGATCTTCGAAGACTCAGATACGCGCTAAGCGCTGGTATGACAAAGCAGGCGAGACGGAACCTTCCGTCTCGCCTGCTTTGTTTAGGCTTCTAGTTTCCGCCGGTAAAGACCGGTGGCCGCTTTTCTTGGAAGGATTTGAATCCTTCGGCGTAGTCACTCGTGTCGCACAAGGCTGCTTGCGCCTTATTTTCCGTGCGCATCGAGGCCCATAGTCCTGCGCGCTCGTCGCGGATCTGCGCCACCAGCTGCTTCGAGGCGACGAACGCTTGGGTAGCGCCCTGCGCCACCTTGGCGATAATTTCTTCGCTGCGCTCTACCAGTTCCTCTGCCGGGAATGCCCGGGAGAAGAGCCCCGAACGTACCGCTTCGGCACCGGAGATCAGTTCCGCGGTGTAGATCATGTCCAGCGTGCGGTGTGCCCCGAGACGCTCGGTGAACAGCCAGTGTCCGCCGGAGTCGAGGGTCGCGCCAAGGTTTGCAAACGGAGAACCAATCTTTGCATTCTCTGCCACGTAGACCACGTCGGTGGCCACCGCTAGGCCAAGGCCCACACCAAGACAAGCACCTTGCACAATGGCAAAGGTGGGTGCCGGGAAGCTAGACATCTTCTCCAGCAACGGCTGGACTAGTCCGTCAAGGTAACCCATGACGTCGTCGTCAGCCGGGTTTACTCCTGAGATGTCGCGTCCCGCGCAGAACCCACGGCCTTCGCCGCGTAGCACTAGGGCGCGTACCGTGCCCTCGGTGACCCCAACAGCGGCCTTGTCATAGGCTTCGGAGAGTTCTTGCAAGCCGGCTGGATCCAAAGAGTTCATCTTCTTTGGAGCATTAAGCGTTACGGTGGCGATGCCTTCGCTGATGCTAAGTTCAATCATCTGTTATCCCCTAGGAGTCGAAGTTGACGCTGAGCTTGTCGCTGGTTGGGTGCGACTGGCAGGTCAGGATGTAGCCGGCTTCAACTTCTTCCGGTTCCAGTGCATAGTTCTCCGACATGTTCACCGAGCCGGAGGTGACCTTTGCGCGGCAGGTGCCGCACACGCCTCCAGCACAAGCAAACGGAACATCTTGGCGGACTCGAAGGGCGGCGTTTAGCACCGTTTCGTTTGCACGCACTGGAGACTTCACCTCACCTTGCAACCCGTCTAGGGTGAAAGTGATTTCGAAGCTCTTCTCGTTTTCGTCCACCAATACCGGGCGTCCCACCTGTCCCTGCGGACGGTTCGGCTCACCGGTGCTAAATAGCTCAAAGCGGACCTTGTCGGCCGGGACCTCAAGAACCTTGAGTTCATCACGGACCATCTGCACCAGTTCGAATGGTCCACAAAGGAACCACTCGTCAACCTTTGGCGCCTGCAGCACGTTGTTGAGCAAGGCCGAAAGCTTCTCGGCGTCGATACGTCCGGAAAGCAACGGAGAGATCCGCTGTTCACGGCTGAGCACGTGGTGCAGTGCCAGGCGTGAGGGGTAGCGGTCCTTAAGATCTGCCAGTTCCTCCAGGAACATCACGTCCATGGCGGCCTTGTTGGCATAGATCAAATCAAAGCGGGTGTTCTCATTGGCTGCCAAGATGGTGCGTGCAATCGCCAGCACCGGGGTGATGCCACTGCCTGCGGCCACCGCAACGAACTGGTCCTGGTTCACGGTATCTACCGAGGAAGGATCATTCATTCCGGTGAGCTTGTGCTTGGAAATGAATGCACCGGTAGGGCTCATCACATCAATCTGGTCCCCGGCTACGAGTTCCTCGTTGGCCCAGGTAGAGAATTGTCCGCCAAGATCCTTCTTGATGGCTACCTTGATCTGCACACCGGTGGGAGCGGCACAGATGGAGTAAGAACGGCGAACCTCGACGAGTTCACCTTCTGCGTTTGGCAGTTCCTTACGCAATGCCACGTACTGACCGGCAACGTAATCGAAGTCTGTGGAAAGTTCTTCGGGAATCGCGAAGCTTACTTCGATCGAGTCCTTGGTTAGCCGGCGCACCTCGGAAACCGTGAGCCGGTGGAAGGTGGCCCGACGACGGGTGGGAATAGTTTGTTCGCTCATGAAAGCACCTTGAAGTAGTCGAAGGGTTCTAAACAGCCTTTGCAGGTGTACAACGCCTTGCAGGAGGTCGAGGCGAAACGCGCAAGCTCTCGGGTATTTAGCGAGTGGCACCGCGGGCATTTAACGCTGATGCCCAGGGTCACCCGTCCGCTGTGGCCGGTGCCGGTAGGCGGCGCAATCCCGTATTCTTCGAGTTTGCGTTTACCGTCCTCGGTCATCCAGTCGGTAGACCAGGCTGGGGTCAGTACCAGCTTGACGTCTACCTTCTCGATTCCTGCCTCACCGAATGCAAGGTAGAGGTCTTGGGTGATCACGTCCATGGCTGGGCAACCCGAGTAGGTCGGGGTGATGATGACCTGGACGCTGCCGTCTTCGTTGGCGTTGACCTCACGCAGAATGCCTAGGTCCGCAATGGAAAGCACTGGGATTTCTGGGTCGGTCACTTTAGCGGCGATGCTAAAGAGTTCCTCGGCGTTAGTCATGACGTTGTTCAAGACTGTTGCTCCCTTCAAACGGATTAGGGAATCGGTTACCAGCTCGCACCGGGGTGCTTGCGGGCAAGTACTTGCATCTCGGCCAGGATGAAGCCCAGATGTTCGGAATGTTCGCCGACACGTCCGTGTGCCATCGCCATTCCCGTCTTAGGAATTTGAAGTCCGGCTTCTGCCAGCACGTCGGTGATTTCCTTTTCCCACGCTTCACGCAAGGTAGAGGGCAGTACCGCTACCTCGCCTAGGCTGCGGTGAAGCTCTTCGTCCTGGAACATTTCGCCGGTGTAGGGCCAAAGTACTTCCAGTGCGTGACGCATCTTTTCAGCCGACTCTTCGGTGCCCTGACCCAGACGGATGGTCCAAGCCGCTGCGTGGTCGCGGTGATAGTCAACTTCCTTGACTGCCTTAGCGCAGATTGCCGCGATGGTCTCATCTTTGGATTCCAGCAGCTTGCTGTAGAGCAAGTGCTGGTAGATGGAGATAATCAGCTGGCGCATAATCGTCACACCAAAGTGACCGTTAGGCTGCTCAACGATCTGCAGTGAGGTGAAATCCTCTTCCTCACGCCAGTAGGCCAGATCATCTTCGCTCTTGTCCCAAGCCAGTCCGGCATAGGTCAAGAAGGAACGTGCGTGTCCTAGGACATCGAGGGCGATGTTGCCTAAGGCAATATCTTCTTCGATTTCTGGGGCGCGGGAGATCCAGTGCGACAGACGCTGAGCCAAGATGAGCGCATCATCGCCGAGGTGCAACGCATACTGTGCGACCTCGTCACTTGGCTTGGCACCGGCAACGGCGATATCTTCCGGACGTAGTGCGTTACCTGGGGTGACACGAGTGGCTGATGCCAGCGCGTCGCCGAAGCTGTCCAGCGATGCGTCAAGTTCTTCGTGGTTCACAGGTGCTTCACTCCTTCGCTGGCCTTGTAATAGGTCGCGTGACGGTAGTCCTTGCCCTGTGGGGATTCGAAGAACGCATCCTTGCTATCCGGGTCAGAGGTGATGATGTCGGTGGAACGCACTACCCACAGGGAGACGCCTTCATTGCGACGGGTGTAGAGATCTCGCGCGTTGCGCAGCGCCATCTCTTTATCCGGTGCGTGTAGCGATCCTGCGTGGACATGTGAAAGTCCTCGGGAGGAACGGACGAATACTTCCCACAGGGGCCAATTGCTCTTTTGGCTCATGTTAGGCAACCTCACTTTGTTCTTGCTTTGCGGCGTAAGCGGTAGCGGCTTCACGGACCCATGCACCTTCGCGGTGGGCCTCGCGGCGACGTTCGAGTCGCTGGGCGTTGGCTGGACCATTGCCCTTGATAACGTTCATGAATTCATCCCAGTTCAGATCCTTGTGGATCCACTGCTTCTTCTCTTCGTCGAAGTGCAGGTTCTCGTCCGGCAGGGTCAGGCCCAAGACCTTGACCTGCTCGGCGATCATTCCGACGAAGCGCTGGCGCAGTTCGTCATTGGAGAAGCGCTTGATCTTCCACGCCATGGACTGGGCGGAGTTTGGCGACTGATCATCTGGTGGGCCAAACATCATCAGCGATGGCTCGTAGAAGCGGTTGATCGCATCCTGTGCCATCTGCTTCTGTTTCTCGGTACCACGTGAAAGCGAGAGCAGGATTTCGAATCCCTGACGCTGGTGGAATGATTCTTCCTTGCATACTCGCACCATGGCACGGCCGTATGGACCGTAGGAGGCGCGGCACAGTGGCACCTGGTTGGCGATGGCTGCACCGTCAACAAGCCAACCAATGGCGCCCATATCTGCCCAGTTGCGTGCGGTGTAGTTAAAGATTGAGGAGTACTTGGCGCGTCCGGTCAGTAGCTGATCGTTGAGCTCATCGCGCTCGGTGCCCAAGGTTTCGGCAGCCGAATACAGGTAGAGTCCGTGACCGGCTTCGTCCTGAACCTTGGCCATCAAAATGGACTTGCGTTTCAGTGATGGAGCACGGGTGATCCAGTTAGCCTCCGGCTGCATTCCGATAATTTCGGAGTGTGCGTGCTGGGAGATCTGACGGGTGAGCGTCTTGCGGTATGGCTCTGGCATCCAATCTCGGGGTTCAATCCGAGAATCGTCGCCAATTAGGGCGTCGAAACGCGACTGGGATTGCTGCTCTTCATAGCTTGGGACGGCACTTAGTCCCGGCTCCTGCGGTGTGGTCGGGGCCATGGTTCACCTCACTGAAAATTAATTTACATACTGACCGTTCGTTCAGTATATGAGGGTGCCCTCGATCACGTCAACCGCACGCGTCATGCTTGCGCATAAATACTTCGCGTGCCCCGCTTTAGACCCACCCCACTCCCCTCGCGATTGCCGATTATTGCGCCGCAACCGGTCAAAATTTCGGATACCAGCGCCGAAAACCCTCGCCAGAAACGCAGAAATCCCCTGGTGCCACACCCAAAGAATGGGGTGACACCAAGGGATTGCTCATTAGTACCAGCGCGGCTCGCAGCGCTTGCCACTACGCGAATAGTTACGCGTTAATGAGGACCTTATCTGCCTGCTTGTTCTTGAAGAACAGCGCGTCTAAGGAAATGCGGCCCGGTCCCACGAGGAACAGCGCCAACGCGCCGGCGGCCAACGCCAACACAAGCTCAAAGCCACCATTTTCGACAAAGACTCCGCCCGGCGCGTGCACCATGAATAGCGCAACGACCATCTGGACACCCAGCAGGCCAGCGAAGACTCGGGTCAGTAGCCCCAGAATAATAGCGATACCACCGACGATCTCAAGGGTTGCTGCCACCGGAGCAATCAGGCCAGCCGCAGGTACGCCCATCTGACCGAAAGCGGCAACGGTGCCTTCGATGGTGAACTGGAAGAATTTCTGCCAACCGTGGGCCAAGAAAAGGAAGCCGAAAGCCAAGCGCAACAGCGTGCGCGCAGCGGTCTGCAGGCGAGGGTTCTCGATAAAAGCGTTCATATAGGTGACTCCTGGTCAGTAGATCCGACTAATTTCGGATATCGAACAATTAGCTTCGCCACCGACGGTTCGGCGCGAGCTCCGAGTTACACCCTAGAATAAATTACTTTAATCTTCAACTAATGTTGCAGGGGTCAACGATTTGGACTGGCTCAGGCAGATGGGTGTGGCCTTGCCGCGCGCCTGTTCACGGATTAAAAAAGCCCGCCCCAACTCAACTTTTAAGCAGTTGAGTTGGGGCGGGCCGAAGCTACGCTCAAGGCGAGAAAGTCCTAGAGAACCTTGGAAAGGAAATCTCGGGTACGTTCTTGCTGAGGGTTACCAAACAATTCTTCTGGCTTACCTTCTTCACACACGACGCCGCCGTCCATGAAGACCACCCGGTCCCCCACCTCGCGGGCGAAGCCCATCTCGTGAGTGACCAAGACCATCGTCATGCCAGAGTCCGCCAGTTCCTTGATGACCTGCAAAACCTCGCCGACCATTTCCGGGTCCAACGCACTGGTTGCCTCATCAAAGAGCATGATGCCAGGAGACATCGCCAACGCGCGGGCGATAGCCACGCGCTGCTTCTGTCCGCCGGACAAGGACGCCGGACGGGCATTAGCCTTGTCGGACAGTCCCACACGGGTCAATAGCTCTTCAGCCTTGGCTCGTGCCTCGGTGCGGTTCATCTTCTTAAGCTCCACCGGAGCCAACATGATGTTTTCCGCGACCGACATATGCGGGAACAAGTTGAAATGCTGGAAGACCATGCCCACGTGGCGACGGACCTCGTTGATATCAACCTTTGGATCGGTGACATCAAAGCCGTCAACAACCACCTTGCCGGCGGTGATCTCTTCGAGCTTGTTCAGGCAACGCAAGAGCGTGGACTTGCCGGAACCCGAAGGCCCGATCACACAAACTACTTCACCCTCTGCCACGTCAAGATTGATCCCCTGCAGAACCTCGTTAGACCCGAAGGACTTACGTAGATCCTTGACCTGAATCTTGGAGGTCGTGGTCTTTTCGCTTACGGTGCTCATTTGTTAAACCTCCGATCGGCAAAGTTTGCCAATTTGGTCAGGGCCATGATGGCGACGAAGTAAATGAAGCCGACGATAATCAGAGTCTCGGTGACTCGGAAGTTCGCCGCGTAAATCTGCTGACCCTGGTAGAGCAGCTCGCCGAAACCAATGGCAAGCAACAACGAGGAGTCTTTGAGCATGATGATCAGCTGGTTGATCAATGACGGTGTCATCATCTTGAAAGCCTGCGGAACAACGACCTTCTGCATTGACTTACCGTAGCCAAGACCCAGTGAACGCGAAGCCTCAAGCTGTCCCGGATCAACTGACTGGATACCGCCGCGAACAATCTCAGCAATATATGCGGCCGAGTTCAGCGACAAGGTCAGCACGCCGGCAACCCAGATGCTGACATCCCAGCCGGTCAACTGTGGCAGACCGAAGTAGAACATGAACGCCCAGAGCAGCAGCGGGGTGCCACGGAAGATATTGACGAAGGAAGTCGAAATTCCGCGCACCACAATGTTGCCCGAAATCTTCATGAACCCGAAGGCCAGACCCAGCATCATGGCCACCGCGAAGGAAATCGCGGTTACCAGCAAGGTGTTACCCAAACCGGTCATCAAGGCCGGCAACGACTTGGCGACCAGGTCAAAGAAGTTACTTGGCACCGCTTCGCTTGGATCAGCCAGGTAGGTGTTCAGAATCTTGTCGTATTCGCCGTTAGCTTTCAGCTCGGCTAGACCATCGTTGAAGGCTGCGAGCAGGGCGGTGTTTTCGCCCTTATTCACCGCGAACCCGTAAGAGCCGCCAGGCACCTTATCGGTAACGGTCTTCAAACCATTGTTCTGTGCAATGCCATAGGCCAGCACCGGGTAGTCATCAAAGACCGCTACGGCGCTGCCAGCCTTGACCGATTCATACATGGTGGCCGACTGGTCCAAGGACTTGACCTTAAACCCGTATTCATTGGCAATGGACTTCGCGTAGGTCTCACCCTCGGAACCGGTCTTCGCGACGACGGTCTTGCCCTTCAGATCCTCATAGCCCTTAACCGCTTCATCATCACGGTCAACTGCCATCTGGATGCCAGATTCAAAGTATGGCTCGGAGAAATCATAGATCTCCTTGCGTTCGTCGGTAATTGACATACCGGCGATCACACCATCAACCTGATTTGACGACAGCGCCTGCAATGCGGCGCTGAAGCCTAGGGAACGGATCTCGACATTAAAGCCCTGATCCTTAGCGATGGTGTTGAGCAGGTCCATATCGATACCTGTCAGCTTGCCATCCTTGCGGAATTCAAATGGCGCGAAGGTAGTATCGGTGCCGACAACGTAGGTTTGCCCGTCGACACTTTCATTTCCCTGAGCTAATGCTCCGGGCGCTCCGGCTACCAGCGCCATGAAACCGATGGATACCGCAGCGATCCACCGAGTTATACGCCTCGACCTCAAAGTTGTGCGTGTGTTTTTCACTGCTGAATCACTTTCTATTGCGAGTAGGGCCTTATGCCCCGGATGCAGTTCGATTCTTATGCTTGCTAGCCTATGACCAATAGAGCTGAGCGGGTACCCTTTCCGTCCATGTCCGCGCCTTAATTGGTAAATTTTTCGGGCTCATCCTGTCCGCGCTGAGCATAGCCAACCCCAGAACAGCTCACCGTGAGATTGAATAGATGCATGACTTCTGATTCGATGACCGCCGGCGCACCGCTGGCTGCAAAGATTCCAACCACCCGCGAATTCCACGGCGACTCATTCACCGACAACTACGAATGGTTGCGTGAAAAGACCAGTAATCAGGTACTTGACCACCTGAAAGCCGAGAATTCGTACACCGACTCGGTCACCTCAGATCAAGAGCAACTGCGCGCCGATATCTTCGAAGAAATCAAGGCACGCACCGTGGAAACCGATTTGTCGGTCCCCACGCGTCGACGTGGCTGGTGGTATTACACCCGCTCAGTTGAGGGCAAGCCGTACACCATTCAGTGCCGCGTCAAGGCCGAGGATTCAGTTGATGCGCGTAAAGATTGGACGCCACCGGAAATCGACCCGGTACAGCCACTTGAAGGCGAGCAAGTACTACTCGACGGCAATGAGCTGGCAGAAGGTCAGTCGTTCTTCTCGCTTGGCGGCATGGCCATCAATGAGCCAAGCAACCTGCTGGCCTATTGCATCGATACTCAGGGAGATGAACGTTTCACCCTGTACATCAAGGATTTAGAAACCGGTCAGCTACTTCCCGACGTTATTGAAGGCGTGTTCTACGGACTGACCTTCTCCCCGGACTCATCCACCGTGTACTACCTGGTGGTAGATGACACTTGGCGCCCACATCAGGTGCGTGCACATAAATTGGGGACCAACCCAGCCACCGACACTGTCATCTTCCAAGAAGATGACCCGGGCATGTGGCTCGGCTTTGATCTGAGCACAGATCACCAGCAGCTTTTGATTTCCAGTGGCAACTCCGAATACGCCGAGACCAGCGTCCTAGATTTGAATGACCCGCAGGCGCAGGTTCGACTACTCGTACCGCGTTCACTGCGACTGCTTCACGGGGTGGATCTGCTACCGGGCGCCGATGCTCGTGCGGTGATCACCCACGATTACCAGGCCCCCAATAATATGGTGTCCCTGGTGGAGCTCAGCGAGCTAGGCGCCGATACCGATCCGGCTAGTTGGACCACGGTGTTGGCTCACGAATCAACGGTGAAGGTCGAAGGGACGGCACTGACGGCAACTCACCTGGTACTTTCGGTGCGCCGCGATACCTGCGAACGAGTGCAGCTGATTGCGTTGGAGTCTTTGGGCACCGATTCCCAGCAAGCGATTATTGAGCCAGCCTTTGACGAAGAACTCTTTACCGCGGCGGCGACCTTCGCGAACTTGGAAGCACCGCTGATCCGCATTGGATATACCTCGGACTTCACTCCTGCGCGGGTCTATGATCTGTGGCTCAATGACCTGGAATTGGTACTGCGCAAGCAAACCCCGGTCAATGATTATGATTCGGCGCAATACCTGTCCACTCGTGAATGGGCCACCGCTGCCGACGGCACCAAGATTCCGCTGACTGTGATGCGTCGAGCAGATTTGGATACTTCTGTCCCTAACCCGGTTTTGCTTTACGGTTACGGATCCTACGAGGCCTCGATGGACCCAGGCTTCGGAATTCCACGACTGAGTGTGCTGGACCGCGGAGTCATCTTTGTCATCGCCCATGTGCGGGGCGGCGGCGAACTGGGACGCGACTGGTACCTGCAGGGTAAAAAACTGACCAAGAAGAACACCTTTACCGACTTTGTCGATGCAACTAACTACCTGATCGACACCGGTTGGGCCGACCCAGCACGGATTGTGGCGTTAGGCGGCTCTGCCGGAGGATTGCTGATGGGTGCCATCGCTAACTTGGCCCCGCAGCTATACACCGCGATCATTGCTCAGGTTCCCTTTGTGGACCCACTGACTTCAATTCTTGATCCAGAACTTCCGCTATCTGCTTTGGAATGGGAAGAGTGGGGCAACCCCATTGAGGATAAGGAAGTGTACGACTACATGAAGTCTTACTCCCCTTATGAGAATGTCACCGCCGTGAATTACCCACGGATTGCCGCGGTTACCTCGTTGAATGACACCCGAGTGCTCTATGTTGAGCCAGCTAAATGGGTGGCCAAGCTGCGCGAGGTGGGCACGGGCAGTGAACCGATCTTGCTGAAGACCGAAATGGAAGGCGGGCACGGCGGCGCTTCGGGTCGCTACGAAGCGTGGAAGAACCGCGCGTGGGACTACGCCTTCGCCTTGGATGCCTTAGGCAAAAACACCGGCTCAGCCAAGTAGCTCGCGAAGCGAACTCTACAAGCGGCGGCCTGCAGGACCTAGTGAGGATCACTCACTAGGTTCGGCGGGCCGCCGTGGTCTTTAACTGCACGTTGCGCGGTGCAGGGACAGTCGACGCAATCATAAAGATTCTTCGGCTTAATTCGACCCACGTAGAGGCCTGCTCACGGCTAGGTTTCGGTTTCGGGACTCAAGAAATTCACGCCTTTGTGACGCCTGCCATTAGACAGCAGGGCTTGATATGGGTCACAATCTAGTATTACCTAATGATCGTTCGGTAACTAATTCGGCGGAGGTCCCTATGAGCGAAACCCAAATAGACAAAGCATTGCCCCACGCAATCTTGCACAACGACTATGCAACCCAGTGGATGGGCATCGAAGTTGTCGAGGTCAGTGACGGTTACGCGGTCATTACGATGACACTGCGCCAAGAAATGCTTAACGGTTTTGGTATCGCTCACGGTGGCATGATCTTCAGCCTTGCAGACACCGCCTTCGCACTGAGCTGCAACCCTGCCGAAGGTTCCAAGGACACCATCACCGTGGCCTCCGGAGTGGACATCAACTTCCTCAAGCCAGGAATTCCTGGTCGATTGTTGACTGCTACGGGCCGCCGAGTCTCCCAGCAAGGCCGCAGCGGGATCTATGACATTACCGTCACCCAGCCCACGAATGATGGCGGTACCGAAACCGTAGCCGAATTCCGCGGCCGTTCACGTACCGTCCCGCAGCCTAAAAAACGCTAAGCATTCGCCACCACACGAAAGAATGAGCATGTCACAGACAACTGACCGCGATAACCTGCCTAATCCACTGGATCCTGAAGAGACCATGAGCCGGGACCAGATCGAGTCGATTCAGCTCACCCGTCTCAAAGAGACTCTGGACTATGCGTACACCAACGTTCCTTACTACAAGGACAAATACGACACCGCCGGTGTGCACCCTAGCGACTTGAAGGAACTGGCAGATCTGAAGATCTTCCCTTTCACCGAAAAAGAAGATCTACGCAAAAGCTACCCCTTTGGCATGTTCGCTGTTCCACAGCACCAGGTAGCGCGCATCCACGCATCTTCAGGAACCACCGGCCGAGCCACGGTGGTTGGTTACACGCAGCAGGACCTCGATGACTGGGCCAAAATGGGTGCACGTTGCTTGCGCCTGTCCGGCGTAAAGCCCGGCTGGAAGGTTCACAACGCGTACGGTTACGGCTTGTTCACCGGTGGAATGGGTGCGCACGCCGCAGCCGAGCGCCTAGGCACCACCGTCATTCCGATGTCTGGCGGACAAACCGATAAACAGATCACCATGATTCAGGACTTCGAGCCGGATGCCATCTTGTGCACGCCGACCTACCTGTTGACTATCGGCGACGCGATGCAGCGTGCGGGACTTGACCCACGCAAAACCTCCTTGAAGGTTGCCGTATGTGGCGCAGAGCCGTGGACCGAAGAAATGCGTCACGAGCTGGAAGAAATGTTCGGCATTGATGCCTGCGATATTTACGGGCTCTCCGAGGTGATGGGCCCAGGTGTGGCCGGCGAATCTGGCGAGCTCAAGGACGGAAGCCATATTTGGGAGGATCACTTCCGCCCAGAAATCGTTGATGCTTATGACTCAACGAAGGTTCTTGGCGACGGCGAACACGGTGAACTTGTTTTCACCTCACTGACCAAGCAGGCCTTGCCTATCATCCGTTACCGCACCCATGATTTGACCCGGTTGCTGCCCGGTTCGGTTCGCCCAGGACACCGTCGTATGGGTCGTATTACCGGACGCAGTGACGACATGATCATTCTGCGCGGCGTGAACCTCTTCCCAAGCCAGATCGAAGAGCTCATCTTGAAGTTGCCGGCACTCTCACCACACTTCCAGCTGGTACTCACCCGCCCGGGCCGCATGGATCAGCTCGCGGTCAAGGTTGAGCGCCGCGCCGGGATAAGCACCGAGGAAGCTACCAAGGCCGGCGGCGAGTTGGGCAAGCTCATCAAGATCCATGTTGGTTCTTCGTGTGCCATTGAAGTTCTTGACCCGGAGACGCTGGAGCGTTCTATGGGCAAGCTCAAGCGCATCTTTGACATGCGAGACAAGTAAAGTCCACCTAGCGTGGGATAATTAAGGGATCATGAAACTTATCGAAAAATCGCGCACGCCAGTGAAGCGCGGTCGCCCCGGCTACGATCAGGATTCCGTACTTCGTATTGCTGTCGAAGCTTTTAACGAACACGGGTATGAAGCGACGTCGATGGGTAAATTGGCGGACCGGCTGGGTATCAGTAAGTCCGCCATCTACCACCACGTTTCTTCGAAAGAAGATCTGTTGCGGCTCGCCCTTGACGAGGCACTGATTCCTTTGGAAGCTGTCATCGATAAGGTTCAGGTACATCAGGGAAGTGCTGATGAGCGCTTAGATTTCTTCTTGCGGGCCACCTTCCGCATTTTGATTTCCAAGCGTAGCTACGTCACCTTGCTGTTGCGCTTGCGCGGTAATACAGAGCTTGAACGCAATGCGTTGGATCGCCGTCGCGCTATGGACCGTCAGCTGGCACAGCTGGTCACCGAAGCGCAGAGCACCGGCAGGCTTCGCGAGGATCTTGATCCTCGGGCTACCGCCCGCTTGCTGTTCGGTCTGATCAACTCCGTTGTGGATTGGTTCCGCGAAGATGGTCCAATTGAGGCCGAAGATCTGGAAAACCAGGCAATCACCTTGGTCTTTGACGGATTGCACCCCACACAGAAGTAATTTCATAGCCTCGGCCCCGGCTCCTGATGCGTTTTTACGTTACAGGAGCCGGGGCCTAACTATGTTCTATGTCGCTTCGCAGTACCGAGCTATTCGTCTTCACAGGTTTCGGCGATAGCATCAATAGGGTGCATTTTGCACCTACCCGATCATTTCCCAGTCAAACTTAAAGAAGCGTCGTGGAAGAACTTTTTTACACTCTTTTCTCCCAGCTGCCAGGTACTGAATCAGGCACGCAGGTTGCACTCTATGCACTAAGCGCACTTCTCTCGGTGGTCGCATGCATTCTGTTGGCGCATCGTAACGACCTAGGTTGGTGGGCGCAGATCCTCGCGGTCTTCGCCGGACCCCTAGTCATTGCCATGCAGTACGACATGCTGTTCTTGATCTACGCGATCCCTGCGCTGCTTGTCGGCGTCTTCGGCCTTTGGCGGTTCTCCCGTTATAGCTTCCAGGGAAAGTTCACGCGGCAGGTCACCCGTTCCCCGCTGGGTCTTTCGGCAATCATCACCACGGTGCTCGGCATAGCCGTGTTGACCGCGCTTCACCTAGGTGAAATGCTCACCACTGGTTTTGCTTTCACCTCCGGGACCGGAACCATCTGGGTTTCTTACATCACCGAGGCCGCGGTCTTGATGGCCTTCTTCTTGGTTGCTCAAGGCATCCGCTCCGGCTGGCTGCTGATGGCGCTAGCCTCGGCCGTTTATGTGGCAACCCTGTTCACTAACAACCCGGCCTTCGCGTTGTTGTTCGTTTGGGTATTCATGGTCATCGCCTCGCTCTACGCGTGGTTCATGTGGCGCGTACTGCCACGCCGTGATGCCACCGCACAGCTAGCTGATCACCAGGCCGTCACCGAATAGGCCCTAATCCTCGGATACGCCAAAAGGCGGTGGCTACGGAAATTATTTCCGTAGCCACCGCCTTTTCGTTACCAACCGGGCGAGTACTAGTCCTGCCAGTTAGCGTAGGTGGTGTCTTCCTTCTCCACCAACGTCAGCACGTCGTAAGTCGCGACGATCTCATCGTTTTGATTATGCAAGATGGCATCCCATGCGACCTCACCGTACTCGTCGGTGACGCGCGGGGTGATCTTCTTCGCGGTCAAGGTCACTCGTACCGAGTCTCCGGCGGCCACCGGCGTGATAAAGCGCAGGTTTTCCAACCCGTAGTTCGCCAGTACGGGTCCCGGAGCTGGCTCCACGAACAGTCCTGCTGCCCAAGAAACTAGGAGGTAGCCGTGGGCTACGGTTCCTGGGAAGAACGGGTTAGCTTCAGCAGCCTTTGGATTTACGTGTGCGTAGAACGTGTCACCGGTTTCGTTGGCGAATGCGGTGATCTCCTGCTGATTTACCTGACGTAGATCCGAAGCTAGACCGTCACCGATTTTCAGTTCAGCCAATGACTTACGGAACGGGTGTACGTTACATGGCTGAGCGCCAAATTTTTCGCTGCCCGCAAGCTGCTGAGCGGCACCGGTGTGCCAGACGCCGGTCAGTGCGGTGAGCATATTTGGTGAGCCCTGCACGGCGGTACGCTGCATGTGGTGCTTTACCGAGCGGATACCGCCCAGTTCCTCGCCGCCGCCTGCACGGCCCGGACCGCCGTGGACCAGGTGTGGAACCGGTGAGCCGTGACCGGTGGTGCTGCGTGCGGTTTCACGGTTCAGAATGTGCACACGCCCGTGATGAGCAGCAATACCTAGAGTCAGGGTGCGCATGACTTCTGAATCGTTAGTGCAGACCGTAGCAACCAGCGAGCCAGCTCCCATAGCTGCCAATTCAATGGCTTCATCCACCGAGTCGTAGCCAACGACCGAGCAGACAGGCCCAAAGGCTTCACGCGAATGCAAGATCGGATTGCGCGAATCGGCCCAACGCAAGACCAACGGCGACATGAAGGCGCCTCCTTCGGCCAGTGCGTCACGCTCAGGTGCTACGCGAACTACCGGTGCGTCCAAATTACCGAAGGCTAGCTCGCCACCGGCATCAATCATGTCCTGTACCGCAGCACGCACATCATGCATCTGCTCCACCGAGGCGAGTGCGCCCATGGTGACGCCCTCAACGCGCGGATCTCCGAGCACTACTCGCTCATCTATACGTTTGCCAACGGCTGCGATCACCGCGTCTACCTGTGCGGCAGGGACAATGTTGCGACGAATCGCAGTACATTTCTGTCCGGCCTTTGAGGTCATTTCGGTGACTACAACCTTGACGAAAGCGTCAAACTCTGCGGTGCCTTCTACCGCGTCCGGGCCCAGGATTGCGGCGTTCAGCGAGTCGGTTTCGGCGCTGAAACGTACACCGCCGTCAATCACATTCGGGTGTGACTTCAAGCGGCTGGCGGTAGCGGCCGAACCGGTGAAGGAGAACATGTCGCGGTAGTCCAGGTGATCCATCAGGTCTCGGGCAGAACCGGAGATCAGCTGCAAGGAGCCTTCGGGCAAGATGCCGGACTCGATGATCATGCGCACGGCAGCTTCGGTTAGGTAGCCGGTGGGTGTTGCTGGTTTCACAATGGTTGGCACACCAGCGATGAAGGCCGGAGCAAATTTTTCAAGCATTCCCCACACCGGGAAGTTGAACGCGTTAACCTGCACGACCACACCTGAAATGGCGGTGTAAATATGTGAGCCGAGGAAGGAACCATCCTTGCTCAGTGGTTCGGCGGTACCGTCAATGATGACGTTGCTGTTGGGAAGTTCGCGGCGGCCCTTTGAAGAGAAGGTGAAGAGCACACCGATGCCACCATCGATATCGACCATTGAGTCAATTTTCGTGGCGCCGGTCTTATAGGAGACATCGTAGAGGTCTTTACGACGCTCGTTGAGGTACATGGCAAGCTCTTTGAGCTTCAAGGCACGCTCGTGTAGCGAAAGGCTGGACAGTTCACGCTGTCCGACGCCACGTCCGTATGCCACGGCTGCCGCGATATCTAGTTTTCCACCGGTGACGGTGGTGATGAGCTCACCGGTGTTGGCATCGAGAACCTCGGTGCCTCCGGCTGCTTCGGGGGTCTGCCATTGCCCGGCAATGAAACTTGGGACCACACCAATCTGGGATGTCGACATCGACACAATTCCTTCCTGAACGATCGGTCAGTATTACCATTAACAGTAACAGCACCGCGTGATCGAAGACACTCAGGAGACGAAACAATGACAAAAGAGTCATCAAGCAACCCAGCACTAGAGCCATGGATCATCGAGCTTGGCTCACTAGATCAGAAGATGGGAGTTGAAATCCTTGAAGAATCCGTGCAGAAAGTTGTGGCGCGCATGCCGGTAGCGGGAAACACCCAGTCCTTCGGACTGCTGCATGGTGGCGCTTCGCTGGCGGTCGGCGAAGCGGTAGGTTCATGGGCCGCGGTGAAGTATGCCTCGACCTTTGGCAAGGTAGTGGTCGGCGTGGACGTTAATGCCACCCATCACCGCTCGGCCACCGAAGGTTATATTTTTATTACCGCCACGCCGATTAAGTTAGGACGGCGCATGACAAGTCACGACGTGGTGATCACCGATGAGCAAGAACGCAGAATCTGCACCATGCGGATCACCAACCTAGTGATTGACAAGCCAAAGCACTAAGTCAGCTTTAGCTCTTTGACCAGACTCCAAGTTCGTTGCCACTGGGGTCTGCAAAGTGCAATCGGCGTCCACCGGGAAACTCATAGGACCCCTGCACAATGCGGCCGCCAGCTACGGAGATCGCCTGCTTGGTGACATCTAAATCCTTGGAGTACAGCAGGACCAGCGGTCCCCCGGCGGGCCGTGGCTGCTCGGCGAGCGCTAGTCCGCCAACTTCCTCGCCGTCGATGGTGGAAGAGAGAATGCCTGCGTAGTTGGGGCCGTAATCTTTGAAGGACCAACCGAATGCTCGCGTATAAAAAGCCTTGGCCACTTCCATGTCGGTGACGGTCAGCTCGATGTAGTTGAACGCATGGTGTAGTAGATGAGTGCTCATGCCGCGAGCATACAACGCCCGTGAGTAACTGTCACGGCTTTGGTTGCCGGGCCAAAATTTGAAGTTGATCTAGGTCTTCGCTTTGCATGCCGCAGGAGGATAAGAAATCTCTAGCGCTGCCCAACCACTGTAGGAACTCTTGTAGCCCCTGCGCCCGCTCGGCGATGTTGCGACGCAGTTCAGGTTCGTTTTGGTACGACTCATAGGGGTGCTTTCTAGGGGATACGCGGTGCCATTCATTGATGCCGCGTACCGCCAGCTCATCATGCGCCACGATGTCTTCGCGGCGGCCCGCTAGGTCCAGGAGCAGCGTTGCGATAAGTCCTGAACGGTCTCGTCCGGCGGAGCAATGAATGACCGTACCGTGTTCTGCTGTTTCACTCAGCGCCTCGAAGACCGCGCGCAGCTGAGCCCCAAATTCTTCACACACCAGCCGGTACATGTTGGTGTGGTTCATATACGGCACCGCGACCGAAGCAAAGCGCTCATTGTCCGAGGTTTCCAAGGGCAGCTCTAAAACCTGCACTCCTTCGACACCTTCGTGGTCCACCACCGGGTCATGTTCACGGCGTTTGATTTCCCCGGGATTGCGCAGGTCGATGACGCAAGCTATTCCATCCCCGCGCATTTGTTGCCAGCCCAGGTCCGTGAGCCATTCATGACGTCCCATGCGGTAGAACGCCCCGGCAATCCAGCGCGCATTAACTGCGCCCTCCCAAAACATATCGTTTGGCAGTGGACGATATTCGGGAACAGATCTCATAGAACCCATTGCATCACAGAGAATCGATACTGTAGAGTTCAAGTCATTGGCAAGTGCCAATTAGTCTACGAAAAGGAGGGGTAACAATGAGTGCTTTGTTCCCAATCAAGCAAACACCCCTACTTTTCAAGGACTTAACGTGTCTTCATACTCCGCAGAGTTCGCCAATCTAGACGACTCACAATCCTACGTTCGCACACGACGCTCACCGCGCCTTTGGAACGAATCCACCATCGATGATTTAGGCTCCGAGCAACGCTATTCCAGCTGGCCATTTATCGAAAAACTTGCCCGTGGCCCGCAACCCTACCCAGCTTGGATCATTGAGGACGCGGCGGCCATTGATACCGAGCTGGGTGTACTCAAAACCGGCAAGGAAGGCGATGTCTTCCTTGTTGAACGAGCCACCACTGAGCGCAGCGTACTTCTTGCAGCTAAACGCTATCGACGTCGCGAGCAACTTCAATTTAGTCGCTCGCAGTCTTATACCGAGGGGCGTGCCGCACGGCGCTCGCGCGATAACCGCGCCGTCAGCAACAACTCTCTCTATGGGCGTGAAGTTGCGGCTCTGCAGTGGGCTAACGCCGAATGGTCATATTTACGTCGATGCCATCAAGCAGGCATCCCGGTCCCCTACCCGGTACAAATCGACGGGACCGAAATCCTCATGGAATTCATCGAAGATCCGCTGAATCCCTCGGCCGCCGCACCGCGACTGCATCAGCTAGCCCGCCACGACCCACGGTTGGCCATCTTATGGGATCAACTGGCAGAGACCATGGAGAAATTTGTGACATTGGGACTAGCCCATGGAGACCTCTCGGCCTATAACCTACTTGTCGCCGGCGAGCGCTTAGTAGTTATCGACGTGCCGCAGTGCGTGGATTTGGCAGGCAATGCGCAAGGCTTGGATTATCTTCATCGTGACTGCGTGAACATGTGCGAATGGTTTACCGCCAAGGGTTTGCCGCGAGACGCCGATTCACTGTTCACTTCGTTATTGGCGAGCATGTTTGCCTAAAATTGCCGGTTAACGCAGGATCCGCCCCGTAGCTCATCCCGAGCTTAGAGGCGGATTTTGCGGCACTCAACGCGCCGCGCGCTAGGACTTAGCCCAGGTTGGAAGCACCGAACGCTTCCAGGTGGCATTGATAACGGCTGCGGCCGAACCGTACCAAGCTAGGAATGCGGTCAGCAGGCCCAACCAGCCGCCAAGTGCGTGAATTGCATGGATCCCACTGAAGGCTCCAATGGACAGGGCGAAGAAGGTCAAGGTGACCACGACGAACACTGAAATTAGCACGCCATTGGTGCGCAGGGAGGCAATGGTCATGTACACGCTGAAGATTGCCCATGCCAACAAGAACGCTCCGAGACCCACAGAACCGGCAGCTTCGGCGACCGTTGGGTTGGTTTCCAACCACCAGAAGCCCAGCCAGAAGGCTCCATAGGAGGTAAAGGCCGTCGCGCCAAAGACATTGCCCTTGATAAATTCAATGATGCCGGCCAGAATCTGGGCGATACCACCGTAGAACAATGCCAGGGTCAGAACCACGGAACCTGCTTCGGGAAGAATTCCCGCATTGGCAAGACTCAAAACGAAGGTCGTCAAGGCAAAGGCACCAAGTCCCAGGGCGGCCGGATCTGCCATGGTGTCTTTTGCTGGGCTTGCGGCAGAGATTGCCTCGGGAACCGGTGAGTTTGCTGGTCGTGTCAGTGTTGCAGTCATGCGTGGCACTCCGTTGTGTTGTCCTGATCATTGCTCTTACCTCAGCCCGTGACCCGCGTCACGAACCCTTAGCCTGTATCCTAAAATGAGGGTGGTATGGCTCACTACCACCTAAAGGAGGTAGTCGGTAATGACCGGAAATGCGCACGAGATTGCCCTACTCGAACGCACCTTGACCACCTTGGTGGCAAAGACAGGTTTCCCCGTCGCCTTTGGTGGATTCGCGAAGCCCTCCGGCACCGAGCTGACATCTTTCGCAGGCACTCGCACCGGCGCGCTGCGTGGTCTGGTGATTAAATCCGGGCAGGGTTTGGGTGGATTAGCACTGGCCAGACGTCAGCTGACAGCCACCGGCGCCTATCACGAGTCCGCAGAAATCATCCATAGCTATGACCGCGAGGTAGGTGGCGAAGGCATCTTGGCTTTGCTAGCGGTGCCCGTGGTTGTTGATGATCGTGTACGTGCGCTGATCTATGCCGGAGTGCGTAATCGCACCGAGATGGAGCACAGCACGCTAAGTCTCGCAGCGAACGCTGCACGCAGATTGGCGTGGGAGCTATCCGTGCATGAAGAAACCCAGCGACGCATGGCGGTACACGACAGCCACCGAGGCCCGCAGACCGCGGACACCGGTCCTACACAGTATGATTTGGCGGAGTTATATGCCGAGCTACGTGAGATCTCCAAGCTGGTCAGCGACCCAGAGCTGGCGACACGAATCGATGTGGCCAGTGCGCTCTTGCGTCCAGTTGCCGAGCAACCGGCCATTGCAGGGGGCACTGAGCTATCGCCCAGAGAGCTTGACGTGGTCACCCATCTAGCTTTGGGTAAAAGAAATGCGCTGATCGCTACGCACTTGGGAATAGCCGAGAGTACCGTGAAAAGTTATCTTGCATCGGCCATGCGAAAGCTCGAAGCCACAAACCGTTTCGAAGTGGTTCTGCTGGCCAGACGCCAAGGACTCATTCGCTAAAGTCGTGACCAACAGCCGAAGTGCTGCAGGCTATTTGAACTCAAACCCCTGTTTTTCACAGGCCTTCTTGAAGGCCGCTTGATCACTAATCTGCGGCGAGCCTGACTGATCAACGGAAACGGCCTGACGGATCTGCTCGGTGGTTGCCGCCGCACCATGTTCGGCGGCTTTCGTAAGATTTGTGCGGCCTTGATCTCCGGTAGTAGCTATGGCACCACCAAAGTGGATACACGCGGTATTCCCATCCGGATCCTGTTGCCGAAAGTCAGCCAAAGAAGGTCCTCCACAGGCGGACAACGACAAACCTAGAACTAGCAGCAGCGGCAAAATTTTCTTCACCACGCCATCATACGTATTGCGCGCCAAGCTAAGACATCGACTCGGGCAGGCATAAGTATTTGGATTGAACTTGAGTTTAATGACGAAGAGCCTGACGAGGAGTGATGCACCGCCTCGTCAGGCTCTTTTCAAAGCTCAGTGTTACTGCTGCGACCAATCATAAAAACCCTGGCCGGACTTCCGTCCCAGTTTCCCTTCGGCCACCAGATCCCGCAAGATCTGTGGTGGCGCAAAACGATCCCCCAAGGTCTCATGCAGGTATTCGGCGATACCTAGGCGGACATCCAGGCCGACAATGTCGGTGGTCTTCAATGGGCCAGTCGGGTGCTTGTAGCCAAGCACCATCGCGTTATCGATATCCTCGGCACTAGCCACGCCCTCTTCAACCATGCGCATTGCCTCTAAGGCGATAGCCACACCTAATCTAGAGGACGCGAAGCCTGGTGCATCATTGACCACCACTGCGGTTTTGCCCAGGGACTGAACCCAACCGCGCGCTGCCGTTTCCAGAGCCGCGTCGGTTTGTTTGCCGATGACTACCTCGATAAGTGTCGAGGCCGGTACCGGGTTGAAGAAGTGCAGACCAATGAAGTTTGCTGGGCGCTGCAGTTTTTCGGCCAGCCCCGACACAGACAACGAAGAAGTATTCGACGCAAGAATAGCCTGTGGGCTAAGTACCGCTTCTACCGCTTGCAAGGAAGAAATCTTCAGATCCCAGATTTCGGGAACCGCTTCAACTACTAATCCGGCCGCCGCAAAATCGGCGTACTCGGTGCTGGTAGCAAACCGTGCCAGCAATACCTCACGGGTCTCTGATACCCCGCCGCGAGCCAACGATTTATCTACCGACTGCGCGACTCGCTCATAAGCGGCCTGCGCCGAGGGCTGATCACGTTCAACCACCGTGACCTTGGCTCCGCTGATCAAGAACGCGTGGGCAATACCCGCGCCCATGCGCCCGCCACCGAGCACCCCAACGTGCTCTGGCAAATTATTTGGGATCACATCATTGCTCATGTGCTTACTTCTTCTTTCGGTCGAGGAAGGACTGCATCCGGTCAAATTTTGCTTGGGACTCAAAGAGCATGCCCTGCGCGAGTGTGTCGATGACCGGGTGAACTTCACGTGGGGAGTGGAAGACCGCCTTGGTAATCCGAACCGCCAAGGGATCTTGTGCACCGATCCGGTCGGCTAGTGCATCTACCGCACCGTCCAGCTGCGCTGCGTCGTGTAGTTCGGTAATTAGTCCCACTGCTAAGCATTCGCTGCCGGTAAGTACCTTGCCTGCTAGCAGGATTTCTTTGGCCACTGGCTCGCCAACGAGTTCTTTCAACCGCCACGTTGCTCCGGCCGCAGCCATAATACCCAGGTTAGTTTCCGGGTTGCCCATGCGTAGCTCTTCGGTACCCAAACGGAAGTCTGCGGCGTAAGCCAGCTCGGCTCCCCCACCCAGTGCATATCCATCGAGTGCCGCAATCACCGGCATAGGCAGCTTGGCGATCCGGTCAAAGATCGAGGAGTTGATCCCGGCCAGCGCATCATCACGACGGCGTTCACGCAGTTGCGCGATATCTGCACCAGAGGCAAAGATTCCCTTGGAACCTTTCGGCTTATCCTCGGTTGGAGCTTGCCCCGGGGTTCCAGCCAAGATGAGGATCTTCGGAACGCGCTCCAGATAGCTGCATACCGCGTGTAGCTCGTCGACCATCTGCTGGTCTATCGCGTTGCGCACCTCAGGTCGGTGGAGTCGAACCCAAAGCCGGTCAGTGCTTTCGGAAACCTTCAGGGTACTAAAATCATTAGCATTCATGGTCATGGATTAGACACCCTCGATCAGCAGGGCGGTTCCCTGACCGACACCGACACACATCGTGGCGACACCGAGCTTGCGCTGGGCACCGCTCAGTTCGCGTTCCATGCGGCCAAGCAAGGTGATCACAATACGTGAACCACTAGAGCCCAGCGGGTGACCCAACGCAATCGCTCCACCTTCACGGTTCACAATCTCAGGATTCACCCCCAGTTCGCTCATGCTAGCCAAGGACTGCGAGGAGAAGGCCTCGTTGATTTCCAAGGCGCCAATGTCCCCAATGGACAGTCCAGCACGGTCAAGCACCTTGTTGGTAGAAGGAACCGGACCCATACCCATGATTTCTTGGGCCAGGCCAGCTGCCTGTCCGTCAATAATGCGGGCGCGAGGCTTCAGGCCAAAACGTTCGATGGCACGTTCGGAGACGACGAGGATGGCCGAGGCACCGTCATTGAGTGTTGAGGCGTTTCCAGCGGTCACCACGGTGCCGCCCTTGACGACCGGGCGCAACGCGGAAAGTACGTCCATGCTGGTGCCGGGGCGTGGCCCTTCGTCGGTGTCCACCACGGTCTCACCCTTACGGGTTTTGACGGTCACCGGAACGATTTCATCCTTAAAGCGTCCAGCTTCGATGGCGTCGATGGCCTTTGCGTGGGAGGCCACTGCGAATTCGTCTGCTGCCTCACGGGAGATGTTGTAAACGCGGGCAACTTCCTCGGCGGTTTCCGGCATCGAGAAGGTGGCCTTACCGTCGCGGGATAATTCACCGGACAGGAAACTTGGATTGGTGAAGCGCCAGCCGATGGACGTGTCGAATACCGCGCCAGGCTTAGCGAACGCTTTGGCAGGCTTCTCCATCACCCAAGGGGCGCGGGACATAGATTCCACACCGCCTGCCACCACGATGTCAGCGGCACCGGATTTGACCATGTGGCTGGCCATCGTAATAGCGCTCATGCCAGAGGCGCAGAGTCGGTTCACGGTGATACCGGGAACGCTGTCGGGGAATCCGGCAAGCAGCCAGCCCATGCGGGCCACGTTGCGGTTTTCTTCGCCTGCACCATTGGCATTGCCAAAGATTACTTCGTCAACCATGGCCGGATCAATGCCGGCATCTTCGATGAGCTGGCGGATGGTGATGGCGGCCAGATCATCGGGCCGAACCGCGCTGAGCGCCCCACCGTAACGACCAACCGGGGTGCGTTTTCCGCCCACCAAGAATGCTTCAGCCATGATTACTCCTTCGTACTCCGGGTTCAGTTCTGGCATCTCTTTCGCGCCAAACGTACCCGGAAAGCTATCCGTACCTGCGCAGTGACACCCACCACGCTAACTTACCGACCATTCGTTCACTAATAGAATCACAGAAATGTTCGCCCAGCGTCAAGAAAGCTACGCCAACAATGACCGAGATTGCTCCATTTAAGGCTTTTTCTACTTCCGCTAAATATCCATTGCGAGTAGATATCCATGTCAGGAGGTTGATTCTCGAATGACACTAACGTAATCTTTGGTAACTGACCGACTCTGGGGGAAATTCCAGATCGTGGACCGTCACCAAGGCCATGTAGTTCGGAAGGCTTTGGGCATCCGGTCGACGGAAAGCTGAAGAGTTACGGAGCACTTATGCCACCGGGAAACAGCAACCAAAACAGTAATCAACCTACCGATCATTTCTCTCCTGATCTCAGTCACGACATTGGCCCCGATATGAACACCGCCGATGGACGAAGAGAAGTGCGCAAAGCCACCGCCGCCTCGGCGATGGGTAATATGACCGAGTGGTTCGACTATGGCGTCTACGCAGTAGCCGTCACCTATATCACCGCGCACTTCTTCCCCACCGAGGGCGGAACACTCATGGCCCTGGCCACGTTCGCGCTTTCCTTCCTCGTCCGCCCGTTGGGCGGGCTCGTCTGGGGTCCACTGGGCGACAAGCTCGGACGTAAGAAGATCCTGGCGCTCACCATCATCATGATGTCGCTGGCAACATTCCTCATCGGTGTGCTGCCAACCTATGCATCTATTGGCGTGGTCGCTCCGGTGCTACTGATCTTGCTTCGCATGGTGCAGGGCTTCTCCACCGGTGGCGAGTACGGTGGCGCAGCCACCTTTATGGCCGAGTATGCCCCGGATAAAAAACGTGGCTTCTTTGGCTCCTTCCTTGAATTTGGCACCTTGGGCGGCTTCGCCCTGGGTACCGCGGTCATGTTGTTCTTGCAGGTAATTCTTGGCGAGCAAGCGATGATGGACTTCGGCTGGCGTATTCCGTTCTTCCTCGCACTGCCAATGGGCCTTATCGGCCTCTACCTGCGTAGCAAGCTCGAGGACACCCCAGTCTTCCAAGAAATGGAAGAAGCAGGCGAAACTCAAGAAGGTGGAACGCTCAAGCAACTGATCATGGATTACTGGCGCCCAATGCTGGTGATGAGTGGTCTGGTGATTGCGTTGAACGTCGTGAACTACACGCTGCTCAGCTATATGCCCACCTATCTAGAAACGCAGATTGGGCTGGCCCCAAGTGCCTCGCTGGCCACCATCCTCATCGGTGAGGTGGCGATGATGGCGGTGATCCCGTTTGCCGGTTCGCTCTCGGATAAGGTCGGCCGAAAGCCTATGTGGTACACCTCGGTAATTGGGCTCTTTGTCTTCGCACTACCAATGTTCTGGCTGATGGGTCAAAGCTTCTTGTGGGCAATTGTTGGCTTCGCAGTCCTGGGCTTGTTGTACATTCCGCAGTTGGCAACGATTACCGCTACCTTCCCCGCAATGTTCCCATCCCATGTCCGCTTCGCCGGATTCGCCATCACCTATAACGTGTCCACAGCGATCTTCGGCGGTACCGCAGCCATTGTGAATGAGGCGGCAATTGATGCCTCCGGGTTCGTACTCTTCCCGGCCCTCTACATGATGATCGCCTGTGTGATTGGCTTCATCGCGATCCGTTTCATGCCGGAAACCGCTGGTGCTTCCTTGCGCGGCACCGACATTCCAGATGCTCTGGATACCGGTATTCTGGCCACCGTCCCGGCGGATGAAAAGACTACCGAGCAAAAGTAAGCAACATCAATACAAAAACTAGGGGCTTGGTTTCCGCCATCAGTGGCGGGAACCAAGCCCCTAGCTTCATCTGCCGAAGACTAAACCTTAAAAATCAACCGGACCGTTGGCTTTCTTGCCAACAAATTTCCATCCAATAAACAAGAGGATCGCAAACACCGGGATGGCCGCAATGGTGTAAAGCCCGATAGGGAAGACCACACCGTCCTCACCGGTCAAGGTGTCAAAGGCAATCAGCGCGGTAATGATCACCAAGGACACCAAACCAATCCACCCGGTCACCGGTGCACCAGGCATGAGTAGTTTTGAGACCTTTCCTTTTTTCTTACGCAACATCAACTGGCAGCCGAAAATTGTGGCCCAGGTGAACAACACCCCAATGGAGGCGGTATTCAGCGCAAGGTCGAAGGCGAAAGTACCACCTAGCCAGACGTTGAGCACCACACCCAGCAGGTAGACCACGCCCACGGTGAGAATGCCCGTGGACGGAACAAAACGCTTGTTCATCTTGGATAACCACTGTGGCGCGTGACCGTTGCCGCTCATGGTGCGTAAGATTCGGCCAATAGAATACAGCCCCGAATTACATGAGGATAGTGCCGCGGTGATCACCACCAGGTTCATCACCGAACCAATCCACCCAAGACCCATCTTGTCGAATACCGTCACGAACGGGCTGACCCCAGCCTCATACTCATTCCACGGCAAGACCATCGCGAGCAGGCTGACGCTACCGATGTAGAACACGAGAATTCTAAAGACCACCGCACGAATTGCCGAAGGTACTTCTTTCTCCGGATTTTCCATCTCTCCGGCGGCAATACCCACCAGTTCAATGGCGTTATAGGCGAAGATCACCGAGTTCAGCACCAAGATGGAAACGAAGAAACCACGTGGGAACATGCCACCCTCGCCGTTCTCATTACCAATAAAGAGGTTAGAAACCGACGCGGTGTGCTCCCCCACCTGCGCACTGGTCACCACCATGTAGGTGCCTACGGCAAGGAACAACAAGATCGCGGTGACCTTGATAAAGGCCGCCCAAAATTCAAATTCTGCGAAGGCTTTGGCGCTGAACAGGTTGATTGCCACCAGCATCGCCAGCGCACATAATGCCGAGACTTCCACCGGAAGCTGCGGGAAGAAGTATTGGAAGTACAACCCAATCGCGACCAGCTCCGCGATTCCGGTCATCACCCAGTTCAGCACGTACATCCAACCCGAGATAAATGCACCCTTGGGGCCAAAAAGTTCTCCGGCGTAGGAGACAAAGGAACCAGAGGTTTGCCGGTACATGATTAGCTCACCCAAGGCACGCATCAGCAGGTAGGCGATACCACCAGCCAGGGCGTAGGAGAAAATCAGTGCCGGCCCGGTAGACGCCAGCCGTCCACCAGATCCCATAAACAGACCCACCCCGATAGCTCCACCAATGGCAATCATTTGCACATGGCGGCGACCCAGAGTCTTCTTATATCCTTCGGCACTAATCTCAGCGTTTTTTGTGCCCTGCTGGTGCTGGCTTGACGACACTTAACTACACTCCTGCAAGTAGGGCCTTCGCTTGCCAGCTACTACTCGTTGGCGGAAGGCACGGGGCAAATTTACTCCCATCTACCCGCAAAGCACCAATCATTGAGGTGACACATATTGCTCAATACCGTCAGCTACGAACGCCTACGCTAAGTTCCGTGGGCGTTGGACTAGCATTTAGAGGGTGAGTAGCCAAAATAATTCAGTCCTGCCCGAGAAGGTCTCCGACATTTTTGATCCCGTGCGTTGGCGCGTTGTCGAAGGGTTCGATTTCACCGACATCACCTACCACCGTCAGGTGGAACGTGACCAGGCCGGAGCGATTGTCCGTGACCTGCCGACGGTACGTATTGCCTTTGACCGCCCAGAGGTACGCAATGCTTTCCGTCCGCACACCGTAGATGAGCTATACCGCGCAATGGATCATGCACGCATGACCAGCAACGTGGCCACGGTCATGCTCACCGGTAATGGTCCGTCCCCGAAGGATGGCGGACACGCGTTCTGCTCCGGTGGAGATCAGCGTATCCGTGGACGTGACGGCTACCGTTACGCCGAAGGCGAGACCGGCGAATCCATCGATCCGGCCCGTGCCGGGCGTCTGCACATCTTAGAAGTCCAACGCCTCATGCGCACCATGCCAAAGGTGGTCTTGTGTGTGGTCAATGGGTGGGCAGCCGGTGGCGGTCACTCCTTGCATGTGGTCTCTGATCTGAGCATCGCCTCCACCGAGCACGGAAAGTTCAAGCAGACCGACGCAACTGTTGGTTCATTTGATGCTGGCTACGGCTCGGCCTTGCTAGCCCGCCAGGTCGGTCAGAAGACCGCCCGCGAGATTTTCTTCCTGGCCCGCGAATACTCGGCAGATGACATGGTGCGCATGGGCGCGGTGAACGAGTCTGTTGCCCACGAGCGTCTAGAAGAAGTAGCGCTGGAATACGCAGCCGACATTGCCAAGCAGTCCCCGCAGGCCATCCGAATGCTGAAGTTTGCGTTCAACCTCGCCGATGACGGATTAGCCGGTCAGCAGGTCTTCGCTGGCGAAGCTACCCGCATGGCCTATATGACCGACGAAGCAGTGGAAGGCCGCGACGCGTTCTTAGCTAAGCGTGACCCAGACTGGTCCAACCACCCGTACTACTTCTAAGCCAAGGAGAAGTTCCTCATATGCTGGCACCTCACCATGTCCTGATGCAATCGTTGGCCGCTAATGCTAATGACTCCGGGCCCGCCGTAGAAGTTTTCGCGGATCCCACGTCAGCTGATGGCGTGCAGATCACTCATCTGCGTGACAAAGACCTGCCGGGCTTTGCACAGACCATGGTGGTGGTGCGCACCTCCGGGTCAACCGGCCGCGCGAAGCGTACGGTCTTAAGCCTTTCGGCCATGGCAGCTAGCGCTGAAGCCACCGCCGAATACCTGGGGTTCGAGGGGCAATGGCTGCTTGCATTACCGGTGCACTACGTGGCCGGACTCAGCGTACTCACCCGTTCATTGTTCGCCGGAACTAACCCGGTGAGCATGGACCTATCTGGTAGTTTCTCCGCGGACAAATTCGTGGACGCTGCCGAACAAATGGTGGAGGGCCGCCGACTCACCTCATTGGTGCCCACCCAACTGGCGCGATTGCTCGATAACCCAGAACCACGCACGGTGGCGGCGCTGAAACGATTTGATGCGATTCTGCTCGGCGGGGCGCGTGCCAGCAAAGACCTGCTCCAAAATTCACGCCATCTAGGTTTGAAAATCTTCCAGACCTACGGCTCTTCGGAAACCTCCGGCGGTCTGGTGTACAACGGCACCGCACTTCCCGGGGTGAAACTTGCCGAGCGTGAAGGCAGGATTATGGTCTCCGGCCCCATGCTCGCAGACGGTTACGCTAATAATCCCGGAGCCACCGCCGAGCACTTCATCCTTCACGAGGGCTCACGTTGGTATCTCACCGATGATTTAGGCACCGTCAACGGAAATCGTTTAGAAATTGCAGGGCGCATCGATGATGTGATTAATACCGGTGGCGTGAAACTTTCCGCAGGGAAGATTGAGGGGCTGCTTGATGAGTTCTTCACGCAGTGCCTGATCCTGCCGGTACCCGACGCGCAATGGGGACAAAGTGTAGGTTTAGCCTATTCAGGCCCCACAAATACGGCAGAAGCCTTCGACGCTGTGCGCCAAACTATTGGTTCAACTGCGGTACCCAAATATGTCCAGCACTACCCGGCGGGGCTTCCGCAATTGCCCAACGGGAAATTTGATCGGCGCAAAATACTGGCTGCACTACTAGCCACGCACTGATCCGATTCGCCTTGCCCGTGGTTTCGCGGGAAACTAGAGGGTACGAGTTTTTTATTCACGCCGAAAGGAACGAGAAGTGGCAACGCTTTCCCAATGGGTCGCTGGCGCGCGACTGCGCACCCTACCCATCGTTATTGCCCCGGTAGTCATTGGTACCGCGGCTGCAGTGGGTCAGACTGGCCAAGTCTCCTGGTTCCGTTTTGTGCTCGCCCTCTTAGTAGGGCTGCTGCTCCAAGTCGGCGTGAACTACTCTAATGACTACTCCGACGGAATCCGCGGGACCGATGATGAACGCGTCGGTCCGGTACGTTTGACCGGTTCCAAGTTAGCCACTCCCACACAGGTGCGAAACGCAGCCTTTGGGTGCTTCGGGCTTGCCGCGATCTTCGGCTTGCTGCTAGTGATACTTTCCTCGACCTGGCCATTGCTCTTAGTCGGGGTGGCCGCGATTTTCGCTGCATGGGGTTATACCGGAGGGAAGAACCCTTACGGTTACCGTGGCTGGGGCGACGTATACGTTTTCATTTTCTTTGGTCTGGTTGCCACCTTGGGAACCACCTATACGCAAAGTGGTCAGCTCACCATCGCAGCACTGCTCGGTGCCATCGGCACCGGCTTTATTGGCTGTGCATTGCTCATGGCAAATAACGTCCGAGATATTCCCACCGATAGTGAGGTTGGAAAAATCACCCTGGCGGTACGTCTAGGCGAGCAGTTGGCTCGCCTGAGCTATGTGTTGATGCTCAGTGTCGCTATCGTCCTGCCACTGCTGTTGACCGGATCCAATCCGTGGATGTGGCTGATCTTGCTGACCTTCGTGCCGGCCGCGGCGCCGAGCTGGGTGATGCTTCGAGAGCAGTCGCTACCGAAACTGGTAGTGGTGCTCAAACAGACCGGCATCGTCAACGTGGTTTATGCAGTGCTCTTTACTCTGGCCATTGTGCTGAACACCTGGCTATAACTAAGAAGCCTTCCAAGTTTTTGAACTTGGAAGGCTTCTTTTTTATTTGTCGTCTGTACGGAGTTTTTCGTCGTAAGCGTCCTCGATGGCTTCTTCGGCCAGCTGAGAATCGGTCTTCGACGCTGAGGTTTTGGCGAACGCATTGCGTGCGTCTTCATTGGCTGCCAGACGTAATTTGTTAAAGAACAAATAGGTCACGGCAAAAGCGATTACCAGGGCAATGAGGCCTGCGGTGAAGATCGGCCAGAGCATTAGTTTCCACAGTGCCAAGAAGACAACGAGGAACAAGCCCAACCGAATCACCGAATATTTCAGAAACTGCATACGTTAAAGTCTACCGATGAACCTGTGAGCCAGATTGTCACTAGACTAGAGTCATGGTCCGCTTTATTATTTTTGCTGCACTCATTTCGGTGGCACTCATGATCTATACATTGATCGAGTGTGCTCGCACCGAACGACATCGGGTGCGCTCCTTGCCTAAGACGGCATGGATCATCATTATCATCGTACTTCCCCTGATCGGGGCGGGTTTGTGGTTTGTTCTAGGACGCCCACAGGCTGCCTCAACTGGCCCAGCTAATAAACAAAGCGCCCCAGATGATGACGAGGATTTCTTGCGTCAACTAGAAATCTGGCGACGTCAGCAACAGCGTGAGTCCGAGCTGAAGGCACGTGAGGAAGAACTCAAACGAAAAGAAGACGACAAGAAGAATCCGAAGAAGGATGACTCTTCGGACGACTCAGATACTCAGCCCAAAGACCTTTAGAACCTTTGGCTTCGTTACCTCGTAGGGCCCGGCATTTGCCGGGCCCTACGATGCTTTAGAGACCGTTTCGCGCGCTCATCCAAATCCAAGATCATCGAGAGTACCCGGTGCCTAGGGTAGGGCTCTCACGAGCCGGATAATAAGCGCACCCAGATCCCGTATAAGGCGGAAAATAAAAGCTCCCCGAAGGATAGCCACTAAGGCGGATCCCGCGGGGAGCTTTTGAACTCTTACCGAGCGGACGTTAGACGCCGGCGTAAGAGTGCAGTCCGTCAAAGAAGATGTTCACGATGGTGAAGTTGAAAATCACGCAGCCGTAGCCAATGATGGACAACCAGGCAGAGCGTGGGCCGGTCCAGCCGCCGGTGGCACGTGCGTGCAGGTAGCCCGCGTAGACTACCCAAATCACGAAGGACCAGACTTCCTTTGGATCCCAGCCCCAGTAGCGTCCCCAGGCGGCTTCAGCCCAGATAGCTCCAGCCATCACGGTGAAGGTCCACATCACAAACGAGATGGTGTTGATACGGTAGGCAAAGTTTTCTAAGGCACCGGCACCAGGAACCAGACGCATGAATGGAAGCTTGTCTGGTAGACCGCTTGCAATCTTATTCATCCGCGAGTGTTGGATCAGCTGCAGAACGTTCATGGCAAAGCTGATGGAGAACAGTGCCGAAGCAAATACCGCGATAGATACGTGGATGACGATCCATGGGCTCTGCAAGGCCGGCACCAGGTGTCCCAAGGGGGTTGGGAAGCCCATCGTTGCACCACAGAGCATCAAGGTTACTAGACCGATGATGAAGCTACCCATGAAGCGCAGATCCTTGAAGAACAGCACCACCAGGTAAACCACCGCGACCACCAAGGCGCCGGTGGAGAGGAACTCATACATGTTGCCCCACGGCACACGGTGTGCTGCCACACCGCGGGAGATGACAGCGAAACCATGCATGGCTACACCCAGCCAAGACAATACCAACGCAATCCGAGCCATATTTCGGTTCGAAGAGTGTTCGGTGTAGTTCATTTTGTCGTTGACAACGTTTTCACTGACGTTGTCCGCTCGTGGGATAGGGCCCCCACGCTTTGGGCTTCGTGGTGCCGACCCGGAGGTGGCTGCCGCGCCCACTAGCATTTCGGAGTCACGTTTAAGCGCTGCCGCATCAATTTCACTGATGGTCTTGTTACTCTTGGCCAGATCAAGTGCGAAGAGGATGAAGGCAACCATATAGACGAACGCCGAAAGCAACATAAACAGCTGGCTATAATTGCCCAGTGCTTCGTTGATTGGCGCGAGATTTGAGCCGTTAGGCATTTACTTCTCCTTGGTCCTGCTTCTGGCTGGCCAATGGCCACTTGCTATCAAAGATATTGTGCAACTCTGTGGACTCACGTTCAAGACGTGGATCCTCGCCACGGGCCAACAGAGCATATTCGACGCTGCGCTGGCCATTGTCATTCTTTAGCTTCACCCAGACGCGACGACGCGGGGTGAACAGCGAAACTGCCAATCCGGCCAAAGCCAAAAACGAAAAGACAGCGATCGGCTTTTTACTCGGATCGTAGTTTACGTCTACCCCGATGAATCGTTTCAGATCATCGAAGGTGATGCTGCCTTTGCCATCTGGCAATTCATAAGTCTGACCTGCTTCAAGCACAATGCCACCGGCATCGAGATTGCGCGAGTTGAGTTCGGTGAGCTTGTCAGTGTCCAGCACATAGACGTTTTGCGGTACACCGTCATCTAGGCCCAGGTTTCCGGAAAAGGAGTTTAGGTGTAGCTGTGGATTGATCGCATTAGGATCACCTGAAATTCCAAACCCTGTTTCATCCACCAGTGCGGTGGGCAACAAGAATCCTTGGAATCCCAACTGTTCTGGTTGCGCGTCAGGGGCTTTGATTACCATCAAGGAGGTGTACACGGAGTCTTGCGGAACGGAGACGACCGGTCCGGAGAATGCCACATCCCCATTGCCGTCCCTGACCGTCACTACCGGCGCATAGCCGTTACCGACCAAGTAAACGTCTGCACCGTTAATGCGCAACGGATGATTAACCTTGATTTCTTCTTCGACAGGCTCTGCATCGGCTGAACGCCGAGTTTCCACATGGGCGGTGAAGTCCAGCGGCTGGCCAAAGTGTGTCTTGGACTCACGGTCAAAGACAATATCGAATTTGTTAAGTTTCACCGAGTACGGCGTAAGATTTTCGGGATTAAAATTCGTGCCAGGAGTGAAGGAGTCGTAAGAAACGAGGGAGTTCACAAAGGTCTCCCCCTCCACGATGACTCGCTGGCCACCATAACCGAAGGCACCACCAATGGCCACCGAAATAAGCACACCAATCAACGAAATATGGAAGGTAAGGTTTCCAATTTCACGAGTGTAACCACGCTCTGCGGCCACCGAACGTCCGGTCGCATCGGATCGACGTTCCACTCGGTAACCACGTTTACGCAGTACCTTGTAGGCATCATCGATGACTTCATCATCGCTGGGAGTACCTACCTCACCTTCGACCAGCGTCAGGGAGGTGTACTGAGGTAGACGGTCAAGCTTGGACGGTGTACGTGGCGGAGGGGTGCGCAAGGCTTGAGCATGCTTTTTTACTCGCGGAATAATACATCCGACCAACGAGATAAACAGCAAAATATAGATCGCTGAGAACCACGCGGAGGAATACACATCAAAAAGCTGGAACCTGTCGAGCCACGGGCCGGAGACCGGGTTATTTTCCAGATATTGGTTAACGGTTTCCGGGTTCATTGATCGCTGCGGGAAGATTGATCCTGGAACTGCTGCGACCGCGAGCAGTAGCAGCAAGAAGAGCGCCGTCGGCATGGAAGTCAGTTGCGTCCAGATCCAGCGGAGGGACCCGAGCAAGCCCAAGGCTGGTGCATCGCTGCGGCCTTTAGCACTGCGTTTATTTTTCGCCATTAAATCGGCAACCTCACTTCATTGGCAAACCAGTTTTGTAGTTCTGCGACCCAGCTTCCCCAAAGCCCGGTCATCATGACCACACCAAGCAGAATCAGCATTCCGCCTCCCAGACGCATCACCAGCAGTTGGTGGCGGCGGAAGAATGCCAGCGCCCGCATGCCACGCTGTAGTCCTAGGGCAATCCCAATAAAGGGAAGGCCCAATCCCAAACAATAAAACGCGGTTAATAACGTTCCGCGACCCACATTCGGATCGGTTCCTGTCGACATGATCAGTACGGCACTGAGCGTAGGACCAATGCACGGGGCCCAGCCTAGTCCGAAGGTGAACCCCAAGATGGGGGCTCCCCACAGGCCGGCCGGCGGCTTGCGGTGAATTTTACGGTCACGTTGCAACCATGAAATACCGCCCATGAAGACGACACCCATAATCACCACGACAAGACCCAATACCTGGGTCACCCAGGCACCTTCAAATCTCAACCAAGCCGTGGCCTGGCTAAAGAGTACTCCGATGGCAATAAAAACTACCGAGAATCCAAGGACAAAGAGCAGCACCCCAAGTAGTACTCGCCCACGGCGGTGTTCGCGTAGGTCAGCACCCGTCAGCCCAGTGACGTAGCCAAGATATCCGGGGACCAGAGGCAGTACACAAGGTGAAAGGAATGAAACGAGACCCGCTAATAAAGCCACCGGCGCGGCCAACAGCAAAGAGCCGTCCAGCACAATGTCGGCAAAGGGATTCGACGTAGTCAACAGGTTGCTCACAATTCTTCGGTGAGTGCTGTATCGATCAGTGTCTCCAGGATCTTAGGGTCAACCGCGCCGATCACACGTGCACGGACTCGTCCCTTACGATCAAGTACCAAGGTGGAAGGTACTGCCTGTAACGGAACATATTTGGTCATTGCCAGCTGAATCTGGCCATCGGTGTCTTGGATCGACTCGTATGGGATCTCAAAGGTGCGTTCGAAGGCTTGTGATGCTTCGGCTTCGTCACGGACGTTGACTCCGATAAATGGAACCTTGTCACCAAATTCTTCGGAGAGTTCTTTCAGATGTGGTGCCTCGATGCGGCATGGGGCGCACGCGGCGTACCAAAAGTTGAGGACCACTGGTTTGCCGCGCATCGCGCTGAGATCAACGGTGGTTCCTTGGTAGGTTTTAGAGTTGATCTCGATTGGCTCGGTACGTTTTTCGACCGCGTATTCTTCGACGGCTCCGTCACCGGCAATGTAGTTCTTGTTGTCTCCGGAACGCGCCTGTTTGGCAAGCGGATCCTCGGTGACCGTGCAGGCGGCCAGTGGCACAGCGACCGCAGCAACCAACATCGAGCGCAACATGGTGCGCCGATTTAGGAAGCGAGGATTCTGTGAGGACTCATTCATCAACTTTAAGCTCCAGGGATGTTCGCCGCGCCAGCCAGCAGGTCTGGGCTCGGTTCGGTGTAGTTCACGGAGCGAAGTTCGTCTCCGTCAAATTCAAAACTGGTAATTGAGGTCAACGTGCATTCGCGCGCTCGCGGATCGTGGAAAAGGCGTTTGCCTTCGGCATCGCGGCGGGTCACCCAAATAGGTAGCTGGTGGCTCACGATGATGATTTCTGCACCATCTCCGTGTTCGGCGAGGGCAGCGTGGCGTTGTTCGTCCATGGCCAGGCGCATTCGAGCAACCTGTTCCACATAAGGTTCACCCCAGGAAGGCCGCAGCGGGTTACGCAGCAACGGCCAATAGCGCGGGTTTTTCAGCTGCGACTTGATCTGCGCTAAACCTTCAAAACTATTTCCGGCTTCGATGACTCGTTCATCGGTGATGATTGGTAAGTCCAGTGCCTGCGCGGTTGGTTGCGCGGTCTGCTGGGCCCGAATGAGCGGGGAGGCGACCAAACGAACTACGTTGGCGCCTTCGGCCTGCCGCTTGGCGAAGTATTCTCCGGCACGGTCTGCCATCTGGAATCCCAGCTCGGAGAGTCCGAATCCTGGGATGCGACCATACAACACGCGGTCCGGGTTGAGAACTTCCCCGTGGCGCAACAAATGAACGGTTGAAACTGGCATGGTTACAGTCTCTCAAACAATCAACCTAAAAGATGAAAATTGTGGCCACGATCAAGTATTCACAGCATCCGCATGGGATTCCCATATCAAAAAACCATCCTTTTGGAGGGCCTGATCACAATCGCTACCAACTAGGCTAGAAGATAGAGAAAATCGATAGCTCAGCAACATGCAAAGGACGGTTATGAGCACCAACGATCCTAACCAGCCGGGACAGCCGTACAACCCTGCGGCAGGCTCCGGAAATTCGACCCCTAACCCTTACGGTGAGAATCCATACGGCGGGCAGCCCAACCCCTATGGCCAAAATGCGGGGCAACAGCAGCCCCCACAGTTCCAGCAGTATCCGCAGCAAGGTGGATACGCTCCGGTGCAGCCACCGACCGAGCGCCCTAAAACGCTGCAGATCGCGTTCTTATTGATCGTGCTTGCCGGAGTGTTTAACGCCGCTTCAAGCTGGCTAGTCAATAGCACCAATCTTATTGGTAACGTCATCACTTCGCAGTGGACGTTATTCGAAGAGCAGATGCGTACCTCGATGGAGTCCAACAGCGATCCTGCGGTCAATGCCGAGCTTGAAAAAATGCTCGCCAATCCTGACGCCTTCATGGCGCAGATCTCCTCGTCGATGACCAGCTTCACCATCGTTGGCATGATCATCAGCCTGTTGGCTTACTTCTTAGTTGGTTTTTTTGTTGGTCGTGGCGTTGGCGCAATGCGTATTATCGCCACCATCTTTGCAGCCCTATCGATAATCAGCTTGCTGATGTACCTGCCAATGATCAGCATGTACGCGAACTCCTCAGACACCATGATGATCAACGTAGTATTCACCCTCAGCGTGGTGCTCGGTATCGTGGGCGTAGTTTTTGCTTGGTTGCCTGAGTCTTCCAAGTACATCGTTGCGCGCCGCATGGCTCGCCGCGCCGGCTACCGCTAAGCCGTACAGGCATTCTGCTTTCTGCCTTAACAACCTAGGTCACGACTTGTCATAAGTCGTGACCTAGGTTTTTTCTTTGGCTATTCGTCTTTAGCTTTGAACCGCGTGATAGGCCAAGATCTGTAATTCGGTGGACAGATCCACGCGGCGCACAATCATCCCGGCAGGAATACGCAAGGGGCGAGGCGCGAAGCTAAGTACCGACTTCACCCCATGCGTTGCCAATGCATAAATCAATTCTTGGGCGGCCTCCCCCGGAACGGCAAGCACCGCAATATTGATTTGTTCTCGGCGGATCACCTCGCCCAGGGTGCCAATTGGCTCAACTATAAGGTCTCCGACTTCACTGCCGATTAAGCTTGGAGACGTATCAAGAATCGCTCGGACCTGGAAACCACGACTGGCAAAGCCTGCGTAGCCGCTCAAGGCGCGTCCCAGGTTACCTGCACCAAGGATGACTACCCGCCAGTCTCGGTTCAATCCCAGCGTCCTGTTGATATGTTCGGCCAGTTCGGTCACCACATATCCCACGCCGCGGGTCCCATAAGATCCCAGCAATGAAAGATCTTTACGCAGAATTGCCGGGTTAACACCGGCTTCTTTGGCCAGAACACCCGAACTCGTGCGTTCGGTACCTTGGGCTTCGAATGCGTTCAGCGCGCGCAGATATTGCGTCAATCGAGTCAATGTTGCTTCGGGTAATACCCGCGGCTCAGGCTCAGTCATCAGCCGCAGCTCGAACAGGTTTTGTGAGCGCAGGGCAGGTCTCTGGGGTCTTCATGGTTCAGCTTCCCAGCAGACGTTCGAGGCGTTTGCCGTCAACAGTCCAGAAGTCGCGCACTTGACCGTCAATGAGTAGCACCGGCACCTCTTCATGGTGCCTAGCCAGTAGTTCTGGGTGCTCATCGATGTCGAGTTCTGAGAACTCCATGTTCATTCGTTCGGTGACGTCTTTGACCGTTGCCCGGGCCGCCGCGCACAGGTGGCATCCTTGACGCACCAATAACTGAATCTCATGCAATTTACTCACCCTTCCATAATCTCACGAGCCGCAACCAGCGTCTAAGTCGAGAATGAAATAAACTGAATCAAATGCAGTCATCAGAGCACCTCAGCGAGCAGCCCACCACGACGCCACATGATGTCGTTGCCGCCTTCTTCGACGTGGATAACACCATGGTGCGCGGTGCCACCTTATATTTGCTGGCCCGAAAAATGCATCAGCGCCGGTTCTTTCAGTTTCGCGAAATCCTATGGTTTGCGCTCAAACAGTTACGTTTTGCCGCGCGCGGCGAGCATATTGGCGACATCCATCAGATTCGTGACCGCGCATTACTCATGGCCAAGGGTATTTCCGTGGCCGAGATGGCCCAAATTGGCCAAGAAATCTATGACGAGTACATTGAACCAAAACTTTGGAAAGGTACCGTCTCGATTGCGCACCAGCATTTAGCCGTTGGGCGTGAGGTGTGGCTGGTGACGGCAACCCCCTTGGAAGTAGCGAACGTCATATCCGAAAGGCTGACGTTAACCGGTGCATTGGGGACCGTAGTAGAGCGCAAGGACGGAAAATACACCGGTGCGCTGGCTACCCCCATCCTGCATGCAGCTGAGAAAGCACAAGCTATTCGTTTGCTAGCTAAAGAACGCGGGATTAAGCTTTCGAAATCGTGGGCTTACTCCGATTCCTATAACGATGTGCCGCTCTTAGAGGCCGTAGGCCACCCAGTGGCGATCAATCCCGATGCCCGGCTTCGTGCCTACGCCAAACGCCGTGGTTGGCAGGTCTACGACTTCCGCACCGGCCAGCGTGCAGCACGGATCAGCTTGCGTCTTGTAGGGGTTCTCGGCGCATTGTGGGCCGCTAGGCGGTCATTGCTCGCTCGACGCGGCCGATAGTTCGGGAAAAAGCAATCGCCACCGTCAAGGTCAAACCTTGATACGGTGGCGATAATTGCCAAGAGGCAAAGCTGCTTGAAGCAGATTTACTTCTTATTACGACGCTGGTGACGAGTTTTACGAAGCAATTTGCGGTGCTTCTTCTTCGACATACGCTTGCGGCGCTTCTTGATAACAGAGCCCATAGTGGTTCCTCACAAACTAATTAAATATGTCAACCAAAATGTAGGCCTTAAAATTATTCTAAGCTACAAGGTTGACCGGACGTTAAACGTTCCTTAACAGATTACCCGCTTTTCGGTCATGCTCTGACCATCGCGCGGCTATCGACCGAGGGAACCTGTTCCGCGCTGCGGATCAATCGCCGCAGCTTGCAGGTATGCTTCCACTGCGTTTTCAGGAACACGATAGGAGCGACCGAATTGAACAGCAGGCAGGTCGCCTGCGTGAATCAAGCGATAAACCGTCATTTTGGAAACACGCATCATTTCGGCCACTTCGGCGACCGTCATGAAACGGGCTCCTGCAAAATTCTGTTTATCCGCCATAGGGGAAATTCTCCTGACGCTGATCTCTGATTCGTCGTGTATTTTGCTCGCGTGAACAAATACGACTTGGGATCAACATCTGCAATCATATTCACGTTCGCTCGGTTCCAGTCTAGTCGTACTTACGTAACTTTTGCATCACGGAACACACCAGAACCACGCTTAGATCTCGATTGTGACATTTAAAGTGCTTTGGACACCCGTCTGCCACCAAAAAAGTGGGAGAGCAGGTGTCCAAAAGTACTTTTTAACCAAAGAGCTTAGATAAGACCCTGGGCCAGCATTGCGTCAGCAACCTTCACAAAACCGGCGATATTGGCGCCAGCCACGTAGTTTCCTGGTACGCCATACTCGTCAGCGGTGGTTGCACAGCGTTCGTGAATGCCCACCATGATTTCAGTCAAGCGGCGTTCGGTGTGCTCGAAAGTCCACGAGTCACGGCTAGCGTTCTGCTGCATTTCCAGCGCAGACGTCGCCACGCCACCGGCGTTAGCGGCCTTGCCCGGGCCAAAGAGGATGCCCGCGTCTTGGAAGACCGAGGTAGCTTCTGCCGTAGTTGGCATGTTCGCGCCTTCGGCCACGGCGATGGTGCCAGCGGCAATCATCTTCTTGGCCGAAGCGACACCAAGTTCATTCTGTGTGGCACATGGCAATGCCACAGCACCCTGAACATCCCACACGTTGCCGTCGGCTACGTAGGAGACCTTCTTGCTTCCACGGCGTTCGGCATATTCGCTGATGCGTCCACGCTCTACTTCCTTGATCTGACGCAGCAGCTCAAGGTCGATACCATTTTCGTCAACGATAAATCCGGCGGAGTCCGAGGCTGTGACAACCTTGGCGCCTAGATTCTGAGCCTTCTCGATGGCGTGCAGCGCTACGTTACCCGAGCCCGAAACAACCACACGCTGACCGTCAAAGCTCATGCCGCGAGTCTTGAGCATCTCGTTGGTGAAGATCACCGCACCATAGCCCGTTGCCTCGGGACGAACCAGGGAACCGCCCCAGCTCAAGCCCTTACCGGTGAGCACACCAGACTCGTAACGGTTGGTGATGCGCTTGTACTGTCCGAAGAGATAACCGATTTCTCGACCGCCGACACCAATGTCACCGGCGGGAACGTCGGTGTACTCGCCAATGTGGCGGTACAACTCGGTCATGAACGACTGGCAGAAGCGCATTACTTCGCCATCGGACTTACCGCGTGGATCAAAGTCAGAACCGCCCTTGCCGCCACCAATAGGCATACCGGTCAGGGAGTTCTTGAAAATCTGCTCAAAACCAAGGAATTTGACGATACCCAGGTACACCGAAGGGTGGAAACGCAATCCGCCCTTGTATGGGCCCAGAGCAGAGTTGAACTCAACACGGAAACCGCGGTTAATCTGGACACGACCAGCGTCGTCTACCCAAGGAACGCGGAAAATGATCTGGCGTTCTGGCTCACACAGGCGCTGAAGAATAGCAGCCTCTGCGTATTCAGGGTGCTTAATTGACACAGCTTCGAGGCTCTCGAAGACTTCGGTCACTGCCTGATGGAATTCTGCCTCACCGGGGTTACGGCGGAAGACTTCGTCGCGAATATTCGCTAGTTGCTTGTCCAAGTTTCTCTCCTCATCACTTGGGGCAGGCAGCAGGGGCGCACAAAAGACCACCGGCCCGGCAACACTGCCCCACGCAAGAGAATGCCATGTCTGACATTCTTAGCGAAAATTTTCTGTTATAAAACGCTTACTTGTACGTAACGTAAAAGTCCCGTAGAAGAGGGATTTAGACAGTCTTTACCGAGGTCAGAGGGTTATCGACGACGGCCAAAACGAGGGAAACGCTCCAAGATCTCTTGAGCTCTGCCCGTGACTTGTTCCAAGCCGCGCCCTACACTGCGGCCAAGCTGATGAGCGGCAGCCGGAAGTGCATTGGCGTCCTGCGGATCCTGTACCAAGTCCAGATCCACGGACACCAACTCGGGGACCGGTTCTAAGGCTGGCAGGATCTCGGCACACCACGTGACCAAAGTTTCAACGGCTTCGCACTGCACGCTATAAATGCGTCGCTGTCCTTGGGCGTTCATGGTCACCAGATTTGCTTCGCGCAAAACCTTGAGGTGTTTGGAGACGGTCGGTTGCGAAATCTCCAGTTGTGTCACCAGTGCGCCGACGGCCATGGGTTCGGCCTTCAGCGCTTCGATGATCTTACGTCGGGTTGGTTCTGCCAACGCAGAAAACACTTCATCAATAGCCACAGACATAACCCTAACGGCATACGCCCTGACAGCAGCGGATTTCCCACCACGGTCAAGGCTTCAGATTGATCACAGAAGAACAATAATCTTAGTCAAACCAGGGGTCTAGACCATAGAGAGGAAAGACTTCTTTACGCGTGGCAATAATCGTACGGTCCACCGGATCTGCTGGGTCATAGCCGACCTCCCAATTTCGCCACCATAATTGTGCGTCATCCCCCATTAGGTATGGCATTGCTCGCCCGTAAGTTTCAAGGACGTAGCGACGGAACTGCTCGGGCACATATGTTCTCAGCGGTACTGGTTTTCCGGCGGCGATGGCGGTCAGATGTGTCCACGTTCGTGGCACCACCGCGGTGACGTTATATCCCCCGCCCCCGGTGGCAAGCCAGCGTCCCTCGCACACCTCATCGGCCAGTTGCGCAATATCTAAGGCAACTTGGCGTTGGGCGTCTACGGAAAGTTTCAGGTTGGTCATCTCATCATCACGGTGTGCATCACAACCATGCTGGGAGACGATAATTTCCGGATCAAATGCGCGGACCAGCTGCGGGACAACCGCGTGGAATGCTCGCATCCAGCCGGCATCCCCGGTCATCGCCGGCAAGGCAATATTGACCGCGCTACCCTCGGCACGTGGACCGCCAATTTCGTTGGCGAACCCGGTGCCGGGAAAAAGCGAGAGTCCGGATTCGTGAATGGAGATTGTCAGAACCCGCTCGTCATCCCAGAAGATTGATTCGGTGCCATCACCATGGTGCGCATCCACGTCGATGTAACACACGCGTTTGGCACCACGTTCAAGCATCCGGTGAATGGCTGCGGCCGCATCATTAAAGATGCAGAACCCACTGGCCTTGTTGCGTTTGGCATGATGCATACCGCCGGCAAAGTTCACCGCGCGAACAGTTGACTGATCCATGATGGCGTCAGCCGCGATCACCGAACCTCCGACAATGCGCGCGGCTGCTTCATACATGCCGGCAAATACCGGGTCGTCTTCGGTTCCTAAACCAAAGTCCACGGCTTGCAGGCTGGGGTCCTCGCTGACCGCTTTGACCTGATCCAGATAGTCCTGGTCATGCACCGTCAAAAGGATTTGTTCCTCTGCCACCTCCGGAGCGCTCAGGCTCACGTTGGAAGAGGCATAAACGTCGAGGGCTTCGCTGAGCCGATGGGTCAGCTCTAGCCGCGATGGGTGCATTGGATGATAGTCACTGAACTTATATTTCAGGTATTGCTCATCCCAGAGCACGAGCGTGGGTTGTGGCGCATGTTGAGGTTCTAACACCTTTGTAGGCTACCTGATTGTGATTCAACTAACCCGTTTATGGCCTTCTGGGCATTTTGCTCGTGTTTCGGGGCGCTTAGACGAGCGCATTGTGCTTTGACCGCGTAAATTACAAGGAGAACAGTCCACACCACGAAATGGCGATTTAACGCGATGAGCACCCACAGCGAACCGAGTTCCCCGGCAAGGGCGGCTGAGTCGCGCGGCAAACGCCGCAAACAGTGGCTGGCGTTGCGGGTACGCATCGCCGATTTCACCGTCCGCTCCCCCGCTCGTTTAGCCTTGGGCGCGTTCCTGGTTGCCATCACGCTGTTCACCTCGCTGCTCGCCGCTCCCTTCTCCTCGGCTAGTGGAGAGCCCACGCCGTTGCATGACGCCTTGTTTACCGCGGTCTCGGCGGTCTGTGTGACCGGACTGACTACGGTCTCAACTGCGGTGCACTGGTCCTTTACCGGACAATTGGTGATGCTCATCGGCACTTTCATGGGCGGCCTGGGAATTTTGACCCTCGCTTCTATTTTTTCTTTAGCGGTCTCTCGGAAGCTCGGCGTGCGTGGCAAGCTCATGGCGCAGAACTCCATGAATACCACCGCAGCCTCCGCCTTAGGTGAGGTCGGTTCCCTGCTGCGCATTGTGATCCTCACGGCGGTGAGCCTGCAGGCGCTGATTGCGGCATTACTCATTCCTCGCTTTATTGTGTTGGGCGAAGACTTTCTCTCCGCGATTTGGCACGGAGTGTTTTACGCGGTCTCCGCGTTTAACAACGCAGGCTTCACCCCGCACTCCGACGGGTTAGTTCCTTACGAGACCGACCTGTGGATCTTAGGCCCGCTAATGTTTGGCGTGTTCTTAGGATCCTTGGGCTTCCCGGTCATCATGGTGTTACTGGCACACCGTTTCAACGTCAAAAAATGGAATCTGCACACCAAACTGACCTTGCTGGTGACGCTCATCTTGCTGGTAGCCGGCACCGCGTTGTGGCTGCTGGTCGAGTGGAACAATCCACGGACCATTGGTTCGCTGAATTCCGGAGACAAATTCATCCACGGCGTGTTTGCCTCGGTGATGACCCGCTCTGGCGGGTTTAACCTGGTGGATCAAAATGACATTGGGCAAGTGACCGTATTGGTCACTGACGCGCTGATGTTTGCTGGTGGCGGCTCGGCGTCTACCGCCGGCGGCATCAAGGTCACCACCATTGCGGTGATGTTCTTAGCCATCATGGCCGAGGTTCGCGGTGAACGTGACGCCAAGGCCTTTGGCCGGCGTATTCCCGAGGGCACCATGCGCGTGGCCGTGTCGGTAGTAGCCATGGGCGCCACCTTAGTCATGGTGGCCACCGGGTTGCTACTAGCCATCGATGAGCAGGTCGGGTTCTCCCGGGCACTGTTCGAAGCGATCTCCGCGTTCGGTACCGTGGGGCTGAGCATGGGCGTTTCCGCGGAGATGCCCCCGGCCGGTAAATATGTGCTCAGCGCATTGATGTTTGCCGGACGTATCGGAAGTATTACCCTAGCCAGCGCCTTGACCATGCGTCATCGCGATACGCTGTATAGCCTCCCCGAAGAAAGGCCGATCATTGGCTGAGAAAAACATTGAGCACAACGCACCGGTGCTCGTCATTGGTCTGGGACGCTTTGGCGCCTCGGTTGCGGAGACCTTAGTGAAGCAGGGCCGCGAGGTGTTGGCCATCGAGCGTAGCCCCGAACTCGTTCAGCAGTGGGCCAGCACGCTCACTCACGTGGTCGCGGCCGACGCGACCAACATCGATGCCTTGCGCCAGCTTGGCGCTCAAGAGTTTGGTTCCGCGGTGGTCGGTGTGGGTACCTCGATTGAGTCCTCCGTGCTGATTACGGTGAACCTTGTCGATTTAGGCATTGAACACCTGTGGGTGAAGGCGATTACTCCCTCCCACGGCAAGATCCTCACTCGCATCGGCGCAAACCATGTGATTTATCCCGAGGCTGACGCCGGAGTTCGTGCCGCCCACTTGGTTGGTGGCCGAATGCTGGACTTCATTGAATTTGATGACGGTTTCGCGATCGTGAAGATGTATCCACCCAAGGAAACCCAGGGATTCACGCTGGCCGAGTCTCAGGTGCGCTCCAAGTATGGGGTCACCATCGTTGGGGTAAAGTCCCCCGGCGAAGATTTCACCTACGCGGTACCAAATACCATGGTCACCCGCCGCGACGTGCTAATCGTCTCCGGGCATGTAGACCTACTTGAACGCTTCGCTGCTCGCCCCTAAAGCTTGGCAGATACACCGATGGCGTCAGCGCCCCCTTGCGGGGGCTCTGACGCCATCGGTACTTAACGCTTCAGCTGTTAGCTCAGTTCATCGCTCAAGGCCGCGGCACGGGCCGCTGCAGCCTTGGCGCCGGCTTCAATGATTGCCGGGATTCCTTGCTCATCAAAGGTCAGAATTGCCTGTTCGGTGGTGCCCTTCGGGCTGGTCACCGCACGGCGCATCTGTGCCGGGTTTGCTTCCGGATCCGCGAGCATCTTTCCGGCACCAGCCACGGTGGCACGGGCCAAATCGGTGGCGAGCTTTTCATCAAGTCCCATGGCGATACCCGCGTTGGCCATCGCTTCGGCTAGGTAGAAACCGTAGGCCGGACCGGAACCAGAAATAGCCGACAGTGCGTTTTGCTGCGATTCATCGATCACATGCACGTCGCCGGAACCGGAGAATAGTTCAGCAACTAATTCAATTTGCTGCTCGCTAACCGCCGCGCCTGCACTCAGTCCGACCACACCAGCACCAACCATCAAGGGCGTGTTTGGCATGGAACGCACTACCGGTTGACCGGTAGGAAGGTGTTCTTGCATGGTCTTCAAGGTGATGGCAGCAGCCACCGAAACCACGACGGTTGAATCGTTTAATGCCGAAGAAATCTCATCACACAGCGCGGTAATGCCTACCGGTTTCACACCGAGGAACACAACATCTGCGGCGGCCGCAGCCAACTTGTTGGCTTCTGGGTCTTCATTACCGATCAGCACGTTGATGCCTAGCTCGCGTAATTCTGCGGCGCGAGTATCGCTGCGCAGGGTGGCAGTAATGTTTTTCGGGTCGTGCCCGGCGCCCAGAATTCCGCGGAGGATCGCGCCGTTCATGGAGCCGGTACCTAAAAATGCAAGCTTGAGATGATTTGTCGCTTCGCTCATATAGTTATTTTGTCACCCGTTCAGAGTCTTGATTAATTGTCAGATGCTCGCGCGCAAATTCTAGTGTGCGCCCCAGCCATTCTTCCTTTTGTCCAGCATTTTTGGCCTTGCGTGTGGATACTTCCACCGCAACCACGCCTTCCCACTGTGAATCTCGCAAGAAGTTCAGTGATTCGGCCACCGGCTGGGTGCCTAATCCAGGCACCAAGTGTTCGTCCTTGCCATTATCCAACCCATCACAAAGGTGGAGATGAGTCAATCTGTCGCCTAGGTCCTCAAGCGCTTGGCGCGAGTCCATATTGGCGATAGCCGCATGGGAGAAGTCCCAGGTGACATGCTTGTAGTCTTCCGGAACCGGGTTCCAGTGTGGCAGGTACATCTTGGAGGATTCGCGTCCCCGGCTACGCCATGGGTACATGTTCTCCACGGCAATCTTCATCCCCGTCGATGCGGTGATGCGACGCACGCCCTCAACGAAGCTCTCCGCGTAGGCACCCTGCCAACGAAATGGCGGGTGTGCGACAACCACGTTAGCTCCGACCGCCTGTGCCAGAATGACCGAGCGTTCAATCTTCGCCCAGGCTGAACCCCAGACCTGCTGGGTGAGTAGCAATGTGGGTGCGTGAATCGCCATAATTGGCAACTGGTACTTATCCATGAGGGCCATCAGTGCGGTGGCGGACTGGCTCGCTTGGTTACCGGTAATCAATACCTCTAGCCCGTCGTAACCCACGTCCTTGGCCATCGCGAAGGCATCATGGACGGTGAGCGGATAAACCGAGGCACTGGACAGTGTCACCGGTATCCGAGGCACCCGTTGTTGGTCTTGCATTTTCGACCCCTCCTCGCCGCGCCGTCGCTTGCCGGCGTATCTCCCAATGAAGTATTAAGCCGAAGGTTCACTCAGACTGACGGTCTTGAGTGAGCCTAACGCAACCTCTCCTACCCCCACGCTACTACTGAGCGGTGTCGAAGAGTCAAACATCACGTGATCAAATCGTCGCAGCATTAAACCTTCACGCAATGCCCAAGGACAGATTCGGACACTTTTCAGTTTAAGTGCGCTCATCGCTTCGTGGGCCACGATAGCTCCAGCAAGCAGTTGCGGTGCACGAATTTCCGAGACCCCGGGCAGCTCGGCACGTTCTTCCCAGCTCATCGCGGTCAATCGGTTGGCCCAGAGTTTCAGTGAGTCACGGTGCAAGACGCGTTTTACGTAAGGTCCTTCCCCACTGGGGGCGGCCCCGGTAATTCGCGATAATGACCTGAAAGTTTTTGACGTAGCCGTAGCCAATGTGGGCTTGCCGTATTGGCGCAGTTCGGTGGTGGGATCGGTGAGCACATCACGAACGTAGGTGCGTAGCTCCTTGACTTCCTTGATCGAAGGTAAGTCGTTGGGTAACCATTCGCGGGTCAGCCGCCCCGCTCCCAGCGGCACCGAGAAGGCGACCTGTGGGAACTCATCGGTGCCCACGGCGAGTTCCAGCGAACCGCCGCCCATATCCAAGTTCAGGATCGATTCCGAAGACCAACCAAACCAGCGGCGCACCGAATAGAAGGTCATTCCGGCTTCTTCCTCACCAGAAAGCTCCATCAGGCTCACCCCGGTTTCGGCGGTGACTCGCTCAAGTACCGCCGCGCCGTTGGATGACTCACGAATAGCCGAGGTGCAGAAGCCCATAAAGTCTTCGACACGGTGGCTCTGCGCGAATTCGGCGGCTTCCTTAATGAAGGCGATCAGCTCTTGCTGGCCTTCTTCGGTGATTGCACCGTATTCGTTGAGGTAACGCACCAAGGACAACGGGCGCTTATGCGAGGCATAAGATACCGGCCGGGCACCCGGATAAGCATCCACCAGCAATAGGTGGACCGTATTTGAACCAATGTCCAACACGCCAAGCCTCATGATGCGCTCCTCAACTCAGCAGACAAGGTCTACTTTTCACTCTTTTTTGCGGTGGCTTTTTTGGCGGGAGCCTTTTTAGCCGGAGCCTTCTTAGCAGCAGGCTTCTTTGCAGTAGCCGTCTTTGCGGTTCGTTTCACCGGACCGCGAGCACGCTTATCTGCCAACATTTCAATGGCTTGTTCGCGTGTGAGCTCCTCCAAAGAGGTGGCACGAGGCACCGTGATGTTGGTGATGCCATCGGTGATGTACGGACCAAAACGGCCGTCCTTGACCACAATGTTCTTCTCACTGGTTGGGTCAACACCAAATTCTGCCAATGGCGGCACCGCGGCGCGAGCTCCACGCTGCTTAGGCTGTGCATAAATAGCCAGTGCTTCGTCCAAGGTAATGCTGAAGATCTGCTCTTCGCTCTCGATAGAACGCGAATCGCTACCCTTTTTCAGGTATGGACCAAAGCGGCCGTTCTGCACCGTGATCTCTTCGCCCTCGGCATCAGCACCCACCACGCGTGGCAGACTCATCAACTTCAGCGCCTCATCCAAGGTGACCGTTTCCACGGTCATGGATTTGAACAGTGACGCGGTGCGTGGCTTGACCTTCACCGGCTTCTTAGGCGGCTTTGGCTTGCCGTTCTTGTAGTATTCCACCGGCTGCGCGGCGATTTCTTCTTCAGTCATTTCCGGGATGATCTCGGTGACGTAGGCACCGTAACGGCCATCCTTGGCCACAATCTTTCGTCCGGTGGCCTCTTCGATTCCCAGCTCACGCTCGGATACCTGGGCGGTGGCGAATAGTTCTTCGGCCTTCGCCGCGGTCAGCTCATCCGGTGCCAGTTCCTCGGGAACGTTGGCGCGCTGCGGATCGGTGCCTTCTTCGGCGCCTTCCGGGATGGCGCGCTCGAGGTACGGGCCGAACTTGCCCACACGCAAGGTGATGTCGTCGGTGATCTTGATCGAGTTGATAGCTCGGGCATCAATATCGCCCAAGTTGTCCACCACGTATTTCAGACCTTCGGGGCGAGTTTCGCCCTTGCCGCCGAAGTAGAACATGTTCAGCCAGTCGGTGCGTGCCCGGTTGCCGTGGGCGATTTCGTCCAGGTCATCTTCTAGGCGCGCGGTGAAGTCATAGTCCACGTACTTCGCGAAGTGCTCTTCGAGCAGTCGAATCACGGAGAACGCGATCCAGCTTGGCACCAGGGCGCCACCACGCTTAGTCACGTAACCGCGATCCATGATGGTGGAGATGGTTGGCGCGTAGGTCGACGGACGGCCGATTTCACGCTTTTCGAGCTCAGCGACGATAGACGCTTCGGTGTACCGGGCCGGTGGAGTGGTTTCGTGGCCCAGAGCGATTAGTTCGTCCCCGGTCAGTGTCTGTCCCACGGTGAGCTGTGGCAGGCGCGCTTCGGCGTTCTCGGCCTTTTCTGCCGCATCGCTTTCGCTGTCCTTGCCCTCTTCGTAAGCCGAAAGGAAACCACGGAATGTGATCACGGTGCCCGAGGCGGAGAACTCGGCAACGCGGCTATCGCTGGCGGTACCGGAAAGTTTGATCGTGGCGGTGAAACCCTTGGCGTCAGCCATCTGGGAGGCGACGGTGCGCTTCCAGATCAGCTCATACAAGACGTATTCATCCTTGGAAAGCTGTGAGCGCACATCCTTTGGACGGCGGAACATGTCACCGGCCGGACGAACTGCCTCGTGGGCTTCCTGCGCGGAATCGGATTTCCCCTTGTACACGCGCGGGCTGGACGGAATCGAGTCTGCCCCGTAAAGCTCGGTGGCCTGTGCACGGGCGGCACGCACGGCTTCGTTGGACAGGAAGACCGAGTCGGTACGCATGTAGGTGATGTAACCATTTTCGTACAGACGCTGAGCGATCTGCATGGTCAGCTTTGAGCTCCAGCGTAACTTGCGGCTGGCTTCCTGCTGCAAGGTGGAGGTGGTGAATGGAGCAGCCGGACGACGGGTGTAAGGCTTGTCTTCCACCGAGGTGACGGCAAAGTCGGAGTTAGCCAGGTTAGCAACCAAGGACTCGGCCGCTTCCTGATTCAGTGCCGCCAGCGGGTTCTTGGTGGACTTCAGCTGACCGCGGTCATCATAGTCACGTCCCGAAGCCACGCGCTTGCCATCCACTGCAGAAAGTTTCGCAGCAAAGGATTCCGAACCGCTGGTGGCGAAGTTGCCCTTGATGTCCCAGTACCCGGCAGAGATGAACGCCATACGTTCGCGTTCGCGCTCCACGACCAGGCGGGTGGCCACGGACTGCACACGGCCGGCGGACAAACCGCGGGCAATTTTGCGCCAGAGGACCGGAGAGATTTCGTAACCGTAGAGGCGGTCTAGGACACGGCGGGTTTCCTGCGCGTCAACCAGGTCGGTATCCAGCTCGCGCATTGAGCCCAAGGCGCGCTCAATGCCTTCCTTGGTGATTTCGGTGAAGGCCAGACGGCGTACCGGAACTTTAGGCTTAAGCACCTGAAGCAGGTGCCACGCGATGGCTTCGCCCTCGCGGTCCGCATCTGTTGCGAGATAAAGTTCGTCGGCGTCTTTCAGCTTTGCCTTCAACTCGGCAACGCGCTTCTTCTTATCCGGATACACCATGTAATACGGTTCGAAGTCGTTATCGAGGTCGACCGCGAATTTACCTACCGAGGTCTTTTTTAACTCGGTCGGTAACTCGGAGGGCTGCGGAAGGTCACGGATGTGGCCCACCGAAGCGTCCACGTCGAAGCCCTCGCCCAAATACTTGGCGATCGACTTTACCTTGGCAGGAGACTCCACGATGACGAGTTTCTTACCGGTCTTTTCCTTGGCCTTTGCGGGCACAGCTCTCCTTTTATACAACGCGGTTCCGAGAGCTCCCCTCTAGGTTGCTCCCGGGCGGCAATCGCAGCACCATTGATTGCGACCAGATGACAGTCACAATTCCCGATGATCTTACACCGAAGAACTGACCAACTTTTCTCTAGCTCACCTCACTACCCAGGTGCTGGTACTCGGGTAGTAATGAGATTAAGTAGAACATACGCTTTGAGTCGATGTTGCGTTCTTCGGCCGTGGCCATTGCCTCATACTCGTAAACGAGCTCCAATAAGCGCCGGTTAAACTCCTTTTGCTTAGCCTCAGGAAGGAACACTAAACCACTAGTCAGCATGGGTGGACGGTCCGCCGCTGGCATGATTCCTGCCTTGGCTTCAGCCTCCCTGCGTTCAACTTCTGCGTTGAGCCGCGTACGGAACGCGTTTAATTGCACGTTAAGATAGGCGGTCTTCGCATTCGTTGAATCGATTTGAGTGTTTAGTTCCAAACGTTCACCGGCGGCGCGCCAGCGACGTTCGCGCGCGTCTCCCTCGCTGGCTGCACGCGCTACATATCCGTATTTTTCTAAGGCTCGCAAGTGATAACTCATGGCGCTAGGCGTCAATGAGCACATCGATGCCAGCTCGGTGGCGGTACGCGTGGTTTGTGAGGCGAAGAGCTCGTCAAGTACGATCAGTCGAGCATCATGGGCCAGCGCGCGAATAGCCTGCGGGTCGGTGATCGAGACAACTTGTGGGCCTTGAGATTCCGCATCGGCGCGTTGCGCACCATTATCTTCGACTGTGTTCCGTGTCATAACGAAAAAGTTTAGCCTTTGTTTCACATTTTACGAAGCATTCCATGCCGAAGAAGGCGAGCGATTGCTTCATACAGTCGTTCAGCGAAGAATTCATCACCTTCACCGATCAATGAATCAAGTGCCACAACTAGCTGCATTACAGACAATTCCCCGTCGCAAGCAGATAGGAAACCGGCCTGCGCCGAGTCCAGAATTTCCGTTCGGCGCACACCTGCGCCCTGTCGCAGAAGGATCACTCCGGGGTGTTCCGCGCCCGGACGCTGATGGCGTTCCTCGGTGATGTCATCGGCCACCAGCAGGTGCCATTGCTTCCAAGTATCTCCTGCTTCACGCAGGGCATCAGCCATCTGGATATCCCGATCCAAGGAGGGAGCCAGCGGCTGCTCCATTTGGTGTGGGATCTGTTCAAAGCGTCGCAGCGTCACTTCGCCGTGTGCGGGTCGGCGGAAATACACCATGCCAAAACCGATGGCACCGACCTGACGAGATTCAAAGTCGTCAAGGTAGGCGTCATATGCCAGAGCGTAAGCGGCACTATCTTCACTCTGTGAGGCATCACGTAGCCAGGTTTCCGCGTAAACGCTCGGCGTGGTCTGTTCTCGCTCAATCACCCAAACGTCCAAGTCATCAGCGAACCATCCGGAGACTCGGCGCTCCCAAGGTTCATTCGACTCCGCATCTAGGCGAGGAATCTCCCAGTTGGAGAGCATTTGCATATGCGCCCCAGGATTCAAGTGCGCCGGCGCCTGCGCAATGAGGGTGCTGACCAACGAGTCTCCCGCCATCCCGCCATCACGATAGGTGAATCGATCTTGTTCGCGTTCCGACTTTTTACGTGGGGTAATTACGAAGGGTGGATTACTGGCAATCAAGTCAAAGCGTTGACCTGCAACAGGTTCGAAGAGACTTCCTTGCAACAGCGTGACGCGTTCGTCGAGGCGTTGCGGATCCAGCTTGAGGATACGGTGGTTGAGCATCAGGTTAAAGCGAGTGAACGCTAATGCACGTGCCGAAAGGTCTGTTGCCGTCACATGTTTGGCATGCGAGAGCAGGTGAAATAGCTGCACTCCGCAGCCAGTGCCTAGATCCAGCGCCCGGTCCACTTCCTGACGGATGGTGATCTGCGCGAGCGTCCGCGAGGCGTGCCCTATTCCAAGTACATGGTCGGTGCGCAAGACTCCAGGACGCTGATGGGACCCCAGATCGTGGGCCACCCACATCTGCCCATCGGCATCGGAAGCATGTACCGCCAGTGCCACCTTGGCGCGGTATCCCGAAGCCCAAGACTCAACCAGCCCCAGCTTCAGCAACCCCTCAACACGCACCGTGGGAAAAGCCTCAACCAGCGCGCCAGCGGATTCGGTTTGCCCCAGCTGGAATAGCCGAATAGCGCAACCCAAGGCGCTGTCCACCGGCTGCTTTTCAAGGACACGAAGTGCCGGGTGGATCTGGTCACGCCCGTAGGCGGCGACCGCATCGACACCAAGCAATTCGGTGATGGCATCAAAACCAAAATTTATCTCGGTCAAGTCTGCGTGGAGTTTCTCCACCAGCACAAGGTCATAACTATTTGGGGCATCTTCTATGGCAGAAAAATCAGCGGCATTCACACCTCTCAGTCTAACGAGTCCCCCAGCATTACAAGACTGCGCAACCTAACGCTCCGCGCCATATGATATTCGGTATGCCACTTGTGACCATCACCTATTTGCAACAGCTCGCACCAGCACACATGCGCCCGAGTAACCGACAGTTGCCGGAGAACGCACGAATTGAGAAAGTCTCGCAGATTACGCCTGAATTCTCGCGATTCCTCTATCAGTGTGTAGGTAGCAAGCTGAACTGGGCCGACCGGCTAAGTATTAGCCGCAACGACTGGGACGCCAGCTTGCGTAAACCAGGTTCGGAAACCTATGTGCTCTACCAAGATGGCGCACCCAAAGGCTACGCGGAGCTGGCCACGGAGGTTCGCGCGGGTCACAGCGAAGTTGAGATCTACTACTTCGGACTATTTCCCGAGGCCATTGGTAAAGGCCTGGGCGGAATCCTGCTCAGTGAAGCCAACCGCAGAGCGTGGGATATTCCTCATCGAGAAAATACCCTCCCACCGGTGAGCCGGGTGTGGCTACACACCTGTTCACTAGATGGCGAAGCAGCTATCCCTAACTATCAGGCACGCGGCTTTAGTGTCTACGAAACGCTCGAAGAAGAAACGCTCGTGGTCGACGCATCGTTAGATTTGTGGCCGAATCCCTAAGCGCAGTTTAAAAGCAGCGAGCGCAATGAATGATCCATTCATTGCGCTCGCTGCTTTGTACTAATGCTTATGCTTCGATAGCTGCCTCGGTGCAGTCAGGGCACCGACGCAGTTCCTCATCCTTGGCGCAGTCTTCACAGAACAGGCGCAAGTTACGGCAGGTAGGGTTCGAGCAATTCTCGAACTTATTCGTGGCTCCGTGGCAGCCAACGCACTCACCGATGGTGACCGCATCTTCAGAAAACTCGGTGTGCATGCGTTTGTCGAAGACGTACAAGGATCCTTCCCACAGACCCTTGTCGCCGTATTGCTCGCCATAGCGGACGATTCCGCCCTGCATCTGGTAAACCTCTTGGAAGCCGCGCTTGACCATCAATGCGGAAAGCACCTCACAGCGGATACCGCCGGTGCAGTAGGTGACAATCGGCTGATCCTTCAGATGATCGTATTTACCTGAGTCCAGCTCATCCATGAATTCGCGCGTCGTTTCGACATCCGGAACGATGGCATCTTTGAACTTGCCAATTTGCGCTTCAAAGGCGTTTCGTCCGTCAAAGAAATGAATCTTCTCGCCGGACTTTTCCTTGGTCTCCACTAGTTCGTGGAGTTCTTCGGGCCGCAGGTGTACACCGCCACCAACTACACCGTTTTCGTCTACCTCAAGCTCGCCCGGCGCGCCGAAGGTAACAATCTCGTCGCGAACCTTAACGGAGATACGCGGGAAGTCTTCTGCAGAACCTTCGGACCACTTAATATCCATCTTGTTAAAAGCAGGCAACTCACGTGTAGCTTTCACGTACTTTTTGACAGCAGAAATCTCACCACCAACGGTACCGTTGATACCGTCTTTGGAGATGATAATCCGTCCGCGCAAGCCCCAGCGTTCAAGCAACGAGCGTTGCCATAGACGGATAGCTTCGGGGTCTGGAAGCGGCGTAAAAGCGTAATACAAAACAATGCGATGAATGGACACCATATAAGGGTAGTAGCTTTTTAGCTCAAAACGCCGAGCAAAAGATGAAAGTCACATTCTTCATTTCGATCGTTGCTCGGCTATCAGCATTGACTATAGTTTCAAGTAAGCAACGATTAGCTCAACGTCAGCTAATTCCTAGGTAAGACAAGGTAGGGTCAAAACATGGCATCAAACGCAAGCGATGAACTGATTGGTACCTGGGTCGATGGTTGGGCAGGCGTCCGCGGATACGAAATCCGCCACGAAGGGCGCGTCCATGCTGCCCTACGCCATGACACCACCGGGGACTGGGAATACGTTATTTATGAGCCTTCTAAGGAAGAGCTAGCAGCAGTCGCTGAGACGCTTAAGAAGCATCCAAAGCGCCGCCTTACCGCCTTTAACGACTCTGTTGACGACTTGCTGAACACGGCCAATGAAGTTGGCCTTCAGGTCTCTGCAGATGATGAAGTACTCATGGTCACCGAGCTGGCCGTACACGACGTCGAGGTACCGCTACCTTCCGATGGCTTTGTGTTCCAGATTGAACGCGACGGAACCCATGCTTATGTCTCTCTTCATCCAGAAGACAATCAGGAAGTTGTCGCCGCGTCGGGCCATGTCTCGGCTGTAGACGGTTTCGCAATCTTTGACCGCATCATCACCGGACCGGATTTCCGACGTCAGGGCCTTGGCACACTGATTATGCGCGCGCTGGCTTCACTGGCTCAGGAACACGATGTTGATGAAGGACTACTCATCGCATCCGTTGATGGCCAACAGCTCTACGCTTCTCTGGGCTGGACTTCGCTAGGCAAGGTTGTCCTGTTCAAAGCGTAAGCTTCACACGCTTTCACCTATCGCCGTCGAGAATATTTTCGACGGCGATAGGCTTTTAACAACTCTTCGCTGCTCCGAGAGGCCATATACGTGAAGTCAGTACATGCGTTGTTGGATCCGTTTAATCGCCAAAACGATCCCGAAGCGGTGATTCACCGCAGAACCGTTGCGGCGAAAGACGAAATCACCGCGCCTTGGCCGGCTTGGCTCCACGATTCGGTACGCGAAACCTTCGAAGGTCTTGGCATTGCGCAACCCTGGCTTCATCAGGTGCAAGCGGCAGAATCGATTCATGCTGGAAACCACACGATCATTTCTACTGGCACCGCGTCAGGCAAATCTCTGGCCTATCTGATGCCCGGCATCGATCTGTTGTACCGCACCCGCGAAACCGGGGCTAATGACGCGGCAGCTCAGGGAACGATCTTGTATATCTGCCCCACCAAGGCTTTAGCTGCAGACCAATTAGCCTCAGTCCAAGCCTTAGCGGTGCCCGGGGTCCGTGCGTCCAGCTACGACGGCGATACCGACCAAGGCACCCGCGCTTGGGTCAGACAACACGCAAATTTCGTGTTCACCAATCCGGACATGTTGCACCGCGGGATCCTGTCCAACCATCAAGCCTGGTCACGATTCTTCAAACGCCTGCGCTACGTAGTCATCGACGAAGCACATTCCTATCGGGGCGTATTCGGCGCGCATGTGGCGAACCTGATGCGCCGGCTACGACGCATCTGCACTCACTACGGAAACGACCCGATATTTATCGGAGCCTCCGCCACCAGCTCGGATCCGGAACAATCATTTTCCCGGCTTATTGGGGCGCCAACAACCGCGGTCACCCACGATTTCTCGGCTTCAGGTGAATTGGTCATTGGACTATGGGAACCTCCATTGACCGATAGAACTGGGGAAAACGGGGCGCCAGTTCGCCGTACGGCCATAGCCGAAAGCGCCTCGATCCTCACAGATTTGATGGCTGAACATGTGCGAAGCATCGTTTTCATCAAGTCCCGTCGTGGTGCTGAAACCATCGCAACGTTAACACGTAAGCACCTGGAGAAGTTTGCCCCGGAACTTAGCGTGCGTCTTGCCGCCTATCGCTCAGGATACTTACCCGCCGAGCGACGCGAAGTTGAAAAGCAATTACGCTCCGGTCAACTACTTGGGGTGACTTCCACCTCCGCCTTAGAACTCGGCATCGACATCGCTGGATTGGATGCGGTGGTGGTCGCCGGTTGGCCTGGTACTCGCGCCTCGTTCTTCCAGCAAATTGGACGTGCCGGGCGAAGCGGACAAGATGCCCTGGCAATTTTTGTGGCCGCCGAAGATCCATTAGATACCTACCTGGTGCATCATCCCGAGGCGATCTTTGAGCTCGGAGTCGAAGCGACGGTATTTGATCCGCAAAATAAGTACGTACTCAGCGGGCATCTCTGCGCCGCCGCGCAAGAACATCCCTTGCGTCCCGAAGAGCTAGAACTTTTTGGCCCACAGACCGAAGAATTATTGGAATCGCTGGTGCAGCGTGGATACCTTCGTCGCCGTCCTGCTGGTTGGTTTTGGACTCACCCGCAACATGCTGCCTCGATGTTTTCAATACGCGCCGATGGTGGGGGTCCGGTCGATATTATCGACGCTGATTCCGGCGTCCTGCTGGGAACAATGGATTCACCTCAAACGCACTATCAGGCTCACCCAGGCGCCATCTATGTTCATCAAGGCGCCAGCTATCATGTGGAAGAACTCGATGAACAAAATCATGTGGTGGTCGTCAGTCGCGTAAACCCGGACTATTACACCACCGCTCGGGACCTGACCACGGTAGCCGTGCACTCCGAGGAACGCACCAGTAAACATCAAGAACTCAACGTCTTTTTTGGTGAAGTCACTGTTACCACGCAGGTGGTCTCCTTTCAACGTAAATCGGTCGCTTCCAATGAAGTGCTCTCCGAAGAACCGTTGGAATTAGAAGCCCGCGAGCTTCACACAAAGTCAATATGGTTCACGCTCACCGAGCAACGCTTACTCCAGGCAGGACTCACGGTGGATCAGTTCCCCGGTGCCCTGCATGCGGCTGAACATGCAATGATCGGATTGCTTCCGTTGGTAGCTACCTCCGATAGGTGGGATATCGGCGGGGTGTCCACCGCACTGCATATGGACACCGGTCACCCCACGATCTTCGTCTATGACGCGCAGCCTGGCGGCGCTGGATTCGCTGAACGTGGTTTCGAACGATTCCTCGATTGGGTCCGGGCGACTCGTGACGCCATTACTGCTTGTGAATGCGCTCATGGTTGCCCCAGCTGTGTCCAGTCGCCAAAATGCGGAAATCGAAATAACCCTTTGGACAAGCATGGGGCGGTGCTTTTGCTCAATATTGTCCTGCGCGATATTGAACCGGCTCATCACCGCTGATCTAATGGCGGTGCTCCGGCACGGGCGCGGGCCGTGGCATCATATAACTGCACATCCAGGGCAGTGAAGTTCACCGGAACGCTCACGGTGACGCGCACCGAAGTCCCGTCGGCTTCCACCGCGCAGGACTGGAGCCGCGCTTCATTTTCTGCCGAAACACTCCTGGCGATAGCGCAGGGGTCTCCGGCGCGCAGTCCCCTAGCGGTATCTGCGGCTGCTAAGGCAGCCAAATCAGCTGCCGATGCTGCGCGCATCGAGGCGTGGGTGGCCGCGGTCCAAAGCAGTATTGCAGAAGTCAGAATGATCGCCACCGCGACTAGAGCGGTAACAGTCACGGTTCCGTTGCCGCTCTCGTCTTTGAGAATATATTGCCCTCTCATTCCAGCACCACGCTTGCCTCGCCTCGTACCAGTACGTCTCCAAGCAACGGGATACTTACTGACTTGGTGACATGAACATTTGAGTACCCGCCACCGGTGGACACCGAATACGTTGCGTCGTGACCGGCCAATCTGACACCGCTGGAGCGCACCACCGAATTTTCCTCACCGCGTGCCAATTCTCTAGCCATGGCGCCAGCGGCCTGTTGCACCTGGATTTGCTTCATACCCAGCACCCCGAGACACAATAACAGCGACAAAAATACGGCGACGGCCGGCAGTAGTACCGCAAATTCTGCGGTACTACTGCCTCGCTCATCATTGAGGTTCATGGCCTAGAGCGACAACGCTTTGCTAATCAGCCCCATGAGCATGCCGCGCACATCCCCACTAGATAAGATGCTGATCAGCAATCCTGCGAATGCCACGGCGGCCAGAGTAACCATGGCGAACTCTGCGGTAGTTGAACCTTCTTCGTCGGCGAGACGCTCGGAAATCAAAGATTCCAGTCGTTTCATGATGTGTCCTTTCATTGGTTCCCAAATGCGAATTATTTGGGGGTAGTGATTTCAGCTTGAGTCAGATTTACCGGTGGCGTCCTAGCTTGCTTCCAAGCTGGGGATTACTTCGCTACAACCCCGGCAGCAAGGCAATAATCAACGGCACCACGCCCAAGGCAATGAATGCTGGCAAGGCACATGCACCCAACGGCAAGACGAGCCTGGTACCAAACTGGGCTCCAAGACGGGCGACTCGTTGGCTTCGTTCGCGTCGTTTGAGGGACGCCGCGTTGCGCAATAGGCTTGCCGCGGGGGCTCCCGTCACGTGTGCGAAACGCAATGCCTTTTCAAGCGGGTACAGCCAGGGTGGGACCGAATGCCAGGCTCTGTCCCACTCCATGTTCATTTCCAAACAACGCGCGACCGTGCACAACTGCTCACTGTGTGGCACGCTTCGGCCGAGGGTGTCCAGAATTTCCTTGATTGGCATGCCAGAATCCAGCAAGCTCGCGCTGACATCCAGGATCAATTCGGAAGGGTGATTGTGAACTTCCGAAGCCTTGTTGCGCTCCCTTTTCAGGTCTTTTGTCGGTGATTTGCTCGCTGATGGGGTAAACAGAAGCAGTACTGCAACGACCATACAACCGCAGGCAAAAAGTATCATTGCAGGGCTGCTCTCGTTGTCGTACGCAACAGGTATTGGCACCACAACCGGTTCAGTAACCATAAGGTCAGCCCGGCCGCGACGCTCAGTTGGGCTGCCCACGATGTGGCCAGCGCCCCGAGAACGTCAATCCCCAAAAGCATTCCTGCACCAAAACCCACAAGAGGAAGCCACGTCAATAATTTGGTGGTTGCTTTGGGCCCGGCCATCGCAGCATCAAAAGCTTGAGACGCAACCAAATCGGCTTCCAAATCATCTGCCAAGCGTTCGAGTACCTCAGCGAGGCTGGCCCCGCTACGTTCGGAAACCTGCAAGCACCAATGCAGCCGACGCACACTCGAATGCTCGGTGCCGCTGTTGGAAAGGTCGTGAGAGAAGGACTTTTGTGCCCCCAGCCGGTGCATTGCGCGTAGTTGATGAAGTGCTTGATGCACTGGGCATTGGCTTTGTTCCGCGCTCAGCAGGGCGTCAACGGCTGGATAAAAAGTCAGACCACTGCGCACCAACGCCGCCAGTTCGCGGATAGTTCGGGCATCTTCGGCCAACAAATTTTTTGGTTCTCCACGTCTTCGCAATAGCCCACGCTTGTCGAAGCTTCGCCAGGTAGTACCTGATTTGGTCTGCTGCGTACTTCGCGGAAACCAGAGCCAGACGGCGAGCACACAGAGCAAAATGATCACCACGAGAATCACCTGGCGCTGTCTGCTAATGCTTCGACAATCGCTTTCACCGTGTTCGCTCCTACTTTCTGTTCAAGCAGTGGCATAAATGAGCTAGCAATGCCATGGGTGCGCTGGGTGTCGATGACCGTGTCCACACGCATATGTCCGTCCCGGTCGGTGCCCAAAACCCCTAGGGCTACGGGTCCACGCCGACCATGCGCACCACGCGACATATGAATCACAAGGTCAAGGGCACTAGTTGCTTGGAGTGCTGTGGCTTGCAGATTCCATCCGGCCAATGCGCCTAGGGCCGCCAATCGGGCGGGGACAGCTTCGGGATGATTTGCGTGCAATGTTCCTGCCGCACCTTGATGCCCGGTGTTCATCGCCGCCAAGAAATCTCTGATTTCAGCTCCACGACACTCACCAACAATTAATCGGTCCGGTCGCATACGCAATGCTTGGATCACTAGGTCGCGTAGTTCTATGGTTCCGGCGGATTCCACGTTCGCTGCGCGGGTTTGCATGCTGACAACGTGGTGGTGATCGACTTGGAGTTCTTGGGAGTCTTCCACCACGATGATGCGTTGACCCTCATGGGCTAAGGAAAGCATCGCTTGAAGCAAAGTGGTCTTGCCACTGCCGGTGCCTCCGGTGATCAGAAAGTTTAGTTCTCGCCGCATGATTTCTTCAAGCAGGGGACGCCACCAACTTGCAGCATGTTCCAGCACCCCGCTCAGATCTAAGGCCTGAGTTTTCTTCACACGAATTGAAATCAATGGTCCTTGGGTCGCAATCGGAGGCAGAACTGCGTGGACTCGATAGTGTTTTAAACTCATATCCATAAAGGGACTTGCGTCATCTAATCTGCGTCCGGACAGGGTCGCAAGGTGTACGGCGAGCCGGCGCACCTGTTCTGCTGATCCAAAGACATAGTCGGTCAGCTCTAGACCACGTGGTGAGTCGGTCCATACCCGACCCTTCCCATCCACCAATACATCGGTGACCTCTGGTAATTGTGCAAAAGGTTCAAGAACGGATAGCCCAGTGACCTCGTCTTGTAAGGCTTTGAGCGATTCGGCCGCTCCCGAAGATCCCAGGGCAGCCCCGGAGTCTTGCACGGCACCGGCGAGCGCCACAGCATCTAGCTGTCCTCCGCTGGCCATGGCACGCTGTCGGACGGATTCAAGAATCCGGGCATCAACTTCGCGTCGGTTCGGCCGCCCCGTGCCTTGTTCACTATGTTTACCCGGGCTCATGTTTCAGTCGCCTCCTTCTGCGGCAAAAGTCGCAGATCCGCGATATTCTGCCGGACCTTTCGAGAACGCAAGATATCAAAGAGCGCCCCACGCTGAAGAACGCGACTTATCTTTGGCAGGCTAAGAAAGTGGCCTAGATACGCACTACCTGCCGAAGTTGAGTTCCGCGGATTTCTCGCACCGCACACAATGTGAGAGGTATCTGGGGGTTTGCTGCTGTCTTCGCAGGTGAGGACTTGATGATCAATGAACTGTTCAATCACCGCATGTTGTGGATGTATGGCGCGTCCAGTATCGACCACGACTAAGTCAAAGCCTTGTCTGGCAGCGGCCAATAAGCGCACGACTAATTGTTCATCCACTCCGGTGCAGCTGGTGTTTGGCGACCAGGTCAGCACGGCAGTGTCTTGCAAATAAGGAAGGGTGTCCACCAATTGGTGCGGCGCAAGGGCACCACCGGACCTGCGTAGCTCTTCCCAACCGATTCCTGTGGGCGGCTCCAACGTCAGCCTTGGCCATAGCCCGGTGGAATGTGGATCTAGATCAATGAGTAAACTTTTTTGCCCACTCAATGTGCCAGCATGAGCGATAAGTGCAGCTAACGTGCTGGTGCCTACCCCGCCGGCAAGGGACGCCAAGGACAAACAATGCGCTTGTCCAGAACGCATCCCCCACAGTCCCAGATATTCCCCTAACCAATGGTGTGCGCTGGGTAGTATGGCAACCCGAGCCCGCGGAATCCTACTGGCAACCGACCAGAGTTGTTGGTCATCTTCTTCGAAGCCAAGAATAACGTCACATAATCCGGGAAAATCCAACGCGTCGCCAGCCATATCAGCGCCCCAAAGCACTGGGCCATGAGCGGCAGAAGGCAAATCTTTCAACTCGGCACACTGGTGGATACGCACCGCGGCACCCAATGCGATCAAGGCACAGCTTTCAATCAGCCGTTCATCATTACTGACTAAGGTGCACACCAGTTCTTCTGCCGGCTCACGCTCGGGTTTGGCCAGGACGAGTCGTTGGTCCTGAAGCGCTTGCTCGGTAGCCACGAAGCGTGAATCGCTTGGAGTCTGCGGTACGCCAATACTAGGGAAAGATAACCAGTTCATAGTTGAACGGTGACATCGTTTCGTACAGTGCCGGACGCACCCCTAGCAAACTGGGGATATTGTCCTTGGACAATGCACAATAGAGCAATGAGCATGCTTGCCTTTATCGGCGCAGACCCCGAAGGCTACGCCATCCTCGAACTGCGTCAGGCCCACAACGGAGCACCGGTTATTCCGGCCAGGTCGGTGTCCGCAACAGATTTCCCAACGGCTGTACGCACCATTGAAACCGAGCACTCCCCCCGTTGGATCATGTTGCGCACCACCCCGTGGATGCAGCCACTTTTGGCGCACGGTGTCTTCCTTGCCAAGGCACATGTCCTTTCACTTGCTCAAAGGATTTTGCATCGCAGCCCACTGAGTTCTGGTGTCTTAGAAGACTTTGATCTAGATAGCCCAAGTTCTCCCATACTCCGGCCCAATCAAGATGCACTGTTTGATTCTCCGGTCACCGGCGAAAGCCTCGAAGAACTCGTTTCCATGTTTCTGGCCCAGCGCCAGGCGCTACCTACTAAACAGTCCGCGCGTAAACGCCTCGAACTGCTGATACATGCTGAGTCCGTGGGTGCATTGGTGGCCTGCGAAATGGAACATACGGGATTAGCCTGGGATGAATTGGCCCATCGCGAACTATTGCGTGAGAAGCTGGGGCCGGCGGTGAGCGAGGGGACACGTCCGGTCAAACTAGCGCAGCTAGCTCAGTCTTTAGCCCAGGCGCTGAACAGTCCTGGGCTAAACCCCGACTCCCCACAGGAACTTCTTCGTGCACTGCACCGTGCGGGATTTGCGGTTCAATCGGTCCGTGCCTGGGAACTAGAACAGCTCAAACATCCACTGATCGAACAGGTGTTGGAGTATAAAAAACTTTCTCGCTTAGCCAGCACCCATGGAGATGCGTGGCTAGATCAATGGGTCACCGAGGGACGTTTCCACCCGCATTACATCTTAGGGACGGTCGCCTCGGGTCGTTGGGCTGCCAGTGGCGGTGGGGCATTACAACTGCCCCACTCGATCCGTCAGGTTGTTCGGACTTCCGCGGGTCGAACCTTCGTGATTGCCGACGGACGGCAGCTTGAACCACGCATTCTTGCCGCGATCTCCCAGGACCGTCAGCTCCAGGAGGCAGGCAAACAAGATGACCTGTATCAGTGGCTTATCAACGCGAAACTTGTCTCGGACCGCAATGAGGCGAAGTTGGGGATGCTCTCAGTCATTTATGGTGGTGGCGGTGGCAGCTCGGGCGCGGTAGGCGCTGCGTTGAAGAAGAATTTCCCCCAGGCGATGGCCTATGTTGATCAGGCAGCGAAAGCCGGTGAACGTGGTCAAGGGGTGCAAAGCTGGTTAGGTCGTGGCTGCCCACCGGCGGACGATGCGTGGCTGCAGGCCCAGCGGGCCACCCATGATGAGGCGGGACAGCGCGCTGCCGACGCGGCAGCTCGTTCACGTGGCAGATTCACACGAAACTTCGTGGTGCAATCAACAGCGGCGGAATGGGCGCTGGTATGGCTGGGCCATGCCCGGCATCTGATTCGGCAGGCCGGATGGGGCGAGATTTGTCAGCAAGTGTTTTTTGTTCATGACGAAGCGGTCTTTGAATGCCCGGTGGATTTGGCCCCGCAGCTAGGCGAATTAGTACGCCACGCGGCATTGCTCGCCGGACGAACTCTCTTTGGCGAGCACAGCCCCAACTTCCCCGTCAGCGTTGGAATCTCGCAGAACTACGCCGAAGGCAAGTAACCGGCTAGCCCATCATGATTTCGCGTTGCCTGTTCCACGGCCTGTTCCAGCCCAACTCATCAAATAATCGATCAAGCACAATGGCAGTAAATCCCCAGATCAAATGACCGTCGTATTCGAAGGCCGGGGACTTGAAGCGTTGGGCACCACGGCGCACTACCGCGGTCAGTCGATTATGCGGATTGAGCAGATGCGCCACGGGTGCGCGGAACACATCCGCGCTTTCACGCAGATCAGCTGCGTATACCTTTGATTCGGTGTGCCACCATCCGACTACCGGAGTGACGAGGAAACTGGATACCGGAAGTTCTGTCTCGGTCAGCTGACCGAGCACCTCAATCCCGGTTATCTGAACTCCGGTCTCCTCCCAAGCTTCGCGTAATGCGGCAGCAACCGCTGAACCATCCTCCGGGTCCACCCCGCCGCCGGGGAACGCGACCTGTCCGGCATGTTTGCGTAGTGTTGAAGCGCGTTCAACAAAGAGCAGGTCCAAGTCTTGGGCCTTGGATTTTTCCCCTACCGGCTCTGCGGTAGCCGATCCGAAGAGAATGAGTACCGCAGCCTTGCGCACACTGTTGGCATCAAGCTGTGCAAAGATCCACTCCTTGGAAAGTTTGGTTGTGGATCCCTTGTTTTGCTCGTGGGCGGCGATCACCTTTGCCAACTCGATACGTGCACTCATGCGTCTAGTCCATATCCTTCGGCGCGCAGTTCTCGACGGGTAGCTCCATCAAGCATTTTCTGCAGTAGTTCTTCTCTTCCGGGGGCCAATTCATATTTGAGGAGCTTTTGGGCCTTGGACGGGATTTCTTCACCAATTCCTGCCGAGGGGCACAGCTGCGCCAAGACGCAGGCACCACATGCCGGTTTGCGGGCATGGCAGACTCTGCGGCCGTGAAAGACTACCCGGTGGCTGAGCATCGTCCAGTCGCGCTTTTCAAATAATTCTCCGACCTCGTGCTCCACCTTGACCGGGTCGGTCTGTGCGGTCCACCCAAATCGATTAGCAAGCCGTCCGAAGTGTGTGTCTACGGTAATACCGGGAACCCCGAACGTGTTGCCTAACACCACGTTCGCGGTCTTACGTCCCACCCCGGCGAGTTTCACCAGATCTTCAAGCTTGGCAGGAACTTCTCCCCCGTGTCGCGCGACCAGCGCCGCGGAAAGCTTGAGCAACGATTCCGTTTTGGCGCGAAAAAAGCCGGTGGGTCGGATGAGCTCTTCGAGCTCTGAACGGTCCGCTTGACTCATTGCCAGCGCATCAGGGAAACGGCTAAAGAGTGCCGGGGTAATCGAATTAACCCGTACGTCGGTAGTTTGCGCGGAAAGTACCGTGGCAACCAGCAGCTCAAAGGGATTCTCAAAATCCAATTCTGCGACTGCATACGGATATGCCTCGGCTAAGAGTCGGTGCATCTTGCGTGCACGCCGTTTCAGACCTAATTCAGATTCAACTTTTACTTTTGTTGCCACCAGATGATCGTGTCATGAGCCGACGAATTTTTCATTGTTTACCGGCATTTCAACGCGCTCTATGACCGTTCAGCGCAGAAATTGCCCACTGCCACCTCTGCGGTGACACAAACCACAGGTGTCGGCTTATTGCCGTGTAACTTTGATCACAGAGTAAATTTTGTTTAACCGAAAGGAAGCGATCACCGGTGAGTGATTCCAAGACCCTGGACAATCTATCCCATGAAACCCGAGCTTTTGCCCCGAGCAAAGAGTTCAGCGACCAGGCCGTCGGTCAGGCCAGCCAGTATGCGGCAGCCAAAGAAGACCGCTTAGGTTACTGGGCACAGCAGGCACGTAGCGTACTGACCTGGGATACAGATTTTGCCGAAACCTTGGATTGGTCTGGGGCTCCGGTAGCCAAATGGTTTGTCGGTGGAAAACTCAACGCCGCCTACAACGCGCTAGATCGCCACGTCGAAAACGGTCTCGGCGACCGCGTCGCTATTTACTTCGAGGGCGAACCAGGCGATACCCGCACCTACACCTACGCGCAGCTCACCGAGGAAGTGAAGAAGGCAGCTAACGCCTTTGAATCCTTAGGCGTTGTTAAAGGTGACCGAGTCGCGGTATACCTGCCAATGATCCCCGAAGCGGTCATCACCATGCTCGCCTGCGCACGTATCGGCGCAATCCACTCGGTAGTCTTCGGCGGATTCTCTGCCGACGCGCTACGTAGCCGTATTGACGACGCAGATGCCAAGCTGGTGGTCACCGCCGACGGCACCTGGCGTCGAGGCAAACCCTCCGCACTGAAGCCAGCGGTAGACTCGGCCCTCGAAAAGCCTGGCCACACCGTAGAAAACGTGTTGGTAGTCAAGCGCAATGGTGAACCGACCGCCTTTGGTCCACTCGATAAGTGGTGGCATGAAGTAGTAGACGCAGCCAGCACCGAACACGAAGCGCCAGCGCACGATTCCGAACACCCACTATTTGTGCTTTACACCTCCGGTACTACCGGTACCCCAAAGGGCATTGTGCACACCACCGGTGGGTATCTGGTCCAGGGCGCGGTCACTCACCGCGATACCTTTGACCTGCATCCCGAAACCGATGTGTACTGGTGCACCGCCGATATCGGTTGGGTCACCGGCCACTCCTACGTCACTTACGCACCATTGATCAATGGCGCTACCCAGGTGATCTACGAAGGAACCCCAGACACCCCGCACCAGGGACGCTGGTGGGAACTGATTGAAAAGTACAAGGTCTCGATTCTTTACACCGCACCGACCGCCATCCGAACCTTCATGAAGTGGGGCCGCGACATTCCAGACGGATATGATCTGTCCTCCTTGCGCGTGCTTGGCTCGGTTGGAGAGCCAATCAACCCCGAAGCGTGGATGTGGTACCGCGATGTCATCGGCACCAACAACGGTAAAAACGGTGAACGCAAGGAAAACCCCACCCCCATCGTTGATACCTGGTGGCAGACCGAAACCGGCGCGCATATGATCACCCCGTTACCTGGCATCACCGCGACCAAACCAGGCTCGGCGCAGGTTGCCGTTCCCGGAATTAGCATCGACGTAGTTGATGAAGCCGGCCAGTCAGTTGCCGACGGCGAAGGAGGCTTCCTAGTCATCCGTGAGCCTTGGCCAGCGATGTTGCGTGGCATCTGGGGCGATATGGAACGCTACAAGTCCACTTACTGGTCCCGTTTTGATGACATGTACTTTGCCGGTGACGGCGCCAAGAAGGATGAGGACGGGGATATCTGGTTGCTCGGACGCGTCGATGACGTGATGAACGTATCCGGTCACCGCTTGTCCACCACCGAAATCGAATCCTCGCTAGTGGCCCACCCGTACGTGGCCGAGGCCGCGGTAGTCGGTGCGAAGGACGAAACAACCGGCGAAGCAGTGGTGGCGTTCGTCATCTTGCAAACCGAACCTGCCGAGGGTGAAGACGTAGTAGCAACCCTGCGCAACCACGTAGGCAAGGACATTGGTCCCATCGCCAAACCACGCCACGTACTGGTGGTTCCGGAGCTACCAAAGACTCGCTCGGGCAAGATCATGCGACGTCTACTCAAGGATGTGGCCGAAGGCCGCGAAGTCGGAGATTCCACCACGCTGTCCGATGCTGATGTCATGACCCAGATTGCGCAGTCTATGAAGAAATAGCAGCCGCTGGTTTTTCAGAAGCCGTCACCGCCCACGTTCATTTTCCTGCCCCTCTTTCTAAGAGCTCCAGGATAATGGCGGGGAGGGTGGCGGCTTCTTTGTGCTCGCTTCAGGCACTAGTCAATCGCAACGGTGAGTTCTTTAGGACTGGATTCGATTTTCATGGTGACTTCGCGCAGTTCTGGTAATTGCGTAGCGAGACGTTCAGCAATATCTTGGGCATGTTTTTCTAACCCCGGGTACACCGTGTTGCCCAGCAACTTCTCGGTTGCCGCACCTTGCTCCAATAAGACGGTCAGCTCACCTGCGTCGCTGGCAGAAAAATCCTGCACATAATAGTCGGGCCAAGCAATCGCATCGGGACAGCTTGCCTCGTGCGAATCGAGCCAAGTCTTCATTGCTTGTTTGCTCTGAAGGGACGGATTCATTTCAGCCTGTGCAAAGTCCCATGCCACACAGTTCTTATCCCATGCGGCTTCTGGGCGCCCCGCTTCCACCGCCATTAGCTGAGAGCTTCTGAGTTCCGCGGCAGTCGTCACTTCTTGGGTGGGTAAAGCTTTGGGGACCACCGGGCCTTGCACAATCGGTGTCCCCGCATTCGCCTGCGCCGTCAGTTCTTGATTATTCTTCAAAAATCCTGGATCCAGATGGCTGACGGTGAGAAGCCCAAAGATCCCAATGAGCACCACGCCAACCGACACGTTGCCAATGATCCTTTTGGTTCCGCGTTTCATCTGGTCTCCCCGCTCAACGAACTTGAGCTTTCAACGTTACGACAGATGTTGCGGGCAAGTACAACCAAATTTCCGTCTATGAATCCCGTAATACCGGATGCATCTGCGGTGATAGCCAGGTTGTGTAATAGATTTGAGTAATGACCGACTCTGCGAAGCGCACCATCTTGTTACTCAACGGACCGAACCTGAACCTCTTGGGAACCCGAGAGCCCGAAATTTATGGGCACGATACGCTCGCGGATGTTGAGCGACTGGCCATGCAGGCGGCCGCCGAACAGCAGCTAGATTTGGAAGCGTTTCAGTCTAATCATGAAGGTGTGCTCATTGATGCAATCCATGAGGCGAGACTAACCAAGGCTGGCATCATCATTAACCCCGGGGCCTTCACCCACACCTCGGTGGCTATAGCCGATGCGCTCAGCGGAGTACCTCTACCGGTCATTGAAGTACATATCTCCAACGTGCATCAGCGTGAGGCATTCCGTCATCACTCATATGTTTCTGCGGTAGCGTCTTCAATCATTATCGGTGCCGGAGTCAACGGTTACCGGCTCGCGGTGCAGCAGATGGCCCACCTACTTAGCCGCTAATCGCTAATGCAGTCGCCGGTCTTGATTGACTTTGTCCGTTGGCCTGCGGTTGTTAAGGCGTTTTCCATCTCGTCAAGGCTCAGGGCGAAGCCGATTTCATCGTTGCCGCGTGATTTAGCAAAGATCATGCCTACCGCTTCGCCAGATTCACTAACTAATGGGCCACCGGAGTTGCCCTGAGCAACCTTGGCGGTCAGCTGATAGACGGAGAGTGAGGCAGGGTCTTCACCGTAAATATTGGCGATAGATACCGTGGCGCGTGAGGCAACTACAGCTCCACGTACCTGCAATGGTCCGCCGGCCGGGAAACCAATGAATGCGGCTTGGTCGCCGCGGCCCAGATTTTGATCTGCGAGCTCTAAGGGTGCGGTGTTCATCCCATCGACTCGAAGCACCGCGATATCGGCCTCCGGATCAAAATAAACGACCTTTCCGCGGTGAAGTTCATCACCACCAACTTCCACCGTGGCGGCGCTCAGACCTGCCACCACGTGGGCGTTGGTCATCACCAGTTGGTCAGCAATAACAAAGCCAGAGCCGGTCAGGTTCACACCACATTGCACGGCGGTACCGGAGATCTTAGCTACCGAATTCACTGCCGCACGCTGCAAATCATTGGCTGCCCATTCCCCGGGCTCCACTGGCTCTACCGGTGGAGCAAATGGGTCCAGCAATGCGGGGATCGTTTCGGCCATTACTGCCGAACGTGCTGAGGAGATTGCGGTGTTTACAAACTCAGGTGTCAGCCCACGAATCGAGGCAATCATTCTTGACTTGTCGATCTCGGTGGATAAACGTGGAATACCCATACTTGACGTGGAAAATGCCAGCGCACCGATCACCGTGGCGCTAATAAAAACCGACAGCACACCGCCAGCTAAACCATCCGCTGCACGCAAGAAATCAAAGTTCATCCAACGTCTTATTCGGACCGCAAATACTCTGCCCAAGGCTTGGCCTAAAACGAGCAGTACGGCTGCGGTGGCCACCATCAGGCCTACGCGCCACCAAGGGTTTGAAGCCAAGGTTGAGACCATCGGTATGGCGAAGAATGCTGCCACGCCGCCAGCGACGAGTCCGAGCATGTCGCCGACCGTGTAGAGGAAGCCACGACGAATCCCGGCAATAAAAAAAGACAACAAAACTATACAGATGGCAAGGTCTAGCCAGCTGAATATTCCGAGCACCGAGACCCCACTTCGTTCACAAACTTTCTATTAACCCAAGGTACCCTTAGAAGCTGATGGATTTCTGCGAGGATATTCGCGAGTTTTAGTAGGGTGAGCGTGATTCTCAACATTTCTTGGCAAAACCACGTGTGGAAACTGTCACATTGTTACCGAATACGGCACAATGAAGTAAGCGCTTACTACTGTTGACAGGAGATTTTATGGATATCGAGGTACTGCGTCGTGCGCCGCTTTTCGCGTCGCTGGGTGATGAAGTATTCGCCGCGCTAACCGAAGAATTGACCGAGGTCGATCTGTCTCGCGGTGCATCAGTGTTCCGCGAAGGCGATCAGGGTGACCGTCTTTACTTCATCGTCTCGGGCAAGATCAAGCTTGGCCGCACTTCCGCCGACGGACGTGAAAACCTGATCGCCGTTCTCGGCCCAGGTGAACTGTTCGGCGAAATGGCGCTCTTCGATCCACACCCGCGCAACGCAACCGCAACCGCCGTGTCGGAAACCCGACTGGCAGGCCTAAGCCACGAAAACATGCGCAAGGCGATCTTGAACTCCCCGGAGGTCTCGATCCAGTTGCTGCAGGCTTTGGCTGCGCGTCTACGTCGCACTAACGAGTCCCTAGCCGATCTGGTGTTCTCCGACGTTCCTGGCCGCGTGGCCAAGGCACTGTTGGATCTGGCTGACCGTTTCGGTCGCCCAGCCACCGATGGCATCCTGGTAGCTCACGAGCTCACCCAGGAAGAGCTGGCCCAGCTGGTCGGCGCCTCCCGCGAAACCGTGAACAAGGCTTTGGCCGAGTTCGTGCAGCGCGGCTGGCTCCGTCTGGAAGCCCGCGCAGTTGTCATCTTGGACATCCAGCGTCTGCGCCAGCGTTCACGCTAAGCATCGCTGTAAGAATTGTGGCCGGAAATCCTTTCAAGGATTTCCGGCCACAATTCTTTGTACGCAAAGTTTTTAGTGCCCTGGTTCGGCCTGCCACGGACGAGTTGATTCGTCCCCTAAGTTGCCAAGTACTTCTAGATAATAGGTGCCATCACGCACCAGCAGGTCCGGGTGTTGGACATCTAGGCTCCGTGCCCGAGAAAGGTACGCAACCACTCCATGAGCGTCCACCATGCGCTCTAGCATGAGCTCCACCGCGGGACTGGTAATTTGTGACAGCCGCAGCCCTTGAGTGTTGGGCTGCCCAATCAGGTCCCCGAGGCCACTGGTGGCCCGCTGCTCGATGATCTGCTCCGTACTGCACCATTGAGCCCATCGGCCCTTAGCGCGCAACAGAGAGGGTTCCTGGCGCAATGGAACCGTCGCCCCGAAGTACCAGGTATCAAAGCGGCGGAATGCAAAGTTAGGACTCACCCAGTGAGACACCGGACGCAACAAATCCGTACGCAGCCCTAATCCACGTCTGCGCAAGAATTCTGCAAACTCTAAATCCTGCCCGGCAATAGCCTCACGGGCAGACATCCACTCTTCGGGATCGCTCATTTCGATGACCGATTGTTCGTCGGTGCCGGCCAACAAGATTCCGGTTTCTTCAAAGAGCTCTCGGATTGCGCAAACAAGATGTACGCGCACCAGTTGTTGATCCAGCACGTCCAATCGCTTGGACCACGAGGTTAGGCTCGGACCAAACCACTTGTACTCGGCTCGATCTCCAGCCTCGACGCTCCCGCCAGGGAACGCCACGCTACCTAAGGGAGATTCACCAGAGCGGTAGCCCAAAAAGGTTTCCACGCCATCGACGCCATCTTGCACCAGGCACACCGAGGAGGCTCGGCGTGCGGCTCGGGGCGTGCGCGAGCCATAGGTAAACCAATTTTCGGCCGCAGGAATTTGGTGTGGCGGCAGCTCAACCAGGCGACGGGCCATGCCGGTGCGCGCGCCAGCCGGGATGGCCCGACCAGCGCGCACACCGGAATGGCGTTGTGGACTACTCAAATTCGGCGATGACCTCAACCTCAACCGGAGCGTCCAATGGCAAGACGGCTACGCCAACTGCCGAACGTGCATGCACTCCGGCTTCGCCAAGAACATTTCCGAAGAATTCAGATGCTCCGTTGATGACGCCAGGCTGGCCGGTGAAGGCTGGATCCGACGACACGAAGCCAACGACCTTCACGATACGCTTAATGCGATCTAGGTCACCTATTTCTGCCTTGATCGCTGCTAGCGCATTCAGCGCGCAGGTCTGCGCCAAAGCCTTGGCTTCTTCAGCCGAGACCTCTGCCCCGACTTTGCCTCGAGCTGAGAGTTCACCGTTAATCAGCGGCAGCTGACCGGAGGTGTAAACGTAGTTGCCAGTTGTGACCGCTGGCAGGTACGCGGCGACCGGCTTGGCCACAGCTGGCAACGAAAGACCGAGCTCGGCCAGACGGGCCTCGACACGCGAGGAAGTAGCTTCTTGCATGGGGTTTTACTCCTTCTAAAAGTTAAGCTTTTGGACGCTTCATGTAGGCCACTGGATTGGTGCCATTTGGGCCTGGAACGATTGCTACCAGCTCCCAACCATCGTCACCCCACTGATCCAAAATCTGCTTGGTTGCGTGGATAACGAGCGGCAAAGTGGCGTATTCCCATTTAGTCATACTCGATACGTTAGCGCGTCCTTGTAAACTAGTAGGTATGGCAGCCAAGAAGTCCCCCTTTTTTGACACAGCTACCACTTTGGGAAAGATCGTTGCGTTCTTCGGAATCAGTGCCCTTTGTGGTGTGCTGGCCGCGGGCATGATCGTCCCCGTGGCAGCAATCGCAAAAACCGGTTTGACCACCGGAAATAACATTGTAAGCGCGCTTCCGAGCACCTTCGAGAAGCTTCCAATTCCGCAGCCTTCGCGTGTCTTAGACACCGAGGGCAAGGAGATCGCGACGTTCTACGAACAGAACCGCGATCCGGTGAAGCTCAAGGACATTTCTCCGGAAATGCGCAAGGCAATTGTTTCCGTGGAAGATGAGCGTTTTTACGAGCACAACGGTATCGACCCCAAGGGCATCGCCCGTGCGGTAGTCGGTAACCTGACCAGCTCGTCACGTTCCGGTGCGTCAACGTTGACTCAGCAGTACGTCAACAACCTTTTGGTCAATAACCAGATCTTGACCGGTTCCAAAGAGAGCACCGTTTCGGGCAATAAAGAATACTCTGACAAGATTCGTGAGCTGAAGTACGCGGTAGCTATCGAAAAGGAAATGTCTAAGGACGAAATCCTTGAAGGCTACCTGAACTTGGTCCTCTTCTCCGGCCGTGAGTATGGCGTGCAGGCTGCCGCTCAGCGCTTCTTCTCCGTAGACGCCAAGGACCTGAACCTGCAGCAATCGGCAATGCTTGCCGGCATGGTTCAGCTTCCAAACGTGTACAACCCAATCAACAACCCCGAGCGTTCCTTGGACCGTCGCAACAAGGTGCTGGGCAATATGTACCGCACCGGTGCGATCACCAAGAAGGAATACGACAAGGCCGTCAAGTCCAAGCTGGGGACGGATCCTAGCTCTTCGGCCTCAGGCTGCATGGCTGCCGGGGACGACGGATATTTCTGTGACTACGTCACCAACTTGATCCTCAAGGACAAAAACTTTGGTAAGACCAAAGAGGATCGTCAGAACTTGCTCTTCCGCGGTGGCTTGACCATCAAGACCACCCTGAATTCTTCCTTGAACAAACAGGCTGCCAAGGACGCTCGCCAGGCGATTGATCCTCATGCCAAGTCGAACAAAGACATCTACGCCTCGTTGGTTTCGGTTGAGCCGGGTACCGGCAAGATCCTCACCATGGCGCAGAACACCGAGTACGCACCGGAGTCCAAGGAATCTGGTAGTCGTACTTTCTACAACTTCGCTGTAGAGAGTCGTTTAGGTGGCGCTGGCGGCTTCCAGGGTGGTTCGACGATGAAACCATTTACCACCCTTGCGTGGCTGCATGAGGGCAACCACATGTACGACAAGATCAATGCGAAGAGAGAAATTTTCACCGCTTCAGATAAATGGAGGGCTTCATGCCTTCCTGGCGGTCAAACGGCCACTGCGAAGTGGGAGCCGAAGAATGCTTCACGTGGTTTCTACCGCACCATGACCGTTGATACCGGTCTGTACTGGTCGATTAACTCGGCAACAGTTCAGGAAGCGAAAAAAGTCGATCTTTGCACCATTGCAGATTACGCAACCAAAATTGGTTTGATTGATCAGAAACCTGTCGGTGGCGATGGTCCAGCTCCTATCAATCCGGCTAACCCTTCGTTCGTGATTGGTACTGCATCAGTCACACCATTGGCTCAGGCCGCTGCTTTCGCTACTTTTGCTAACAAGGGCGAATACTGCAAGCCACGCGCTATCACTTCGGTAGAGGATAAAGACGGAACCAATTACAAGGTTCCTCAGAAGGAATGCTCGCAAGAGATTGATCCACAGCACGTTGCTGACCTCAACGGAACTCTAAAGAAGATCGCCACAAACCGCGTTTCCAAGGGTCAAGTCGCCGGTCCAATTGCCGGTAAGACCGGCACTAACAACGGTGCTACATCGACTTGGTTCGTGGGTTACAGCACCGGCATTTCTTCCGCTGCATGGGTTGGCCGTCTCAAGGGCCAAGGTGAAGACGATAAGAAAAACTGGATGCATGGAAAGATGATCAACGACCAGCGTGCCCCGAAGATGGTTGACTCTTCGACTTACGCTGCTCCGCTCTGGGTTGATTTCATGTCCAAGGCAGTTCAGCAGTACGAGCGCAATTCATTCGGTTCCGTGTCCAAGGCTCCCAAGCCAAAGCCGAAGCCGAAGGAAAAAGACAGCTCGGACAGCTCGAACAGTAACGACAATAAGTCGGATTCGAAGAAGGAAGACTCCAAAAAGGAAGATTCCAAGAAGTCGGACAACAAGTCTGATTCGAAGAAGTCTGAAAACAAGGGCAAAGAGAAGTCCAAACCGACTACTCCAGCCAAGCCCGGAGATGGCTCGAACGGCTAAATAACGTCGCAAGGCCGCGTTCAACTTTGGTTGAACGCGGCCTTTCGGTTTAGATTGGCATTATCACCAGACTCAGATGGGTCTGTTCCCCCGAAAGGACAATGACGCACCGGTCATGGTTGAAAAAACTAATTTCTCTTCGGCATTCGGTCGAGCCACCAGTACCACGGCGCTACTTGCCGGCGGTGCCGCCGCGGTTGGTAGCGCACTGCTTGGGTACGGGCTTTACGAGACACAGAAATTTGGGCTACGCCGCGAAACTGTCAAAGTCTTGCCGCGAGGTGCGGCAGATATGCGCGTTTTGCATCTCTCGGATATCCATATGGTTCCTGGGCAGGCTCTGAAACGCCGCTGGTTACATCAACTGGCAGATGAGCGTCCGGACTACGTGATCAATACCGGTGACAATCTCAGCCATCGGGAGGCAGTCCCAGCGTTGATCGACGCGCTGGAGCCGCTGATGCAATTTCCTGGCGCTTTTGTTCCCGGATCAAATTGCTATTACGCACCGAAGCCGAAAAATCCGTTCAAGTACCTCACGCGCAGTACCGGCCGTCCTAAGCCCGCGGACCGCGACGTGCTTCCTTTTGAGCAGATGCACCAGGCTTTTGGGGCCGCCGGTTGGGTCAACATGACCAACCGTTCCTACTCCACAGCCCTCAACGGGCTCCGTCTTGATCTCACCGGTATCGATGATCCGCATTTGGATCGAGACCAGTTCGCCGGATGGCCACAGGGCTCTTCCACCAGTTATCAGGCACCGCATGTTCGTATCGCACTTACGCACGCTCCCTACCAACGGGTGCTTGATCAGTTCACCGAGGAAGGTGCCGACATCATCTTTGCTGGGCACACCCACGGCGGACAGGTCTGCATCCCAGGTTATGGCGCGCTGGTGTCCAATTGTGATTTGCCCACCTGGCGAGCACGCGGTCTAACAAATTGGGAACATGCTGGACGCAGCGTTCCGCTCAACGTTTCGGCCGGTATTGGACACTCGCGTTTTGCCCCGATCCGCATCGCGTGCCCACCCGAGGCGATACTTCTGACGTTGACCGCCAAAGACTAATCTTCACCAATTTTCAGACCCCGCGCTTGAGCCAAGCACGGGGTCTGAAGTCGTTTCTGAGCCTGATACAAATAATCTATCGGATAGGGATTGTTTGATTGAATTTTCCCAACTACTGACTGTAGGCTGTAGTCCGGTCGATATTTTTTGGTGATGGTGGGGTAAAGCGCATGGCGCGAGAACAAAACGCGGAACCGGCAGAAGCGGTTTCATTAACTACCACTCTCAAACGGCTTGGACCTTTTGTCCGTCCGATTCTCCCCCGCCTCATTGGCGGTTTCTTCTGTGCCTTGGGTGCAGGCATTGTGGCCCTGGCAATCCCGCAGGTACTTGCTTGGCTGGTCAACAACGTTCTTGGCGCCGATGGCACCAGTACTCAAATCTGGATCGCCATGGCGATTGTCGGCGGCCTAGGACTCCTCGAAGCAGTGTTCATTTTCCTCCGCCGACAGTTTGTCCTCAACCCGGCAGCCGGACTTGAAGCACATATGAGGATCCGCTTCTACAAGCACCTGCAACGACTTCCAGTGGCGTTCCATGAACGTTGGGGCTCCGGACAGCTACTTTCCCGCTCCATGTCTGATCTATCGCTGTTACGGCGCTGGCTCGCCTTCGGCGCGATGATGCTCGTGGTAGATACCGTTACCGTGATCACCGGTCTGGCGCTGATGTTTTTCCACTCGTGGATTCTTGGCTTGCTCTATTTGCTCGGTGCCATCCCGATCTCTATCAAGGCCTACCAATTCAGAAACAACTATCGGGCGGCAAGCCGGCTCAGCCAAGACCAGGCTGGTGACCTCGCTACAGCGGTCGAAGAGTCGGTCCACGGCATCCGCGTCATCAAGGCTTTCGGCCGTGGACGCTATGTTTACGAAGGATTCAGCGAACAGGCCAAGTCGCTACAACAAACTGAAATCTCCAAGGCGAAAACCTTGGCTGGTTTCTTGATGACGGTAGTCGCGATCCCAGAAACAATTCTAGGAATCGGCCTACTCATCGGCATTTCAATGGTTGCTAGCGGATCATTGAGCGTTGGTTCTTTAGTTGCGTACTTTGCTATTGCAGCAGTTATTGCAGGTCCGGTAGAGGGCATGGGAATGCTTCTTGGCATGACGCTGAGCACCAAAACAGCTTTGGACAGGCACTTCGAGGTGATGGATGCCGACAACGATATTGTTTCCCCGCAGGAGCCTCGGACACCTCAGGAGCGAACCGGTGAAGTCCAACTGAAACACGTGCGTTTCGCCTACCCCGACGATTCCGGGCGAGGCCGTCCCGTGCTCGCGGATATCGACTTCACCATCCGCCCTGGAGAAACCATGGCATTGGTAGGAATTACCGGCTCAGGTAAATCCACCTTGCTCAATCTAGTGCCACGACTACATGACGTGAACGCAGGACAGGTGCTGGTCCATGGTCAAGACGTACGTGAATGGGACCTAGAAAAACTTCGACAAGAGATCGCGGTGGCCTTTGAAGACACCACCCTCTTTTCAAATTCCGTCCGCGAAAACGTGTTGCTCGGCGCTCCAGCAGAGCTAAATTCTGTTCAGCGCGAGGAACTACTAGCCCAGGCATTGGATGTTGCCCAGGCGCAGTTCGCGTACCAGTTACCCGAAGGGGTTGAGACGCTGATAGGTGAAGAGGGCCTCTCACTTTCCGGCGGACAACGTCAACGTTTAGCCTTGGCGCGCGCCATCGCTGCGCAACCACGTATCTTGGTTCTCGATGATCCACTCTCTGCCTTAGATGTACGCACCGAGGAGACAGTGACCACCAAGCTTCGTGAGGTTCTTCGCGGAACAACAACTTTGGTAGTCGCCCACCGGCCCTCCACCGTGATGCTGGCAGACCGGGTAGCGCTACTTCGTGATGGGCGCATCGACGCAATCGGCAGCCACACACATCTGCTCAGCACCAATGAACATTACCGCTACGTGATTGCCAGCTTGGATGACGAAGCACCGATCAACGAGGAGATCTCACGATGAGCAAGCCCATGGGTGTCTCTGACGAAGACAACATCAACCTCAGCGGTGTTCAACGCAAACAGGTCCGTCGCCGTTCCTTTAGCCTGCTAGCCAGGCTGGCTATGCCACAAAAGAAACTATTTATCCTCACCGTAGTGCTGGTTTTGGTTTCAAATGCGGCCCGAGTCGCCTTGCCACTGCTCATTGCCTTGGCTATCGACTGGACGTTACCCCAGGTCCGTGAGGGCAACTGGAGTGCCCTCGGAATATCAGGTGGCGCCTATATTATTTGCGCGATTCTGGCTGGTGTCCTACTAGCTTGGTACATCAACTGTGCAGCCCGAATTTCTCAGGCCATGCTCCTAGATCTGCGTCAGCAAGTCTTCCGCCACACACAAAGATTGAGCTTAGAGTTCCACGAGAACTACACCTCTGGTCGCATCATCTCCCGGCAAACCTCGGACCTAGAAACCCTGCGCGAGCTGTTGGACCAAGGCGTCTCGGAGCTGGCCTCCTCCTGTGTGTTTGTGGTCTTCACGCTGATCACTATCTTTGCTTTGGACTGGCGCAGCGGATTGGTACTTTGTATTGCTGCCGTCCCGGTAACGATCCTGTTCTTTTGGTATCAAAGCCGCTCCGAGGTTCTCTACCGCGAATCTCGTGTGGTCTCCGCGAAAGTCATCTCCACCTTTGTGGAAACCATGACAGGTATCCGTGCGGTGAAGGCCTTCCGCCGCGAAGCTGCCAACGATGAAAATTATGGTGATGTCGCAGAAAAATACCGGGTCAACTCGGTACGTTCCTTTAATCTTTTTGGAATTCTCCAGCCTGGTCTCGTACTCATTGGCAACCTCACCGTGGCGGTGCTGCTCGCCTATGGTGGTTTTCGAATCTTGGACGGCACGCTGGCAGTCGGTGTGATGGTCGCGCTGTTGCTGGCTGCTAAACGCGTCTTCCAGCCAGTGGAGCAGATCGCGATGTTTTACTCCTCCCTGCAATCGGCAACCGCAGCGCTTGAAAAAGTGTCCGGACTATTGGAGGAAGAGCCAAGCGTCAAGGAGCCGCTCAAGCCACGGAGCATCGACCAGGTTAAAGGCGAGATCGTTTTTCGTGACGCGGTCTTTGGTTACGGGCAGGGTCCTATCATTATGGATCGCTTTGACCTCAAGCTTGAGGCCGGGCAAACCGTTGCGGTGGTCGGACAAACCGGCGCCGGCAAATCAACACTGGCCAAACTCATCTCGCGTTTTTATGATTTGCGCTCCGGAAGTCTCGAAATAGACTCCGTGCCAATTCAAGAAATCTCAAACAATGAATTGCGCGAGCACGTAGTGATGGTGACCCAGGAGGCCTTCCTGTTCTCGGGTTCGGTGGCTGAGAACATTGCTCTAGGAAATCCCACGGCAACGTTGGCTGAAGTCCAGGACGCGGCCAAGGCGGTGGGTGCCCACGAATTTATTCTGGAACTACCCGAAGGCTACGATACCGATCTGAACAAGCGCGGTGGCCGAGTCTCTGCCGGTCAACGACAGCTCATTTCCTTCGCTCGCGCCTTCCTGGCGGATCCTGCTGTCCTGATCCTCGATGAGGCAACCAGCTCGTTGGATATCCCTTCCGAGCGCGCGGTACAACGTGGTCTGCAGCAGCTGCTGGGCAATCGCACGGCACTGATCATTGCGCACCGTCTGTCCACAGTGCAGATTGCTGACCGGGTGCTAGTGGTCGACGATGGCAAGATTATCGAAGATGGCACTCCCGAGCAGCTCATCGCTGATCAGGGTCGCTTCGCTTCCCTGCATAAGGCGTGGAAGGATTCGCTAGTTTAGCGGGCGTACAGACGATGACAAACGAACTCAGTGACTTCGTCCAGGCCCCGAATCAAGGCTTGCATCCGGAAGTTTATGAAATTGAAAACAATGCAATGGATCGAAGCGGAGGGCTTTTTGCGCGGCTTCAAGATCTTGCGCCTTGGGATGGCAAAGTTCTGTTGGATCTTGGTTGTGGGACTGGCTTTTGGTTACCGAAGTACCTCAGCGACGCTGGAACCGTCATCGGTGTAGAACCAGATGTGAACTTACTTGAAGCGGCACGTGCACGTAGTGCGCACATCCAGGTGCATCAAGGTTCCGCCGAGCATCTTCCGTTTGCCGATGAAAGCCTCGACGTCATTCATGCACGCTTTGCGTATTTTTTCCCCTCGCCCAAGAACGATTGTTCGGCGGGAGTTGCTGAAGCCTTGCGAGTCCTGCGTCCCGGTGGATCTATGCTGGTCATCGATAACGATCAGCAACACGGTGAGTTCGCGTCCCTGCTGCAACGTAGCCCTTGGGCGGCGGCCCAAAGCGAGTCAAATTACACCAGAGCGTGGTGGGAAGACCAAGGTGCCACTCGGCATGAGGTGATGAGCAGCTGGAAGTTCGATTCTGTCCAGGATCTCGCCAGCGTCCTGCACATTGAATTCCCTGCGCAGCTGGCAAACGAGTGGATCGCCGAGCATCCTCAGGCCACGGAATTGAGCTACGGCTACGTGATCTACCAGGTACGCAAGGAAGCTATAGACGTACAGTAACTGGGCATAAAAGTAGGCCGGGGTGAAGATCTTTCTTCACCCCGGCCTACTTTTGACTCGATTAGGCTGAGAATTTCAGCCCGGTCAATCGCTCATATGCTTCGATGTAGCGTGCACGAGTCTTTTCGATAATATCTGCCGGCAACGCCGGAGGCTGCTGCCCGGAATTCTTGTCCCACCCGGATTCTGCCGAGGACAACCAGTCGCGGACGAACTGCTTGTCAAAGCTATCCTGCGCCTTGCCAGGTTCATAAGACTGCGCATCCCAGAAACGCGAGGAGTCCGGAGTGAGCACCTCGTCGCCCAAGGTAATGTCTCCGGTAGCAGGGTCCAAACCAAACTCGACCTTCGTATCGGCCAAGATGATGCCGCGTTCACGAGCAATCTCCTCGGCACGCTCATAAAGTGCAACGGTCTTTTCCCGCAGTGCTTCGGAGACGTCCAGACCAACGCGCTCCACTGTCTGTTCAAAGGAAATATTTTCGTCGTGTTCCCCTACTTCAGCCTTAGCTGAAGGGGTGAACAACGCTGGTTGTAACCGTGAACCATCGACCAGACCCGCCGGCAGAGGCAAGGCACACACCGTGGAGGAAACCTTGTACTCAACCAGGCCAGAGCCGGTCAGGTAACCGCGAGCGATGCACTCGATGGGATACATCTCAAGCTTTTTGCACACCATCGCACGTCCGGCAACTGCCTCTGGCACGTCGGTGGAAATCACGTGATTGGCAAAATCGCTGAGCTGATTGAACCACCACAGGCTGAGCTGTGTCAGTACCTTGCCCTTATCGGGAATCTCGCTGGTTAGTACAAAATCATAAGCACTGATTCGGTCCGAGGCGACAACGAGTACCCGGTCCGAGTCTTCGAAGCTGACACCTGCAGGTACGTAAAGATCTCGGACCTTACCGGAGTAGAAATGGTCCCAACCTTCTAAGGAAAGTGTTTCTGTCTGCAATCCTGCCATTACTTACTTTCCTCATTCGTTAAGATTTCTCCACGTTCGGCCTTCAACGCGATGTCGCTGCGCGACTGCGCTCCAGGCCAACTAATCTTTGCCACACCGGCATAGGCGCTAGCCCGAGCACTGGCCAGATCATCACCCAGGGCGACAACGGCCAAAACACGTCCGCCAGACACAACGATGTTGCCGTCGGCATCGGCGCTGGTGCCGGCATGCATGACATGGACGTTAGGAACAGTGTTGGCCTCTTCAAGCCCTTGAATTATTTCGCCCTTCACCGGGGTGTCAGGATAGTTTTCTGCGGCAATGACCACGTCAACTGCGGTCTGAGAAGACCAGCGCAGCTGTTCGGCGTCATCCAATGTTCCGTTCGCCGCGGCCAGTAGGACGCCACCCAAAGGAGTCTTTAGACGAGCCAACACAGCTTGAGTCTCAGGGTCACCGAAGCGAGCGTTAAACTCAATCACGCGGATGCCACGCTTGGTGATGGCAAGGCCGCAGTACAGCACACCGGTGAACGGGGTGCCGCGCTTTTCCATTTCGCGCAAAGTTGGGTAGGCGACGCGGTCCATGACCTCGTCGACGAAGGTTTCGGGCAGCCATTCGAGCGGTGAGTAGGCGCCCATACCACCGGTATTGGGTCCCTGATCATTGTCGAAGATTCGTTTGAAGTCTTGCGCCGGTGCCAAAGGCACCGCGTGCTTACCGTCGCAAATAACAAAGAGCGAAACTTCTGGGCCGTCCAAAAATTCTTCGATGACCACGGTACCGCCGGCAGCAAAGCAGACTTCGGCGTGGGCTACGGCTTCGGCGCGGTCATGGGTGACCACAACACCCTTTCCGGCTGCCAGTCCGTCGTCTTTGACCACGTAGGGTGCGCCAAAGTCGTCAAGTGCCGAGGCTGCTTCTGCGGAGTTGGTAGCCACATGCGCCATCGCGGTGGGCACCTGCGCGGCGGCCATCACGTCCTTGGCGAATGCTTTGGAAGCCTCTAGCTGGGCAGCGGCCTGAGTTGGGCCGAAGACCGGGATGCCGGCCTCGATCAACGCATCGGCAACACCAGCAGCCAAAGGCGCTTCAGGGCCAACGATCACTAGCTCGCTAGCCAGTTCTTGTGCCAGCGCCAGCACCGCTTGCGGGTCTTGCGCATCGATGTTGTGGGTGGTGACGTCCTGTGCGATACCGGCGTTACCGGGAGCGCAATGAACCTCATTGACGTAGGGGTCTGCACTTAGTGCACGGACAATTGCATGCTCACGGCCGCCTGGGCCAATAACCAGTACCTTCACCCCGCCAAGTTTACCGGAGATTAGTGCCAGGTTATTGGTCTGTGACCGGTCAATGAACACTTCTTACCATTGACTATTTCTCGTTGAGCTTCCAGGGTTTCCCAATATTTGAGGTGCTCTGTGCACCACATAGACTGAGTCTTATGGCCTCGGCGATAGACATCACACACTGCACAGAGCTGCTTCGGGTAACCCGTAATTCGGTCGTTGAATCCAGACATTATGGAACCGCGGTGGTGCTGGACGCGGCGGGAGAAGTACTCGAAGCCCTCGGCGATCCGCAGGCACTGATCTTTCCGCGCTCCGCACTGAAACCTTTTCAAGCCATCGGTTCGCTGCGTGCCGGGGCAGTCCTGAACTCCGCCCAACTAGCGTTGGCTTGCGCCAGCCACTTAGGCACTGCCAGGCACCAGCAGTTGGCGCACAGTGTGCTCGCCTCGGTGAACTTGGGCGAAGAACAATTGCAGTGTCCGGATTCGTGGCCAGGCGATTCCGCCAGCAGAACCGAAATGATTATCGAAGGGCAGCGCCCAAACAAGTTGGCATTTAACTGTTCGGGCAAGCATGCGGCTTTTCTAGCAGCTGCGGTATCACGTGGCGAACAGGTAGAAACGTATTTGAATCCTGAGCACCCGGTACAGCAGTGCGCGTTAGCAGCAATTGAAGAATTCTGCGGTCCGATAACTATTGTGGGCGTGGATGGGTGCGGTGCTCCGGCACCCCAAATGTCCTTGTATTCCTTAGCCAAGGGGTTCAACAATCTCAGTACCAGCAGTGATCAGCATGTCCGTGCCGTTGCCAACGCGATGCGCGAACATCCTTGGGCGGTACGCGGTCCTGGCAGCCCGAACACCATCGTGAACGAATCCACGGGAATTATTGCCAAGCTGGGTGCCGAAGGCGTGCTGGGTATGAGCACCAGCCAAGGGGTGAGTGTAGTGGTCAAAATGCTAGATGGCTCATCGCGCGGAATGGACTTATTGGCTCTTGGGCTGTTGGCCAAACATGGTGCCCTCACACCGCAGAAGCTGAAAGAATTGTCTTCTAGACTGGCGCCGGCAGGCACCAGTGAGGGCTCCCGCGCGGCGCAGATTCACTATGTCGGTCAAGAGTTTATGTCTGAGTCGCCTCGTTGATGCCGAAACTAGCAGCGGGAAATATGACATTTTCACGTCATCGAAGGAAGCAGGTCTAAGGCTATGGCGATCAAAAGAAGAATCGATGAACCCACCGGGCGCACGGCGTTACGCGAGTGGGCGCAAAACGCTGAAACTCAAGGGAAAACAGGGCGTTCCACCCTCGCTACGGCCGTGCGTTTTACGTTAGAGGAACTCGCTTCCCGGGCCGAGGGAAACTCGGTTGAAGTGCGCATCCCACCCTTCGGTGTGACCCAATGCATTGAAGGGCCCCGGCATACCCGCGGGACCCCTCCAAACGTGGTCGAAATGCCTGCTGAATTATGGCTATCGCTAGTCACCGGGCGAACTAACTGGGCCACCGCCGTGCAATCGGGGCAATTGCATGCCTCGGGACTAAGGGCGGACTTGTCGGCACATCTGCCACTAATTGAGTACCCTTAAAGCATGGAGCAACACCCCGCCACCCCGTCATCCGCTGATCAGCCAATTACCGTGCTGATTCATGCGGCACCACGTTTCTGGCCATTTGTACTGACCGGCGCCGTTCTCGGTGCCCTGATCGGTGCAATCATTGGCTTCCTTGGTGAACCTTCAATGGATTACACCGTAGGTTCGGCCATCGGATTCTTCGCCATGTTCTGTGCAGGACTTGGCATTGGGTTGGGCGCACTTGCCTATGTAATTATCGACCGCGTGACTTCGCGTAAGACCACCCAAAAACTGGCGGTGCCCCTGGCCGGGGATACCACCAGCGAGCAACAAGGCTAGGCGCCCTCCCCTTCCCAGGAAGGCATGCGGCGGCCGCGCACCTGGTCGTCGCTCACCACATAAGCGGTCGAAGACGACCAACAGATACATGAGAGAATATTGACATGGCGCGTGGCGATGGACTACTTAATCATGACTTGCTTCCCAACGAAAAGGGCCCGCAGGACGAATGCGGAGTCTTTGGTGTTTGGGCACCTGGCGAAGATGTTGCAAAACTAACTTATTACGGGCTCTACGCCCTACAGCACCGCGGACAAGAGTCTGCCGGTATTGCCACCAGTGATGGCTCGCGAATCAACGTGTACAAAGACATGGGCTTAGTTTCCCAGGTCTTTGATGAAAACACTTTGAACTCGATGTCCGGCCACTTAGCAGTAGGTCACTGCCGTTACTCGACTACCGGTGCAAGCCACTGGGCCAACGCCCAGCCAACCTTGGGCCCTACCCAGACCGGCACCGTCGCTCTGGCGCATAACGGTAACCTCACCAACTCGGCGCAGCTAGCCGAAATGGTCGAAGCTAAGCAGCTGGCAGACGGCGGTAAGGTCCGTGGCGAAATCGCTCAGGGCAACACCACCGACACCGCGCTGGTCACCGCGCTGCTTGCCGGCTCCGAAGGTCAGTCCTTAGAAGAGACCGCGTTAGAGCTGCTGCCAAAGATTGACGGCGCATTCTGCTTTGTCTTCATGGATGAAAACACCATGTATGCCGCCCGCGACCCACACGGGGTACGCCCGCTGGTTCTCGGTCGGTTGGACCGTGGTTGGGTTGTTGCCTCCGAGCAGCCCGGTCTTGCTACCGTTGGCGCCTCATTCATTCGTGAAATTGAGCCTGGCGAACTGATCGCTATCGACGAAAGTGGCGTGCGTTCCACCCGCTTCGCCGAAGCCACCCCGAAGGGTTGCGTCTTCGAGTACGTGTACCTTGCCCGCCCGGATGCTTCCATCGCTGGCCGCTCGGTGTATGAAGCCCGTGTAGAGATGGGCCGTCAGCTGGCTCGCGAGAACAGCGCGGATGCAGATATTGTCATCCCGGTCCCGGAATCAGGTACTCCTGCAGCTATTGGTTATGCCGAGGAATCAGGTATTCCTTTCACCCATGGTTTCGTCAAGAACGCCTATGTGGGCCGCACCTTCATCCAGCCCTCGCAGACCTTGCGTCAGCTGGGTATCAAGTTGAAACTCAACGCTTTGGAAACCGTGCTGCGCGGCAAGCGCGTGGTTGTGGTGGACGATTCGATTGTGCGCGGTAATACCCAGCGCGCGGTAGTGCGGATGTTGCGCGAAGCCGGTGCCGCCGAGGTGCATGTGAAGATCTCTTCACCACCGGTGAAGTGGCCTTGCTTCTACGGCATCGATTTCGCCACCCGTGCGGAACTGATTGCCAATGGTGCTGCCGTGGATGAAATCGGTAAGTCCATCGGCGCCGATTCTTTGGCATACATTTCCGAGGAAGGCATGATCGGTGCGACCATGCAGCCTCGCGAAAAGCTATGCACCGCGTGCTTTACAGGAGACTACCCGATTGCGCTGCCAGGCGAGGAGCGCCGCGGGAAGAACCTGCTGGAGAAGAGCAACCAGGGCGGCTGCGAGCCGGGCCCGGATGCCGAACTCGAATCTTCCCTGTAACTAGCCACCTCACTACTACCTCGTTGCAAGCGGCACCGTTACCTCGGTGTTCACGACAGAAAAGGACCCATCTGCCATGAGCGGCACGCAAGAGCAGCCCACCTCCATTACCTACGCCGGAGCCGGTGTCGACGTCGAGGCCGGTGACCGCGCCGTTGAACTGATGAAGGGCGCCATCAAGGCCACGCACACTTCCGGAGTAGTCGGCGGGGTCGGCGGTTTCGCCGGCCTATTCGATGTTTCTTTCCTGACCGGATACAAGAAGCCTTACCTCGCGACCTCCACCGATGGTGTGGGTACCAAGGTGGCTATCGCGCAGAAGCTAGATATCCATGACACCATCGGCCAGGACCTGGTCGGCATGGTGGTAGATGACATCGTAGTGGTTGGCGCGAAGCCGCTGTTCATGACCGATTACATTGCTACCGGCAAGGTCGTTCCAGAGCGTATCGCCGACATCGTGCGCGGTATCGCCGAGGGTTGCAAGCTTGCAGGCACTGCATTGGTTGGCGGCGAAACCGCCGAGCACCCAGGCTTGCTGGCCGAAGACGAATACGACGTGGCAGGCGCCGCGACCGGTGTGATCGAGGCAGATCAGCTGCTCGGCCCAGAGCGTGTGTTGGCCGGCGACGTGGTCATCGGTATGGCTTCCTCGGGCATCCACTCCAACGGTTACTCGCTGGTGCGCCGCGTGATCGCACATGCTAAGTGGGAACTAGAGCGTGAGGTCGCCGAGTTCGGTCGCACCTTGGGCGAGGAACTTTTGGTTCCGACCCGTATTTACACCACCGCTTGCTTGGACTTGATTGATGAATTGAATACCGGAGAAGACTTCGGCGTTCACGGCTTCAGCCACGTCACCGGTGGCGGTCTGGCAGCTAACTTGGCTCGCGTACTCCCCCAGGGCCTCATGGCTCGCGTGGATCGCTCCACCTGGTCGCTGCCAGCGGTCTTCTCCACGATTGCTTCCCTCGGCAACGTTCCGTTGCCTGACCTTGAACGCACCCTGAACTTGGGCGTGGGCATGGTGGCAGTAGTGGACCAGAGCGTTGCTGACCGTGCAGTGGCGCTGTTGAACAAGGCTGGCATGGGCGCTTGGATCATGGGCTCGGTAGAGAAGCTTGACTCGTCGGCTAGCTCGGCAGGTCTGGACTACGTACAGGGCGCCAAGGGTGTTGATGGTGGCGGCGTACTGCTTACCGGAAGCTACGCCAAATAACTTGTAGCTCAATCAAATGATGCGTCACATCTTTCTAGGTGTGACGCATCATTTGTTTAATCTAGTTTGGTGGCCAACGCTAGCTCAGTTAATGAAAACGATCCCCGCCCCGGCTAAATAACGCCACACCCAATGACTTCTAATATTGTGTTGGCAGCGCACGATGAAGGATCGGGGACGTCGCATCATTCAAGTCACGAAGATTCGCCACCCGAGTCCGAGGCAGCTTCCATTCCTTCCAGTGAACTTGGCGTAATCGACGCCTAAACCACTGATCTATCTTGGCGAACTTATCCGGTGTCATCGACAACCGGAAGTAACCCAGCCAACCCGGAACAAAACGGTTCAACTGATCGATACGGTAGCCGGTCGACACACCCCACCTCCGAGATACCAGAGCCCGGGTCCTGTCCTTCATGCGTCTAAACGCCTTCGAATCGACCCTGACCCGCGAACCTTTAACGAAGTACAAACCCTTACCCTGCAAGTCGTAGTTTTATAGTCAGCCGAATAATGGGCGTTTGGGCTTGAGGACCTTTTACTGCGTTGGCTCGACGGTCTGCCCATCATGGGTAAACAACGGCCAAGCCACTCGTGCAGCGTCATTGAATCCCAAGTCCTCCACTGATTGCTATGTCGTCAATTATTCGCATAAGCCGGGTAAAGTCGGGACCAAGTTCAGCAAAGCTGACGTCGAAAGAAGCCGTGCTAAGCAAATGATTTTCTTAGATGGATATTGAGGCGAATTCCTTGAAAGGTAGCTTTATGGCCAGGCAATTCATTACCGGAAGCACTCCTCCGCGCTACCCAGCGGGCTGTGCAATTCCAACAGTCAACGACGCTCAGTTGCGAGGAGTCTACGATTTGATTGATCCAGACGTACTAGGCGAGGTGATCTACGTGGGACTTAGGGAATCACTCGATAACCGGCAGGTCATTATCTACAGAAATTTTCGCGGGGAAATCAGCGGCCAGTTTCTCGACGTGCTCCTGACAGACAACTCGCCTGAGCACCATCCGATTGAGAATTCGATCCGGTCAATTTTCGTTCATGAGCTCAGTGAACCTTCGGACCCCGTGGAGTTCGCTTCGGAAACTGTCCAGAATATCGAAACCGAGTTCCCAGACATTCAGTGGTTTGGGGAAACTGATCAAGTTCGCATTGATGGTCAGTAATTCCTGATAAGAAGGCTGGCTACAGGAGTAAGACTGCCCGTTGGAAGTGAAATAGATCAATTGAGGGCCAGGACCAATTCAATACTGGTCTTTTGTTCGAGTACAACCCAAGTGCTCTGAACGAAAATTACAACGTAAATGGCAAGCGCCCTTGGGCGACAAGGCACTTTTCATGTTGAGCGATCACCTTATAACAATCGATCAAACTACTTCTTGCCTGGCCTGAGAGCCGAAGAACCTCCGTCAAAGGTGAAGGAAGAACTCCCCCCAGAGGATGGCTCCCATGTCATCGTTCTTCCGCAACCACCCGTACTTGCCTCATCGCGCAGACCATCGACCCTGGATTCTTCGTAGTGGGTTTGCCAGCAGCTTACGGCTGACTTCAGAAATTCCACTCACCACCGCGCAGTTCTACGAGGATTCCACAACTGACCGTGGAACGAATCTCGCCATCAAGTCGAGACCGGAGGAATCAACGGTGGCCAACGCTAGCTCAGTTGGGATAGTGCTTCGTCCAGCGGTACCCGCCAACGCCAGGTGGCTTTGTCCTCGCCACGCACATGGCCGTTGGTCACGAGCGCTACAGGCAAGCCTCGCCTAACAAAATTTAGCAGGATCTTATAGCCGCTCATTACCGCCAGTGATGAGCCAAGCACCAACAGCGAATCCGAGGACTCCTCAAGCCTGGCAATTTGTGCTTTACGTTCGGCTGGCACGTTCTCCCCGAAGTACACAACGTCCGGCTTCAAAGCCAGCGAGCCACAATACAGGCAGCTTCCCATCACAAAGCGCTCAACAAGGTACTGAGGCAGTTCTACGTCACCGTCCGGGTTGATGGCGCTAGGATCGACGTCTACGGCCTCTAGATAGCCAACGTTCAGTTCTTGGAGCCGGTCATCAAAATGCTGACGGTCCTCGGATTTCCCGCAATCTAGACAACGCACTATCGACAGGTCCCCGTGTACGGGGATCACCGTCTTGGACCCAGCCTGTTGGTGCAAGCCATCAACATTTTGCGTGATGATGCCGCTGATTCGAGCTTCGTCTTCCCAACGCACTAGCCGGCGGTGGATGGCATTGGGTTCGGCCTGACACATGTGCCGCCAGCCAACAAAGCCGCGAGCCCAGTAGCGTTGGCGTGCTTCGGGGCGATATTTGAATTCTTGATAGGTCATCGGACGGTGACGCTGTAAGGAACCGTTCGGTCCGCGGTAGTCAGGAATGCCCGAATCTGTGGAGACTCCGGCTCCGGTCACCACCAAGACGTTGCCCTGGTCCAGCTGAGCCTGAACGCCGGCCCGAGCTTCCGCGTTGGGATGCGGCTGCGCTTGTTGCTCAACAATGCGTTGCATCGAACGAATAGCCGATTGATGGGCCATCTGAATCGATAGTTCTTCGGGAGTACTCACTAGTGTGCGCCCTTTCGCGGGTTCCGAACACGACAAATGCCGCAGCGACCTAAAGCTAATTTAGCTTAGTCGTTGCGGCTTGTCGTAAATATGTACTGTAGAGCTGCACCACTTCAAATGAAGGCTGGCACCCGAGCCAAAGACTCTCGGTTAACTGGCCGATGATTAGTCGGCGTCGTCGTCTCCCGAGTACTTTTTAGTCTGCTCGTCGTATTCCGAATATTCGTCGTCATACGAAGAATCAACAGGCACCGGTTTTGGGGTCTGATGTTCGGACCTGATACCCAGCTCTCGCTCGAGTGCTGTCAGGTCAGTCGAGGGCGAGTAGTACTTAATGTCTCGCGCTTGACGCTGTGCTTTAGCCTTTTGACGGCCGCGCCCCATGGCGTGACCCCCTCTTTTCAGTAGAGTCGGAAGGTGGTCCACCTAATAGGTGGAGGCCCCCGAATATGTGATCAGTTCTTTCGTAATTAAAGGTTAACACGATTCCACGGCGAGCGCTGAACGCAACACGTGCCAGACCCGTTAGACTGTCGATTAGTCCAACGACTATTTAGTGAGCTTGCTCCCAAAATATCCTCGGCAATTCTTGAAGGAGCACTACAGGTGGTGGAAAAAGATCTACCGGAGCCACAGGCGGCTTTACCGCCTCTACAGCCGGAACCGGAGAAGCCCAAGCGGCAAATCGGCCAGTGGGTCTTACTCGTCATCGCTGTTTTAGCTTTGAGCGCTGCGGTGGTTTTCGTTGTACTTCGCTTTATTACACCAGCTACGCCAGAGGCGAACACTGTAGAGCGAAATGAGAGCCCGGGCCTAGACGGAGTGATTGCTGCATCGGTGCCGCCGGAGCAGTTAGTCCTCGGCGACTGCCTGCGCGGCTTTGATTCTCCGCTATCCCCACAGACGGTTGTTACCTGCGATTCCTCGCATAATGCTCAGCTCATCGGATCCTTCGAACTGACCGGTGACAAATACCCGGGCGCCAATGAGTTGCTTACCGAGTCTGAGTCGCTGTGTAAATCAGTGTCGCTGGACCCGAGCGCCGGCCTGGATTCCACCTGGACCTACCACTTCTCACGTCCCTCAGAAAGCACCTGGTCCCAGGGTGACCGTCAGGTCTCTTGCTTCCTGGGTCTGACCGAGGGAAATGTTCGAAACTCGCTACTTCCCGATAACGAGGAAAGCTAAGTTACGTCACTAACTGACTGACGCTGATGGCCGGTGGAATTCCACCGGCCATCAGTGCGTCGACGCAACCTTTAGCTACTCGCTTTCGCGCGTTCCGCGCGTGACGACGAGATTATCTCCCTCAGGGTCAAGGCCCACCTGCACACGATCCCCGTCCTGAATATTTCCGCTCAGGAGCTGACGCGCTAACCGGTCACCGATTTCGCGCTGCACCAAGCGGCGAAGTGGCCTGGCACCGTAAGCCGGGTCGTAACCGGTCATAGCCAGCCACTCGCTGGCGGCTTCGGAAACGTCCAAACTGAGTCGACGCTCGGAAAGCCGTGCAGCCAGCAGATCAATCTGCAGTTTCACAATGTTGCCCAGCTCATTGATGCTCAACGGATCAAACATGATGATCTCGTCCAGACGGTTCAGGAACTCTGGCTTGAAGGATGCATTGACCACATTCATCACTGCTGTCTTCTTGTCCTTGTCTTCCAGATTTGGATCCACCAGGAACTGGGAACCCATATTGGAGGTCAGGATCAAGATCGTGTTCCTGAAGTCAACGGTACGGCCCTGCCCATCGGTCAAGCGCCCATCATCAAGCACCTGCAACAGAATGTCGAAAACCTCAGGGTGAGCTTTTTCCACTTCATCTAGCAGGATCACCGAGTACGGACGGCGCCTGACCGCTTCGGTCAGCTGTCCGCCTTCTTCGTAACCGACATAGCCCGGAGGCGCACCAACTAGTCGCGAAACTGAATGCTTCTCGGCGTACTCGGACATGTCGATACGCACCATTGCACGCGGATCATCAAAGAGGAAGTCAGCCAGGGACTTCGCCAGCTCCGTCTTACCCACGCCGGTAGGTCCAAGGAACAGGAACGAGCCGGTAGGCCGGTCCGGATCCGAGATTCCCGCACGGGTTCGGCGCACCGCATCGGAAACCGCGGTCACCGCCTGCTGCTGGCCCACCAGACGCTGACCGATGATTGATTCCATCTCCAGCAGCTTTTGGCTTTCGCCTTGCAGCATCCGCCCGGCGGGTATTCCGGTCCATGCCGAGATAACTTCGGCAATGTCATCCGCGGTCACCTCTTCAGCGACCATGGTGTGTTCGTGGCTCTTGCCTGCTTCAGCCTCGGCTGCCGCTTCAAGCTCGCCTTGCAATGTCGGGATCTCTCCGTAGAGCAATCGTGAGGCATTTTCCAGGTCACCTTCACGCTGGAACTTTTCGGCCTGCGAACGCAGCTCGTCTAGTTTCACCTTCAGGTCACCCACGCGGTTCAGCCCCGACTTCTCCGCATCCCATTGGGCGTTGAGCGCATCGAGGGTTTCCTTCTTATCGGCCATATCCATGCGTAGCGCATCGAGGCGTTCAATAGATCCCGGGTCGGTCTCCCCAGCGAGCGCGAGCTCCTCCATGGTCAGTCTGTCTACCTCACGGCGCAGCTCATCGATTTCCTCGGGAGCCGAGTCAATCTCCATGCGCAGTCGGCTGGCCGCCTCATCGACCAGGTCAATGGCTTTGTCCGGCAGCTGCCGTCCGGAGATGTACCTGTTGGACAGCGTGGACGCAGCCACGAGTGCCGAGTCGGCGATGGACACCTTGTGGTGTGCTTCGTAGCGTTCCTTGAGCCCACGCAGGATCGCGATCGTGTCATCCACGCTTGGCTCGCCCACGTAGACCTGCGCAAAGCGACGTTCTAGTGCCGGGTCTTTTTCGATATTTTCGCGGTATTCATCCAGCGTGGTGGCGCCGATCAGACGCAGTTCACCACGGGCAAGCATTGGCTTGAGCATATTGCCTGCATCCATAGCGCCTTCGGAAGCGCCCGCGCCCACCACGGTATGAATCTCATCGATGAACGTGACAATCTGTCCATCCGAGGATTTGATCTCTTCGAGTACTGACTTCAGGCGTTCCTCAAACTCGCCGCGGTATTTCGCACCGGCAATCATGGATCCGAGGTCCAAAGAGATTAGCGTTTTTCCACGTAGCGACTCTGGCACGTCTCCGGCGATCATGCGCTGAGCGAGTCCTTCAACCACGGCGGTTTTACCCACGCCAGGTTCACCAATGAGCACCGGGTTATTTTTGGTGCGCCGTGAGAGGACCTGGACCAGGCGGCGAATTTCTTTATCGCGGCCGATCACCGGATCAAGTTTGCCCGAGCGTGCCAGCGCGGTCATATCCGTGCCGAACTTTTCTAGGGCTTGGAAGGTGTCTTCCGGGTTGGGGTTATCAACCTTGCGGTCCCCACGGATAGTGGGCAGCGTTGCCACCAGCAACTCCCGGGTAGCTCCGGAGTCACGTAGCGCTTCGCCGGCCTTGGTCTGGTCAGAGGCTAAGGCGATCAGCAGGTGCTCGGTGGAGACATAGGTGTCCCCCATGTTGTTCGCGATCTCCTGTGCGGTGCTGACCACTTGGAGCAATTGACGCGAGAATTGGGCTTGAGCCACCGAGGATCCGGAATTGGCAGGTAAAGCATTGATAGCCGTACTCGCCTTCACCGAGAGTGCGTCAACGTCTAGGCCTGCAGTTTTCAGTAATGCCACGGCAACCGAGTCTCGTTGGTCTAGCAAGGCCTTCAGCAAGTGAGCTGGTTCGATCTGCGGATTTCCCGCGGTCGAAGCATTCATCCCGGAAGCAGATAGAGCCTCCTGGCTCTTGGTGGTGAGCTTGGTGTCCACGCGAATCCTTTCTCTCTGAGGGTGAACCCATAAACTTGAGTGTACTTAACTCAACTCTACTCTTGGTGTTCTTATTCCGCATCAACTAGATTTTTCTGGATTACTTCACCCGTCATCAAACAGCAACGGCTCGCCCGCCCACAGCATGGCTAATGAGAATCACTACTAGTGCGTAAAACGTCGCCGAAGACGTGCTTGGGGCTCAGTGCTTCGCCGAATTATTCAACTTCCCGCGCTCATTGACCTACTATCCGTAGCTCAAATCAGTTCAAATCTTGGGGACCGAAAATAATGCCGAAGTCCCTTGCTCGCTCGGCCACACGCCGTCGATTATTGACGTTGGCTTCAGCCAGCGTTGCGCTGGGCGCTACCAGCTATTTCGGAAGCCGGCCCGATGCCCGTCTCGGTGACTCCGGTGAGCCTGATGACTCAAGAACATTGGGATGTGCTCGCTCGGGCTTGGAAACTTTGAAGCTAGACATTGCGCCCTACCCTTTGTAACCCGCAAACTAAAGCATGCCCAATCCCGATTCTGCTGCCCACTACGCGCAACACCCTGCCCAACTAGCCGACGTATTCATTGAGCAACACCGGAAAATGCTTCTGGAATGCCTCGACGGACTAAGCGAAACCGAAGCAAAAATGCGACTGGTCTCTTCCAAAACCACGTTACTTGGCTTAGTAAAGCACGCGGTCTTTGTGGAACGAGTCTGGTTTGGCGAGGCTGTCACCGGTGCGTCCCGAGCGGATCTAGGAATTGTGCAAACACCCGATGAGTCCTTTGATCTGCAGGCTGAAGACACTATTGAATCGATCCAGCGCGCTTACCGCGACGCTATTTCGTTGTCCCGTACGGCTCGCGCAGAATTGACCGATGATGCGCTTCTTCCAGGTAACCGCCGTGACCCCTTGCCCTTAGTCTGGGTCCAACTCCACGTTCTTCGGGAGTTGGCCCAGCACTGCGGGCACGCTGATATTTTGCGCGAACAAATCCTGCAGCTACGACAGCAAAAAGCTTAGGCACAACAGGATAAGCAAAAGCCGGTCCACGCGGAACCGGCTTTAGCTTAGTTGCAAAAAATTTAGCGTCGCATTCCTGCGATGTAATAATCCGAAGGAACAATTTCCTTGCCTAGTGGCATCAAAGATACCGGGATCATTTTGAGGTTTGCGATACCTAGTGGGATGCCAATAATGGAAACGAACATCGGGATCGCGGTGACCACGTGTCCGATGGCGATCCAGATTCCAGCGAAAACTAACCAGATAATATTTCCCAGTGTCGAGAAGGCTCCCACCGGACCCCGGTCAACGACGGTTCGGCCAAAAGGCCACAACGCGTACCCTGCGATCCTAAAGGAAGCGATACCAAAGGGAATGGTGACGATGAGCAGGCAGCAGATAATGCCGGCCAGAACATAACCCAACGCTAACCACAGGCCGCCGAATAGTAGCCAAATGATATTCAAGATGCCGCGCACTAAATCTGTCATGCTTCTAGCATGACAGCGCATCACTAGCCCGCGCTATAGGGGAACACCCGGAACGTCCCCTAGTATGTGTGACAAAAATGAATTGTGGGTGTGCAACGCCCTACGAGTTTCTGGTGGGCCTTGTGCGCTCCTCGGCTAGGATTAATGATCATGAGTGAACGAAGCGAAGTGCAACCCGAAGGCACCGACAACATGGCCAAAGATCCTTCCCTGTTCCGTGCCGACCCGGTCTCCTTTGTTCGCCGAGGTAATCGGCTCCAAGGACGCCGCGCGGCCGCATGGGAGCGCAATGCACAAAGCTACGTAATTGAGCCACCTCGCAAGATTGCCGACACCTCTGTGGCAGATGACTTCCGCTTGGACCCTGAACAGGCCTTTGGTCGCGTAGCACCGCTCATCGTGGAGATCGGGACAGGCTTAGGTGAATGCATTGCCAATGCCGCCAAGGATGATCCCGAGCGAAACTACCTCGCCGTGGAGGTTTATCTTCCGGGACTAGCCCAGCTAATGCTCAAGGTCGAGTCCTTTGAATTGGAAAACGTGCGTGCGGTCCAGGCTAATGCCCCAGAGGTCTTGGACGTGATGCTCGCGGAGGGCAGCGCCGACGAATTGTGGATCTTCTTCTCAGATCCATGGCACAAGCCGCGTCACCACAAGCGCCGACTGATCACTTCCTCATTCTTGGACAAGGTCGCCCGTGTACTGAAACCAGGTGGAACACTTCGACTGGCCACCGACTGGTCCAACTACGCCGAACAAATGCGTGAGGTACTCGAAGCTCACCCACACTTTGAAAATCAGCATCCAGACGCGCATTCGGGAACGGAAAGCAACCTCACCAAGGTTCGCGCCAACGGTATGGAAGGCTTTGATCCAGAACCTGACTTTGTTGATGAGCGAGGTGGCTGGGCACCACGTTTTGAACGTCGTATCCTCACCAGCTTTGAAGGCAAAGCTTTGAAGGCCGGACGTTTGGTCTTTGATCTGGCCTATACCCGGGAAGCTAAGTAACTTTACAAATCTAAGGCTCCTGGCTGCAATACACTTGCAGGCATGAGCCTTAGTGCAACCCCCACCCTGAAACTTGCCGGCGTCCGTCTGGAACAGTTGAACCGCAAGCATTCAGCTGACCTGGGCGCCATCGTTAGCCACGGTTCACTGGATCAAGTGTGGTTTACTAAGACGCCTTCGGCACAGGGCATGGACGCTGAGATATCGCGCCGGCTCGCTTTGCAGGCCGAGGGCCAGATGGCACCGTTCGCGATCATCGATGAACACAGTGGCAACGCGGTGGGCGCAACAACCTATTTGAATATCAGCGAAGCGAACCGACGGGTAGAAATCGGTTCCACTTTCCTTGGCACCGATTTCCAGGGAACCGGCATAAACGCTGCAGCGAAGTATCTTTTGTTGCAGCGCGCCTTCGAAGAACTCGACTGCTTGTCCGTGGCCTTTTGCACCCATTGGCATAACCAGCAGTCACGCGCGGCGATCGCCCGACTAGGCGCGAAGCAAGACGGCGTGCTGCGCAATCACATGTATGACGCAAGCACTGGGACTCTGCGTGACACCGTGATTTTCTCGATCCTGCCACAGGAGTGGCCCGCCGTCAGGCAAGGGCTCTTGGCCCGGTTGGCCAAGCACGACCGTTTGTAATTCACCGATACTTAGGTGAGTAACTTTTTCGCCGCGTCTTCACGTAATTGCACCTTACGAATTTTGCCGGTGACGGTAATCGGAAATTCATCGAGGATCATGGCATAGGCAGGAATTTTGTACTGTGCCAGTTGACCGTGGGCAAAGGCCCTGAGGTCCTCAATGGTCAGCGGGTCCTTGCCCGCCTTCATCTTGATACAGGCACAAATTTCCTCACCATATTTTTCATCTGGAATTCCCACCACCGAGACATCCTCAATATCTGGGTGTTTGAAGAAGAACTCTTCAATCTCTCGAGGATAGATGTTCTCTCCGCCGCGAATCACCATATCCTTGATGCGCCCCACAATGACGCAATATCCGTCTTCGCGCATGACCGCGAGGTCCCCGGTATGCAACCAGTTCTCCGAATCAATTGCTTCCTTGGTTTTGGCTTCGTCATTCCAATAACCGAGCATCACCGAGTAGCCGCGAGTGCAATATTCTCCCGGTTCTCCACGTTCCACAGTTTCCCCGGTCGCTGGATCCACGATTTTGACTTCCAAATGCGGGTGGACGCGGCCAATGGTTTCGGTACGTGCCTCTAAGTCATCATCCGCCCTCGTCTGGCAGGACACTGGGCTGGTTTCGGTCATTCCGTAGGCGATGGATACCTCGGACATGTTCATATCTTCTAGGCAACCGCGCATCACTTCAACCGGGCAAACCGATCCAGCCATGATTCCGGTACGCAAGGTACTCAAATCATGGGTACCAAAACTTGGGTGATTTTGCATCGCAATAAACATGGTGGGAACCCCATAAACACCGGTGCATTTTTCTTCGGCCACTACTCGCAGGGTAGTTTCAGCATCAAAGCTCGGGGCCGGGATCACCATGGTGGTTCCGTGACTTGTGCATCCCAGATTTCCCATCACCATGCCGAAGCAGTGGTAAAAAGGCACCGGGATGCAGAGTCGGTCTTCGGGACCTAGCCGAATAGTTTCAGTGACAAAAAATCCGTTATTCAGAATATTTCGGTGGCTGAGTGTCGCGCCCTTGGGATATCCCGTAGTACCAGAGGTGTACTGAATATTGATGGCTTGATCTGGTTCGGTCAGCGCCAGACGTTGGCTAACCAAGGCCGGATCTATACCTTGACCTGCTTCGATAAGTTCGGCCCAGTCAGCGGTGTCCAGATAGACCACGCGTTCCAAGGTCGGAGTATCCACGGCACAACGTTCAACCATTTCACGATACATACTCGTTTTGAAACTGGTCATGGTGATCAGCATCCGTAGGCCGCTGTGATTGACCGCGTAGGAATACTCATGACTTCGATAGGTGGGATTAACATTGACCAAGATGACACCGATTTTTGCTGTGGCGTACTGTGTCAAGGTCCATTCGGCGCAGTTTGGCGCCCAAACTCCCACCCTATCCCCCGGTTCTAAACCAGCTGAGAGAAGTCCACGCGCTAAATCGTTAACCGCTAGGTCTAGCTCATTCCAGGTCCAGCGCCGACCGGTGAAGGCTTCCACCAGTGCTTCACGCTCTCCATACAATGCGACGGTGCGTTCTAGGTTGGCGCCGATAGTGTCGTGGAGAAGTTCCGAAGTGGTATCGCCCTGTGCATAGGATTTCATCGCTTGGCCCTCAGATCCTGAGTCTCAGAAATGCCGACTTTTACCTGATCAGGGGTCGTAACTAATGGGTTCTCCCGCACGAAGCTCTCCATCCTCAAAACAGTTGGGTTGCGCAGCTTTTATTCCGGATACGGTTATCCGGGACGCAACAACGTGACCCACGATAGGTGAGGTGGATCACGTAGTTTTGAGACTAATGATTTTACCGACGGATTACTAGCCGAACGCGACCAACGGAGGAAAACTATCTGCCAATGGCACGGCGCGTTGTAAATAGTGTCACCGTTGGTTCGCGGCGAGCCGGACGCATTCCGCGGGCCATGGAAACCACATCTCCGGCGGCGGTTCCGGCGGCGAACACACGGGTTTGGCCTTGCTGGACGGCGCGCAATTCATCGCGTAATTCGCCGACCTGGTTTTGCAGAAAAGACACCTGGTTTTGCAGCTCGATAATGCGTTTAATGCCTTCGAGCGACACGCCCTCTTTGCTCAGCTGCTGCACCTGGCGCAATAGTGAAACGTCGCGCTGGGAATATCGTCGCTGCTTACCCGATTGACGGCTGGGTGAGACCAATCCGATGCGATCATACTGGCGCAGGGTCTGCGGGTGCATATCTGCTAGTTGTGCGGCGACTGAAATGACGAACACAGGTCTTAGGAACTCGTGGGCCATGAATCTCAGTCTCCGTTTCTCCCCCAAATGTAGGGGATAAATGTATTGTCTACGTGAGTGTGCCCCTTGCGAAGCACACTCACGTATCGGGCCAATCTTTAGCTTAGAGCTTGGCCTTAGCAGCCAGCGCCTGTCGAGGATCTTCACCCTCGGTAGCCGCCGCGAACTCTTCGATGGCTGCTTTCGCCTTATCGTTCAGGTTCTGCGGAATGACCACATCTAACACGATCAGCATGTCGCCGGTCGCCTTGGAGGTCTTCACCCCGCGCCCTTTCAGACGTAAGGTCCGCCCCGAGTTTGAACCGGCTGGTACCTTCATGGCAACTTCTTCGCCATCCAAGGTTGGCACATGAATTTTTGCGCCGAGCGCGGCCTCATCAAAGGTGATTGGCACGTGCACACGAATATTGTTCTCTTCGCGTTTGAAGTACGGGTGTTCGGTAACCTTCACCTTCACCAGCAGGTCGCCGTTTCCGGCTGGTCCTGACTGACCGCGACCGCGCACACGTACCGATTGACCGTCCTTGATTCCTGCAGGAACACGCACGTCAATGACTTCACCGCTTTGCTCACGCAAACCGATAGTGGTGCCCTTGATAGATCCGGCGAAGGAAATCGTGGTGCTTGCGGTGCGGTCCGCGCCCTTGCGAGGCGGGGCACTTTGTCCAAAGCCGCCACCGAAGCCGCCGCCACCGAACAGATCAGAGAAATCTGGTTGTCCGCCGCGACCGCGTGGTGCCCCTCCCCCACCAAAGAGGTTGGAGAACATGTCATCAAAGCCTGCTTGGCCGCCTGGTGCGCCGCCGGGGCCTCCGGCGCTGAAACGCGCTCCGCCGCCCATAGCGCGAATCGCATCATACTGCTCACGCTCTTCTTTGTCCGAAAGCACCGAATTAGCCTCGGAGATGTCTTTGAACTTCCGCTCTGCTTCCGCATCACCCTGATTAGTATCCGGGTGGTATTTACGCGCTAGCTTACGGTACGCCTTCTTGATGTCCGCCTCGCTGGCGTCCTTGGAGACGCCCAGAATGGCGTAAAAGTCTTTGTCGATCCAGTCCTGACTTGCCATCAGGGCCCCCTTTCTTTTGACTACCGATTTGAAACTGCCCACTGTCGAGGTTTCGGCAGTGGGCAGTTTCGTTATCTAGATGTGCGGCTACTCGCCGGTGGCTACTAGCACCTGCGCGGCACGCATGGTGTAGTTTCCCTTACGGTAACCGGCTCGCAGTACCTGTCCCACATGATCCGCTGGGATCTCTGGGACCGGCTGGCGGAGCAACGCCTCGTGAACGTTGGGATCAAATTCGACCCCAGCCTCATCGATTCGTTCCAGGCCGTGAGTTGCCAAGACCGTGTCCAGCTTCTTAGCGATAGCCGCGAACGGGCCATCTGCTAAGTCACCATGAGCACGTGCCGCATCGATATCATCAAGCACCGGCAGCAACGTGGCGAGCACCGACTGAACGGCACTTTCACGTACTGCTACCCGGTCACGCTCTACGCGCTTGCGGTAGTTGACGTACTCGGCCTGCAAACGAAGCAGGTCGTTGCGAAGCTCGGATTCCTTTTCGGTAACTTCAGCCTGTGCCTCTTCGACACCTGCAGCAGCCTCGTTCAGGATCGCCTCGGCCTGACCCAGGGCGTCAGCGTTTGGCTGCACGTCGGCTGCCTCTGGCTGGTTCTCCGGCTCCTGGCCGGGGTTTTCGTTCTGGTCCTGTGCCTCGGACATATTCCCTTGCTCCCTACTTCTTGTCGGCTTCGTCTTCGTCGATTACCTCGGCGTCGACGATGTCTTCATCAGCGTTTGGAGCCTGCTCGCCTGCAGGTGCTTCGGCGCCTTCGGCGGCGGTGTTGGCGTAGATTGCCTCGCCCAGCTTGGTCTGCGAAGCCTGAAGCTTCTCAAACGCTGCCTTGACCTCGTCGTCGTTGTCCTGCTTCTCCAAGGCTTCCTTCAGTGCGTCAACGTCGGCCTGAACCTCGGTCTTGACCTCTTCTGGAAGCTTCTCATCGTTGTCCTTGATGAGCTTGTCTACCGAGTAAGCTGCCTGCTCGGCGGCGTTACGGGTCTCGGCTGCCTCGCGGCGGGCCTTGTCCTCTTCGGCGTGAGCTTCGGCTTCCTGAACCATGCGCTCGATGTCTTCCTTCGACAGCGAGGAGCCGCCGGTGATGGTCATCGACTGTTCGGTACCGGTGCCCTTATCCTTAGCGGATACGTGCACGATGCCGTTGGCGTCGATGTCGAAGGTGACCTCAACCTGTGGGATGCCGCGAGGTGCCGGTGCGATACCGGTTAGCTCGAAGGTGCCCAGTGGCTTGTTGTCGCGGGTGAACTCGCGCTCACCCTGGAAGACCTGGATCGATACCGAAGGCTGGTTGTCCTCGGCGGTAGTGAAGGTCTCCGAACGCTTGGTTGGGATCGCGGTGTTGCGCTCGATCAGCTTGGTCATCACGCCACCCTTGGTTTCAATACCTAGGGACAGTGGGGTGACGTCGATGAGCAATACGTCCTTGCGCTCACCCTTCAGCACGCCAGCCTGCAGGGCTGCACCAACGGCAACAACCTCATCTGGGTTGACGCCCTTGTTAGCTTCCTTGCCGGCCAGGTCCTTGACCAGCTCTGCCACTGCTGGCATACGGGTCGAACCGCCAACGAGGATCACGTGTGCGATCTCCGAAACCTTAACTCCGGCTTCCTTGATGACATCGTTGAATGGCTTGCGGGTGCGCTCCAGCAGATCCTTGGTCAGTTCCTGGAACTTAGCACGCGAGAGGTGCTCATCCAGGTGAACCGGGCCATCGGAGGTGACCGAGAGGTACTGCAGGGAGATGTTGGTGCTGGTAGCCGAGGACAGTTCCTTCTTGGCCTGCTCAGCAGCTTCCTTCAGACGCTGCAGTGCAATCTTGTCCTTGGACAGGTCTGCACCCTTCTGCTTAGCCTGAGCCAGCAGCCAATCTACGATGCGCTGATCCCAGTCGTCGCCACCGAGGCGGTTATCGCCCGAGGTGGAGCGAACCTGGATGGTGGAGAATCCGTCGTCATCCTTGCCAACTTCGAGCAGGGAAACGTCGAAGGTACCGCCACCGAGGTCGAAGACCAAGATGAGTTCGTCTTCTTTACCCTTTTCCAGACCGTAAGCCAGAGCGGCTGCGGTTGGCTCGTTGACAATGCGCAGTACGTTCAAGCCTGCGATTTCGCCGGCTTCCTTGGTGGACTGACGCTCAGCATCGTTGAAGTATGCAGGAACGGTGATGACCGCGTCGGTGACCTTTTCGCCCAAGTAGGACTCGGCGTCGTTCTTCAGCTTCATCAGGGTACGAGCAGAAATTTCCTGTGCGGTGTACTTCTTGTCATCGATGTCGATGGACCAGTCGGTACCCATGTGGCGCTTGACCGAAGCGATGGTGCGGTCAATGTTGTTTACTGCCTGGCGCTTGGCGATATCGCCAACCAGGACTTCGCCGCTCTTCGAGAAAGCAACGATGGACGGGGTCGTGCGGTTGCCTTCCGCGTTTGCGATAACGGTTGGCTCACCACCTTCGAGCACGGAAACTACGGAGTTGGTGGTTCCTAGGTCGATACCTACGGCACGCGACATAATGGCTCTCCTTTGCCTTGGTTGAAAGTACTAACGCTGAGGATTTTTATCCTGATTGAGCGTTCTGGACTCAAGTTTACTCAGCCGCTTTCGACTGTCAAATTAACTTGAGCCAACCTCACTCAACTTTGCGTTCTGTCTTCTTCAACGAACAAAGGGCAAGAATGATTCCCATGCCGAAAAATAATTTTCAGACACAGGACACCCAAGGCGTTCAAGGACAATCCACCCTGCGCTCCCGGCGCCTCAACCTACCGAAAAAACGGTCCTTCCGGGAGCTGGATCGCCGCACCCAGGTTGCTGTCATCCTCGCTGGAATTATCGAGCTGACTTTGATGTTTGCAGCCTTGCGCGATCTTCGTCGACGCTCCGTTCAGCTGGCGATAGGGCCAAATCCACTGTGGGCCGTGGTCAGTTGCCTCAACGTACTAGGTAGCATTTCCTACTTTGTCTTTGGGCGTCGCAAAGACCCTCAAAACTGATTTACAGACACAATGGAACAACCCGCTCTCGTGATGACGAGAGCGGGTTGTTCGCTGTCAGCGTGGACGCTTTGGCAATGAAAAACTCGATTGCCACACTGGCTAGATCAGTTCATCTACCAACAATGGTCCTGCGAATAATCCCTACAGATGGTCCAGTAGGAATGCTCCGTTCTACTACTTAGCCGAGCCCTGAGGTTCCACTAGGACTGCCGCGGTGCGCGCCGGAATAGTCAGCTCACCGGTGGCACTGTCGAACGAAGTTGACTTCACCCGGTCATCACTGCCTTTCGCAAGAGACTTGGCAAGCGAGTAGTCGTGACCTACCAGCTCCTCAAGCTTTTGCGTGCTCTCCTTCGGCGAGGCATTGAAGAGGACTAAGGCACCGTCATGCTTGCGATCGACATCCTTACCCACCGTGTCGTCAATGCGCATCACGATAATTCCCGGTTCGGCCTCAGACCCACCCAGCGGGAAGCTCACCTTTTGCCCAATGAGATCAGCTGAGCCCAATCGCAAGAGTCCAACTTCCTTGCGGGTCTGCAGCAAGTCCAAGGCTGCCCCTTCAGCATCAGCCATGGCCTTGGCATCCGGCTTGAGCGCAGGGTCTTCTAATAGTGGAGCCATCAGATCCCACTTCTCCCCGTTATCTGCCTCGGGCGGAAGACCCGAGCCGAAAGTATTTTCCACTCCGGAGAAGTCGATGCGGTTGAACCAGTCCCCCGAGTTATAGGAATTTCGGTCCAAAGACTTTGAACGCAATAACTCGGTTCCGGCATGCCAGAACGGAACAGCTTGTGAATACATCACGGTTGCTTGCGAGAGAGTATTCATCCGCACCCGATCCTCCATGGAAGTATCTCGTGGCAACTTGAGCACAGTGAGGTCGTAGAGCGTTTCATTATCGTGCGCGTCAACATAGTTGATCACTTCTCCCGGCTGCGAAGCATAGCCTGCTTTCGCTCCGCGGTAATCCAATTCATCACCACGGTGCACACTGCCATCCGAAGCGAGGAATTCGAAGTCTGCGAGATTGCCAGCCAAGCCGAGCTTCACTAGGTCGGTTTCGTGGCCGAGATCTTTCAACGCTTCCTCGGTGCTCCCATTGACCTTATTACCGTTGGGATCCGTTCCCAAGCCAGTACCAAAGCCCTGACGGAATGTTGAGGATGATTCAACAGGACTGCCACCATGAACGGCATCGCGCAGTCGGTCGTTAAAGGTCCCGATGCCGGTACCGTTCATTTGCCCCTGAGTCGCTTGATAGAAGCGAGCATTGTCCGCCACCTCACCAAAGTTCCATCCTTCGCCATAGAGGTAAATGGACTTGCCGTCCACTCCGTCACGTCCCGGCTTCAGTTCATCTAATGCACTGCGTACGGCTTCCATGGTTTCTCGTGAGTGGTGGCCCATGAGGTCAAAACGGAATCCATCAACCTTATAGTCCTTGGCCCACACCACCAGGGCATCAACCATCAGTTTCTGCGCCGCAGCGTGTTCCGTGGCCAGGTTCTGACAGCAGGACGAGGTTTCCACTTTCCCGGTGGCATCAAGTCGGTGGTAGTAGCCAGGCACGATCTTATCCAGCACACTGCGATCGGCTTGACCCGAGGCTGCGGTGTGGTTGAACACCTGATCAAGCACTACTTCTAGCCCCATGCTGTGCAAGGATCCAACCATCGAGCGGAATTCTTCGACACGGTTCGCTCCTTCAGGGTTCGTGGCGTACGAACCTTCCGGAGCCATGAAATGGAAGGGGTCGTACCCCCAGTTGAATCCGTCTTCATCACCGTGGGCAGTAACGCACTCTTGTTGTTTGCTGGAAGCTGCCGGCAGCGACTTCAGATCACAGTCCGTCTCAACACGTTGTGACTGTTCCTCCTCAATGGTGGCGATATCAAAACTTGGCAGCAGGTGAACGGTAGTCAGGCCAGCCTCGGAAAGCTGTTTGAGCTGTTTACTCCCGGCCCCATTTGCTCCAAACGCTCCGTAGCGGCCCCGCTGATTCTCGGGCACCGAAGCATCTGAAATCGAGAAGTCACGGATCTGCAGTTCATAGATGCTGCGGTCCACGTCCTTTTCGACGTTTTTGGCTTTGGCCTTACGCCACTGTTTTGGCTGGTGGTGAGGGTCTTCCAAGCTCACCGCGACCGAGTGGGTGGAATTAGTGGTCAACGCAACCGAATATGGATCGGTAACAATATTCGTTTCGATCTTGCCCGTTTCAGGGACAAAGACCTGAACTTCCCACCGGTACTTCGCCTCAGCCATCTGAGGTTTACCCTTTACCGTCCACACACCGCTGTCCTTCGAATAGCTAGCAGCGTATCGTGCAGTCTTCTCCTTCTTGTCAGTAATCAGCAGTGTTGTTTTTTGGGCCGTGGGTGCCCAGAGCCTAAAGGTAGGGCGTTTTCCGGTGAAGCTCACGCCGAGTTCTACATCGTCAAGCGCCTTGGCATAGAGATCATCAATGACACCAGCACTCTGAACTCCGGTGAAGGCGGTGAGTTTCTGGGTATCCCCTTCGCCATCAAATCGTGCCAATGCCAGTTGTGAACGCAATGCAGAGGCTACGTCTTCGCGATCTAGCTCAACACGCAAGGCACGGTAGTCGGCAAGGTGTGGGAACTTCTTGCGTTGTTCGGCACTCAACCCACCAATAATTTCTTTGAGCTCGATTGGCTTCGCACCGGAGATCTCTTCTCCCTCCAATTTCAAGCTGGCGTCCTTTGAAGCGTAGAGGGCATAGTTTTCACCAGTGCCTAGATCACGAGGAATCGCTAGGGTATCAGCGGAAATCCACTGCGCTTTCATTTGACCAACGCCGGCGACTGTTTGGGTGTCAGAACCAATCTGCAACAGGTGAGTCTTCGAGTCGTAGCTGAAGCTCACTGGCTTTCCTTCGGTTACCGAAAGACTGTAGTTAGCACCTCCGGCGGCACCGTCAACGCCATAATTTTCGTCCCACCCGAAGTTGTGTAACACCTTAAATTCGTAGGTACCAGCCGGGATCTTCTCCGTAGTGAATTCGTAGGTACCGTCAGCATCAGCGTCCGCCATTAAAGTAGCGAGACAGGTTGGATCCCAGTCGGATTTACAGCCCAATTCGTCTTGAAAACTTCCCGGTAAGGTGATCATCGGACCCTGTTGATCGCTTTGTGCGATGTTGTTGCGGGGATCGAAGAAGAACTTGACGGTCCCACCTTCGTGAGAATATTTAAGGTTGTCACCACCGGCAATACCACCAGCGCCGTAGCTCAGATCCCATGATCCGTTGATGGCTACCTTGTATTCATAGTCCCCTGCTGGGACATCGAATTCACCAGAATAGACCCCGCCAGGCTGTTCAGTGAGTTTGGCTGCCTCGCAGGCCGGATCCCAGTCGGTGACACAACCCATTTCGGTGTTATGGCTTCCCGGCACGGTGACCATGGAGATATCCGATTCAGCCGGTTTTTCCTTCGCAAACCCGGAAACGTCGTTGCCCACGGAAGCATAGGTGGAAGCGGCGCTGTGTTCTCCTGCGGCATTGGTACTCACGGCACGATATTCCACCAAGGTGCCTTGTGGTAGCGATGAAACGTCGTGGAAGACTCGTGGGGTGTGGTCTTCTGCCACGCCCAGTAGGTGCCACTTCTCGGTGCCCACTTCACGCCACGACATGCTTGTTTCAGCCCACGCCTGTTCGCCTAAATCCACGGATACGGGTGTTACGCCACTGAGCCCGGCCCCAGATTTTGGAGCGGAAATCTCAGGTGTGAAGGCAGCACTATCTACGTTCTTGTCAGCTTTATAAACCACTGCAGATAGCGCTGGCACCGTCACGTTGAGTTTCCCGTCCGCAGCACTGCTGAGTTTGTCTTCGGCGCCATAGAGCGCTGAGTAGGTTGCGTCGGAGGTCAGAGTCGACAACTCAACATCAGCGGATTCTTCCGAGTTGTTCAGGGCCACCAGGTATTCGGTTTTCTCGTCACGGTCCACACGCGAGAATGCATAGACTCCCTTGGAATCTTGGGCGTATAGCTCTACTTGTGCCCCGCCCTTCAGCGCTTTGTTTGATTCGCGAAGTTTAGAGAGGGCCGCGATGTGCTGGTACATCGGAGAATCACTGTCATAACGATCTTGGGTTCCGAGCTTTTCTCCGGTAATCAATTCTTGGTTCTGATACTCCGAGACTTGAGAAGCGAACAGTGATTGGCGAGAATCCTTGTCTCCACCGGTGCCTGCAAATCCTTGTTCGTCACCGTAGTAAACCACCGGCTGGCCACGGGTCAGGAACATCAGTTCATGGGCCAGTTCATCACGTTTGAGTTTCTGATTGCTGTTGTTCAGGAAGTACCCAATGCGCCCCATATCGTGATTGCCAAGGAAAGTTGGTAGAGCATCAGCTGAGGTGTTTGCCGTGGTGTAGTAGTCATCCGCCGAGAACAGCGTGCTTAGCGTTTTGGCTGAATTTCCTCCCGCGAAACCGGCAGCAGCAGATTGGAACGTGAAATCAAGGACGGAATTCATTTCCGTCTTACGCACGTAGGGCGAAAGCTTCTTTGCATCGGCATCATAAACTTCGCCAAACATGAAGAAGTCGTCTTTACCCTGGGCTCGTGCATAGTCCTGAACTTGTTTGGTCCATTGTTCCCAGAATTCAAAATTCACATGTTTTGCGGTGTCGATGCGGAAGCCATCAATTCCGAAGTCCACCCAGTTCTTGTAGACCTCTGCGAAACCGTTGACTACCTTAGGATTTTCGGTCATGAGGTCATCAAGCCCCTGAAAATCGCCATAGGTGACCGACTCACCTTCCCAGGTTGAGTCCCCGCGGTTGTGATAGAGCGTTGGATCATTGAGCCAGTCGGGGACCTTCTTGACTTGGTCAGAAACAACCGGGGTATAAGGGAAGGAACTGGAAGCGTCTAGCTCTGGGAAGGTATCACTGCCTGCGTAGTCCGCCGGGTCAAAGGCTTGACCCTGAGCATCCTTATAGGGAAGGGAAGACTGCTCAACGTAGGAATACTTCTTTTCCTTATTGTCGATGAGATCCGCGGTATGGTTCACGAGGATGTCGAAATACACCTTGATGCCACGCTTGTGGGCGTCATCAATCAGTTCGGAGAGTTCTTCATTGGTGCCTAGATGTGGGTCGATCTGAGTGAAATCGGTGACCCAATAGCCGTGATATCCGGCGCTGGCATCATCACCACTACCCTGAACCGGCATGTTCTTAAAACTGGGCGTGAGCCAGATGGCGCTGGTGCCAAGGCCCTGAATGTAGTCGAGCTTGGAGTGTAAGCCTGCGATATCACCGCCTTCATAGAATCCTTTGTCCGTCGGATCAAACCCGGTGGTTAGTCGATCACCTTCCAAACCGCCGGTGTCGTTAGCCGTTGAGCCATTGGCAAAGCGGTCTGTCAAGACGAAATAGAATTGCTCACCAGAACCGGCTTGCCTGACCGGCGCAGCGACCAATTCGGCATCAGTATCTGAATATTCTCCGCGAAGGTCCAGTGGCACAACTTGTGTAAGCCCAGTGGCCGTATCAAAGGTGAAGCGCAATCGGCTATCCGCACTCAGGGCTAGGGGAATGTTCTCTTCTCCCCCATCCAGTCCATAAGACGTGTCAAAGCTTTTGTTCAACGCTACTTTGTATTCATAGTTCCCCGCCGGAACTTCCACTTCCAGGCTGTATTGCCCTTCCTGGTCCGTGGATTGCAGGCTGGTAGCTTCACAGTCAGCCATCCAGTCAGCGGAACATCCCAACAACGACTGAAAAGAACCGGCCAGAGTCACAGAAGTTTCATCTGCCACGGCGGGAATACTAGCCAGGGGTGCCATGGGTGCGAGCGCCAGCATCGGGGTTGCGGCCAAGGCGGTGACCCAACGACGCCAACTACGTTTATGAAGGTATGGTGGCAGTGGCTGACTGCGCACGGAGGAAGCAGCGCTTTTGCTGTTCACGAAATGCTCCATTGAGTTCGAAGGTGCGAGCGGCAAGCCATAAGAGCTGACTCGCCAGTGATTCAGCCCACACTACTGAGCGAATTCCATCAAATGCAAGCGTTTCCAACATTTACACTCGAATGCAGGGAAAACATCAAACTTTTCAGTATTTTTCCAACTTTTTACATAGGAAACGTTTGCACAATGCGGCACAAGAGTCTCCAATTCCCATTGTCCGGTCAGGTCGGCAACCCCACTACAAAAAGAACCTCCAGACAGCTTTTGGCTGTCTGGAGGTTCTTTTTCGTACTAGTTCTTACCGTCCGCCGGTAGCAGGGCTTGATGCACGACGTGGTCCACGTGAACGACCGCCGCCAGCTGGTGCGCCAGCTGAGTCGCCGCGTCCACCCTGACGTGGAGCACGGTTGCCACCACTTGGACGTTCCGCGTTAGCGTTGTGCCCGCCGCGCGATGGGCGCTCGGCGTTAGCCGAATGTCCGCCACGTGCTGGACGTTCCGCGTTGGCCGAGCCGCCGCGAGCTGGACGACGGTTCGAGCTCTGCTGGCCTTCGTCTTCGGAACGAGCGCCGCGACCTGGACGGCCACCGCGAGCACCATTACCGCCGTTGCCACCACGCGAAGAACCGTTACCGGCGCCAGCGCTGGTGCGCTTGCGTGGCGATGCCTTTGGCTGTGCCGGAGCAACATAAGCAACCGGTGCGGCCACTTCGCCGACAACATCTGCCACGACTGCGGAGTTCAGGTTGACCTTCTCAAAAGGAACCTTCAAACCAGCCTGGCGAAGCAAGGTGGATACGTCGCCCTGCTGATCAGGGGTGCAAATGGTGACTACGGTGCCACTGGAGCCTGCACGGGCGGTACGGCCCGAGCGGTGAGTGTATGCCTTGTGTTCTGCCGGTGGATCAACGTGTACAACAAGTTCCACGCCGTCAACGTGAACGCCGCGAGCAGCAACGTCGGTGGCAACAAGAACCTTAGCCTCACCCGAGGAGAAGGCAGCTAGGTTTCGGTCACGAGCGTTCTGCGACAGGTTGCCGTGTAGGTCTACCGATGGGACGCCTGCCTTAGACAGGGCGATTGCCATCTTCTTGGCGTGGTGCTTGGTGCGCATGAACATGATGCGACGACCGGTGCCCTGAGCCAAAATGCGGATCAGTTCCTTCTTGTCATCGGCTGGAATCACGAAGACGTGGTGTTCCATGGTGTTCACTGCGGCTTCCGGAGCATCAACCGAGTGAATGGTCGGGTGGCTCAGGTAGCGCTTAACAACCTTGTCCACGCCGTTATCCAAGGTGGCGGAGAACAGCATGTGCTGGATGCCGGTTGGCATGCGGTCCATGATGCGGCGAACTACAGGCAAGAAGCCCATATCTGCCATGTGGTCGGCCTCGTCCAGAATCGAGATTTCAAGCTGGGACAGGTCAACGACCTTCTGCTTGATCAAGTCATCGAGACGACCCGGGCAAGCGATGACAATGTCAACGCCTTCGTTCATGGCCTTTTCCTGGCGGCTCTGGGCGACGCCACCGTAGATTACGGTGGTGCGCAAACCCGAGGCTGCGGCTAGCGGATCCACGGCCTTGGCGATCTGAGTCGCCAATTCGCGGGTCGGAGCCATGATCAGTGCGCGAGGGAAACGTGCCTTGCGACGCTGTGGACGCTGAGCCAGTCGGGCCACCATTGGAATGGAGAAGGCAAGGGTTTTACCCGAGCCGGTCTGTCCACGGCCCAAGACGTCGCCGCCGGCAAGAGTGGAGGGAAGGGTGGCTTCCTGAATTGGGAAAGCCGATTCAATGCCAAGGTCAGCTAGGACGTTGACAATGTTTTCGGGCACGCCGAGGGCGCTAAAAGTTGCAGTCATGCTCAAACTTTCTCTCTGATTCGCACGCCGGTTTTGGCGTTTGGTTTCGCCGAGCCAGGAGGAAGTCCGCAACTATGCAAAGAAAAGACACCAGCTGGTGAAGATCTTCGGAAGGGGGAAATCTAAACTGTCGACGAATGCGCACCGAGTTTTTCGGGAGAATCACCGAATCACTAAGAAGTGCGCACAGTTTTATTCTACAGGCCAATGACGGACTCCGGCAGTACCGGAGTCCGTCAGATCGACTAAAATCAGGAGATCTCAGACACTAAATCAGATTCTTTAGTCTCTTCGGGCTCTTTGGCCAGCTTCGAAGGCCACCAGACCTTCGGTCCAATTTCCTCCACCAGAGCAGGGACCAAAAGGCTTCTGACGATGAATGTATCGAGCAGCACGCCAAAGGCAACGATGAACCCAAGCTGCGCCAAGAACATGATTGGAACAACGCCTAAAGCTGCAAAGGTTGCTGCCAGCACCACACCTGCCGAGGTAATGACTCCGCCGGTAACCTTCAAGCCACGACGCATACCCTCACGCGTTCCATGCTTCAACGATTCTTCGCGCACCCTGGTCATCAAGAAGATGTTGTAGTCCACCCCCAGTGCTACCAAGAAGACAAAACCAAACAACGGTACGGCCGGATCAGCCCCCGAGAACTTGAATACGTTGTTGAATACCAGTGCGCTGACGCCCATGGCCGTCCCATAGGAAAGCACGGTGCTCAGGATCAGCAGCACCGGAGCCAGCACCGAACGCAGTAACAGCATCAGAATGATCAGAATGGCGCCCAGCGTCAACGGGATGATCTTGGCCAAGTCGGCAAGTGCCGTATCGGCGGTATCCAGTTGCGTCGCCGTAGTGCCACCGATTAGTGCTTCCGCGTCGGTCGCGTGGACCGCATCGCGAAGTGCAACGATCGTGTCCTTGGCAGCGTCCGAGTCGGCAGCGTCACTCAAGGTGATGGAGATCAGGCTACGACCTTCGACCACCTGCGGCGCTGCGCCGCGTTGTGCCATTGCCGGTCCACCATCTTCGGCTTGCAGATAAGCAGAATCCACCCCGGTGACATCTAGGACGTCTTCCAGCACGGTGGCCGCGTCAGCCTCGTTGACTACCGCGACTGCTGGCGAGCCAGATCCTCCAGGAAAGTGCTCACCTAAGGCAATTTGTCCGTCACGGGATTCAGAACCACCGATAACTAGTTCACTTTGCGGCACTCCATGGGCTTTGAGCCCAGTCACTCCCAAGGCGCCTACCGCCAGCAGGATGATCGTGAAGATCCAGATGGGACGAGGATGCGCCGCGACGAAGTTCGCGATACGCCCCCAGAGACCTTCCTTGACTGCCGCATGCCCACCTTGGTCTGCGACCCTCGGCGGAAATGGCCAGTAGGCGGCACGTCCGAGTAAACCCAGCGCCGCAGGAAGGAATGTTAGGGCGGCAATAATGGAGAAAATAATGCCACTGGCACCAATCGGGCCCAATGCTTTATTGGAGTTCAGATCCGAGAAGAGCAGACACAGCAGGCCAACGGTCACGGTGCCACCCGAGGCGACGATCGGTTCAAAGGACCTGCGCCAAGCCTTGGACACTGCCTGGAACTTGTCCAGTCCTTCGGACAAGGCTTCCTTATGGCGTGCAACGAACAGCAAGGAATAATCCGTGGCGGCGCCGATGACCAGGATAGACAAAATGCCCTGAGATTGCCCATCCAACCGGATCCAACCAGCATCAGCCATATAGTAGACGGTCACGATGGCCGCACACAGGGCAACCACTGAGGTGAGTAATACCGTGAACGGCAGTAGCAGCGAACGATAAACCAACAGCAAAATGACCAGTACCGCAACGAGTGCCACACCGAGTAGCACCCCGTCGATACCGCCAAAAGCCTCGGTCAGGTCGGCGGCAAAACCCGCCGGCCCGGTGACATAGGCGGTAGCGCCCTCGGGGGTCAGCTGTGCGGTCAGGTTACGTAATTCTTCGACGCCCACATTTGCTTTGACTTCACCACTGACGGGAACCAGAAGTTCCAGTGCCCGCTTGTCTTCGGAAATGAATGGTCCGGTGACCTCCCCATCGAGGTATTCATAATCGGCAAACCCCTTGGCTAACTGTTCCCCCGCAGCAGCGTCAAGCTGATTCTCGCTGGTAAACAGCACCACTGCAGGGACTGCGTCAGAGCTACGGAATTTGCTCTGCCATTCCAGCGCTTTGGTCGCTTCTGCGGTCGCGGGAAGAAAAGCTGCCTGGTCATTGGTCTGCACTTCGGAAAGTTTGCCGAAGGTGGGACCGCCTACACCAGCAATCGCTATCCAGATCAACACCAACAGCGAGTACACGATTACTCGAATACCCGCACCCTTAAACTTCGAGGGCCGGTGCGGCTTTGTCACGTGAGACACGGGTCAATCCTTTTTCTCGGTGAGATAGTGGGGAGTCGAAAGCTAACGACGCATTTAGCTTATCAGTAAAGTATCTCTATTATCGAATGACTCTATTGCATATACAATAACTTTTATGAGCAATAACCCCTCCCATCAGCTCGTGGCACTTCTGCGCGAATTTGCGCACGCAAGCGACAGATACGTTGAGTCCACCGGGGCCCTGCACGGAACTCACCGCACCGACATGAATGCACTGTCAATCATCATGAAATACCAGCAACAAGGCACCCCACCCTCACCTCGGGATCTGAGCCACGAGCTGCATTTGAGTTCGCCTGCGACCACCGCCATGCTTGACCGCTTAGAAAAGATCGGGTTCATTGAGCGCCAACGTACCGATAAGGATCGCCGTGTGGTGCGAATTGCGCTAACCGACAAGGCACGAACCGGCGGACGAGAAATGTTCATGCCCTTGGGCAAAAACATGCTTGATGCCATAGCTCATTACGACGCTGAACAGATTGCCCTGATTACGGATTTTATGGGCCGGATTATCGAAGGTGTCGACAGTGCGATAGTCGACGCCGCGTCACAGCACGATACTAAGTCTCAAAGTAGTACACCGAACGCCTAAGCTAATCTGGTGACACTTGCACTTTGGATCTCCCTGCTCGGCGCCTCCATCATCATCAGCTTCACCCCCGGCGCTGGGGCAATCAACACCATGACCAACGCCATGCGACTTGGCTTCCGCGGAGCTATCTGGGGAATTATCGGCCAACAGATCGCATTGCTCATTCACGTGATCATCGTTGCCGCCGGAGTGGGAATATTGGTCGCCAGTTCGCCGGCAATCTTTGCAGCCGTGCGCTACGCAGGCGCAGCCTATCTGGTGTATTTGGGCGTTCGGATGATTCTTTCCAAACCCGATGTCAGTTCAGAGTCAACGACCCAAACCCGCGTCTCGGGCCGCTGGGCAATGGTGCGCAGGGGAATTCTGGTGAACCTGCTGAACCCCAAGGCCATCGTGTTTTTCCTGGCCTTCACCCCACAGTTTATCCAACCGGGCCAACCACTGGCCCCGCAGTATGCCATCTATATTGGTACGATCATTGTGGTCGATATTCTCGTCATGTGGTTTTTCTTTGCCGCCACCGCACGCAGCTTCCAGCGTTTCACCACCACGGTGCGTGGCGCTAAGATCTTGAATTTAGTCTTCGGCACACTCTTTATTTTTGTCGCCGCACTTTTGCTCCTCATGCACTAAATCATCCATTGCGCTTGGTGCTTTCAAAGTTGCGCGCCGAGCATCTTCTAGACGAATACCGCACTTGTCGCAGGGCAGATTGAACAGCGCATAAACCAGATGACAAACCGATTTCTGCACTCGTTCACAGACCTAAACTAAATCGTGGCCTTTTTGTAGTCTTAAATCGGGCGCGTAGCTCTCGAAGGTTGGCCCGACTTGTGTCTAGACTGAGGACATGTTCCGGATAATGATCGTGTGCACAGGGAATATCTGCCGCTCGCCGATGGCCGAGTACATGCTCAAAGGCGCCCTCGCTGATGCAGGAATCTTAGAGGTTGAGCTCTTCTCCAGGGCAACCACCGACGGTGAGGTCGGCAACGGGATCGATCCACGTGCCGCGAACACGTTGCGTGCTCACGGAATTGACGCTTCGGAACACGTTGCCACGCAAATTGCCCAAAATGAGCTTGGTCAAGTTGATCTAGTGCTAGCCATGGATACCGACCACTTCGAATTTCTCGTTCCGCACTTAGCAGAGATAGATCAGAACGAACGTCCACAACTGCGCATGTTCCGGTCCTTTGACCCGGCCGTGGCTAACGAACCTCATGAAACCCAAGGAGTCTATGACCCTTGGTATGGAGATGCCGGAGATTTTAGAGAAACCTGGAAGATGGTTTCTGCCAGCCTGCCAGCCCTCGTTGATTATGTGCGGAGTAACATCGCCTCTCGTGGAAACCGATAGACCATATATTATTGCCCTCGACGGCCGTTCCGGCGCGGGCAAAACACGATTTGCTGCGGCTTTGGCGACCCTGCTGGGTGCCGAGGAAACCGTTAGTGTGCTGCACCTAGAAGATCTTTATCCCGGATGGGATGGATTGGGACAGGCCCGAGACCTCTACTCCAAGCTATTGCCAGATTTGGCAGCGGGCCACGAAGTTTCCTGGCACAGCTGGGACTGGGAGACTAACCAATTCGGCGCCCTCACCTCCTTTACCCCTGGTCGAGTGGTCATTGTTGAGGGAGTCGGCGCCGCCGGCGCCGCCGCACGTGAACACCTCGACGTGAGTATCTGGCTTGAGGCCCCTGCCGTGTTGCGCCGCGAACGCGCGCTGGCCCGTGACGGCGAAACATATCGCCCTTACTGGGCACGATGGGCTGACCAAGAGGCTGCATATCTGCAGGCAGAAGCCCCGCAGACCTACGCCACCATCATCTTGGACGGTGCCGCCGAACAAACTCCGGCCCATCAACTGCGCACAGTGCACCACTTCCTTCCCGAAAAATTACAACAATTGCTGCCGCGTGAAGAAGCGGTACAGGCACCTGAGCTACAACAAACTTTTAAGGCTCCGCAGGATGTGGCTGCTTTATTCGAATCGCTAGCCCAAGGACTGCCAAAAGCCGCGTTGTTGGAGTCAACGAGCCATAAACTCACTGATCCTTTAGATCGTAATAGATACTCTGTGCTCGCCCTGGCACTGGATCCGGCAGCGGCCACACTCACCAATGATGCCTCCGGAACCACCGTGTCCGTTGGCGGCAGCACCGTGCGTCTTAATGAGCAGTTCTTTACTGCCCTGCATCACCTCTGGCCCCAGCACGCAGATGTCGGCGGTGATTATCCGATGCCTCAATGGGTGGGCTATCTAGGCTATGAACTCAACCGCGAAGTGGGAGCGAAAGATCGCAGCGTCCAGCTTAGTGACGCCACCATTCGCCCCGATGCTCAGTTCTTTTGCCCGGACACCGTCCTAGTGGTGGACCACCGCTTGAATCGCTTAATGCTGCATTGCCCAACCCTTCGAGTACCAGAGCTCCGAGAGCTGATCAATGCCCTGGACACCGCTGGCTCCCGGCACTGTGTACCCTTACCTCCGTTGAGCTTCGAATGCGCCGATTCGGCCAGCGGATACCAGCAAAAAGTCCGGGCGGTGCAACAACAAATTTTTGAGGGCAACACCTACGAAGCCTGCCTCACTACGGTTTTGACGGCACAGACGCCAGAATTTTCACCCTTTGAGGCGTACTGTGCAATGCGCGAGTCCAGCCCGGCGCCCTTCGCCCACTACCTGCGCATGGACACACTGGAAGTTGCAAGTATCTCTCCGGAAAGATTCTTAAGTTTAGATTCCTCCGGCCACCTTCGCGCCGAGCCAATCAAGGGGACCCGTCCACGTGGCCGGGACGAAGACGAAGATTTTGCTTTGGCTCATGACCTTGCCACACATCCCAAAGACCGTGCCGAAAACATTATGATCGTTGACCTATTGCGCAACGACCTTTCGCATTATGCGATTCCCGGTTCGGTAGAGGTCAAACGGCTATGCGCGGTGGAAACGTATTCGACGGTACATCAAATGGTGTCCACCATTGATGCCACGCTTCGAGACCGGCGTGATGCAGCCTTGGCTTTACGCGAAGCATTTCCCCCGGGCTCAATGACCGGCGCACCCAAGCTTTCGAGCATGGAAATCTTAGACAACCTTGAAGGCCAACGCCCGCGGGGCCTCTACTCCGGCTCCGTGGGATACCTCGGTTACAACGGCTCAGCAGATTTTTCGGTGGTGATCCGCACCTTGGTCTGTGACCGGATTGCAGGCGGCGGTTGGGATTTGAGCCTTGGCTTAGGCGGTGCAATTACCGCGGATTCACAACCTCACGAGGAATGGGAGGAAGTGATCACCAAGTCTGTGGGCGTGCTGCGCGCATTAGGCGCACACTTCCCGTTGCGTCCTTAAGCGTTCGCTATTGCAAGGTTGCACTCAACCGGCAGACGTTATCGATCCAGCGCTGTAAGCGCGGACGGCGACGCCACTCGCTTAAGGTCAGCTCCGAAGAGATCTCACGGTATTGATCTTGAACTTCATTGACCGCGTTCACCATTTCCGGGCCAAGCATCATCACTGAGATTTCCATGTTCAAACTAAATGAACGCATATCCATATTTGATGAACCAACCACCGCAACATCGTCATCAGCGGTGAAGCACTTGGTGTGCAGCACCATCGGCGCCGGGTAACGGTAGATCCGGACCCCGGCCTGCAATAGTTGCTGGTAGTAAGACTGTTGCGCGTGGTGGACTAGGAACTGGTCTCCCTTTTCGCAGACATACAAGTTCACTTCCAACCCACGTTGCGCGGCGGTGGTGATGGCATAAAGCAGCGAATCATCAGGCACAAAGTATGGGCTAGTGATGTTCAACCGTTCGGTAGCCGAGTACATCAACGTGTTGAACAGTCGTAGGTTGTTTTCAGATTCATAACCTGGACCGCTGGGCAAAACTTGCGCCAGCGTAGTTCCGGGCTGATCTGCCAAGGACAGCGGGTGTGAAGCTTCGGTCAGATCCGACAGGACGTCGGTGGTGTCATCTTCCTGCCACCAGTCAGTGGCAAAGGTGACATCCAAACTACGTACCAGCGGACCTTCAACCCGGATCATCATCTCGACCCATTCCCGGCCAAGGTTGTGTGAGGACTCGCGCTTGTAACCCGGTTCAATGAGGTTCTGACTGCCGGTGAAGGCCATGACACCATCTACCACCAAGATCTTGCGGTGGTTGCGCAAGTCCGGACGCCTCCAGCGTCTGCCAATAGGATCAATGGGGAGCATGGCCCGCCATTCGATATCTGAGGCGCGCAACCGTTTTTTCAGGTCACGGTAGCCGGAGACACGTAAGGTGCCCAGGTGGTCAAAAAGCAGTCTGACGTTGACACCGCGCCGAGCTGCAGCTTCCAAGGCGTCAAGCACCGGACCAACATATTCTTCATCATCACCCATGATGTAGAACTGGATATGGACGTAACGCTGGGCTTTTTCAATGGCCTCTCGCATTGCTTCCAAAGATGCTTTGTAATTGGAAAGCACCTCAATTTTGTTTCCACCATCAAGTGGGAATGCACCGAGTTTGCGGTTGAGCACCACGACCGATTCCACCCATTCCTCCGAGGAGTGAAACTCCTCAGGAAGTTTCATATGGGAAGTGGCGTTGGTAATGCTTTCGTTTGCGCGAGCTTGTTTTTCTAAACGCCGCCGGGATAAACGTGGGTTAGCGAATAACAGGTACGCAACCAGTCCTGCCACAGGGATGAAATAAATTGCCAACAGCCATGCCATGGCGGTGGTAGGTCGGCGGTTTCCCGGGACGATGCCAATCATCACGAAGCGCAAAATAATGTCGATAGTGACGGCAACTGGCCAGAGCACTGCCCCCAGATGAAGCATAAATTCGCCACTAGGCAACATTCAGACACGTCCCGTTCTTTATTTCTTCATGACTTTCACGTGTTTTGCGCGGTCAAGTCCTCAAACTCTCTGCTTAGACTATCGTCCTGTGAGCGACTTGTTCGTCCTTGGAGCCTTTGATGGCGCGTAGAACAGTAAAGTTTCGATAATCTTTAACTATGAGCTCACTCGTATTCCTAGATCCGGCATATCCTGCCGGACGTCTAGCAGATATTAATGCACCCCAACTTCCAGTAACCGCCCAGGGCGTGACACGCGGAGACGGTGTGTTTGAGTCGATGCTTTACACCAACCAGGCAGTGCGCAAAATGGAAGCGCATTTGGCCCGCTTGGCTATCTCGGCCGAAACCTGTGATTTGGTCATCCCCGATGAACACCGCTGGCGTTCGGCCATTGATACGGCCGTCGCCGATTTTGATGCCGACGGCGGCGCCGAAGAAGCCGTAGTGAAACTCGTTGTTTCGCGAGGCTCCACGGATGCCGAACAGGCTCTTTGCTGGGTGACTGTTTCACCAGCACCACAGCTTGGTAAAGACCAGCGCGAAACAGGAATCGACGTCCTGCTGTTGGATCGTGGCTACGACTCAAAAATTGCCGAACGCGCCCCATGGCTGTTGATGGGTGCCAAAACCCTGTCTTATGCAGTGAATATGGCGGCCTTGCGCTTCGCGCAGAAACACGGCGCTCAAGACGTAATTTTCACTTCTTCAGATGGTGTAGTTCTCGAAGGCCCAACGTCTACGGTCTTGCTGGCGCAACGCGACGGCGACACCAAACGATTGATCACCCCGATGCTTGAAACCGGTATTTTGCCGGGGACCACGCAGAGCGCAATCTTTGACGCAGCCGAACAATACGGCTGGGAACTGGGCTACGGTCCGTTGCGCCCCGAGGACCTCTACAACGCTGATGGCGTCTGGTTGGTTTCCTCGGTACGCCTGCTCACGCCGGTACACACCATCGATGCCAAACCGCTGCGCTTGGACGCTGAGCTCCATGCGGAGCTCAGCGACCTGAGCGATTCAATTCGTTAGGTCCACACTAGGTTGAAGGTGCCCGCCCACAGGGCTGCACCGATGGCCGCCGAGCCAAGCAAAATACCAACTGTCAGCACCGCTGCATCACGCAAGGTGAAGGTTGCACTGCGTACCCAGGTGCGCGTTCCGGTACCAAAACCTTTGGCTTCCATAGTCACTGCGAGCCTTCCTGCGCGGCGCAACGCTTGGACAAGCAATGCCAATACCTGGCCAAGTTTGGCTTTCACCCGTTGTATCGGTGAGCGTAGGTCTCCCACTCCGCGCGCCCTGCGCGCCAAGGTGAGGGTGGTAAATTCTTCCACGAGTAAACCTAGCAATCGCATGCCTGCAAGTGCACCCAAGACGAAGCGGTGCGGCACCTTCAGCTGCTGAGCCAAGGCCCCGCCAAGATCGCTGGGATTGGTGGAACTCAGTAGCAGGACCGTGGGTACGGCTAAGGCCATGGCACGTAACCCGGTGGCGATTCCGGCATTCACCGATCCTTCGCTAATGCTAAGAATTCCTAGACTAATCAGTGTGGCCCCGGAGTCCTCACCCACCAAGGCGATCCCCCACGCGGCCAAGGCCCCAGCGATAATCAGTGGCCAGCTTCGGCGCAGGAAGCGTCCCACGCTCAAGCCCGCCAGCGGGAGCGCGAGCAGTGTGGCACCAATAATGACACAGGCCGAGACCCCGTCGATGGTAGAGATTAATGGCAAGGTTGCAGCCGCAACGGCTCCAAGCTTGGCCAGTGGGTTGATCTTTGTCAGCCAGCTGCGCCCCAAGGGAGCATCAAGCATTGGACCCTGCACAGCGATTCGACGCCCAGCATTATCAGCCTCACGAGTCAGATGCAGTGCCGACGCTTCTAGAGCACGGGCAAAATCCGCGTCGTGAGTCACCGCCACCACGCTGGTGCCCGAGCGCAACTCTTCGATGAGAATAGTTGCTAGTTCCAGCCACGTATTGGCATCTTGGCCAAAGGTGGGCTCATCTAGGATGAGCACATCGGGTGAGGCTGCAAGTACCGTGGCAACAGATAATCTGCGCTTTTCACCGCCAGAGAGCGTGAACGGATTAGCATCTGCCAGCGCCGTTAGCCCCAAGCGTTCAAGCAACTCCTCTACCCGTCGTTCCACCGCCTGGGAATCAAACTGATCCTGTTGACTGCCCGCTAGCCGTGCCCGTGTCGGTGCGAACGCTAGTTCTTCACGGACGCTCTGGGTGACGAATTGATGTTCTGGCTCTTGGAATACCGTCCCGATTCTGGCCACCAGCATCCCAGCTCGCCAGCTGAACGGGTCATTTCCCTGTCCTTGGGACAGTTGCGGACTTACCTCAAGCGTTCCGGAAGCCGGCTCAAGCAACCCGCCTAAGGTCAACGCCAAGGTGGATTTACCTGCACCATTTTCGCCGAGCACCACCAGCGCCCGGGAGGCGTGCAGTTCTAGGTTTACCGGTTGGGTTCGTTCCGCATGGATACCGCGCGATGCTTGAAGTTCAACCGCGGTCAGTAACTGTGCGCCAGCGCTGGTCCCCACCGGTTCGGTCACTGGAACAAAGCCAGGAACCCAGATACCCGAGGCAGCTAATTCACGACGAATTTTTTCATCGTCAAATAATGCCTGCGGATCTAGGTCATGAACAATTCCTCCACCCGGGGCAAGCACGAGGACTCGATCCACATGTTTGGCCCACGCCTGCAGACGGTGTTCCACCACGATCAGTGTTGCCCCGGTAGTATTCGCCGCGGCGAGTACTGCGTCTCGCAAGGGTTCGATACCTGCCGGATCAATATTTGCGGTGGGCTCGTCCAGCAGCATCAGGCCCGGATTCATTGCCAAGATTCCAGCGAGGGCAAGGCGTTGTTTTTGGCCTCCAGAGAGTTCCTGGGTGCGGTGCGCCAGGTCTAGGTCTCCAAGCCCTACCTCTTTGAGTACCTGTGGGATTCGGGCCCGGATGACTTCTGGGGCAATGCCAAGGTTCTCGGCACCAAAAGCGACGTCGTCACCAACTCGGCTCTGTACGATTTGAGTCTCGGGATCTTGCTGCATGAGACCGACGGGGAATTTCCGGGCAAAAGCATCTTGCTGGTGAATCTTTAGGACACCGGTAGCAATTTGGCGTTCATCTGCTTCCAGCACCCCGGCCAAGGCGTGCAACAACGTGGATTTTCCGGCGCCAGAGGCACCAAGCAAGAGTACTTTCTGTCCTGCAGGAATCTGTACGTTCAGTCCATGTAAGGCTGGAACTTCACGTTCGGCATGATGCCAACCAAAATCGCTGGCAAGAATTTCAAGTCCCCGCCCGGAAGTACGTTCGGCAGTGTGTGCTGCACTGGTGGTACTCACTTCAGACACGTCCCCACGGGCTTTCCAGATGGGCTGAGCGGCTGGTCAAGGCGCCCAGCGCACCGGTTTTTGCCAAGGCACGAGTGGCTAGCCAAGTCAACAGCCCGGCAATGATCAGACCGGAAATACCGGTGGCAAATACGTGGAACAGTTTCATCGCTTCGGTATATTCCGCGACGTAGCCCATCAGGTAGGCTTCACCGATTCCGCCGAAAATACCGGTCATGAAGCCGGCGAGCAACGCTACGGGTAAATTCCAGCGGCGGTACCTGAAAGCAACAAAAATAACCTCAGCTCCCAGTCCCTGAATGACACCTGAGATTAGTACGCCCAGTCCCCACTGGGATCCTAACAATGCCGAAATGATGGCTGCGAGAAGTTCGCAGTACAGTGCGGCACCGGGTTTACGGATGATCAGCGCTCCGAGTACTGCTGGGAAAAGCCACAAGCCTGAAAGAAGCGCGGTACCTGGTGGGAACGCGACAAATGCGAGGCTGACAATTCCGTAGCCTGCGTTCCACGCCCAAAAGATGACGCCCGAGGCGACAGCGATCACTGATGCTACGACAATGTCTACCACGCGCCATTGCGCGCGAGTTGTTGCTGGTGCAACGTTCATAAGGTTGGTCCTCCTGTGTCAGGAGGGGAGATGTACGGACTCGTAGGCGTTTGATGGCGCACACAATCCGCATCCGAGATGCTCGACTTCCTTCGCCGGTACTAACCGGAGCAGGTTCGAGGGTCTGCGATCTATCGCACTCTCAGCGTCTGGCGCCGCGAACGGCATGACGCTCCCCTGTCGGAATGATTACTGCTCACCCACCATACCGCAGGTATGCTGGGTTACAGAACGAATCCCCAATACACGAATGCGAGGACCACATGAATCCAGTTCAGAAGCTGATCACCCTTGGAATTTCTATGGGTGCAGGAATGCTCGGAAGTAAGCTCATTGACAAGGTATGGCAGGGATTCACCGGAAATGCTGCACCTCGCAAGGGCAGCGAAGAAGCCGCTGAAGCCTCGATGCGTCAAGCTCTAGCCTTCGCAGTCTTTTCCGCCGCAGTCGCAGCAATTCTTCAGGTGCTCGCCGAACGCGGAACAAACAAAGCGATCTCCAGGTTCAGCAAGTAATACTGTGTACTTATAGTTGTGGGGCGGGCCTTCTGGCCCGCCCCACAACTGTTTAATCTCGTTTATGAATTTTCAGTCTCGTCCGCTTTGGTGCCTTCAATTCTTGTTACGGCCCCGGTGTTTCCAGTTGCTTCAGAATGCGTGCTGATAACCCTCTTTAATTCATCAACATGCAACGTTTCTTTGGCAACGTGTTTGGTGCGATATCCGGCGCGACCGATCATGTGAGCCGAAACCGGCGCGGTGAGCAACTGTAATCCCCACGCCAGCACCAAGACCGGGACCAGAATCCAGCTACGCAGGTGAATGGCTAGTCCGGCAAACAACAGCAAGAATCCGAGCACTTGTGGTTTGGTCGCCGCGTGCATGCGCGAGAGCAGGTCCGGGAAGGTGATCAAACCAATTCCGGCGATCAATGACATCAGCGAACCTGCCACAAGCAACACAGCAACAACAATCTCTAGGAAGAAGTCCATTAGGCATTCCTCTGATCCGAGACAAAGCGGGAGACCGTCACCGAGCCGATGAACCCCAGTGTGCAGGCCACCACCACGAAGAGCAGATAATCCGTGTGGCGGTTGATGGCCATATCGAGGCACAACGCGCTGGAAATGATCAGCAAGATGACGTCCAAGGCCAACACTCGATCAAGAATCGAGGGGCCTTTGAAGACTCGCCATAGGCAGGCAATTGAGGCCAGTGCCAGCATGACTCCACCAATCCATACTGCAGTTTCAATCATTTACTTGGCCTCCTAGTGGAGAAATCTGGGCCTTCTTCGGCTTTGATTGCTTCGTATTCGTCGGGACTGCCGATAGCCATGATCAACCGACGTTCAATATCGCGGATATTAGCTCGAGCTTTTTCCACTTCTGCGTCACTATTCACATCGAGGTAGTGCAGGTACAGCGTGGAACTGCTGCGGTCCACATCAACTACGAACGAGCCAGGGATCAGAGTCAGTACGTGTCCTACGGTCATCACGATCAGGTCTGATTCGGTACGCAAAGGGACCGCGATCAGTGCGCTGCGCGCCTTTTTGCCGCGTACTACGGCAATCCACGCCACGTGAACACTGGCCGCAAAAACCTGTCCAATAAACCAGATGAACAACTTCAAGCAATACCAAAGATTAATACGACCTGGCAGAACTACCGGCGGTAGCGGGAATAGATTCACGATGATGATTGACAAGATCGCGCCAAAGAGCAGGTTACCTATGGAGAAGTCTTGCCATAGCGCGCCCCAGACGAAAATCAACAATAAGAGCAGCGGCCATTCCTGTTTAAAGGTGGCGCGGTGCCGGACGCCAGAGGTATCCAGCGCATCATCGATACGCTGATCGCGAGGTGTGAGGTCCTTAGGTTGCATGTCTACGCCTCCTAACTCAACGGTAGTACTGCGTTGATAAATGGTTCACGGGCAATCAGCTCGGCCGCTACGCGCTGGCAGAATGCAAAGATTGGCCCGGCAAAAACTGTGAGTGCAATACCTGCAACTACCAGAGAACCGGTGGCATAGCGCATGCCCCACGGCAAGGATTCCGCTTCCAGCTCGCGTGCAAGCTTACGTCCCAAATGAGGTGCTTGGGCGCCACCGACGGCGGTTTGTTCCAAGACCCGTGTAGATTCGGCCACCAGTTGTGCGCTGGGTACCTCGGCGTCTGCCGCGCGGCGCCAGAACATACGCGCCCACACACGAATAATTGCCAACAAGGTCAAGAGGCTGGTCAGCAGACCTGCGCCAATGACAACCCAAGTGAGCGCGTCTGCATCTGCTGCGGCAGCGTGCAACAGTCCGAATTTTCCGAGGAAACCGGAGAACGGTGGTATGCCGCCCAAGTTGATTGCCGGGATGAAGAAGAGGATTGCTAAGGCCGGGGACAGCTTGGCTAGGGAACCGAGTTTGGTGACGTTTGCGCTCCCGGCACGACGTTCAATGAGTCCTGCCACCATGAACAGTGAGGTCTGCACAATGATGTGGTGACCCACGTAGTAGATCGTGGCAGCAATGGCTAATGGTCCGCCGACCGCGACACCAAAGATCAAATATCCAATGTGACTGGTCAGCGTGAAGGAGAGCATACGTTTGAAGTCTGTCTGCGCCAACGCACCAAGAATACCGATGACCATGGTGAGGGTCGCAACGACCAGTAGCGCCGCATTCACCGTTCCACCGGGGAAGAGCAGGGTCTCGGTACGCACAATCGCGTAAACGCCGACCTTTGTCAGCAACCCGGCGAACACTGCCGTGACCGGGGCTGGCGCCGTCGGGTAGGAGTCCGGAAGCCAGAGCGAAAGCGGGAAAACGGCTGCTTTGATGCCAAAGGCAATGAGCAGTAAGACGTGCAGGATCAGCTGCGGGCCTTGATCAAGCTCTGGCAGTTTGACGGCCAGGTCTGCCATATTCACGGTACCTGTGGCCGCATAGATCATCGCGATGGCCATCAGGAATATCACCGAGGAGACCACCGAAACAACCACATAGGTGGTACCGGCTCGAATACGCTCGGCCGTGCCACCCAAGGTGAGCAGCACGTAACTGGCGGTCAAGAGAATTTCAAAGCCGACATAAAGGTTGAATAGGTCAGCGGCGAGGAAGGCGTTGGAGACGCCGGCTAGAAGAATCAGGTAGGCGGGGTGGAAGACCGATACTGGTCCAGGCTCGTCACCATCGGCTAGACCTTGACTGGTGGCGTAGAGCAGCACCGCCAGGGATACCACGGTGGAGATCAAGAGCATGAAGGCACTAAAGCCGTCGACCATCAGCGCGATACCGAACGGTGCATCCCAGCCACCAATGTGGATGGCATAGCTTTCTCCGCCCCAGACCGCGGCGACCATTCCAACTTCTAACACCATGGTCAGGCATAAAATGCCGATAGTGATCAGACGCTGGGTACGTAATCGGCGACGGGCGAGGAAGGCCGCGCCAGCACCGAAAATCGGGAGTAGGACTGCTAAGGGGGAGAGTTCTAGAAAGTTCATTTTTACTCCTCCCCTTCTCGAATTGGTCGGCCTTCTTCATCGACGAATTCTGTCGTGTCTTCGGCTACCGGCGAATCTTCTTCTTCGTCATATGCGGTGGACTGCGAAACCTTAATATCTTCGGTATCATCGGCCACGATATCCGCACTGGTCAGTGCCCAAGAACGATAGATCATGGCGAGCAAGAATGCGGTTACCGCGAAGGTAATGACGATCGCGGTGAGGATCAGTGCCTGCGGCAGCGGGTCAGAATATTCGCTCGGATCCCTGCTTGAGTCGAACAGCGGCGCAACACCGCGCCGCCCTCCGGTGGTCAAGATCAGCAGGTTCACCCCGTTGCCCAACAGCATAATGCCCAACAGCACCCGGGTCAGGGTGCGTTCAAGCACCAGATAGAACCCGGCAGCCAGCAGCACCCCGGTGATTACCAAGAAGGTAATGTTGACGCTCATCGTCCCACCCCCAAGGTTGCGGAGTGGCTGACATCGTGTTGTTCCACCGGCGAGCGTCCTTCGGACAGCTCGTCGATTTCGCTACCCAGCGAGCGTAAGACGTCCTGTACGAGACCAAGGACCACCAAATACACTCCAATATCGAAAATTGTTGAGGTGACGAACTTATGTTCGCCAAAGATTGGCAACCAGAGCTCCCAGGCATACATGGTGAAGATCGCGTCGCCAAAGAGCACCGGCACCAGCCCGGCGATACCGGCTAGGGCTAGGCCACCACCGATAAGCATGCCCGGGGCAATACGCATTGATTCTGAAAGTTCCACGCGTCCGCCGGCTAGGTAGCGGATGGTCAAGGCCAGTCCGGCGATCAATCCGCCTGCGAAGCCACCACCAGGGGTGTTGTGTCCGGAGAGCAAGGCATACACACTGAGCAACAACACGGTGTGGAAGACCAGTCGGGTGACAACTTCAAAAATAATGGAACGGCGTTCGGCGACCAAGGTATTACCGGCCATCAGCCAGTCTTGGTTGCTGGAGGTCGCAAAACGGCGTGCCACCCGCAACCCAACTTCCTTGCTGTTCTGGTCTCCCATCGCTTCGGAACCGCGGTCGATACTTCCCGGGGCCACTTCATGGGCGCGTAGCCGAGTGCCAAAGCCGCGCCCGGCAAAGACCAGCGAGGCTACACCGGTAGCTGCGGCGGCAAGCACCGTGATTTCTCCGAAGGTATCCCAGACGCGAATATCAACCAGCGTCACGTTCACGATGTTCTTGCCGAAGCCTTCGTAGTAGGCAAGTTCCGGGAAGGACAGTGAAATTGGTGCTTCGCTACGTGCGGCCATCATCGCGATCGCGATGTACACCACCATCAGCGCCAGCGCGATGGCCAGTACTGCACGGCCCCACTTGATTGTGCTCAGCCCGACCCAGAGTCGTTTAGGCAGTGCACGCAACGCCAGCACGAAGGAAACCAACACAATAGTTTCAACCAAAAGCTGGGTCAGGGCCAGATCCGGGGCACCTTGCAGTGCGAAGATCGCGACCATGCCGTAACCGGTCACCGAGACCATCAGCACTGCCATGAAACGTTTTGGTGCCACGATGGCGGTCACACAACCGACGATGATAATCGCACCGATCACCAGCTGTGCCGGGTGGTCAGCGATAACCCAATTTGTCGGCCACGGTGTTTCGACCGTCAAGGCGATGGACAGTGGCAAGATGAGCACAACCATCAAGATCACGCCCAGGTAGAAGGACAAGGAACCACGCTGGGTACGGCCGGTAATCCAAATCGCAACGCGGTCAATGACGTTGATGCTTACACGGTAAATTTCTTCGGCAGAAATCATATTGCGGCGTAGCGGTGCGCCGGTATCGGTGCGCTTACGCAACCAGAAGAACAAGATACCGATGCTCACCGAGATCGCACTCAAACCCAGTGCCGAGTTAAACCCGGCAAACAGCTTCAAATGCATGTCGCCCGGTCCACCTTGTAAGAGCGACCAATGTGCTACCAGTGGTTCAATCAGTGCCGGGTAAAGGCCAAGAGTTAGGGTGCATAAGCTAAGCACCAGCAGCGGGCTGAGGAAGATCAGCGACGGACGTTTAGTAGTTGTCAGGCCCGCAATTTTTTTCTTCACGCCAAACGCGCCAACCAAGAAGCGCAGGGAGTACGCCATGGTCAGTGCCGCGCCGAGGACCAAGCCAATCAGCGCAAAGATTCCCCACCCGGTCTCCAAATGCAAGGCAGCTTCGTACACCGCCTCCTTGGATACAAAGCCAAAGAGCGGCGGAATACCAGCCATAGATGCGACGGCGATAGTGGCGATCAGCGCCAAGCCGGGCATGCTGCGACGCAGACCCGAAAGCTTACGGATGTCACGAGTACCGGTGTTGTGGTCAATGATGCCCACGGTGAGGAACAGGGTGGCTTTAAACAGTCCGTGAGCCAGCGTGAGGGCAAGCGCTGCGAAGGCCGCTTCGGCGGTACCAAATCCAAAGATGGCAATGATGAAACCAAGCTGGGAGACGGTACCGAAGGCGAGGATCAGCTTCAAGTCATATTGTTTCAGTGCCCGGAAGCCGCCGATCAGCATCGTCAGCACACCGATACCGACGGTGATAGGAACCCAGAAGGTGGTGTCGGAGAAGCCCGGAGCTAACCGGGCAATCAGGTAAACGCCGGCCTTCACCATGGCTGCAGCGTGGAGGTAGGCGGAGACCGGGGTGGGCGCCGCCATCGCGCCGGGCAGCCAGAAGTGAAATGGAACCAGTGCGGATTTGGAGATCGCGCCAATCAAAATCAGGGCGATGGCCACGTCGACAAACATGCCGCTGGCCACCAGTTGGTCCGATTGGGCGATCCATTCCGAGAGCCGGTAACTCCCGGTCTGAACGCCGATCATCAACAAACCACCAAGCATTGCCAAGCCACCGAAGGTGGTGACGATCAGCGCATTCATGGCCGAGCGGCGCGCGGTGATCAGATGCTGACTAAAACCAATCAGCAAGTAGGAAAGTACCGAGGTGATTTCCCAGAAGATAAACATGATGATGACGTCATCTGCAGTCACCAGCCCGGTCATGGCACCGGCAAAGGCCACCATTTTGGCGGCAAATCCACCGATTTGTGGGTCATCATTTTTGAAGTAGCGGCCACAGTAGATCAGTACGAGCGCGCCGACACCCAGGATCAGTAGCAAGAGACTGGCGGCTAAGGCGTCCAAGCGGAAGTTCAGCCCGATATTCAGGCCAGGAATCCAGTCGATGCTCAGTGAAGGTGGCGCGTTGGGAGCACCGGAGGAAAGTGTCGGATCAGCTGCGAGTACCGCAGGAATGCGGGTGAGCAACCAAATAAATCCCGCTGCAGGAACTATTGCTACAACATAAAAAGCATTTCTTTTTAATGCTCTAAACAGTATTGGACACAACACTGCCGTAGCAAAGAGTGCAATGAGAATTACTAACACACGTCTCCTCTGTCGACTGAACAAGGGGCCAGAGTCCGACGAACAAAAAATGCCCGCTACGCAATTTTATCAGCCCAGAGCGGGATTTTATGCACTGTCGAGGGGTATGCGAAGCTTTTGTGCCAAGGGAGAACACCGGAATGAATTCCGAGAGCGGAATATCCGCCAGTAAATTCATTTACTGATCACCACAAACCTGTACGATGCCCACATGGGAACGAAAATTGAACCGGCGGTAATACAACCGGGTGACAAGTGGCTCAATAAATACACGTGGGCTTGGGCCAGTTGGGACTGGGGCCAGGCAGCAATCAACGCGGTGATGATCACGTTCGTGTTCACCGTGTATTTGACCAGTGAACTTTTCGGCGACACCGACCATTCCTCGCTGGTGCTCTCTATGGCTTTGTCACTGGCTGGTTTGCTGATCGCTTTGCTGGTGCCGGTGACCGGGCTGCGCGCCGACGCTGCGGGACGCCGCAAACTCTGGATTATGGTCAACACCTTCTTGCTCGTGGTGGTGTGTGCCGCCGGATTTTTTGTCTACCCTGACCCAAGCTTCCTGATCTTTGGTGTCGCAATTATTGCCGCGCTTTCACTATTCTCGGAGTTCGCCGGGGTCAACTACAACGCGGTACTCAATCAAATTTCGACCCGGGCCACCGTTGGTAAGGTCTCCGGATTCGGCTGGGGCATGGGGTACGTTGGTGGAATTCTTGCGCTGGCCTTGGTGCTCTTTGGGTTTGTGCAACCCATCATTGACTGGCCCGGAGCAAATACCACCGATTCACTGAACCTGCGCTGGGTCGCCGTCTTCAGCGCCGCATGGTGTTTGATCTTCGCTCTGCCCTTGTTCTTCGTTATTCCCGAGTCCGCTTCAACGCTATCCACCAAGATTCCCCTCTCACAGTCCTACAAGGTCCTGTGGGGACGAATCGTGGGACTCTGGCGAGAAGACCGCAATCTATTGTTTTTCCTCGGCTCCTCCGCGGTCTTTCGTGATGGGCTCAGTGCAATATTTACCTTCGGCGGCGTGATCGCTTCAGGAACTTTCGGTTTTACCTTGACCGAGGTCATCATCTTCGCGATTGTTGGCAATATGGTCGCCGCACTCGGTGCCGTGCTTGGAGGCCGACTCGATGATGTAATTGGCCCCAAAGCGGTTATTACCGGCTCATTGATCGGCTTGTTGGTTGCCGGCGCTGGAGTGTTCTTCTCCCCCGAAGCCAGAGGATTCTGGATTTTCGGCCTGTTGCTCACGCTCTTTGTTGGACCGGCACAATCCGCCTCACGTTCTTACCTGTCGCGGATGATTCCGCCTGGCCGTGAAGGTGAACTTTTTGGCCTGTACGCAACCACCGGACGTGCGGTCTCCTTCCTAGCCCCGCTGCTTTTTGGTCTAGCCATCGCCCTGGCTACGCCTTTCGTGGCAAGTGGAGAAGCGCAGCGCTACGGAATTCTAGGCATCTTGGTGGTGCTATTGATTGGGTTGTTCCTGCTCTTGCCGATTCAATCGCCACGCAAAACATCAGACAACTAAAAGTTCTCTCATGATCCGTCACTGACTAGCAATGTTGGGTTTCCTAATGATTGACTGTGGCTTATGAAACAAGAAGAACCTGTGCACGGTGTCGAGCCGCATGATCGGAATGTCGCCGAAAGACTTAACTGGCTACGCGCCGGGGTTTTAGGTGCAAATGATGGCATCGTCTCGGTGGCTGCAGTGGTGGTCGGTGTCGCCAGTGCCACGACCGCCAATGCACCGATCATCACCGCTGGTGCCGCCGCGGTCATTGGTGGAGCAATATCAATGGCCTTGGGGGAATATGTTTCGGTAGCTAGCGCCGCAGATTCCCAGCGAGCGCTGATCGAAAAAGAGCGGGCAGAGCTACGCGATACTCCCGAAGCGGAGCTCGAAGAACTGACCGGTCTATATCAAGCTAAAGGGTTGAAGCCCGAGACCGCGTCACAAGTTGCCCAAGAACTGACCGAGCATAATGCGTTGCGCGCCCATTTGGATGCTGAGCTAAATCTCGACCCGGACGAGGTGCTCAGCCCGTGGCATGCGGCCTTCGCCTCGGCAATCGCATTCCTTACCGGCGCAATTTTGCCCTTCGTCACCGCGGTATTTTTGCCCGGCCCACTGAAAATACCCGTGACCTTTGTTGCCGTGTTGCTTGCGCTGGCGGTGACCGGTGCGTTGGGTGCCAAACTGGGAGGCGCACCGCTGTTACGTCCAACGCTCAGGGTACTCATCGGTGGAGCCGCCGCGCTGGTAGTGACCTTTGCTATTGGTTCCTGGCTGGGCGACAGTTCCTTGATGCACTAAAAACAAAAAACCGTGGTGTGCCCCAGGAGATAAAGGAGCAACCACGGTTTTGAGCAATATTGTTCGAACTTAGTCGGCGATGTTCGTCCGGTGGAAATTCAAGTGGCTGCGTGAAGCAGTCGGGCCACGCTGACCTTGATAACGGTTACCGTAAGGGCCAGAACCATAAGGGTGCTCGGTGTCCGAGGTGAGCTTGAAGAAACAAAGCTGACCAATTTTTGAACCAGGCCACAGCTTGATTGGCAAGGTGGCCATATTTGAGAGTTCAAGGGTGACGTGTCCGGAGAATCCCGGGTCAATGAAGCCGGCGGTCGAGTGGGTCAGCAGACCGAGCCGACCTAACGAACTCTTGCCTTCGAGCCGAGCAGCGACTCCGTTGCCCAGGCTCACCGCCTCGTAGGTAGAACCTAGGACAAACTCCCCCGGGTGCAAGATGAAGGGTTCATCCGCAGCCACCTCAACCAGGCGGGTCAGCTCATTTTGATCCTGCTCCGGATCGATATGAGCGTACTTGTGATTATCAAAGAGCCTGAAGAATCGGTCTAAGCGCACATCTACGGATGCGGGCTGCACCATCTCAGGGTCAAAAGGGGCTAAGCCAATTTCACCGGACGCAATTTCTCGACGAATGTCACCATCTGAATACAACACGTATCTAAAGTTATCTTGTTCGGTACCGGAAGTCGCAGTCTGGACGTAAAAAGAAGTGTTCAAATGTCGCCAAAGCTGAACTTCGGCCCGTTTTCTACGCTTTAACGTCGGCTTTGAACCAGATTCGCGTAAGGAAGCTGACCGTGTTCTTCAATAAAGCGAGCCTGATACTCGGATAGTGCCGCGTTCAGCTCTTCAGCTGGGAGCTCTTTCCACGCGATGATCAGTTTCCCCACTCCGCCTAGCTGCCACACCAAACGGCTATCCCAATGGCCAGGCGGCTTGCCGGCACCAAAATCAATGATTTCCTTGAGCTGAATTCGAAGCCCACGATTACCTTGGCTTCCCGGTCCGGCTTTGCCCAGGTACAGGATCTGTGCCGAGTCCACCCAACGTTCGCTCAAGTCTGCGACAGGCAACGAAGGGTCTTTCTTCTTGAAGACTCCTGCCGTGCTTTTCGTCAGAAATTTCGGGGTGAAGTCTGTCGGACGCATGATGACAAAGAGCCCTTGGCGATTCGGGACCCGGTTAATTTCTAAGGTCTTGATGGGCCGAAAACCGGTAAACCCGTCGGACTTCAGTTCCTTCATAGTCAAGTGATTCTCGGTCCTTGCTTGGTGGTTGGGTGATGCTGTGGGACGCAAGCTACAGCACAGAGTCCGCCATTCGATGTTACCCCCGATATTTGGTAGTGGGGCTCTTCAGAGAATGGCGCGTCCACAAGCGTAAAAAACATGTGCTTCTGCTCAAATTCTCATAGACCGCGCAGGTTTTCGGGCTATCGTGGAGTAGAGACCTGTGTCTTGCCTGCTCGAACACAACAGAAAGTACGTTTATGCGTTTGGCTTCAACCCTCACCAGTGCCCTGTTGGCAGGTGTTGTTGTGCTCTCTGGAAGTGTCGCGGCGCAGGCAGCTCCCAAGCCTCTTCCAGTGGTTCAGGCAGAGGAATTTAGTGACGCCGCAAGTTATCTTGCGCTGATTAACCCTCAAACTCAGCTCTCTCCAGCCGACTACACACCGAAAAAGTTGGTAAATGTTGCTGGCACCTCCAATAAGCTACGCCCTAAAGCAGCCGAAGCAGTGGAAGATCTCATGGCCGGAGCCCGCAATGCGGGCCATAGCCTGAAGTTGTTGAGTGCTTACCGCTCTTACGGTCGCCAAGCGGTGCTGTTCAATCAGTACCAGGCTAAGTACGGTACAACCTACGCCGAACGCATTTCTGCTCGCCCGGGCACCAGCGAACACCAACTAGGTCTCGCCGCGGATGTAGGCAGCATTGGTAGTTCCACAGATCTGAAGGAATCCTTCGGTCAGACCAAGGCCGGTATCTGGGTGGCTGAGCACGCCGCAGACTACGGTCTGATCATTCGCTACCCGCAAGGTAAAGAAGAAATTACCGGGTATAAGTATGAGCCTTGGCATGTGCGCTATGTCGGCAAGGATCATGCGGCGGCGATGAAACAATCAAAGGCTGAAACCTTTGAGGAATATCATCAGATGCTACGCGACGCAAAACAAGACAGCGCCAAAGACGATGCTCAAACCGTAGAAAATTCGGTGACCGTCGAAGAAGAATCAAAGCCAGCAGATGAACCGAAGAAGGACGAAAAGAAGTCCGCAGACGAAACGAATCAGGTTAACGACGATGATTTGCTCGTGTTGCGTTTCCTTCCCCCATACCGGGACTGGGGCTTTGGCTTCACTCAGGAATAGTTCAAGTTTCGCTAAGTCTTAAACACTGCGGGATCCAGTTCAACTGAACTGGATCCCGCAGTGTTTAACCTCCGTGGTGCGTGCTACTTAGCGCGGACCGGAATGCCGGTGAAGGTTGGCTTCATTGTCTCGGCAAAGAAGTCATTACCCTTATCATCTACGACGATGAATGCTGGGAAGTCTTCGACCTCAATGCGCCAGATTGCTTCCATGCCAAGTTCCTCGTATTCGAGGACCTCAACCTTTTTGATGCAGTCCTGGGCCAGACGGGCGGCCGGTCCGCCGATAGAACCAAGGTAGAAGCCACCATGGTTATTACAGGCGGCAGTCACCTGTCCGGAGCGGTTACCCTTGGCCAGCATGACCATCGAACCGCCAGCGGCCTGGAACTGATCCACGTAGGAGTCCATACGACCAGCAGTGGTTGGACCGAAGGAACCCGAAGGCATTCCCTCAGGGGTCTTCGCCGGACCTGCATAGTAGACCGGGTGGTCCTTCAAATACTGTGGCATTTCTTCGCCAGCGTCCAAACGTTCCTTGATCTTGGAGTGGGCGATATCGCGGGCCACCACCAGTGGGCCGGTCAGCGAAAGACGAGTCTTAACTGGGAACTTAGAAAGCTCAGCCAGAATCTCAGCCATTGGCTTGTTCAAGTCGATCTTCACTACCGACGAACCGCCGGTGCCCGAGACACCGGAGGTCTCGTCATCGTGGGCGGCCAGCGCCGGGTGATTTTCATCTGGCATGAAGCGTGCCGGATCGGTTTCCAGCTGTTCAACGAAGAGGCCATCGGCGGTAATCTTGGCCATCATCTGACGGTCCGCCGAGCAGGAAACCGCGATAGCCACTGGCAGGGAGGCACCATGTCGAGGCAAACGCACAACGCGCACGTCGTGGCAGAAGTACTTACCACCGAACTGGGCACCGATACCGAAGTGACGGGTCAGTTCTAGGACCTTTTCTTCCAGGTCGGTGTCGCGGAAACCACGACCGGTCATCGCGCCTTCTGTAGGCAACGAATCCAAGTATTTTGCCGAACCGTATTTGGCGGTCTTCAACGCCATTTCGGCGCTGGTGCCACCGATCACGATGGACAGGTGGTACGGCGGGCAGGCAGCGGTACCTAGGGAACGCAGCTTCTCATCGAGGAACGTCAGCATGGCGTTCTCATTCAAGATTGCTTTGGTTTCCTGGTAGAGGAATGACTTGTTGGCAGATCCGCCACCCTTGGCCATAAACAGGAACTTATAGTCCGTATCGTGGCCAGGCTTGGTATCGGCATACAGATCAATCTGGGCTGGCAGGTTATTACCTGTCGCTTTTTCTTCCCAGGTGGTGATCGGGGCAAGCTGCGAGTAACGCAGGTTCAAACGCGTGTACGCGTTGTAGATGCCGCGGGAAAGCGAAATCTCGTCCTGCTCTTCGGTCAGCACACGCTGGCCACGCTTACCCATGACAATTGCGGTTCCGGTGTCCTGGCACATTGGCAGGATGCCACCGGCAGCAATGTTTGCATTCTTCAGCAGGTCCAACGCCACGAACTTGTCGTTCGGGCTGGCCTCGTCATCATCAAGGATGTTGCGCAGCTGCTGTAAGTGAGCCGGACGCAGGTAATGATTAATATCGTGCAGTGCCGTTTCGGCCAGCTGCTCCAGTGCTTCGGGTGCTACCTGCAGGAAATTTTTACCGTCCGGTCCGGCGACTACGTCGACGCCTTCGGAGGAAATCATGCGGTATGGGGTTTGATCCTCGCCAATCGGCAGAAGATCTTCATAACGAAATTCAGGCATGCTCAGTCCTTGGAAATGAAGATGATTGCTCTTCATCTATTTTAGGCCTTTGTGCCAAAAAACCTCATTCGGTGTTTGCACCTGCGGGTTTTGCGCGACATGCTTGTCTACATGAGCTCCGAAAACAGCAATACCCCACTGGACGGAAACAACCCCGACGAACGTCCAAATATGGTTGTCGAAACACCAATGGACCAGGAACGGGCCCGGGCCAAAACTCACTTTGAAATGATGCTGCAGGCCGGGCTTAACAAACCTGAGCTCTCCGGTTCGGTAATCAGTGCTTTCATGACCGCCGAGGTGTACTTCCTTTCGCGGGAAGAAGTGACCGAAGAAAACAAAAATGCTCAACCAATGCTGCTGACCAATCCACAGGGCGCAGCAATGGTGGCTTTATTCACCGGCTTGGATCGTATCCCTGGCACGTACATCGATATGGCACCCTATGGTGTGAAGGTTCAGGGTGCCACCATTGTGCGTGCCTTAGAAGGCACCGGTTTTGTGGTGAATCCGGGAGATGAACTGAGTTTTGAGGTTCCAGCCGATGGCGTGGCAATTCTGAAGGAAGAACTGCTGAAGCAAAAACGCTCCGAGTAAGCTCGAAGTCTGATTTTGTCATCACCGAATGCGGATTTCTGACCTGACCTTTTCGTAGGATAAGCTGGGTTTTGCCCGGGCCGTCAATAGGCCGCTCGGTGCATTGCGGGCGTAGCTCAATGGTAGAGCGCTAGCTTCCCAAGCTCGATACGCGGGTTCGATTCCCGTCGCCCGCTCGCATTTAGATACGTCGGGACACCCCAGGGTGTCCCGACGTTTTGCATTGGCATCACCCCAGATTTGTTGACCCGAGGAGTCCGAATGACCGGAGTACTGTCAGGATTCTCGATTATCTGGATAGTGATTTTAGTGGGCTATCTGGTCGGTCGCACCGGGGTGCTCGGTGAGCAAGGCCGCCACGTACTCAGCCGGTTGACGTTTTTTGTCGCCAGCCCAGCGCTGCTATTTGTCACTCTGGCCGAATCAGATCCCGTCGCAGTTCTTGGTCCGCTGATGTGGGTGGCGGCTATTTCTGCCGGACTCACGGCGGTGATCTACCATTTGGCGACCTACAAGTGGTTGCGCCGCGAGCCAGCCGAACGGATCGTCGCGGCGATGTCCGCTTCGACGGTGAACTCCGCAAACCTTGGTTTGCCTATTGCCCTGTATGTACTGGGTGATATGTCCCATGCGGCACCCATCATCCTCTTTCAATTGGCGATCTATCAGCCGATTAATCTTGCGTTGCTCGACGCCACCACCAGTACTCACCGCACCACACCAATTGCGCTGCTGGTTGCCACGGCCAAGAACCCCATGATCATCGGCTCGCTATTAGGGCTGGTGGTGGCGTTGACTGGTTTTAAGGTTCCGGAACTCGTCTTAGCACCCATTGAACTCATTTCAGGTGCGTCAATTCCCGCCATGCTGATGGCCTTTGGCATTTCCTTAGTTGGTTCCAAACCTCTGGACAAGAAGTCCGGGCGCCGAGCCGATGTGTTGGTCGGTTCAGCCGCTAAATTATTCATCCAACCATTGATCGCTTGGCTTGCCGCAGCCTATCTTTTTGGACTCACCGGTGGGATGCTCGTTGCCGCGGTGATCATGGCCGGGTTACCTACCGCGCAGAATATTTTCATCACCGCCCAACGTTATGAACGTGGTGTGACCGTTGCGAAAGATACGGTGTTAATCACCACTATCTGTGCCATACCAATGATGGTGTTACTGGCTTTACTGCTTGGAATTTAGCCAAGATCAGGTCAGTAGCTGAGAATGCGCAAAAGAAGTTATATGACACGTCAGTTGCTTCGTTGGGGTATTCACGGGAATCTTACGGAATACCGCGTCGCTAAGCACAGTTGATCAAGGTATAGATCACCTCCTCACCTCAAATAGTTAGGCCATCATGAAGCGCACAGCTCCACTCCTTGCAATCACTGCAGTACTCGCACTGGCACTGAGTGCGTGTGGCTCATCAACCACCGGTTCCGACGCCTCCGGCGCCACCGATGAGAATCTCCTGCAGCACGTGGAATCCAGCGGTGTCCTGACCGTTGGCACCGAGGGTACCTACCGACCATTCTCTTACCATGAGGCAGATAAGCTCACCGGCTTTGATGTCGAGGTCATTGAGGCTGTTGGCGAACAGCTTGGGGTCAAGGTCGAATTTCAGGAAACTCAGTGGGACGGCATCTTTGCCGGTCTAGAAGCTGGCCGATTTGATGTGATTGCCAATCAGGTCAGCGTGACCCCTGAGCGCGAAGAAAAGTACCTACTTTCTAAGCCATATAACTACTCCAGCGGAGTCATCGTCACCAAGAGCGACAACACAGATATCACCTCCTTCGACTCACTCAAAGGAAAAACCACCGCTCAGTCGTTGACCAGTAGCTTCCATGATGACGCTAAAGCTGCCGGTGCGAAGATCCAGGCAGTAGAGGGCTGGGCACAGGCGGTCACACTATTGAAGCAGGGACGTGTGGATGCGACCATCAACGACAAATTGACCTACCTGGACTCGCAGAACACTAACCCGGATGACGGCATCAAGATTGCTGCGGAATCAGAAGAAAAGACTGAGACCGTGGTGGCGCTGAAGAAAGATCAGCCAGAACTTCGCGACGCGATCAATGGCGCGCTGGATGAACTTTCTGCCGATGGCACGCTGACAAAGATTTCGGAAAAGTACTTTGGTGAAGACATCACCAAGTAGCTGACCTCCTTCAACACTTCGACGCGTAAACTGGCCCCAAGGATCCCCTTTGGGGCCAGTGTCCGTTGCAAAGGACGGGAAGAGAATAAATGGATTCACTTTGGCAGCTAGCTTTGGACTCGTTGTGGCCCATGGTCAGTGGCGCGCTGACAGCCACGATTCCGCTGGCAATAATCAGCTTTGTCTTAGGCCTTGCAGTGGCGCTGATGGTCGCGTTGATGCGGATCAGCGCGAATAAAGTAGTTTCAGGCATTGCCCGCGGCTATATTTCGATCATTCGCGGCACCCCACTGTTAGTACAGCTGTTCGTGATCTTCTACGGGCTGCCTTCGTTGGGGGTCACCATTGACCCATGGCCTTCGGCCATCATCGCTTTCACACTCAACGTGGGTGGTTACGCCGCAGAAATTATTCGTGCTGCGATTCTTTCCGTGCCCGGAGGGCAATGGGAAGCTGGCTATACCATTGGCATGTCCAAGACTCGGACGCTCTACAAGCTAATCTTGCCGCAGGCGGCTCGTGTAGCTATTCCGCCGTTGTCCAACACTTTTATTTCATTGGTCAAAGACACCTCACTGGCCTCGATGATTCTCGTAACAGAGATGTTCCGGCGTGCCCAGGAAATCGCGGCCACCACCTACGAATTTATGTTGCTCTATATGGAAGCGGCGGCCATTTACTGGGTGATCTGTTTGGTTCTCTCCGCAGTTCAAGACCGTATGGAAAGCAGGCTTGAAAAGTATGTCGCCTAAGGCTCTGACCCCCTTGCTCAACGTCACCGATCTGCATAAGTCATTCGGCACTAACAAGGTGCTGCGTGGCATAGATTTTAGTGTCCAGTCCGGCGAAGTTCTCGCGTTGATTGGCCCCTCCGGCTCGGGAAAAACTACCGCGTTGCGTTGCCTGAACGGTTTGGAATCTCCCGATAGTGGAGTCGTTTCTTTTGCCGGCGGACCCGAGGTCACCTTTCAGCCTGGGCTACCAGCTAAGAAAGCTCAGGTCCTGCGGGACCGCTCGGCGATGGTGTTCCAAGGACATCACTTGTTCCCTCACCTGACGGTGCTACAAAACGTGACTATTGGCCCGTTGCAGGTGCAACGCAGGCCGCGCGAGGAAGTTATGTCGCGCGCGAATGAACTTCTTGAACGCGTTGGCCTTGAACAAAAGTCGAGCGACTACCCCTCCTCGCTTTCAGGTGGACAGCAACAGCGCGTAGGCATTGTGCGGGCGCTGATGCTCCAGCCAGACCTTTTGCTCTTTGATGAGCCGACCAGCGCACTGGATCCAGAGCTAGTAGGTGAGGTGCTCAGCGTCATTAAAGAGCTCGCCCAAGAAGGTTGGTCGATGGTACTGGTAACCCACGAGCTCGCATTCGCCCGCGATGTAGCCGATACGGTGGTGTTCATGGACGATGGAGTAGTTGTTGAGCGTGGGCCTGCGGCTCAGGTGCTTGGCAACCCGACCCATGAACGGACCAAGGCCTTCGTGCAGCGGTTACTGCACCCTTTCTAAATCAGCCACAAACTTTTTACGTGCCGTTTGTCACTTCGTCACCATTGCATGCGTAGGCTATGGACATGGCTGAAAGTACTTCGCAGGAGAACCTCACGGCGCTCAAAGATGGTTACGTTTTCGACGGCGCATGCCTTGAACTAGGTGCTGCAATTGTTGCGGGAAATCCCGTTACAGAAGCCCAAGTTCGGGTTCCGTTGCGCATGCTCAATCGACACGGAATTATTGCCGGCGCTACCGGCACCGGCAAGACCGTCACCTTACAGGTGATGGCGGAGCAATTGAGTGCACACGGTGTGCCCGTATTTCTCGCCGACATCAAGGGCGACCTTGGCGGTCTAGCTCAAGCCGGGACGGCAAGCGAAAAGCTCACCGCGCGACTTTCAAGTATTGGCCATCAGTTCACCGCACGGGCTAACCCGGTGGAATTCCTTGCCTTGGGCGAAGGAAACGACGGTATCTCGGTACGTGCCACGATAGATTCTTTTGGCCCCATCCTGCTTTCACGAGTCCTAGAACTCAACGAAACGCAAGAAGAATGTCTCCAGTTGGTCTTCCACTACGCCGATCAACGTGAATTTCCCATGGATGATCTCAAAGACCTCAAAGCCGTTTTGAGTTTCTTGCTCAGCGATGAAGGCAAAGAAGATCTCAAGGGGCTGGGTGGGGTTCCTTCGGCCACTGCCTCGGTGATCCTACGTGGGCTAACCATCTTGCAGTCCCAAGGTTTAGACAAGTTCTTTGGCCAGCCAGAATTTGATACCGCTGATTTCCTCAGATTTGATGAATCAGGCAACGGAATTATTAGCTGTTTGGAGCTTCCATCGCTCAACCGTCAGCCACTGTTGTTCTCAACATTCATGATGTGGTTGCTGGCAGATCTTTTTGAAGATCTGCCAGAAGCCGGTGATTTGGACAAACCAAAACTCGTATTCTTCCTGGATGAAGCCCACCTGCTGTTCAAGGATGCTTCGAAGGCTTTCGTCAACGCGATTATTTCTACGGTGCGCTTAATCCGTTCCAAGGGTGTTGGACTGTTCTTTGTTACCCAGTCCCCTTCAGACTTACCAGATGAGGTCCTCGGGCAGCTTGGTAACCGTATCCAGCATGCGGTGCGTGTCTTCACCCCAAAGGATGGCGAAGCGCTCAAGGCAATCATCAAGACCTTCCCATCTGGTCCACTAGACCTGCAACAAGCGCTGACCCAGGCGGGCGTTGGCGAGGCGGTTATCACCGTGCTTAACGAGCGTGGCGCGCCGACCCCGGTGGCGTGGACTAAACTCACCTCACCCGGCTCGCATATTGGTCCGGCAGCACCTGAAACTCAAGCAGCACTCATTCAAAGCTCTGTACTAGCACCGAAATATGGAACCGCCGTGGATAGGCGTTCGGCCATGGAGATGCTCAGTGGCGAAACTGCTCCGGACGCTCAAGCACCCACGGAGGCCCCACCCGGCGCGGCCAATTCTTCGGGTCCACAAGATGTGGATGCCGAGGCGCAACGGATTGCCGATTCAATTCTTGGCAAACCGAGCACGATGCCACAAAATACGCAGCCTGCCACAGGCTCTGGACCGGTAAACACTGCTACGCCATCTTCGTCACGTACAAATTCTTCATCGGAACCCGCAAATCCTCCGCGAGAGCCGACTAAATCTTCAAACAATCAAGTCAACCCACTGATGGACTTTGCTCTCGATGCAGCAAACAGCATTGGACGTGAATTGCTCCGTGGAATGTTCGGCACAAAACGCCGCCGACGTCGCCGTTGAGTTACAACCTCTGAACCGAAACCCGCTAGCCTGATTAATAATGAAATCTCGTATCTCTGTGCCACGCCTTGCTCTGCGCTGGGCGACCGCGGCCGTCATCATCGCTGCGTTGGTAGTCACCAGCGCCATCGTTGCTAACCGCACCCTGTTTTCTGCCGAGCACGCTGTTCAGTCCTTGCATCAGCATCTGCTGGCCGGCGAAGGCGCTGAAGCCCTTGGACTGCTAGGTGCCAAAGTCCCGACCGGTGACGCTGTCGCCTTGGACGGGGAAGTGCTCAAGCGCACCCAAGCTGGGATCACAGATTTTGAGGCGCAAAAGGCCGAAACACCAGAGAATAATCCCGATATTCGCACCGTCGTCGCCAAGTACAAGGCCGACGGCGTCGATAAGGAATCAACCTACACCTTGCGCAGTACCGGAAAGTCCTGGTTATTTTTTGATCGGTGGGCCTTCGAACCGGTAACCCTACCCACGGTCAAGGTCAAAGCGAATACGGTCAATGAGGTATCCGTCAGCGGACAAAAAATCCCACTGGTTAAGGGCGTCAGCACCTTGCCGGTGTTCTACCCCTCGATTACCGACGCAAGCTTCAGCACTAAGAACTTCGAAGCCGACACCCGTGGTGTAGTCGTCACCGGCCCCGCCAAGAAGCCGGTAGAAATTTCATTAAAGACACAGCCCACCAAAGAATTTATCGCACAGATCAATTCCAAGGTCCGCGGATACCTCGATAAATGTGCGGCACAGCAGGTACTCATGCCGTCGGGGTGTCCGTTTGCGTATCACACACCGTCCCGGGTGAACCCGGAGACTATCAAATGGTCTATCGCGAAATACCCGACTATTGAGGTTAATTACTATAACGGCGCCTGGGTGCTTAGCCCGTTGAAGGTCACCGCAAAGTTGTCGCTGACCGAGCAAGATTTACGTACCGGTTCGTTGGAGAAAAAAACCGTGAGCGATGAATTTTCTTTCACCGCTCAGCTCACCACGAGCACTTCCGAGGTCAGTGTGGTGCCCGTAGCCGGCTCCGAAGACTAATCTTCGGTTCCCTCGCGCCGTTGGTGCGGCAAGATAATCTCTTTGAACTGTGTTCTCAGGGGCACAGCATCTGCGCGGAATCGTTGCCAGATAATCAGCGCCAGCACCGAGACTAACAACGAGAGTATGGCTCCGAACGCAACCGCAGCGCGTACCCCCAGCAGTTCGGCGATCCAACCCACTAAAGGCGCCCCGAGCGGCGTTCCGCCCTGCACCACCATCAGGTACAGCGCCAAGACCCGTGCGCGATACTTTGGTGGAACCGAGGTCTGCACCATGGTGTTACAACTGTTCAGGAACGTCAGCGAGCTAAGCCCCACCAACACTAAACTCGCGGCAAAAAGCAGGTAGTGCGGCATCACTGCGGACAATAAAGCCGTGGCGCCAAAGGCAATGCCACCACCAATGACAAAACGCCAACGTGGTCTGGAACGGCGCGCCGCAAATAAAGCTCCGGCGAAGGTGCCGATGGCCATGATGCTACCCAGAATTCCGTATTCTGCCGCACCCACACCGTAAACTTCGGCGGCCATCATCGCGTTGGTCAATTGGAAGTTCAGTCCGAAGGTGCCAATCACAAAGGCCATCGCAAAGATCAGCAAGAGATCTTTGCGGTTTTTCACGTATTTGAACCCCTCGCGTACCTGTCCTTTAGCTCTCCTGACAGGTGTTGAGCGGCTCAGTTCGGAGATTTTCATGCTGCTCAAGGAGAAGAGCACCGCAAGGAAAGACAAGCCGTTGAGCAAGAAGGCTGGGCCGGTTCCCACCAACGCAATCACCGCGCCGGCGATGCCTGGCCCCGCCAACCGGGCGAGGTTGAAATTGGCGCTATTGAGCGCCACGGCGTTGGTTAGGTGCGTTCCTGGCACGATTTCGGACACAAATGCCTGCCGGGCTGGAGCGTCAAAGGCCGAGCCCACCCCCAGCAATGCGGCCAGCACATAGACATGCCACAGTTGCACCGTTCCGGTAATGACCAGGGTTCCCAAGACCAGCGCACACAAACCCATGAAAGTTTGAGTGACGAGCAAGATCTTGCGCTTGTCATATCTATCGGCAATGAGCCCCGCGTAAGGTCCAAGAATCAGAATGGGCAGGAACTGTAAACCGGTGGTGATTCCGGTGGCTATCCCGTCGTGGTCGGTGAGCTCCGTGAGTACCAACCAGTCCTGGGCCACACGCTGCATCCATGTGCCGATATTAGAGACAAGTGCACCAATGACCCATAACCGATAGTTCGGAACTTCTAGTGCCCGGAACATCCTGTTTGCCACTACTTAGCTAGCCGATGCTGTACCGTTTCGGCTCCTCCTGTCGGCATCCAGTCTAACGACTGCCTGGGATAAAATTGGTGAGGTTTCCTCAATTTCTTGGTTTTTAAATGATCAAGGCGCGCTTCGCAAAGCAAAGCGCGCCTTGATCTGGGATCCACTGTGACTAATTCACTCCACGAAGATCCAACAAGAGTTCGTTATCTCCGGACTCATCGAGCTCCACCGGGATGCCCCAGTCTTGCTGGTAGAGGTGGCAGGCTGCATGATCTGGAATTTCTCCGCCAGGTTCCCCATCACAGGCCGCGGCACGGGCTGTAATGTGCAATACGCCGACGCTCACCTCGGGGTTTAGCTTCAAGGTCCGGGTCAAACCAATAGAAGTGCCACCACCGTCAAGAAGCAGCTCTTCGGGACTGGACGAAATCTTCAACTGCGTGGGATCTCCCCAACGGTCATCGAGTTTCTGTCCCTTAGGTGCCGCAAAGCGCACCACGATCTCGTGCTGACCGGCCTGCACCTTAGTCTTTGGACGTTGGGTCTGGCTTGCGCCCTCGTCGACGACCAGCGCTTCGGCAGGCACCGGAATACGGATCAGTTGGTGGGTGTTGGTTTCCACCACCAGCAGTACCGGAGCGCCATCCACCGAGTCGTCCAGCAATACATCTGCCGGTTCCTTCAGCCCCTTGGCCAGGGTAGAAACCATTTGCGTCACCGGATCAAAGCGGCGCACGGCGCCGTTGTATGAATCTGCCACAGCAATAGAACCGTCGGGCAGTGCGGTTACACCCAGTGGGTGCTGCAGGCGAGCCTGGTCCGCTTCACCATCGCGGAAACCAAAGTCGAACAGTCCTGCACCAATGGCGGTGTGGACCTTGATGACCTCGCCGTGCCCGTCAATTTCCAAACGACGCAAAGCGCTGGTCTCCGAATCGGCAACCCACACATCATCATTGGTGTCCAAGGTCAGCCCGGAAGGCTGGGCAAACCATGCTTCCAATGGTGCGCCATCGGACAGACCTTCTAATCCACTACCGGCGTACACATGCAAGGCACTGGTCAGCGGGTCAAAGGAGAAGATTTGGTGGGTTCCAGCCATCGCGATGATGACCTTGCCCGATGGGTGATAGAGCACGTCCCACGGTGAGGACAACGAAACGTTCAACGAGTCAGTGCCCAAGTCAGTGGGCTGGTGTTCCTGGCGAGCGTTTTCCGCATCCAGCAGACGCTGCACTCCGTTGCCAGCTAGCGTACCTACCTCGCCGGTGCTCAGGTTCACCGAGCGCAAGCGGTGGTTGACGGTATCTGCAACGATTACGTCGTAGCCAACCTTCGCGGCAAGCTCGGTGGGCAGTGCGGTCAGACCCTGCAGTTCATTAAACTGAGCGCTTTGTGCATCTCCGTCGGCATAACCTTTAACCCCGGCGCCGATGGTGCGCACCACGGTGCTCAGATCATTCCCTAGTTCTACCAAACGGTGGTGACCGGAGTCGCCGACCAGGAAATTACCGTTCGCCAAGGCGATGGTTTTGCCGGGGAATCGTAGGTCTCCCTCGCGGGCTTCGGGCGCCACGTAGGGACCGCTTCCACGGTGCAAGGTGCCCTTGGCTTCGTGTTCGGCGACTAGTTCATCAACTAGTGAGCCCAGGCCCTGAGCATGGCCTTCACCGGAGAGGTGCGCCACGATGTAGCCTTCGGGATCCAAGACCACCAGTGTTGGCCAGGCGCGCGCGCCGTAGGCCTGCCAGGTGACAAGCTCTGGATCGTCAAGTACCGGGTGGTGAATTTCGTAGCGTTCCACGGCGGCAGCCAGTGCGTCTGGGTCTGCCTCGTGCTCAAACTTTGGGGAGTGCACGCCAACGGTCACTAACACGTCGGCGTATTTTGCCTCAAGGGGACGCAGTTCGTCCAACACGTGAAGGCAGTTAATGCAGCAGAAGGTCCAAAAATCGAGGAGCACAATCTTGCCACGGAGAGCTTCGAGATTCAGTTGTTCGCCACCGGTGTTCAACCAGTTGCGACCCAACAGCTCGCTGGCCCTCACCTTGTAGTTTGCGCGTACTGAATCGGAAGTTGCACTCATGATGGTCCTTTCAAGGCGACTTCACTATCTAAATGCGACAGTGAAGTATTAATTATCCTCCACTGGACTTTCACCGCCGAAGAGTATGAAGCGATGCTAAGCCAGTTACAGCTGTGAAACGGCGGTGTCCAAGATGGTCTTGGCCACTTCTTTGAATTGTTGTTCGGCCAGAGAGACGGTGGACATGAACGAAACCATGACCACGTAGTCGCCCTTGCTTTGCATAAGAACCAGCGATTCGCGAGCGTTCGCGGAGTCCCCGGTGCGTGTGTAATACAACTGAGAGTCAACGTCGGATATTCCGGGGCTGGAGAATTTCAATGTTTCGGTGAAATCCAGCCCATTGAGCTTCACACTTTTACACTCGGTACGAATTTCAAGCACTGTCTTGTAATGATCTTCGAGCTTCTGCTGGTTGGTCACCTTGGCCACTTCGATAGAGCCCGCAATATTTTGCGCTTCGTTGGTGAAATCGGTGCGAGCGGCTTCGGTGCCCATTTGAGCCGGTGACCAATTCAGGTCTTCGACTGGTTTTGAACACTGGGAGGGCAGCACCACGACATCATTGAGGGTGTCAGTAGGCGGTACCGCCAGGCCTTTGAGCTCCTCGGGCGAAATTTGACGTGAATTCGGGAAACCTAAGGTTGCCGCCATGACCGAACCGGTCGAGGCGATAAATTGTGCCCGCGTCATTTCTTCTGCCGTATTACTCGGCGCCGTGCTATGTGTGCTTGGCTCCGCGGGCTGCTCTGTAGCCTTTTGATGAGTTAGGTCATCGGGCATCTCGCCACCGGTTTCTGGTGCGGTACACGAGGATAGTAGTAACCCACCGGCCAGCATAACCGCCGTTAGCTTCCATAGCTTAGCGGCCACGGTGTTCTCCCTTAGTTTCTTGCTGTTTCATCTGTGCAAACATCTGGTTATAGGCCTCCAGCTCGGCGTCCCCATCACGCTCTGCCTGACGGTCATAACGTTTGGTGTCCTTTTTGTCCTGTCGTAGCCACGAAACCACCACGAGGATGGCTAGGACCAGGGTCGGCACCTCGCCAATGGCCCACATCGCGCCGGCACCAACAACTTGGTCTTCCATTGCCGTGCCACCCCAGGTGCGCCCCATATTGCCGAACCAGTCCGGAGCCAAGAGGTTTTCGCTGCCCATCATTGCTACACCGAAGAACGCGTGGAAAGCTACGGTAGCAAGCAACACAATCAGCCGCATCGGATACGGGTAACGCTTGGGAATTGGGTCGGCATCCACCAGCGACAAGGCGAAGATGTAGCCGGTCAGCAAGAAGTGCAGGTTCATCAATTCGTGCCCCGCGTGGTACTTCATGGCGATTTCGAGAATCGGGGTGAAGTAAAAAACGACAATTGATCCGGCGAACATGACGGCCGCGAAAATCGGATGGGTGACTACCGCCGAATACCTCGAATGCACCGCCCACAGGATCCATTCACGCGGTCCTCGGGTTCCATCGGTTCGTGAACCCAAGACCTTCAGCGCCAAGGTGACCGGGGTGCCTAGCACCAAGAAAATCGGGGCAATCATGGTCAATGACATGTGGTCAACCATGTGCACCGAGAACTGCACCTTGCCGTAGACGGACAGGGCACCGCTGGTGATGTAGAAGAGCACCACTAAGCCGATAATCCAGCTAAACAGCCGAGGGAAACTTGGTTTGTCCCCGCGACGGCGCAGAATAATAAAGGCCCACACATACAGTGCCAGCAAGAAGAAGCAGATTGCGACCCATAACCAGTCCCACCGCCAGACGGTGAACCAGCTTGCGGTGTTCGGCGCTGGTGGTAGTTCATAGCCTGTCAGCAAACGAGCAGGGGTTGCATCCGCTGGCGGCTGATCATCGGTTGGTGGTGCGGTACGCGCCAGCACCGTCGCCAATGACATGGTCGCGCCCATCAGAATTAGTTCAGCTGTCACGATCCGCCATGCGGCGGCTAGCGCGGTGAACTTACCTGCCAGCAATTGCGGAATGACCTGTCGGCGATGCATAAGCCCTAGGAAGCCAAGCGCTAAGGTCAAGATGACCTTGGCAATAACAACGAGGCCATATTTGGAGAACCACTGATCAAATTCGGTAATCCGGATCGTGGCTGAGGCGAGCCCGGATCCTGCCATCAAGATGATGGCGAACGTTGCCAGGGCTGAAAAACGGCTGAGTACTACGCCAGCAAGTACCGGTCGTGTCTCATATCGGCCGGGCGCTTTACTGGACAGCGTTGGAGAGAGCAAAGCCAAGACGACAATGCCACCGAACCAAATAACCACTGCTACCAGGTGTAAGGCTATGGAGTTCACCGCACCGTAGTGGTCGTCTCCGCCGGCTGCGTGCCCGATAAATGCCATGGGAATTATGCCGAACAGCGAGAACACCGCGGCAAGTCCCACTCCTGTGTGCGAACGTAGCGCCAACGCTAAGGAGCTGGTGATCGCCGCGATAACGATCATCCATGCCCATGCCCGGCCGGTGGCAAGCTGCAGAATATAGTCGAGGATCGCTGCGGTGTAGCTTGGGTCTAGGTTCATTGGCACACCGGCCAGATCCCAGAAGGTCAATAGCAAGACGGTAGCCGCGGCAAGCGTCCACACCATTCCGGCGCCGGCAGCGATATTCATGGCACGAGTGAAAGCCGGGTGACTCTGCCCGACCTCAATTCGCCCATCATCCGCGCTGGCACGCCGAACTTTTGTAGTCCGGGGAAGTATGACCGCCGCAAATATCAGTGCCGCCACGGTGATAGCCATGGCACTGTGATGAATTGCGCGAGATATTGGCAAAGCCCACCGCACAAATGCCCCGGGGTCAGCTAGCTCACTGGGAACCGCAATACCGGTGAAGAGCGCTGCACTAAGAAAAACGATCGCCATTACAGGGATCGCCAGAATCAGGTAGCGCGAAATGGAGAGTTTCTGCGGCGCCGTGGCTTGAGCCGGTGGCTTTGGTATTTGAGTGGCCATAACCTCTCCATCATCTCACTTGCATTTACCCCGGGATTAATCGGGTAGGGCTTTTCCTATGGTGAGGCGGTGCATCTCACACCGCCTCACCACATTGCTACGTGCGGCTAAGTACTAGCGGTGAATAAGAACTCTCCCAAGTACTCTCCTTCGCGGACTCCGGGCAGGATCGCATAGATAGCCGAGCCCACATGTGTAGTCCACTCGTTGAGCGCATCAAGCTGAGCTAACCGCTGCTGCACCGGAATGAAACTGGTACGTGGATCTCGCTGATAGGACGCAAAGATGAGCCCCGAACCATTCTCCGCGTGATAGTTGTACCCGCGTCGCCACAGGACCTCGGCACCGCTGGAAGGTTTGGCCCTAGCAACATGCGCGTGCGCGGCGATGGCCGGTAAACCCATAGCGTTCACTGCCTGTAGGTCCACCGGGTCGCTGAGCGAATCACCAGACAGCGGAGATCCATCACTTTGCCGCCGTCCGAGCGCAAAGTCTCGTCCGGTCCGGTCCACTTCATCCCATTTATCCAGGTTCATTTCGATGCGACGCAGCACCAAGACGGTGCCCGCTGGGCTCCAGCTTGGGTCCTGATCATCACCAAACACCGCAAGTTCACGCGCTTGGCCGGTGGGATTATTCGTCCCATCGAGTTGTCCAAAGAGATTGCGAAAACCTTGACCTTCTCGCACGGTCTGCGCCGCATGGGTGAAACCAGTCTGGGTAAACAGTTCTTCGGTAATGCCCCGCAGATTTTTGCGCAAGGCACGCACCGCATGATGTAGGACTGTGGGGTCCTGCGCACAACACTGAATTATCAGATCACTCTGTCCGTACCGCGGGTCAAGCTTTTCACCAGTAAATGGCGGCAACGCGCCGACCTCTGCCGCGCTCTGCCCTAAAAGATCGAGTATCACCGGCCCCAGACCCACGGTCACCGTGAGTTGTGCCGCCGCGTGAGACATTTCTGGCTCAGTATCTGCAAGCACTCCCCTGCCGGAGACTAAGCGTTCAATATCCGAACTGAGCATTTGCAGTATCGAACGAATCTTTTCGATTCGTTCGGACTTTTTGAGCCCATCGAAGTGAACATTGCTACCCAGGAAAACCGCGTGAGCTTGTGGTTCGGTGAGAATTCCCGCCTGATATTTACCGTGGAATGCAGCGAATTGTGTGTGCGGGTTTTCCACGGCTAAGGCTTCAGGTATTTCATCGGCAGTGGCCCTGCCGACACCAAATCCGGCAAAGACTCCGCCCAAGGCGGCCGCCGCGGAACCTCCGAGAATCACCCTGCGTGAGGGGTGGAGATTTGCGCTGGTCACTTAGTGACTCCCGTGATCTTCGTGTTCGTCCGCGGAGCCGTGGTAACTTTCGTTGGCGCCGCTGAAGTTACGAATAGGGAATTGCACTTGGGTTTTGCTTCCGTCACTGAATTCCAATTGCAAGGTCGAGGTTTGTGACGCGACGAGAGGACTCTTTAGATCCATGAACATAAAGTGCGTTCCGCCAGGCGCCAGGACTACGTCTTCACCCGGATTGATGAGCAGGGCGCCTTCGTGTTGCTTCATCGCAGCCTTAGTACCTTGACCTTCGGTGTCATGAATTTCAATCACGGTATTGGCGCTCAGGTCTGTGACGCGTTCAAGTTCAAGCTTTGATTCCCCTGCATTGTGCAGCGTTCCGAAGGCAGCGCTCATGCCCTTTTCTGCTGCTTTCGCCCAGGTTTCATTGGTGCGAAGATTCTCTGCTTGAGTGCTCTGTACTTGCTCGCTGGCTCCAGCAGGAGTGACTGCATCCGTGTTTTGGGCACAACCGCTCAACAAGACTGCTGCGCAAATGGTCAGGGTGGTGGCGAATTTGAAATTTTTCATTGCTCTGTCAGCTTTCGCTCGCTCGCAAGGCCGAGGTTTCCTCCGGTGAATTGGGCATGTGAAGTCATGCGCTCGGGCAACCGGTATTACCGGCATCCGTCGCCTTGCGAAGAAATGTTGTGGAGTTGGTAGTAATGCGCGGTGGGCGCAAGCGCCTACTTATTCTGGCGAGTGAACTTCACCAGCACGGCGATTGCTGCACCGAGGATTGCAATGCCAACGATGACCCAAATGACCGGGCTAATCTGGGATCCGAGCTGCTGAATTGGTTCGTTGTTTTGTTCGGCTGGTGCCGACGGTGCCGGTGCATTGGTGACCGAATCATTGGGCGTTGCGCTGGCAGCTACCGGCAGTTTGACGGTGAAGTTGAAGCTCTCTTCGATTGGGTGTCCATCTGAGGAGACCACGCGGTAAACAAGCTTGTACGTTCCCGAAGCAAGTTTTTTCTCCGGTACTACGGTGACGTTCTTGCCCTTGGTAGTCACTTCGCTGGCCAGCTTGGTGCCGTCTTCGGCGCTCAAGGCCACCACGGAAGTGTCTGCACCAGCGAGCTGCTGCAGTTCACCGGAGAAATCCAATTCGATCTTTTCGGGAGATTTAGTCACTGTCGAGCCAGCGGCCGGGTCTGAGGAGATCAGCTCGTCATGTGCCGAAGCTGCGCTGACGCTGCTAAAGACAGCGACGAGGGCTATCAAAATGGCCGCTGAAAGCCGGGCCAAAAGTGTGCGGGAGTGCTGTAGAGCAAGGGAGTTCAAAATATTCCTTCCAAATGATCATGTACCGGGGGTGCACAATCGGAGTGTATTGAGTCGTTTTAAGCGAAAAGATTCAATACGTTGGAAGGTGGGCCCCGCCGCGCAGGGAGCCGCAAGAACACCGAAAGGTGGTTCAACACCGGAGTGACAAAATTTGCCGGGGCCTTCGGGAATTCCGGAACCATCTGCGTGGCAAGGACCAAGACGTGGCGCACAGCGCTCAATGTCAGGGACGCCCACACGATGGATAGTAGCTGTTCGCCCACACGCAGCACCAAGATGCTGGTTAGCGCTGCAAGTACGTGCGCGTAGAGCATTGATTCTGATTGCACGGCGCTGTAATGCGAGGCAATGTTTCCCACCAACATGTCTCCATGCTGATGTCCTGACGTTGATCCTTGAGTAGCCACGACATCCACACTGTGGTGTGTCATCACCGAAAGCCCTAGGTGATAGAGGCCTTGGCTGAGCAAAACGACCAGACTCGTGCTGAGTAAAGAGAATTTTTTGCCCACCATAGCGGTGGCGATGACGGCAGAAACACAGGTAATCAGGACCATCACCACGAGCGAAGCCCGAGTCGGTGCGCTATGCGCGTGTGCGGCGAATGCTGTCCAAGTGCAGAGGCTTGCAGCTAGCCAACCACGCAGTACGCGGGTGGGGCCGAAGTCCTTGGACACGAAGATCTACCATTCAGTCGTTATTTTGCTACCTAAGCTTTGATTCTACGCTAGGTAGAAGATTGCCTCAACGCGCTACTGATTCGCTATGTCCTAAGACAACAAAAGCCCGATTCTCTTTCGAGAATCGGGCCCCTGCCAAATGTCTGGGGACTACTTCTTTGAAACAGCAGCCTTCAGCTTCGAACCAGCGGTCAGCTTGACCGAGTGGCCAGCTGGAATCTGGATAGCTTCGCCGGTCTGTGGGTTACGGCCGGTGCGTGCTGCACGATCGGTGCGCTCCACTGCCAACCAACCTGGGATCGAAACCTTCTCGCCCTGGGAAATCTGGTCAACGAAAACTTCGAACAGGGCGTCAAGCACACCGTTGACAGCAACCTGGGAGTTTTCGGTCTTAGCTGCTACTGCGGCAACAAGTTCGCTACGGTTCATAGCCAATGTGTGGTCCTCCTGGACTAGTGATCCATGACCCGACAGAGCCACGGACGCCGCGCGGTCGCACGGACTTACCAGTGAGAACATATCAAACCTTTGCCCCAAAAACGCGCGAAAACGTGCGAATTCCCGGGATTTTCTCAACATTTTGCGGTTCTACACGTTAGACGGTCGGTTTTTGATGCTCAAGGGAGACAAATACTAAGAAAATGGTACTTAACGACAAAGACCCGCTACCGCGAACAGAATTCGGGTAACGGGTCTTCGCAACGCATAATTGCGCTGTGGCCTTACTTCTTGGCGACAGCAGCCTTCAGCTTCGAACCAGCGGTCAGCTTGACCGAGTGGCCAGCTGGAATCTGGATAGCTTCGCCGGTCTGTGGGTTACGGCCGGTGCGTGCTGCACGATCGGTGCGCTCCACTGCCAACCAACCTGGGATCGAAACCTTCTCGCCCTGGGAAATCTGGTCAACGAATACCTCGAAAACAGCATCCAGTACACCGTTGACGGCAACCTGGGAGTTTTCGGTCTTAGCTGCAACAGCGGCAACAAGTTCGCTACGGTTCATAGCCAATGTGTGGTCCTCCTGGACTAGTGATCCTCACCCCGTTCGGGATTTGGATGCCGCACGCTCGCACGGGCTTACTTGAGAGAACTTACCAGCAATTACCGACGATAAGCGCACAGTTCCGCGGTTTTTGATGAAAATCAGCGATCTTTCGAGGTGTGAAAGTTCACGGTGGCTCAAATTCTGAACGGATCAACCCCATGATTTGCTTCAACAAAAACTTTCCATACAGGGTCCATAAGTCGCTTCTGCCGAGTTATTTTTGCGGGTCTGGCTAGTACAGATTCGCCTTTTGAAAGAAATTTTGGACCAATGTAGGTTCCCCGAGGGCTCTGCTCGACGCCACGGTTCAACGCCGCTTCCACAATGTTGACGGCGCCTTCGTGTTTGCCCTGCGCGAAACTCGCCTGAAGTTGGCCTTGAAAGCGCTTGAGGTAGGCCGGTTCGTTGATTCCCGGCACCTGTGTGGTAAGCCCCGAAATTGAATAACCAGGGTGTACCGCAATGGAACGTGACGGCCAAGAAAGCTGCTTTAGCCGATGATCCAAGGCCAAGGTGAAAGACTGTAGCGCCGCTTTAGACTGCGCGTAGGCGCGGTAGGGATGATATCTTCCGGTAAGCGACAAATCTTCAGGGTTACTTTTCAGCATGTTCGTTGAGATGGAGCCCAACCCAATAAATTTCATGGGGCGGGTACGGAAAGTTTCGGCAAGTTCACCGGCCAACCGGGCGTGTCCAAGGAAGTTTGTGGCCAGGGTCAGCTCATACCCTAGACTTCCGGCAGTTCGCGTTTCTGGGCTACGGATAATCCCCGCATTAGCGATGAGGACATCTATCTCTCGGTGGCGTAGCACTTGGCCCAGCGCACTGGCAGATTCCAGCGAGGCCGAGTCAAAAGGTAAATATTCGAGTTCTGCATTGGGCACTTTGCGTTGAATAGCCTGAATCGCGCGAGCTGCTTTGGCCTCGTTACGGCAAGCTAGCACGACATGGGCACCACTTGCAGCTAGAGCAAGGCTAGTGAAAAACCCCAAACCAGCATTGGCGCCGGTGACGACCGCAGTTTTCCCCTCGCCGAGTCCGGCCCATCTGGCGCGGTTGCTGTACACGTTAGGGTACGGGGATCCGTAGCCTAAGAGGTCAAGGGCTCCAACACGGGCTTCAGTGTTCATAGTTCAACGCTACTATGCTCGGCCCACGCAACGCGTGCTCATTTCCCTTGAAGAGCAGTTCATCGCCTGTTGCCCAGATGGTTGTGGTGGTGCCAGTATGGAAGGGTGGAGAAGTTACCGGAGGACTCGGCTCATCAGGCAGCGTTGAAAGCTGCTAGGTATAAGTTAGCTAGCGAGCCCCAAGCACCTGTCCCGGTGGACGAATATGCGCAGAAGACCGGTCGGCCCAGCGTGAGTGGTCCACCGCGCACACCGTTGCAGTTCCACGCACAAGACGAAGCTTGGGAAGTAGCCAATACCGTCTTAGATGAAGCCTTCGCCCGGGGAGACTTCGATAATCTTGCGCTGTCCGGTCAAAACATTGATCATCTTACGTCCACCGATGATCCGGACTGGTGGCTGAAATCAATGATGCGCCGCGAACAGCTCACCGGATTAGGCCCGCCGGCTTTGACCTTGCGGGTGGAAGATCAGCAACTTGAGCAGACATTGGATGCTTTACCCACGGCCGCAACGGTCCGTGCACATCTGAGCGACTTTAACCAGCGTATTGTCGAGGCACGCCGTCAGCTGCTTGGCGGTCCCCCGGTCATCACCAAGTTGCGCAATATAGATGACGAGCTGCAAGCGTGGCGCGAACGCCGCGGTACCCGGGTTCAGCCGCCTGTGGAGAGAACGATAGAACCCAAGCGTCGCTGGTGGACCCGGCGAAAGTAGTTCCCCGCTTAAGCGACGAATGCCGTCTCAATCCCCGAGGGGTTGAGACGGCATTCGTACTAGAAAGCTAAAGTCTGAAGACTTTGAGGCTTACCAGGAAGACTTGGTGATGCCCGGAAGCTCACCACGGTGTGCCATGTCGCGGAAGCGAACACGGGAGATACCGAACTTCTGGAAGGTACCACGTGGGCGACCGTCGATCGAGTCGCGGTTGCGGACGCGGATCGGCGAAGCATCGCGTGGAAGCTTCTGCAGACCCAGACGTGCAGCCTCGCGGGCTTCGTCGGTTGCGTTCGGGTCAACCAAGGTCTTCTTCAGTTCGAGGCGCTTTTCAGCGTAACGCTCGACGATGACCTTGCGCTGTTCGTTCTTTGCGATCTTGGACTTCTTGGCCATGTCTTAGCGCTCCTCTCGGAATTCAACGTGCTTACGGACAACAGGGTCGTATTTCTTCAGAACCATACGGTCTGGGTCGTTACGACGATTCTTGCGGGTCACGTAAGTGAATCCGGTACCGGCGGTCGACTTCAGCTTGATGATAGGACGTACGTCCTTATCCTTCTTTGCCATATTAGAGCTTCACACCCTTCGCAAGTAGATCGGTCACAACAGCATCGATACCGCGAACATCAATGAGCTTGATGCCCTTAACCGAAAGGGTCAAGGTCACGTTGCGGCGCAGGGATGGAACCCAGTAGCGCTTCTTCTGGATGTTCGGATCGAATCGACGCTTATTGCGACGGTGCGAGTGGGAGATGCTATGTCCGAAGGCCGGAGTAGTACCGGTTACCTGGCAAACAGCTGCCATGATCACTCCTTAGTTAGTTAGTAGTAAAATTCGGCGGTTCTCGCGCGCAGTGTCCTTACCGAAATAACGACACCACTTAGTGCGTTATGAGCCCCGCCAACCAGTGAAACACCGTTAATACTGCACACTAGGAAGGTAACCAGGCTGGGTGAGAACCAACCGAAGAGCCTTAAAGTATGTAAGTCGGTGAACTTCGTAACCGGTTGAGCAATTCCCCGTACTCAGGTGGTTACGATATTCGGTATTACGGGCTACGCGTACCTGCTGTTCCACCATCATGGCGGCACAACGAAACACGCGATTAACGCGTTATAAGAATATCTGGGATTGCTCAGAGAGCCAAATCGGAGGTCGGCTCGTCCAGAACCCAGTGATCCTCGTCCAAAACCTTAACGACCTTGCGAGAAATTCTCGCTAGATCCTTAATATCCTTGTCATCTAGGGATTCAAGAAGAAGTGAGCGCACGGTTTTCACGTGATGTGGCGCCATCTTGACCACCGCATCCCAACCCTGCTTCGTTAATGAGGCGATCTTCACACGCGCATCTCCGGCGGACTGTGAGCGAATCACCCATCCGCGCTTCTCCAATTTCTTCACCACATGTGACAGACGCGACAACGAAGCGCTGGTGCGCGCGGCAAGATCCGTCATGGTTAACTCACGCTCTGGTGCCTCAGAGAGCATCGCCAGCATGTGATAGTCGAAGAGTGTAATTCCTTCGAGACCTTGGAGGTCCGAGTCTAAAGCTGCAGGGAGCAAAGACATTACCGTGTTCAGTCCCAGCCAGGCCGTTCGTTCTTCGGCAGTTAGCCAGTCGACTTGTTCACTCATGTAATTTCACACCATTCTTCGCTACCGCACTGGCAGTTAGTCGCATTGCCTCGTGGGAATACTCTAATCGCTAGAATGCTACCCTGTCGCGCCCTATTTTTCTCGGCTCAAACCCATTAAGTATGCGCAGTTGGGTAATTTATGCACTAGGTTCCGTGGCGATAGCCCCAAAGGAGTCGCTGTCGGTAAAAGGATCCTGAGCCACCGACAGGTGTTTTACTTGTCCTCATTGAGAGATTCGTCCATTTGACTGCCTTCCACCAGAAACGTGGACACCGGGTTAGCCCGTGACACAAGAAAAGACCCGTCGGCCTGAGTAACTTAGTGGGCCAACGGGTCGTGTCTTGTCATCAACGGGTGTTATCCCTCGGCTAACCGCTTGCGCCGTCGGTAAGCCATCACCTGTCCGACAATAACTACCAGCAAGGCAGCGATGAACATTGCCGAACCAATGACGTTTGCTTGGGCCGGGATACCGCGGGTCGCGGCAACGTAGATGAACTTCGGGAACGTCTGGAAGGTGCCGGAGTTGAAGTTAGTAATGATGAAGTCATCAAAACTCATAGCGAATGACAACAATGCGGCCGCCACAATCCCAGGCACTAGCAAGGGGAAGGTAATCTTCCAGAATGCCGCTCGCGGAGTGGAATATAGGTCAGCCGCAGCCTCTTCTAAGCGTGGGTCAAGTGACGAAACACGTGCTCGCACGGTCACAATCACAAAAGACATACAGAACACGATATGCGCGATCACAATCGTGGTGTACCCCAGTTCCCACCCCAAATTCAGGAACTGAGCCAGTAACGAGGCTCCAAGTACCACCTCAGGGGTGGCCAGCGGAAGAATAATGAGAACGTCGGTCAGCTTACGAAAACGGAATTTGTACCGCACCAACCCGATGGCAATACAGGTACCTAAGGCAGTAGACACGATGGTCGCCACCACACCCACCTGCAAGGAATTGACCAAAGACTCACAGACGGCCGGCGCACCACAGGGGTTTTGCCAATTCTCGAAGGTGAATCCACGCCATTCAAGGTTTGTGCGCCCGGCGTCGTTGAAGGAGAACACGAAGATATACGCGATAGGTACCAGCAGGTAGACGAAGGCCAGTCCACCGATGGCAGGAATGATCCAGCGCCCTATTTTTTGTTTCATCATTGGCTCCTACATCAATTCCTTGGTACCGAAACGCCTGATATAGAGGGTGACGAGTATCAGGATGGACAGCATCAAAACGAAACTCAGCGCTGCGGCGCCCGGGTAGTCGATGACCTTAAAGAATCTTGAATCGATTACCTGTCCGATCATTGTCGTGTTTCGGTTGTTGCCCAACAGCGCGGCGTTCACGTAGTCACCGGCCGCCGGAATGAAGGTCAGCAACGTCCCGGCAAAAACTCCGGGGGCAGACAGTGGCAGGGTCACTTTGAAAAATGATGTCACCGGGCTGGCGTATAAATCCCCCGAGGCCTCTAAAAGTCTGGTGTCTAGACGGCCGAGGTTCGCGTAAATCGGTAGCACCATAAAGGGCAAAAAGTTATATGTCAGGCCCGCTACCACCGCGAAGGGTGTTGCCGTCAGATGTCCATCGGCGGGAAGCACCGCAATAAGCTTTAAGGTTTGTGCCACCCATCCTTCATCGGCCAGGATTTGCTTCCACGCTTGGGTGCGCAGAATGAAGCTAGAGAAGAATGGTGCAATCAGCAGCACCAGCAAAATGCCTTGAAGCAGGCCATGCTGGCGTAAACGTACCGCGACTAGATAAGCCATGGGGTAGCCAATAAGTAAGGCCAGCACCGTGGCAATCAGCGCGAAGCCAAAGGAACGCACCAGCTCGGACCAGTAAGCGCTAAGCACCGTGACATAGTTGCCAAATTCTAGGGCAGGAACAAATTCGCCAATCTCCGCGCCTTCGGGTCTGGCGTACAAGGACATCGACAACAGCACGATCACCGGAAGGGCAAAGAACAGGAAGAGGACCAACATGCCTGGGACCACGAGGTATACCCCGGTACGTCCCTTGCGTCGTTCTGCCTTAATTTCGTCCGCGCTACGTAGATCGGCGATTTTCCCCTTATTGGTCATCACCATTTTGCTCATGTCTGATCCACCCCGGCGTCAACTACCTCGTCACCGGCCAGTCCGAAGGAGTGAGCGCTGTCCCAAGACAGGTACACCGTATCCCCCATTTGGGCAGGTTGTTGCCCACGGTTCTGCGAGAAGGTTCCGATCCGCCCAATGCCTGGCACCTCGATCAGGTATTCGGTGGTGGTTCCGGTAAACGACACATCAATGACCTGACCGCTCAACTCGTTGTATCCCGTTGATTCTTGGGGAGCCTCACGATGTAGGTGAAGTTTTTCCGGGCGCACACCAATGACGATGTCGCCCTCATGTTGCACAGCCCGTTCAACGGGAATCAAAACCTTGCAACCGGCGGTTTGTGCTTCGATGAGTCCTTCTTGTTGACCCACAACCTGAGCGCGCATGAGATTTGATTTGCCTAAGAAGTTCGCCACAAAGGCGGTCTTCGGCAATTCGTACAGATCACGCGGTGCACCCATCTGTTCGATGCGTCCTTCATTCATCACCGCAACAACATCAGCCATGGTCATGGCTTCTTCTTGGTCGTGTGTGACGTGGATAAAGGTCAATCCGACCTCGGTTTGAATCGCTTTGAGTTCAAATTGCATCTGCCGGCGCAATTTCATATCCAATGCACCGAGAGGCTCGTCAAGCAACAGCACCTGAGGACGGTTAACTAGTGCCCTAGCCAATGCGACGCGCTGTTGCTGGCCGCCTGAAAGCTGCTCGGGACGCCGGTTAGCGAGGTGATCAAGCTCCACCATTTTTAGACCTTCCCGGGCCTTTTCCATGGCTTGCTTGTCTTTTTTCCGTTTCAGTCCAAAGGCCACATTTTCCAGCACCGTCATATGCGGGAACAAAGCGTAGGACTGAAAGACGGTATTCACTTCACGCTGATGGCTGGGCAACGAAGTGACGTTCTTACCCCCGATAAGAATTTCTCCTTCGCTGGGCGCATCCAATCCGGCGATCATTCGAAGGGTGGTCGATTTACCACAACCTGACGGTCCCAATAAGGCAAAAAATGTTCCCGAAGGGACGGTGAGGTCAAGGTCTTTCACTGCAATGAACTCAGCAAAGCGCTTGGTAATGCCCTTAAGTTCTAGGTCCGCACCTTCGCTGCGCGGCGGGACCGTGGGTTTCCGGGATGTTTCTGCGGTGTTGGTACTCATCACGTTCTATACCCCAATTACTTCTTGGAACTGGTTTTGGAAGTCATTTTCTTCCTCCACGCTCAGTTCTCGTTCGGTGCTTGCATTGTTCAAGAATTCTGCGGTAGGGAAGATCAACGGATCATTGACTAGGTCCGGGTCAATTTTTTCCATCTCTTGCTGTGCGCCTACCACGGGGCACAGATAGTTCACGTAGGCAGCGACTTCTGCGGCCACATCTGGCTGGTAATAGAAGTCCATCAGCTTCTCCGCGTTTTTCTTATGCGTTGCTCCAATGGGAACAGTGAAGTTATCTGACCAAATCAATCCACCACGCTCAGGCATGATGAACTCCCACTTATTGCCCTCTTCATAGTTCAGCTGCGTGATGTCCCCCGAGTAGGCAATTCCGGCTAGTGCATCGCCAGAAATAAGATCCTGCTTATACGAGTTGCCCTTGATCTGCCTGATTTGGCCGTTCTGAATATTTTTATCGAGTACTTCTAGAGCTCCAGCGAATTCGTCCTGCCCCCATTGACCGGCGATATCTATGCCTTGATCAAGCAGGAGGATCGGAATCGTGTCACGCATTTCATCCAGAAGCGTCACCCGTCCCTTAAGCTCTGGACTCCAGAGGTCTTCGACGTTGCGTAGTCCTTTGGGGAATGCTTCCTTGTTCCACACCAATCCGGTGTAACCCGATTGCCAGGTCAGTGATTTCGTACGTCCCGGATCAAAGCGCACATCTTTCAACTCGGGGAGCAGATTTTTGATATTTGGAATATTTGCGTGGTCTAGTTCCTGTGCGTATCCCAGACGCATCACACGCTCGGTCATCCAGTCGGTCAGCACGATCAGGTCCTGACCGATATCTTGTCCGTCCGCCAACTGAGATTGCACCTTGCCGTAGTAAGAATCGTTGGAGTCGATGTCTTCGACGTACTTCACATCCAAACCAGAGGACTTCTTGAATTGCTGCAAGGTTGGGTAGTTTTTTGCCTTGTCGTCATAGTCCAAATACAGAGTCCAGTTGGCCCAACGGACAAGTTTTTCGGTGTCAGAAAGATCTGCCGCGGGAGCTAATGAAGCCGCGGAGGAACTACTTGCACCCTTAGTGCCGCACGCAGTGAGTAATCCAGCTAGTGCCAAGCCGGCAGCGCCGGCGAGTACCCCTCGCCGGCTCGCCTGAGCTTGCCCAATAGCTTGGGAGAGTTTCATCCGTTGATCGTTCAGCGCACGTTGACGTGACATATATCCTTAGGCTCCAATCGCACTTTGGAATTCGCTACCGAGGGTAGTTTCTTCTTCCGCGTCCAAGGCTCGAAAGACATGAGCATGACTGAGGTCTTCTTCGGTTGGGAAAATTAGTGGGTTATCCATCAGGCTCGGATCAATTTTTTCCATCTCTTCTTTGGCTCCGGTGACGGGACAAATAAAGTTCACATAGGCGGCTACCTCGGCAGCTACCTTTGGCTCATAGTAAAAATTCATCAGCTTCTCGGCGTTAGCTTTACGTGGAGATGCGATAGGAACCATCAAGTTATCGCTCCACAGCGTGCCGCCAGCCTCGGGAATGGCAAATTCCCATTGGTCATCATTTTCAAAGTTCATCTGCACTATGTCTCCGGACCAGACAATGCCTGCGATGGCATCGCCAGAGATGAAATCTGACTTGTACGAGTTGCCCTTGACCTGACGAATCTGACCATTTCCAATGTTCTTGCGCAGGTCTTCAAGGGCGGTACCGAATTCGTTCTCGCCCCATTGGCCGGTGATATCTACCCCATGGTCAAGCATCAGCAACCCCATGGTGTCGCGCATTTCGTCAAGCACGGTGACCCGCCCCTTGAGTGCTGGGTCCCAAAGGTCTGAAACATTTTTCAGCCCCTTAGGGAACTTCTTTTTGTTCCAAGCGATTCCGGCGTAGCCGGTCTGCCAGGTGACAGAGTTCTTGCGGCCTGGGTCAAAATCGACATCTTTCAGATCAGGCAGAAGATTGGCGAGGTTCGGGATGTTTGCGTGGTCAAGTTCTTGGGTGTAGCCCTGACGAATGATGCGCCCGGCCATCCAGTCGGTGAGCGTGATGAGGTCCTGGCCAATATCTTGACCCGCTTTGAGCTGCCCTTGGACTTTGCCGTAGTAGGTGTCGTTGCCATCAATGTCTTCAACGTAGTTAACGCTGATACCGGTCTTCTCTTTGAACTGGTCAAGAGTCGGATAACCTTTGCTCTTCTCGTCATAGTCAAGGTACAGCGTCCAGTTCGCCCAGTTCACGGTTGGATCGGTAGCGGAAATATCTTTGACGCTGACTGCTGATGCTGAACTCCCGCCACTTTTGCCGCCGGTTCCGCAAGCTGCCAACAGCCCACCCAGACCCAGAGCGCCAGCGGCCCCCAAAACTCCGCGGCGTGTCATTGAGCGCTGGCTCATCGCTTGGACCAGTGCACGGATCTGTGGATCTTCAGGTAGTTGTCGTCGCTGGGGAGACATGATTCCGTCCTAACTTTGAGGGCTCAAACAGCTTGGCGGCTGTGACGCGCCACACAAGATATCAATGACGTTCATAATGTCAGCTCTTCGCCATCGAAACAAGGGATTTACGCAAGTATCAATGTTAAATCTGTGTTTCTAATGCTGGAAACAATAAAAATTGCCCCTTTCGCAACTGGATCAGTAGATGTATGGTCGGTGCTATACCCAAAACGCCGGCAGTTTTTGGGTGGCGACTACGCATCGAAAGACCCGGGAGGTCGATAACGAATGACCATGCCACCGCATAACCACATAGCGGCGACCATCGATGAAATTTCTAAAGAAATCATCGAGCAACTGCAAGAGGATGGACGACGCTCCTATGCAGCCATCGGCAAAGCAGTGGGCCTCAGCGAGGCCGCGGTGCGTCAGCGCGTGCAGAAATTGGTGGACAGTCGAGCCATGCAGATCGTTGCGGTAACCAATCCATTGGAGCTGGGATTCACCCGGCAGGCAATGATCGGAATTATCGCCTCAAGTGACATCAACGCCACGGCAGATCGAATCGCAGAAGTACCCGAAGTGGATTACTGCGTAGTGACCGCGGGAAGCGCCGACATCTTGGCCGAAGTAATTTGCACCAGCGACGAGGACCTCTTGCGAGTAATCAGTAAAATTCGCGGCACCGAAGGCGTTGTCAGCACTAATACATACACGTATCTTTCACTGAAAAAACAGGAATACAACTGGGGAACACGATGAGTCAAACTCCACGCGGTACCGATCGACAGCAAGCTGCCCGCGACCATCTTTGGATGCACATGGCACGCCACTCAGGTCTTCACGATGGTGGGACCGTACCAATTATTTCCCGCGGCAGCGGGCATAAGATCTATGACGATCAAGGCAAAGAATATATCGATGGGCTCTCCGGGCTCTTTGTTGTTAACGCCGGGCACGGGCGTGCGGAACTAGCCGAAGCGGCAGCAAAACAGGCAGAAAAATTGGCCTTCATGCCACTGTGGTCTTACGCCCACGAACCGGCAATTGATCTCGCCGAACGACTAGCGCACTATGCTCCCGGAGATCTAAACCGAGTCTTCTTCACCACCGGTGGCGGTGAAGCTGTTGAATCAGCTTTCAAACTGGCCAAACAGCACTTTAAGATGAAGGGCTTCCCGGGAAAAACTAAAGTTATTTCCAGGGCCTTAGCCTACCACGGAACACCGCAGGGCGCTCTGGCGATTACTTCCCTGCCGGATATGAAGACTCCCTTTGAGCCACTGGTTCCGGGAACCTTTAGAGTTCCAAACACTAACTTTTACCGGGCCCCGGAAATGTTTGCCGAGAACGAGAAAGACTTCGGGCTTTGGGCTGCGGAGCGAATTCGTGAGGCCATTGAATTTGAAGGCGCCGATACCGTCGCTGCGGTGTTCTTGGAACCCGTTCAGAATTCCGGTGGCTGTTTCCCACCGCCTCCTGGCTACTTTGATCGCGTCCGTGAGATCTGTGATGAGTACGATGTCCTGCTCGTCTCCGATGAGACTATTTGCGCCTTTGGCCGCATCGGTTCGATGTTCGCTTGTAACGACTTCGGTTACGTCCCGGATATCATCACCTCGGCCAAGGCACTGACCAGTGGGTACGTTCCATTGGGTGTGATGGTGGTTTCAGACAAGCTCTTTGAACCATTCAAAAAGGGCGACACCACTTTTTACCATGGTTATACCTTTGGTGGTCATCCAGTGGCCGCGGCGGTGGCGATGGCGAATCTTGATATTTTTGAGCGCGAGGGGCTCAACGACAACGTCAAGAACAATGCCGATAACTTCAAAACGACGCTGGATAAGCTCAAGGATCTCGATATCGTGGGCGACGTGCGCGGGGCCGGCTACTTCTATGGCATTGAACTGGTCAAAGACAAGAAAACCAAGGAAACCTTTAACGATGATGAATCCGAAAGGTTGCTACGTCAGTACCTCTCCCCTGCACTGTGGGAAGCCGGGCTATATTGCCGCGCAGATGATCGTGGTGATCCGGTGATTCAGCTGGCTCCACCACTGACCATCGCGCAACCAGAATTTGATCAGATCGAATCGATCCTGCGCTCAGTTCTCAAAGAAGCGGCAAACAAGATTTAACGAAGTTTCAGATATTTTCAAACAACACAGCTGGCGGTCGACTCCCCACAAGGAGTCGACCGCCAGCTGTGTTGTTCTGGGGGTGATTTAGCGCTGCAGTGCCGTTCGAGCCGAGGCAAGGCGATTCAACGCCAACGCTCCGATCAACAGGCCGAAGTCACGCAATGCCACGTCAAAGTAGCCAGGAAGGATCAGCAAGTTCACGATGATCCCCAACAGCCAAAGGCTCACCACCACCGAACCGATTTTCGGTCGCAACGCCACCAAGATACCGGCCGCAATCTCCACAACGCCTACGGCGTACATAAACAATTCCGGCGACACCGGGATGATGTCAGTTGCCAGCGGCGCGAGGTAATGGGTCCAATCGGTGAGCAAGTTGAAAAACTTGTCCAGCCCAAACAAGATCGGCGCCACCGTGAAGATGGTTCGCAACAACAAGAATGCTTGGTGCTCCAACGCCTGGGACCGCAACTCTGAGGATCTAGCTGTTATTGAAGACATGCTGACCCCTCCTTTCTAAAAGTAGTAATCATAACTTTAGAATTAGTGGGCTTCTAAATCAACTAATCACAACTTTAGATTTAGACTGTTTATATGCAACTCTTTTCTCGTAAACGCTCGGTCCACGCCGTCTCGGCCTTGGCCGATCCTCTGCGGGCAAAAATCTATGAATATCTGCGCCGCACCACCGAACCTGCTAGCCGTGATGCGGTCGCTCAGGCGTTGGATCTGCCCAGAAATACAGTGTCTTTCCAGCTGGAACGGTTAGCGAAGGAAGGCCTACTGACCTATGAATTCAGAAAACTCGGTGAGACTAGCGGCCCCGGCTCCGGCCGGCCTTCAAAACTGTATTCGCTAGTTACCCAGGAGATCGAAGCCAGCGTCCCGCACCGCGAATACACGTTGGCGGCCCACATCATGGCCCAAGCCATCGAACGCGCCACGCGAGAGCAACGTCCGGTCAATGAATTGCTCGCCGAGGTTTCTCGCGAGTCAGGCCAAGCCTTAGCAACGTCCAGTGAGTCTCTGGACCAGATGCTCACTAAAGGCGGATATCTGCCCGAGACTGACGAGGCAGGCTCAATTCATCTAACCGACTGTCCTTTCCATCAGTTATCCGCACAATTCAGGGACACCGTGTGCATGATGAACAGAGAACTTCTTGGAGCCGTCGTAGAAACCAGTGACGCCCCGTATCGCTCCTGTCCGGTATCACCCAAAACCGGGCACTGCTGCGTGCGGCTGGATCCCACATCCAATAAATAGTCGCCTAAAAATACTTACCGAGCCTAGAAACCACTAAACTCCTCGCGACTGCTGTTACTTATGCAAAGCGTTGCGGGGGTTTCCTTCTTCTCTATCCTCTCCGCAGAATCAGGGCTAGGCTGGGGCCACCAGTGGTCAGGCGAGCATGCCACCAGGGCAACAACGCCTGGAGTGCAAAGGATCTGCCATGAGCCCGAACCCGGAACCCGTTAGTACCAATGTTGATGCGGCCAGCGCCCGAAAAATTGCCGAGGCCTCCCGTGAACAGACGTGGGAACGTCCAAGTTTCGCCAAAGGTATCTACATGGGCAACGTAGACTTTTCGCTGATCACCCCCATGCCAATTCAAGATGCGCAATCTGCCGCACGTGGCGAAAAATTCCTTTCGCAACTAATCCCTGTCCTCGACGGGTTCGACGCAGCGCGCATTGAACAAGACGCGCGCATCCCCGAGGAATACATCAAAGCGCTACGCGAGGTGGGGGCCTTTGGAATGAAGATCCCCGAAGAATACGGTGGCTTGGAGCTGAGCCTGCTTGATTACGGGCGGGCTTTAATGCGGGTTGGCTCTGTCTCCCCTGCCATTGGTGCATTACTTTCGGCCCACCAATCAATCGGGGTACCCGAACCGGTCAAAAGCTTTGGAACGGCAGAACAAAAACGCACCTATCTTCCGCGTTGTGCGGCCGGTGAGATCAGTGCATTCCTGCTCACCGAAAATGATGTGGGCTCTGATCCGGCCCGGCTAGGTACCTACGCCACGCTCAGCGAGGACGGAACCCACTACCTTGTCGAAGGGTCAAAACTCTGGACCACCAATGGTGTAGTCGCCGATTTACTCGTCGTTATGGCGTTGGTCAAACCACATGAGGCTCAAGGAGCCGAACCTGCAGGCAAGGGCGGGATTACCGCCTTTATCGTGGAAGCAAACAGCGCCGGCATCACCGTAGAAAATCGCAACGCATTTATGGGACTGCGGGGAATCGAAAATGGAGTGACACGGTTCTCCGCGGTGCGTGTTCCAGTAGAAAATCGACTAAGCCGTGAAGGCTCCGGGCTGAAAATTGCGCTGAGCACACTAAATACCGGCCGATTGTCCATTCCTGCCATGTGCGCTGGAGCAGGAAAATGGTCCACCAAAATTGCTCGTGAATGGTCCGCAGCCCGAGTGCAATGGGGTCTGCCCGTAGGTAAGCACCAAGCAGTTGCCGCCAAGCTCTCCTACATGGCAGCGAGCACCTACGCCCTGGAAGCAGTCTTCGAGCTGAGCGCGAGCCTGGCAGACGCAGGCATGAAAGATGTCCGAATCGAAGCAGCCCTCGCCAAGCTCTACAGTTCCGAGGTCTCTTGCAAAATTGTTGATGAGCTAATTCAGATTCGCGGTGGTCGAGGCTACGAAACCGCTGCCTCACAAGCGGCCCGTGGAGAACGTGCGGTGCCCGCCGAACAGCTACTTCGTGATTTACGAATTAACCGCATCTTCGAAGGTTCCACCGAAATCATGCATCTTCTGATTGCCCGTGAAGCGGTGGACGCACACTTGCAAGCAGCTGGAGCTCTGGCGCAGGCAGGTTCCAGTCTGGAGGATAAAGCCCGAGCCGCCGTTGATGCCTCCGGTTTCTACGCACGCTGGTTACCCAAACTTATGGTCGGAGCCGGGACCGTGCCAGGATCCTTTTCGGAGCAAGGCCCGCTGGCCAAGCACCTACGCTTTATTGAACGAAGCTCTAGGCGTTTGGCGCGTCAAACTTTTGCCGGGATGGCGCGCTGGCAGGCAGGCATGGATAAACAACAAGTCTTCCTTGGCCACATCGTTGATATCGGTGCCGAACTTTTTGCGATGGCAGCAACAATCACTAAGACTCTGTCCTTGCATGAGGCTGGAGCACCCGAAAGATTCTCCGCCGAGACGCTCGCACAAGCTTTCTGCGACCAAGCAACCAAACGATGCGAAGAACATTTTAGGCATTTATGGAACAACACCACCCACCGTGATGAACAAATTGCGTCCAAACTCTTGAACGGAGATTTTGAATGGCTAGAAGACGGCGTTCGCGATGTTTCCGAAAATACCGGTCCATGGATCGCAGAGTGGTCAACTCAGAGCATGCCCGATGCACGCAAACCATATGGCACCGAAGCGTGAATCCGAAGCTAAGCCTTGCTTCGGAAGAATCTATTGCACGCTGGGATGATGCTCAACGAAACCTCGCGGTCTAACTCAGCGTTTGTCATCACAACGAGGCTAATGCTCGAAACGGGCAACGGTCGCCTCCGAGCGCCGGCGAGGAATTCAAGCGCCGAAATTCAGGGCACACTAGGTACTCGTGTCCATTTGAGTAACTGCGTCAGGATAGTTTTTGCTGTTATCCATGCATCCGATACCAAAGCAACGCGACTTGCAGGCTCGCCCTAGACTCCGCGGTTCCCAGCGAAACACCAAGCTTGTCTTCCAGTTTCGTCAGCCGGGCGTAAAGCGTGGGACGAGATAGGTAGCTTTCCTTAGCTAAGCTGCTCTTGTTTCCCCCATGGTTCAGAAACAGCTCCAGCAGTTCAAGCCCATCTGGATCTACTGGGGAAAGTAATCCGGATAGTTCGGTAAGCGCGAAGCTTCGCATTCGTGCATCCTGCCCCATCGCAGAAAGCACCCCGCGCAGACGCAGATCCGCAAAACGATAATAAGGACGGGCCCGGGTAGGAAGGTTAGGGACAATCTCGGCCACGTGCGCGGCCTCTTCCAACCGGCGAGCGCTAGCACCAATGCTGACCTCCTCCGCTGCCACTCCGATGGCAATATGCGTTGTGAGCATTTCGGTGAGTTGGCGGGTAAAACGTTGTAAGGCGTTGGCCACCAGTTGTTTGGCGGATACCGGCACAATAACTGCAAGGCACCCTGAGCGCAGTGAGCCTGCAAGCACTCCCACGCGCATGTTTTCTGCCACTTGGTCAATCACTTCCAACACTTCTCGTTCGCGAAGTTGTAGGTCTGTGGGGCTGTAATTGTCCGCTTCGGCCAGGGCGATGACGAGCGGTACATAGTGCGATCCGCTATCTAAGCCTAGAGATTGGGCACGGATAGCGACTTCCTTGTCCGTATATGAATGATGTTGTTGTAGCTCATGCATCATGGAGGTGCGTGCTTGATAGAGCAGCTCACGTTGGTCACGCCCGGAGAGCCTGGCGATAGTTAGGGTCTGGCCGGCACGTTCAAGAACCAGTGCTGCGTTATGTTCATCGTCTAGTTCCTCCGGGACGACTAACCTGCCCCAACGGTTTCGCACCGCACCTACCGGGGTTTGTAACCAGTTTTCACTGCCGTGCCCACGCCCGGTTTGCTCCGCGTAGCCCACAAATTTTGAGCGGTTCATCCAATGTGCCAGCACCGATTCGGCGCCGTATCCGGCTCCGGAGTGAGCCAGCACGTGGTGGCGTACATCTTCGAGGACTACCGGAGCACCAAGTAGCTCGGAGGTACGTTCCACGATCCGTTGTTCATTTGCTTCGTTCAGCGATAGTTCGGTGTAGATTTCGTGGACGTTGCGGGAGAACTGCACGGCAGACAATTGTTCGGAAACAAGCCGTTCGTGGATGACCTCGGTGATCTGCACAAAACGTACTTTTTTACGCAGATGGATTACCGGTAGTTCCAGACCCTGCGCTGCGTCGGCTAAGTGCTTTGCCACCTTTGAGTTCGCGTGCCCCGGGTCGACTAGAAGTTCAACAATCACTCCGGCGGCACCAGCGTGGGCTAGTTGGTTCATGAATGAGCGCAATCGTTCCACTGTGGGTTCCACATTGCGTAAGGTCGTCAGCACCACCTCGCGCCCAAAGAGCAGATCAACGTTGTCTGCCGATTCGGTGACATGGACCCAACGCAGGTTCACATCCAGATTTTTCGCCCCGGAGAGAACCAGCGGATCAGCGTCTTGAACTACCGGTAAAGCCAAGACATCACCCATGGTCAAAGAGCCCGCGGTTCTTGTACTCATCATTCACACCTTTACAGAGCGTAAGTATTACCTACTAAATCATGACACATTGCATGTGTCGCCAGTCATATTGGTGACGCAAGATGGAGTCAGATATCAATTCACGCTTTGAAGGGAAGATCCATGACGACTACTGTCACCGAAACTCTGCAGCACTGGGTTAACAACGCTCCATTCACCGGTGAGGGCGATACCCGCACCGCCAAGGTCTACAATCCAGCCACCGGTGAAGTAGCGCGCGAAGTAGCTCTCGCTTCCAAGAAAACTACCGAATCAGCAATCGCCTCCGCCCGCGAAGCATTCCCGAAGTGGCGTGACACCTCGTTGGCTCGCCGCACCGCCATCATGTTCAACTACCGTCAGCTGCTTGCCGAACGCAAGGGTGAGCTGGCCGCCATCATCACCGCCGAACACGGCAAGGTGTTAGACGACGCCTTGGGCGAAATTGCCCGTGGTATGGAAATTGTCGAGCTGTGCTGCAACGCCCCCTACTTGCTCAAGGGCGAATACTCCGAGAACGCTTCCACCGGCGTGGATGTTCAGTCCCTGCGTCAGCCGGTCGGCGTCTCCGCCATCATCTCTCCTTTCAACTTCCCGGCAATGGTTCCCCTCTGGTTCTTCCCGGTAGCCATTGCCTCGGGTAACTCCGTTGTACTCAAGCCTTCGGAAAAGGATCCTACTGCTGCACAGTGGATGGCAGAGCTCTTCGCCGAAGCTGGTCTGCCCGAAGGTGTACTCAACGTTGTACACGGCGATAAGGAATCAGTGGATACCTTGTTGACCGACCCACGAATTGATACCGTATCGTTCGTTGGATCCACCCCCATCGCGCAGTACGTTTACTCCACAGGTGCCGCCCACGGCAAGCGTGTTCAAGCCTTCGGTGGAGCGAAAAACCACATGCTCGTGTTGCCAGATGCAGATCTGGAACTCGCGGCAGATATGGCGGTCAACGCCGGATTCGGCGCCGCCGGTGAGCGTTGCATGGCGATCTCCGTAGTGGTTGCGCTAGACACCATTGCCGATGAACTAGTCGCTAAGATTGCTGAACGCGCCAAGAAGCTGCGCGTAGGCGATGGAACGCGTGGTTGCGACATGGGCCCACTGATCACCGGCGAACACCGTGACAAGGTCGCCGGATACATCGAACAAGGCATTAGCTCCGGCGCGGAGCTGGTAGTTGATGGTCGCACCGGAACGCTGGATGCCGAAGGTAACGGGTTCTTCTTGCACCCGACCCTGTTCGACAAGGTCGGTACCGATATGTCCATCTACACCGATGAAATCTTCGGCCCAGTCCTGTCGGTAGTTCGGGTAGAAACCTTCAACGATGGTATTGACCTGATCAACGCCTCGAAGTACGGCAACGGCACCGCGATCTTCACCAATGATGGTGGCGCCGCCAGACGTTTTGAGAACGAAATCCAGGTGGGTATGGTCGGCGTCAACGTGCCGATTCCGGTACCGGTGGGTTACCACTCCTTCGGTGGTTGGAAAGCCTCGTTGTTCGGTGACCAGCACGCTTACGGCCCGGAGGGCTTCAAGTTCTTCACCCGCAACAAGGTCATCACCACGCGTTGGCTTGACCCAAGCCACGGCGGCATCAACCTCGGCTTCCCGCAGAACGACTAGTCTGCATCCCCTTCTCAGTGGTTCCAGTAGAAAGAACTAGATTCATGACCGAGCAGCTCACCACCGAAATTTCGGCGGAAGAGATTGAGGCAGGCAAGCGCGCCTACCAGCTGGACCGCGACCACGTATTTCATTCGTGGCAGGCCCAGGGGCCATTCGCTCCAATGACCATCCTGAAAACTCAGGACTCTTTTGTCTGGGATGGCGAAGGACGCCAACTGATCGACATTTCCAGTCAGCTAGTGAACACAAATATTGGCCACCAGCACCCCAAGGTCATCGCGGCGATTCAGGAGCAGGCGGGCAAGATTGCCACCATTGCCCCGCAGCATGTTAATGACGCACGTTCCGAGGCGGCCCGGCTCATCGCCGAACGCACCCCGGGGGATTTGAACCGGATCTTCTTTACCAACGGTGGAGCCGATGCGGTAGAACATGCGATTCGCATGGCGCGGTTGCATACCGGGAAACACAAGGTGCTTTCGGCCTACCGTTCCTATCATGGTGGTACTCACCTCGCGGTGAACGTAACCGGAGATCCACGGCGTTACGCCTCGGATCACGCAACCGACGGGGTGGTGCACTTCTTCCCTGCTTACCCCTACCGTTCCTACTTCGGGTCAACCACCGAAGCCGAGGAAACCGAGCGGGCGCTGAAGCACTTGGAGGACACCATCATCTTGGAAGGTGCCTCGACTATCGGCGCGCTAATTCTCGAATCGATTCCAGGCACCGCCGGAATATACCTGCCACCGGCAGGTTACTTGGCGGGAGTTCGGGAGTTAACCCGTAAATACGGGATCGTTTATATCGCCGATGAGGTCATGGCAGGCTTCGGCCGTTCCGGTGAATGGTTCGCGGTCAATCACTGGGATGTCACCCCAGATCTGTTGACCTTCGCCAAGGGAGTGAACTCCGGCTATGTTCCACTAGGTGGTGTGGCGATCAGCGAGGCGATCTATGAGACCTTCCGCGAGCGTCAGTACCCTGGAGGCCTGACATATTCTGGGCATCCACTGGCGTGCGCTGCGGCGGTGGCAACCATCACCGCAATGGAAGACGAAAATATGATCGCCAATGCGAAGCGTCTCGGCGAGGAAATTATCGGTCCCCGTCTGGAACGTTTTTATGCCGACCATCCGTCGGTTGGCGAGGTGCGTGGCACCGGAGTGTTCTGGGCCATTGAGCTGGTGAAGAATCGTGAAACTCGTGAGCCATTAGCGGCCTACGGCGGCTCGTCAGCGCAAATGAATGAGGTCGTCGCGGCGGCCAAGGCCGCCGGTCTGTTGCCGTTCGCAAACTTCAACCGACTGCATGTGGTTCCGGCCATGAACATTCCGGACGAGGTTCTTATCGAGGCACTGGACCGCCTAGAGCAGGCACTGGTTGTCGCGGACAAGTTCGTGACCGTCTAACGATGAGCAATATGAGGCCCGGAGCAAGCACCCATGGTGTTTCCTCCGGGCCTTTTTGCGTTTTCCTTCCCTACTAAGACCAGGACGTCAAAGTGATCCCCACAGAACTCAACGAGTCCACCGCATTGCTACTGAACGCACATCCACAAGCTTCCACAGATCGGCAAGCCTGCCAGCAGGCAAGCATTGACCGTTCAGGTTTTATCCCGGACAGCTTTGCCGATGGGGTGATCTTTGCCCAAAGCATCGATGATGTGGTGTTGGCGATGAGTCTGGCCCATCAGCACGGGGTGAAGATCGTTCCGCGTGGGGCTGGCACCGGTCTGGCCGCAGGATCCTGCGCACAAGCCGGCGAGGTGGTGCTCGATTTGTCGCGGATGAACCAGATCTTGGCCATTGATCCTGTAGAGCAGCTAGCCGTGGTCCAGCCAGGAGTGCTCAATGCTGAAGTAAATCGAGTGGCCGGAGAACATGAATTGTTCTACGCACCAGACCCAGCAAGTACCGCAATCTGCTCTATTGGCGGGAATGTTGCCACCAACGCGGGCGGCATGTGGTGCGCTAAGTATGGGGTGACCCGCGAGTCGGTACTCAGCCTGTTGGTAGTGCTGCCCGATGGCCAGTTATTACGCACCGGACGTCGCACCATCAAGGGCGTAGCCGGGTATGACTTGAACGCCTTGTTCATTGGTTCGGAGGGTACCTTAGGCATCGTGGTGGAAGCGGTACTGCGCTTACGTCCCAAACCTCGCTTCACCTCCACTATGGTGGCCTACTTCGTCGATGAAAATACCGCCGCGCAGGCCGCCTCGGCGGTCATCGCTGCCCGCTTGCAACCCTCGGTACTCGAACTAATGGACGGCAAATCTCTAGGAGCGATTGATGCAGCACTGGGGACCGAGCATCAACAGCGTGGCGGAGCGTTGTTATTGGCACAGACCGATGGATTCGGCGCACAACTTGAGATGCAGGCACTCACCCAGGCAATTGCCCCGTTGGCCAGCCATATTGAACTTGCTGAAAATGACGACGAGGCCCACGCCCTGATCGAAGCGCGACGCCAAGCGATCCCAAGCATGGAGTTACTGGGGACAGTATCGATCTGCGATATCGGTGTGCCGCGCAATCGCCTGGCCGAGGCATTCGCCGGGTTACAGCGCATCGAAGCCGAGCGTGGCGTAGAAATTTTCACAATTGCCCACGCAGCGGACGGAAATCTACACCCAATCATTGTGGTTCCCGAAGGGCAGTCCATTACAACGGGCGCCGCAAAACTTGCGTTGGCTGACATGTTCTATCTGGCTAAGGAATTAGGCGGGACGCTCACCGGAGAACACGGAATCGGATTACTCAAGCAGGACTGGCTGGCCGAGGAAATTGGTGAGACTTCCTTGCAGCTGCAGCGACGTCTACGCGCAGTCTTTGACCCTCAAGGAACTCTCAATCCAGGCAAAGCAATCTAGCGCCGAGGAATCAAGAGTGGTTGTGCAGGCGGCGAATACCAAACGGTGCGCACAACCGGGCGTTTGCGACATCGGATAGTGTTTATTTGCTCTAGCTAACTAGCCTTAAACTCGTTAGAATAATGCGATGGATGCCAGCAAATTCGCCGATGTCAACTTCGTGATCCCACTGTTTTATCTCGGCGTTGCGGTGGTTTGCTTGTTGATCTTCATTCCCCTGCTCATCCATGGGATGTTACGCCGGCGAAAGTTCTCCACTCTGGTCGACGGATACCAAACCTATGCGTTACGTTCGTCCATTCGCATTGAATTGATTGTCTCTGCGCTCGTTGCAATTTTGACCATCATGTTTCTCGCCATGGGCGCCACTGGTTATTTTGATTCAAGGAATAACTTGGAAGCTAATATTCAACTTAAATACAACCCCACCCAACTTGAGCTGGGGCCGTGGAATGGTTCATGGGCTACCGCGGATCTCACGCTGTCTGACGGCACGGTCTTTGACGACGTTGAGGTCATGCTCCAAGACTCTGGAGAACCATTTATCGAAAAGGTTTGGTACCACGAGCGCGACAAACGTAACGAGTAGCCTCCCAAAACTAGAGAGTATGTAATACTGATCCCCGGATCTAATTTGCGCACCATATGAAGCGCCTACACAAAAGGGGAAAACACGATGATGGGTATGAATGGTGCACCGGTAGGTGATCCGTTTCAGCCTCACCTGCAATGGGGCTTGAAAGCGTCCTTCGTAGGATATATTTCATCGCTACCCGACGGGCGAATCGAAGCATCCAATGGTGTCTGGCAAGTCGGTAATAATCTGGCATTTCCGGTTTCCAACCAAACCGAGGCCCCCGAGGGAGAACTTCACTTTAAGGGCAGCGTCTCCTTTGAAGGACACGGTGGAATGATGAAACTTGATCTGATTGAGCCACACATTGAAGAGCACGGTGACAAAATCATGCTCAGCGTCGCAGATCAGTCCGGTACCCGCGCACCGTTGGCCGAACTCACCGAAACTACGGTGTCAAACGCCTTCGGGCTAGTAAAAACCCGCTTTGAAGCACGACTCACCGATCAAGGTTCCCTCCTATTTAACGGTCAGTACAAAGCTGGACAAGAGATGGAACCAGTAGAGATTGTGCTACGCAGCTAATTGCCAAAGTAGTTGGCAAGGACCGCAACTATTTTCATAGTGCACAACTCGCCGTAGCGGGTTTACCCCAGATACCTCCCCGAACCCGGTAGTGAGCAGAGAACATGCTGCGCCACCAACGGCCTTTAGCGATAAATACTCACGGTTAACCAGCGAAGCAGAGGTTGGCCTATTAAAGGCCTGCTCCTTCTACTAGAATTCATGAACGACATCATGTGGCTTCGTTGTCGAAAGGTGCCTGCATAGATGTTGGCGTCAGTACTGTTTCTAGTTGCGTCGACTTGTATTGATTCGTGGTTGTGCGGCCTTCCCGCTTGCCATCCGAAGCAGGATCATCAAATTCTTCCAGTAGTGCATCTCTGATGATCCTGCGCGGATCGTATTGGCGCGGATTGAACTTTGCTAGGTTCAGCTCATCGAATTCGTCGCCCAGCTCCTGACGGAGCTGGGTTTGAGCACCGTCGGCAAGACGTCGTAATTCCCGGATCAAGGTCGCAAGTTTTTTAGCGTAGTACGGAAGTTTTTCTGGTCCGATCAATACGGCTGCAAGAATACAGAGTACGACGAACTCGCTGCTGTTGATACCTGCAACGCTCATTCGAAACACCCCCTTGGTACTTTCCGCCGGTTCGTCAGACCTGACTCAGGCCCCACAATGGCTATCGCGGAAATCATGAACTACGAGTCAGCAGCCGCGATACAGTTTCCTCGCAGGTTGACTAAGTAAGAGTGTTGAGGCCATTACAACGTAATTTTCGTTATCCTCGGAGTTCCGCATGCGTTATGAGACCTCATTTACTCTTCAACCACAGAGGTCTTGGTTCGCCTGGCGACTTCGCGCCTTAATACTTTTTTTGTCCGGAACCTGCAGATCTGCGTAATCCTGACCGAGGATCAGCTGTAGGCTATCGCCTTCATAAACAGTTGTTTTTATGTCGAGCTTTGTGGCTTTTGCCAGTTCAGTGGCAGCCTTTTTCGCTCCTTTGGAGTCAGGGATTAACAAACGAGTGCGTTTTTGTAGCGTTGGCGAATTACTGAGTCCAGAGACTGTAAAACCATTGGACGTCGCCAGCTGGGAATATTGGTTGGCAAGACCGTTGACGTTTGTGCCGTTAGTTATCAGCACACTAACCTCACGAATTGCAGACGCTGCCTCTTCTTTTCTACTGAGATGATCTTCCTTATCCGAGTTCACCGGAATATCTTGGCTGATGCGTTCAAAGATGAGCTTTGCGTCAGGGGCCGGAACAACGCGATTGGGGTTCTCCGGAGCCGGTTCAGTGGGCATCGTTGTGAAAGTTATCTGATCGGTGGGTACTGCTTGAATTCTTGCTGCCAAGCCCGTAAGTTCCGCCAACGAACTCAAATCAGGGTCGACGGTCATGGAGGAGGTAATCGCGTCAAGGAATGCATAGATCCGGTCTGGACGAGTGAGCACTTCTTTGCTCTTGGCCCGTTGCACAATCGCGGACATCACCATCTGTTGGTTACCCAATCGGGCGATGTCGCTCCCATCACCAATGGCGTGTCGGGTTCGAGCTAAGGCGAGCGCGTCCGGTCCGTCCAAAGTCTGTTGCCCCGCTGGAAGGTTCAGATTTGCTTTGGAATCCCGCATCGAGTTGTTCAGACAAACCTTGATCCCGTCCAGTGCGTTGACGATCGAGATAAATCCTTCAAAATTCACTTCAATAAAGTGATTCAGGTGAACACCGGTCAGTTCTTCCACGGCAGCGACCGAACAAGCCGGACCGTAATTAAGCGCGGAGTTGATCATGCCATATCCACCGGAATAATATCCGAACCCGGTATCTTCACATGCTGGGCGATGCAGCACAGTATCCCGGGGAATTTGAATCGCTTCGATACGCCCATTTCCTGGGGGCAGATGCATCAGGAGCATGGAATCGCTCCGTTGAGAACCTGTGTCAGCACCAAAACCAGTGGAACTGAACTCGCGACTATCCGATCCAAGGATCAACACGTTTAATCCCTGGCTCGAATCAGGGATATCGACTTCAGAAGCCCTGAGTGCTGAAACTTTGATATTTCCTTGCAGACGCAGAATCCCAAAACAGGCAACCACCAGTACCGCTAGGGAGATCACAATCGCAGTCACAGCGAGAATGCGCCGGCGGCGTCGCAGAAAAAAACGTCTACCGGATACCGGCGGTCGCTGAATGGTCATGGATCCGTATTCCCCTGTTTGTGTACTGTATCGAAATGCATATCCAGCAGAACACGGGGTAATTCATGAAAACCAATAGCCGACGCGATCTGATCTATACCTCAGATGCATGAGACACGATGTTTTCGGCGCCAACATGCGGGACCGGAACTACCATTGAGATTCCAAACTCACATGTACTCAATGAACTTCTCCAAGGCGGGATTGCCGAATTCTTCGCGCCGATAGAAGATGCCCAAAGGTCTGGCCGCAGATAGGTCTAAGGGAATCTGCTGGCCCCCAAAGATCTGGGCTGTGCTGGCCAACACTCGGGGAACCATCGTGATGCCGCCGGTTGCAATGCTCAAATTCACCAACGCGTCACGCTGGGTTGTGGTGATTAGCCGCGGTGCGGCGGCCTTAAGATTCCGATACACCTCATCGGTGATCCTACGGATTGAAGTTCCCTGTGGAAGAGTTACCAAGGTCAGGGAGTTGAGAATATCTGCGTCAAGCTGTACTTCGGAGCCCAAGTTTAGGTCCTGAGAAACAACAGCCGAAAATTGCTGATCTCGAAGAGAATGCCCGGTTAGATCTGCTGGTATACGCTGGTTCACTCCGAAAGCGAGATCTGCGCGGTTTAAGCGAAGTGCTTCGACAAGCCGGTCATGGTCTTCCACGCTCAGAATCTCGATCCGGATTCCCGGATGGCGCCGGTGAAACGGTCCCAGATATTCAGGCATTATCCCCGCCACAAGCGAGGGTAGTCCAGCGATTCGCAAGGATCCGGACGTCAAGGCTCGATTAGACGAAGCAGTAACCCCGATAGCCGCCATTTCACGTAATGCACGCCGCCCTGCCGGGATGATGCTTCGTCCTAGCTCCGTGAGCACCATATCCCGCCCCACTGCGCGAAATACTGGCACTCCAAGGATTCGGTCAAGAGCGCGGATCCGACGAGACAATGAAGGTTGTGAGATCCCCAAAATATCAGCAGCCGCGGTAAAGGACCCATAGTCTACTATCGTTATCAATGCTTCAATTTGAGCCAGCGAAATACTGCTGTCGAGGTGCTCTTTAACCATGTAGTTATTGATTCCTTAAACGTCGTGACGCAATGGGTCCGGGAGCGGGCAGGGACCAGCCAGAGACCTTGCACGCAGTTCTCCACGAAACAAAACCACGAAACTTAGATGGTGCCCAACATACCGAATTCGGGCACCAGTTAGTATACCTTGCTACCCATCCTTAGTCTTTAATCAGCTGTGGCTGCGCCAGTGATTTGAACCCATCCAGACCAAATCCCAATCCATAACCTGATTGTTTGGCCCTGTTCCAATGAACGCAGGTAGGCAAGCCCGGGGTGTCCTTCAAGTCCTTGCCGCCCGCGTAACGCCCAGACTGCGGCTACGGTAGCATACAAACCACCGGTACCACCGAGCATCAGTGGTTGTGTGTCCGGGAATTGCACGATCATCGAGCCGGACGTGCTGTCGATATCCATACTGATGGCTCCGCTGAAGTAGAAACTCAGCCACGTTCTGTCGTGTCGTCGGCAGATCACTCGGTGGTTCGTTACGACAGCAAGCACTTCCTGCTGCTGACGGCTTTTCGTGGAAAACTGTCACGGACAGGACGACTACCGCCATCAAGAACCACTACCTCTTTCGAAAATTCAGGATTCCCGCGAGAACTCGGAAGCGCGGATAACCTGTTCCTCGGTGGGCGCCTGGCCGGTGTACTTCTCAAACTGGGCCGCGGCTTGCAGGGCAATGACTTCGGCGCCAGTGATTACTTGTTTGCCGGCGCTACGCGCTACGCGGATCAACGGTGTTTCGCTCGGGAAAGCCACGACGTCGAATACGCTTCGGGCCAAGCCTATCTGTTGCGCACTGAATGAGAGCTCTTCGGACTGTGCACCGTCCATGCCCAGCGGTGTAACGTTCACAAGGATATTGTGTCCCGGGGCAGGGTCGACCCCGACAAAACCGTAGCCGTATTTATCAGCCAGGGCTTGCCCGGAACCTTCATTGCGAGCCAACACGGTCAGGTCACGGAAACCCGCTTCGCGGAAGGCCGCGACCACTGCCTTGGCCATTCCACCGGAGCCGCGGACCAGCACACTGCTTCCTGGATCCAGCTTATGGCGTTCGATGAGCGTCGCGATCGCTTCGAAGTCCGTGTTGGAAGCGACCAGTCGCCCGTTGGTATTTACGATGGTGTTCACCGAGTCGATTGCTTTGGCCGAAGGCTCGATTTCATCGACCATTGCCATAACGTCTTCTTTGAACGGCATGGATACCGAGCAGCCACGGATGCCTAAGGCTCGTACCCCTGCGATGGCACCGGCGAGGTCTTCGGTCGAGAAGGCCTTATAGATGAAGTTCAGCCCGAGTTCTTCATACAAGTAATTGTGGAACCGGGTGCCGATATTAGACGGTCGACCCGATAACGAAATGCATAGGGTCATGTCTTTATTCAAAATAGGCACGCGTTGTCCTCCAAATATTGCTGCCGGTTCACATCCCAATATACGTGGGGATCCGTGGCGCACGCTTTCACGAATCGGCATTGACGACTATCGTCTTGGCCTATGAACAACGAACTTGATGACGGCCCGTTCTTCCACGGCACCAAAGCCGAACTACGGATCGGAGATGCATTAACTGCCGGATTCCCGTCGAATTACCGGCCGGAAATCATCATGAACAGTATCTAATTCACGGCGCAGGGCTGGCAGCTGAAATCGCGGCGTTGGACGGTGTCCTCCGCGTCTTGGACTTGGCCCGCCACAATGTCGAACAGCGCTTTGTTCTGCAGCGGTCCGAGCACGTTATTTTCATCCAGCCACACGCCCATAGGCATTTTGGTAGCCACGTTGGTGAGCGCTTCGCAGACCTGATCATAAATTCCTGCTGGGCCACACGAGTTTAACCGTTCCAACGGACGTCTAGGCATCTCAAAATATCTCTTGACCTACCTCACAATCCGGGCTTAGATAAGTAATGAATGACGTTCACTACGAGGCGAGTACTTTCGAGAAGAGGGATATCCGTGGCCAGCCAATGGCTATCGAATCATGCCCCGGTACGCTTCACTGCCCAGCACGGCGCTATTCAAGGACAACAAGCTACGCGAGTACCTGCGTTTCTCAAGACCCAAATCCCCGTCGCCACTTTGTGCCCGTTAGTCGTTCCGCTGACGTTACCGGCCTAACTATTTTCCGCCCGTAACAAGCTGAGGACCACTAATGAGCAACCCTAAAACTCTGACATTCGACCGACATGAAGCCAATGCGTCGCCCGAGCACATCACGAAATCGCTCGAAAATGCGAAGCACGGTTCCTATTGGCTGGATCATGCAGAACGCCCCGAGGCGACCGCAGCCTTGGAAGCAAACACCGAGGCAGATCTACTCGTCATCGGTGGCGGTTACACCGGCCTGTGGACCGCGCTACAAGCCAAAGAGCGAGATCCACATCGTGATGTAGTACTTATCGAGTCCCACCGCATCGGCTGGGCAGCCTCGGGACGAAACGGCGGATTTTGTGAAGCTTCGTTGGTTCATGGAGAGGCTAACGGAGCCAACCACCTACCGAAAGAAAATGAGCTACTCGGTCAGCTTGGTGCCCAGAACCTCGACGAGTTCCAAGCAACCGTAGAACGCTACAGCATGGACGTTGACTTCACCCGTGCCGGTGTACTTGAGGTAGCCACCGAACCGCATCAGGTTTCTTGGGTCGCTGAAGCCGCAGAATCGGACGGGATCGAATTCCTCGACGCCGTGGCAGTGAAAAAATTGATCAACTCCCCCGATTTTCTGGCCGGCTCGTTAGACCGAGAATCCACCGCGTTGGTTCACCCTGCAAAGCTTGTTTGGGAGCTAGCTAGGGTATGCCGTGAACTGGGAGTGCGGATCTATGAGCACACCCGAGCGACCGAACTAAAAGATACAGGTTCCCACGTCCAAGTTCTGACTGATACCGGGCAAATCACCGCGGAACGCATCGCCTTAGCTACCAATGTTTTTCCCTCACTGCTCAAACGCCACCACGCACGGGTGATCCCCGTGTATGACTATGCGCTGATGACCGAACCGCTGACAGAACAACAACAGCAAGCTCTAGGTTGGGACGAACCCTTAGGTCTGGCAGATCTAAACAATCGATTCCACTACGCCCGCCCCACTATTGATTCGGAAGGCAAAACCCGGATCCTCTACGGTGGCTACGATGCCGTGTACCATTTTGGCGGCCGGATCCGTTCAAGCTACGACATTAACTCTGCCACCTTCGAGAAGTTAGCAGCCCACTTTTTCGGCAGCTTTCCGCAACTGAAAGATGTGAAGTTTTCTCATGCCTGGGGCGGTGCTATCGATACCTGTTCACGCTTCTTCTCCTTCTTTGATCTGACTCACGGAGGGAAAGCTGCGTACTGTGCTGGATTTACCGGCCTTGGCGTTGGAGCCACGAGGTTTGGCGCTAAAGTCATGTTGGACCTGCTATCAGGAACTAAGACTGAACTGACCGACTTGGAAATGGTCCGGACGAAACCATTGCCATTCCCGCCGGAACCCGCGGCCTACGTGGGGGTTCAATTAATGACCAATCAGCTGATCAGAGCAGATCATAACGAAGGCAAACGCCCGGTCTTCCTAAAGGTCATGGACAAGATTGGGATGGGTTTTGATTCCTAATGGCTGATCCGCGCAAATCCCAAGCATCACTTGTTGATGCCAATACTTTCGAGTTGCACTCCACTGCCGTCGAATCATCACAACAGCTTGGTTCGGTGCAGACCAGTGCCGGGTTCTATGCAGTCGGTGAGCTGGACGAGACGGAAGTAGGCATCTGGGAGATGTCTGCCGGTGCAATGAAAGATATCGAATCTGATGAATTCTTTGTGGTGCTTAGTGGGGCCGGGACTGTAGAGATACTTCCGGTTGACGGCTTTGTCTCGCAACATTTAGAACTGTTTCCCGGCGCACTCATCCGGTTGCATGCGGGTATGCACACCGAATGGCGAGTCACCCAGAAAATTCGCAAAGTTTATCTCAGCCGGTAATGGCGCTTACTACATTTTAAGGAACGGTAGAACATGTCAGGCTTCAAATTTTCGCACGGACACCAGTTCATTAACGGCTCCTGGCAACGCGGAACCGGTGAGGTGCTCAACAGAACTAATCCTGCCACCGGCGAACTCCTCGAAGAGATCGATACCGCTAGCCTCGAAGAAGTGGACCAAGCGGTCCACGCGGCTGCGAAAGCATTTACCATTTGGTCTGCGCTCACACCTGCTGAACGCTCTGATCATCTCTTAGCGCTGGCTCGTGAGTTGCAAAACCAAGCACAGGTTTTAGCGGAGGTGGAAACCTCGCAGACCGGCAAGAGCATACGGATGTCTACCGAATTTGATATCCCCGGTTCGATAGATAACGTGAACTTTTTCGCCGGGGCTGCCCGCCACCTTCAAGGACTGGCGTCCGGAGATTATGCAGGTAATAGCACCTCCATGATTCGTCGGGAGCCACTAGGTGTAGTGGGCTCCATTGCTCCATGGAATTACCCGTTGCAAATGGCCGCCTGGAAAATTCTTCCGGCCATCGCCGCCGGAAACACCATTGTGCTCAAGCCCAGCGAGCTAACCCCCGGGACAAGTCTGCTTTTCGCTCTCGCTGCTAAGACCGCTGGGTTGCCAGATGGCGTAGTTAACGTCGTGGTGGGAAGTGGAAGCAGTGTTGGTCAGGCATTGGTAAGACACCAGCTGGTGAAGATGACCTCATTTACCGGCTCCACGCAGGTCGGTTTGAAGATCATGTCTATGGCCGCCGAGACTGGTAAACGAGTGCACCTAGAACTTGGTGGCAAAGCGCCTTTTGTGGTGTTTGATGACGCAGATATTGAAGCAGCTGCCCATGGTGCGGTGGCCGGCTCAACCATCAATGCGGGACAGGACTGCACGGCGGCGACCCGGGCATACGTTCACTCCTCGGTATTTGAGAAGTTCACCGGACGCGTGGCTCAGTTGATGAGCCAGATGGTGGTTGGGGATCCGACCGATCAAAATACCGACATGGGAGCTCTTATTAGCGAGGCCCACGTTCAGAAGGTTTCTTCGATGGTGGCACGCGCAGTGGAGGCAGGTGCAACGGTATTGTCCGGCGGCACAAAACTAGACGGTCCAGGTAATTTTTATCGACCAACTCTGCTGGTCAATGCCACGCAAGATTCAGAAATCGTGCAGCAGGAGGTTTTCGGTCCGGTGCTGGTCGCCTTACCTTTTGAAACCGATGATGAAGCTATCAAACTGGCCAACGATACACCGTACGGTTTAGCCGCGAGTGCGTGGACCAAAGACATCAACCGGGCCATGCGCGCGAGCGCGCAAATTCAGGCCGGCTGCGTATGGATCAACGAGCACATCATCATTGTTTCGGAAATGCCCCACGGCGGTTACAAGGCTTCGGGAATGGGCAAAGACATGAGCCAGTATTCATTTGATGAGTACACGAACGTTAAGCACGTATTGATCTCGCACGATACCGATGCTCACCGAGACTGGCAGAACACCGTATTTCTCCAGCGTTAAACGGATTCCAATAGCTGGCCCAGTTTTTTGGTTGCCTGACCTGGTGAGGTTGTGGCAAAGAAATATTGGGCCAGCTGTTTCTGCCGTCCCGGTACCCCTCCCTTAGCTAGTTCAGCCACACGCTGAGCCAGTCCATTAGGCGATTCCAAAAGTTGCTCATGTGGCAAGCGTTCGCGAAGCTGCGACGGTCGATGACCGGTGAGGAACAGCGGAACGTTAAGCGCGACTGCGTCGTAGGCCATCGCGGAGGTATCGCAGATTGCCACGTCAGCCCAGACCAAGGACTGTCCCGCATCAGCTACCGGATCTAGTTGAGCTGCGAAACGGGCACGGAGTGCGGTAATTTCTTTTTTCATCTCAGCTGAGTGATCACCGGTTTTCGGGTGCGGGCGGAAGCGCACCTCAAACCTGTTATCCCCCTCGAACTGCGCCAAAATACTCTCACCCATTTTCATCACCGATGAATAATCCATGGCGACAGAGTCACCCTCCCATGTCGGAGCGTAGAGCACCCTGGTTTGGGTTGCGGGCAGCTCGGGGATGAGAGCGTCCAACTGTGGACGCCCAATCTGCACGAGGTGTTTAGTATCGAAGCGAGCTATGGATTCAGAAATTCGTTCCACCGCTGCCGGTCCTGCCACGCAGGCATAATCATAGGCTTTGAGCTGGTTCGAGACCATTGAGGCCTTTTCACTCTCACCGTGGTTTAAGTGAATATGCGCTGGTCCGTTGAAGCGCAGCATGGTGAAGTTACGTTGTGAATTATTCACATAGCTAATGCTTCGTGTGCCTAGCTTGGTCAGTAGGGTCTCAACTTGTTCGATAGAACGCGTGAAAAATACCGGAAGTTTGCTGGCCTTTAATAGTTCACGGGCCGACAAGGCGTCCATTACCACCACGCCTACTGAATGACCTTGCGCGGCTAGTCTTTCGAAAGTCTCAAGCCAGACACCTAGCTGGTAAAACTGTGCGGGCGCTTCGGCGAAAAATAAGACATGCTCCGCCGCAGTCAGCTCCTGGCCCGCCTCGGTGATCTGCGAACGCACAGCGCGCTCAGCGAATATTGATCTGGCGCGACCAGCGACTTGATTGACTTGAGTGGTAATCGAAGACATACCTTCAGTCTACGTAGTGATTACCCGTTGATCGCGGAGGACAAAGCATCAATATTTTTCTTCATCCACACAAGATAATCTGAATCATCGGTGATCGTTTCGCGGAAGTCCACCACGGGGACTTGACCGGTTTCGGCGTTCGCACGTAAGGATGCGGTCTCGGCTCCTTCGGTCTGCACGTTGTAGGCAAGAACGTCAATCTTGCCCGCCTTCAACGAGTCACTGAGGTCTTTGAGCGACAGCGGCGCGATACCGGCGCCGCCTTCAACTGCTTCGCTGAGTCCGGCAGGAGTCTTATTTTTCATTCCAGCATCTTCAAGCAGGTGGAATGGGACCGGTTCGGTCATCGCGTAGGTGTGTCCGGCTAGTTTCGCAGCCGTGAGCTGCTCACGTAGATCCTTGATTCCTTGGACAAAGGTGTTGGCATTCGCTTCATAGCCGCTCGCGCCCTCTGGGTCGGCATGTCCCAGCTCTGCGGCAAGTTCGGTAGCCAGCGCCTGCATTGAGTCCAGGTCGTACCAGATATGTTCGTTGTATTCCGCATGGTCATGGCCCGCATGTTCATCAGCAGAGTGCTCGTCCGCCGCATGGTCATGGCCCGCATGCTCATCTGCAGCGTGCTCATCCGCCGCGTGTTCATCATGCGCCGGCTCATCGTCGTGCTCCTTGGCCACCGGGGAAGAATCCACCGCATGGATCAGATGGACTTGATCCGCTTTATCCGCAGGAAGAGAGCTGACGAGGGAGTCCATGAACTGGTCATACCCTCCACCGTTGGCCAAGACCACCGATGCCTTAGAGACGGTGAGTTTGTCTCGTGCCGTGGGTTCATAGGAGTGCGGATCCTGAGCGGGAGAGGTGATGATTTCGGTGACAGCAACGCGCTCCCCGCCAATCTCGCGAGCAATCTGTCCATAGACGTTTGTCGTGGTCACTAACTCAATTTTTCCGTTAGCGGGGGCTTCGTCCGAACTTGAAGTTCCCGAAGTATCACCAGTGGCGCACCCGGCCAAAAGTAGTCCGGCAAGCGGGATCGCAACGATTGAGGTAAATAATCCACGGTTTTTCATCTATTAGTCTCCATTCACACAGCACGCTATTGAGAACTATTCTACATTACATTTGAGAATCATTCGCACTTAGCTTTGCTCGACGCCCCGGCGAGACACTAACTTTCCCGTGCGCACCACCTGTGCCGGTCGCCTTGACGACTACAACGGCAATGGCTGTAGTTACCGGAATCGCAAGGACTAAGCCGATGGAACCAATAAGAATTCGAATCACTTCTTCGGCCATCGAACCAGAGCTCAAAGTAGTGCCAAAGCTCTGATCGCTGAGCGCTGCAATCGCGAGAATTGGAAGGGCAGCACCGGCATAAGCAAAGGCAATTGTGTACACGGTGGAGGCAATATGATCGCGTCCGATACGCATCCCCTTGAAGAACAATTCTCTGGCGGTGGCATCTGGCGCGGTCTCGGCTAGCTCCCATACGGTGGCTGACTGAGTGATAGTCACATCATTGAGCACACCCATTCCACCAACTAACAAACCACAAATAAGTAAGCCAGGTAGGGAAATCTGGGGTACCACCGTGGACAGCGTCATCGCGTGCTCATCGTTCGCGCCGGTTAGCGCCGCGGCATCTGTCAGCCACACCGCAAGTCCAGCGGTCACCGCCAAACCAAAGAGTGTGCCCAATAAAGCCGTCGAAGTTTTCGCATTGAGTCCATGCGCAAAATACAACGCCACAAACATAATCGCGGTAGACCCCGTCAGCGCGATCAGTACAGGATTTCCGCCCTCCAACAGGGCAGGCACCATGAAGATGATCATGAACGCGATTCCGCCGACAAGCCCAATAACCGCACGCGCTCCGCGCCACCCGGCCACCAGCACCACCACTAGCCCATAGGCCACGGCTAACAGAGACATCGGCAAGGTACGGACAAAATCCACGAAAACATAGGGGCTGCCACTGTCAGATCCCACCGCAGAAAGATCCAAATATCGAATCTGATCTCCCGAACGGGCCTCACGAGAGTGCAACTGTTCGGGCGGAATCTCTAACGCAATTTCGGCTCCGCCACTATCTGGCATCAGATAAGTGACATTGCATTCAAGTGTTTTACCGCCAACTTCTTCAAGTCCCATACTGGAAGGGCAATCCTGAATTAATGACCGAGTCACCGTGCCCACCTGCATGCTGGCACCACCGGTGGTATCCATTGCACCATCTAAGGCAAAACGGTCATAGTTACCTTGCGGCCACAGCGCAATCACCATGATCAGGGCCAACGCGCCCACCGGGGCTAACAGTGCCCACAAAATAATTGATGCTCGGCGTCTCCTTGCAGGATCTTGCAAAATCGGCTGATCGTGATTGTGACTGTGGCCCACGGTCGGTGCACTCCTCAAAGGATTAATCAAAACTCGTCGCGCCCAAGTCTAGTCAGCGAACCTGAACTAGTTATCAGGAACACCCCCAAAGGATGACTCAACAAATCCTCCGCAAGGCTCATGCCTATTTGCCCTCTTCGGGGCGAAGATTGTTCTATGAGCTTGTCTGAGAACCACGGGACTTCACCGAGCAACACTAACGCCGAAGAACCTAGGTATGAATATCATCGGCTAATGCGCCGCAATTCCGAGTATGCATGGTGGCGCCCCTTGGCCCTGCTCGGAACGGCCGTGGGCTTTTATGTGGTGCTATCCATCATCTTGCTCGTTGGGCTCATGATCGTGCTCTTCAGCAGCTTAGGAAGCCAGCTTGATGATCCTAGCAATCCGATCGTGGGCGCTTTTGAGTCGATGAACATGGCAGACCCATTCGTCTTCTTGTTCACCATGCTCTCGCTCATAGCTTTGATACCGGTTGCGTACCTCGCATACTTATTCCTCGGCCCCCGGCCGGTGGGGTTGCTTTTCTCAGTGACCGGAAAGATCCGCTGGCGCTGGTTGGGACTATGCGCGGGCATCTGTCTGGTGCTCTATGCCCTCTATTTCGGGATCAGTTTGGGCTTAGAAGCCACCGGAGTGGTGGCCTCGGTACAGATTCCACCGGAGAACCTTCCTGCTAAGCCCTTGTTCTTTGCCCTACTTGTCATTTTGTTAGTGCCATTCCAGGCAGCTGCCGAGGAGTTAGTCTTCCGTGGCCTGCTCATGCAAAGCCTTGGTAGCTGGCTCAAGCATCCGCTCTTCGCCATTTTGCTTCCGGTTCCGCTATTTACCGCAGGGCACCTCTACGATATTTACGGCCTGCTTGATGTGGCCTTCTTTGCGATAGTCGCCGGTTACCTCACCTGGCGCACCGGTGGCCTCGAAGCGGCGATTGCAGTGCACGTCATCAACAACGTGGGACTATTTTTGCTCGGTGCCGCGGGTGCCGTGGATATTAATTCCTCGCAGTCTTCCCTTTCAAGCCTGCTGACCTCGGTGGCATTTACCGCGCTCGTGGCCTATGTTCTGCTTGTGATGGCTAAGCGTTATTCAGTGCAGCGCACCGCCGGACCAGAACCTAGACGCCAAACCCCACAGCTGTTGCAGCCATGGCCGATTCGCCACCCCGCTGGCACACCAACGCAAGCGTACTGGGCTCCTCCGCACACCGGGCAAGAGACAACTTACCCGGCCGAGTATCCGCAACAATCTCCTTATTCTGCGCAGGGCACCAACGAGGACGAGATCAAAGATCCTCCTGCCCCGGGTCGCTAGTTCAAGCGCAGGCAGAGAAAAGCGTCGCCGCTGAGAATATTTGATTCTCACCGGCGACGCTTTGTTGATCTTTTAGGATTTGGCCCAACGCAGTAACGCTACGATTCCTGCACCCTCGGGCAAGATGGAATCCGGAACGTAGCGGATCGTCGCATCGGTTAAAGCTGTAGCCCGAAGCAGAACCTCCGGTGCTGGCCACTGTCCAATCACCAGGTCCGCATGATCATCGCCTTCTTCATGCGCCACCCACGGTTCTCCCGACAGTGCGCGCAAGGTGTGTTCGTCTTGATACTGACCCACCAAAACGACTTCCGCCTGCGCAGACTGCAAGGCCGAAACCACTTCGGCAAGACCCACAGCCAGCTGAGCCCGGCCATTGCCAGTTTGTGCCGATACGCGCTGTTCAAGCTCGGCAACTGCCGCTTCATGAGTTTCGGAAATCAATCGTGAAATTGATTCATCGACCTGCTTAGAATCAGCACCCCCAGTTCGTGTATGCGAATCGAGAACTACAACATAGGGTCTTAATGCCCCCGGAATCATCCCGGCGATCGTTTCACGCGATTTCACATCACCCGAAAGCACGATCAGCCGAACAAAGGTGTCCTTAGCCATTTGGGCAATAAGCTCGGCGACTTCTTCGGCGTTTCGCCGCGCCATCTCATCGGCTGCTGACTGATTTTTGGGCTGATCATATTCGCTAGGTACCTTACGTGCCCGGTGAATCTCTTCGGGTAATCCAACAACCCCGCGGCTTGCCACGCGTTCTGGCGAGGCGGTGTTGTATAGATGCACTTCTCCCCCGTCACGTCCGGCCTCGGCCACGAGGTAGGAGAAAGCTCCGCCTCGCGCCCTAGCAAGAGCAGTGAAATTCGGAAATGGCCCCACATCCACGGCGGCGGAATCGACTTTGAGCCCCGGAATGAGTTCGTTGAGTACCACCGTCCCATCGTGAACTGCCACGAAGCGAGCTACCGGCGCACGAAGCCCTTTAGTGGCTTCTATCGCGTTGGTGAGTGCCTCAATGTCTGCGGCACCGGCCTGCTGGCTTTTGAGTAGCTTAGCTACTTCCCCCGGCAGCCGGTCGGCTGCTTCGTGCGCTGCGGTGGTTCCGAGCGATGCATCCACCAAGGCGGTGCACCATGACCCAGTTTTCCGATAGAGCGAAGCGTCGATTCCATTAGAATCCGCGCGTAGTGCCATGCTGACTCCCTTCCGCACGCGACCCTTGGTCGCGGTGCGACTAGATCCGTGTGACTAACGTAACATCGCACGTCGATAGCTGGAAGAGCAAAGTACAAAGATCCCCTGTGTTAACCCAAAATCGTTACCCGACCTACGTTTATTACCAGCGACCGCGCCAGTACTGAGGTGGGTGAGATTTCTGTGCGCCAAGCTGCTGCGCGGCACGATTTGGCCACTGTGGATCACCCAATGCGGCGCGTCCTATGCTGACACCGTCGGCCTGGCCGGTCACCAAGATGTGTTCGGCCTGGACCGCATCGGTGATGACTCCCACCGCCGTCACAAAGGCGTCATCAGGCAATGCTTGTTTCACTGCCTGAGCAAGAGGTACCTGGTAGCCGGGGCCGGTAGGGCCGTGGAAGGCCCCAATTCCGGCACTGGACAGATCAAATGCACGCGCACCATATTCGTAGAGTTCGGTGGCGATTTTCACCGTGTCCGCGATGCGCCAACCACCCTCAACCCAGTCTTCACCGGAGAAACGAATGCCTAAGGCTTTGTGCTCTGGCCAAACCTTAACGATTGCCTGCACAATTTCGCGCAAATAGCGGGTGCGATTTTCAAAGCTGCCACCGTACTGGTCGGTGCGCTTATTAGATAGTGGTGAGAGGAACTGGTGAATCAGGTAACCGTGTGCGGCGTGAATCTGAATCAGGTCGAACCCTGCAGCATCTGCACGCTTGGCAGCCTCGGCCCAATCTTGGACGGAACTGGCGATCTGTTCGACGCTCATCTCCGTTCCCGGATTTAGCCCGTACAGATCCTCGGCACTGGAGGTGAAAGTTTCCCAGCCGCCATCTTCTGCACTGAGACTGCCGACCTTGCCCTGATCTTCGAGTTCTTTCAACCACCCATAGGTAGAAGCCTTAACTCCGGCGTGAGCCAGCTGGACGCCAGCTGCGGCTCCGTGCGAACGGATGTACTCGGTAATTGGCTTCCACGCGTGAACCTGCTGGTCATTCCACAGCCCAGCATCTCGATCCGAGATGCGTCCTTCGGCGGCCACCGCGGTAGCTTCGGCGATTACCAGTGAAAAACCGCCGTGAGCCATAGATCCAAGATGCGCCAATTGCCATGTGGTGGGTACACCATCTTGCTTATCGATCACGTACTGGCACATGGGAGGCAAGACCACGCGGTTGCGTAGTGTTAGTCCCTTTCCTGCCTTCGTTGGGATAGTGACTGGGGTAAACAGTTTGCTTTCAGGCATGCCTAGTGTGACGTTTCAGTTCAAGAAATTATTCCTTGATAACCAACTTTGTGAGCTAGGCATCAGTGTCCGAGAACAGCCACGGCCACTGAGAAATACACGATCAGACCGGCAGCATCAACAAAGGTGGAGATAAATGGGTTGGAAAATACCGCGGGATCAACTTTTAGCCATTTGCCAATAATTGGCATCACTCCGCCGACTCCGGCTGCGATTGTGCACAGAGCCACAAGCGTGATCCCAATGATCACCGCGATGTTCCACTCGAAAATGAAACCAGCTACGCCGAAACCGATAGTTCCCAGACTCAATCCGAGCGTCAAGCCCACGCCAAGTTCGCGCAGCAAGACTCTTCCGATGTCCCCCACTCTCACATCTCCCATTGCCAACGCACGGGTGACTGTCGTAGCCGCTTGGTTTCCGGTATTACCTCCGATACCTACCATCAGTGGGATGAACAAGCTCAGGGTGACCATGGATTCGAGAGTTTCTTCGAAATTCGAAAGCACTTGCACGGTGAGCGTTGCGCCGACGGCAAGCACCAGTAGCCAGACGATTCTGCTCTTGACCAAAGAACCAATCGTGGTGCTCAAGTAAGGCCGCCGTAATGGTTCGGCGCCTGAAATCCGAGCAGCACGCTGTTCATCGGAATTAGCTAGCACCGAGACCGCATCAGAATTACTGAAGACGCCCACCACACGACGCTCAGAATCCACCACCGGGGTCAGTAGCTCTTGACTCAATACGACCTGACGGGCAGCGTCCAGCACTGGTTCTTCGGCGCTGGCACCATCGCTCGGGGTCAACAGCTCTGAAATTAGTTGCTCTTCTTTTGCTGCCAAAAGATCGCGCAGTGAAACGACGCCAACTAACCGGCGGGTCGAATCGGTAACTACGAGCGTATAAACGCTTTCTGCGGTGTTAAGTTTGGCGCGCACTCGTTGCATGCTTTCGCGCACGGTCAGCTCTGGGTGGGAGATGACAAAGTATGGATTCATCAGATGGCCCACGACTCCGGCTCGGTACCCCAGCAATACATTGACCTCGTCGCGCTGCGCTGAATCCAGCCCTTGCAGCAGCGTTGCGGCCAGGTGGGCAGGCAGCTCATCGAGGAGCGCCACGCGATCATCGGCAGCCATGACTGCGAAGGTCTCGCTGACCGTATCCTGTTGCAAGCCGCTGATAAGTTCGGCCTGTAATGAGGGTTCCAAGCGTGCAAAGACCGCTAGTGCTTGCTCTTTAGCTAGCAGTCGATAAGCGATGGCCATTTCTTTAGCCGAGAGCCGGTGAAGTTGTTGCAGAGTTTGCGGCAAGTTCAGCTCGCGCAACAGCGCAGCGAGTTCTTTGAAATCCTGTGATTCTAAAAGATCTTGAATCTGCGAGGATATGGTTGAGAAGTCTACTTGATTTGAAGAGCGCATGAGGATCAGTCCAAACGGGGTTTAGACGCGTCATTCCGGTGATAGTGCGAAGCACAATTGAATCGCCACCCGGAACATAATTGGGTGACAAGTCATTCGGTCTTCGCGCGTTGAATGAAGCGAAACGAAAAGGAATCGAAGCGCGATACCCCACCGTTTAACCCAGCTCTTAGGCTCAGCTTAAAGAAGGAAAAAGGGAGGTCGCGTGTACATAGATCGACTAGAACCATCGTCCATGCAGCTCACCTCCTCGAATAGGTCCGGGCTTAAACCCGAGAAACACCTTGTTTCATTTCTATCATCTTCCGCGCCCATAAACGACACCAGCGCGACAAGATCACATCCGCGAACGCAAAAAGCGTGTGGTGACCAGCAGTCACCACACGCTCTTAGGTAGCTATCGGATTAGCATTCAACAACGTTGACGGCCAAACCGCCCATCGCTGTTTCCTTATATTTATCGTTCATATCCTTGCCTGTTTCGCGCATGGTGATGATGACTTCGTCCAGGGTAACGTGGTGTTCCCCGTCTCCCATCAACGCCATTTTCGCGGCGTTCACGGCCTTCGACGCTGCAATCGCGTTACGCTCAATACACGGAATCTGTACTAGACCTCCAATAGGGTCACAGGTCAGTCCAAGATTGTGCTCCATGGCGATCTCTGCAGCATTCTCCACTTGAGCGGTAGTACCGCCGAGGATTTCGGCGAGGCCACCGGCCGCCATCGATGAGGCAGAACCCACTTCGCCCTGGCAGCCAACCTCGGCACCCGATATCGAAGCCTGCTCTTTATACAGCACGCCTATAGCACCGGCAGTGAGTAGGAAGCGCACTACAGCGTCGTCTTTTTCCTCTTCGTTCCAGTATTTGGCGCCCGGGGCATAATGGGTGGCATAAAAGAGTACCGCTGGGATGATGCCGGCTGCACCGTTAGTTGGCGCGGTGACAACTCGCCCACCCGAGGCGTTTTCTTCGTTGACTGCCAGCGCTACAAGGTTGATCCATTCCTGCCAGAACACCGGATCTCGGTCTTTATCTTCCTTGCGTAGACGCTCATGCCATTCTGGGGCGCGGCGGCGAACCTTGAGTCCGCCGGGAAGCACTCCGGTACGTTCCAAGGAAGCGTCTTTGCATTCCTCCATGACCTTGTAGATATGAACTAGACCCGAACGAATTTCTTCGCGAGTGCGGTAGGTCTCTTCATTGGCCATCATGATCTCGGCAATTGACTTGCCAGAATTCTTCGAGTGTTCTAGTAAGCGTGCAGCCGTGGTGAACGGGTACGGTTGCTGCTTAACCTTTTCTTCAAGGTTTTTTTCAATGCGTTCTTCGGCGCCCTCGCGAACAATAAATCCGCCACCGACAGAGAAGAACGTTTCGTTCAGTAGTTCTTCGCCAGCTGCATTGAGAGCAATGAACTTTACTCCGTTGGTATGGCGCGGCAAGACCGTCAGCGGGTGCTGAATCATGTCGTTGACGGTGTAGTTCAGGTCCTTGCGAGCATCCATTTGGGATGCAAAACGAAGCACTCCACTTTGTTCCATCTGTGCCAAGCGCTCATCAACTTCGGCAGGCAGAATGTTTTCTGGCTCGTACCCTTCGAGTCCAAGCATGATCGCGGTGAAGGTTCCGTGACCCCGGCCGGTCGCTGCGAGCGAACCGTAAACATCAATGCGCAGGGAGGTGAGGGATTCAAGCTTGCCTTCACGAATCACCTGGGCCACAAATGCGTGCGCCGCACGCATTGGTCCCACGGTGTGGCTGGAAGATGGTCCAATGCCAACCGAGAACAAATCAAATACGCTGACCGCCATGACGGGTCACTTCCTTAAAACAGAGAGAATTCGGTACTGCTAGCACCAAATAATTATGTGGTGGGGTAGAAAATTGTGGTTCTTTCCCATGCCTCGCATTTTCTGTGGATGCCAGATGCGAGAGAGACAAAGGGCCCGGAACGCGATGTTTCCGCTTTCCGGGCCCTTCCTTCAATCAGAAGCTGTTACTCGGAAACCTTTGCAAGTTCCGGATACAGTGGGTGAGCCTCGGCGAGCTTCAGCACTCGTTCCTTGAGCTCTGGCAAGACGGCGGTGTTGCCATCAGCGCCAGCAATCAAAGCCTGCGCAATAATCTCCGCAACCTCAACAAACGCAGCCTCAGAAAAACCACGAGTCGCCAACGCCGGAGTACCAATACGCAAACCCGAAGTAGTCATCGGCGGACGAGGATCAAACGGCACCGAATTACGATTCACCGTGATCTCCACCTGAGCCAACAGATCTTCACCCTGCTGACCATCTAACTCGCTATTACGCAGATCAACCAACACCAGGTGCACATCAGTACCACCGGTCAACACGCTAATACCCTTAGCAGCAACATCCGCCTGAGTCAGACGCTCAGCAAGAATCTTTGCACCAGCCAAAGTCCGCTCCTGGCGCTCCTTAAACTCCGGAGTACCAGCGATCTTGAAAGCCACAGCCTTACCAGCGATCACATGCTCCAACGGACCACCCTGCTGACCAGGGAACACCGCCGAATTCAACTTCTTCGCAATATCAGCATCATTGGACAAAATAATGCCGCCACGAGGACCAGCAAGAGTCTTATGCGTAGTGGAAGTAACCACATGCGCATGAGGAACCGGCGAAGGATGCAACCCTGCTGCCACCAGACCAGCGAAGTGCGCCATATCCACGAACAAGTACGCACCGACCTTGTCAGCGATCTCGCGGAAACGCGCAAAGTCCAACTGACGAGGGTAAGCAGACCAACCAGCAACGATCATCTTCGGCTGGTTCTCCACCGCGAGGCGTTCCACCTCGTCCATGTCCACCTCATAGGTCTGCTCATCCACACCGTAAGGAACGATGTTGAACAAACGACCCGAGAAGTTCAGCTTCATGCCGTGAGTCAAGTGACCACCATGAGCCAGGTTCAAACCCAGCACGGTATCGCCCGGGCGGACCAGTGCGTGATACACCGACGCGTTCGCCTGCGCACCGGAGTGAGGCTGCACGTTAGCGAACTTCGCACCAAACAGGTCCTTCAGACGCTCAATAGCCAACGTCTCAACAACGTCAACTTCCTCGCAACCGCCGTAGTAACGGCGGCCCGGGTAACCCTCGGCATACTTGTTAGTCAGTACCGAACCCTGAGCCTGCATTACTGCCTGCGCCGTGTGGTTCTCCGAAGCGATCATTTCCAGACCACGCTGCTGACGAGCCAACTCGGCATCGATACGCTGCGCAATCTCAGGATCCAGCTCCGCTAGCGACTGCGTCAAGGACGCAGGGGCTAGGGATTCAAAAGTTGCGTTGCTCATTATTCGACGTTTCCACCATTCGCGCTGGCGTAATCTACTGCGGAAAGCAGTGGGCCTTCTTCGGTGACCTCAACGGTGAACAGCCAACCATTGCCGTATGGGTCTTCGTTCAGGATTGCCGGGTTATCGGCAGCTTCCTGGTTGACCTCAACGATGGTGCCGGTCACTGGCGAGTACAGGTCGGAAACCGACTTCGTGGACTCAACTTCGCCACAGGTCTCGCCTGCGGTGACGGTGTCGCCAACTTCTGGAAGGTCAACGTAAACCACGTCGCCTAGTGCGTCGGCGGCTACCTGGGTGATGCCAACCTTGGCTGGTGATGCTGCATCGATCCACTCGTGTTCGGCCGAGTAGCGCAACGATGAAAGAACTTTACTCACGATAATTCCTCTCCCAAGGGAAATGGTGGGCGTCTTTACGACGCCCGCTTAGGTTAAACGTTACTTGGCTCGGGTGTAGAACGGCAGTTCTACGACCACAAATGGCAAAGTCTTGCCACGAAGGTCGACATCTAGCTCAGTTCCAACTTCACTAAATGCAACATCTACGTAACCTAGGGCTACCGGGTAGCCCAGGCTTGGCGATGGCTGGCCGGAGGTGATCTCACCAATGGTCGCCCCATCCTTGACGATGGCGTATCCGCCACGGCCTGCCCGCTTGCCTAGACCCTTCAGGCCAACAAGCTTGCGTGACTGGGTCTGTCCGCGCAGTGCCTCAAGAGCTTCGCGACCAACAAAGTTTTCGGTCTTCTTGAAGGAAACTACCGGACCAAATCCAGCGTCAAATGGGGTGCGTTCAACGGACAGCTCGTTGCCATATAGCGGCATGCCAGCTTCCAAACGCAGTGAGTCACGCGAGGCCAAGCCACAAGGAACTAACTCGTGGTCCTTGCCCGCTTCCACGGTCTTGTCCCAGATCGCGGTGGCGTCTTCGTTGGCGATGATCAGCTCGAAGCCGTCCTCACCGGTGTAGCCGGTGCGTGCCAACAGTACGTCGATACCGCCCAGAACTACTTCGATTGCCGCGTAGTAGTTCAAGTCCTTCACGGCATTCACGGTCTGCTCATCGGTTGCCAGTGCGGTGACAATCGCTTCAGCGTTCGGACCCTGCACCGCGATCAGCGAGGTGCGTGCCGATGCGTCATCAACAACCACGTCGAAGCCAGCTGCGCGTTCTGCCAGCTTGGCGGCGACTACCGGTGCGTTACCAGCGTTTGGAACAACCAGGAAGCGTTCTTCGCCGAGGCGGTAAACGATCAGGTCATCAAGGATTTTTCCGTCTTCGTTGAGGATCAGCGAGTACTTCGCTTTGCCGATCTTCATTACCGCCAGGTTGCCAGCCAGTGCGGTGTTCAGCGCAACGCCTGCCTCTGGACCGGTAAGCCAAACTTCGCCCATGTGGGAGAGGTCAAAAAGGCCCGCGGTGGAACGTACTGCCTTGTGCTCGGCTAGTTCCGAACCGTACTTCAGGGGCATATCCCAGCCGCCAAAGTCGGTGAACGAAGCGCCTAGTTCGGCGTGCTTCTCGTGTAACTCTGTGTGCAAAATATCAGTCATCACGATGTCCTAGTCTTCGAAGGCTTCAGGAGGTGGGCAGGAGCAGATCAGGTTTCGGTCACCAGCTGCACCATCGATGCGGCCGGTGGCAGGGAAGTACTTATCGCGCTTGAGGCTGGCGACCGGGAAGGCTGCCTGCTCTACGGAGTACTTACGATCCCAGCTGCTGTTGACTACGGCCGAGACACTGTGCGGAGCGTTGCGCAGTGGCGACTCTTCGATGCTGTAGACGCCTGCGAGAACTTCCTGCATTTCCTGATGGATGGTGATCATCGCTTCGATGAAGCGTTCGATCTCGCCCAGGTCCTCGGACTCGGTCGGCTCAACCATCAGCGTGCCGGCTACCGGGAAGGACAGCGTTGGTGCGTGGAAACCGAAGTCAATCAGGCGCTTAGCCACATCTTCTGCGGTAGCTCCGGTCTTTGCGGTCAGTTCGCGAAGATCCAAGATGCACTCGTGAGCTACTAATTCCTTGTTACCGGTGAACAGTACCGGGTAGTACTCGTTCAGGCGCTTGGCAATGTAGTTTGCGCTCAAGATCGCGGTCTTGGTGGCGTCGGTCAGTCCGTCGCCGCCCATCATGGCGATATAAGCCCAGGAGATTGGCAGTACGCCGGCGGAACCGAAAGCGGTAGCCACTACCGGCACACCGTCACGCTCGGAGTAGGTACCCGATGGGTCACCTGGCAAGAATGGCACGAGGTGTTCGCCAACACCGATTGGGCCAACACCTGGTCCGCCACCACCGTGTGGGATGCAGAAGGTCTTGTGCAGGTTCAGGTGGCTGACGTCGCCGCCGAACTGACCTGGCTGAGCCAGACCAACCAGTGCGTTCATATTTGCACCGTCGATGTAGACCTGACCGCCGGCGGCGTGGATCTTGTCGCAGACTTCGCGTACGTCCGCGTCGTAGACACCGTGGGTGGATGGGTAGGTGATCATGATGGCCGAAAGGACATCCTTGTTCGCCTCGATCTTGGCATCAAGATCGTTCGCGTCGATGGTGCCATCTGCCGCGGTCTTCACCACAACAACCTTCATGCCGGCAAGTACCGCGGAGGCCGCGTTGGTGCCGTGGGCCGAAGCCGGGATCAGGCAGACGTTACGCTGGCCTTCGCCGCGTGAGGCGTGGTAACCGGAGATGGCAAGCAGCCCCGAGTATTCGCCCTGGGAACCGGCGTTTGGCTGGATCGAAACGCCAGCGTATCCGGTAATGGTGGTCAAGCGGCCCTCAAGGTCGGTGATCAGCTCGCGCCAACCCTCGGTCTGCTCGGCCGGAGCGTATGGGTGGATCGAAGCGAATTCTGGCCAGGTGATGGATTCCATCTCGGCGGCCGAGTTCAGCTTCATGGTGCATGAGCCCAGTGGGATCATGGTGCGATCCAACGCCAGGTCGCGGTCTGCCAGGCGACGCAGGTAACGCATCATCTGGGTTTCCGAGGAAATGGTGTTGAAGATTGGGTGAGTCATGAACTCGCTGGTGCGAACCTGGCCCTCTGGGATGTCAAAGCCCTCTGGTGCGGACAGCTCCACGCCGAAGACCTCTGCCAGCGAGCGAACAATCGCCGCGGTGGTGGCCTCATCGGTGGAGATACCAACCTGAGTTTCGGAAACCTTACGCAGGTTTACGCCCGCTTCAGCCGCCTTGGAAATCATCGCTGTGGCATCTTCGACGTTGACTACTACGGTGTCGAAGAAGGAGTCACTGGCTAGGGTGAAGCCACCGGCTACCAGGGAGCTGGCGATGACGCGTGCGTGATTATGTGTACGGCTAGCAATCATCTTTAGACCTGCTGGGCCGTGGTACACGCCGTACATCGAGGCACAAATTGCCAAGAGAGCCTGTGCGGTACAGATGTTACTGGTGGCCTTCTCGCGGCGGATGTGCTGCTCGCGAGTCTGCAGTGCCAAACGGTATGCAGGGGTGCCAGCGTCATCGCTGGAGACGCCAACCAGACGACCTGGCATGGAGCGGGTCAGCCCGTCAGCCACGGCGAAGTAGGCTGCGTGCGGGCCACCGAAGAACAGTGGCACGCCGAAGCGCTGAGTGTTGCCCACTGCGATATCTGCGCCCTGCTCACCCGGAGGGGTGATCATGGTCAGCGCGAGCAGGTCGGCGATAACAGTGACCATCGCACCGGCGTCTTTGGCGGCCGCGATGATCTGCTTGTGGTCGGCAATGGAGCCGTCGTTGCCCGGCTGCTGCAACACGATACCGGAGATCTCCCCCTCGGGCAGTCCCTGCGCCAAGTCGGCAACTTCGATTTCAAAGCCCAGCGCATCCGCGCGTCCCTGGATGACCTTGATGGTCTGCGGGAAGATATTTGAATCCAGGACGGTCTTGCCGTTGCCCTTTTTCTTGTTGACACGGCGCATCATCAGCACAGCTTCGGCTGCAGATGAAGATTCATCAAGCATCGAGGCGTTAGCGATAGGAAGGCCGGTCAGATCCATGACCATGGTCTGGAAGTTTAGTAGCGCTTCGAGGCGACCCTGCGAGATTTCTGGCTGGTACGGGGTGTAAGCGGTGTACCAGGCCGGGTTTTCCACGATGTTACGACGGATCACTGGTGGGGTGATGGTGTCGTAGAAGCCCTGACCAATCATCTGGGTCTTCATCACGTTCTTGGAAGCCAAGGCGCGCAGGTGAGCCAGCGCTTCGGTTTCGCTCAGTGCCGAGGGAAGATCCAAGGCAGAAGCCTGGCGGATATCAGCCGGAACTGCGGTGTCGATGAGCTCGTCAAGGCTGGAAAAACCCAGCGTCGAGAGCATGTGGTTAACATCGGCCGGACGTGGGCCAATGTGGCGTGACACGAATTCGCTACTCGTGGATGCCGAGGTCTGCGTAATAGTCATGGTGCAGTTATCTCCAGGGGGATCTGTCTTGGCGCATGCCAAAGGAAGGTCTCTGTCCCTCCCCATCCCTGTTTCATAACCTGAGAGTTTTACACATCCGACCAACAAAGCCGGTTGCTTGCACCTTCGGTGAACCGGAACGGGCCGGTTTCTTTCCAGAGTTGCCTCGTGATGGCGGTACGGGGGCCTGAGAGTTTCCTGGGGAGGAATTGCTCCTACGGCGCCCATCCATGGTGTGAACGGGTCTCTCCCGCCATCCGTCGAAGGCTGCATTAAAGATCTAATGATCTAAAACACAGTTACATCTTACCTGCATCGGTGAGCGTAGTCCAAGACCTAAAAATCTGCCCAGTTCATAAATGTAGCCAGTAACGTCATCTAAGCAAGTTTCACGTACTCAGGGTACCTAGCGCTCAAGCTGTCCCCCGAAGATGTACCGGTGAGCCGGCGCTTAATCCAAGGACCCAAATGTTCTTTGACCCAGCCCATATCTTGGCGCAGTCGCTCACCGCGAGAATTGACTGGGAGTTCAGGTAGCCCAGGAAGTTTGATCTGCTCCACCCACTTAGGGTCGGCAATATTGTGCTTTCCAAGCAGTTCCAGCACCTTGTTGGCCATCAGTGTGTGACCAAATTCGTTCATGTGCAGACGGTCACCGGCCCAATAACGCAGGTCAGAAAATTCTCGCCAGCGCCAGTAATCTGCCACGATCGCCCCGTGGTTGTCAGCGATTTCGCGGATCTTCTCGTTATAGATCGCCGTGCGTGGCCGCGTCTTGTTAAAGAGCGGCGAATCGACGGTATCAAATCCGGTAAAGAGCACCACGGTACTGCCGGCCGCAACAAAGCGACGCACCATTCCGTCATAACCGCGCATTAGTGCATCTAGGTCGGCGCTCGGACGCAAAATGTCGTTACCGCCGGCATAAATAGTGACCAGATCCGGTTTCAGTGCCAACCCTGCGTCGAGTTGCTGATTGATGACCTGACCAATCTTTTTGCCACGAATCGCTAGGTTCGCGTACTGCCAATCATCTTGGGTGCACAGCACTTCGGCGACTCGGTCGGCCCAACCGCGCACGCGGTTGGGCCGCACCATGCTGATATCGCCGACGCCTTCGGAGAAGGAATCTCCTAGCGCAAGGAATTTCATTTTGCTCCCTTCGCCAAGATCAGCTGGCGTGCCAGCTGGCTGAGCTTCACACCAGTTGAAATGTCTTTGGGTCCTTCGTTGCGTGAAGGGATGAATCCAAAACCAAGCTGGTAGGCCGGGTCGGCGAAAGCCAACGAGGAGTTCGCCCCGTCATGGCCGTAGGCGAAGATGGAGCCGTAGTCATTGCGGGCGGTGGCCTTCATGAAGCCCACGGCGAATGCTTGCAAGAGTCCGTTGGTGCGGTCTGGACCGTACACGAGTTCGGTAGAAACCTGGGCCCAGGTATCGGCACTGAGAATTCCTTTGCTCACTCCAAGTGCCGGTACCGCGCCAAAGGACGCGGCGTAAATTCCGGCGAGGGCTTCGGCGTTGGCCACCCCGCCCATGGATGCTGGACCTAACTGGCGTACCTGTGCAGAGTTGGCCAGCTCGTGCCAGTTGTAAACCGGACCGGATTCTAGGGCGAAACCTGAGGTGGAGTTCACCGATAGTCCGGTTGGTGAGAATGGATCCATGAAGGCAGGTGCTTGATCAGCGGCAGGCAACACGTCACGGTAGCGTGGTTCAATTTCTGCACCGTGCCCGATATAGGCGTCCACGCCTAGTGGTCCGCGAATGCGCTTTTCATAGACGTCTTTGAGTTCTTCTCCGGTCACCCGGCGAACGAGCTCTTCCATCAGTACGCCCATGGTGATTGCGTGGTATCCCACGATGTTCTGGCCCAGTGGCCAGATGCTTGGCATCGAGGCGAGGACCTTAGCGTATTCGGCCGAGTTCAATAGGACTTTGCTGGGGACCCCTCCAGGAACGCCGAGCACCCCGGCTTGGTGACTGAGCACTTCTCCGACGCTAAGTTTTTCTTTGCCGCCGATGGCAAATTCTGGCCAATAGGTACCTATTGGAGCGGTCGGATCAAGCACACCGTCTTGGATCAGCAACGCGATTACCAGTGCGCTCAAACCCTTAGTGCAGGAGAAGATGCAGGTCAGCCCATCACCGGATAGGTGTTCGCCGACACTGTGACTTAACACCAATTCTCCGCGGTGGTAAATGGCTAATTGGGCCGAGTAATTTTCTTCTTCTGCGGCCCGAGCTTCGAGCGCTTCGGCAAGTGGTGCGAAATCTTCTGAAATGACCGAATGCATGAAAATCCTTAAAGTGCTTGTTACTTATCAACTAACACTAGTATCAGTTGATAAAAATCTATGCTTGGTTTTCTACTGTTTCTTGGCGGAACCGTAGTTTCCAGCCGGTGCTTGTCTGTTGCCACCACGAAGAGCACACCAGAACCGGTGAGTTGGCGGGGTTCATCCGATAAGCAATGAGCACCAATGACGGATCCAGTAAGCGGGCGGTCAGTAGTTGCACCGGTCCGGTTTCTGGCAAGGTGCCTGCACCGTCAAGGATTGAACGCACGGTACTGACGTCTAAGAGTGAACCGTCGCGGCAAATTTCCTGGTAGCTAGGATGCAGGAAGTCACTCACCTCGGTGAAGTTCGTGCGCACTTGTGCGTCGAGCAGTCCCTGTTCCAGCTCAAATACGGTTCCGGTGACGTCTAGGCTCGTATTTTCTTCGGCAACGGGCTCCGGCTCGGGCTGCGGCGCTTCCTCGCTAGGCGTCGTCGGCGCACTTGAACCGACGTAGCCGGGTCCTGCATCTGGCGTTTTACCGCTTTGATGCGCGGTGGCAGCTGCACGAGCGCGGTCATCTGCTTCTTCGTTGAGTTGGTGACCGGCATGGCCCTTGACCCATTCAAAGGTGTACTTACGTCCGAGAATCGCGGTATCAAGTTCGCGCAGGATCTCCTGATTGAGTACCGGTTTGCCGTCGGCTTTCTTCCACCCTTTTTTCTTCCATCCCGGCATCCATTTGCTGATGCAATTGATCGCGTATTGGGAGTCGCACAGGATTTTTAGTTCGGTTTCGGGTTCTTTGGCGGTGGCTCTGAAGAGTTCGAGTACCGCTTGGAGTTCACCCATATTGTTGGTTCCGTGGTCCCAACCGCCGGAGCCCCAGTTATTGTCATCGATATACCAGGCCCACCCCGCAGGTCCAGGGTTACCAAGAGCAGAACCGTCAGCTGCCGCAATGATCGTCATATTAATAATCCTGCCATGTCCACCCCACATCTATAGACGACCTTCGCGCTCATGTTCTATTTTTAACGCACAGAAGTCCCGGTGGCCCCTTTTCAGGTGGTCCGCCGGGACTTCGTCTTAGTCTCGTGATGTTTCTGCGTCGCTTAGTTTTTACTGCGGATTATTAGGCCGGGTATAGCGGGTTGTGTCCGGCGGTCACTCGTTCTTCGGGGCGCACCTCGGCTGGCGCTGTGCCATCGAGGAAAGGACCGGAGGTAGCGAGTTCTTCACGTCCATGGGATTCGAGCCAATTACTCAGATCTGGGCCCTTGGGCACGATCTGCGTAGGGTTAATATCTTCGTGGACCACATAGTAGTGGGACTTGATCTGCTCAAAGTCTGTGGTGTCACCAAAGCCTGGGGTCTGGAATAGGTCTCGGGCATAACCCCACAGGTTTGGCATGTCGGTTAGTTTATTGCGGTTTGCCTTAAAGTGACCGTGGTACACCGGGTCGAAGCGCGCCAGCGTGGTGAACAGCCGGATATCTGCCTCACTAATGTGGTCTCCCATGAGGAAGCGTCGAGTTTCAAGGCGCTCTTCCAGATAATCCAGCGTGGTAAATAGCCGGTCATAGGCGTCGTTATATGACTGCTGATCGCCAGCGAATCCTGCGCGGTAGACGCCGTTATTGACCTCGGTGAAGATGCGTTTGATCAGTGGCAGCATTTCTTCAAGCGAACCTTCGGGGATCAAGTTGGGCGCGCCTTCGCGGTGAAATTCCTTCCACTGAGTGGAGAAGTCCCAGGTGATTTGTGGGTAGTCGTTGGTTACGACCGCGCCGGTTGGAATATCCACGATTGCCGGGACGGTGATCCCACGCGGGTAGTCTGCGAACCGCTTGAAGTAATTTTCTTGGACTCGTTCGGTACCTAGAACCGGGTCCTTGCCATCCTTATCAAGATCGAAGGTCCAGCTGCGCGCGTCATGAGTGGGACCTGGCAGTGCGACAGAAATGGCATCTTCTAACCCGAGCAGTCGGCGCGCGATTAGTGTGCGGTTGGCCCATGGACAGGCACGCGCTGCAACGAGTCGGTACCGTCCAGCTTCAACTGGCCACAGCTGTGCGCCTTCACCCAGACCAGCGTGGGGGTGGCCGATGGAACTCTGAGGTTCTCCTTGGGCAAAAGCTTCGGGACGAGGATCTGCCACGATGCGATCTTGAATGTAGTTGGTGTCTCTGGTGAAGTCACCACCGGTGACGTATGCGCCCTTAGTCGAAAATTCGTTGCTCATGATCTCCCCTGAAGATTTGCCCTCGGTTGCTACAACCTGCTTATTCACAGGCTAACGCTGAGGCTGGTCGAAAAGTAGTGTGGTGTTCCCCAAAGCACGGGATGTTCTCTTGCAAACTTCCCGGAGTTCATCCGGGGATTGTTTAGGCGTTGACCGAGGCTGAGGCGCGAACCGTGTTCATTGCGGTAGCCCAGGAAATAAGCTGGTCAAACATTGGCTGTACCGATCTGGCGGCCTGTTCGGTTGGCTTGAATTCTGAGAAGTTCTCAAAGTCGCTAAATAGCGAGAACATGCCGGTCTTCTGCACGTGAGCGATCTGCAGTTCGGAAAGAATACCGCGCAGGTGCTCTACCGCGCGGGCTCCCATGGCCGAGCCGTAACCCACAATGCCGGCTGCTTTATTGGTGAATTCCGCGTTCAGGTAGGACAGCGCGTTGGCCAGTGCAGGTGCGATCGAGTGGTTGTATTCAGGGGTAACGAAGATGTATCCGTCAAACTCGGCGATCTTTGCCGACCAGAGCAAGGTGGTTTCGTTCTGGTAGTTCTGGTAGGCCGCAGGGAATGCTTCGTCTAGCAGGGGCAAGTTGTAATCGGCAATATCCACCAACTCGTAGCTGGCATCATCGCGCTGCTGAGCCTGCTCGAGTACCCACTGAGCGACGCCGTGGTTGTTACGTCCTGGGCGGGTGGATCCGGTAATAATAGCGATTTTCAACATCTTATTGCTCCCTAGCGTTGTAGTGCGCTGCCTCATTATGGTTGACACGTCATCAAGTCTTGCTAAAAACAACATTACACGAGATGATTGATGTGTCAACAACTTTGAGAGTGTGCCTCTCACTACTATTTGCATATTAGGAGAAAAGAAAACATGGGAACCGAAGATACTCGCTGGCTCAACGAGCGCGAGCAGAAACTCTGGCAAACCATCCGCGAGTTCATCTGGCAGTTCCCCAGTGCCATGGATCGTCAGCTAACCCAAGATTCCGCCATGCAATCGGGCGAATACTCGGTCCTCGCAGTGCTTTCCGAGTCAAAAGAGACTTCGCTACGCCCTGCAGAAGTAGCCAACGAGCTACGCTGGGACCGTTCTAGACTCTCACACCTTTTGCGCCGCATGGAAGCTAAAGGGCTTATCACTCGATGTTCCGATGTCCTAGACCGCCGAGGTCACCAGATCGGATTATCCGAGCAAGGCTGGCAGGCAATCCGAGAGGCCGCGCCCGCACATGTGGAGTTCATTCGTCAGTCGCTCTTCGATTCACTGACTCCTACGGAGCACGCGGCACTAGAAACTGCCTTGCCTAAGATTTTAGCCGCAATTACACCGCGAGAACCAGCGAACGTTCCAGCGGACTAGCTGCGCTGCTGAGCCAATTCACTATTGTTTACCAACCGAGCAAATTTACCGTCCAACTTGACCAACTCGTCAAAGGTTCCTGACTCAATAATCTGCCCCTCGTCGAGCACTACAATCTTGTCGGCGCGCAACACGGTGCTCAACCGGTGAGCAATCAACAAGGTGGTTCGCCCCAAAGCCAGCTCATCCAAGGCTTGTTGGACCAGTGCTTCGGTGACCGTATCTAAGGCACTGGTAGCCTCATCCAGGACCAGCACCTTTGGTTGGCGCAACATCGTGCGGGCGATGGCCAGGCGTTGTTGTTCACCGCCGGAGAAGCGGTGACCACGCTGCCCAACCTGGGTATCTATCCCCTCGGGGAGGGAACGAATGAGCTCCGCGATTTGCGCCGCTTCCAAAGCGTTCCACAATTGTTGCTCATCGGCGTTCGGGGCAGCCCAAAGTAAGTTCTCGCGAACACTAGCGTGTAGCAAATAGCTTTCCTGCGCCACCACAGAGACTACCTCCGCAATGTCCTGCGGTTGCACGTGGCTTAGCTGCACACCATCCAAGCTCACGGTTCCCGAGCTTGGATCCAGTAGTCGTGGGACTAGGGATCCGAGTGTTGATTTGCCCGAGCCGGTAGCCCCGACCACCGCGGTCATGGTGCCTGCCTCGAGCTTTAGGTTGATCCCCCGCAAGGTATCGGCACGCGCCCCGGGATACCGAAAATCTACATCCTTGAATTCCAATTCACCGCGCACCGCATCGTGAACCAATCGACGTGGCTGGTTTGGCACCGGTAGCGCCTGGTCAGCGTCGAGGAACTCAAACACGCGACTAAAGAGCGCCAGCGCCGAGACCCACTGAATAGAAATACTCATCAGCCCCATCACCGGCCGGAATATTCCTGCCTGTAACCCGGTAAAAGCAACGAGAGTACCAATACTCATGCCATCCCCGGTGACCGGAAGCCCGGCAACGATATAAAGTATCGCCGGCACTCCGGAGAAAATAATCGACATCGCGGCCATCCGCCAGCGTCCAGCGAGCGCACTACGCATTTCCAGATCAATGAGTTTTGAGCTGGAGTCGGTGAACTGTTCGGCGTCCAAGGTGCCAGTACCCATCACCTTGGCAAGACGAACCCCGGAGATACTGAGTCGCTCTTCAATAATCGAGGTGAGCGTGGACATTTCACGCTGTCGCGCGCCGGTGATTTTCCGGCGCAGTTTTGCTGTTTGCTTGGCAAGGATAATCGCCGGCGGCAAAACCACGAGCGAGATCAGACTCAGCTGCCAGGAAATTGCCACCATCGCGCAGGCTGTAGCAACCACGGTGGTGAGGTTGGAAGCGATGGAGGTGGCCGAGTTGGTGATCACCGATTGCATCTGTCCAACATCATTGGTCAGCCGTGACTGCACCTCGCCAGAGCGAGCATTGGTGAAGAAACCCAGAGATTGTTTTTGCAGGTGAGTGAACAGTGTCGTACGCAACCTATGCATGACCTTTTGGCCCATCAGGGTGGCCCGCCAGGTTTGCACCACTCCGAGTACCGCGTTTACCAAGGCAATGAGTACCAACCCACCGGCCAGCGCTAACAGTAGTTTGACGTTTTGCTCTGGGATGGCCACATCGATCAGTTCCCTGATGATGAATGGCTGCGCCAAGCCAATCAGCGATGACGCGACGATTAGTAGCATTACGAAAATTACCGTGCGCAGATGTGGACGGAAAAGTTGCGCAATGCGGCGCAGCGAGACGGGATGCTCCTGCAACCATTCTTTATCTTTTTGGGAATTCCCCGCGCGGGCGCCGCCTGCCCCACCGCCGGGTCCACCCATCGGCATAGCAACCATGAGCACCTCCGAGATTCTTGTTCTATTTACCTCAAGAATAGCAGAGGTAACCTCACTATGTGGTTTCATCTTGAAATTGTTGGGAAAAACACCCTATGCTTAAGCACATGCTTCCCCAAGAGTCCGGCCCTGACTTGGTCGACCTGTTCAATCGCAGTTCTCGTATGCTTCGTGGCAAATGGCGCCGCGCCTTGACCCCTTACGACATCACACCTCATCAAGTTCGTACCATGATGCTTTTAGGACGCGTTGATGCCGAAGGCCTGCGCAACTCACAACTCGCCGAAAAGCTACATATTGCCCCGCGTTCTACCACCGAGGTCATCGACCAGCTGGTCGCCAAGGACTTGGCCACCCGCACCCCGGACCCTGCGGATCGTCGCGCCAGCTTGATCACGCTAACCGATGCGGGCCGTAAACTGCTGCAAAAATTACATGGCGAACGGAAGCAAAGCCACGAAGAATTTTTCTCCACCCTCGGCGAAGCTGACCGTGCAGAACTCAGCAGAATCTTGGGTATCCTCGTGGCAGACGCGCCCGGTGACCCACGCTGTTAGATAACTAATTTAAACCGCGGAAGGGTGGTTCCACAGGCAATGTAACTGCCTGTGGAACCACCCTTTTCCGTCTGGGTTAGTTCTCGGTTTTGCCCCGGCGCCAGTAGCCCATAAAGGCCACCTGCTTGCGATTTATCCCTGCCTCACGCACTAGGTAACGACGCAGTTCCTTGACCATCCCTGCTTCACCCGCAATCCACGCGTAAAACGGTGCAGATTCTGCCGCCCCGGTTTCCCAGAGGATCTGCTCATCGATATCAATATCTTCTGGATCCGCATCGGTGTGCACCGCGCCGGCCGCCGGAATTGCCACGACGTCTTTTACCGCTGCGGCAAGTAGCACCCCATGCTCGTTAGTTCCGCGGGTCAGCCACTGCACCGAAACACCTGAACGCGTGGAAGCACCAAGGATATCGTCGGTATCTGGAACCTCAATCAGCGCATGCCCGGTGACATTGGCAGGCAATGCTTCTAAAATTGCGCAGATCGCAGGGGCTGCGGTTTCATCTCCAGCGAGCACCACACGGCGAGCGCCTCCGGGGCGGAATTCAATGCCCCCATAGGTCTCATCACTCAGGGCGCGGTTTGGACCGAGTAAGAGCAGCTCATCGCCAACCTGGGCCTTGTCCGCAAATTCGGTCGCCGGCCCACCTTGCAGCGCACCATTAACTACCTGTCCATGCATGACAAAGTCGATATCCAGCTCCGCGGTGTCACCAAGGTTGTCGCGGTGTCCCACCTCGCGAAAGGCGCGAACGGTATATGTACGCATATATCCGCGGGAAGCCGGATCGATGGACAGCCAACGCCGGTACCATCCTTCCTGCTCTGCCGGACTGGATAATGCCTCAGGACGCAATGCTGCGATCTCCGCGGTGAGCGCGGACCCACCGGCAGGCGGCAACAATAGCTTGATGCGCATATCTAGCGGGTGACTGTTGGTGCCAAAGTGCGAAAGATCGGCACCGCCCACGGTGACCCGGCGGAAGGCAGGAGTGAGATCCTGTGTGCGCATCACCATGCACTGGTAGGCCAGGGTGGAAAGGTGTTCGGCGCCTGGGCGAAGCTGCGCTAGCTGATCTTCTTGCATAGCTAAAGCCGGCGTTTGGGGTTCGTCGGCTACCGTAGGTTCGTGTTTGACTGCCGGTTTGGTCAGTTCAACAGATTCTGGAGAGCGCACAATGCCTTGGGCGGCGAGCACATTTTCGGTGCGCAACACCCGGTGGCGTCCGATAGGCAATACCAAGGGAGTGCCGGCGACCGGGTCTGGGATCACCCGGCTTGGCATTCCAAAGACGTCTTTGACGGTGCGCTCGGTGACCACCTCGTTGGGGTGACCGGCGGCGTATATTTTTCCTTCACGTAAGGCCACCAAATGATCTGCGTAGCGTGCGGCGAGGTTCAGATCATGGAGCACAATGACCACCGTGATGCCGCGGGTGCGGTTGAGCTCGCTAATCACGTCGAGTACTTCAAGCTGATGCGCAACATCTAAGAACGTGGTTGGTTCATCTAGCAGCAGCAGCTCGGTCTCTTGGGCCAGGGCCATCGCAATCCATACGCGTTGACGTTGACCGCCGGAAAGCTCATCCACCGCACGGTCCGCCAGCTCCATGGTCCCGGTCAGTTCCAGCGCGCGGTTTACTGCCGCCTCGTCCTCGGCGGAGAACCGTTTGAACAGTCCCTGGTGTGGGTAGCGTCCGCGGCTGATCAGCTCCCGGGCGGTGATACCGTCCGGCGCCGTCGGTGACTGCGGTAGCAAGCCCAACGTCTTGGCGACTTCCTTGGCCGGCTTAGTGTGAATATCTTGGCCATCCAGTAGTACCTTGCCACCGGCAGGCTTGAGCAGTCGCGATAGGGCGCGTAGCAGCGTGGACTTGCCACAGCCGTTAGCCCCCACAACGATGGTCACTTCCCCGGTGGGGATATCCAAGGACAGTTCATCGACGATGGTGACCTTGTCATAGGCCAGGGTCAGATCGTTTGCCTGAAGTTGGGCCATGGGTTATCCCCCGCTTCCTGTTGAATTTGTACGCACCAATATCCAAATCAGAAACGGTGCGCCGAATGCGCCGGTGATAACTCCTACCGGCAATGAAAGATCTGCGAACAAGTTCGCGGCAAAGAAGTTGGCAACGATTACCAGTGTTGCTCCGGTCAGCGCCGCCAACGGAATATTGATGGGACCACGAGATAGTGCGGCGCTAATAGGTCCGGCCAAAAATGCGACAAAGGCCAAGGGGCCGGTCACCGCAATGGGTAAGGCACCCATTGCCACCGCGACAAAAACCAGTAGCACCCGAGCCCAGCTCACGTTCAGGCCCAGAGCCGCGGCGGTGTCCTCCCCCAGTTCAAGCATCTTTAGCTGACGCATCACGAAGGGAAGTACAAAGACTGCGATGATTCCCAGCGGAACCAGGAGCAACAATGCACTGTCCCAGTTGCTCGAAGAAAGCGAGCCGGTCAGCCAGTGCATCACATCGCTTGCGGTGTTCAGCTGCGCTTGGGTCAGCAGGTATTGAATCAATGCCTGCAACATGGCCCCAATGGCCAAGCCGGCAAGGATCAGCCGGGAGCCGGTACGTTTTCCCGAGGCCGAAAGCCAATAGATCAGCGCGGCAACCAGCAGGCCGCCTGCCAGCGCAAAGACGTTAAGTTTCCAGTCGTTGTAGCCCAAGACAATCATCGCAAAGACCGCGGCCGCCGAGGCACCATAGCCCACACCGATCACATCGGGGCTGGCCAACGGGTTGCCCAGCCAGCGTTGGAATAGGGCACCAGAAATACCTAACCCGGCGCCTGCCAGAGCGCCGACGGCCAACCGTGGCAGACGGTCGGACATGATGATGAAGCTTGTTCCGGGGACCTTTTCTCCACCAAGCACCTGAAGCACTTCCAGCGCAGGGAGCCGGTCACGACCCCAGAAAAGATAAGCCAGTGCGGTGGCCAAGATAGCTAGTGCCATCCATAGTGCACTGCGACGCACTCGACGTGACCTGTCAGCGGCTCTCGTTGACATATTTGTGTCTACCCCGTTGGCCGTTGCGGTTATCTCTTTTGAGCTCACAGGCTCACCGACTTCATACCGCTACGCATCATGATGATAAAGATCGGTCCACCGAGCAGGGCGCACATAACGCCCACCTGAATTTCACTTGGTGGCGCGATGACACGCCCCACGGTATCGGCCACCAGCAACAAAATCGGTCCGGCAATCAAACAGGCAGGCATCAGCCACCGGTAATCCGAGCCGACTAATAGCCGCACCGCGTGGGGAATCATCAGGCCCACAAAGGCAATCGGGCCAGCTACCGCGGTGGCGGTACCGGCCAGCACCACCACTCCTATCGAACCGATCACCCGGGCACGGCCTAGATTGAAGCCCAACGCGGTCGCCGTGTCATCTCCCATGGAAACTGCGTTGGAAACCTTCGCGGTGGACAACACGATCAGTGCCCCCATGGCCACGACGGGGATGGCACTGAGGAAGGTATCAATTCCGGTGGTGGACAGCGAGCCTATCTGCCACATACGGAATCGGTCCAGGGTGGAATCCGAGATCATGAGGATCGCATTGGTGACCGCTCCGACGCCCACGGCCAAGGCGGCACCACCCAAGGCAAGTTTGATGGGGGTGGCCCCCTCGCGTCCCACATTGGCCACGAGATAAACCAAGATCATTACTACCGCTGCACCGATAAAAGCGGCGGCCATAATTCCGGCTAGCGAGCTTACCCCGAGGAAGCCGATAGCCAACACCACACTCATCGAGGAGCCGGCGTTTAGCCCCAGGATGCCGGTATCTGCCAGTGGGTTGCGGGTCAGCCCCTGCAACCCGGCGCCGGCCAGGCCCAAGGCTGCTCCGACCACAATGGCGCCGACCGTGCGGGCAAAGCGCGAAGCAACCACACCCTGGTCCCCATTGGTTGGATCAAAATTCCAGATAGCGTCGGTGACGGTATCCAGCGAGACGCTCCGGGCTCCCAGAAGCAACGAGGCGAAGACCGCCAGAGCTAAAAAGAGGAAAAGTAAGAGGAAGGCGGTGAGCTTCTTCCCTACCTTCGGCGACTTCTCTTGCCCTACATGGGGCGTAATACTTTTAGTCGCGGTCATTGCTTCCTACACTCGTTGCTATGGCTCATCTTCCCTTGCCCACTATTATTGCCCCTGGCGTCGGCTTGCTGCGCGCCGAGAATCCTTCGGAAATGACGTTGGACGGGACCAATTCTTATTTGCTCTTTGACCCAACCTGCACCGAGCTGACTGCGCGAACTCCGGCAGTTCTCATTGACCCGGGCCCTGATCTTGAAGCCCATTTGCACGCCTTGGCGGCCTTCGATATCCAGCTGGTGTTGATCACTCACCGGCATGCGGATCATACCGGCGGAATTGATACCTTGCACAGGTTGACCGGGGCACCGGTGCGCGCCCGGCTCGAGGAGCACTGCCGAGAGGCGGAGATCTTCGAAGACTTGGAAGTCATCGAAGCCGCGGGAATTGAGGTTCAGGTGGTTTTCACCCCGGGACATACTTCTGACTCGGTGTGCTTTATCCGCCGGGGCGAAACTTCCCATTTGTTCACCGGAGATACCGTTTTGGGCCGCGGCACGACTATTTTGGAACATCCCGATGGGACCCTGGCCGATTACTTGGCGTCCTTGCAGCGGCTGTTGGCGATGCCAGATATGGCATTGCATCCGGCTCATGGTGAGCAACATGAGGTATCCCATCCGTTGCTGCAGAATTATCTGGCGCATCGCGAATCGCGATTGGACCAGGTGCGTGCGGCCTTGGACAAACTCGGCAAGGCCGGGGCTGACGTAGAACCAGCGCAATTGCTGGAACTTGTCTACCCCGACCTCGATGCGCGCTTGGTGGGCGCAGCTAGCCGTTCCTTGGAAGCGCAATTGCACTATCTAGGCTTAAATCCTTAGTCGTTATTTGGCGGCCGCTGCGTTTTCGGCAGCCGTGACGATCTTTGGAACAACGTGCTCCAACGCCCATTCGATGGACAGTGGCGAAGCTGCGGAGATAGCTAAGGTGGCCTGGTCATCTCCCGGGAGGGCCACTGCCTTATTTTTCACCGCAGGGATCTGACCGTACAGTGGCTGAGACTTGACGATGTCATCTACGCTGTTGCCAGCAAGGGCAGAGGCGAAGACGATATCTGAGTCCCACTCGTTGACCTTTTCAGGGGACACGGTGAAGAAGAAGGTGTCCTTCTCGGCGTTCTTCTGGACGTAGTCCGCCTGGGTCATACCCAAGGCGGACAGGAAGCGTGGACGAGTGTCTCCTTCGGAGTACACATAAGCGGTGTCCGGTGCGGAGAGGTCCGCAGCGATGAAGGTGGTGTCCTTCAAAGCCTTGTTATCCTCGCCAACCTGCGCCAGTTCGCCTTCGATTTCCTTGACCAGCGTCTTAGCCTCGTCTGCCTTGCCCAGCATCTGGCCGGCGGCTTCGGTGGTCTCTTCCCAACTGGTGGTGTAGTTCGGCTTAATCGGGCCGACTACTGGTGCGATTTCCTGTAGCTTCTCGTACTGGTCTTTCGTCAAGCCCGAATACGGGGCGAAGATGACGTCGGGCTTGCTCGCGGCGATTCCGGTGTAGTCAAGGTCGTCACCGATCTTGTACTGTACCGGCGCGTTCTCCGAGCCGAGAGGAGCACCAAGCTCTTTTAGCTTGGCATCTTTCCAGTCCGTTGAGTTGTTGGCGTTCTGACCGTAAGCGTCGATGTCCATGCCGACTGGCACGGTTCCCAGAGCTAGTACCGCATCAGCGTTGGCCCATGAAATCGTCGCTACCTTCTCAGGCTTCTCGGTAATCTGGGTTTCACCGTAAATATTTTTGATACTCACCGGGGTGAAGCTCGAGTCGGCGGAAGCCGAACTCTTTGGGTCAGTGCTCGAGGTCGAGCCACAGGCGCTCAGGCCAAGTGCCAAGATTGCGGAGGTTGCTGCCAGAAGGCCAGCACGACGCGTAATTTTCATGGGTCATAATCCAGACGTTGCGAGTTGTCATAAAATAACCGGCACTTAGGTTAGGTAAACCTATGTGAACCGCATGCAACTTTACGCCGATCTCACTTCAATACGCAACATCAAGGATATGTAATCCACGTTACTTAACCTCTGACTAGTTGAGCCAGCCCTAACCTCGGACGCCACCCGAGGTTATCGACCGGAATGATCTGCCAACAACCTGCGTGGGTCTGCGATGTTCAGTGACAACCGGATTACCAGCAATCCCGCAAGTAAGACGAGTAACACCGTGGCTACGGTCAGTGGCTTCAGCAGCAATGCCAACGACGCGAAGGGCAACACCAGCACCGCAGAAGCCACGGTAAAACCTATGGCCACCGTCAAAGCCGGAATCATCACGCTTTTAACTCGCGCCTTGTTGACTACGCCTAAATCAACGCCCAAACGATAAAGCCCCAAATATAGATCTTGACGATCCAAGGTACCGGCACATTGGCTGATTGCCGCCGAGATGGCCACACATATCAAGGAGATACTCAGCGTCACCAGCACTCCGGTTAATACATCGGTGCTCAGGTACAACTCCCACGAGCTGGCCATATCATTTTCCGAAAATGCAAACATCGCCGCCCCAGAACCACCGATTACGGCAACGAAGGCAGCCATAGCCACACCCGATACCTGACGCCAGGCGCCACTGGGCGACTCCAAAATCATGCGAGCGGCCAGCAGCTGTTCGGGGCTCTCGGCCTTCTTCAGTTTCGCTTTGCCCACCTTCGCTACAAGCCACGGCCCAATCAGGTTTAGCGCCAACAGGCCCACCCCAAATCCGGAGATGATGATGGCGATCAGGACGCCTAAGCCCACCGGCAACAGACCAACCTTGGAGAACAACGTGTAGATCACCACGATGCTGCCGATCGCGATGACCGCGCGCATCCAGCTAGGCATCGGCGCCGAACGCCGGGTAGCCACCGCCAACGGAGTAATGACCAACTTGCGCAGACCAGCCAGCGCGCTCACCACCGAGAGCAATAACACCGCGAGTACCGCCGCCGCGGTTGCCAGCGGAGGAAGGAAGATCGCCGTGCCAATGGCTTCACCTTGGAACTTCACCAGCGCTACCGCTGGGGCCAACGCCAAATACAGCACCACCCCGCAGATTGCGCCAATAAGCGCGGTAGCGCCAGCCTGAATCACGGCAACCGCACGGACTTGGAATCCGGTGGCTCCCAAGAGACGCAATGAGGATAAGGCCCGGTCTTGAGCGCGAGCCGAGAGTTTGGCAGCGGAGGATCCTAAGACCAGCAACGGAACTATCAACAGCACCAGCGCAAAGGCTGCTAAAGGAATATAGAACCCTTGCGCCTCACTTTCGAGCTTGGTAAATGACCAGGCACCGCCAAGTACTATCAGCACCATGGCGCTAACCATGGTGTAGGCGCCGACTGTCAACAGTTGTACTATTCGCCCGGAACTACTTGGACGTGCGAGCATCCACGCCATATGCAAGGTGTTCATGAACGTGGCCCCTGAATAACTGAGTCATCCGCGGTGATCTTGCCATCTTGAAGCGTGAGGATCCGGTGGCAGCGTTGGGCTACCTGCCGGTCATGGGTGACCATCACCAGACTTTTACCCATCCCCACGGTGCACTGCATTAAGATGTCCAGAACTTCGCTACCGGTGACCGAATCCAAGGCACCCGTAGGTTCATCGGCAAAGACTATGCTCGCGCCGGTCACCTGCGCTCGTGCGATTGCTACACGTTGTTGTTGCCCACCGGAGAGTTGACCGATGCGGCGTTGTTCCATCCCGGCTAGCCCCAATTGCTGCAAGGCTTCCACGGCACGCGCGATTGCTGCGGTGCGTGGAACGCCGTTGACCATCAAAGCCATCGCCACGTTTTCTTCGGCCGTCAGTTCCGGAATCAGCAGCCCGGACTGAAAAACGAAACCAAAAGCTTCGCGGCGCAATTTGGTTCGTGCGCTGTCACCAAGCCCATCAACTTCAACCGGCGCTTGACCCGGCAGGTTCAGGGTGACGGTTCCCGAATCGGGTAACTCGATGCCCGCCAAGGCGTGTAGCAAAGTGGACTTGCCTGAGCCGGAGGGGCCCATAATTGCGACCGCGGTCCCCGCGGCGATATCAACGTCAATGCCGTTGAGGGCATGGGTACTGCCGTAACTTCTGAGCAACCGACGGGCTTGAATAACTGGATTGGATACATACGAATTCTGAAGCATAATCTAATGTTCCCAATCGCGCCGGCCAGGCACATCGGAGCGCCGATGGAGTTATACGTGGGCGAACTCATCCCCCAGTAGGAGCCAACACTCCTCCTAGCTAAACGACTGGAGGTAGGCTCGTTGGTGATGCTGCTCGAACTTTATACCCAGCCATTTTGTGCCCCCTGCGTGCGCGCCCGCCAGGTAATTCACCGTGCCCAAGAACTGTTGCCCTTCCTCAACGTCGAGGAGATCAATGTGGTGCAACAGGTAGCCCGCGGCAAAGAATTGGCAGTGACTTCAACACCAGTAATTCGCTTGCTGGTAGACGGCGAAGAAAAGTTCCGGGCCACCGACGCCCCAACTTTGCAGCAATTATTATCTGCCATCGCGCAGGTCAGCGACTAGGCTCACCTAAGTTTCAGCACGATGTTGCACCGGATAAGCCACTTCATGGGGAAGAATGGATCAGGTGACTAGTGTGCCTAATGTTGACCATGAATGCTTCCAACGAGTGTTGGCAGATTCCACTAACCGTATTGAATGGTTACGGGCACGGTCACAAGGCATCACCGCAACGGACGTCGCTAAGCTGTCCACGGAAAAATCCATTCGCAATGCCGCCTGGGACAAGCTCTACGGTTCAGGGTTCTCCGGAAACACTTACACCGAGCACGGTCGACGTCGCGAGCCGGTCATCGCCGCCTGGGTGCAGGAAAACTTCAACATTTTCCCTTCGTCACAACTTTTCCACTCACAAAATTCTCGGCTGCATTTGGCAACCCCAGATGGTTTGGGCTTTGACCAAGACGGCGCACCGGTATTAGCGGAAATCAAGACCACCAATAAGCCGTTCAAGCGGATCCCTAAAAATTACCTTCGTCAGGTCCTGTGGCAGCAGCATGTCATCGGCGCTCAACGCACCTTATTCGTCTGGGAACAGCACTATAACTTCGTGCCTGTTCAGGCGGTTCCCGAGTTTCTTTGGATCGAACGAGACGACTCGATGATCCAAGACCTCATCGACAAGGCCGAGCAGCTCATTGCCGCCTTACGCGAGTCAACCTCCCGCGAACAGCAATACCTGGACTACGGTCCAGCAGCCCTACGCCTCTAAATATCTCAGGCGCAGGAGGGCCACCTCCGGCTATAGCGGAGGGTTCTGGATGGTGCGTGGGTCCGGCAGACATTCTGGATAACTCTGCACAAGTTCACCGAGCAGTTTTTCGCGCAACATATTGCGCAGGTTCCACAGGTCGCCTGGATCCCTGGCAGATAAATAAATGGTTACCGTTTGCAGGCCGCCGAAGGTGTCTGTCACGAGCAGGCTATTATCGCGTCCATCCCACCAGTCCGAAGATTCAAGCAACTCGGTAGTACGCGTACGCAGATATTCAATCGGCGCATTAAGTTTCAATTGCAAGGTGATGTTGCCGCTAATCTCCGTGCTGCGCCGCGACCAGTTCTCAAATGGCGTGGTGGTGAAGTAGGTGGAAGGCAGAATCATCCGCCGTCCGTCGATGAGCAACACGACCACATAGGTCAAAGTTATTTCTTCAACGGTGCCACGTTCGGCTTCAACCACCACAATGTCATCCACACGCACCGAGTCGGTAAAGGCAATCTGTAGGCCGGCAAACACGTTGGCCAACGAGGACTGAACCGCCAAACCAACAACCACCGAAGCAAGACCTGCAGAAGCCAACAGACCGGCGCCCAATGCTCTGACCTGTTCAATCGTCAACAGGACAGCGGCTACCGCGATGATGCAGAGCACAGCAATAAGGACTCGGCGCAGCAAACCAACCTGCGTTTGGACCTTGGCTAATCGGCGGCCCGGACCAAAGCGGCTTCTGATGCGCGCCAGCAGAACTTCCTCAACAACCTTGACCAGCACAATAATGAGCCAGGTCAGGAAGAACACCAAACAGATGAGCAACACAAACTGCCAGAATTTGTAAGAGCTACTATCGCGCTGGAAGGCCAACAGCGAACTTTTGAGAACAATCGATGCGAAGGTGCCGAAAATCGGGATTCTCGCGTTTTTTACCTTGACCTCACCGAGTCCGGTGCGCTGAAAAATACGGTGTGTCAGACCACTGATCAGGAAGGCAAAAATAGCTGAAAAGATTAATCCAACAGCGACAACAACCAGAAATTGCAACGATTGAGGTAGGAAGCTGGAGGCTTCCACGACTTCGTCGACGGTGGTATCGATAGGTGCAGACGGGCTTGGCAACATCGTTAAAGCATGTCACACGAGACTAGTTGAACGCTGAGCGACACCTTGAATATCCCCGGATACCGGCTGGTGCGTCACAGATACGCACCAGATCAATTCCAGTTAGATCCAGCGTCTTGTTCCGACTAGCAAACCGGGTTTTAGTAGTCTTACGGGTCCGGGCCGGGCCCTAGGGCGCACTCAGATAGAAAGCCGGTGGTTCATATGCGCCGCACCAAACTTGGACTTCTCGCAGCTCTCGCAGCAGCGAGCATGCTCACAGTAACCCCTGTAGCCTCAGCCGCTCCGGTGGCTACCGCCGCGGCCGGATGCCCAACCGTTTATTGGGGTTCTTTATCCAAGACCTCCAATGTCTCAAGTTCCTCCACGCTGACTAATATTCGTACCGGACGCCATACCTGTTTTGACCGGATGGTGATAGATCTCAGCGGTAACCCCGATGGATATTCGGTGAAATATGTCAGTGCACTGACCGGAATCGGGTCAGGCAAAGCGGTACCGACCACGGGTGGTGCCAAATTAGAAATCCTGTTGAAGTCCGGAACCAGCACCAGTTATCGTCCCGGATCCACCATCAAAACACTGAATTACACTACCTTCCGCCAACAGCTCTGGCTGGGAAGTTTTGAAGGCCAGACCAAGATCGGCATTTCCACGCGGGCACGACTGCCAATGCGCGCCTTTGTCCTCTCTGGCCCAGACCAAGGATCGCGTTTGGTGATCGATGTTGCTCACAAATGGTAACCAGCTGTGCCTAGGCCATGAGCTTGCCGTCATGACCGGACGCACCGCGTAACACCGTGTCAACCTGCTGAGGAATGTGCCACGATGCTTATATGTATCGCACATTTGCCTATCAGCAGGTTGACGTTTTTGCCCCCACAGCCTTCAACGGCAATGGGCTCGGCGTTGTCTTTGAGGCAGATCATCTCGATTCCACGCAAATGCAACGCTTCGCCCAGTGGCTGAATTTATCGGAGACCGTCTTCTTCGTGACGCCCACCGACCCCGAAGCCGACTACGCAATTCGTATTTTTACTCCGACCACCGAGTTGCCCTTTGCCGGGCACCCCACGCTAGGTGCTGCGCATGCGTGGCTTGAGTCTGGAGGTCAGGCTGGATCCAGTGGCCACCTACTCCAGCAATGTGATGCCGGGTTGATTCAGGTCCGGATTGAACGCGAGGCCAGCGAAAAGCATGAGCGTCGCCTCGCCTTCCTTGCCCCACCATTAACCCGCAGTGGGCCCCTAGAGCAAGATGTTTTGCAGTGGGCAATTGCCGGATTGGGGATTAACTCAGAAGACGTTATTGCCCATCAGTGGTTGGTCAATGGCCCACACCACGCCGGATTATTGCTTCGCGACGCCGACCTCGTGCTAGGAATTGAACCTGATTACGCGGCCCTTGACGGGCTGGAGCTCGGAGTCATTGGACCCTACACCGCCTCAAGTGTGGCCCAAGGTGTCTGGCAGCCGCAGGCTAGCGTTTTGCCCCGTATTTCCGGGACGCGCGAGGAACTGCGTCCCTTAGATTATTCGGATCAAACTCGTTCCGAGGAGCGCTTTGGCGCCGTGGTTCTTCAGCCACCTGCAGACTTTGAGGTGCGTGCTTTCGTTTCGGGTGAGGCCATCCAGGAAGACCCAGCAACGGGTTCGCTCAACGCCGGTTTTGGTGTGTGGATGACTAAGGCAGGATTGGCACCGCAACGTTACACCGTCCGCCAGGGCACTCGCGTGGGACGCGAGGCAATCTTGCATATTGAAGCGAGTGAAAGCGGCCTTTGGGTCAGCGGGGATGTCACTACCCGCATTGAAGGAACTGTGACTTTCGACTGAATCTCTGACTAAGTCGAATAATCCATTTTAGTTTCACCGTGCAAGCATTACTCTGGGTCAGTGCCTGAAATCGTAAACTCCCCGCCAGACTTTGACCGAAAAACCGCTTGGCGTGCCCTCTGGGCACTGGTCATTGGTTTCTTCATGATCCTGCTCGACACCACCATTGTGTCGACGGCGATGCCCGCCATCATGAAGTCCCTGGATGCAGATATCTCTGGAATCCTTTGGATCAACAGTGCTTATCTGCTCACCTTCGCGGTGCCACTGCTGATCACCGGGCGTCTCGGTGACCGCTTTGGTCCACGCAACATTTACCTCATCGGGTTGCTGATCTTTGCTTTGGCTTCGCTGTGGTGCGGGCTGTCGGACTCACTGGCTTCGCTCACCATTGCCCGTGCTGTCCAAGGCCTCGGCGCGGCAATGATTTCGCCGCAAGCAATGACGCTGATTACCAGGCTCTTTCCCTACCAACATCGCGGTGCCGCGATGGGCCTTTGGGGAGCCGTCGCTGGTATCGCCGCGTTGCTAGGCCCCATTGCTGGTGGACTGTTAGTCGACTCGGTCGGTTGGGAATGGATCTTCTTCATCAACCTGCCAATCGCCGTATTGAGCTTCATCATGTTGTTGAAATTTGTTCCCCGCCTAGCACCACAAGCCCATTCCTTCGACTGGGTTGGCGTAGTGCTTTCTGCCTTGGCAATGTTTGCTTTAGTCTTTGGCATCCAAGAAGGCGACTCAACTAATTGGGAACCATTCATCGGCCCACTGAGCTCTTGGCACCTAATCACTCTAGGCCTGGTGCTCTTCGCTGTATTTATTTGGTGGCAATCCAAGACGTCCAAGGAACCGCTAGTTCCCTTGCGGCTGTTTCACGTTCGTAACTTTTCGCTGGCAAACATCGCCATCACCTGCATGGGCCTGACCATCTCTACCATGGCCCTGCCCATGGTGTTCTTCCTGCAGAATGTGCGGGGCCTGACTCCTACCCAATCTGCATTGATGATCTCCCCCATGGCCATCGTGGCAATTTTCATTGCGCCAGTGCTAGGAAAGACGGTCAACAGGTTTAATCCTCGGACCCTCGCGGTACCGGGGTTCTTCCTGATCGGCACGGCAACCGTAGCTTACGCATTCATGATGCACGCGGACATTGCGCTGTGGACCTTGCTGATCCCTTCGGCGGTGCAAGGTATTGGTTCGGCTATGATTTGGCCTTCGCTTTCACTCGCTGCAACCAAAAACCTCACCCCAAGGGACGCCGGGGCTGGTTCAGGTATTTACAACACCACCAGGCAAATCGGTTCGGTCCTTGGCTCTGCGCTCATTGCGGTCATGATGGAAGCTCGCGTTTCCGCTGAGATTCTCAAGGTTCAAGCTCAGGGCCCTGGGGCGATCCCTGAAGCGACAGCTGTGGGTCTGGGCCAGGCATTGTTGCTGCCTGGTTTTGTGGCTATTGCCGCGGTACTTGTGGTGGTCTTCCTCAACGTCCCAGACAAGAAGAAAGTCTCTTAGCTTCAAGAAGCTACAAAAAACGGGGTGGGTTCCACGTAGAACACGTGGAAACCACCCCGTTTTTGTTCAGTCAAATTCGACTATGCAGACTGGTCTGGCTTGTCTTCGCCCTTGACCTTCTCTACGGTTTCACCGATCTTTTCCTGCGCGTCGGCGGCAAATTCCTTCACGTTCTCCGAAGCGTCAGCCGCGAATTCCTTCACGTTTTCGGAGGCGTCAGCAGCGAACTCTTTGACGTTCTCTGAAGCGTCACCGGCAAATTCCTTGACGTTCTCGACTGCTTCGCCCAGCTTCTTCTTTGCATTATCCAAGAAACCCATGGGTTCTCCTTTTTGGTTCGAAACCTGAAAGTGACTACTGAAGGCTTGCAGTTCCAACTAAAACTTTTCTCAGCTGGGAATGTTGCTCACCGTGGAGGACAAATTACTTCTTTTTCTTAGCCAGCTTCGCCGAGCGGCGACCAAAGATCAGCGCTACTGCGATACCTGCAAGCCATGCATCCTTGGCCAGAGCGGTGCCGTCACTTGTCGGGCGGATGCCATCAGATTCGGTCATTCCCGGGGTGCGCAAGTAGGAAGCAAGCAGTACGCCTGAGAACGCGCCGAGGCCAAGGCCTGCAAGTCGCGAAGGAATGATCGGTAGTAGCAGGGCGCTACCCAGTGCAATTTCGGAGACAGAAACTGCCTTGCCGAAGGCTGCTGGTTCCAACTGTCCCAACTGAGGCAAACCGTTGGAGGCCAACTGCTGCAGTCCGGCGGCACTCGCTTCGTCAATGCGAAGCTTGTTGATTCCGCTATTGAGAATGAATGCGCCACTGACCAAACGTAGTGCGGCGTTTGCGATAGAGATTCCCATGGGCCCTCACTTCTCTTCTAAGTAGTTTTACTGCGGCACTCGCAATAATGAGTTGCCTTGAACCTCAGCGTAGTCACCCCGGGGAATGATCACAATCATTTAGTCCCGTGAGCCGGAGTCAATTAGCCGAAACATGCTAAATTCAAGAATCATGATCTCTTCCTCCGCCGTACCTTCAGCCGCTCTGGACCTTTTGATTACCCAAGGGTTCGACACCACCAGCGTCGATGAGTTAGCGGCCACCGCCGGGATGTCACGGTCCACGTTCTTCCGCCGTTTTGGATCCAAAGAAAACATGGTGTTTGCCGATCAGGAAATGATCATCACTCATGTGAAAACGACACTTGCCGCGTCTTCTGTCAGTGCCACACAAACGCTTATCGACGCGGCGCACGTGGTCTTTGACCAGTACACGATGAACCCTGAGGCCGCCCAGTTGCGTCACCGCTTACTTTCCTCGGTGCCCTCGCTACGCGAGCGTGAGCTGGTTTCCACTCACCGCTATGAACGTGCTTTTTATGATTTCCTCTCCGCCAGGGAACTAACCAACACGGCTCCACACCGTGCCCTCAGTTTAGGGATCAGTGCAGGGTTGGTTGCCATCCACAATGACCACCTGCGCCTATGGTTGCGCGACCCTTCCGCTACAGATCGAGAGCATTTGGCTGCAGACGTGTCGTTATTTTTGGACCGTTTCGCAGACTTGCTTGATCCCGACCATGCTCCCAAAACAAAGCCATCTCGGGCGCCGCGCGTGGTGGTTTCCGTTCTTGACGCAGCAGATGATGAACAAGCGGTACTTGATGCCGTGTCAAAGGCACTGCGCGAACACCGCAACTGACACTTAGTTTCTTGACATGACATTGAGTTCCATTAGGCTGGGTATAGAACAGTTTTCCTTCTCTGCCTAGGAGCGCCCGAAATGACCCAGCAGCACACTGAATTTGAGTTTCCCACCGGCGTGGTGGAACCCGAATACGATCTATGGGCCGACGGGGTAGATATTGACCCCACCGGAGTGCTCGCCGAAGTTGATCCGGTAGATGCCGCGTGGCGTAACAAGGCGCGCACTTTCATCCTGGACGAAGTCAAAGACGACATCCACGAATACTGGGACAAGGCAGACTACCCACTTCACCTGATCAAAAAACTCGGTGACGCCGGGCTACTCCGTGACGGGTTGGACTTTGAGGGCCATGAACCAATGAGCCCGATGGCCGCTGGCCTGGTCAACATGGAGTTGGCTCGCGGTGACGGGTCGGTGGCTACCATCGTAGGCGTTCAGGGAGGCTTGGCTCTGCGCTCGGTCATGTTCTGCGGTAGTGCACAGCAGAAGACCAAATATGGTGTTCCGATGCTTGCAGGCGAGCTTGCCGGCTCCTTCGCACTGACCGAGCCGACTCACGGTTCGGACTCAGTAGGTCTCGAAACCCGCGCCCACAAGGTTGACGGTGGCTACGTCATCAACGGTGAGAAGAAGTGGATCGGCAACGGTTCCATTGGCGGCATCACCGTCACCTGGGCACGTGATGACGACGGTAAGGTGCGTGGTTTCTTGGTTGATCAGGAATCCGCAGGCTACACGGCCACCACCATTAAGAATAAGCTTTCCTTGCGTGCCATTTGGCAGGCTCATATCCGCATGGAGAACGTCTTCGTTCCAGACGAAGATGTGCTCCCGGACTCCCATAGTTTCAAAGACACAGCACGCGTTCTTTTTGCCACCCGTTTGGGTGTCGCCTGGTCTGCAGTTGGCCACGCCACCGCATGCTACGAATCAGCGGTGCTCTATGCAAAGGCTCGCACACAGTTCGGCCGGCCACTGGCAGCAAGTCAGATAGTGCAGGAACGTCTGGCCCGGATGCAGTCCGAACTGGCGACCATTCAGCTACTTGCGGTGCAGTCCACCAAGCGTGAGGCACGCGGAGAACTCACCGGCCCGCAGGCTTCCTTAGCTAAATACACCGCTACACGCACCGCACGCCAGATCGCTGCGAATGCCCGTGATCTCCTCGGCGGTAACGGGATCCTGACCAGCAACCGAGTAGCCCGGCACTTTGCCGATATCGAAGCCATCCACACCTATGAAGGTACCGAAACCGTTCAAGCCCTACTAATGGGCCGCAACATCACCGGCATCTCAGCCTTCGCCTAACCCAACAATTTACTTCAGATAACACCGTGGCCGAGGCACCATATTATTGGCGCCTCGGCCACGGTGTTACTTTCTTAGCCTTTATTTTCCCGACGCAACCTATTGTTCGTATAAGCGGTGGCTTGATGCTCCCATGGATCTTCTGGCCAAGGATGTCTCGGGTACTTGCCGCGCATTTCCGAGCGCACCTGTGCGTAAGGACCGTTAAAGAAACTCACTAAGTCCTCGGTGACCGCCAAGGGGCTGCCTTTGGGTGAAAGCAGGTGGAACTGTACCGGCAGTTTCTCCCGTACTAACCGTGGAGAATCTTTCAGTCCAAAGCATTCCTGCAATTTCACCGCTACCACTGCCGGACCGGTTGAATCCACCGGCGGGTACTCGATACGGATCCGTGAGCCCGAGGGCACTTGTAGTCGTTCGGGAACTAAGGAATCAAATTCATGAGCATGCTCCCACGGCAGCAATGTTCGCAACGCTCCTACCAGGTCTATCTTTGATGCAGGCTTCCCTGAGGCCAGATGCTCCAACCCTGCCGACAGCCAATCTGACGCGCCGTCTATTAAACTCGCCTCATCGACCGGGACAAAGGGTGCACCCAAAAGTCGGTACGCCACACCCATTCGGCGGCGTAGATTCTCAAAGGCTTGTTGTTCACCAAAAAGCGCGAGTGATTGCTCGCGGAGCGCCGTTGCGGCAGCCTTGCGCCCCAGTTCTTTTGTGGCCTTAATCGGATGCGAGGCAAGCTCAATGGCACCCAATGATTCAACCTTGCGAGCCGAAATCTTCCCATCCACCATCGTGGCGCTTTCGCTGACTTGATGAAGCTGGCTGAGCAAACTAAGCACCTGCTCTAGTTCAATACCCACCGCGCGGCGAATCATTGCACCGGTACTTGTTGAAGCGCGAGTAACCTCGGTAATCGCCAAAAACTCATAATGCGCCAGGTGACTCCCGCGTGGCAAGGAGGCGCGCGTCCCTGATGCAAGCAGGTAGTCGTGGTCTTGGACCTTATGCGCCACCCACTGCGGATAAGCCAAGGCGCAGACACCGGCGAGCGCCGAGGACGCGTCTTGGCCCCGCGCATTCCCGGTAAGTTTTTCAAGTCTTTTGGTCTCTTGCTCCCAGGCTCGGTGACCAGGATGTGTGGGGCGCCGAATTGCCTGAAGCAATTCATACAGATCAGCGTTGGCGATTCGTTCCGAGCTGGCGAGCAGGGCTACCGCTTCCGCGGTGGGACGTGAACCAAAATGTTCGGCTCCTTCTAGCAGTGCAGGTGCCGTCCTGGGATCTGCCGGAATTTTCACCATGCGCTCACCCAACGCGGTGATTTTTCCTTCACCATCTACCGCCTCCAGTGCACGCAGCACCTCCTCGTCGGTGTGCAACGTCTTAGCCGGTGGCTCTTCCCAGAGCCGGAGCCCCGCTCCGCGCGGTGTACCCCACGCTGCCAATGAAAGTGCTGCCTGGACCAGATCTCCGGTACGTATTTCTGGGGCAGAACTGGCTGGCGCCGCCGCAAAGGCTTTCGCATCCAATGTGCGCACCACCGTTCCCGGCCCTAGGCGTCCTGCACGCCCGGCTCGCTGCGTGGCTGACGCACGGCTTGCCACCACCGTGACCAGCCCAGCGATACCGCGTCCGGTGTCTCGGCGCGGTTCGCGCGCATAACCAGCGTCAACTACTAGACGTACCCGAGGTACGGTCAATGAGGATTCAGCAATCGAGGTGGACACGATAATTCGTGGTCCTTCGGTTGCCTCTGGTTCGGCAAGAATCTGGTCTTGAACCTTGGTGGGTACTTGAGAGTGCAAGGCGAAGACGGTCATCCCAGATGCTGCAATCTGGGCGCAGACACGGTCAACTTCGCGGGCGCCTGGAACGAAAACCAGGGTATCGATCACGGTTGTGGAGCGTTGATTCAGTAGTTTTGAATGTTTCACCGCCGTCTGGGCGACGTGGGATAGATAGTCTGGGCTGATTCCACGTTCGGTGATCCGTTGCTTAGCGAAACTGTCAAAGAGCTCGGTCACCTCAAATTGTGCGGTGTTAGCCGTCAAAACCTGTGCAGGTTCATCACGTGCCAGGAGCTCAGAAAGTTCTTGAGAATGCAGGGTCGCACTCATCACGATCAGGCTGAGGTCATCTCGCAGCTCGCTAACCTGATTCACCATGGCCAGCAAAAGGTCGGTATCGATGGATCGCTCGTGGACCTCATCAATGATCACCGCGCTGACTCCGGCTAGATCTGGATCGGCCAATAACCTGCGTAGCATCAGTCCGGCGGTCACAAATTCAACCTGCGTATTTGCCGAGCTTTGTCGTTCCCCACGGACCGCAAAACCTACCTTGTCCCCCACCCTTGAACCATCTAATTGCGCTAACCGGCGCGCTGCGGCGCGGGCCGCTACACGGCGTGGCTGAGTGACGATGATCTTGCCGGTGAGCCCCTGCGCAGACAGCGCCACCGCCACGGTAGGTGGCACGATGGTGGTTTTACCCGAACCCGGTGGGGCCTGAATGACTAGTGGCCGACTCGGTTGAGTTTGCAGGGCAACTTGTAGTTCTTTTCGACTTGGCCCGAAGGCCAAACCCGAGGCGATTCGTTCAAGGTCAAAGACTGGGACATCCATCGGTGCTATACCGCCCAAAAAGCTTGAATGGCACTAACCACCGGTTCAATGGGGAACAGCGTACTTCCGTGGGTTCGGCCCGGCAGCGCAACCAACCGAGCGTGCGGCAAAGCGCGGGCCATAATCTTGTTTTGATCAAAGCGGGGCTGATCACGGGTACCAATCAATAACAGCGTCGGGGTGGTGATCTTCGAAAGTTGACTTAGCTCTAGGTTTTGCACGGTTTCGGCTGCGTCATAGTAGGCGGCCAAGGCCAATGGGTCATTGTTAAGGAACGCTAATCGAGTGGCTGGGTCTAGCCTGCCGCGGGTTTCTTGCCCGGTGACAAACCCTTCGATATCTCCTTGACGCAATACTTCTAAGTAACCGGGGAAGAACAGTTTGCCAATCTCCCCGTCGGTAATCTCATAGGTTCCGCCGAGCATCGTGAGGCTCAGGACCCGATCAGGTCGGTCCATCGCTACATGCAATCCACTACGTGCGCCGAAAGAGTACCCAATAATGTGTGCTGCCGGTAGACCAAGGTGATCTAGTACCGCATAAATATCACTGGCAATTTTGTCCATCGTGTAATCGGAGCTTTGATGAGACTTCATCGATTTGCCATGCCCGCGCAGATCCATGCGAATGGTGCGGTGGTTGGTGCCTAGGGCTTTGGTATATCCCAGCCCACGCCAGATAGAACGTGACAGTGCCGATCCGTGAAGGAAAAGAATTGGCTCACCGGAAGCTTGGTCGTCATCAAAGAAGATTTCGGCACCATCTGCGGGGTTATTAATCATCGGCATACCTCCGATTAAATCCCCTCGTGTCTCAGCGAGCAATTCGCCGGGCACCAGAGCGGTGTGCATTACCCGCTTCTATCGACTTTGGGCATAAAAAGGATGACACTAAAAGTATGAGGTCGATGGCTTTATGCCGCGACACGAAGACATGCGAGGGAAGGAGCATCATGCGCAACGGTCAAGAGGACGAACTTGGAGTCGAGACTCAGGAACAGGCCACGGCACACGTGAAGCACGATCATGAAGAAGAGTTAGTGGAGGAATGGGAAGACGAATCATTCCCAGCCTCTGATCCACCCTCGAATTACTAATCCAAACAAACTGAGGATTCGTTGACCTCACGTTCAGCTATTGATAAGAATGCCGTCCTAGAGTGGTGATTACCTTCTCAAGGTGCGAGTGATTTATAAGAATCGATCTGCGCGGGCGTTACCTCCTTGACCCCCGCAGATCGATTCTTTCTTTAAGCTTCTTCGTTACTTCTTCTTCGTGAACTCAATTGTCGTAGCACTGCTCGCGGCCACATCCAACTGGAGTTTGCCGGTCGCATTCTTCGTCACACCACTGCCCTTGGCAGCAAACGGAGCCTCGGCTCGCAACTGGGTCTTCTCGACAGCTCCGTTTCCAGGTGCATAAATCTGGGCTGCTCCGGTGGCTCGATATCCCTTGGGAACGTTAACTGTCAGCGGGTTTTTCGACTTCTTGGCTGCATCATTTTTATTGATCACGGTCACCAGAACATTGCCATTTTTAGCTTTAACAGCATAGGCCGCAATATTTTTGTCCCCCGAAATTTTCGTAGACATAAACTGGCTACCAATGCTCAAGCTGGCTAAGCGCATAGCGAGGTAATTGGGTTGGGCCAGCACTTGGCCTTCCCCCTTGCTACCGGTTCCGTCCGCGGAACAGATAACCGACATCGGCGCCCCACCTCGGCAGGCACCAAGCATGGAATGCATGTTCATTCGCTCCACCCCAAGATGCGCTGACGCAAAAATATGGTCAATGGTCCACAACGCGGTGGCGTGAGTACGCGAGGTGTTATTCGTCCCCGGGCAGCTCGTTGACCCGGTTTCTTCGACCCACAGCGGAACCTTCTTCTTGTTGGCCTTGGCTATTCCAATTCCCAACATTTTCGTAGCACTCTTGCTCACCACAGGTTCTAGTAAGTTCTGCCATTCGGGTCCGCGCCCTGGCACCTTATCTGACGAGCATTCATAGGTCGCATAGTAGTGCTGGGTCAACGCCGTTGTGTTCGGTAGTTTCGCATTCAAAAACGCGCTCATCCACGAGCCGTCAAAGACTCCGGGACCGACGATTGGAACCTTCTTACCGGTAACCTCATCGATGGCCTTGACGTACGCCCGCACCTGCGTGACGTACTTCTTTTCATTCCATTGCGAAGGCTTGCGGACTTGTAGCCCAGGACGCGCATCATTGGTATACCCGTTGGGTTCATTGCCGATAGAGATTCCAATCAGGTGATCCCCGAAAGTCTTCACCGCATATTTGGCCATATCGGCCCCGCGCTTGGGATCGTAATGGCCCAGCGGAATACCGATGGTGACCTTAGAGTCGATCTTCTTGACCGTTTTCATCACGCGTTCGAGGTCTTGGGGCGTGACCAAGGTTTTACCCTTTGGCGCTTCTTCTCCTGTTGAAGTCCAGAAGGTTTCGCGGTCCAAGACATTGCCGCCAAAACGTAGACCAGGATTCCCCAACGCACCGAGCATCTCGTCGAGGTTGCCGACTTCTGGGTCCCAACGCGGATCGCTAAGCTCGGTAGCCTCAAAGGACACCCCGATGTTGTCATCGCTCAGGCTAGTACCAAGGTTTGAGGAGCCGACATTCAAGGTAGTTGCTTTGCCTGCGGGTTTGTTATTAAAGCTCTGGACAAAGTCCGGCAACGGTTCTGGGGTCGGTGGCGCCGGCGTCACGGAATTTGAGGCCTGTGGCTCTTGCGTTGTTGGGCCCGAGGAGCAGGCGGCCAACAGTCCGCAGATCAAGAGCGCGGCAAGGGATTTTGTCGCTTTGGAAATCACTTCGGTCCTCACAGTTATTTGCATGCTGTCCAAACTTCACTCTATCGCGAGCCTTGAGATTCTCTGTTGACATGATTTATCGCGAGTCTGGTTCCGCGAAGATGAATCACTAGTTTTATTAGATAGACCAATGCTCTTGTGTAAGTTCTGCCATAGAGTTGTTTTGAGCAACAAAGACTCATTCTATGGAGAGGCACCACATGGAGTACGAACTTGTCAGCCCGCGTCCCGACAGTAATCGTCCGTACGTCGCGGCAGAAAACCGTTACGAGAATTTCGGCTACCGTCGAGTCGGAGATTCGGGCTTAGTTTTGCCTCCACTCTCGTTGGGCCTGTGGTGGAACTTCGGTGACAACCGCGCATTTGATACCCAACGTGAGGTCTTGCGTCACGCTTTTGACCACGGCATCAACCACTTCGACCTAGCTAATAACTATGGTCCACCCGCTGGTTCGGCTGAAGAGAACTTCGGCCGAATGATGCGCAAAGATTTCATGCCTTACCGTAATGAGCTGGTTATCTCTTCGAAAGCCGGCTACGACATGTGGGCCGGACCATTTGGTAGCTTCGGGTCACGCAAATACTTGCTGGCCTCCGCTGAAGCATCCTTGCAGGCAATGAACCTGGACTACGTGGATATCTTCTATTCGCACCGCTACGACCCGAAGACTCCTTTGGAAGAAACCATTGGCGCCTTAGATACCTTGGTCCGTCAGGGCAAGGCCAACTATGTTGGCATTTCCTCCTACTCCGCCGAACGTACCGCACAGGCCAAGGCCATCGCGGACGAGCTAGGAACCCCACTGGTCATCCACCAGCCTTCCTACAACATCTTGAACCCATGGGTAGAGCACGGTCTACTGGCCACCTTGCAGAAGGAAGACATGGGAGCTATTGCTTTTACTCCTTTGGCTCAAGGCCTACTGACCGACAAGTACCTCAACGGCACCGATGTGCAGCGCCAGGGCGGACGACGTTCCCTGGACGCACAGCTAACCGAAGAGAACTTGGACAAGATCCACAAGCTCAACGAGATTGCGCTACGTCGCGGCCAGTCTTTGGCACAGATGTCCTTGGCTTGGTTGCTCCGCGATGGTGCGGCCACCTCGGTGCTCATCGGCGCTTCCTCAACCAAGCAGCTGGATGAAAACCTCGGCGCACTGAAGAACGTTGAATTCACCGAGGCCGAGCTCAATGAAATTGCTTCGATCGCTCAAGGCGACGCCGGAATTGATTGGTGGAAGACCTCAGCAATCAGCTAGTTTCTTCCTAGTTTTCAAACACCCGTGTGGCGTATTCTCAGGCGCCGCACGGGTGTTTTGCATTCGACTGCAAATGAGAGACATTCGTGAGGAATCCGTCTTGAATCCCAGACGATTCAACGGATCTGAGTGTGGCCGATTTGCCGAACTGAGGATATGCTCGAATTAGACGCGCCGTGAAGTGATTCACATTCATTTTACGGACAGGATGGGTATCGTGGAATCCACAAGCCCACACAGACCTCAGCAAAGACTAGACAGGAGCATCATGAGCGCCCCGACCTACAAGGTACTAAACCCGGCAACCGGCCAGATCGTTGAAGAATTTCCGGCAGCCACCGACGCACAGGTCGAGCAGGCACTCGCCTCCGCACAGTCCGCTTATGAGACTTGGCAGAACGTTGATATCAACGAACGTGCAAAGATCGTTAGCAAGATTGCTCAGCTCTTCGCTGACAAAGCCGATGAACTAGGCAAAATCATGACCTTGGAAATGGGCAAGCCACTTTCCGAGGCAGTAGGCGAAGCAGAATACTGCAAAGACATCTTTGAATACTTCGCTACCGAAGGCCCAACCCTCGCGGCAGATCAGGAAATCAAGTCCTTCTCCGGCGGCAAGGCAGTCGTCCAGCGTCGCCCCGTCGGCCCGCTGCTGGGCATCATGCCGTGGAATTTCCCGCTGTATCAGGTCGCTCGCTTCGCCGCACCAAACCTAATGTTGGGCAACACCATTGTGCTCAAGCACGCTGAGTCCTGCCCACGCTCGGCTCTGGCAATCCAAGAAATCATGGATGAGGCAGGCGTTCCTGCAGGCGTGTACAACAACGTTTTCGCCACCCATGATCAGATCTCCACCATCATTGCCGATTCACGGATCCAGGGTGTTTCGCTGACCGGTTCCGAACGCGCTGGAGCGATCATTGGCGAGCAGGCCGGACGCAACTTGAAGAAGGCAGTACTTGAACTTGGCGGTTCGGATCCATTTGTTGTTCTTGATTCAAATGACGTGGCTGGCATCGCCGAAACCGCGTGGGGCTTCCGTATCGACAACACCGGTCAGGCATGCAACTCCAATAAGCGCATGATCATCATGGAAGATATTTTTGATGACTTCGTTACCGAGCTAACCAAGCATGCCGACGGGCTAACCCCCGGTGATCCAATGGCAGAAGTCGACGGAACGTTCGCACCGATGTCCTCGCGTAAGGCTGCCGAAGATCTGCACGCACAGGTACAAGATGCGGTGTCTAAGGGCGCCACGCTCCACACCGGTGGCGTACTGCAAGACGGTCCTGCGGCCTACTACTCCCCTGCCGTGCTCAGCGGTGTCACCAAGGACATGCGCGCTTACTACGAGGAGCTATTCGGCCCAGTCGCCGTAGTCTACAAGGTCACCAGCGACGAGCAGGCCCTGGAACTAGCCAATGACACCATCTATGGCTTGGGCGGTTCGGTGCACTCCACCGATGAAGCTCGTGCAGCCAAGGTTGCCATGGGCCTGCAGTCGGGTATGGCCAACGTTAACTCACCAGCAGCCGAGGGCGCCGAAATGCCATTCGGTGGCGTGAAGCGCTCGGGCTTCGGACGAGAGCTTGGCCCACTGGGCATGGAAGAATTCGTGAACAAGCGCCTGTTCTACATCGGCGAATAAGCACCAAAATGAAATACGAAAGACCCAGAGAAACGAAAACGTTTCTCTGGGTCTTTCGCTTTGTTGTCCGGCTATCGGTCGCTCAAACGTTGATTAATTCTTTGTGCTGTATCGCAGGAGCAGCCTCAATGTCTTTTTTCCGCAGAATCTTCTTATTAATGAAACCGCGGATAGTAGTCCACTCTCGATTAGAGATGAATAGTAGATCGAGGGCTATCATGACCAATGAGAACTGCCAGAGACCAGCAAGAAGCACTGCAATTCCCAAATGCATGGTGAAGAGCACTGCTACAGCCCACGGACGCGACTTGCGCCAAAGCACAAAGATGATAAATCCACCTTGCGCAATGAGCGTGAGCCATGACGATACCTTGACGAATAGAGTCGATTGCCAAAGTAGCTCATTGATCATTGGATAGATCTGATAAGCCTCCAGGTTCAATGAGTAGAAGAAGCCTGTACCGTCGATCCAGTTATCACCGATCAACTTCAGATAGCTCGAAACCAAGTACACAATCACGATTTGAGTCATGCATAACAGCAGCGCGATGTTATGCAATAGATTCCAAAACTCATTGCTGCGCTCTTTCTCGCGGAAATTTCCTTTCCGACGCCTGAGCCATGAATCAATTGAGAAGTGCTCACTGAGATTCGCGAAAATCAAGAAGGTCAGGGTAATCCGACCCAATGTATCCCCACCGTTAGTGAGATATGAATTATTGGACTGCAGCGCTACCAACATGATCAGAACAAGAGGTGTAATATAACGCGTCTTCCATCCAGCGATGAAGACGAGAACGAGCACAATAAATGCCACATAACCAACGTCAAACAATATTTCATTGCTCTTGTTCAAAACCGTATCGAAGGTCCAGTAACCGCGGCGCTTAGCTTCCGGGTCGACCCACCAAGATGAAGGACCCCAGAGCACTGAACGATCCGCGAAGCTTGGGATGAGTACCGTTAGCATTCCGAGGCCATAAATAATGCGCAAGAGCGAGAAGCTAATCAGTGAATGTTTCGATTGTAGGAGCCAATTACCGAACTTAGTCGTCATTGAAATCATGGGTTAACGCCCCTCCTGACGATCAATTATTTGTTCAAGTTCTTCTACCGCAGGTTCATAAGATCCAGCATCAGAGGCTCTCCATCCGAAGGTCGTAATCCGATCTTCAAACTGATCTGATTCCATAAATCGATGAGCAAAATCGTTGTTCTGTTTACGAACCACTCGCCACTGAACTTCGTCAGCAGAAGTATCAGAATGCGCTTCGGTAAATACCGTTGCATACCGAACCAACATATAGTCCATGCGTACGAAACGCACGACAGCTGAAGAATTTTTCTGTTCTCCCTTGAGCAACTCAATGATTTCGTCATCGCTCATCACTTTGCGTTTGCTTTGGGAGACTGAGACGAAGTCTTTCCGTGCCGACGTTCGTTGATCAGACTTCAGCTTGTTGTACCTAGACAAATAAGCTGTCGATACGTTCTGGCTAAGCTTCTGAATACGTGACTGGGCTAGGCTTCCTTTATTGCCCCGGCGTTCAATCGCAGTCACTGGAATCCATTCAGACTCAACAGTTTTTCCGTCTGAATTGACAGAGCGATTCCGAACCTCGAGGAAGTAGTCCTTCTTCTGAATATTCGGAGCAAAGACGTTCCATTTTTGGCTGAAGTATGGGGACAACGCGCTTTTGACCGGGCTTGATGCTTCAACCGACATCGATAGAGCAACTGTTGTATAGCCGAGCACCATAACTAAGGCCGCTATAACTGCCATAAATCGTTTTTTCTGACCTTGTTTGGCCATTGTTACCTCTCGAACGCCCGATCATTCCGTAAACTGTCTGCTGAATCATTCAAGATTCTCACCAATCTTTTTCATGAACTCCGAAGTCTCATGATTATTGGTTGTGTCGTCTTACAGTTCAAGAACTATTTGTTCTCCATTGCAAACGCCAACAATTTTCAACCTTGTATGAAACAAATCTACGGTAATCCAACTTCACAGAATTCTGGGATACAAAATTTCGCGAAGATAAAAAGTCTTGAGCTGGGCAACATTTATCTGCTGCCCAGCCCAAGACTATCGTGCTAATTTATGACCGATTAGGCCTTCTTGCGACGGATGAACGTAACTGCTCCACCCACAACTACGAGCAACAGTGCGATTCCGCCAATGATAAGTGGTGAGCTTGTGCCGGTATCGGCCAGGCGGTCCTTCTTATCGTTGTTGTTCTTGGAATCTCCATTGTTCGAGCCATCGGAATCAGAGCCGTCAGCGTCAGTTGCATCAGCATCAGTTGCATCAGCATCAGTTGCATCAGCATCAGTTGCGTCAGCGTCTACTGCATCAGCATCAGTTGCGTCAGCGTCTACTGCATCGGTCGCGTCAGCGTCAGTTGCATCAGCATCAGTTGCGTCAGCGTCAGTTGCATCAGCATCAGTTGCGTCAGCGTCTACCGCATCGGTCGCGTCAGCGTCAGTTGCATCAGCATCAGTTGCGTCAGCGTCTACCGCATCGGTCGCGTCAGCATCAGTTGCGTCAGCATCTACAGCGTCAGTTGCGTCAGCATCTACAGCGTCAGTTGCGTCAGCATCTACTGCATCGGTCGCGTCAGCGTCAGTTGCATCAGCATCAGTTGCGTCAGCGTCAGTTGCATCAGCATCAGTTGCGTCAGCGTCTACCGCATCGGTCGCGTCAGCGTCAGTTGCATCAGCATCAGTTGCGTCAGCGTCTACCGCATCGGTCGCGTCAGCATCAGTTGCGTCAGCATCTACAGCGTCAGTTGCGTCAGCATCTACAGCGTCAGTTGCGTCAGCATCTACTGCATCGGTCGCGTCAGCGTCAGTTGCATCAGCATCAGTTGCGTCAGCGTCAGTTGCATCAGCATCAGTTGCGTCAGCGTCAGTTGCATCAGCATCAGTTGCGTCAGCGTCTACTGCATCGGTCGCGTCAGCGTCAGTTGCATCAGCC
>NZ_PCQA01000002.1:616853-684386 GCF_002979915.1 Arthrobacter sp. MYb213
GTCAGCGTCAGTTGCGTCAGCGTCTACTGCATCGGTCGCGTCAGCGTCAGTTGCATCAGCATCAGTTGCGTCAGCGTCTACTGCATCGGTCGCGTCAGCGTCAGTTGCATCAGCATCAGTTGCGTCAGCGTCTACTGCATCGGTCGCGTCAGCGTCAGTTGCATCAGCATCAGTTGCGTCAGCGTCTACTGCATCGGTCGCGTCAGCGTCAGTTGCGTCAGCATCTACAGCGTCAGTTGCATCAGCATCTACAGCGTCAGTTGCATCAGCATCTACAGCGTCAGTTGCATCAGCATCTACAGCGTCAGTTGCATCAGCATCTACAGCGTCAGTTGCATCAGCATCTACAGCGTCAGTTGCATCAGCATCTACAGCGTCAGTTGCATCAGCATCTACAGCGTCGGTAGCTTCAGTGTCGACATCAGTTGCCTCAGCATCAGCGGCCGGATCAACGACAACGAAGTTCACAACGTCAGTTGAATCGTTCTCGTCCGTTGCAGTGGCTGTATGGTCACCAGCCGGTACGTCAGGGAACGTAACAGTCCAGGTTCCGTCTTCGCCAACATTGGTCACCTGATCAGCTTGTCCCGGGATCGAGACAGTTACTTCAGTACCTGGCTCGCCGGTACCCGTCACGTCAACGTCGCCAACAGGAACTTCTTCACCCTCAGCAGGAGTCAAAATATCGACAACGGCCACTGCTGGTGCTTCAGCTGCTGCACGAACAGCCGAGGTACCCAGGTCAACGCCAACAGCTCCCGCTCCGAGCACTGGCAGAACATCGATTGCCAAAGCGGTAACGTAGTTCAATTCACCTTCGGGAGCTGGAGCTACAATCTGCGCAGCAGCCGGAGCAGCGGCACCAGTCGCAGGAACTGTCACATCAGTTGATGCGACGGTGCCCTGCTCGTTCAGGGTGACGCTCAGAGCACTTTGCAGCACCGGCTCAATGCCGGTGTCGATTAGTGGTCCGGCTACTTCAGTTACGAGCGCCTGGATTGCTTCTGGGTAACCATCGAGCAGTGCGTTCACACCCTGGAAGGCAGGACCAGTCACGCCAAGAACAAGTTCAAGAACACTGTCGAGCAGCGATCCAACGTTGATGCCGCCGAGACCTGGCAAGAGCTCTAGGGTATTTGCCAAAGTGAAGGCTTCAGTGTTGCCGTTGAGTAGATCGGCCAAGGAGCCACTGATATTGACACCACCGTCGACGAGGTCGCCGGCGAGTACTACTTCAGCGTTGACGTCAGCAGTCAGCGTGAAGGTTGCTTCCGCAAGGATCTCATTGACTGCATCAGTGAGGTTGGTGGTGACTTCATCGAGGAGACTGGTAATTTCCGCAGAAATTTTCGCTACAGTAGCGTCGTCCAGCAACTCAGTGTTTGCAGGCTGGTCGTTTAGGCCACCGGTAATGATCTTGGACAGATCAATGTTTACGGTCCCTTCGCCCAAGTTCAGCGAAACCGCGCCGGTGTCGGAAACCAGTTCTTGAGCAAGTACGGTGCTCAGGGTGCCGGTAACATCATCTAGGCCGTTGACAACCAGGTTGGAGTTCGACAGGCCAATTTCTGCAAGGAGCAGATCAACGTTGACAGCGTTCAGCGAGCTACTGATCGTATCGGTCAGGCCGCCATCTCCAACAATCCCGTTTAGCGCAGCGCCGAGCTCGGTGGTAGTGGTGGTCAGGCCGGTGCTCAGCTGGGAAATCAGCGGGCTACGCAGGTCAACGGTTGCCGAAGCGATCTTGTATTCGTGTGACGGGTCTGCGCCATCGGTGCGCTCGGTGGTGGATCCGAGTGCGCCCAGCTGGAGTTCAGCCTGGTCGAGGATGTCGTCGGTCACGCCTTCGAGTCCAGTCTGGCCGAACAGCTTGGTCAGGTCGATGGAAGCAAGGTCAGAGGTATTGCCGTCCACAGCCAACGCACCGTCGCCACCAAGTACACCAGCAGATGCCTTGGCGTGAGTTGCGGTGTCAGCAATTGCGTACGAGGACAAGGCACCAGCCTGACCCAGCTGGATAAGACCAGTTCCGTCATCACCGATGACTGGCAACGTAATAGCGCCTACCTCAACGCCAAGCAGTCCGTTAAGTGCGGAAAGGTTTAGTGGGTTCTCCTGAGCTGCAGGGGAGCTCGGGTTGGCTGAGTAGGAGTAGCCTGCGTCAGCTACATCCAGACCCAGGCCGTCGACGTTAATGACCTGGCCGAATGCTTCCGAGTGGTCTGTAGGAGCTGCAAAAGCCGCAGTAACAGTTGGCGCAGTAAAAAGAGCCGTAACAACTGCGCCGGCAAGTACCCGGCGAGCCGCGCGCGGGCCTGATCTCTGCTTAGTAGGGGTTTGATTCGCTTGCACCGATGTCCTCCAAGATTGGCTAAGTGATCCGGGCGAGACTAAATATGCCCAACTTTGACCCTACGATCGATAAACAAGAACTCACAGGTTATGTTCAGCCATTTCTGGGCAAATTCAGGTCAAACTTATGAGCCGAATGGTTATGAAAAATGAGCTACTAGGCGAACCAGCCAGTAACTTAGCTCATACACATGCCTGTATTCTCGGTATTTTTGCACAATGCTTCGCTCCAAAATAGCGAAAATAGGAAATCTTATTAGCTTGCAAGTTGATCGATTATGACCTTGTCGGTTAGAAACAATGTCCAGATGGCCATATGATAAAGCCAGCTGACGAAATGAAATGCACGTGGGGACGTGTTGGGGTCGTTCCACGCTGTCGTATTCGTTGCATTTTGAGGCAAAGGTGGTCCCCATTGAGCAAGATTCGGGTTCATTTGGCAGATAGCGATCATTTTTCGCGAGCCGGAATTTCAGGCGTTTTGGCTATGGCAGACGATATTGTGATTGAAAAAATTACGGATTCAATGGCCGGCGCGGTATCCGCGTCTTCGGAGCACCGCCCCGACATTGTCCTTCTTGAAGCGTCATTAAACGGTAATGATATCTATCGGGCGATCCATTCGATCGTCACCGAATCACCCAATACCAGGGTCGCTGTCTTGGCAACTAAATATGACCGCAACGAAGCCCTGCTCACTTATTCTGCAGGTAGTTCGGCCTTGATTTCCAAAAGCTCGATCAGTGAAGAATTACCCAGCACTCTGCGTCTGATCGCAACCGGGTACAAGATTTTCGCAGCACCAGATGACGGCTGGGAAATTGTTTCGCTTTCCCCTCACCGGACTCAGAATCAGAGCATCATCGAGGCGCTCAATGACCGGGACCGACGATTGATCTATTCCGTGGCGGCCGGCCTCACCAATACACAGATTTCTCGTACCCTGCATATTTCTGAAGGCTCTGTAAAACTTCACTTAGCGCGTTTAATGGACGAGCTACATGTCAGCAACAGGGTTCAGCTTGCCGTGATCGCCACGGAAAATGGTCTGATCACTTCCGCTGATCTCAAAACGGCCTAATAAACGGTTCGTAGCTGCGTGGCTGGGATCCACATCTCTTCACCATCACGTTCAATTTGTCGCCACGCGCCTTGACGCGCCACGATAATCACCGCGGTATCGGACTGCAAAATGCGCGCTAATGAATGGTGGTCCCCAGGGCCACGACGCGCGTTGAGCCGGATGGTGGTTAATGCGCGCTGATTCGGTACAGCAATCAACCCACCCTTGGCAGGGCGTGAGGGCAGAGTCTGCAAATACATACTCGGCACCCAGCCCAACAGCTGACCGAATTGTACTTGTGACCAAAGCCCTTGTTGCAGAACCATGCGCACCTTGCTCGCCTGCTCAATCACTTTGAGCACTGGATATCCGGTGCCGCTTCCTTTGCGAAGGTTTAGTGTAGCGGTGGTGACATGGGTAGCTTCGATTAACGAATAACGCGAAAGCACCCGTGGGCTTTGCTCATCTTCGCCCTGGCCTTCAATTTTTTCGTCAAACGCTGACGGAATCGGCTCTAGATAAATATTTGGTAGCCAGCCATAGATGCGGTGAACATATACGTGAGCCCAGGATCCTCGCACTTCAACGAGTGCAATTTCAGTTCCGGTGCTCAGATTGCTCTGAACAAGGTAGTGTCGCCCGGCACCCTTACGTAGTTTCAGCTCTGCCGTCGTGCGGTGCGTATGCGTCGGTGACGACGTCCGAGCCGAAGGATGCGGATAACCCAATTGGTTCACAACCACCTCGATATAGAAAAACTTAAGGAACCAGCAAGTAGCTGATTCCCTAAGTTTATTTCATGTTTGAAGAGTTTTTCTCTTCTTGTGGTTTTATTCGCCTGCCGACTGACGTGATCCTAGCTCACGGTCTAGTCGTAGGATGCCGCTTCCGTCATCTCCGACAAGCTTCAGGCGGTCCAAGATCTCGGATACGGTGGCCTCTTCTTCGACCTGTTCCTCGATAAACCAGTTCAGCATTGGGATCGAATCGATGTCACCCTCGGTCTGCGCCAGTCGGTACAGTTCACGGATTGCTTCCGATACTTTCCGTTCGTGTGCCAAAGACACTGCGAAGGCGTCTGCAACGGTTTTGACGTTCATCTGTGGTGCTGGCTGCTCACCGATGGTTGGGTGTGCGTCACGGTCAGTCATATGAGTCATGAACTTTTCCGCGTGCACGATTTCTTCGGCTGCCTGCGCACGGAACCAACCGGCAATGCCGGAAAGGCTCATGACATCCATCTCCACTGCCAGCTGCCGGTAAACGGTCGCAGCGGTCAATTCGAGAGTTAACTGAGTATTGAAGGCTTCTGCAAGTTTTCCTGTAAGTTCCATGACTAAAGACTACGACTCATTTCCCTACTTGTCATCGAAGTTCGGACACACTAATTAGCAGAGTAATTAGCGAACACTTTTGAGTTGACCAGTAGTTAATTGAGCCGATGCTAACCAAGGTTAGGGCAACCGAACTGATTCGCTAGGCTTACTTTCCCAGCCCCGCACGTCGCAACGCTTCCGCCATCGCGGTGTTTCCGCTCGGCGCCGGAGCTGGCTGACGGTTCGCCTTTGGGGCGCGGTCCCCGCGAGTCTTCGCTCCAGCATTGGGACGTTGTCCGGTACGAGCCTTTGGCTGCTCCGAAACAGTTTTCTCTCCGGGCAATTCATCATCTAAACGCAGGGTCAAAGAAATTCGCTTACGAGCAGCATCAACTTCAAGGACCTTCACCTTAACTATCTGCCCCGAGCTGACCACTTCGCGCGGATCCGAAATGAACTTAGTGCTCATTGCCGAGACATGGATCAGTCCGTCCTGATGCACACCCAAATCAACAAAGGCGCCGAAGGCCGCCACGTTGGAAACAGTACCTTCCATGATCATTCCCGGCAGCACATCGGAGAGTTTCTCCACGCCCTCACGCAACGCAGCGGTCACAAATTCGCCACGCGGGTCACGCGCGGGACGGCGTAGTTCTGCAATCACATCGCGAATGGTTGGTTCACCGAATTGTTCGGTGGTAAATTCCGCTGGATCTAATTCTTCTAAACGCCGTCCACGACTTTCTGCCGCTTGTTGCAAACTCTTGGCTAGTGCATAAGCTTCCGGGTGCACCGAGGACGCATCCAGCTTTTCCTTGCCACCGGTGATGCGCAAGAACCCGGCACACTGCTCATAGGCTTTGGCGCCCAAGCGCGGAACCTTGAGCAGCTCGCGGCGCGTAGCAAAGGCACCGTTAGCATTTCGGTGGTCCACAATGTTCCTGCTCAATAGTGGACCTACACCGGCAACACGTGAAAGCAGTGCCGGGGAGGCGGTATTAACATCCACGCCTACCGCGTTCACACAGTCTTCAACCACAGCGTCCAGTGCCCGGTCAAGCTTTGTCGCACTGACATCGTGTTGGTACTGGCCCACTCCAATGGATTTTGGATCAATTTTCACTAGCTCCGCGAGAGGGTCCTGCAAACGGCGGGCGATAGACACCGCTCCACGGATTGAGACATCTAGATCTGGCAATTCTTGGCTAGCAAGTTCTGAAGCCGAGTACACCGAGGCACCTGCCTCGGAAACGATGACCTTAGAGAGCTCTTGACCGCCCAGGGCCTTGATCACTTCTGCCGCCAGACGATCTGTTTCACGACCGGCCGTGCCATTACCCACGGCAATCAGCGAGGTGCCATGTTTCTGTGCCAGCTTGGTGAGCGTCTTAACCGATTCATCCCATTTGTTGGCAGGCGCATGCGGGTAAATCGTGGCAATGTCCACGACCTTGCCGGTCAGGTCCACCACTGCCACCTTCACCCCGGTACGCAGTCCCGGGTCAAGGCCAAGGACTGCCTTGTTTCCGGCTGGCGCAGCCAACAGGACATCGCGAAGATTAGCGGCAAAGATTTTGACCGATTCATCTTCGGCAGCATCAAAGAGACGAGCCCGAAGATCTGATTCAAAACGAGTTAATAAGCGGGCTTTCCAGGCCAGACGTACCGTCTGCTGTAGCCAGCTTGCTGCCGGTGTATCGCCACCGGTGCTGATGCCCAAGGACGCTGCAATAGCGTTCTCGTAGCCCGAACGAGCGTGTGCTAGAGCTTGGTCATCGCGCGGGTCTGCCTCGGCAAACTGAAGCTTCAGCACCCCATCACGTTCACCACGTAGTAGCGCGAGCACCCGATGTGAAGGCAAGGAATCTAGCGTCGCCACGTAGTCCAAGTAGTCCTTGTACTTTCCTTGAGCCTCCGCGGTCGCAGTAGCTGCGGGGCTGGCCCCGATCCTGCCGGTTTTCCACAGGCGCTCACGCAACTCGGATGCCAGCACGATATCTTGCGAGACTCGTTCGGTCACAATCGAGCGCGCACCGGAGAGCGCATCTAGCTCGGTAGCAAAACCTGCCTCGGCGTTCAGGTACGCACCCGCTGCAACCTGCGGATCAGTGTTGGGATTGGCTAAGAGTAGATCTGCCAACGGTTCCAGGCCCGCTTCTCGCGCAATCTGAGCCTTGGTGCGACGCTTGGATTTGAATGGAAGATAGATGTCTTCCAACTCGGCTTTAGTCGCCGCAGCGGTAATGGCTGAATCGAGTTCGTCGGTGAGTTTCCCGACTTCGTTAATTGCTTCGCGGACCGTCACGCGGCGTTCTTCGAGTTCACGCAGGTAGCGCAGTCGCTCTTCGAGAAGGCGCAGTTGAGTATCGGAGAGCATGCCAGTGACTTCTTTACGGTATCTGGCGATGAACGGAACGGTGGATCCGGAGTCCAAAAGTTCAACGGCGGCTTTGACCTGCCAGATGGCTACTTTGCTGTCGCCAGATAGTTCGATGGCCAGCTGTTCAAGGATTCTCTGCTCTGTGCTACTCACCGAACCATTGTGCCTCACACAGCTTATTCTTCAGATGATCGACTCGGTTGACACCCAGCTGATCCTAAAACTTGGACGTTAGACTTGCTAACTATGGGGAGTGTAACTATTCGAAAAACTGCTGCGATACTTGCCGTATCGTCGCTCGTCGTGTTGACCGCAGGTTGTTCAGTTTTAGAGGACACCGCATCGTCAGCCGCAACACAGCTAACCGATGCTGCTGCGAAGGAAATGGTGCGCCAAGCGTGCGCTCCAGTTCAGGACGGCACCATTGACGCCGGAGAGTTACGCGTGCTGGGTTCCATCATTACTTCGGTCGAGGGTGGCGGGTTGCCACAATCCATGATTGATATTCTCAACGAGCTAGCGAACGCCGGGGATCAGGCCCCGCGTGCCCTGCAGGATCGGCTAGTTAAAGCCTGCGAGGATTCCAACGCGGCAGGTAACTAACCCCGCGGTGATCTAGACTTTTGAATCATGGTCGAAATTCCCACTCGCGGTAAGGTCCGTCTCGATGCGTGGCTGTGGGCCGTGCGTATCTATAAAACGCGTTCGGCCGCAACGACTGCCTGCCGCGCTGGACACGTTCGGCTTAATGGGGACCCGGTCAAAGCCTCTCAAATTGTTGTTCCTGGAGATCGCATCCGTGTACGCAAAGACGGTTGGGACCGGGAGCTGGAAGTCACCGCGCTTATTTCCAAACGTGTCGGTGCCCCGGTAGCGGTTAAATGCTATCTAGACCATACTCCGCCGCGTGAAAAGGTCGTCGTCCCGCAAGTTCCCATCCGGGACAGAGGAGCCGGACGCCCCACCAAGAAGGACCGCCGCGAAATGGATCGCCTGCGCTCCTCTTGGTTGGACACCGAGGACTAGCTCAGCGTAATCGCGGGAACATCGGTCTCAAATTCGAAAATTTGCGCGTAGAACGCTAATGAACTTTCCAAGGCCTTGATGATATTTGCCGACTGCCGGAAGCCATGCTGTTCACCAGCAAACAGGATGTAGGCATGCGGAATTCCACGCTTTGCTAATGCGTCGGCGACCACTTGTGATTGTGCCGGCGGTACCACCTTGTCCTCGTCACCTTGCAAGAGCAACACCGGGCAGGAAATCTTCTCCACATGGTTGATCGGAGCCCGCTTTTCATAAAGATCAGCTGCCTCCGGATACGGGCCGACAAGCGAGAACATGTACTGGGACTCGAAGTCATGGGTATCTTGAACCAGTCCCACTAAGTCCGAGACACCATAACGACTGATCCCAGCGGTAAACACGTCGGAGAACGTCAGAGCACACAGCACGGTCCACCCACCAGCGCTTCCGCCTTCAATGCCGATCCGCTGGGGATCTGCCAGTCCCCGGTTGATGAGCGCCTTGATCACCGTGACGGTATCGGCAACGTCAACAACACCCCATGCGCCGCGTAGTCGATTACGGTAGTTGCGTCCGTATCCGGTGGAGCCACCGTAGTTCACATCCACCACCCCAATACCGCGTGATGTGTAGTAGGCAATGGAGGTGCTCAATGTAGCCACGGCCTGACTGGTAGGTCCACCGTGAACGAAGGTTACATACGGTGGAAGTTCCCCTTCAAGCCCGGCGTAGCCACCTTGGCGAGGTTTGTAGAGCAGTGCGTGCACCGCTTGTCCTGCCTCATTAACACACTCAAATTCTTCGACTTCCGGAAGCATTTGCGGGTCTGGCAACTGCTCGATAGAACGGGTCACACAGCTGTGCTCTAGAGTTTCGACATTGATCAAGGAGATTTCTTCTCCATTGGTCAACGAGGATGTTCGGGCCAGTAGCCAGTCGCCGTCAAGATCCAGCGGGCGCACCCTGGCGAAAGGCAAATCTAGATCCTCTAATCCCCCGGTGGTGGTGTGAACTCGTGCGAGCTTAGTAGTTCCGGTTCCATAGGAGCACAGTAGTGTCTGTGGGTTTTGACGTAGGTACCATCCGGTACCTACCTGCCATAGCGGGCCGGCAAATTCTGCGGCGCGGTCCACCAGTCGCACGGTTCGTCCCGAGCTGAGCTGGTAGGTGTAAGGATTCCACCACCCAGAGGAGTCTGAGATAAATGCCAGCCGGTCATCATCAGCCCATTCGGGCTGCAGTACCGATATTTCTGGTCCTCCGGCAATGACCGTGTCTTTCAAGAACCCTTGCGTGGAATATTCTGCGAGGTGAAGTTCGGTGCTGTCCCATGGCATATTCGGGTGTTCCCAGCTAATCCAAGTCAGCTGTTCACCGTTCGGGCTCAGCCGTGGACCGGCAACAAAGCGCGCAGGAGAACTGAGCAGTCGGATTGCTGCTAGATCTTCGCTAGCACTGCCATCAAGAGGAATTTCCACGATATGGCGGACTGGTTCACCGCGTAAATCTTCCATAATCGCCAAGACGTGCCCTGCCGGGCCGGGAACAAATTCGGCGAAACGCAGCGTGGGGTCCGAGTCGACCATGCTCTGCGGGGTCAAGGCAATCGGGGTTTGGTCTGCCAACAGCTGCAAATACACTCGCTGATCGCTGAAGTTCGCGAAGACTACCGCAGGAACATCGCCCGCTAACAGCAGCCAGCTAGCGCCGCCGTATTCGTGCACTCTCGAACGCACGTTATAGGGAGCATCAATAAGAGTTCGTCCCGCTTCAGGGCTGTGACGGTCATACTCCACCAGGGTCATCCGGCCGCCCTCGGAAGGCAGGCCTTCTTGCACAATGAGTTTGTCGCCGAAGAACGAGGCGGCACCCAAAGGTTTAGTGCCGGCCGCTACTTGCTCGGCTGAGATAGTTGACGGCCAGGATCCATAAGGCATGTGCTGAGGCATGTGTTAGATACTAGTCACATATTCTGCTCGGAACGACCCTCGACAAGCCATAACACGGTGCGCTTGGATGGAGTTATGGCTAAATTTGTGCTGTTTTTACGCGGAGTAAACGTCGGTGGGGTCAAGATTCTGATGAAAGATCTTACTGAGCTACTTAGCGATGCCGGATACAGCCAGGTAAAAACGGTGCTCGCCAGTGGCAATGCTGTCCTTGAGGCCCCACACGACAACGCGTCGGTGCTTCGTGAGCACTGCGAAGCACTATTGGCTCAACATTATTCTCGTGCGATTCCCTGCCTGGTCTTCACCGCGCAAGAGGTCCATGAGCTTTCTGAGGACTTCCCGGTGCAACTACCGGATACCCATCACGAGTATCACCGGTACCTTAGCCTGTGCGCCAGTCAGGAGGATGCCCAGCAACTTCAGCTTGGCGCGACGGCGCTGGATTCGACACAGCAGACGGCCCTTCGCGGCCGAGCACTGTGCTGGGTGAGTCCGAAAGGGCAAAGTCTGGAGAGTCCGGTAGCGAAATTGGTGGCCGCTCAGTCTCGCAGGTACCTGATCACCACGCGGAACCTAAATACCTTAGTAAAACTTTCGACAATTATTCGAGCGCAGTAGTTCCGAGCATAATTAGCTCTGCTGTTTCCATTTCAACTCGCTGAGGGCCACGTCCATGCTCATTGTCTTCGAACTCGTTGGCATCTTCTTTTTTGCGGTCGCCGGGTCGCTGATGGCTGCGCGTCGCGGTTTCGACATCCTCGGTTCGTTGTTCTTAGGTGGCGTCACTGGCTTAGGAGGCGGCGTGGTGCGCGATTTGATCCTTAATGAATCCCCCGCAACCTTTGCGCACCCCATATATTTTGCGCCCCCGGTACTCGCCGCATTATTGGTCTACGGTTTTACTCCGGCTATTCAAAAACTTCACCGTTTGGTGCTGGTCTTTGACGCGGCCGGGTTAGCGCTGTTCTGTGTCACCGGCACCATGAAGGCGCTACAGCATAACTTCAACCCGGTAACCGCGGTACTGCTAGGAGTCATCTCCGGAGTCGGTGGCGGTCTCTTACGTGACGTGATTTCCAACGTCACCCCGGATTTGTTCAACCCGCGCGATATCTATGCGATTGCCGCGATGTTCGGTGGCACGCTCACCGCAGTGTTCTGGAGCTTGGAGCTATTCAACCCGGTAGTTGTGGTGGCTATTGCTGCGCTCACCTTTGCCATTCGTCTGGCCTCGTTGAAGTTTGGCTGGCGGATTCCGCTGGCTGCCGGACATTGGTATCGTCCTAGCCCGAGCGCTCCGCCGCATGATGGGCCACAGCGACATTTCTAGGCGTTGCTACTGAACGCGTTCGAGCCTGCCCTCGCCCTCGGCGCCGGGAGCCGTGTCTTCGATGGTGCGTGGTGGGTTGATGATAATTGCTCCCACCAACATCACCACGATGCATACGCCCAGCATCGAGAAAGCCACTCCCCAGGAGCCGCTGGCCTGCTGGACTATGCCAAATAGCATCGGTACAACCGCTGCACCGGCGTAGCCTAAACCTTGAGCAAAACCGGAGAGCACTCCGGAGCCGTAGGTGGTGCGTGAGCGCAGATTCATCATCAACAAGGCGATGGCAAAGGTTCCCTGCCCGAGCCCTGCCATGGAAACCCAGATCCAGGTCCCAGAGGTTGGTGAAAGGTAAATCCCTAGGTGGCCCACGATCCAGCAGGCAGTAAAAACACCCACTGCGATGATCGGGTTTTTTAAGCGTGGAACCCATAGCGGAACCAACAAGCTCACCGGAAGTCCAAGGATCGCGAACAGTGCCAGCATATTGCCACTGCTCGCTTCGCTGAGCCCCTGGGCGTGAAGATACGGCGGGAGCCAGGTGAAGTAGACGTAGGTCTGTGCGGAGTTGCCGGCAAGGAAGATCGCCAGTCCCCAGGCCACCTTGGATTTCCAGGGGTTGATTCGCACAATTTCATGCCCACCCACCGCTGGTAGCTGAGTTTCGGGACGCTGCACACGGCGGTCAGCAAATAGCTGCACCATCCAGGGAATCAGCACGATGGAAGATAGTAGCGCCCAAGAACCAATGGAGGTTTTCCAGTTGCCGATATTGGCGAAAGGAACCGAAAACTGCGGGGCCAGCCAGGTACCGATGGCAATCATCGTGACATATCCGCTGGTGACCACGCCGATACGGTCCGGGAAGTATTTTTTGACCAGCGGCGGAAGTACCACGTTGCCCATGCCGTAACCGGCCAGCGTGACGATGGAAAGCGCCAAGAATGGGTAAACATTTGGCATAAATGGACGTGCCAACTGACCAACCACGGCTAAGGCCACGGAGACGATGAGGGTTCGTTCTAAGCCCCACAGCCGAATCAGCCGCGGAGTGAGCAGTCCAAAAACTGCAAATGAAATGGGGGCCAGCATAGCCAGTAGGCCAGTGGTGAATTCGGTGAATTCGATATCTTGTTGGATCCGAGCCAATAATGGTGGCACCGAGACAACCGCCGCGCGTAGCGACAAAGCCATCAGCAGGATGCCAAGTAGCGCTCCGATACGACCCTTGAGTCGTTTATTTGCACCATCTGTGGCCATGTGACACGTCCCTGCGAGATTATTCGTTGAGTTACTTCAACTTTTTGAGTTGCGGAACTAAGTCTAGTAATTCTTGGAGCCGACCATCAAAAGTACTCTGATACCAGGAACCCGGCGTCGCTAAATGAGCATAGAGTCCTTCACCAATCAGGATCACTAAATGAGCTATGGATTGGTCACCTACCTCGTCCAAGATCAGCTGGAACCACCGCGAGTGCACGTCTTTTAACATCTCCGAGGCGCTTACAACACCGGCTTGGGCCAGACGTTGCACCGCCACTAAATGCCGGTCCAATTCGGTATCAACTTCTGCGGAGGTCTGCACGTAATAAACCGACGCACCCTCTGGCACTTCGCTCATGCGGGTCAGATCCAATTGCACGTGCTCTTCGGTAGATTCGATCACCCCGTCGGCTAGCGCCTCCTTTGAAGCGAAGTGATAAAGCAGTCCCCCTTTGGAGACTCCTGCTCGGCTCGCCGTGGCTTCCAAGGTTGCGGCGCGTTCGCCTTCTTCGCAGAGTAGCGAAATATAGGCATCGAGGCATTTGTTGCGTGCCGCTGGTGGGCGAGCCATTGAACTCCTTCGTAGGACGGTGACGGATTTAACCTTACATTCGATGGTAACTATACCAACCGGACGGTATAGTTATGAACGAGGAACAATTCCTCCTCACTCAATACGCAATTTTTGAAGGCCAATCCCATGAGCTCACAGATTACCGAACGCACCTTGACTCTGAGTCGTTCGCGCCGCTGGGCCGCTCTAGCAGTACTACTATTTCCAGTACTCCTAATCTCAGTGGACAACACCGTACTGTCATTCGCAGTTCCCGCTATCTCGGCTGCCTTGTCCCCGAGCGGGGCGCAGCTGTTGTGGATCATTGATATTTATCCTTTGATCCTCGCGGGACTGCTAGTACCCATGGGATTTTTAGGTGACCGGATTGGCCGACGAAAAGTCCTTTTGATTGGTGCCACCGGCTTTGCACTCATCTCCGCGCTAGCCGCCTTTGCTACCGACGCGATCCAACTCGTGTTGGCACGCGCACTTCTGGGCGTCTTCGGCGCCATGCTCATGCCTGCCACACTGTCGCTGATCCGCAATATCTTTCCTGACGCGAAGGAGCGCCGCACCGCGATTGCCATCTGGGCGAGCGCTTTTTCCGGCGGCGCCGTGCTCGGTCCTATCGTTGGCGGGATCTTACTGGAGCACTTCTGGTGGGGTTCGGTCTTCTTGCTAGCCGTCCCGATGCTACTTCCGCTGCTCGTTGGTGGACTTTTGCTCCTGCCCGAATCCAAGGACCCAAACCCCGGGCGTGTTGATCCCTGGTCGATTGTCTTAGTGATTTTCACGCTGCTGCCATTTGTTTACGCGGTTAAATCCTTCACTACCGAACCTGTGTACATCGCGGTCGGTGCGTTGTCGTTGGCAATCGTCAGTGGAATCACCTTTGTACGCAGGCAATTAGTCTTAGCAAACCCGATGATTGACGTGCGACTCTTTTCAAATGGTGTGTTCTCCGGTGCGTTGACGGTGAACCTTATCGGAGTTTTCTCCTTGGTCGGCTTCATTTACTTCGTTTCCCAGCATCTGCAGCTGATCGCCGGATACAGTCCGCTCGAGGCGGGCCTGCTGATGACTCCCGGGCTCGTTCTGACCATGGCCTTCGGTTTACTCTCGGTGCCGCTGGCCTCCCGCTTCGGCGCGCCGGGCATTATGGTCGGAGGTCTGCTGCTCTCCGCGCTTGCCTACGCTTTAGTGGTCTTTGCAGGATCTTCTGGCGATGTCTTCTGGCTCATGGTGGCGTTCTGCATCTTGGGCATCGGTGTCGGCATGTCCGAGACCCTGTCTAACGACATGGTGCTCAGTGCGGTGCCCGCGGCGAAGTCCGGAGCCGCCTCGGCCATCTCCGAGACCGCATATGAGGTTGGTGCGGTGCTCGGCGTGGCAGTGCTCGGAACGATCCTGAACACCGTGTATGCGGCTCAATTGCGGGTTCCCGAGATACTCACTGAGACGCAAGTCCAGTTAGCTGGCGAAACTTTGAGTGGCGCGCATCAAATTGCTCAAGGCTTACCAACCAACCAAGCACAAGATCTTTTGGCCTCTGCAGCCCACGCTTTTGACAATGGTGTGCTCATTACCTCGAGCATCGCCGCGGTCCTAGCGCTGGTCGCGGCAATCGTGGTAGCGCGAATCATCAAACCCGCTACTCGGTGAACGAATTAAGACACTTTTTGAAAATCTTGATTAATTAGGTCAAAGATATTCAAAAGTTGCGAAACTCGACGTAGGCTAGGCAGTGTAGTTCCAAAGTAATTCGCGAAGAACCCTTTAGAAGTTTGTGAATGTCGATCCGCATGGTTGGCGCGAACCCCTTCTAGACGTGAAGTGAATGACTTGGCTGCTTCGTTAGATGGAGAAATTTCGGTTTCAAAGTCTCACGTGGATTACAACCAAGCTCACCGATAAGAACGGTGAGGAACGTCTGAAAGGACCAAATAATATAATGGCAACCGGTATCGTCAAATGGTTTAACGCTGAAAAAGGCTTCGGATTCATCGCTCCAGACAGCGGAGATCCAGACGTCTTTGCTCACTTCTCCGCCATCCAGACCGAGGGATTCCGTTCCTTGGAAGAGGGCCAGAAGGTTGAGTTCGAAGTAGTTGAGGGCCCTAAGGGTCTTCAGGCAGCGGACATCCGCGGACTCTAAAGTTCTACGGCGAATAGCCTACAGACTTGAGCGATAACGTCGCCTTCCCAGAATCATCTGGGAAGGCGACGTTTTCACGTTAAACTCCATTCCCGGAATACTCCCGCGCTTAGGTGGGTTGTACCGGGTGTGAAGCTTTCGATTCTTGATCTTGCCCCGGTTGCTCCTAACAGCACCATCTCCGACTCATTTAAATCATCGGTACGACTTGCGCAGCTTGCCGAACGCACCGGTTATGAACGTGTTTGGTACGCCGAACACCACAACATGCCAACCATCGCCTCCAGCGCGACCTCGCTACTGATCAGCCATGTAGCCCACCACACCGAGAAAATTCGTTTGGGTTCTGGTGGTGTGATGCTCCCGAACCACTCCCCCTTGGTGATCGCCGAACAATTTGGCACCTTGGCCGAGATCTTCGGAGATCGCATTGACCTAGGTCTGGGCCGTGCCCCGGGGACGGATATGACCACCTTGCGTGCGCTGCGCCGCGAACCGTCGGCCTCCGATTCATTCCCACACGATGTGCTCGAGCTTCAGGCCTATCTGGCTGGCGAATCACGGGTGCCAACGGTACAGGCAGTCCCTGGCGCCGGAACTAACGTTCCGCTCTACATTTTGGGCTCATCCTTATTTGGCGCTCAGCTCGCCGCGCAGTTTGGTCTGCCATATTCCTTCGCCTCGCACTTCGCCCCGGCGGCACTGCATCAGGCAATCAAGACCTACCGCGAACAGTTCAAGCCGTCGGCTCAGCTGGCCGAACCATATGTGATCGCCGGAGTGGGTGTTATCGCTGCGGATAGTGCAGCGCAAGCTCACGAATTGAAGGTGCAGGCTGAACGCCAACGCGTGTCATCCTTCTTGGGCCGAAATGCCAAGAAGGAATTCACCGAGGCAGAGCTCGATATGGTGATGACTACCCCACAGGCCGAGCAGATCTTGGATATGATGCGCTACACCGCCATCGGTACCGGCGAACAGGTCGCCGAATACCTGCAGGAATTTGCGCTCAATGCTCAGGCTGATGAACTGATCACCGTGCATAGCCCATTGCATGAAGAGGATCGCTTGAAGTCGGTCCAGCTGACCGCGGACGCCTGCCAGCTGGTTAGCGTGGGCTAATACTGACCCACCGCTTGCACGCAAGCACCAACGCGATCACCAGCGTTACGGTAAGTACCCCTTCTACGCCGATATAGGCGTAGTGCCACAGTGATCCGCCATCGGAATTTCCGGCCAGCACCGCATCGGTGCGAACCGAGAGTCCGGGGCGGATCACTGCCGCTTTAAGCAGCAACAAGAATCCAGCGATTCCCACGATCCACCACCAGGCACGGTCCATGTGGCGTTTAAAGCTTCCTGCGAACCAGCAGACAAAGAGCACTATTTCTACCGCGTTCATGGCGGTGAAGACTAAGCGGCCAATCCCTAAGCCCAAGGCGATAGTGATCCCCGGCGCGGTGAACTTCAGGGGTGCTTCGATGAAGGAAATTCCAATGATCATTCCCAGCCATATTGCGGGAATGAGAATTCGGGCGGCAACTGCCCACGTAGCGGCCCGTGAGGCCACCAAGGCTGTGGATGTACTCATACTTTCTAGGCTACGCCGAAATTTTTCGCTCGCGGACTAGTGAGGTGATTGACCAGCAGGTCAGCAAGAGGGACAGTAATGCGCAGAGAATGCTGAAGACCAAAATGCTTAGCTCTTGGCCGTAGACTCCCACGGCCCAACCCAATGCAATCACCGGCAGCGCGCTACCTAAGTAGGTCACCAGGTAGATCGTGGAGACGGTCTGGGCGTGTAGTGACGCCGAGACGGCGTTGACCGCACCGCTAAATGCGGTTCTAAAAGCCATCCCCTGGCCTAGCCCAATGAGCACTAACGCGACAATAGCTGACCACAATGAACCATGTTCGGCGGCGATCACTAGCCCGATGGTGCTGGCAGCCAGAATCACTAACCCGACGGGCAATAGGTATTTTCCGCCGCGAATAACCACCTGTGAGAGGGCCGAAACGCCTAGGGGTAGGCCTGCAATAAGTCCGATCACCGGGAGGAATTCCAGCTCGAAGACCTGGGCGAAGTAGCCCGGTGCCAGCGACAAGGCAAAACCAAATACCGCGAAACTCAAGAATCCGACCAGTGCGCCCATCCAGAATTTTGCGCGTGCCTCGGCCGGGATGCCTAATCGGCGCGGAGCTAAGGCCCGATGGCGGTCGCCTCGTTCGGCCATCGCGATTGCCGGGCGTGCCTTCAACGCGACCAATGGGATCAGGGTTGCTAAGAGCAGTATTGCTTGGATAGTAAACACGGTGTTGCGCCCGCCCGGCAGTAGCGCAAGCACACCACCAAGGACCGGACCGAAGGCCACACCACCAGAGGAGGCAAGCAACGTGAAGCGTGAGGCCCATTCGGGCTTATGCGGCAGCAACTCACGCAAGGCGGCGGCGCTGGCTCCGGTGGCTAGGGCCACGCCTGCTCCTTGCAGTCCACGGCCCAAGCACAGTTCCCACAGGCTTGAGGCACTACCGAAGCTGATGGTTCCCACCAGCGAGACGATAATGGCGAGCACCAATGCGGCGCGGCGTCCGATGTGATCTGACCAGTGGCCCACGATGTAGAGGAAAAACATCAGCGAACAGACGTAGCTGGCGAAGGCAATGGTGGTGCCCATGGCACCAAGTGCTAGGTCCTGCTGTAGCTGGGGGTACAGCGGCGTGGCAAGGTTTGCCCCGACCAGCAGGGTGAAACTGACCAGCACCGTGATGCCTAGCCGGGTATTGATCCCGGGATTCCATGAGCGCACGGTGGTTCGGGTCGGTTGCATGCGTAGTTCACTGATTACCGACATGTTTTCTCCGAAGCGGCGCGTGGTCCAAGGGATCTCGCCAGGTTGTTGCATTAGAAAGTTTTTTTGCCGGTGGGGTTACTCGTTACCCCACCGGCTAGTTGAGCGATCTGTAAGAAAATGTCTACTGATCTAGACCGTTCACTCACAAATATCCGGCAAAGCGGGACATCGGGTCTAAAAAGTTGTTAGCGTTTGAGCAAAATAGTCAAAATATTGACCCACAGGGGTCTAAGGAGTGAGCAAATGGTGCGTTTGGATGACGTCGATCTGAAAATTCTGCTGGCGTTAATCCGTGACCCCAGAATTCAAATATCCGAGCTCGCGGACGAAGTTGCGGTGGCACGAAACACCGCGCAATCGCGTTTACGTCGGCTCCAGCGTGCAGAGGTCTTGCGTGCCGGCGGCAGAGACGTAGATTTGTCCACACTCGGCTATGACGTGCTGGCCTTTGTCACCTTGGAAGTTCTTCACCGCGAACTAGATACCGTGGTGACCTCGCTGCGGCAGATCCCTAATGTGCTAGAAATCCACGAAACCTCGGGCCGCGGTGACGTCTGGGTCAGACTCATTGCCACCGACACCCATCAGCTGCAATCGGGGTTACGACAGATTCTGCGGATCAAGGGAGTGACCCGTTCGGAGACAACCTTCGCGCTGCACACGCACTTGGCTTATCGCACCTCTCCGCTGCTGGAGCACTATGGCGAACACAATCACTGAAAGTGCTAAAAATACAAGTCTTTCCTTGAAACGGTTACCGGCCTAGGCTGTGATTACGAGATGTCACGAGGGATAACCCCGACTCTCGTCGGGTCCCTCGCAATTTGTGGAGGAGTACGCGATGACTAAGGATTTTGAACCAACCGACTTCAATCCGGAATATGGAAACGATATCTACGAGCCGGATGACGGACGTGATTCCCAGGCCTACGAAGGCTCCAGCGATGCTCCCGAAACCATGCGCAACATCGATCCGCTCGCGACTCGCAGCTACCTGCTTGATGACGATCTGGAAACCGAATCACAGCTGGATAATGAATTCACCGAGGAATCCAATGACGACGAAGATGAGGACTAGCTCACTGACTAAGCATCCCTTAGGCTTCTGCGTTTAGAATTTAGAAGTGATCAATCCAGTCCATCTGCGTACCCTGCTCGAAGTGGTGGCGCATCGTTCCTTTGCCACGGCCGCAACCCGGCTGGGCTATACCGCCAGCGCCGTCTCCCAACAAATGACAGCCCTAGAACGCAGCACCGGAACAACATTGTTCTTACGCGGTGCCCGTTCAATTACGCCTACTCCCGGTGCGATGCGGATGGTGCGCCATGCCAAGCGCGTGTTGACGGACCTCGACGCGCTGATGGCAGACGTTGCCACCATCTCCACGGACTCCAGCGAGCGTGAGGAAATCAAGCTAGGGATCTTCCCCTCGCTGGCCACTTACGCCCTACCGAAGTTACTGACCTCCGAGGACTGGAACGCGCTAGGAATTAACCTGCGCCTGTGGATCGGCGAACCCCAGCAGACCGTCGCCGGACTTGGCAATGGTGGGGATCTAGATCTCGCACTGATTTTCCAGGTGGGCCCCGGAGGGCTTAGCTGGCCCGCCTCCTTAGAGCGCGCATGGCTTGGCGATGATCAGTTCCGTGTGGTCATTCCGGCCTCGTGGCCTATCGCCGACGACGCACAACTTACCGTGGACCAGTTGGCCGAATGGCCGTGGATTTTCCACCACCCAGGCACCTCCGATGCCACACTGATTTCTCGGCTCTTCGCCTCATACAATATTCACCCGCAGGTAGCTGCATACTGCGATGACTTTAACGCCTCGCTGAGTTTAGTTTCCTCCGGTCTGGGTGCCGCGCTGGTCCCAGACCTGGCAATGACTCAAGCTCCCGAAGGTCTGCGCATTGTCGATGCTCCGGAAATTAGGTTGGCACGCTCTATTTTTGCGCTTAAGCCAGAGAATTCGAAGAAGCCTAAGGTCGCCCTCGTTTTGGACCGACTCACGCAGATCCTTTCCGACTAGGGTAGAAAGCGATCATTGCCGACTGTCAAGGAAAGGGCGGTCATGGAAGAACTTGTCATCGCGAAAGTGCATGGACCGGTAGGGCATCTACAGCTAAACCGTCCAGCGAAGATTAATGCCCTGAATCTGCAGATGCTGCAAGAACTTCTCCGGGTCTTGCATCTGTGGGCCGAAGATCCAAAAATCCAGTTGGTCTTGCTCACCGGTACCGGCGAGCGTGGATTCTGTGCCGGCGGCGATATCGCAAACTTCCATACGGCGCTCACCACCGGTGCGCACAAAGACTTTTTGGCGTTACTTTCCCTAGAGTTCGACACCGACCATTTGATCTCGGTTTATCCCAAACCCTTGATCACCGTGGCCCATGGGGTCACCATGGGTGGGGGCATTGGTCTAGCAAGCCACGCACCGGTCCGTCTTGTGACCGCACAGGCCACCATGGGCATGCCCGAGGCACGAATTGGATACACCCCGGATGTTGGCGGAACTCATCTGCTCGCGGGCGCACCAGGCCATTTTGGCGAATACTTCGCCATGACTGCCGCCTCGTTTAGCGGTGAGGATGCGGTGTTCCTGGGCTTCGCCGATGCGGTTATCTCTACCGAGTTTGCCGAATCCATCTTTGACGAACTCGATGACCTCGTGGGGCTGGGCTCGGCAGATATTGCCTCGGCCATTGAGGTGCTGCATTCGGTTCCCGAATCGCACAAGCTCGAACTTGAACAAGGCTGGGTCGACTACGCTTTTGGAGCTCCCACGCTGGCTGAAGTTTTGCAGCGACTGACCGAGATGGTGCACCCCGCAGCCCGCAAGGCTGCCGCCAGCATCGCGGGGAATTCACCGACCAGTGTGGCCGCCGCGTTCCATAGTGTGCGTGCAGCCCGCGCGGAGCAAAACCTTCGTGGCGCCTTAGACCGCGAACTACGGCTGGCTGATTACCTGATGCATCTGCCAGATCTTGCCGAAGGGATCCGCGCACAGATCATCGACAAGGACCGCAACCCGCAGTGGAAACCAAACAGCCCGGCCGCGGTGAACGAGGCCGAGCTGCTGGCATTATTGGAGGGCTAAGCCCTCTGTACTAGATTCCAGGTTTACCTTCGGGCCTTGTGACGTCGTGTGGAAGTGGCACAACTTTCAGCGAATTCGTCGCATCAATGCGCGGCGCTTTCGTCTCGCTGGCCCGAGTCTGGTGCTTCAACGCAACAGTCCTCGGCCGCCCATAGGACACTGCAACATGCTCGCCGAAGTGGTCTGCGTCTGCCTCTTCCCAGTCTTCTTTCCAAGACGGCGGAGCATCGTGCAACAGTTCTCCGGGCTTCAGCCAGTGGAACAGCGAGGCGTAGGAACGTGTGGACTGTAAGTTCACCCGACGGCGCAGCATTCGAGTGTTGAGCTGATCCGGACTTTCTAGGCCCATGGAGGCCATAATCTGTCCGGCTTCGGTGACCGTCAACCGGTGGTAGTTGTAAACGCGGTGGCCTTTATCTTCCACATCGATGGCGCGTTGCAGACGCTTGCTCTGCGTGGCCACACCGACCGGGCAATGATTCGTGTGACATTTTTGCGCTTGAATGCAGCCGGTAGCCATCATCATGGAACGCGCTGCAAAGGTGAAGTCTGCGCCTTGGATCAGTCGTTTGACGATATCCGAGCCGTTGGCCACCTTGCCGGCAGCCGCTATCCGAATTTCTTCGCGTAGCCCTGAGCCCACCAAGACGTTGTGTACCAGCAGTAGCCCCTCGGTCAACGGGGTGCCCACATGATCTTCGTATTCTAGCGGGGCAGCACCGGTACCGCCTTCGGCGCCATCCACGGTAATGAAGTCGACGAGCACGCCTGTTTCGATCATGGCTTTACAGATGGCCATCACATCGGTGCGTGAACCGACACAGAATTTGATGCCAATGGGCTTGCCCTGAGCCAGGTCACGTAGCTGCGCAACAAAGGCCATCAGTTCCCGAGGAGTGGAGAATTCTGGGTGGCTTGCCGGAGAGATGCAGTCCTCCCCCATGGGGACCTGCCTAGCCTCGGAAATTTCTTCGGTGACTTTCGCCGCCGGCAGCACGCCGCCCAGTCCGGGTTTTGCGCCCTGGGACATCTTGATGGTGATGCCTTTGACCTGTGGAAGGTTTGCTTTGTGTGCGAAAGATTCTGGGTCAAAACGCCCCTCGGGGGTGCGACACCCGAAGTAGCCCGAGCCAATTTCCCAGAAGAGATCTGCCCCGAATTCCAGGTGGTACTTAGTCAATCCACCCTCACCGGTCTCATGGACAAATTCGCCCATCGCCGCTCCCTTATTCATGGAACGTACCGCATTTGCGGACAATGATCCGAAACTCATGGAGGAGATATTGAGCAAGGAGATCTCATAGGGCTGGGTGCACTGGCTGGAGCCGATGCTAACCCTATGTTGTTCGGTGGCTGGGGCTACCGGTGCGCTGGAGTGCAGCAGGTATTCGTGGCCAACCTCATTTACCTGAAGTTCGGTGCCAAAAGCCTTGTGGCTGTCCACGCCCTTAGCGCGGGCGTAGATCATCGAACGGGTATCCCTATTGAAGGGGGTGCCATCGGTATTTCGCTCAATGAAGTACTGCTGGATTTCGGGGCGAATGAATTCAAAGAGATACCTTGCGTGACCCAGAATTGGGAAGTTGCGTAGGATCGAGTGTCGCTTCTGCGTAACGTCTCTGATCCCCACCGCCAACAGCGCCGCGGCCAGCACCACCAGGATCCACCACACCCAGTTGCCCGATGTCCCTGCAAAGAGCGCGGTGAGCACAAACCCGGCCGCCAGCACGAACAAAAACAGGATCACGACTATTCGCATCATGTACTCGACACTAGTACGTGAACGGAAAGCTGTCAGGGTGACTCGGCAGTAATCCGATCGTTTTCTCGCACCACCATTGAATAGAACACCCCGCCAGTATTGGCAAGTAGCGCCTGGGGCGTCCCGGCCTCGACAGCTTTCCCCGCATCAAGCACCATCACCGCGCTGGCCTCCCGGACGGTGGCTAACCGGTGACTAATCATGAGCACACCCATCCCGTATCCGCGCCGCTCGTTAATGGCCTTGAGCACCAGTTGCTCGCTGTCCGCATCCAGTGCGCTGGTCGATTCGTCCATGATCAATATGGCCGGGTGGCGCACCAGCGCACGGACCAGAGCTAAACGTTGACGTTGTCCCCCGGACAGACTGGTAGAACGGTCAGCTAGCCGGGTGTCTAGCCCATCGCGTTGGGCTCTGAGCCATGGACCTAAACCTAGTTCGTTGATGACCGAGCGCAGTTCTTCATCGGTAATTCCCTCGGCTCCCAGAACAAGATTTTCACGGATACTCCCGCGAATCATCATTGCTTCCTGCGAGACCAAGACAATGCGTGAGCGAAGTTCCGCTAGCGGAACCATATCCAGCTGTACCTCGCCTAAAGTCAACGTTCCGTCGCTTTTCAGTGCGCGGACCAAAGCTGCGGCAATTGAAGACTTCCCCGAGCCCGAGGCTCCGACAACTGTCAGCAGCTCGCCCGGTGAAATGCTGAAATCAACGTCCGCCACGACCTGACGTTGCCCGTGGGACACGCTCAGATTTTGCACGTTCAGTGTTCCGGTATGTGGCAGTGGCACGGTGCCCGCCTGCTCGGCCACCACCGGTGGGGCGCTGGCGGTCGCGAACAGTCGGCGAGCGCTAGCTAGAGAATCTTGGAGTCCGAGGACAAAACCGTCAACCGCACGCACTGAATCATAGGAGGGCACCGCGATGACCACTAAAATGATGGTGGCTGACAGTGTGGCTTCGGATGCGAGCACCAGCATCAGGGCACTGCCCCAGATGACTATTTGGCTCAGTGCCGCACGTAGTCCGGTAACCCAGCTTGCTCTCTTGCCCTGCGCCGCGTCGGCGCTAGCGGTGGTCCCCAATCGTTTAAGCATCTGTTCCCCGGCACCGAAGGCGTGAAGCACCTCGATGCCTGCCAGAGACTCCAGCACAAGCTGATTTTGTTTGCCACGTGAGGCGGCCGCCGAGCTGGCGGCGCTTCGCAGGGTCGGCACTCCGATCATTGGTAGGAGAACTCCAACGATCACATACCCGCCCAGCAAGATCAGCGCTGGGGTGCTACCAAAGTTGAGGTAAGTCCACCAACTCACCGCGGCACTCACCACCACTGCTGCCACCGCAGGTGGCAGGGTATGAGCGAAGAACACCTCGACCTTGTCGATATCTCGGGTGGCTTTGGCCAGCAACGATCCAGAACTCTTAGTAGCCGCGGTGAAGGGTGCTTGCTTTGCGAAGGCCTCATACATCGTTGAACGCAGCCGGGAGAGCGCAAGGAAGGCGACCTTATGCCCGACATATTGTTCCGCGTAGCGTAGCCCGCCTTTTAATAGGCCAGCAAAGATGATGGACACAATAAGTAGCCCAAAGTGTATTCGTGGCAGCTGCCCGGGAAGTTCAAGGCCAATCACTTGGACCAGTCCCACCGCAGCGAGCAAGTAAATGCCTAAGGCGACCAAACGATTAAGACAGGCGAGCAGGCTGGCGAGCGCCAACGGTGGCAACAGGTCTAAGGTGTGGGAGATCAGCCAACGGGAACTGGCTAGGGAGCCAGGAAGAGTTTGTGGCTTGCTCATGATTGTTCCCCCGGTCCTTGTCCTCCGCCAAGTGAGTGCACACGGTCGGTGAAATTCTCCATGGCCCGTTTTAGATATCCCTCGCGGTCTAACAGTTCGGTGCGCGACCCGGCCTGCATGATCCGTCCCTGATCTAGAACCAGCACCTGATCATAATCGGCGAGCAAGCCCAACCGGTGGGTGACGGTAATAACCGTCAGATCCGCTGCTACCTCGCGCAAGGTGGCCAACACCTGCTCCTCGGTTTTGACGTCTAACGAACTGGTCGGCTCATCCAATAAGAGAATCGGACGTTCAGCCAGCAAGGCCCGGGCAATCGCCAATCGTTGTGCCTGGCCTCCGGATAGCGTGGCCCCGCCCTCGCCGAGTACCGTGTCCAGCCCCGCAGGCAACTGCTCAAACCAATCTGTCAGTCCCACGCGTTCGATAAGTTCAGTCAGCTTTTTGTCTTTCGCCTGTTGATCTGCGAACAGCAGGTTCGCCCGCACGCTGAGCCCAAAGAGTGTCGCACCTTGTTCAACTACCGCAGTATTAGACCGCAAGGTGGCGGGGCCGAGCGCTTGATGACCTTCGTGGATAATCCCTGCGCTGGTCTCCAACTGGCCTTGCAATACTCGCAGTAACGTGGTCTTGCCACTGCCCGAGGCTCCAATGACCGCGGTCTTCGATCCGGGTGGGAAACTAAAGTTCATTTGATGTAGCGCTTCGGGATAGCCTTCATACCCGGCACTCAAGTCTTCTAGCTGAAGGGTGTCCTCGCGCAGGTTGACACTCAGTGGGTTAGCCGAAGAGCGGTGCCATGGGGTTTCCATGACGGACTCGATTTTTTCTTCCGCCGCGCGACCGGTCATCCCGATATAGAAGAAACTACCCACGTAGTTAACCGGGGCCAGCATCAGGAAGCTGAGCAGAATCAGTGAGACTCCCTCGCCAGCGGTGATCGCCTGAGCACCAACTCGCCACCAGGCCAGCAATGCCGCGGTAGCCAATAAGAGCACCGCGAAGCTCGCGTCGATGACCAGTAGCACCAGCTGGTTTCGGGCCAGCAACTTCATCACCTGTAGGCGTACTTTTTCGCTGGCCACACCAATACGTTTGCCCATCCAGGCGGCGCCGCCGTTGAGTTTGAGCATGTTCAGTGAACGTAGGGCATCGATAAAAGTCGCCGAGAGAAGTCCTTGGGCCCGGCGGTATTCTCCTGACGAGCCACGGAACAGCTTTTGAAATCCAAGGACAATCGGCGGTACCAGCGCGGTGGGAATCAACAGTAGTCCGGCGCTGAGCGGGTCAATAAACAACATAATAGAAATGAGCACCAACACCGGGGTGGCTACCGCGCAGATAGCTGGGCCAATGAACCCGGTACGGAATCGTACCGAACGGTCTACCGCGTCCATCGCGGCATCTACTAGTTCGCCCTCCCCTAAACGGCGTACCGCCAGCGGGCCAATGTCCATGTAGTGACGAACCAAGCGGTGACGTTCTAAAGCGGTGAGCTTACGCGCAGACCGTGCAATGAGCACCGGAGTCAATAACGTGGCCAGCGCTACCAGTAACAATTCATGGACCGCAGCCAGGTACCAGCCCAGGTCTAATTGCTGCCCGGCGTGAAACAAATCGATGGCGCGACCAATGAGCACCGTCAGTCCCACGGTGCCAACGGCCGAGAGCAACCCCAGGCAGACCACCGCCGCTGTGGATGCCGAAAAAATTCCAAAGACCCTACGCACCCCTCCATCCTAGGACGAAAGCCACGCGTCATAGGTTGGCAACCACCGCCCAGAGAGGGGAAACTAGCTAAATGACTACTCCGCCAACGGCCAACCACCCGCATTCTGTCACCTTGCGTTTCCTCGCAGCCCCCACAGATGTCGGTATCACCGGGACCGTGGCTGCCGGAACCGTGCTGGAATGGGTCGATAAGGCGGCCTACGCCGCCGCGGTGGGCTGGTCCGCAAATTACTGTGTGACCGCCTATGTCGGTAACATCCACTTCGCTGACCCGATTCACTCCGGAGATCTGGTGGAGGTGACCGCCTCGGTGGTGTACACCGGGCGCAGCTCCATGCACATTCGTACCGAGGTCTCCTTCTCGGATCCACGCGAGCTCAAACCCGTCACCTCCTCCACCTGCTTGGTGATCTTCGTGGCGGTTGACGAGCATGGAAAACCCACACCGGTACCTTCCTTTACCCCGGGTACCGCACGTGAACTTGAATTGCGTGAGCATGCCCTAGCGCGTATTGAAATTCGTGAGCGCATCGTCGCCTCGATGAACAACCAGTCCTACACCGATGCGGGCACCGCCGAACGAGTAGTACTGCGCTTTATGGCAGCCCCCACGGATGTGAACTGGGGCGGCAAGGTGCACGGCGGCATCGTGATGAAATGGATCGATGAGGCAGCGGATTTGTGTGCCAGCCGCTACAGCGGATTAGACGCCGTCGCGGTCTTCTCCGGCGGGGTGCGCTTTTACCGTCCGCTACACATTGGTGATCTGGTCGAGGTTGAAGCCCGGCTGGTCTACACGGGCACCAAGGGGATGCACATCGCGGTGCATGTGCGCTCCGGGGATCCAAAAACAAATCAGTTGGAGTTGACCACCTACTGTCTGACGGTGATGGTGGCCCGCGATGAATCCGGCACCGCCGTACCGGTGAAGGCTTGGGAACCGGTCAGTGAGGAAGACTCCCGGCTCTGGCACCACGCCCGTGAACTACTTGAAATCCGTGCCAACGCCCCGGGCGGGTATACCCCCACCCATCTGAGCCAGGAACACCCCACCGCGAAGGTTTCCCGATGAATACCCACGCCTTTGTCAAGATCTGCGGACTAGCTACCGCCGAGGATGTCACCGTGGCAGTAGCCGGTGGCGCCGACGCACTCGGTTTTGTGTTGACCAGTTCCGCCCGGGAGATTACCCCCGCACATGCTGCCACCCTGACCGCATTAGTTCCCCAGGGTGTCGCCACAGTAGCGGTATTTCGTAGCGAAGACACCGCTACCGCAATCACTCGGGCTCGCGAAGCCGGCGTTGGCTGGATCCAGTTGCACGGAACACGTACCCCCGCGGAGGTGGCCGGGGTGCTCGAGGCAGGATTCAAGGTCATCCGTGCGGTCCGCATGGACGCACCAACAGAGCAATTTGAGCACTGGGGTGAAGACTTTTTGCTGATTGACGCCGCGGTGCCCGGCAGCGGCGAAAGCTGGGACTATGCCAAGGTACGCACCCTTGCCGCCGGCCGTAATTGGTTAGTGGCCGGCGGGCTCAGCACAGCAAACGTTGCGGCGGCGCTCGCCGAGTCCGGTGCCAGTGGCGCGGATGTTTCCTCCGGAGTGGAGTCCTCTCGCGGAGTGAAAGATCCGGCACTGATCACCGCGTTTTTGAAGGCCGCACACCAGCAGCCTTAAGCCCTAACGGATGAGGGCGAACGGTGCTGGCTTGCGAGCTCCAGGCAAAGAGCTTGCTTCACGCCATGCGGTGATCCATTCGGGGACTAACCGGTCTTCGGGCATGGTGGTTCCAATAGCGGCGAGGATTTCCTCATTCGAAACCGGACCCTTTTTGCCGGTCATCCGAGTGGCGATGTACCCGCGAGCATAAATCTCGCCATTGACTACGATGTGCTGTTCAAAGTAGATGCAACGCTCGTCCATGCCCAACACTCGGGTCTCTTGGGTGAATTTCGCGCCCAGTTTCACCGATTTTCTAAAGGTCATGGTTTCGGCTTGCACCACCGGGATCCACTTATTTTTTCGAAGGACGTCCCAAGCGCCGGAGCGGAACATCAGATCGAAGCGGCCCAGATCAAAGATCGAGAAGTACATTCCGTTATTAATATGACCGGCAAAGTCGATATCCGTAAGGGTGGCACGCATCGGCACCGACCCGGAATCAAACATGGAGATCTTGGAAGCCTTCTTGCTTCGGACTAGCATCAGCAGGATGCGAAAAATCATGTGCATGCCATCACATTACCGTCCGGTAACTTGTTTGACCATGTTCTATGACGCCTACCGCGACGAACGATGTAATCCGCAAGACTCATTCGTTGGACACCGTAGGGCAGGTAAAGTCCAGTGCGGACGATAATTCTCGCCAGCTAAAACCGAAAGAGGAAGAGACCATGCTCCGCCTCTCGCAGCTCCTGCACCGTCGTGTCCCCTCGTTGCCGCCGCCCGATTGGGAACGCGAGATGCCCACCCCGGTGGCGCTTCGCCGCGATATCTTCTCGGCATTGGGCTTCTTCGTTCTTGCCTTGCTGATGCAGGAATTGGTGCTTTCGATGACCGAGGCCGGTAAAAGTGCGGATCGCCCGCTGGCCTTCGCACTACTCGCGGCACTGATTTTGCCGCTGATGTTCCGCAGACGCTGGCCGATCACCATGATGCTCATCGGTTCGGCCGCATTTTTGATTGGCGGCTCCACCGCCACCGCCACGGTGGCCATGCAATTCTGCGCCCAACTAGGCTACTTCCTAGGCCTCTACACCGCGGTCGCCTGGGCGCGCAACCGCCGCGGGCTATGGACCGCAATGGGCTTGGTACTGCTGAACATGGCGGTGTGGCTGATCATTTCTTTCTTCGCCAGCGACCTTTACGAGGCCACTGGCACGCTGATGGTCGAAAACCCGATGGGATCCATTCCCGAAAATGTGGCTATCCCGCTCTACACCTTCGTGATCAATGTGCTCTACTTTGGCGGCGCCATCTTCCTGGGGTTGACCAGCTGGTCAAACTCTTATTCCAAGTCGGTAGTGCTCAGCCAGGCGGCCCGCATCGCCGCACAGGCAGAAGAACTCGCGGCCCGTGCGGTCAACGAGGAACGCTTGCGTATCGCCCGTGAACTGCACGACGTCATCGCCCACCACATCGCTTCCGTCGGAGTGCAAGCTTCCGCTGCACGGTTGGTGCAACCGCGCGATCCAGACAAAGCCATAGATTTGATGCGCGGCATCGAATCTTCCGCGCGTAGTGCGGTGGCCGAAACCCGTTCGTTGCTCGGCGTGCTGCGCGAGCAGTCGGCCGGCAATCCCGATACCAATATGGTGTCCGGCCGTGACCCGGAACCTTCCATTGCCCAAATTTCCCAGCTTCTCCAGGACAACGCCGCGCAAGGATTACAGGTGAGCCTCTCGCGCGATGAACACCGCGATGACTTCTTTGACTCGCTTGCCCCCGGACTCTCATTGGCCTTGTACCGAATTAGCGGCGAGGCCCTAGCCAATGTGCGCCGCCATTCCACTGCACGAACCGCCATCCTCGCATTGCGCTCTGGAATCGACGAGCAAGGTACCTGGGTAGAAATTGAAGTCACCGACCAGGGCTCCCCACGGCCAGACACCGCGGGCAGCGGTTTTGGTTTACGCGGCATCCGCGAACGTGCTGCACTACATCATGGTCTCGTAGAAATCGGTCCGCGCGTCCCACGTGGTTGGCGCACTCGCGCGCGACTACGTCTGCCAGAGACCACCGATAGGATTGAATCATGAGCAAAATTTCGGTGGTGATCTGTGATGATCAACCGTTGATCCGTTCTTCACTGAAGCTCATCCTGGAAACAGATCCGGGCCTTGAAGTCATCGGCACTGCCAGTAACGGGGCCGAGGCGGTAGCGCTGATCACCGAACTCACCCCAGATGTGGCGCTGATGGATATTCAAATGCCCCAGCTGGACGGTATCGGAGCCACCACCCAGCTTTCTGGGACTACACGCACCAAAATCATTGTGCTGACCACCTTTGACCGCGAAGATTACCTTTTTGATGCACTTGATGCCGGCGCCAGCGGATTCCTGCTGAAAAATGCCGAACCCGAACTACTGATCACCGCAGTCCACCAAATCCACGCCGGTTATGGGTTGCTCTCCCCCGAGGTCACGCTTAAACTCATCAAACGCCAGACCGGTACGAGCCTCCCCACCGGTACCGAACAGTCGCGCCTCACGCCCTTGCGCGCGCTGACCACCCGCGAACTGCAGGTGCTCACCGAACTGGCCACAGGTAAAAATAACCAAGAAATCTCCGAGGTGCTATCACTGTCCGAAGCGACGGTGAAAACCCACCTGTCCAATCTTTTAGCCAAACTGCACCTGCGCGACCGAGTGCAAGCGGCACTTTACGCCCACCGTGCCGGGCTCATCCAATAGTTTCATCCCACCGGCTCACGTAGACGAACAACGACCTGCCTAAGCTGGAAGTAAAGTGACCACACGCCAGAAAGACGGCCCCGCCCATGCTCGAACTCCACCAGATTAGCCGCTCCTTTTCTGGCACCAAGGTGTTAGATGAGGTCAGCTTCGCGGTGCCGCGCGGCGCTCTGACCGGATTTGTTGGCGCCAATGGGGCCGGGAAAACCACCACCATGCGCATCATCATGGGACTCCTCACGGCGAATTCCGGTCATGTGTCTTTAGACGGTAAAACACTATCGGCGCCCACCCGGCCAAGCTTTGGCTACATGCCCGAAGAACGCGGGCTTTACCCCAAACAACCAATCATCGACCAGCTGATTTATCTGGGTCAATTGCACTCCTTATCTCGGGCTACCGCCCGCGAGCGCGCCATGGAACTGCTCTCCCGCTTCGGATTGGAACACCGCGCCAAGTCAAAACTTGAGTCGCTCTCGCTGGGAAACCAGCAACGTGTCCAGGTGGCCGCCGCGCTACTGCACGAACCCGACGTACTAGTGCTCGATGAACCTTTCAGTGGTTTAGACCCCTTGGCTGTGGACGCAATGAGCTCAATTCTGGCCGATTACGCGGCCCGCGGTGTCCCGGTGCTTTTCTCTTCACATCAACTAGATCTGTTGGACACCTTGGTTGATCATTTGGTGATTATCCAAGATGGCAAAATCCGCGCCAACGCCTCGGCCGAAGAACTACGAGCAGCCCACACCTCCCGTTACCAACTTTCTTTAGGCGCAGATGCCGGCTGGCTGCGTACCGAACCCGGAGTTGAAGTGATCGACTTGTCAGGCTCCAACGCGCTGGTCAGCTTCGCCACCGTTGCCGATTCCCAACGCGTACTCACCCACGCGCTGTCCCGCGGCAACGTCACCGAATTTGCCGTGCACCGTCCTGCACTGGCAGATATCTACCGGGAGATCATCGCATGAGCACCCAAATCACTCACCCCTGGCTGATCGTCACCCTGCGCGAGGTGGAAACCAAACTTCGCGACAAGGCCTTCATCATTTCCACCCTGATCACGCTGTTGCTGATCATCGGTTCGATCGCCGTAACCGGTTTTCTCGCCACACGCACCACGCAGTTTTCGGTGGCCGCCACCGACCAGGCCAGTTTCAGCGTGCTCAATCAAGCAGCGTCAGATGCCGAAGAACAGTTGAAAATCAGCGTTGAACAGTTGCCCGCCGATGACGCCGCCGCGCAATTGGATGCGGGTCAGCTTGATGCCACGATGAGCCAGAATTCAGCAAATAAATTCACGCTCACCGGATCCGATGAAGTGCCGGCAAAACTCCACGGGGCGCTACGTGACGCCACCGAAAAGGTGTTGACCGCGCAATTGCTCACTTCGGCCGGGCTGAACGTAGATCAGCTGCCGGACGATAACGCGCTAGAGATCAGCCAAATGCACGGGGATGCCGAACGTTCCTCAATGATCCAGGCCATGGCGTTTCTCTTTTCCTTCTTGTTCTACATGTCCGCAATTATCTTCGGCATGCCCATTGCCAACTCGGTGATCGAAGAAAAACAAAACCGAGTAGTGGAGATCCTTGCCTCGGCGATCAATCTTCGTCAACTACTCGCCGGCAAAATTTTGGGCAACGTGATTCTCGCACTCGCCCAACTGTTGCTCTTCCTGGCCGTCGGCCTGCTCGCCGCCTATCTCTCACCAGTCCAGATCCCCTTCCTTGGAGTCGTCTCGCAAGTAGCTGGCTGGTTTGTGGTCTTCTTCCTCGGCGGATTCCTGGTGCTCGCTGGCATCTGGGCGACACTCGGCGCACTAGCCAGCCGCACCGAAGACCTCCAACAATCTTCTGGGCCGGTAGTCGGGGTGCTGATGGCGGTGCTCTTTATTGGGATGTACGCCAAGGGCGGCTTCCTAGTGATCGCCTCCTATGTGCCAATAGTTTCCTCCGTGGCGATGCCAATCCGTCTGCTCGGCGGAGAAGTCTCGCTTGTCGAACCAATCATCTCGCTCGCCATCACGCTGGCTACCTGCTGGTTCACCATTTTGTTCGCCGAACGTATCTACCGCCGAGCGGTGATGCACACCGGTGGGGCATTAACCTTGCGCAAGGCGCTGAAGCTGGAACTCTAAGCTGCCAATATAGCTAGTACACAGCCACGCTGACTACACTTGATTCGGTGACCGAGAACAAACCAAGCATGCAGCTTTCAGCCCTGTCCATCTTCATCTGGTTCGCGGTGCTCCTAGGATTAGCCGGCAACACGGCGCTAGCCATGACCCATTTGGTCTTAGGTTCGAACGCCCTGGTAGTCGTCAGCCTCTGGGTGCTGCGCTGCCTGGTACTGGCCGCTTTTTGGCTATTGCCGATCACTCGTGCGGCAAAAATATTTGGCATGGGGATCATCATGCTTAGCTTGCTGCTCGATGTGCTGCTCAAACTTCCGGTGCTCGGCACCATTGAATACGGCGACTGGTTCTTCGTCTCTGCGCTGGATCTCACCGGAGCCTATACCGGCTATTTCCACGCTCTTGGCCTAATCCTTCCGTTACTCACACTCACCGGTTGGTTCATTCTGCGTTCACGTCGCTTGGCCGGCTGGATTACCGGTTTGGTGACCGGGCTGGGTCTGGGCTTTCTCGCACTGAACACCGCTCAAGCATCAGACGGTTCGCTGACTACTTTTATGCTCGCCACTATGGCGCGCTATATTCTGCCCGCATGGTTTGCGGTCGCCGCCGATGCGATAGCAGCCCGCTACTCCGGTCCAAAGAAATTGCTTTCAAAGTCCTGATCGCGGATCCACGCATCTCTCCTTGTGCAACGCGGACGGGCTTATAACTGAGCCGACGAGAACGGTAAAAGCCATCCGGCCAATGCTCCGCGGTTGCGGCGTAATTCGTGACTGGCCCCCGCTCAATTGTATTTACACCGGCGCTGATATCTCCGTCGAGGGAAGTATCGTCTTGCTCGGCCCTAACTGCACAAGAGTGGACGAATAAATCAGTGTCTCCCGGTCCCATCCTCGGTGTTGTTTTCGAACAAGCCGGGGACGAAAACGCTGCGCTGAGGCTTACCGCATTTCGGCTCGGTCAGTCTCTGCAGAGGGTGCAATCCTTGTACGTAGCGGGCACGCTGGGACAACAAACCAGCACAGGACCAATGCCACGGCGATTACGGAGGCCACGAGACCGAGGATGAGATTAGCTGGGGAGGGAAGTTCCTGAACGAGCACAAAGACACCCATCACGAGCACGAAGTAGCCAAAGCCCTGACGCAGTGCGGCTTCGGGGATTCGCCCACTGAGACGGGCGCCCAGGAAAGAACCGAAGATCGCGGCGATAGTTACGGCTCCGACCAACACCCAATCCAGAGATACTGTGGTGAGGTAGCCACCAAGTCCCGCGAAAGACTTCATGGCAATAACTACCAGCGAAGTGCCAACCGCAACCGGCATCGACAAGCCGCCGAGCAACGCAAGCGCCGGGACCACAAGGAAGCCGCCACCGGCACCAACCAACCCGGTAACCAGACCCACAACCAGCCCCTCGAAGATGACCTTGAGTACCGGGAGTTCTCCTTCGTGGGTGACGGTATGGTTCTTACGACCACGGATCATCGCCAGTGAGGTAGCGACCATCATCAGAGCGAACGCGATCATGAGAATGGTTCCGGGGATATGCCCGCCCAATAGACCACCGCCAAAGGCCCCGGCCATGCCCGCTGCTCCGAAAAGAAGTCCGGTACGCCACTTCACACGTTTCTTGCGGGCATGGGTCACAGCGCTGACCGCTGAGGTAGCACCCACCACGAAGAGCGAGGCGGCGATGGCCTCTTTGGGGTTCATGCCTGCGACATAAGTGAGGATCGGGACGGTGAGGATGGATCCGCCTCCTCCGAGCAGCCCGAGCGAAAGCCCGATCAGCACTGAAAGTAGCACGGTGAGTGCGAGGGTGAGGGTCATGGGGAGAATTCCTTGCCGGTAGGGGTCAGCGTCAGCCGATGTGGGTGGAGCGGGTAATCGTCACGGCTTTTGGTTAGTTGATGGGCAGTCCGGCCTGCTGCCAGGCGACCATGCCGCCGCCCATGGTGTCGGCGCTGAATCCGGCAGCCGTCAGTGCGTCGGCGGCGCGGGCGCTTCGGTTGCCGCTGCGGCAGACCACGATGACTGGGCGCGCCCGGTCGATCTCGTTCAGTCGGCTGCTCAGCTCTCCCATGGGGATGTGGATCGCATTTGGGATCATGCCGTCGGTGACTTCGAAGTCTTCGCGGACATCGAGGATCTGGTCCTTGGCACGTCGTTGGTCGGTGTCGGTGATGGTTATTTCGGGCATGGTCTGCTCCTGATAGGACGGTGCGGGTGTGGGTGGTTTTCGGGCCCGGAGGGGGGTTGGGTCCGGGCCCGAAAGTCGGCTGGAAGAGCTGGTCGGGCCTGCCGTAGCGGGGTGTTAGGACCTTCCCACCGGTAGCTGCGCGATCACCGATTCACGGGTCGGGTCATTGCCGGTCTTGTTCCATGGCATCATGGACAAGGCCTTACCCATGGCGCAGGTGTTGGTGGCAGCTGAGAAGGTCAAGCCAGCGCCGATCACGCCAGCGACGGTACGCAGCTGCGGGGAAAGAAATTTGCCCCCAGCCAGTCCCGCAACGACTAATGAACCGGCCACCATGCGCACCTGGCGTTCCAGGGCCCAGCGCTTTGATCCTTCGATAGTTTCCCCGCCTGCCTGATGGTAAGCGGGGACTCCGCCGTCAAGGACGTGGGCTTCGCTGAATCCAGCTGACGCGAGTTTGGTCTTGGCCTCCGTGGCCCGGACTCCGGACTGGCAGACCAGCACTACCTTGGTGTCGAGTTTCGAAGCAAGTTCCTCGGTATGTTCAGCGAGCAACGGCAAGGGAACGTTGTAGGACCCCTTGATGTGTAGGGTTTCGAATTCGGCGGCTGAGCGCACATCAAGTACGACGATCTGGGCACCGGACGCAATCCAGTCTTTGAGTTCTTCAGGACTGGTGTTCTGAGGGTTGGTATTCATGGGTGTGCGTCTTTCTGCCGGATTTTTGCGCCCGGCCGGTCCCGCTTCCGAATCTGGGGAGGCGGGACCACGAACAATAGTTGGAATTAGTAAGGTGTCGGAGATTTGGAGGCGCAGAACCTAGACGTTCTGCGTTTGCTTCCAGTCAGCCCAGCCTGCATAGCTGCCCTCTAGTTCAACGACGTCGAACCCTGCCCGGCGCAGAGCCGAAGCCGCCACCGAGTTACGGACTCCCGACTGGCAGTAACTCACGATCACCCCGTCCTTCGGTAGCTTTTCGGTGTGCCACAACACGCGCCCTGCATTGAGTTGCTCGGAGCCCGGGATGTGCCCGGCGGTGTGTTCGGATTTATTGCGCACATCCAGAACCAGGGCAGCATCGAACCCGGCCAGACCGGCGGGTGCCAAAGTCTTAGGAATGTAGACCGGCAGACCGTCAAAGGACGTGATGTATCCAGCGACATTATCGATGCCCACGCGGATGAGGTGGTCCCACATCTCGGTGGCGGTTTCGCTGCTCGGTGCCAACAGCACCAGCGGGCGGTGGTCGGTTTCCGGGTCCACGGCCCAACCGCCGTAGCTTGCCGCCTTATTGCCCGCCGGAATATTCAAGGCGCCGGTCACGGTGCCGGCCTGCACCTGACTGTGGTGCCGGGTATCGACGACACCGAATTTGTCGGCGGCCAGGGCCACAGCGACGTCGTTTGTTGCCAGCTCGGTCAATGGTGTGCGTTCGCCCAGGATCGCTGGTCCCTGGCGGTTTTGGCGCTTCATGCGGCCGAAGTAGGCGTGGGCGTCTGGCTGGCCGTCGAGCAGTGCCTCGACGAATCCGGCTTCGTCGTCGGCGGCCAAGTAGGGGCCCCACCAGGCGAAGTTGCGTTCGTAACCGACGGTGGAAGAGGGGATTGACCCTAGCGCCTTACCGCAGGCACTGCCGGCTCCGTGGCCCGGGTAGACCTGAATGTAGTCCGGCAAGGTCAGAAACTTCTCCTTGAGGGAAACGAACAGGTCGTGGGCTCCAGCAAAACGGGTGTCGATGCCACCGGCGGCCTCGTCGAGCAGGTCCGGGCGGCCCAAGTCTCCGGAGAACACGAAGTCCCCGGAGAGTAGAAAGCCCGGCTTGTCGCTGAAGGCGCCATCGGTGACCAAGAAGGACAGATGCTCGGGGGTGTGCCCCGGGGTATGCAGGGCCTTGATGCTGATATTTCCCAGCGTAATGGCGTCCTGATCGAAGAGGCGTTCGCCTTCGAATTCGTACTGCCAGTCTTCTCCGCCTTCGCCCGAAACGTAAATGGTTGCATCGGTGGCGGCGGCTAGTTCCCGAGTGCCTGAGAGATAGTCGGCGTGGATGTGAGTCTCGGTAACGGCCACGATTTTCATACCGTTTTTCGCCGCAAGGTCTTGGTATACCTGAATGTCGCGGCGGGCGTCGACCACTACGGCTTCTCCCTTGGCTTGGCAGCCAATGAAGTAGCTGGCCTGGGCGAGGTCCTCGTCATAAATGCGTTCGAGAAGCATGCTCTATCCTTTGTTTGCGTGAACGTCCCCAAATACCCCTAGGGGTATGAGGTTTAGATACGACAATAATACCCCTAGGGGTATGTGTCAAATCTTTTTTCAGTCACTCTTTGAGCGGCAGGGGCCGCAGGAGACCGCGCTCGGACTGCCATCAGTAGTGCTTATCTACGCCTCGCTCGAAGCGGGCAAGGTTATCGACGGTGCTCAGAAAGGCCGCTCGCACGCGTGCGCTGGACATACCCCGCAGGGTATTACGATTCATTACCTTCGCGGCGCCCATAAACCCCTAGGGGTATACAATGATTGGAACTAACAGCCAGAAAGGACCCACCATGAAACTTGAAGTGGACACCATGAAACCCGCCATCAACAGACTCAAACGAGCTCAAGGCCAGTTGAACGCGGTGATTCGCATGCTGGAGGAAGGCAGTGACTGCCGCGCGGTTGTTACCCAACTTTCCGCTGCGTCCAAGGCCATTGACCGCGCAGGGTTTTCAATCATTGCCACCGGGCTAGAAGAATGCCTGAAGAGCGAGGACCCCACGGCCGACCGCGCCGATATGGAAAAGCTCTTCCTCTCTTTGGCTTAATCCACGGCCAGCTCGCGGTCGCGCCCACGTTGGCTCGCACCTACGCAGCATCTCGTAAATGAGTCACTCTCAACGAAGGGCATCGAATGAGCCACCATCTTCTACTACACCTCGCCGGCCCTGAGGAATCCTCGTTCCCAGACCTCGCAACAGCCGCACGAATTGCACGCAATGCCCGTGCCGAACTACCGGTTTACACTATCGAGATCGTCGTCCAGGGACCGAAGGTGAAAAGCCTATTAAATGATGGCGATTCTGCCCCAATAGTGACTTCCCTATTAGAAGCAGGATTCATCATTAGCGCTTGCGCCAACAGCCTTCGATCAACTGGCATCGAGCGCAAACAACTCATTGAGGGCGTACTCATTGTCAGCGCCGCGGTAGCCCACCTAGCCAAGAAGCAAATCGAAGGCGCCGCATATATACGCCTATAACCGATTCGGAAAAGGCCAGACGAACCAGACGACGGACGCACCTTGCAGACGGAAAATGGGAGCGAGAAAGAGCCCTCGACGTCTTTTCATGCGCATCATATGGTTCCCAGCACGCAACGCGGTCGTCATCGACCGCACGCTGGCCAATCTCGAAACCCACATGACCACTCGGATCTAAGCCGTCACTTTAGGTCGATACTGGTGGCTTCCAGACATGGAGTGGACCGTCTGATTGTCCGCCAGTACCCAAGGTAAGTGGGGCGTTCTTTAGCGGCGAGGGCACGCCGGGCCTCGGCTAAATCGGCGCTGGCCTGTAAGTCTCTCTGACGTGGGACCACTAGCTCTGGCCTTGCTCTTGGCACCATTGTTTCCAATGGCATGACTTACTATCCCTATGAATCTATTCCTGCACAGAAGGGTGTTCCATGCCGTCTCTCAGCAACATCCTGACAAAACTCAAGAGTCACCTTGGGTCCAAGTTCTCAGATGAACCGATGGTCTACGTTGTTTACGGTAAACTACCCAGCCCGTTTCCGGATTTAGAATTCATAGAGCCAATAATTGCGGTTGCGGCCAGTGAGCAGGAATGCTTTGCGATTCAGGAAAAGTATCCAGAGACTGAAGTTAGTTGGGAAGCCCGAAAGGTTGAGGGTGCTGCAGGCAGCGGTAGCGCAGGAGGCAGCGTTCTGTATCTCGCCCACACCACTTTGTTACCGTACGACGAGGACACCATTGGGAATCCAGTCTTCGGAATCATGGAGTCGCCGCGGCCCACTGCCCTATATTGCAGTCGAGCTACTGCTGAACTAGAAGCGCCGGATCAATATCTGCACATAGTCAATATCGGTGACGTAAACCTTCGCGGCGTCGGAGAGCTTTTGGAATAAGCATTCGTCATCTTTAGCCTATATCTGACCTGCCAGACCCGAAGAAGTTCGCACCCAAAGCCATAGTCACGCGCTACGTTGCAGGCGATGAAACCGGTTCAGATGCCACTTTGACCTGCTCTACGTTGTCTCAATTACCCATCGTTAAAGCCCCGTGGGCCGGTCCGACTTCAATAAGAGGTGCAGACCGGCCCACGGTCTATGCGTTACAAACTAGCGGGTGATTAGATCAATTCATCAGTGAGGTGATTCGGTGTACCGAAGCGGTGCGCGGTAATCGACACAGCCTGCTCGTGCAGGAATGGCAACATTTCCACGCGTCCGGCACCGGTGACCGACGAGGCGTAGATGGCGACATCCGGCTTACCATTGGTAGCCTCGGCCAGAGCCTTCACCGAACCACCGATCAAATGGATTCGTGATGAAGAATTCGGTCCGGTCTTCGCAGCTAGGCGAGCAGCATTGTCAAACCTCTATTGGATCCCGTAGGCCCAATGGCAAACTCTATGCTTTGATGGCTCCCACCGCATCAGTCATCACTGCCCGTTCTCTGAATGCAATGACCTGTTCCAGCGCAGCGGCAACACCAAAGGTGGTAGTTTCATCCCAACTTTGACCAACGACCTGCATTCCCACAGGTACGTTATCGGCGCCTACTCCGCATGGAAGGCTAAACACAGGCCGCTGATTAGCGACGTTGAAAGGACTGGTCATATGTCCTTCCCAATAATGGGTCAGTTTCCGGCTACCCACTTGCAACCCATCGAGATAGTCGCCGTCTGCAAGCAACCAGTCCATCGCGTTAGTCGGGCACAACAGCACGTCCACATCCGTGGTCGCTTCGGTTAGTTGTGCGTTCATGATCGCGTCCAACTGCAGCGATTCGATGAGCGAGACCGTTTCAGCCTGGTCCAAGGCATCTTTCATGAATTGGTCCGTATACGCCGCTCGTGGTTCGGAGGAGTCTCCAATAATTTCGGCCATCGCCGGAGCGAGAATATGTCCGAAGTGGGCGAAAGTCGTCTTACGAACTTGCTCCGTGGTCCACGGAATCTTGATCTCGCGGATATCGGCACCGGCGGCACGGAATTTGTTAATTGCGTTTCCTATACAACGCATCACCTCGCTGGTGACCGGGTAGTCTCCCAAGTCAAAACTGACACCGATACGTAATTGCGCAAGTTGCTTTTCCTCGCGGAACAACGCTGTACCGGTTTCACCCCACGAGTTCGTGTCCGCGGGATGCTTGCCGCTGATGATCGAGGACATAAGCGCAACATCGGCAACCGTTCGTCCCATAGGTCCGTCGCCACGGTACCAGTCCACAGATAAGTAACCTGCGCCGGGAATTCGGCCATAGGGTGCTTTATACCCCACATTTCCGGTGAAGGCTGCCGGGATGCGTGTTGAACCGGCGATATCCGACGCCGTCGCTAGGGTGCAAAATCCGGCTGCCAAGGCTGCACCTGCCCCGCCTGAAGAGCCACCGGGAGACATTTGCAGGTTCCACGGATTCCGAGTGGTTCCCCACATTGGTGAATGCGTTACCGTTGCACAACTAAATTCGGGACTCGTCGTCCGAGCGTGGATGATCGCTCCAGCCGCACGCAGCCTGGCTACGATTGGATGGTCCGACTCGGCGATCTTTCCGCTCAGTGCGCGAAGCCCCTGGGAATGTGTTTTCCCCGCCAACGCGTGCTTTTCCTTCGTTGCAACGGTGATTCCGAGCAAATCTGGAAGCACTCGCTTGCTACTGCGCCTGTGGCGGGCATATTCATCGCTGGCCGCGCTGGCCGCGGTACGCGCTTGCTCATGCATAACCTCGGTGAGGGCATTCACGCCCGTTCCTTCGCCATAGTTATATATTTCGATCCTGCTAAGTTGAGCTTCTAGGACATCTCTGGGTGAAAGCTCCCCCTCGATGAACGACTGTCGCTGGTGTAGTGCAGAAAGAAAGGCGATGTCTTCGGCATTCATGAGATCTGCACGGCCGAGTCGAATAGGAATTCGTCTTGCCCGGTCTCGGCCGCCAACGCGCCAAAGATCATCTGCCAACCTGTTTCTGCCAGCACCTCAAGACCGTCAAGCATATGTTCGTCGGTCGAAAATTCGCGTTCACAATGGCTGACGCCATCGATTGATGGAATGAACATCATGACTGTCGGCACGATCTTATTCATCGCCACCGAGTCATGCCCCGCCATTGTGCGAATCCTTCGCACGGACTTGCCAAGGTTTGCAGTAACTTTTTCGACCAATTGCAGCCCTGACTCCGGGTAGTACTGAATATCGCGGATGTCGAAGTCGTTGACGTTAATTTTGATATCGTGCTCTTTGGCGATCGTGGCGATGTCCTCCAGCATTATCCGCCGTGCTTCGGCCACCGTTGGCTGGTCGACCGCACGCAAGTCGGCCACCAAGCTAACGCGCCTGGCCACAACAATCGGCGAATTCGGTTCCAGCGTCATCCTGCCCACGGAAGACACAATGTTGCCCTTTTCAAACCGCTCAACCACCTCGTGGACTTTGAGAATCACCTTGCTCGCAGCAACCAGCGCGTCATGCCGATCTGCCATTGCGGTGGCACCGGTGTGCGATTGTTCGCCTAATACTTCGACATCAAGCTTCTGTGTATGCCAAGAGTAGTCAACGGCTCCGATGGACACTGATTCCCGCTCCAAGATCCGTCCCTGCTCAATATGAATTTCGGCATATCCGGCTACTTCAGGACGAAGATCATTCCCGAGATACCCGATTGCTTCCAGCGCCTGAGCCACGTTAATTCCTTCAAGATCGCTCACGCTGAGCATCTCATGTTGGTCCATTGAACCCACAAAGACCGACGAGCCCATGATCGACGGAGCAAAACGTCCGCCTTCTTCGTTGAACCAGTTCACGACGCCTAAGTTGAACCGCGGTGACACGTTTTCTAATCGCAGTCGTGCCTCGATATGTTTAGCTGCATGCAGACCTGCGATGACACCGTAAGCACCGTCAAAGCGACCGCCCAGAGGCTGCGAGTCTAAGTGCGAACCCAGCAGGATGTAGGGTGCGCCAGGAGTAAATTCGATCAGTGCAAACATATTGCCGATTGCATCCACCCGCAGTTCCCAACCCTTGTCTTGCGTAAACTGCGCGAACCAATCTCGGCTCAGTTTGTCTTCTGCGGTTGCCGCCTGGCGATCCACACCATGGTTAGGGGTAGCGCCAAAGGTGGCAACGTGGTGGAAATCGGTAAGAAAATCGTGGGACATCATGTGGTCCTTTCAAAAAGACGGTTTGCTGGCCTGGCTACTTGGCTGCGGTGGCTTCTTGTTTCTTAAACAACGGGTGAGTTTCTGGAACCGGGGTGAAAACCAACAGGCAGAGTACGATCAGCGCGGCCGCTGCCATATAAACGCCTGGGATCATCGAGATGCCGGTCGTCGAAACGAGCCATGTGCCAATAAATGGTGCAGTGCCACCAAACAACGCGTAGGCGATGTTGTAGCTGATTGCCGCGGAGGTAAATCGAGTTTTGGTGGTGAAAATTTCAACGAAAAAGGTATAGCAACCGCCGCCATAAATACACATTGGAATCACGAAGAGCAGCTGTCCGGCGATAGCCAGCGGCAATGATCCGCTAGTTACTAGCCAGAAACACGGAATACTCAGGATGAGCAACGCGGCAGACCCTGCAATCAGCATCGGTTTGCGTCCAAATTTATCGCCCAGTAGGCCGCCGATTGGCAGCAATAGAGCGTAGGCGGCCATGGCCACGGCGTTGGCAAGCAACGACATTTCCAAGCTGAGGTTTCCTGATACCTGCACGTAGGAGACAAAATATCCGGAGAGGAAGTAGAAGCCCATAGCCGTCAGCGCCATTACAAAAGCAACCTGGAGCATACGGAGTTTATTTTCGGCGAATGCCTGACGCAGCGGACTGTATTCCTTATGTTGATTCTTCAGTATCACCGCTTTGAATTCTTCTGATTCCTCGGTTTTTGCCCTAATCCACAGCCCAAAGAGCGCCAGCGGAAGTGCCAACAGGAATGGAATACGCCATCCGTACGCTTCGAAGTTAGCTGGATCCATCGTCGTTGATAACACTAGAATTAACGTTCCGCCGACGACCGAAGGTAACGCCGTTGCCGCGAGGGTAATGGTCAGCCAGAATCCGCGCCGGTTCAAGGGCGCATGCTCAAAAACGAATGCTGGCGCACCGACTGATTCACCACCTGCGGAGAACCCTTGGACCAGGCGGCAAAGGACCAATAGTGCCGGAGCCAACGCACCGATCTGAGCAAAAGTTGGGAGTAATCCGATTCCGAAGGTAGCGAGACCGATAGTCAGCAAGGTAATGAAGAGGACTTTTCGTCGGCCGATCTTATCGCCCAGCGCACCAAAGAATAGGCCGCCGATTGGACGTACCAAGAACGCCACGCCGAATGCAGCGAAGGTTGCTAGCAATCCCGCTAGGGCACTCTGCGAAGGGAAGAACAAAGCTGAGAGGGTGACCGCAGAAAGTCCATAAAGCGTGAAGTCATAGAATTCGATGAACTGACCGATACTACCGCCAGCGAGAACACGGTGTTTCATCTTCTTTTCTTGTTGCTTCTCTGACGCGTCAACATCAGATTTGAGGGTACTCACAGTCACGGATCTTCCTTCTTTCGGTCCCTGCCCTATTACTTCAGGCTGGTGCTCTTGGGGAAGGACGGGCTTTGTTGCTCGTTCTCTTGTACTCAAGAATCTGTGAGTTCAAACACATAGTCCAACGGGAAAGATTCGTTAGGCTAATCGTTAAAAACGATCAGACTAAGCGCTAGCCATCGCTTCCCCCCGCAAATGTTGCAAAGACTCTGGCCTTTCGACTTACCGGGAGATCCTTCGGATAGACGACAACAACGGTTATCGGAAGCACCGGATCGGCGATAATGATTGGCACCACTGTCTTCCCCGTGTAAGTCTGATCGTGTGGCAAGCGACGGTTTAAGATTGAATACCCCAGACCCATGGCCACGTACGATCGAACGGTTTCATAGCCGGACACCCAATAACCAATTTTTGGTTCGAGATTGAGTACCGAGAATAACCTCAGAAAGTATTCCCTCGAATGCTCCTGATCAAGTAGGACTAGTGGTTCGTCAACAAGTTGAGCGAGCTGGACAGGCAGCTCTTGCTTTGCCAGCCAATGGTCCTGACTGACAATCACGTGCGCGCCAAGCCGTTCTACCGGCTCCATGGCAAATTCAGCACCTACGCCAAGGTCATACATCATGGCGATTTCACATTCCCCGTTCCGTAGAGCCTGAAGAATTTGACTCTGGTCCCCTTCGATGAAATTTACCGTCATGTTCGGGTATTTGGTACTAAATTCCTTGAGTAGTTTTGGGGCAATGAATGCGGCCAGAGGCGCAAACAGTCCCACACGCAGTACACCGCTCAGGCTCTGACTCTCACCGCTAATCGACAGACTAAGCGAATCAGCATCTTCAAGTAGCAATCTGGCGCCAGAGGCCATGCGCTTTCCGTCTTGGGTGATGCGCAGTGCGCGATTCGGTAGTCGCTGAAATAACTGCACACCCAAATCATGCTCAAGCTGGCTGAGCGAAGCGGACAGCGTCGACTGCGTTACATTCAATTCTTGAGCGGCTGCACGCATGTTTTCTAACCGTGCAATTTCCATGAAGTAACGAAGCTGAATAAGGGTAAATGAACGAGCCATACCTCGAATACTAGTCATGTCCGTTATAAGCAACGACAAAATTCGAGCTTAAAGCAGGACAAGCGCTGGATACTACGAATGTAATATCCAGCGCTTGCACCAGCATCTAACTGCTCGCAGTGAACTAGATCAATTCATCACTTAGGTGATTCGGCGTACCGAAGCGGTGCGCGGTAATCGACACTGCCTGCTCGTGCAGGAATGGCAACATTTCCACGCGTCCGGCACCGGTGACCGGCGAGGCGTAGATCGCCACATCCGGCTTACCATCGGTAGCCTCGGCCAGAGCCTTCACCGAACCACCGATCAAACGGATTCGTGATGAAGAAGTCGGACCGGTCTTCGCAGCCAGGCGAGCAGCCCGAGCGGCGAAAGCATTCGCATCCTCATCAACCACGATCACCGAGTGTTCGGCGAACAGGTTGCGTACCCCACGAGGCAGTTCCAGCTCGCTGGAAAGTAGCACGCGAGATCCTGCGGTGACGCCGGCAGCGACTACACGCAATGCCTCGGCCACACCGTGTTCGCTGGTTGCAGCCTCGAAGCGGACGGTGACATCTACCGGCTTGTAGCGGAAGATATTTCGTTCGGCGACCAGACCCGAGCGGTCCTTAGCCTGGTTGAATTCCTGATTCCACCACAGCTTGTCACTACCCAGTGCGCCGCGCAGCCAGGCCGAATCGGTTTCGGATAGCTCCGCTGCGTTCAGCAGTCGTTCGTCAAAGACGGACAGTGCGGCGGTTTCGCGCACCGGCGCGTCAACCCAGCTACCCATGCCGACCAGGTAGTTCGGGCCGCCAGCCTTGGTGCCTGCACCAATGGCCGACTTCTTCCAACCACCAAATGGCTGGCGCTGCACGATAGCGCCGGTGATGCCACGGTTCACGTAGATGTTTCCGGCCTGGATGTTTTCCATCCAGTAAGCCAGCTCATCGCGGTCCAGCGAGTGCAAGCCTGAAGTCAACCCGAAGTCGACCTCGTTGACCAGCTCAACTGCTTCTTCCAGGGTCGGCGCGGTCATCACGCCAAGGATCGGGCCGAAGTATTCGGTCAGGTGATATTCGCTGCCACGCTTGACTCCGTAACGTACGCCTGGCGAGTAGAGCTTGCCCGACTCGTCAAGTTGCTTCGGTTCCACGGCCCAACGCTCACCGGCACCGAGGGTGGTCAAACCACGCTTCAGCTTTTCGCCTGGCTCATCGATCAATGGGCCCATCTGAGATTCTGGGTTCCATGGGTAACCGACCTTCAGCGACTTCACCGCGTCGATCAGCTGGCTGTTGAAGCGCCGTGACTCTGCCACGGAGCCAACGAGTACTACCAGTGAGGCGGCGGAGCATTTCTGTCCGGCGTGCCCGAAGGCCGAGGCAACCACGTCGCGAGCAGCCAGGTCCAGGTCCGCGTGCGGGGTGACGATGATGGCGTTCTTGCCCGAGGTTTCGGCCAGCAGCGGCAGGTCCTTGCGGAAGGAACGGAAGAGTTCAGCGGTCTCGTAACCACCGGTGAGGATCAAACGATCCACCCGCTCATCGGATACCAACTGGGTACCCAGGTCACGGTTGCCGGCGAAGACCAGCTGCAGGACGTCCTTAGGCACTCCGGCGTCCCAGAGGGTCTGCACCATCACCGAGCCAATACGTGAGGCCAAGGTGGCAGGCTTGATGATCACCGCGGAGCCGGCGGCCAGTGCGGACATGGTCGAACCGGCAGGGATTGCCATCGGGAAGTTCCACGGCGGGGTGACCACCGTCAGCTTCGAAGGCACAAAGGTTGCGCCATCAACGGTGTCTAGTTCCAGTCCACGCTGTGCGTAGTAGTGCGCGAAGTCGATCGCCTCGGAGATTTCCACATCACCCTGGTCGATGTTCTTTCCGCATTCCGAACCGAGTACCTCTAGCAGCATCGCACGGCGCTCTTCGAAGAGCAGTCCGGCGCGGTGCAGAATTTCTGCGCGGGCCGTAGCGCCCAAGGCCTGCCAATCAGCGGAGGCGTCAACGCCCATGGCGATGGCCTCATCCATTTCGCTTGCCGAGTGCAGGGTGTTGGCCGCAACCAGGTCCTTGCCGAGCTTCGACTCCTGCATCTTGGAGAGGATTTCGCGTCCCCAGCTGCGGTTTACGTCTAGATCCGGGTCGGTATCTGGGGTGTTGAAGAAGCTGGTGGATCCGTCGGCGAACCCAGCGACTACCTCGGTCAGCGCCGGGTCCGACTCCTGACGGTTCTGTACGCGGTGCGAAGCCGGAACCACATCGGCCAAGTTTTCTAGTGAGGCGAGGAAGCGGTTCTTCTCGCGCTCAAAGAGTTCTTCGTTCTTCTCTAGTTCGAAGACCGCGGACATGAAGTTTTCCTGGCTGGCGCCTTCTTCGAGGCGGCGGATCAGGTAGGCGATGGCCACGTCGAATTCAGCCGGGTGTACTACCGGGGTGTACAACAACAGTTCGCCCACGTCGCGGCGTACCGCTTCGGCCTGACCGGTGGCCATGCCCAACAGCATTTCAAACTCGATGCCGTGCTTGACGTCGCGTGCCTTGGCCAATAGCCAAGCTAGTGCGATGTCGAACAGGTTGTGTCCTGCAATGCCGATGCGCACGTTCTCCACGTGGCCTGGGCGCAGTGCGTATTCGAGCACCGACTTGTAGCTGGTGTCGGTGTCCTGCTTGGAGTGCCAGGTGGCTAGTGGCCAGCCGTGGATGTCTGCCTCCATGATTTCCATGGGCAGGTTAGCGCCCTTAACTACGCGCACCTTAATAGGTGCTCCGCCCTGCGCCACGCGGGCTGCGGAGAACTCTTGGAGTTCAATCATCGCGCCCAGTGCGTCGGGTAGGTAAGCCTGCAAGACGATGCCGGCAGATAGTTCCTTGAATTCAGGTAGGGCCAGGATCTTGGTGAAGACCGCGATGGTCAGCTCCAGGTCCTTGAACTCTTCCATGTCCAGGTTGATGAACTTCTTCTTTGTTGCCTTATTTGCCAGCTCATACAGTGGGCGCAGCTTCTCGACAATGTGCTCCACCGCTTCGTCGAAGGCCCAGTGGTTATGTGGGGCGACGGTGGAAGAGACCTTGATCGAGACGTAGTCCACGTCATCGCGGCTCAAAAGCTTGGTGGTGCCATCTAGGCGACGGGTTGCTTCGCCCTGGCCGAGGATTGCCTCGCCGAGTAGGTTGACGTTCAGGTTAACGCCGTCGCGCTTGATCTTGGAGATCGCGCCGCCTAGCTTGTGATCCGAGGCGTCAATGATCAGGTGTCCCACCATTTCGCGCAGCACACGGCGCGCGATAGGGACAACGATCGATGGCAGTACCGGCGCCATGGCGCCGCCTAGCGCGACGGCCTTGCGCATGTACCAAGGCAGGAAGCTTGGCACCATCGGTGCCAGCTTCTTCAGGTTGCCCGCGGCGACCTTTAGATCTTCGGGGCGGATGACACCATCAACAAACCCGACGGTGAAGTCTAGTCCCTGAGGGTCCTTGAGTACTCCGGCCAGCCGGGCTGCGGAGGCATCGATAGGGAAGGTGGAGGCTTCGGTCAGCCAGTGACGGACTAGTTTAATAGTCTCGTCTGCAAGTTCTGCCGGAAGGGTCAGGGGGTTGCCTGCCGAGTCGACCGCCGGTGCGACGGTTCGTGCGGTGGTGATAGAGGATGACATGTTGTGTCGGTCCCTTCGATGCGATGCGTACTTGGATTAGATACACCGAACGCGAATTTCGTGATGGCTGACGAGCTTACGGAATCACCGGATAGTTGGCCGCGAAAATGCTGTGTGCAATTCGAGTATGACCCTAACTTTGCTTAAGCAAAAGTGAACAAAACCGAACGTTTCACTTCGGGTTTGCTAATGTATTGACAGGTGCCTAAATCACCCCTTTTGCACCCTCAAAGTACCGCGTAGAGACCGGAGTTGAACCCATGCTTGAACTGCGAAGATTACGTCTACTTAGGGAGCTAAGTATTCGCGGAACGATAGCCGAGGTGGCGGACGTACTGAGCTACTCTCCTTCGTCGGTTTCCCAGCAATTGAGTCAGCTTGAAGAAGAGGCCGGAGTCGAGCTCTTGCGCCGCAATGGACGCAAGCTGGCACTCACCCCACAGGCCCAAGTTCTGGTGGCGCACACCGAAGAATTATTGGGTTCTATGGAACGCGCCGAAGCAGATCTGGCAGCGACCATGTCCAGTGTCTCGGGGACCGTGCGACTGGCAGTATTCCAGACCGCAATGCTCGCGGTCATGCCTCCGGTATTGCGCAAACTTCATGATCTGCACCCACATCTGCGCGTGGAAATGACCCAGCATGAGCCGGAGGAAGCACTGCATGAAACCAGTGCGCGGAACTTTGATCTAGTGATTGCCGAACAGTATCAAGGTCACGCCGCCCCGATCTTTGAGTCCTTAGATCGCCGTCATCTAGCCCATGATCCGATTCGTTTAGCTCTTCCACTGCTCGGCGGTGAGGGCAATACCGATTTTGATCGCGTCACTTCGCTAACCGAGGCGGCCACCCTTCCCTGGGTGATGGAACCCCCGGGAGCCGCGAGTCGTCACTGGGCGGAACAGTCCTGCCGAATGGCCGGTTTTGAACCCGACGTGCGTTACGAAACGGCAGATCTTCAGGCACATGTCACCCTGGTGGAAACCGGCACCGCGGTGGCCTTGCTGCCCGATTTGGTCTGGACACAGTTCGAGCGACAGCTGCGCTTCGTAGATCTAGACAACGCCCCGGTGCGCACTATTTTTACCGCCATGCGCCACTCTTCAGCGCGCTCCCCCTCCATTGCGGCGGTGCGTACTTTGGTGCACGAACAGCTAAAAAATCAGTCTGCCTAAGAAAACTCGATTCTGCTTCTGCCGGGTAGTTCGGTAGTGTTCCTAAGGTCACAAAACGATCACGAGCGAAGTAGGTCACCGAGACAAACGGGAATTTAAGTGCAATAGTGGTGACTCGCACCACAAGATCCGCTGTCTACTCGGGTGACCACTCGCTCCGACGGACAATAAACGGCAATGAGGGAAAATGTCTGACCAGACTTATCAGATCATCGCGATCGTCATCTATATGGGCGCGATGCTCGGCATCGGCTACGTAGCCTTTAGACGAACGAACGACATCGACGACTACATGCTTGCAGGCCGTGGCTTGAAGCCCGGGGTAGCAGCCCTGTCCGCAGGTGCAAGTGACATGTCCGGCTGGCTGCTCATGGGCTTGCCCGGCGCAATCTACCTTGGCGGCATGCACGAGGCCTGGATCGGTATCGGTCTATTGATCGGCGCCTGGCTGAACTGGAAGTACGTGGCTCCTCGCCTACGTTCCTACACCGCAATCTCGCAGAACGCCATCACCATCCCAAGCTTCTTCGAAAAGCGCCTGAAGGACAATAAGCACCTGCTGCGCATCGGTAGCGCGGTCATCATCTTGGTGTTCTTCACCTTCTATGTCTCTTCGGGCATGGTCGCCGCTGGCAAATTCTTTGATGCCTCCTTCGGCTGGCCTTACCTGAGTGGCATGATCTTCGTTGCTGTCATCACCTTGCTCTACACCCTGTTTGGCGGATTCCTTGGTGCATCGCTAACCGACGTGGCTCAGGGCCTACTGATGTTCGCCGCACTCATTGCCGTACCAATCGTCGCGGTCATTAAGATCGGCGACTTCGAAACTTTGGGCTCGCGCATCACCACGGCAAACCCCGAAGCGTTCAACCTGTTCTCCTCGTTCTCCGACAACGCCTGGTGGGTCGCGGTCATCGCGATCTTCTCCACCGCTGCATGGGGCTTGGGTTACTTCGGTCAGCCGCACATCCTGGTCCGCTTCATGGCGCTGCGCACCCCAGCCGAGGCAAAGACTGCACGTCGCATCGGCGTGGGTTGGATGTTCCTGACCTCCGTAGGCGCGGTCGCTACCTCGCTGATCGGTATCGCGTACTTTGCGAAGGATCCGCTGAGCGAGACAAACAGCGAAACCGTGTTCTTGCTGCTCAGCCAAGTCTTCTTCCACCCATTCGTCGCCGGCCTAGTGCTCGCGGCCGTGTTGGCGGCAATTATGTCGACGATGTCCTCACAGATGATCGTTTGCTCCTCGGCATTGGTCGAAGACCTCTACAACATCACCGGTCGCAAGGCTTCGCCGAAGGCGCTAGTGATGCTCGGACGCACCGGCGTGCTGGTCATCGCGGTCGTCGCAGCACTGCTGGCACTGAACCCGAACTCCTCGATCCTGGACCTGGTGGCTTTCGCTTGGGCCGGCTTCGGCGGCGCCTTCGGTCCAATCGTGCTATTGGCTCTGTACTGGCGTAAGCTCACCGCGATTGGTGCCTTCGCTGGCATGATCTCCGGTGCAGCCGTTGTCTTCATCTGGGGCAACGTCGACGTACTGACCGGCAACATGTACGAGATCGTGCCAGGCTTCCTGGTCTGCCTCGTGGTTGCATGGCTCGTCTCGCGTGCAACGTTCAAGCCAAGCACTGAAATCGAGGCTGAATTCACCTCGATGGAAGAAGAGATTGGCGCAAAGGTTACCGCCTAAGGCGTACCGCGCGAATAACGCTCAAGGTACCGGCGTTGTGCAAAGCTTCACAGCTTTGCACAACGCCGGTTTCTGCGTTTAACCACGCCTCTGCCGACGGCCTGCGCTCACCCAGAGCGCAATCGGCGCGTACCGGGTGCCGGTGACACCCGGCGCACAGTAACCTAGAGGTGTCCGAAGTTTCGTTTCACGTCGAAGGATGATCTAGCCATGGCGCAAAAGCTCACTAAGTTCACTCGCTGGCAGCGCACCGAATCGCAATACCTCGCCGCAGATCCCGAGGCCGTGTATTCGATCGTCGGCAATCTGTCGCAGACCGGCAGCTGGATGAAGAGCTTCGACGGTTTTGTGGTGCACGATGACCAGCGCGGAGTGGGTACCAAGGTTGATCTCTTGGCCCCGGGCAAACTCTTCGGTCCACTACATCAAAAGACCGCGCCGGCAGGCTCAATCACTAGGCGCAACCCGGCTCAGCGCATGGTTGAGTTCACCCAGCCGCAACCCGGTGGCGAAATGGTATTGCGCTGGCAAGTAGATGCCGCCGATACCGGAGCGATCCTTCGCTTCACCGTAATCCTGCGTGGCCCAGGCACCACGGCATTCAAATTTAGCGTCGCTAACACCCTCTGCGAGGACTTTGCACTAGCCTGCGCCAGGCTCTTCAAGGTCATACCCTCGGGAGCACACCGCACCGTTCCGGTGCGTGTGGTGATCTCCGGCGGACGCGGCTTCCTCGGACGCAATCTGGTAGCCGAGCTGGTCTGCCGCGGGTTGTCCGTGGCCGTGCTCACCCGACGCATTGAAGCAGACTTCCCCGCCGACCAGTACCCGTGGGATGGCCTTCACCTAGGCGCATGGACCAGTGCGTTAAGCCACGCCAAATTCCCGGTACACCTGATCAACTTGGCCGGCGAGCGCGTGGATAAGCGCAACACCGAAGAAAATATCGCAAAGCTCACCGCCTCCCGGGTGCGCACCACACAAACTTTGGCCGAGGCCGCCGCCGGACTCGACACCCCGTTGGCCAGCTGGATTCAGTCCAGCACCACCGCGATCTTTGGTGATGGCGGTGAAGCAGAATTTACCGAAGACAGCCCAGTGCCTACCGGTGAGCGGGCACTTCCGGAAATGACCGGGGTCGCCTCCGCCTGGGAGCAGGCCTTCCATGATGCGAAGGTCAATGCCGAACGCAGTTATGTGCTGCGCAGCTCGCTAGTGATGCATCCCGATGCGCCACTGCTCAAACCACTGACCGCGCTGGTACACACCGGTCTGGGTGGGCCGATGGGTGATGGCAGGCAGTGGTTCAGCTGGATCGGTCTGGAAGATTGGTTGCATTTGGTGCGAATCTTGCTCGGCTTAGAAGAGACTTCGCTACCCGCGGGGTTGATCCATGCCGCGCATCCGGTGCCTTTGCGCAACGCCGAGGTGATGGCTGCGCTGCGTTCAAACGCTGGGTTGCCAGGACTTCCTACCGGCACGTTATTGCCCAAGCTTGGTGCGGCGGTGCTCGGCTCCAATGCTCGTGTGGCATTGACCGGACGCAAGGTCAGCTCCCGGGTGTTAGCGGATGCCGGATTCGAGTTTAGCCAAAACGACTTTGCGGCCACGCTAAACGGCGAATAATTTCCCGCCGCGTTTGCGTGCCGAAAGCACCATCGCGGTCTTCAGCTGCACCATCTCACCCCACGGGGTGTCGGAAATGAATCGGTATAGGTCCTTTTGGGTGCGCACGGTGACATCAACGATGAGCTGTGCGTCCCCGGCCACCGCGGCCGCGTAACGCACCTCGGGCAGTAGCCGTAGCCGCTGCCCGAGCTGCTCAACGCTCTGCGGAGAGGTCTGTACCCAGAGCAGCGCCTCCACCGGGTAGCCCAGGAGCGCCGGTTCCACCAGTGTGCGGATCGAGATATGTTCCCCGCGCAGTAGCCAGTCCACCCGGCGGGCCACCGATGATTCGCTCAGCTTCACCTGCCGAGAAATCGTGTCCACCGAGGCCCGCCCATCTTTACGCAGCACCTCGATGATCAGCTTGTCATTCTCTGTTAGCCCGGCCGCGGGGTTCCATTCGGTCAGTTCCCCACCGCTGACTGGCCGCAACGCGCGCTCCGCCGCTTCGGGTAGTGGCTCGGCACGCCAGGCACGGATGGTTTTGAAGTATTTCAGGATCGGATAGACCGCTAACGCATTAATTCCTGGAGTTGCCGGTAGCTGCATGGTGAGAATCTCGGCCAGGTCCCCGTCGTAGTGCAGCTCGGTGACCACGTCACTTTGCCCGGTGACCATATAGCTGAAGCTGGTGTCCCCGCGCTGAGCCAACGCCTCGCAGGCCACCCGCACGGTTCCCGGGGCGCAGGTAAACGCGGCGACCAATGATCCCGTGCGGTGTTGAATTGCCGCCACCGAAACTTTTGAACTAGCCAACAGTGCCTGCCCATAGCGTGCCACGGTGCGTTCGGGCTCGCCAAAAACCTGAGCGATCTTGCGCCAGGTAGCGCGCCCATCGGCCTGCAGCGCGATCACTATTTTCCGTTCAAGCTCGTTAAACTCGTCGTTTTGCTCCATGCGGTACTCCTGTGAGGTGCTGGCCTGCGGTCATAGGCATTTTCCGGCTCGGTGTTTGCCTAGGCTGGTCACTTAGGACCCAATCTTCTCTGACGATTTTTCGCTTTTTAGCCCAGTCAATCTTCATGTTTTGGTGGAAAACGACAGAAAACTGGCAACATGTGCCAATTATTGTCGATATCTCAGCTTAGCGCCATGGTTGTAAGTAGATGCGATGCGCATCACATCAGTTCACTTACTTACCTACTTTCAGGAGCCCACCGTGCAGCCACAGCTCATTCTGGCCGCTGGCGATCCCAGTTCAACAAACATCTGGGCCATCGCTAACACCCCCTTCCTGTGGTTCTGCGCCTTGGGCGTGTTCGCAGTCATCTTCATCCAGACGATCCTCTATGCGCGGGCCGCAAAGGTTGCCGCACCGCACGTGAATATGCCGGCACGTGAGCTGAAGGAATCCTTCCGCGCCGGAGCCGTCGCCTCTATCGGTCCCTCGCTGGCGGTAGTCTTCGTCGCCATCGCGTTGCTGGCACTCTTTGGTACCCCAGCGGTGCTGGTACGTATCGGACTGATCGGCTCGGTCTCGGCAGAAACCGCCTCGGCGAATATCTCTGCGGTGTCCATGGGAGCCACCCTCGGCGGAGCCGACTACACCCAGCAGGTCTTCGCCGTCGCATTTATGGCGATGAGCCTGTCCGGAGCAATGTGGATGCTCTCCACGCTGATTTTGACCCCCATCATGAAAAAGGGCGGCAAGTCGCTCGCCAAGCGCAACCCCGCGGTAATGGCGCTGATCCCTACCGCCGCGCTACTTGGAGCGTTCTCCGCGCTGACCTTCGCCGAGCTGCCAAAATCGTCGATTCACATGATTCTCGTGGCGGTCTCCGCGGCAAGCATGGGCCTATGCCTGTTGCTGGCTAAGGTTTTGCACGCGAAATGGTTGAAGGAATGGGCGCTGGGCATCTCCATCGCCATTGCTATCACCGCCGGCTACTTCCTGCACACTGCAGCCTAAGACCAGGAGCAAAACCCCATGAGCACTCCAACTATTACTCTGACAAGCGCCGACGCCTCGATGGCGCGTTTTGAAAAGCAGACCACCCGCTACGGCTCACTCACCATGACCGCGGGGCTGATCTTTTCGCTACTCGGCCCGATCTATCTAGTCTTCTTCTCCGACCTACAGATTGCCCCCTCGATGATCTGGGTGGCGTTCCTCGCCGTCGCGGCAACCTTTGGGGTGTTGTGGATCGTGGAGCCGGTGACCTACTTCCCTATTCTGGGTTCGGCTGCCATGTACCAGGCATTTATGATCGGCAATATTTCTAACAAGCTACTGCCAGCTGCCATCGTGGCGCAGTCCTCCATTGGAGCGAAGCCCGGCACAAAGCGCGGGGATCTCGCCGCGGTGATGGCCATTTGTGGAGCCGCCACCGTGCACCTGACCAGTCTGTTGCTATTTGTCGGTGTGCTTGGCACCTGGCTAGTTTCTCAGGTGCCCGCCGAGGTCATCGACGTGGCCCGACTTTACATCTTGCCCTCGCTGATGGGTGCGGTGCTCGTGCAGTCGATCGTCGCGATGAAGTCGCTGCGTCCCACCATCATCGCTATCGCGCTTGCCTTGCTGATGAACTTCGTGGTGTTGCCGGCTATGCCGGCGGTGGCAATGTTTGCTACCGCACTGGTAGTCATCGCCTCGATCTTGGTTTCTTGGGTGTTGCGTGACCGCAAGGCCCTAGTGACAACCAGCGAAGACTAAACCAGAGTATTTTTCACCTGAACATTTACCCCTCAAGATAAAGGACACCATGCTGAGCACCGCGCTGACCGAGGACGAAACCCGCACGCTGCACGAAAATTATCTGCACTTGCACGCGCACCCCGAATTATCGATGGCCGAACACGCGACTGCGCAATACATTCAGGAACGACTGAACGAGCTGGGTATCGAGAACTTCATTTCTGGTGGCACCGGTGTGGTGGGTATTCAGCGTAACGGCGACGGTCCGGTCATAGCCTTCCGCGCAGATTCCGATGGCCTGCCAATCAAGGAAGACACCGGCGCGGACTACGCCTCGGTGGACACCGGGGTCCTAGCCGACGGCACCGAGGTGCCGGTTATGCACGGTTGCGGCCATGACACCCACGTAGCCTCCGCGCTCAGCGCCGCACAGGTACTGGCCAGGAACACCGAGAACTGGTCCGGAACGGTGCTGTGGATCTTCCAGCCTGGAGAGGAAACTGCCGCCGGGGCGCGCGCTATGCTCGCAGACGGGTTGTGGGAGAAAGTCCCACAACCGCAGGTAGTCCTCGGCCAGCATGTCTTCCCGTTCCAAACCGGATCCATCGCGGTCACCGAGGGCAGCGCGATGGCTTTAGCCGATTCGCTGAAGGTGACCTTGTACGGCAAGCAGTCCCACGGCTCACAGCCTCAGGATTCGGTTGACCCGATCGTGCTTGGCGCGCATATCATCACGCGTTTACAAACCATCGTCTCGCGCGAGCTGCATCCGCTGAGCCCGGCGGTGATCACCTGTGGAACCTTCCATGCGGGACTGAAGGAAAATATCATTCCGGACCGCGCAGAATTCACGCTGAACATTCGCACGCTCACCGAAGAGGTTCGCGCCCAAGTGCTGTCGGCCGTCACCCGCATCATCAATGCCGAAGCGGTGGCAGCTAACGCGCAAGCCCCACTGATTGAGGAACTCTACAATTTCCCACGGCTCTACAATGATCCGGAACAGACCCAATCGCTAGCCGCAGCCTTCGGTCAAGAATTCGGGACAGACCAGGTTCACTTCTCTCCTCCGGCTATGGGTTCGGAAGACTTTGGGGCGCTGGCGGACGCGCTGGATGTGCCCAATGTGTTTTGGATGTTTGGCGGTTTTGACCTCAGTAATGGTCCTGCCCCGGTCAATCATTCGCCACACTTTTTGCCTGACTACATTCCGGCGCTAGATACCGGCGTTCGCGCGGCCTTGGCTGCTATCGAATATTACGTCTCAAAGAAAAACTGACTAAGTCTTATGACGTCCAACATCCTAACGTGTCATCTACTTCACGTTAGGACTTTGGCGCGTCTAAGCTAATGCTCAACGCTAACGCGTCTACAAACTAAATATTCATTCCCGATTAACCTCCCAGCTTCACCCGGCTTACTCTCACCGACCACCATGGAGTGAGTTAGCCGGTCCAGATTGTGTCCAACGGCGGGCACAGAGCATCATCACTTAGGTCTACCAGTTTGAAGGAACGACACCATGGCAAATTTTCTTGAGGCGAGCGAAGGTGCTGCACGACCGCAGATGCCTAAACCCAGCGATCTAGCTAAATTACGTAAACAGGCTGGTGCCGCACAAGCGCAGGAAACTGTGCTCGATGAAATGACCGCAAACGTTGCGGTTGATGCTGCTTACAACGATGTCGACTCCGACTTTGAGGTACCACGCGTGGTGAACTTTGGCCGCAAGCTGAAGAATATGAGCGAGGTGCGCCACTTCTTCCGCACAAATTCCACCCCGATTTACTTCGTCGGCGCCACCCCGGTGAACCTGTTGGGTCTTGACCGGTGGGTGCGTAAATTCAGCTACATCAGCTACTACGACGGCTGGGATGGCCACCACCCGCGGGTCTTCACCCCGAGCGAGAAGCCACAAACTGATTTCCAGAGCGCCGAAGAAATTAACAACTGGTTGCTGGAAAATCCCGAGGTACGCGAGTACATCGACACCCATACCGCTCCGGGCGGACCCCGTCCGAAGATCGCCATGGTGTTCTTCGATGAGGAAACCGAAGCGATCTGTGAAGAGCTGGGCTACGACCTAATCCTGCCTTCTGCGGAACTGCGCAACCACCTGGATTCAAAGATTGTCACCACCGAACTGGGCAATGCCGCCGGCGCCCACTCGGTCCCGAACGTTTTGGGCACCGCCGATACGTACTCCGAGCTACAGAAGCTTTCGCGTGACGCGAAGCTCGGTGATGACCTGGTAGTGCAGACCCCGTATGGAGATTCGGGTAAAACCACCTTCTTCATCACTAACGAATCCGACTGGAATGAACATTCCAAGGACATCATCGGCGAACAGCTCAAGGTGATGAAGCGGATTAACAATCAGCCGGTGGCCGTAGAAGCGGTACTTACTCGCTGCGGTACCGTGGTCGGCCCGATCCTTACCGAACTGGCCGGTTACAAGGAACTGACTCCTTACAAGGGCGGTTGGTGCGGTAACGAGATGCACCCAGATGTGGTCACCGATGGTCAGCGTGCGCGCGCCATTGAACTGGTCCGCAAGGTGGGCGCGGGACTGAAGTCCACCGGATACCGTGGCTTCTTCGAAGTCGACGTACTGGTAGACACCGATACCGACGAGGTGTACTTGGGCGAATTGAACCCACGCATCTCCGGGGCCAGCGCGATCACCAATGTGACCGCCGGAGCCTACGCGGACGTTCCACTATTCCTCTTCCACCTGCTGGAGTACCTGGACGTGGAATTTGAGCTGGACGTAGATGAGATCAACGCGCGCTGGGAAGAACTCTCCGGAGCCGATGTGTGGAGCCATATGATCATCAAGGAAACTGATGACATCGTGCAGTACATCACCCACGCACCGCGCACCGGCAAGTACTTCCTGGACTCAAAGGGCAAGTTGCAGTTCTCGCGCAGCGCTTTGGACTGGCACCAGTTACAGAACCATAAGGAAGCGTTCTTCCTACGCATCTATGGTGTTGAAGACTACCGCTGGAAGGGTGCTGACTTGGGTGTACTAGTGACCAAGTCGAAGCTGCAGTACGAGGGTAAGAAGAAGACCAAGCTGACCATTGACGCGAAGCACTTCATCTCTTCGATCCGTGCCCAGTACAAAGGCATCGACGTTCCACCAGCTACCGCGCAGTAGGCTAGTTCGTCAGCCCCGTTCAAGCGCTGGTGGTAGGCTCCAAAAGATAGAGTACACAGCGTTTCTAAGAGAAGAGCGACCACTAGATGTCCAGCGGCCTCACGGTACCCGAGTTAACGATCGCTAACTGGCAGCACCCGGAAAACATCCAGGTATCCTTCCAGAATATCGCCGAGTTCCTACCTACCACCAAGGTCTCACGCGGCGACGAGTCGATCACCAAGCTGCCGTTCACCGAAATGGAGATTGGTGATCTCGAGGTTGCTAAGGGTAGCGCCACCGATCCCTCACTGACCGTGCGTGGAGTCATCAACTCGACGAACACCGACGGTTTGCTGATCATGCGCAAGGGCAAGGTGATGGTGGAGAAGTACTACAACACCATGACCTCGCTGACCGACCACCTGCTGATGTCGATGAGTAAAACAGTCGTCGGCACGGTGGCAGCAGCGCTGGTGAGCGCGGAAAAGCTCGACGTGAACAAGCTGGTTACCGACTATGTGCCAGCGCTTGAACGCTCCGGTTACGCCGGGGCAACGGTACGCCACCTGCTAGATATGCGTTCGGGAATTCAGTTCTCCGAAGAGTACCTAGATCCCAAGGCCGAGGTACGCATGCTGGAGGAAGCCATTGGCTGGACTCCGCCTAGCGGCGCCATTGGACCCATCGGCATGTATGACTACCTGCTGACGCTGAAGGCTAAAACCTCCCATGGTGGCGCCTTTGAATACCGCTCCTGCGAGACCGACGTGCTCGGCTGGGTGTTGGAGGCCGCCGGTGGGGCGCGCATGCAACAGCTCATCTCCGAATATGTGTGGGCCAAGATTGGTGCGCAACAAGACCTTGTGATGGGTACCGACCAGTTCGGTACCGGCATGTTCGACGGCGGCTTTAATGCAACCCTGCGCGACCTCGCCCGCTTTGCTCACCTCTACATCAACGATGGGGTGTCGTTGAGTGGACAGCGGGTCTTTGACCCATCCTGGATCACCGATACCTTCAACAGCACCGAGGATCAGCTCAAAGCCTTTGCGGACTCCTCTGGCGATAATATGATGCCCGGCGGACGCTACCGCAACCAGATCTGGTTCCCTTACCCGAATTCAAATGTCGCGCTGGCTCTTGGCATCCATGGGCAGATGATTTACATGAATCCGGCCACCAAGATGATTGGCGTGAAGCTTTCCAGCTGGCCTTACCCGCAGGATGCTTCCAAGCTGTTCCCCACCATTCGCGCCTTCGACGCAATTGCCAACCATTTAGCACAGCAAGACAGCATCTAACGCTTAGAGCTCGTTGCGTCCCTCTAGGTAGGCGCGCAAAACCTGCAGCACTCCATGCTCGGTGTTTGCTGGCGCGGTGAAGTTCGCCGCGGCCGCAACCACCGGGTGCGCGTTGGCCATGGCGAAGGAATAGGTAGCACCCTTGATCATTTCCAGATCATTGGGATAGTCCCCGAAGACCGCGGTTTCATCTTGGGTGACACCGAGCTTGTCTTGCAATGCCTTCAGCGCCAAACCCTTGTGCACCCCATGGTTCATCGCGTCCACCCAGTGGCTTCCAGAAACGACCACTTGCAAGGGGACATCTAGGGCTGCGGCCATCGCCTGCACCTGGCCGGTTGCGACGTTGACCGCCATTTTGATGATTTCATCCTCGACCTGGTCTAGATCTTCGACAACTTGCACCGCGCGGTAGTACGGGGCGATGGCTGCAAGAAAGACTTCGTCATCCCGCTCCACGTAGGCGGTACGCCGGCCACAAAGCACCAACCCGACATCCAGCGCCGACTGCGCGCGGGTTGCTGCGATCACCGAGGTGACCGACGGTGCGTCGATGATGTTGGAATAGATTTCCTGCTCGCCGTGCATCACCACGGTGCCGTTTTCGGCGATGATCGCGATCTCTCCGAGTGCTGCAAACTGCTCACGCAGGGTGGCGAACTGCCGACCAGAGGCGGGAACAAAACTGATCCCCTTGGCCTGAAGTTCATCAATGACCGCCCAAGCGGCTTCCGGGATCTGTCCGTCCCCATCTAAGAAGGTGCCGTCCATGTCCACTGCGACGAGTTTGATCGTAGCGTTCGGGTTAATCGTGTGCATTTAAATCCTAGGTGCTTAGGTGCATGGCGCGGTGTGCGGCACCAAGCACTCCGGCGGCGTTGTGGTATTTGGCGGGCACCAGTTTGGCCCGCAGTTTCAGCTTCGGTAAGAACTTCTCATGGTCCTCGGAGATGGCCCCACCGATGATAATCAGGTCCGGGCTACACAAGAATTCGACATGTGAGAGGTAGCGCTGCAACCGGGTGATGTACTGCTCCCAGCTGAGGTTTTCTTCACGCATCACCCGAGCAGCGGCTTTGCTTTCGGCGTTAAACCCGTCAATTTCCAGGTGCCCAAATTCAATGTTGGGGAACAGTACTCCGTCGCGGAAGAACGCCGAGCCGATGCCGGTGCCCAAGGTGAGCAGCATAGTGCTACCAAGAATCGGTTCACCATTTTTTGCTCCGGCTCCGGCATACACCTCGGCCATGCCTGCGGCGTCGGCATCGTTGAGGATCGCGACCTGGCGATCTAGTGTTTTGCTCAGCTGCGCCGCGGCGTCCAACCCGATCCAGGCTTCGTCGATATTAGCCGCCGAATGCACCACTCCGTCGATGACGATCCCGGGCACGGTAATTCCGGCAGGTAACCCGGCGAGGTCTTCGCCGGTGAGTTCGGCAAGGTCGCGCAGGATCTGTGCCATGACCTCGGCCACGGCATCGGGGTGTGCGCCTTCCGGGGTAGTGGCCTGCCCAATGGTGCTCTGCACCAGTTCACCGGAGGTATCAACCAGCCCGTATTTGATCGATGAACCACCCAGGTCCAGTCCGATGGCCGCAAACTGCGCCGGTGTTTCGGCTGACGCCGAGTGTTTCGCTGCCATCGGTTACTCCCCTGCGTGTGGTTCATGTAGTTGAGCAACTCAAATGAACAAACCAAAAACTATTATAAGGACTCTTTACAATAGCTACTGTCGGCGCATATCGTCAACGCCTACGCATCTTCGATGCGGTAGTTAGACCACAGTCGGCTCAGATACTGCGCGCGTGCCCCAAATAAGGCACCGCGCAAAGCCGCGTCCTCGCCTAACTCACTGACTTCAACAACGCTACTGTTAGATCCCATCCTACTGGCCAGTGCCTGATTAAGACTGTGCGTAAAAGCCTCGAAGTGAGCCAACGGTCCACACAGCAACAAACGCTGTGGGTCAAAAAATGCCAGTAGATTACCCAGCACCTCGGCTAAGACCTGGGTAAAGCTCTCTACCAACGGATCGATGGGTCCAGCAGCGGCCAACAACTTAGCTAATCGGGGGTAGTCCACCTTCGAACTGCCATCGTCGGTGAGCCCGTCCGCGGCAAGCCGCTGCAGAAAAGTCTGCTCCGCCAGGCGCAGGCCATTGAGCTCACCAGCGGTGCCGCTGGCCCCACGATGCACCGTGCCATCGATCACCAGCGCGGTACCAATGCCCGGACCCACGTAGAGCAACATCAACGATGAGGCGGTCGCCGGCTGATCGTGTCGCACCTGCGCCACAGCCATCCAGTTGACATCGTTATCCAGCACCGCTGGTGCGCCGGTCAACTCTTGAACTACCGGCACCAGCGAGGCCGAAGAACCTGGATAAACCGGTGTGGGTAACGCGGTGGCGTCCACCCCTACGCGTAGCACCGGCGAACTCTGCGACAGCGCCGCACCGAGCGTGCTCCCTGAGCTGGCGGCAGTGAGTTCTTCAACCATGCTTCCTGCCAGCTTTTGCACCTGTTCGGCGCTTGCCTCGGCAGGTACCACCCGGTGCCCTTGCGCGAGGATGCAACCGGCAAGGTCGGTGGTGCGCCCAAGCAACGAACCGGCTTCCAAACTCAACCCAAGCAGGTGCCCATAGCCCTGATTGATCCCGTAACTTTCCGGGGCACGGCCACGGCGCACTGCGGCATCGGCGCCGGGCATTACCGCAACGGGGCTGACCAGCCCATTTTCTTGTAGTCGTGAAATGCCCTGTGAGGCGGTGGGTTTAGATAGCCCCAACGCGGTAGAGATCTGGGTGCGGGTGGCCGGCTGATTTATGCATAAATAGTCAAAGATCTGTCGGTCGGTCAACGTCGCTAGGGCCCTTGGCCCGGCCGTTGGCGCAGGAAGGTTCATGAGCTCTTCACCAACCGCTGCCCCAAGGCTTCAAATTCCTTAGCGGATAATCCGTGAGCCAGCAGGTAATCGGCGATAGAACCGTGCCCGGTAGCGGCTAGATCTAGGGCGCGCTCCAACCCAGTGATGCTCGTACCGACCATCAGGTTTTGCATTTTCTCGGTCATCGTAATGTCGTGAGTAGCGAGCATGGCACGCATGGATTCAAGCCACGGACCAGACAGCGCGGCGGTAGATGCGGCATAGTCGGCCAGCACTGCATCACGATCAGCGCCCACGGCCAAGAGCAACAAGGCGACCGCGACCCCGGTGCGATCCTTACCCGCGGTGCAATGCACTAGTGTGGCTTCGTTCGACTGTGCGACGGCACCGGCGATTTTGGCCCACACATCCCCGTGATTTGCCACCAACGGAAGGTAGAGCTCATCTAGTGATGGCATGGTGCTCGGTACTGCGAGCGCGCCTTCGAGCAGCGGTAGCCTAGTGCGGCTGGCGGATTGCAAGGTTTCTGGGAAACCTGGCAACCGGCTGGTCTCCATGGTGGAACGCAGATCAAAAATTTGAGTAATGTTTTCGGTACCCAACCATCCGGTCAGTGGTTCATCAATGGTGTGTGGCACGGCGCTGCGGTAGAGCAAACCGGCACGGATGCTTCCCCCGGCCGCTGGCAAGCCGCCGGCTTCACGCAGGTTCGGCAGGCTGGAAGGGTAATTCTTCACGGACATAATCGCTAAACTATCACGGCCTGACAGCCAGCCAGCTCGACTAGGGAAAGGTGATCAGCTGGCGGATAGTACTGCCGTTCGCTAGTTGGTCAAAAGCCTCATTGATTTCGCTCAACTCTTTATTTCCGCACAGTAGTTTTTCCACCGGAAGCAAGCCACTACGCCAGAGACTTTCATAGTAGGGAATGTCCCGGGCAGGGATTGCCGAGCCTAGATATGAGCCGATGATGGTACGCGCCGAACTAGTCAGTGCCAGCGGTTCGATTTCAGCCAGCGCTCCAGGTGCCGGAAGTCCCACAGTGACAGTGGTTCCTCCGGGCGCCGTGGCACGCACCGCGGTTTCAAAGGCCCGCGGGTGCCCGGCAGCTTCGATGACCACATCGGCGGTAATTTCCATGGACGAGAGTTGCTCCGGGGTATAAACCTCGCTGGCACCAAACTCCAATGCGCTACGTAGCTTGTCGGGGTTCATGTCCACGGCGATCAGCCGAGCCGGCTCCGGCCACTTTGTACTCTGCGCGATGGCCACCAGCAATGCGGCCATCCCTACTCCACCCAGACCAATCACCATCATCGTTTGGCTTGGTTCTGGTTTGCCCGCATTTAATAGCGCGCCGCCTCCGGTGAGTACCGCGCAGCCTAGGACTGCGGCAACTTCGGCCGGCACGTCTTGGCCCACCGGAACCACCGAACGCCGGTCAAGTACCGCATGACTAGCAAATGCAGAGACACCTAAATGGTGGTTGATCGGCTGCCCTTCACTGGACAGTCGCTTGGTTCCGGTGAGTAGTTCTCCCGCGGTATTGCTCGCGCTTCCCGCGGTGCACGGCAGTTTGCCACCGGTGGCGCAGGCGGCGCAGTTTTCGCAGCGCGGCAAAAATACGCTCACCACGCGTTGGCCCAGATGTAGATCGGTGACTCCCTCGCCGAGCATCTCGATGATGCCGGCGGCTTCATGTCCGAGCACCATTGGCAACGGACGCGGACGGTTTCCCTCGATAACCGAAAGATCCGAATGGCACAGGCCTGCGGCCTCAATGCGCACCAGTACTTCTCCTGGCCCCGGGTCAGCTAACTGTATTTCGCTGAGCACCAGCGGCTTACTCTGGGCGTAGGGACGCGCAGCCCCAGAGGAGTGCAGGACCGCAGCGGTAATGGTGCGCATGGATTTAGATTCCGGCCGGAACAGTATTCATCGGGGTGTAACCGCGCACCTTGCCATCGGGCACCAGGTTCTTCACAATCAACGAGCAGTCTCTATCGCCCAGCCCTTCATTAATGAGCCGGTCAAAGTGTTCGCTCGCTAGCGCCGCCGCAGGCAGATCTAGCCCGGTCATCGCACCCGCATCTAGCGCAAGCCCGACATCTTTGCGTGCTAGATCAACTCGGAAGGTTGCTTCAAAGTTGTTGTTTGCCGCGGACGTAGCAATGACATCTGGTACCGGATACCAGGTCTGTTGTGCCCAGGAACGCCCGGAAGAGACCGAAGCGATCTCCCAGAAGACCTTCGGATCCAACCCGAGCTTTTCAGCGAGTTGAGATCCTTCTGCGCTGGCCATCAGGTCGATAAACAGCATCATATTGTTACAGATTTTTGCCGCGATACCGCTGGTGGGCCCACCAGCTACAATGATTTTTCCTGACATTGGGGAGATCAGTTCCTGCGCACGGTCCATGAGTTCTGGTGCTCCGCCGAGCATAAAGGCGAGCGTGGCAGCAGCGGCTCCGGAAATTCCCCCGGAGACCGGAGCATCAACAAAACTCAGTCCGCGCGCGGTCGCCTCGTCGTGCAGAGCACGCGAAGATTCGATATCAACGGTGGATGAATCCAGTAGCAACATCTGCGCCGTTGCATTGGCCCATACTCCGTCTTCCGCTTCATAAACCGAACGTACGTGCTCGCCCTTGGGCAGCATCGTGAAGACCGCGTCTGCCCCGTCCATCGCTTGCGCGATCGAGTCGCTGATCTGCACCCCAGCCTCGGCAGCCACAGCACAGGCTTGTGGATTCAGGTCGTAACCGCGCACCGTATGCCCGGCGTTTACCAGGTTCGCGGTCATCGGCCCGCCCATGTTCCCTAGTCCAATCCATGCATACGTGCTCATTGCCCTACCCCGCGTCTATTCTTGTGCCTAAGTTTAAGTCCTTGTCAGGCCAGCGTAGGCGGGAGGAGAACTAAGACTCAATGAGAAAGGGCCCGCCAATAACGCAAGCCTATTGTGCGCCAGCGCACACCGATCATGGCAGACTAGGAGCCATGGACCGCCAGATCGATTACCGCCACCTTGAATCCTTGATTGCCCTACTGACCGTGGCGCGGCTTGGACGGTATACCGCAGCCGCGACTGTGCTCGGGGTGAATCACTCGACGATCTCGCGTCGCATCGATGCGTTACAGAAGGCGATGGGCGGGCATCTGCTCACGCGCTCCCCCAACGGGTGGGAACTGACCGATCTGGGACGGCGGGCAATGACCAGTGCCGAAGCCATCGAGCAAGCCGTGGCTGCCATTGGCACCGAGGAAGACCCCGATGCGCTCAGTGGACATGTGCGAGTTGCCGCACCGGATGCTTTCAGCGCCCACTTGGCTGCTCCTGCGCTAGCGAAACTCCAGCAGCGCCACCCGCAATTGGTCTTTGAGATCGTTTCCGAAACCACCCGTGCGAGGCAAACCCGAACCGGTATGGATTTGGAGATTGTCATCGGTGAACCGAGCGTGCGCAAGGCGGCCTCGACCAAGCTACTTGACTACGAGTTACGGCTTTACGCCACCGCCGAATATCTTGAAACTCATGGCACCCCGAAACAGCTGTCGGAGCTATCGAATCACAGCCTGAACTACTACATCGATACCGCGCTGACCGTGGACAAACTCGATGAAGCCCCCAGCGCTTTGCCTCCCATGCGGCGTGCAATCTCCTCAACGAGCATCGCTGTGCAGTATGCGGCGACCATGAATCATGCAGGGATCGGTTTGCTGCCAGTATTCTTGTCCAAGCATTACGCCAATATGGTTCCGGTACTTCACGACGAGTTTAGTTACCACTCCGAATACTGGTTGGTTGGCCGTGAAGAAGCACTACGCAATAAGGCGGTGCAAGAAACCGTGCGCGCGCTGAATGATGCTGCGGTCAACGGAGACTGGTTCATCCCACCTTTTTCTCCCTAGCAACACCCTTTATCGGTTTGAGGCATCGCCGCCAAACAGTCAGCCGGGCGTACTGGCTTAGGAACTTTCATCGGACAGCTCTTCCAGTGGGAAGATTTGTATCCCTGCAGACGTAGCACTGACTGAAATTTTCAGTCAGTGCTATCAATGTCCTGACGCTGACGGAGTTTTTCGTTCAGTCAAAGACTAGGCCTAGAGAACCAGCAAACAACACCAAAAGAACCAGACACCACCCCGGTTCAG